>NZ_JAHESF010000039.1 GCF_018598225.1 Chryseosolibacter histidinae | reverse complement strand
GCCCCATACTGCACGCGTTTGTAACCGAAATTATCAAACTGCAAGCCCACGCGCGCGGTAGGCACGGCGGTAGGCTTCTGTGAAATAAAGTTGATCACACCGCCCACAGCTTCCGGCCCGTATAACGACGATGCCGGGCCTTTTACCACTTCGATATTGGAGATGGCAAGAATATTCATCTCGATCAGCGCATTATGATTGAATACACCCATCGGCCGAAGCGGGATGCCGTCTTCCATATACAAAAAATAGGCGTTGGTGCCCATGGGCTGTCGGATAGCCATGGCGTGCTGCTCGTTGTTGTAGTTAAGCATGGCCACCCCCGGCACTTTGTTGATAAGCTCAACAATGAGCGTGGGCTTGGCGTCGCTGAGGGTGGTGGGCGACAGTTTATTGATCGCCATCGGAGCATCAGTCCTCAGTTGCTCATCGCGGCTGGCGGTCACCACAACTTCTTTCATGGTGGTGACGGAAGCAACAAGTCCGATGTTGAGCGGTTCTCCAGGATGTGCCTTTATCTTCTGCGACTGGTAACCGATATAACGGACCTCAAGGCTGTCAAGAGGCTGAGCGCTGGTGATCGTAAAGGTTCCGTCTGATGCCGTGGTGATTCCCGTTTGTGCATTTTGAACCAGGATGCTCACGCCTGCGAGGGGTTCTTTGGTCTCGCCATCGAATACCCTGCCTTTGACGGATGTTTGTGAATAGGTGATGTGTGTTAGTATGAATAGCACACCTGCTATCAATAGTTTCATAAGCCGAATGTTCAGTGAATAGAATTAAAAAATACTGCCACACGGAGGCCAAAGTTTAAAGTTTGAAGTTTAAAGTTCGGCGGGTTCCGTATGAGGATGGGCTTATGCGAGCTTCGGTGGCTGGAAGATCTTAAAGTGGGGACTTGGCGAAATCGTTGCGAGGTAAGGCGGCTGATTTAGGGTACCAGCCAGATAGTGATGTGAATAGCAGGTATTGTCAAATTCGTTGTCGGGTGCGAAAAGGGTGATCTCGTGCGCATGGCCGAAGGTTACCGGCATCTTGTCAGCATCGTCGTTGTGCTGAATGGTGAGCCCCTGGTTAAAATCATAGTCGCTGCTACAAAGGGCAATGGGGATCTCCTGGATAAGGCCCACGGCATGGGCTATCGAATGACGCTCCTGGTAAAGATACGAGAGAATACCGAGCCTGCTGGCACAGTGCAGCATCATACTGCACAGGATCACAAGACTGATAATTCTTCTCATTGTGACCGCAAGCTATAACATTTCAGGCTGACAGACATGCGGAAGCGCACAAATTTGTATGATTTTATCCCAGGAATGGGCTGTATAAAGCGCTATTGCCCCGCCAGAAGATCACAAACGCCTTACCGAAGCAGCGTCACGATGCCCTTTCTTCTCGCTTCCCTGTATTCCGTCTTTACCTCGAGCGTGAAAAAATAACTGTCGGCGGGCAACAATTCTCCGTTAAGTCTGCCGTCCCATGAGCGTTCGAAGGAATCAGATTCAAACAAGAGCACGCCCTGCCTGTTGTAGACCTTCAGGTCAAGTTGCGCCCGCGAATCGGTTTTCAGCAGGGTAATTACCCAGGTATCATTCGCGTTGTCGTTGTTCGGCGTGAATGCTGTGGGAATATCGAGCGCCAGCTCTGAATCTGACATGGTCAGCGTTTTTTCATACCATTTACTGTAAGCATGGCCATCATTCAACCTGAACCGGACCTTCTGCGTTTTGCGTGTGGAGTCAGTGGTGGTGTAGGTAATGCTTTGCAACACTTTGTCATACTCTTCTAATGACGCCTCGCCCAGCAGTACCAGGACCCCGTTCTTTTGATCAAAGATGCCGCGAACATTGCTGGTGCTCACATTTCCCAGGTACGTTAACATGCTGGCGGAATCGAGCTCGGCTTCGGCGAAGGTCAGGCTTTCGTTATCTACATCGGCCGTTGTGACCTCTTTTGAAATTGCATTTTGAGCCAATGGTGTGATCACGATCGGCGCCGTGTCGAACGTAGCAAACGCCGGCGGATCGTTGACGGGCACAACAATGACCAGCGCCTCAAATACATTGCTGGATGCCGCGCCTTTAACAACTTTCACCCTGACAGCCAGGTTGCCATGGAAATCAGCATCTGGCCTGATGGTTTGCCCTTCAACAGCGTAATTATCGCCATCGACAATTGACAGCCTGAATCCATCTGGATAAGAATCGGATGGATCGCTGACGTTCAGATCAGACAATCGGAATGTATAGGCTGAATCTTCACTGATCGTAATCGGGTTCTGACCGAGGATCTGCAGCGTTCCTCTTTCCAACACACTAACCCTTGCATCAAACACATTACTGTCATCCTTTCCATCATTGACTTTAACCTTAACGAACAGCATACCCATGAATTCGGCCGATGGTGTGATGGCATGACCAGACACCGTATAATTTGTACCAGGCATTACCGTGAGGGTAAAGTCAGCAGGGTATTGATTGTCAGGGTCCGTAACAGAGAGATCCGTTAGCTTCAGGGTGACCGACTCGTTTTTGAACGTTGACAGTGGTGCCTGTGCCGTGATCACCGGCTTTACATTTGGCGCCACGATGTCATTTACAGTGATCTTAAAATCGAATGCGTCACTATTCGCTTTTCCATCGTTCACCCTGACCCTCACTGCAAGTGCTCCCACGAAGTTCTCACCTGGGGTAACAACTGCATCGGTGACTTTATAATTGCCGCCTGCCTCCACCTTGAGACGAAAATCATCAGGGTAATCGTTGTCAGGATCGCTGACCACCAGGTGACTTAACCGGATGGTAAAACTTTGGTTCTTGTTGATCGCAACGGGCACCTGACTGACAATGGTCGGTTTCACATTGGTATCATTGTCCCCATCGTCATCATCGTCGTCATCATCATCTCCGGGATCATCTCCGCTATCATCGCCGTCGTCTGCACCCGCTTTGATCACATCGATCTGAAGGTCGAACTTGTGGCTTTTCACTTTTCCATTGGTGACGCGGATCTTTACTTTCAGTTTACCCGTAAAATCAGCGGCCGGAGTGATTGTTGACCCGCTGACGTCATATTTTCCTTTGTCGCCCTTATCATCTTTATCATCGATCTCGAGGTAAAACCCGTTTGGGTAACCGAGTTCTGGATCGGCCTCGACCGTAATATCATTCAACCCGACCGTAATTGACTTTCCCTGAACGACCTGCAATTCCCGCTGGCTCTTGATCACGATCTTCTCAGGCGCCGGAATTGCCGCCTGAAGCAATACTAATAGACCCAACCACATCACCGCCCTCATATGCCATGGAAGCTATAAACTTTATACCCTGAACGACCAACCGGTTGTTAGCCTTCTTTCCGGCAGGTGATAAGCACATTTTTTCAATTCTTTTATGGGGGTAACGGCCACCTGATGTGCTTTACAAGCAGGATCAACTTTCTGAAACGCCACCTTATCAGAATGAGAGTTTTTTACATCGAAGACGACCAGGAGGACCGTTATCTTTTTGAGGACGCACTCAAGCTGGTAAATTATAAAATAGAATTCGAGGCGGCCGCCGGCTACGAAGAAGCTTTGTTTAAACTGAAAACCGGGAAACCACCGGCTTTGATCTTTCTTGACATCACAATGCCCATACGGAGCGGTATTGATTGCTTGAAGACCATTAAAGCCAATCCCCTGCTGAGCGGCATCCCGGTGATCATATACTCGGCTTCAAATGACCTGAAAGACGTTACTGAATGCATGCGCCTGGGCGCAGCAAAATACCTTGTTAAACCTAATGATCTTGAGACCTTATGCGCAGAATTACGAGCCCTGCTTTAATGCCAAGGAAGCAATACCTGACCCTTGTGCTCCTGACGATCTCCACCCACCTTTTTGCGCAAGGCGACGTGCCTTACAATGTTAAAATTCAGTTCATGGATGAGTACATCAGTGCGTCAAGCGCGTCCTGGAACAAGGTGAACACGGAATATCTGGTCAGCTTCAATCATCAGAGCCATTTCAAAAAAGCTTCTTACGCAAGCAATGGCACCCGCATGTTCCTTGAAACGAAGCTTATGTCGTTAGCGGAAGCACCGCAGGCTGTCGGTCAGGCCATCAAAAGACGTTACAGGTCATACATGATAGACGATATCTGGAAAACGGAGACATCCGATGATGTGATCTATAAACTTTTGATCAGGAAAGAAGACAAAATTTATTCGGTCGAGTTCTTTCAAACCGGTAAGCAAAAAAGCAAGACGAGGATCTGCCAGCAGAGAACTTAGATGCGTGAGCTCTATCGGCTCAGGCGGAGTAAGCCGGTGTTTGAAATGTCTTATTGAACGGACACACCATGTGAATTTCATTTAGTGAAACCTTGGTTCGTGCTAACAGGTGGCCGCTCATGTCGTAACGGTTAAACACGATCAATTCATCTTTTCCGTCTCCGTGTGATAAGATCGCTTCGACACCCGTCAGGAACATTCCCTCTCCAAGCGCGCGGGAATAAACGCCTATCAGTTTTCCAGACTGCTTGCTCAGCACAAGCTCTTTCAAGATTGCCTTGCGGTTTTTTACAAAATCCAATGGTGTGTAGTCTAAAGAAGCGGGGGGCTCGGATACTTTTTTGCCAATAAGAAATTTAATTTTTTCAGCAAAGTTCATCGATGCAGGTATAGTTTATAGTCGCTTCATGCTTGTAAAAAATTATGCCAGCATCACGCTGATAACAGGACGTTTTGGAATAGTGTTTTAAAGACCATACTTTACAAAAAAGTCCTTGCGTGATGATGTTCCACTATTCTGATCTGCATGACAATCGAAAAAGTCGATCTTCTACCGCTGACTTTAATTGACGATGATGAATTGTCTCATGTCATTTTTAAAGCGATCATGAGAAACCATTATCGGCATATTCCCGTGAATACCTACTTAAGACCCCTGGAGGTTGTCGATATGATCACCAGCAACACGTTTCGCGCTTCCGTTATTATTCTTGACATCAATATGCCTGTTATGACTGGGTGGGATTTTTTACGCCAGCTCCAAGCCCTGAATGTTCAGCTGCCAGTCTTTATGCTCTCGAGCAGTGACGATCCGAGGGATATAAAACGCGCGTCAGAATTCAGCAATGTAGTGAGGTATTTCGTCAAGCCACTTCGAATACAGGATCTGGATGTGATCGTCAAAACGGCGCGCAATTCGCCATAGGAGCACGGTGCCTGATTCTTTCGCCAACAAATATCATTCATGAAGCGGTCACCCGTGGGGTAGAATTCAGGCGTGTGATAAATTGATCGAATAATGGAAATGTGGGTGATATTGTTGAAAAGAATGCTCCAGCTCAAACTGCATAACATTTTTAAGGTCCTGGATGAAGATCAATTTATTGGACTTTTCGTCGTTTAGCACTACGCCTTTTTCCGTGACATTGATAATGCGGAAATAGGCACTTTGCCACATCTCCCCCATCAGCCTGAACCTGATGCAGATATCAGGGCGCAGGTCTTTCAGAGAATGCAATAACTTTCTCAGCTCCAGGACAGACAATTGATTGTCAGTGATAGGTTGCACAATTCGTTTCTTTCTAAACTAATGCCACAATAAAAATTGCATGCCAACATAATAGCCAGTTTTTTTATTGAACGCGCGGCGTAAAAAAATCCTTCAGGAAATGCCTCAGCTCGGAATATTCATAATCTTTTTTGAAAAACGCTATCCCGGTAGGGTCATCGATCCTGAAAAACTCCACCTCCTCACCATAGACAATTATTTTGGCTGCATGGTATTGGAGATCGTCCTTTAAACTTTTCAGGAACATATTGATACGAATGCCCTGCATCGACAGATCCAAAAAGATCAAATCAAACCTATGGGAAGTGGTCTTTAAAAATTGCAAAGCTTTTTGACTGTCGAGTATGGTGAGTACGATGGCGTCTTCGGCAACTTCAGACGATGCTTCTGAAAACCCCTGGTGATCATCGGGGTCATCGGAAACAAGCAAACACGTTATTACAGGCATTAACGAAAATAGTTATCTGATCAAAATTCTGAGAGATCGCGTGCAAAACCCGTAATTATCCTAAATGATAATTCAGGCTAGCCGTTGGTACCAGAAAAAGTTATGCCATGATGCCAGGAAATCGGGCATATTATTTTCCCTGAGACTGGTAATACATAAATTTTGTATGAAGTCAACTAAATCACTAAAAAAAGTTTTGATCATTCTCGGCGAAAGGCTCGCGGAACTCAGGATAAAAAAGGGGTATGAAACGCAAAAGGAATTCACCTCAAAGTATGATTTACCGCAGATTCAATACTGGAGGATTGAAAAGGGAAAAGCAAACATCACGATCAAAACCCTTGTTAAAATCCTGGCCATTCATAACATGACCCTCAACGAGTTCTTTTGTCTGGTAGCGGAAGATGAGCACATACGCTAACTTAGGTAAAATCATTTTTACCAGGTGAAATTATCTTTTACGATAGTTGTGGAGAGGATTCAACAATTATCTTCTGTGATAATTTATTGTGGAATAATTCCCTCATTTGAATTGAAGAAACCACCGTGCTCCTGAGGGGGCAAACGCCATCCAGGCAGATAATTTTTCAAACCTTCCGCAAGTAAGGGCACCATCATCATACTGTGCTCTCTTACCCAAAGGCTCACAATCACGAAATTTAAGGAATTTAAGGTAAATACGGAATTCAGTCGCTATTTTGCGGCCTGGATTATTTGAACCCCCTCCATGCAGCTTTTTGCATCCCTGCGGAAAGAGTTTTCTAAGACAGTCATTGTGCTAGCCATGACCCTGCAGGTTATTAACATCAGCATCGATCCTGCCGACCAGTTCACCGGGGCGGAAGACATGGCCATCAACGAGATCGAAAGCTGCGTAGAGCTGGTTCTGGAAGTAGTGCTCGATTACCATGGCGCCATTGACGAAACCGACGAGGCTGACGATTCCACACAGCGCCATGCCAGCAACATCATTCTTTTTACCTTAAAAACCTGCAGCCTGATCAGCGAGAAACCTTACAGGATCGTTTCAGTAAAAAATGCATACGGATATTTTTCGCAGTTCACATCGCTGAGCCTGCCCATCGTATCGCCACCACCGAAGCACCCCTCATCAGCAACATTGGCTTAACACTTTGTTAAAAATTCCGGCTGATCTGAAATGACCGCAAGGCTGTTCAGAAGCCCTCGTTTCATTTTTCATTGCAATCAATTCAAATTGATATAAAATCATTACCAAACATGACCTTGTTATCACAGACCAATCGTGCCATAGAAAAGATAATCGAATATTTGGTCTTCGCTGCGCGCTGGCTCCAGGCGCCTGTCTATCTCGGCCTCATTATCGGTGCAGGCCTGTACGTTTACAAATTCGTAGAAGAGCTGGTATTCCTGGCACAGAACGTTGTTGTTCTTACGGAAGTCGAGGTGATGCTGGGGATCCTGGGGCTGATCGACATTTCAATGGTCATGAACCTGCTCGTGATCGTCGTGATCGGCGGGTATTCCATTTTCACCTCGCGCATCGACTTCGACGAGAAAGAAGACCGCCCCCAGTGGATCGACCACCTGGATGCTGACCGTTTGAAAGTTAAACTGTCTACATCGCTGGCATCCATTTCAGGTGTGCACCTGCTCAAAACTTTTATCGATATTCACTCCGAGGCAAAAACCGATGGCTTCGAGGCCATGAGATTCGAGATCGGCATTCACATGATCTTTATCATATCGGCGTTGATGCTCACGTGGATCGTGAAGATCCTGGGGAATAGTGCCGAGGTTAAGAGGGTGAAGGCTTAGCTGATGAAGGCGTGGTGGGTTGGGTTGTTGGTGAAGAACATGAACAACGGCACACCAACAACGGCGGCCAGGGCGTGTGTTGGGCGGTATCCGGGAAAATGATAAATTAATTGCCGAACAACAGGTGTCATTGCACCTAGAAGCCCCATGGATCAATCCAATGGTTACGAACAAATAGCGACAGCATTTATAACCTACCGGGGACAAAATGCCTATGGGATCGGCGCGTCGTCCGTTCGTAAGTGGGCGCAGGGGTTGCTACCGGGTGCTACTGTCTTAGACCTTGGATGCGGAACCGGTATCCCTGTTTCTAAAGTGCTGATCGACGAAGGCATGACTGTTTATGGGGTCGACGCCTCTCCCTCGCTGGTGAATGCCTTCAAACAGAATTTTACCGATGCTCCTGTGGCCTGTGAGCCAGTGGAACATTCTCTTTTCTTTAATCGCAAGTTCGATGCTATTATCGCCTGGGGATTGTTATTTCTGCTGCCGGAAAAAACGCAGGCAAGCATCATCCTGAAAGCTGCCAAAGCCTTACGCACCGGTGGAAAATTTTTGTTCACAGCCCCGGACGTAGAGGCTGCATGGAACGATGTCATGACGGGGCAACGTTCAGTGTCGCTGGGATCTGACAGGTATAAAGCGCTGCTGGCAGAAGCTGGGTTATCTTTGGTGAACGAATTTGAAGACGAGGGTGAAAATCATTACTATGATGCTGTCAGGGTTTGAGAGAGGTGCCCTCTATTCTATCTCTTCTTTTCAGTATCTCCCTTACAAAAAATTCGCGCTGTTCCCTGGGCAGTTTATATATTGCATGCTCGTCCTTATCATACACATATTCCTTATATACCTCGAGAAATTTATAGGCAAAGGTGAGCTTATCTGGTGAACCAAAGACATCCTTAATAATCTTTTGCAGGTAAATGATCCTGGCAAGCTCTACATCATCTTCCTTTAAATAAGAAGTCACAATCTCACTAATTGCGTCATAAGCGCTAGCGCCGGAAAGCGCTGCATGTTGAGAATATAATGCCTTCATAAAAGGGAGATCTTCATCAAGAAAAATTAAAATCCCCTGCATAGCATCCTTGATATTTGTCGGTATCAGGCCGGTGAAAATTGATCGGGCTGCTTCCAGATTGTTAGTCAATGCATAAATAAATCCTAAGTTGAAGAGAGCATCTGTATCATCTGGTTGTCTCTTCAACACCTCATTATAACAAGCTATGGCATCATCGTATTGCTCTAGATATTGATACATGCTCCCTAGATTCAGCCATGGATGCTTATCGCTAGAATTTATTTCAGCTGCCCTGTAAAAACACACCTTTGCATCATCATATTTTTCAAGTGACATATGAGATATCCCTAAATTAAGCACAGCCCAAAAATTTTCCGGCTCTATCTCCAACACTTTTAAATAATATTTTCTCGATTTCACATAATCGTTAAGTTCCGAATACAAGGCCCCAAGCAGTCTTAAAGCTTCCAAATTCTTGCGATCCTTTTTCAACGCGATTTGCGCATAGTCAATAGACACATTCAACTCCTTTAAATAATAGTAACTATGAGCAATATCCAGCAACACATCATTATCTTTTTTCCAATCCGACAATTTCATGTACATGGAAATTGAATTCTCATGCTGCTCATTTTCAAAATAGCTGAGTGCAAGACAATAAGTAACAAACTCATCATTAGGGTCGAGTTTATTTGCTTCTTGGAATGCCGCAACAGCATTTTCATTCTGGTCAGACAAAAGATAAGCTACACCCAACTCCGACCAAGACTTTATATTGGTTCGATCGAGTTCAATCGACCTTTGTAAGCATTGAATACTCTTTTCATACTCCTGAAGCTCGCTATATGAGATCCCTAAATGAATCCATGCCAAAGTGCTTCGGGGATTTTCAGTAACCGCTTTCTCGAGCCACTGAACCGCAAGCGAATGGTCTTTGACTTTGGCATAGCAAAACCCAATTGGAATTGACAGTGACTGATTAAAGTCTGGGGCTAATTTAAATGCTTCCGTCAGGCATGTCAAGGCAGTTTTGAAGTCATCAATCATTAGATAACTTTTCCCTAAGTTCACCAACACTTTGACATCCTTTCCCTTAACGTTCTCTAAGAGCGCAATAACGCCCATGAAGTCTTTTTTATCAAATAAAGTCTTCGCCTGCTCCAATGTCGGAGTATCAGTATCAGTAAAGTACTGCATTTTTATTCTGAGGGCTTTTTCCCTTGCCTCAATCTCAAATCTATATTTCTCCTTCAACAATGGCACTCTCTCCTGCATATATAAATTTTCGAATTTACCCCTCTGCTCATATAGCTCGTCATGCGAATAATAAAGCGCTAAAAAATCTATAAACAATGAAGTAATACCCTGCTTCTGTTCTCCCACCTCAATGGCAATGCGTAAAAGTGGCTCTGAAATATCGTAAAGTTTATCACGTTTGCTGGCTGGGTCAGGAATTCCCTCTATTAATCTTCTTCGTTGCAACTCACTCAATTGCTTGGAAATAGACTTATCAGATATAAAGCAGTTCTTTCCGATGTCGGTTCCACGCTTGGGCACTTTACATAAAGCCAGATAGTGAATAATCTTTTGTTGTTGCGGGGGCAGGTACCTTACAAAAGTTTCAAAATAGGGCTTAAGATCGTTCATTGTTTTAATGAAGATAGTCGATAGTTCGGCTAATGAATCAGCCTTCAGAAACTCGTAAAAGGTGACCAATAGCCTGTGATTGCCTTTTACTAGCTCATGAATAGCCCTTACCTGCGATCTGCCTTTGCTTTCCAAGTGCTTTAGCAAGTCTCGCCTGTCCTCCACACTGGCAAGCTGCTTCAGCAAAGCAACCGACTCTTTGTAGCTTAGTGTTTTTAATTCAATAGGCAAAAAGTAGTTGTAGAACGGTTTATCCTCAACCCGCAGATCAGGTATTAAAGATTGAGAGGTGGCTATAAAACTGATGCGGTTATGTCTGAACAGAAAGGCACGAAGCTTATCCTGTCCTGCTTTTTGAATGGCACTGAGCGTTGCATCAAAATTCTCTGTTAAAATCAACAGAGGCTTGTCTTTTATGTAATCGACAATCACAAGTTCTGCCAGGTCCTCTTGTCTGGATGCGGGTGTTTCCCTTATTTTTTCAAGCTCACCTTCCAGGAAAACTGCATCATCGTCATACCATCGCTTAAAGGCATTGATAATTCGAACAAGAAAATCCAGATAGCTGTCGATACCATACTCCTCTTCAGCAAAATAGGCAACTACTAATTCTCTATCTTGTACAAAGGGTTGAATTCTGTGAAAGAGCACTCTCAATATGTGTGTTTTTCCGGAACCTCGCTTACCAATCAAGATAATGTTTGTATTGCTCCCGCTCTCAACAATTTGATTGATATTATTGAATAGCAGGCCAACAACTTCCTTTCGCCCGATCAGCAATTGCTCGAGTATCTGAGGGTCAACGCTCTTAGCACCAAAAGTTAAAAAGGTACCAATACCGTTGTTCACGCCTTGTTCAGCTTCCACCATTTCCGGAATAATTTATATTTGAACTTATAGTGCCTCTTTTCGCCGACAAATGAGCGCATCAGGTAATGTTCCTTGGTCAATGTTGCAAGTGCCAATTTCACCGCAGGCTCTCCTCCAATGTGCTGGGTTATATCTTCTTCGGAAACCGCCTCTTCATGCTTGCACAGCATATCCAGAAGGCCTGTCATAATCCAGGCGTCTTCCTTGCAATAATAGATCTGTATCCTGGTATACAATTGATTGAACGAATCAGAATGGATGGGCTCCTGAAGAAGAGCGTCATACGCTTGCTTAATGCTGGCCCTCGAAATTTCGGAACTGCTTTGCAGAGCCATTATGGCGAAGATCTTATTGATATAGAAGGGAAGGTTTTCAGTAAGCTCACATATTTCATCAAACAATGCGTGCTTACTTTCCAAGCAATCAAAACCGGAGAGTTGAATACATTCGCAAAGGAAAACAGCATCCTCCTTGCTCATGCCCTCGATTGAATAATTAGCTGTATCATTGAAGGCTTCACCTGTATAGTGGTGGTCCTTTCGCAGTCGGTCCAGCACTACGCTCATTCCTATGGACCCACAAATCAGGAACCTGATATTATTTTTCTCTTTTAAGGAATGCCTTATGTTTCGCAAGACATCTAACAATTCCATTGCTTCATTCGATTTACCTGCCTCCAGCCAATTCCATAACATCATGGGAAATTCATCAAGAATGAGCGTCAATATTTCCCCTGAATCGCTCTTGCGGTCTGCAATATCCTCAAGGCATGCCGTAAGTGCATCTTTCCATTTCGATTTAAACTCCGGCAACTTAAACGACACATCTTTTATATTTACCGTTTCAGGTTTAATTGCGTTGTAGAGCAATCTCATTTTATCAAATGAAGATTTTACTAATGCAAAGTTCCTTTGATCACGTAGTGTATTCAACAATGTGTCGGTAATCTCCGTTGGATCTCTAACGCCCTGAAGAATAAAGTAAATAGCTTTGTTGCTGTGATCCTCTTCACGGGTGAAATGTTCCAGCTTTTGAAGCAGTAAAGTCTTTCCCATTCTCCTAAACTGTTCGATCAATACACTTTGCGATTCGAGTATCTGCAAAAGGGTCTTAATTTCGAAAGCTCTGCCTACAATACGCGATGGCGGAATGGTGCCGGCAGTTGGGTTTAAGGCGTAAGGATTCATATATCTAATATAAGATAAAAATATCTTAAGATAAAAATATCGTATAATTTAAAATACTTAACTAACTAAAAGACAACAGCTTATCACTTTTATGCCGTTTATAAATGCGTATTTTCGCGCTTCCAGCTAAAATCAGGGTCTTAAAAAATAGCTTTGTCACGGGCAAGCGGCTTGCTTTCAGTTAAAGACTATTAAGCCAAGGGGTAAAAGTCATTCGATCGTTACGGACGAGATAAAAAAAACACGTCTGATCATAAAACAGCTTAAGCGCCCTGATATGTCATTATTGAAGAAATATGCAAGCCTGCTCCTGCTCACAATCGCTATCCATAGCTATGGCCAGCAACAAACCGCCAACAAACCTGACCGTGTTGCCTGGTTCCAGGACCTGGGGTTTGGCATGTTCATCCACTGGAACGTAGATGTATCGCTTGGGGTGGTGATCAGCCATTCCCTGGCAGGGGCGTCTGACGAGTACGTTGAAAAATACATCAGGGAGCTGCCGGCACTTTTCAATCCAAAAAAATTCAACCCTGAAGAGTGGGCGAAGATGGCCAGGATCGCCGGCATGAAATACATGGTGTTCACCACCAAGCACCATTCCGGCTTCTGCATGTTCGACACCAAAACCACCCCTTTCAACGTGATGAACACACCGTTCGGGCGCGATGTTACCAAAGAGATCATCAACGCTTTCAGAAAAGAAGGCATCGCCATCGGTGTCTACTTCTCACCCGAAGACTTTTACTACCTGTACAAACAAAAGGTACCCATCGGCAGGCGCCAGCATCCGCAGCACTTCCCGGTGAACAACCCGGGGCTCATGGAGTATGACAAAAAACAATTACAGGAGCTGTTCACCAATTACGGAAAGATAGACATCCTATTCATAGACGGCCCGGGAGAAGGCCTGCGCGAGCACGCCTGGAAGCTCAACCCCGACCTGGTGATCACCCGCGATGTAATGACCACACCGGAACAAAATACCCCAGACAAACCGTTGGCCCGGCCCTGGGAAGCCTGCTACACCATGGGCACAGACTGGCAGTACAAACCTACCAACGATCCGCATAAAACAGGAACGGAGATCATCAACGAGCTCATCGACATCCGCGCCAAGGGTGGAAACTTTCTACTCAACGTAGGGCCTAAAGCCGATGGTGAAATTCAAATAGAGCAGCAGGCCCTGCTCCAGGAAGTAGGCCTCTGGAATTTTGCGAATGGCGAGTCGATCTACAAAGTGAAACCGTTGCCGGTGATCGGTGAACACAACATCCTCTATACACAGTCGAACGACAACAAATACATCTACGCGCACGTGTTGCGCCAAAGTGCCGACGACTGGAAATTCGGTGAGCGCAAGGCCTTTGTCTTCACCCACCTGCAGGGCAATGACAAAACAAAGGTAAGCGTGCTCGGCTACAAGAGCGAGCTGGTGGAGTACCAGGAAAACTTCGACGCAAAAGTATACGTGGAATCAACGTCTATCGGCCTGGTTGTAAGCGTGGTGAATGGCCAGCGCTTTTACACCAACCGCCGCTGGCCCAATGCCGTGGTGCTGAAGATAGAAAATGCCACCTTCCGCGAGCAGACCAATGCGAAAACGCTGATCGACGTGGAAAAATAGTCCACAGTCCACCGTCGACAGTCCACGGCTGGGGCGTAGAAGTTTTCGTGGAACGGTTACTGGTGGCAGATCGTCAAAAAAATCCTACTTTCACATCTTATGGATTATAAACAGATCATGTGAAGGAGCTAAAAAAGCATGTCAGAACGTTGTTTGATCTTAGTGAAAAAGAAGCAGAGATCTTTCTTTCGCAATTCACCAGGGTATCTCTCAGCAAGAACGACGTCTTTATGCCAACGGGAAAAGTTTGTCATACCATTGGGCTCATAGAGAAGGGGCTGATGAAATGCGTGTATCACAGGAATGGCGAGGAGACGGTATTCGAGTTTGCGTATGAGAACAGCTTCATTTCTGACTATTACAGTTTTGTAACGCTCACGCCCTCTGAAAAGGAGATCCGCTGCCTGGAAGACACCATCGTACACACCATCTCTAGAGAGAGCCTGGAGAAGTTGGGAAAGGAACACGTTTTTATCGAAAGCATGAGCCGCAAGATCAATGAAAGATTGTTCCTGAGAATGCACGAACGGTTAAAATCCATGCTGCTCGATCCCGCTGCCGAGCGGTATCAAAAGCTGGTAGCCGAAAGACAGGATCTCACGCAGCGCATACCGCAATACCTCATCGCCTCCTACCTTAACGTAAAACCCGAAACCATCAGCAGGATCAGAAAGAAGATCAGCAACCGGCCCTAACCCTCAAAGGGTTTAAAACCCTTTGAGGGTTATTGATCAAGATCAACGAAAAGACGCTTCGCGGTTCCCTAGCTTGGCGCCATGAATGAAGTACAAATACTGACAAAGCAAACCGCGGATGCTTATGGCTGGGCGAACAAGCTGCTCGATACAATCCCTTACACGCAATGGGACGTTACCCCGGACGTGATTCAATCGAATATCACCTGGCAGGCGGGGCATCTGATTGTCAGCTTTTATTATCACTCCATCATGGTGATTACAGGCCATCAGATGGAGGTCCTTCAAAAGATCCCCATGAAAGGATACGGCGGGCTTTTTACCAACACCTCCCCTGCTGCCGCTGTTGGCAAAACAGATCCGGAAACGCTTCACAACCACCTGCGCTACCTGCAGCAGCAGTCCATGGAGACGATCGGATCTTTATCGCCGGCCGATCTTGACAACGACCTCGTTCCCACCCCGATGACACATCCCATCGCCAAAAAGAAAGGTGAAGCGCTGACCTGGAATATATACCACACGTTGTGGCATTGCGGACAGATCGCACTATTGAAAAGGGTGATTGATAGCCGGTTTGAATTTGGATTTAAATAATGTAGAGCGGCAGCTTACCTTGAGGAAGGAATTCCATCGAACAGTATACTTTTTCAGACGAACAAACATATTTCTACACAGGAACTCTTTTTGTTCGGTGAGTTGAAAATTAAAATCAACTCTCTATGAAAAAAACTTTCTCAAAATTCCTGCTACTGCTGGTAGCCGTGATCATGTTTTGCTGCTCCGATGAACCAATCGTTCCAGGCGACCCTGAGCTTACCGAAGACCTTGCAACCTCGGCCAGCGCGTATAGCCCTGACATCTTTGTTGCCGAGATCACCACCACGCAACCGGGCCCCAACTGGCCGGTCGTACCTGTCTCATTTCACATGATGGGCAGCGGTGGAAAAGTATCGATCAATTGGGGAGACGGAACCATTGAAAAAGTGACGATCACTTCGTACCTCGAGGAATACAGTCACCAGTACGACCGCGTTAAGAACTACACCATCAAGATCGATGGCGACATCAAGAACATTGAATACTACGGCATGTCTTACCAGGATGGCGTACGCGTGCGCAATCTTCACCTCTCCGGACTGACCGGGCTTAAGACCATCAACCTGGTCATTATGACCGAAGCCCCGGAAGTGATCAACCTTTCTCATAACAAGCTGCTCGAGGAAATTGATTTTGTCGACCTCACCACATTGAAACAAGTCATCGTGCCCACCACCAACAAGCTTACCGCCATCCGCCTTACGGGATGCACGCAGCTGAGCACGGCCGCCATGGACCACATCATAGGCCGCGTATACCAGTCCGTAGTATCAACCCCACGCACAGGTTCATTCAGCGCCAGCATGAGCTGGTACGACGAAGGGACTATGAACGAAATGATCGGCCCGCCTTCTTCATACTCTATCAACAAATTACGGAAGCTGAGAGATAGTTATGGCTGGAGTGTGTATCCTGGCGCCGACCTTTAAACAACTAAGTAGGTTTTTGCGTGTCCCATGCCTTAAGCGGTGTGGGACACCTGGCGTGTCACCGACGGCGGCACGCCAAAACGTTTTTTGAAGGAGCGGCTGAAATGTGATACGTTTTCGAAACCACTCTCGAAGGTAACTTCGCTGATGGTCTTGCGATGATCATTTAAAAGACGCCAGGCGTGGTTCAGCCGCTGCTCCAATAACCATTTACCGGGAACGGTCTTGAATACCTTTTGAAAATCTCTTTTAAAGGTAGAAAGGCTTCTGTTGCATAAGGTGGCGTATTGCTCGAGCGTGAGGTTGAAACAATAATTCTCTTCCATGATCCGCCGCAACGAGACATGCTGCGGCTCATTCATCAGCGAACCGAAATAAGACAAGAGGTCTGCGTTCTTCGGATTATCGGCGATGGTCAGGATCAGCTCCCGGAACTTCAGTTCCAGCAAAGAGCGGTCGGGCTCGTGCGCCTCACTGAAGTAAGATTCGATCGAATGAAAAAACGCCGACAGCGCATTGCTTTTATCCAGGATCATCACCGGCTCAAAATTGCCTGTCGTGCCCGGAAGTGGTCTTGACCGCGTCTTCAAAGTAGTGCGGATGAACTCATCCGGGATAAAGAACAGCACCACACAAAACCCGATATCCAGGAAGTTCTCAAAGATCCACGCCCCCTTCCGCACAAACACACAGGTCTCCTTGCCGATGTCGTAAGACTTATTCGCCGTGTGCCAGATCTTCCTTCCGTCAACAACATAGAACAGGTAGTTGTACTGGCTCCAGAGGTCGGCAAACCGCGACTTCATCAGCCGGGCCTCCAACGGGCAATTGAAGACAGTGATCAGCGACTCGCTGCAGTTGAACTGGCGATAGTAGTTCGGATGCTGAAGGACGCTGTCGTAAAGATTTACCATAAAAACGTCTGTCCCGATGAGGGCGTAAAATGCTCCCAGCTTTTGAAAGCAGGGCAAAGACACCTTAAAAGTAACACAAAATATAACAAATGGACCTATAAGGCATGGATCTGGACCTATAAGTAAAGCATGCCCCCCGCTAAGTACCTAGCTTTGCTTCATCATCAAGACCTGATATGTCAAAGCAAACAACCACACCTGTCAGCATGACGGCCGAAGAATTTAAGACCGCCGGCTATCACCTGATCGACAGGATCGCCTTTCTTCTGGATACGATCCAGGAAAGGCCCGTTACAACGACCAAAACAGCCGACCAGCTCCGGTCATTTCTCGGAACAGCACCGTTACCTGAAACCGGTATTTCAGCGGACGCGATCATCAAAAGGGCCACGAACCTGCTTTTCGATCATTCGCTTTTGAATGGGCACCCGAAGTTTCTCGGATACATCACCTCATCGGCCACGCCCATCGGCGCGCTGGCTGACCTGCTGGGTGCGGCGGTCAATCCCAATGTAGGTGCCAATATTCTCAGTCCCATGGCAACGGAGATCGAGCAGCAGACCATCCGGTGGCTGGGAGAATTCATTGGCGTTGGCCCTTCGTACGGAGGCATCCTGGTGAGTGGCGGCAACATGGCCAACTTCACCGCTTTTCTCGCGGCAAGAACGGCGAAGGCACCGAAGTCGATCAAAACAGAAGGCATCGCCAGCAGCAAACCTATGACCGTCTATTGTTCAAAAGCTACCCATGCGTGGATTGAAAAAGCTTCTTTTTTCTTCGGCATCGGCACCGGCGGCATCCGCTGGATCGAACAGGACGAGCATCACAGGATCCGGATCGACCTGCTGGAACAAGCGATCACCCGCGACCTGGAGAACGGCTGCAACCCCTTCATGGTGATCGGCAATGCCGGCGACGTGAGCACCGGAGCAGTGGACGACCTGCGATCGATCAGCGCCCTTTGCAAAACGTATGACCTTTGGTTTCACATCGATGGTGCCTATGGCGCGCCGGCAGCTGCGTTGCCCGAGCTCAAAAAGGTTTTCGAAGGAATTGCCGATGCCGATTCCATCGCGATCGATCCACACAAGTGGCTATACAGTCCGCTGGAAGCAGGATGTACGCTGGTAAAAGATCCCAATACGCTGATCGAAACTTACAGCACGCATCCTGTTTACTACAATTTCAACGACACCGAATCCAGGCCACACAACTACCATGAATATGGTTTTCAAAACTCCCGCGGATTCAGAGCGCTAAAGATCTGGGCAGCATTGCAACAGGCAGGCAGGAAAGGCTACATTCAAATGATCCGGCAGAACATCGAGCTGTCGCAACTCCTGTTTCATCTCGCCGACAAACATTCGGAGCTGGAAGCCGTCACACAGCATTTAAGCATCACAACGCTGCGCTATGTTCCACTTCTCGGATTGGACACGATGGATAACAGGGAAACATATTTGAATACGCTCAACGAAGCGCTACTCAATGTGCTTCAGCGAAGCGGAGAAGTGTTTCTATCCAACGCCATCGTTAATGGCAAATATTGCCTGAGAGGATGTATCGTCAATTTCAGGACTTCGGAAAAAGACATTGTGGAGATCGTCGAGACCATTGTGCACGAGGGGCGGAAGCTCCACCGGAAGCTGATGAACCATTCGGCGCCCGTTCAATTGATGAACCATAGACAATAGATTTGAGATATCAGACCTGAGACTTCAGAAAAACAGCTGCGCATTCGATCAAACATCTCATATCTCACATCTACCAATTAAACCTTCACCATAATTTAAAAAAGATGAATCCAAACAAACAACTCTGGGAAAAAGGTGACTTCACCCGCATCGCCGAAACCATGCGTGAAAGTGGTACAGCACTGGTTGCTAAATTGGGGGTCACCAAAGGCCTCAATGTTCTTGACCTTGGCTGTGGCGACGGTACTACGGCCATACCGGCAGCAAAGCTCGGCGCCAACGTAACAGGTGTCGATATAGCCAGCAACCTGGTCAAAGCCGGCACCCAACGTGCAAAAGCGGAAGGCCTTACAAACTGTACGTTCCAGGAAGGTGACGCCACGAACCTGCAGGACCTGAAAGATCACACGTTCGACCTCACCGTCAGTATCTTCGGTGCCATGTTCGCGCCCAAACCTTTTGACGTTGCCAAAGAAATGGTTCGTGTTACACGTCCCGGCGGACGGATCGTGATGGGCAACTGGATCCCGGGAGACCCCACGCTCGTTGCACAGATCCTGAAGATCAGCTCGGCTTATACACCTCCGCCCCCGGAAGGTTTTGTGAGCCCGATGTTGTGGGGTGTGGAAGACCAGGTAGTGGAGCGTTTCGGTGGCGCCGGTGTTCCGAAGCAAAAGATCTCCTTCACCCGTGACACCTACACTTTTAACGGATCTTTTACGCCTGCACAGTTCGTTGAGCGGTTCAAAAATTACTATGGCCCTACCATGAATGCTTTCGAAGCTGCGGAAAAGAACGGCAAGGCAGCCGACCTGCAACGCGAGCTGGAAACATTGTTCAATACCCAGAATAAGAATGGTACCGGAGGTACATCGATCCCCGCTACGTTTCTGAGGGTAACGGTTGAGGTTTAAATACCTTAACCGCAGAGGGCGCGGAGAGAACGCGGAGGGCCGCAGAGCCTACATTCCTCTGCGCTCTTTGCGCCTCCTTTGCGTTCTTTGCGTTTTGCATTTCTGCATTCTACCCGTTGAGCCTAGCCGCTCAAAGTTTCTCCAGTCTTTTCTTGTCCAGCAACATGATGCCGGAATCGATGATATCGATCAGGCCTTCGTCTTTGAAATCGGCGAGGGTACGGTTGAGTGATTCCACGGCAGTGCCAATGATGCCGGAGAGGTCTTTGCGCGATTCGGTGATCACATACGCTGTTGCCTCCCCAAGTCCATATCGCTCGTAGATCCACAACAACGTGCTGGCCACCCGTTGCCGTACGGTATGATAGGCTACCTCCAGCAAACGCCGCTGCGTTTCGATCAACGCCGATGAAAGCGCCTGCATCAGTTTTTTAGCGGCGTCCATGTTGGCAAAAAGCGCCCTGAAGAACTCTTCCTTCTGCAGCACATAGACCTCGGAATCTTCGAGCGCCATGGCGGTCTCCGAATTGATGGAGTTGTAAAAGAACGGGGCTACGCCAATAAAGGTACCGGTGCTGTGCAAGCCCGTGATCAGCTCTTTGCCCTCCTTGCTCGACTTGTAAGTTTTCATTTTACCCTTGTTGATAAAGAAGACCTCCGTGGCCTGCCTGCCTTCGATGAAGGCGATCTCCTTTTTCTTATAAACCCTCAGCGATACCGATTCGCCAAAGCCCTCCCACGTTGCCGGCCTGTGCACGTTGTTGAAAAGATCGTCCAGGTCGATCAGTCCTTCTTTTACAGCCTCTTCGATGTGCTGCTTTTTTTTGATGCGCATCTCGATGGCCTGAAGCAGCTCCAGGCCGTCGAAAGGTTTGATGATGTAATCGTCAGCACCGAGGCGCATGCCCCGCCTGAAATCACTTTTATCGCCCAGGGCTGTAAGAAAGATAAAGGGAATATTACGGGTAGAGCGGTCGTTGCTGAGAATGTGCAGCACGCCATAGCCGTCGAGCACGGGCATCATCACATCGCAAAGGATCAGGTCTGGCTTCAGGCGGGTAGCAATGTCAACGCCTGCTTTTCCGTTGGGAGCGGTGAGCACTTTATAATTTGCCAGCTCCAGGATGCCGGCCAGGTTATCGAGCATTTCAGCATTATCTTCTATGACAAGAATAGTTTTCATATCCTTCATCAAAAAGTGATGTTCATTCCACAGGGATCAACACCTTGAAGGTAGTGCCGTTCTCGTCGCTGGTAAAATCTATGGAGCCGTGCATCAGCTCAACATACTTTTTTACGATATGCAGGCCTAATCCCGTTCCATCGATGCTGGTTGCATTTCTCGACCGGAAAAATCGTTCAAAGATATGCGGCTGATCTTCTTCGAGGATTCCCAGGCCGTGATCGATGACATAAACCAGGAGGCAATCATCGGCAAGATCGCTGATCACCGATACGGTGCCGTTCACCGGTGAATACTTGATGGCGTTGGAGATCAGGTTCATCAGCGTATTGTGCAGCAGGTGGGAATCAACCATCACCGTGCGGCTTTGTCCCCTGGCCGTGTACTCGATGCGCTGGTCAGGTTTCTTTAACGACCGCATTTCTTTTACCACATCTTTGATCGCCTCAACGATGTTGGTCTGCCGGGGTATTGCCTGCACCTTGCCCTCTTCGAGCTTGCCGATGGAAAGAAAGTCGTTCAAAACTTCCGTGAGGTTATTCACCGTTTTTTTGATGCGGTTAATGTGGATGGCCCGCTTCTCTTCGTAACCCGAATCGTTGTATCGCTCCAGCAGGAAGACAGACGACAGGATGGTGCCCAGGGGCGTTCTGAACTCGTGCGACGCCATGGTCACAAACCGCGACTTGAGCTCAACAAGGTTCCTTTCTTTCGCGATAACCCGGTGCAGGTCTTCTTCAAGCCGCTTCCATTGGGTGATGTTGCTGATGATGACCAGGATCTCTTTGATCTCGTCGCGCTGCATGTCAGGCAAGGCAACTGCAATTATATTATAGATCGAGCCTGAAAGCTCCACATCGAACGAAACATGCTCGCCTGAGAACGCCTTTCTGAGCTTGGTCTCATAAACGTTGGCATCGGGATAGATCTCAAAGATCCTGCGGCCGATCAGGTCATCGGCCTTTACTTTCATACGCTCCAGCTCTTTGCCGTCGAGCATGACATACCGAAGGTCCTTGTTCAGAACACCGATGATCCCATTGGGGAAGTTATAAGCCAGGGTATTGTATAACCGCTGGCTGTTCAATAATTCATTCTCTATGTACTTGCGTTCCCTGATCTGGTTATGGAGGTCATGATGCAGGTCTTTAAGCTCCTTCGTACGCTGGGTGACTTTCACTTCCAGTTCTTCATTGGCGCCGATCACCTTTGTAAGCTCTTCATCGATGGCGTTTCGTTCGTTCCGGGCGGCGGTTACATCCTCGCCTGAAAACACATAGGTATGACCGATATTCTCAAGGTCTTTCATGCCAGCCCACCGCCACCGCACACAGTACCCCTCGGTGTTGCCTGCAATGATGGGACAGGTAAAGCTCACGGTGGCCGCCCGGGGGTTCAAAAAGAATTCCATAGCCTCCGATCGTATTTCAGGGGGAATGTGATCAAGCCAATTGCCATTCAGGCCACCTTCGGTTACACCGAGCAGCTTCTTTCCATGGTTGTTGATGTACAGTATTCTGCCGTCGCTTCCTATGGCGAGCAGAAAGACAGGCGCGAGATCCATCAGCACGTTGTGAAATTCCTGGTGCCACTCCAGGCCCTGCGACAACGGAGAGGGCAAGGGAGTATCTTCCACGAACAAAACCTCGTACTCTTCCGTCTCCCACGTAAAGGGATGTTTGCTCACCTTAAGCCCTTCCTTGCTGTTTTTATTCTCTTTTAAGACCATATCCTGCCGGGGGGTATCTTCACCTGGATGATCTGCGGTATCTGCTTGAACCAATTGCTGCAGCTTGTGATGCAGCTCGTCTCCTTTGTCACAATCGAACAGAAACATTGCTTTGGCGTTGGCAGCCACCACCTCCCCCACCTTGTTCATGATCACAATACCCTGGCTGCATCCTTCCACCAATGCATCAAAAAACTTTTTATACTTTGACCCTGCCGAGACCAGCGTGTGGCTGAATCGGATGTACAGGAAGATAACAAGCCAGATAGTGATCGCGTAAAGCAGCTCCACCGCCAGGAGGGTTTTCTTATCCAGTCCCCTGACGGAGATCATCACGCCTGCAAAGGAAAGCAGTACAGCGATGGTCATTACAAACATCACCTTGCGGTCTCTTGCAGACTCCGCCCTCATCCCGAACAGCATGAGGTACAAAATGCCGGTTAAAGCAAGCAAGATGGCAATGACGTTAAGGATAGTAATAAGCATTCTGCACTTTTTGTGATCACACCAATACCAGAAGGATATGGCACACTTCCTCTTATATTCTGTATTCCTTACTTTGGTTTATTATTCTGGTACCTATAAAATATATACCGCGAACGACCCCGATAACATGCTTCTTTTACGATAAAACAATGCAGGCACGGCAATGATTTTTTATTTGCGCTTCAGTAACAATTCAAAAAATTCGTGCAGGACTTTAATTTACCCCACAGCGCTATCACCAGCATGACGAACGGGGCGGGCAGCACTGTTTATAACCAAGAATTGACCGGAAGAACAACGGTGAGAAGTTTGGAAGTCGGAATATTTATCATTGCGCAAGAATGACAAATATCATCGTTGGCACTGGATTTTGATGACTACTTTCACTCCGCAAATACTTTACCCCAGAACAAGATTGTATGCCAATGCCGGTTAAACATGAGCATTTATTTACACAATCGACACCTGAAATCTGTCCCTTCGGCAACAGAAAGGAATCCCATAAAAATTCGATTTTCACAAATGAGGCTTTTGGTCAAAAGCCCTTCTTTTGTTTATCGCCAGAATCAACCCAACCCAAACAACGACCTTATGAAAATCACCATTTTAGTCATCGAAGACAATGCGGAAATGTCAGAGAACATTTGCAGCATTCTCGGCCTGGCTCATTACAACGTGCTCAGCGCCCCCAATGGCAAGGCAGGGATCGAACTCGCCCAGCAGCACCACCCCGACCTGATCCTATGTGACATCATGATGCCTGACCTGGACGGGTATGGTGTACTCCATATCCTGAACAGCGATCCCGATATGGCCAGCATTCCCTTTATCTTTCTCACAGCCAAAGCCGATAAGGCTGATATGCGTACAGGCATGAACCTGGGCGCCGATGACTACATCACCAAACCATTCTACGGACTTGACCTGCTGAAAGTGATCGAAGTGAGACTGCGGAAGAGCAATTACATCAAGGCGAATTACACCAACGACATGACGTCAGTGACTCACCTGAAGGACCGGGTCAACGAGCTGAAGAACCACAAGTTATTCGAGCACCAGCATACCCGCCTCTTCCGAAAAAAGGAGTTCATCTTTATGGAAGGCCAGTCTGCCTCCGATCTTTTCTACATCGTAAGAGGCAGGGTGAAAACGTACAAAGTAAACTACGAAGGAAAAGAGTTAATCACCGGTTTTCACAAAGGCGGAGATTACCTGGGCTACGTTTCGCTGGTGGAAGACCTGCCCCACATCGAAAGCGCCGAGGTAAGAGAAGACTCCGAGATCGCCATCATCCCCAAGCAGGACTTCCTGAACAAGATCTACTCCAGCAGAGACATCGCCAAGATGTTCATCAAAATGCTATCGTTCAACCTGATTGAAGCCGAAAGCCGTTTACTGGACATTGCCTACCAATCGGTTCGCCAACGCGTAGCCGGCGCATTGTTGAAGATCAACGACCTGTACATCCTCAACAAAAAATCGGTCATCACCATCACACGTAAAGATATTTCAAGCATGATCGGCACCGCCACCGAATCATTGAACAGGACCCTCGCCGATTTTAAGGAAGAAGGCCTTATTGACATTCAGGGTGAAGGCATCCGCATCCTCGACAAATCACGACTTGAACGGAATAACAAGAGACCGAGTCATGCACCACTTTTACGAGTATAAATACGAGTATGAAAAAGAGTGAGGAGTAAAAGCCCAGGAGTCAGAAGCCAGGAGTCAGGAGTCAGAATGGCACACCTAATTTCAACGACATACCGTTGACCGTGGGGACACTCTTCTGACTTCTGGCTCCTGACTCCTGGCTTCTTGTTTTTCACCATCTATCATCAGTACTGAGTACCTCATGCCCGTTCGAGCGCAGAATCCTATCCCGTTTGAATAATTTAAGGTCGGCTTCTACCATTTCTTTAACAAGCTCTTTAACCGTGATTCGCGGTTCCCAGTTCAGCACCTTGCGGGCTTTGGATGAATCACCGATGAGGATGTCTACTTCTGCAAGGCGGAAATAGCGCGGGTCTACGGCAACCACCACAGTACCCAGGGGGATATAATAATTGAGGTTCACGCTGTCGACCACCACACCGATCTCTTCTGCTCCTTCACCGACAAACTCGAGCGTAATACCCACTTCGGCAAACGCCATTTTGGTGAAGTCACGTACCGTTGTACTCTCTCCGGTGGCGATCACAAAGTCCTGCGGTTTATCCTGCTGCAGCATCAGCCACATGGCTTCCACGTAATCTTTGGCATGACCCCAGTCGCGTTTTGCGTTCAGGTTGCCAAGGTACAGCTTGTCCTGCATGCCGAGGGCGATGCGGGCCACGGCGCGGGTGATCTTGCGGGTAACGAAGGTCTCACCACGGATGGGTGACTCATGATTAAACAGGATGCCATTGCAGGCAAACATTCTATACGCTTCCCTGTAATTGACAACGATCCAGTATCCGTAAAGCTTGGCTGCTGCGTAGGGCGAGCGCGGGTAAAAAGGTGTACGCTCGCTTTGTGGGATCTCGTGCACCATTCCGTAAAGCTCGGAAGTAGATGCCTGGTAAAGTCTGGTCTTGTCAGTGAGGTTCAGGATCCTGATCGCCTCCAGGATGCGCAGTGTGCCCAGGGCGTCTGTGTTGGCTGTGTACTCGGGGATGTCATAGCTCACCTTCACATGCGACATTGCCGCCAGGTTGTAGATCTCGTCGGGTTGAACTTCCTGGATGATGCGGATAATATTTCCTGCGTCGGTCAGGTCACCATAGTGCAGCTTGAAATGAATATTGCCTTCATGGAGGTCCTGGTAGAGGTGGTCGATCCGCTCGGTATTGATCAGCGAGCTGCGCCTCTTGATGCCATGCACCATATACCCTTTTTGCAGGAGGAAGGCCGACAGGTAAGCACCATCCTGTCCTGTTACGCCGGTGATCAAAGCTGTTTTTCGTCCTTGCATGATGATAGTGTTTTGATTCAGGGCAATGTTACAGACCGCTACCTTTTCTGACCATGAGGAAAATTTTTGCCTGCGATGATTGTAGTCATTCTTGACCGCCGTGTTTGCAGTTTACTTTGAAGCTTAGTAAAAAACGCGTGAGCCCCTCACCACAAGCGAAAAACCAACAGCAACCCTGACCCTGAAATTGTATGGACGACAAGTACTACTCCCGCATCATCAAAGTGCTGATCTTCATTGTTGACTTTTACATCATCCAGGTGGTCTTCACCCTCGCCAAAGGGCTTCACTTCGCCGAAGGCATTTCGGACTTCCGGTATACGGCGCTCTTTCTCGTGTTCGCCCTGATCTGGATCGTGGCGGGTTTCATCAACGAGATCTACAGGATCAACAAGTTCAGCGTGCTCAAGAGCGTCGGCAAACAGCTGATCAGCACGCTCTTTGTGCACATCACGCTGCTGCTGGCCATCCTGTATTCCGTTCAGTCATTCCAGATCGGCGTCAGGTTCTTCGTGTTCACCTACGTATCCACCACGGTGCTGATCGTCGCCGCCCGGATCACTCTCAAGCTCATCGGCAAATATTTCGAGTTTTCGGGTTTTGACCAGCGCAACGTGATCATCATCGGCGCCACACGTTCAGGAAAAGAGCTCTACAATTTTTTCATTTCGCAGGATTATCCCCGTTACTGTTTCAAAGGTTTCTTCGACGACAGCCCCGACACGTCACTGGTAAACGCCAAGCTGGTGAAGGGCTCTATCAACAAGGTGCCCGAATACTGCCTGGCGGAGAACATAGAGGAAATATATTACGCTCTTCCCCTCTATAATCAGAGGCTGATCAAGAACCTGGCAAAATTCTCCGACGATCATTACATCTACCTGAGAATAGTGCCTGACTTCGGCACGGTGGTGACAGAAAATCACCACGTGTTCATTTACAATTCCACGCCGGTGCTCACCACACGCAACGAGCCATTGGGCATCAGCATCAACGCCGGATTGAAAAGGGTCTTCGATATCGTGTTCTCTTTGTTCATCATCTCCACCGTACTGCTGGTAGCCACGCCGGTGATCGCGCTGCTGATCAGGCTCGACTCCAAAGGCCCCATCGTTTTCAAACAGCTGCGCCGGGGAAAGAAGAACAAACTGTTCGAGTGTTACAAGTTCAGGACCATGTATGTGAACAATACACCGGATCAGCAGGCCACGCGGAACGACCCCCGCGTTACAAGGGTGGGCAAATACCTGCGCAAGTATAACCTCGACGAGCTGCCGCAGTTTATCAATGTGCTGCTGGGCAATATGTCTGTGGTGGGTCCGCGGCCGCACATCAGCAAGCAGGATGAATATTCACGCCTCATCAAAAAATACAAGGTACGACACTTTGTCACCCCCGGCATTACCGGCTACGCACAGGTAAACGGTTATCGCGGCGAAACGAAGGAAATATCGCAGATGGAGAAACGTGTTGAATACGACGTTATGTACATGGAGAACTGGAGCTTTGCGCTCGACCTGAAGATCATCTGCCTGACGGTCCTCAATATCTTCCGCGGCGAAAAGGCAGCCTACTAAACGGAGCGCAACATGACCAGGGCAACGCTGTTCAAAACACAGATCTCGTCGGGCTCCTATCGCGACTTTATCGGCAACATCATGGGGCTGTCGGAGACAAGGCCGTCTTCGTATGTGTGCTTTGCCAACGTTCACATGATCACCACCTGCTACCGCGATGAAAAGTTCAATCAGGTGGTGAACGGTGCCGACATCGTTGCCCCTGACGGGAAACCGATCGCCGTATGGCTCCGCCTTTTCAATCGCCTGAAGCAGCCGAAGATCAGCGGCCCGGATATCTTTCCCGACCTGTTGAAGGAAGCCGCACTGCGCCAGAAAAAAGTTTTCTTTTACGGATCCACTGAAGCTGTGCTGCAGAAGATCACCGCCAGGGCAGCGATGGAATTCCCCGCGCTAAAGATCGCCGGATATTATGCGCCTCCGTTCCACGACCCCACACCACGTGAAGAGATGGCCATCAACATTTTGATCAATGCGTTAAGCCCCGATCTCATGTTCGTCGCGCTCGGATGCCCCAAGCAGGAAAAGTACATGGCCTCGCATGTGGGGAAGATCAACACCTGCATGCTGGGGATGGGCCAGGCTTTCCGGATCTATGCAGGAGAAATTGAAAGGGCCCCGCGATGGATGCAACACGCCGGACTGGAGTGGGCGCATCGCCTGTGGACCGAGCCCGGCCGCCTCTGGAAACGTTATGCCTACACCAACACGCTGTTCCTGTTCATCACCCTCCGGCACATGATCCTGTCGCTGGTGCGGAAGCGTTCGTTTCAAAATACGCAGACATTATAACACCCAGAACTATGCTGTTCCATACGCTCGACTTCGCTATCTTCCTGCCCATTGTATTTGTCTTGTACTGGTTTGTCACCAACAGGAACCTGCGGCTGCAGAACCTGCTCATCGTGCTGGCCAGCTACCTGTTCTACGGATGGTGGGACTTCCGGTTCCTGGTACTTTTATTCTTCAGCAGCTTCGTCGACTTCTGCGTAGGCATTTACCTTGGAAAGGAGAACCATCCGCGGAACAGAAAAATGCTGCTGTGGATCAGCCTCATCGTAAACCTCGGCATGCTGGGCTTCTTCAAATACTATAATTTCTTTCTCCAGAATTTTGTCGATGCATTTTCATTCTTCGGAAAAAAAGTAGAACCAGATTCGTTGAAGATCATCCTGCCGGTGGGCATCAGCTTCTACAGCTTTCAAACCCTTGGCTACGTCATGGATCTGTACCGGCGGAAGCTGGAGCCCGCCAGGGACTTCATAACGTTCTCAGCATTTGTGAGCTTCTTTCCACAGCTGGTAGCCGGTCCTATCGAGCGCGCCACCCATATGCTCCCGCAATTTCATGTGAAAAGATATTTCAACCATGACCAGGCCGTCAATGGCTTGCGGCAAATGCTCTGGGGATTTTTCAAAAAGATGGTGATCGCCGATAACTGCGCCATTTACGCCAACATGATCTTCGACAATTCTTCCTCGTACGCCGGGCCAACCCTGGTGCTGGGCGCGTTATTCTTCGCCTTCCAGATCTATTGTGATTTCTCCGGATATTCAGACATTGCCCTGGGCACGGCGCGGCTGTTCGGGTTCGAGCTCATGCGCAACTTCGCCTATCCGTACTTCTCAAGGGACATCGGTGAGTTCTGGCGACGGTGGCACATCTCACTGTCGACCTGGTTTCGCGACTACGTTTACATTCCGCTGGGCGGCAGCCAGGGAAGCGCCGTGATCAAGATCCGGAACATCTTCATCATCTTCCTGGTAAGCGGCTTCTGGCATGGCGCCAACTGGACGTTCATTGCCTGGGGCGCGCTCAATGCATTATACTTTCTCCCGCTAATGCTGGCACACAAAAATCGCGACAACATCGCCATCGCTGCACAGGGGCACCTGCTGCCTTCCGCCAGGGAGCTGGCCGGCATGATCATCACTTTCAGCCTGACACTCATCGCCTGGATCTTCTTCCGCGCAGAAAATATGCAGCACGCCCTCTCCTACCTCGAGCGTATGTTCGGAGGCCTCACCGATCCCGCGGCTTACCGCGAAGCATGGACCTTTATCCATGTAAACACGGGCTTCGCCATTCACTTCCTCATTGCCGCGTTCATCGTGCTCGAGTGGATCGGAAGGGACAGCCAGTATGCCATACAACACTTCAGTCTCGGGTGGCGCAAACCGGTTCGCTGGGCGTTCTATTACTCCATCGCTGTGATCATCTTCCTTTACGCAGGCAAAGAGCAGCAATTCATTTATTTCCAATTCTAAGCAGCGAGTTATGAAAACATTCCTCCAGCAACTTCTTCTCTTCATTGCGGGCTTCGTGCTGCTGATGGCCATCGGTGTGCTGATACCTGCCTCGCGTACGGCACGGGAGTCGTTCCTTTTTTCCAAGATCGATAAAGACTCGCTTTTAAAGAATACGCCATCGCCCCGTATTGTGCTGGTGGGCGGCTCGAACACCAGCTTCAGCATCAACAGCCAGATCCTGAAAGACTCCCTGCACCTCAACCCTGTGAATACGGGCATCAGTGGTGCGCTGGGCCTGCTCTACATGCTCGACCATTCACTCGATGGCATCAGGCCTGGCGATGTGGTGATTGTTTGTCCCGAATACACACAGTTCTACGGTGATGCTGCCTATGGCGAAGATTATCTGATCCGCGTTATCATGGAAACCGCGCCAGGTGAAATGCTGAAGCTGCGCGGCAAGCAGCTCTCCACCCAGCTGGCATTCCTGCCACGGTATGCCTTCAGCAAGTTCAAGCTCACGCAATACCTTCCCCGCGAAGAATCGCCCGGGCAGGAAGCCACGCTCGATGAGATCGTATACAAACGTGTTGCCTTTAATCAATACGGCGATATGTCGCGGCACTGGACCATGGAAAAAATTGATGTAGCACCCTACGCCCGCATCGACCAGCGTTTCAATGAGCAGGCCATTGACGCACTCTACGAATACAGAAAGCAGGTGGAAGCACGGGGCGCCAAATTGTTCGTAACGTTTCCCGCTTTTCAGGATGAATCATTCGCCAACCAACGCAGCCAGATCAGCCGGATCGAGCACTCGCTCAAGTCAAAAGGTTTTACTTTACTGGGGAACCCGGAGCGTTATAAAATGCCTGACGAGCTGATCTTCGACACACCCTATCACCTCACAAAAGCCGGCGCACAGATCAGAACGCAGCTGCTGATAGAAGATCTTCGTAAAGCAAATAGTAGTGAAATAGCCCTCAAAGGGTTTTAAACCCTTTGAGGGTTAGGGTTAAGCTGCAGCTGATAATATTCATCCTGCTCACGCCGCAATTGGTCTGAAAAACGGCCGCGTGGCATGGTCACGTCGAGATAGGTGAGCACTTCGTCGCGGGCGATGTCGCGGTTCAGAACACATCCTTCGGCGAGGCCCATCGGCAGCAGGTGCTGCTCATAGGTGATCTCCGCGGTTTCGCACTGGCCGTAGGTCATATAACCGCCAATGCCATCGATCTTTTCTCCTGCTTTCAGATCGATCTTGGCCGTACACACAACGTCTACCCTGGGTGCTCCGGCGGGAGCGATGGCAGCGTCATGGAACAGCACAGCCCTTGCGCAGGTGAGCGGCGCTTCGAAGTGGCAGAGGTGATACGGAATGTAGAACAGATACAACGGGCCTTCTCCCAGCTTGTACAGGTTGAGAAAATGTTTGTGCACCGGATGATCATGCATGCCCACCACAAATACACCGGGGGCTGGCTCCGCACCCACTACATAGTCTACAATGCCCTGGCCATTTTCGAGCGCCGAGAAAGGAAATAGCTTCAACGCTTCCTTCAGCGGCGTTCCCGGTTCAACGGCCGGCCCGAACATTCCTCTTCGGCCAATAGACATGCCCGTTGCGTTGGCCACCAGCGCCTGCTCGAACGAGATCTTGGAACCATCGGCAAACGATGTGACCATCGAAGGGCGTTGCCCCCACTTTTTAGCAAACCCGATCTGCGTGGTTGGATTGCGGTAAGGATCGTGAAGCCCTTTGATATTGCCGCAGAGCACAGGCCTTACACCAATCGACCTGACAAACCGGTAAAGGTTCATCTGTACACCTGGCTGGTCGCCATCCACGTTTGTAAACACAACCCCTGCCCTGTCCGCATACATTTTCAGTATCGGGCCAACGGTAGCGTCAAGCTCGGCATTCATCATCACCACATGTTTCCGGTTCCTGATGGCCTCGTATACCACCCGCGCGCTGAACTCTACGGCGCCCGTAACTTCGATGACGGCATCGATATGGTCAGCGGTGCAGAGTATGGACGGATCTTCCACAATGGTGTATTTCCCCTGCAGGATCCGTTCCTCCAGCACGCTGCGGCTGCCGGTGATCACGTAATCGTCGATGCCCGCGTCATGGTACGCGCTGATGGCTCCTTCGAGGGTACGGTTAAAGATAGCCACGAGCATCATGCCGGGCACAGACTGGATGATCTGCAAGGCAATGCCTTTTCCCATAAACCCCGCGCCTATCAGGGCCACACGTACGGGATTCTTCTCTTCATGTCTTTTGGCGAGCGCAGTATCTACTATGATCATATCGGGTTGGTTATTTTTTCTTGTATTAACACAGGATGATAAGGTTGATGGCGCAGGTCGCGCTCAGAGATAACGGAGGGTGCAACGGGCCAATGAATGTTGAGGGCCGGATCGTCATAGCGGATGCCAGTTTCTGCGCCCGATGTATAATACTGGCCCGCCATGTATTGAATGGAGGTGTGGTCTTCCAACGTGATGAAGCCATGCGCGAATCCCTCGGGCACATACAACATCCGGGCGTTCTCGCCGCTCAGCTCCACGCTGATCCACTGCAGGTATGTTTCTGATTCCGGCCGCAGGTCCACGATCACGTCATAGATCATCCCGGAAGTACAGCGCACAATTTTGGTCTCCGCATAGGGAGGCATCTGAAAGTGCAGGCCACGCAGCGTTCCTTTTTGTTTGTTGTAAGACATACTCGCCTGAACAAGCTCGGCGTTCAGTCCCATTTGCTCGTATTCCCTGCGGCACCAGACGCGTGCAAAAAAGCCGCGCTCATCTTCAAGGCGTTTCACGTCGATAATAAAAGCGCCTTTTAACTTTGTTTCGGTGAAGATCATAAGTGCGATCAAACGTAAGCCAGCACTTTTTCAACCGCGTCTTTGCTGTGGGTGCCATTGACCCTTTTATCCCACACCTTCCAGGGTGCCTTGCCGGATTTCCACAGGTCTTCGAGATAGTATTTATCACGCAGGGTATCCATGGGCTGCCAGAAGCCTGCATGCCTGAAAGCCGAAAGATTGCCCGATCGCGCAAGTTTCTCGAGGGGATCGCGCTCCCAAACGGTAGCATCGTCTTCGATCAGGTCGATGACCGACGGCTCGCATACAAAAAAACCTCCGTTGATCCAGGGTGTTTCACCGTTGAGGGGTTTCTCCTGGAATTGGTGTACAAGCACCTCGTCCTGCGCCAGCGTAAATACACCGAAGCGTCCAGGCTGCCGCACCGCTGTTAATGTGGCCAGCGTGTGCTGACGCTGGTGAAAAGTGATCAGGGCACGGATGTCAAGGTTGCTGAGGCCGTCTCCGTACGTGAGGCAAAACGTCTCATCGCCGATATAATCTTTTACCCGCTTCAGCCTGCCGCCGGTCATGGTGTCTTCACCGGTCTCTACGAGCGTCACCTTCCATGGCTCGGAAGCATTGCTGTGGATCTCCATGTTGTTGAGGCCCATGTCGAACGTAACGTCAGCGCTATGCAAAAAATAATTGGCGAAGTAATCTTTGATCACATACGATTTGTAACCGCAGCATATGATAAAATCATTGATGCCAAAGTGAGAATAGATCTTGAGGATATGCCAGAGGATCGGCTTGTTGCCGACCTCCACCATGGGCTTGGGACGGATCCCACTTTCTTCACTGATCCTTGTACCGTAACCGCCTGCGAATATCACTGCTTTCATATAGAGAATTTTAAGTTTGATTGACAGGGTTGTTTGTTTTTGCCGATGAAGCGGCCTGCACCGGTTGGCGTGACCTGAATAATTTGCTGAAGCCCGCATAACACGCGCGCCCCAGCCGGAAGAGCGATCGTTTGATGATGCCGCCGATGGTGAACGGCAGGATGGTAAAGCCGTAATTGCAGAGGATACCCGCGGCGCCGCCCAACGCTGTGAACACACGCTCGGGAAACACCACCCGCCCGAATACAGGAGAGCGGAACATCACCTCGGCAAAGGCGTCGTAAGCCATTTTTGCATGCGGGAAATAGCCGGTGAACCACGATTCGCCATAGACCTTCACGTATTTCCTGTTATCGCGTGATGTGCCCCCAAGCCACTTGTTGTACCCGACGAAATCGAAGTTCTTCACCTTTCCCGCGAAAGCGAGGCTGGCCACAAAATGATAGTCGTTGCCAAACACATTTCTGCAGGGGATCGCTTCACCAATTTCTCTGCGCATCATGCCATGGAACATTCCGCCATAAACAACCTTGGCGTAAAATCCAATGCAACGGAGGCTCGCCCGCTGTTGCTCGAAAGTGAAGCCGTTCTCAACATGCGCTCGCTGGCTGCCTTTCCAGTATTGGATGGAGCCCGACACCAGTGAATACGCGCGTTGATTTTCGAGGAACCACACATACCGGAACAGCACCCCGGGTTCGATGGCGTCATCATCGGCCACCCACATGAAATATTTTCCCGACGCATGGCGAAGCACAAATTCGAAGTTGCCCACCAGCCCGATATTGCTGCTCTGCCGGTAGTACCTGAGCTCACGGTGTTCAGCCACCAGGCTGCCCAGTAGCTCGGCCGTACGATCTTGCGAACAATTGTCGGAGATGACGATCTCTATATTGGGATAATGCTGATCCCAGACCGATCGTAAAGCTTTGAGGATCCTTCCGCCACCGTTATACGTGGGGATGCCGATGGAAACCAGGGGATAAGCGTTTGACGCTGACGGAAAGAATACACTTTTATTGGGAGAGGCCATGGGTCAGGCAGGGGTAAGTACGGACGATTGACCGACAGCCTGGCGCTCCATTACATCGTGATAAATGCGCATGAGCATCTGGTAATTTTTTTCCGGCGTATAGTGCCACAGGTAGGTCTGCCGCGCATTATACCGCAGGAGCTCGCAAACGGCCGGCTGTGTCTCGAGCATCGACACCTTGCTGAACAGGTCGTCTTTGTCTCCTGCCGTAAAATGGAGGCCGTTAACATTATCGGCGACGATCTCCGCCAGGCTTCCCAGCCGCGACGCGATCACCGGCGTACCCGTGCTGAAGGCTTCGATCACGGCCAGCGGAAATCCTTCATAACAAACCGAAGGCACGATCAGCGCGCGGCATTGCTTGAGCAGGCTGATCACACAACCCTTGGGCTGAAAACCAAACCAGCGGATGTTGCTGTGCCGCGCCACGTAACGTTGCACTTCGCCCCGCAATGGGCCGTCGCCTACAATAACCAGGCTGAACCCGAACGCTGCCGCGGACTCCAATGCCAGGCCGATGCCTTTTTCGGAGGATAACCTGCCTGCATACAGATAAAAATTCTCCCGGGTAGCGCCACCTGTTCCATGATCTTCGGCGAAATTGGGCTTCACGGCAAATTGCCAGTCGTGAATGCCGACCTTCGACTCGCTGAATGTATTTTTGGCAAAACGGCTCAGCACAATGAACCGGTCTACTTTGCTCTTCCAGGTTCCGGCCAGGTTGTGAAAAGATGCCATGAGCGCAACCGCCGCGGTGTCAATGACCGAGTTCCGGTACACGCCTTTAACGATTGCATCGAGCGGAAACACGGAATGCAAACTGCGGTCATAAATCTTATCGTGGTAAAGGAAAACTCCGCTGGGGCAGATCAGCCTGAAATTGTGAAGGGTAACAACAACAGGAATGTTGAACCGCTTGGCCGCGAATAAAACAGAAGGAGAAGCCAGCGGGAAAAAGTTATGAACATGTATAACGTCAGGCTCAACTTCCCGTATCCTCTTCTCAAGTGCCTTGGCACTCTGACGGTTATAAATGATTCCAACGCCCGCTGTCAACTTCGAGAACCAATCGCGGATGTCATGGTTATCGAAGATGACCTTTTCCACCACATGTCCGTGGTCTTGTAAAAGACCGGACTCCATTTCAAAGACCAGGTCTTCTCCTCCCGCATGCTGATATTTATTATGGATCAATAAAACTTTCATGCTCCGCAGGTCATTTTTCAAATGCCCGGGCATAACTATTCAGTTATTCCCCGGCAAGAATTTATACTGTAAAGAACTTCCGTGAGCGCATGATCCTCAATGAGGAAGATTTCCATTGAGAATGATTGAAATCATCGTGATTCAGACACAAACCTTACATGCGTGCTAAATCCTTTTTTAGCCTGTGTCACTCATCTTCAAATCAGGCCGTTCATCGACACCCGTTTTAAGTCGGTGCCTTGCACGGTAGACTTGCACCATCATTTTAAAAGGCCAATTTTTTTACTCAGTACTGATCAGTGAGTGAGTAGTGACAAGCGTTAGGGGAAATATCAAAGTACTATTTTTTAATATTTCAACTGGCCATTAAACAAGTGTAGCACCCAAACCTTCACCCGTGTAAGCGCAATTACATGGGCAGGGAAAACTATTACCTAATCTATGAAAATGAATCGAGCCGGATTTGTATTAGTATGTTTACTATTCATCATGCAGTGCTCTTATGCTGCAACCTACTACGTCTCGCTTGCGGGGAATGACGCCACCGGAGACGGAAGTTCAGGCAAACCATGGCGCACGCTGCGTTACGCCGTCACCAGGGTTCCTGCCAACCAGGGACACATCATCAAACTCGCCGGTGGAACCTATGTAGAAGCCGGCCTTGTGGAAGTGCCCCTCGGCGTCAGCATCGAAGGCGCAGGCAAGGATGTTACCATCCTCAAGGCAGCCAGCGGATTTTACTATTATCCGGCCACCCCTGCTTTTGCCGTCGATAAATTCCTGATCAGCCTCAGCGCCGGATCGCCTCAAAACGGAAATCAAAGTCTGAAGGGCTTCACCGTTGATGGCGATGGCAAAAAGCTCCACGGCGGCATCTATGTACGCAACCGTAACAATGTGCTCATCGACGGTGTGAAGGTCACCAACACAAATTTTTCCGGCATCTGGTTATGGGACGTAAAAGACACCCGCCTTACCAATTCCAACCTGTTGAACTGCGCCTGGGGAAGTGCTGCGTGGGTGAGCGGCGCCCTGGACCTCGGTAATGCCGAACGCCTGGAGATCGACAACTGTGTGATCGATGAAGGAAAAGGTTACGGCATCAAATTGCTCGGCCCCGGTGTGGGCACGTTCAACAAACTGAAGATCCATGATTGTACCGTAACGGTTAACCCCATAGGACTGTGGAACAACGGCTCTGCGCCGAACATCTCCATCGAGCTGATGAATGCCTACATGACCGACTGTGAGATCTACAACTGTTATGTAGACAACCACATTTCGCTTGCCAACAACGAGACGATCCTGTCTAACGGCGTGAAGACCATGCGCGTTCACCACAACACCATCGACATGGCCAAACGCGCAGGCGGAAGAGGCTACGGCATCGAGCTCAGCATCCACGATGTGGAGGTCGACAACAACTATTTCATTAAAGGAAGCTATGGCATCGCCCACTGGGGGAAACAGAAAAAGAACTGGAACATCCACCACAATGTGTTCTACTGGATCGAGTCAGGCGGATATCCGGGAGACGTGCTCCGTTCACAGCAGAGTGGTCTGAACAACGTGAAGTTCTATAACAATACCATCGAGATGGTAGGCACAAGAACGACCAACCTCATAGGGATCTATGGCGGTACCAGCGCAAACGTGGAGATCAAGAACAACCTGGTGATCAACAACAACACAGCGTACAGCTATTACCCGAACAAGTTCATTCACCTCGAAGCCGGGTTATCCATCGCCAACCTCCAGGTAGCGAACAATTTGCTTGACAGGCTCGCGATGAGCACCACGGCCGGACAATATTCCGGAAACCTTTCAGGTGATCCGCAGGTATCCAGGTCAGGCAACAGGCCCTTCCCCTACTATACACCCGTTTCCGGAAGCAGGCTGATCGATGGCGGTATCAACGTGGGCCTTTCGTTCACAGGCTTACGCCCCGACATCGGCGCATCGGAGTCAAGCGGCACGGGCACTACACCATCCAATAGCAATCCTACCGTGAGCATCACCAGCCCGGCCAATAACGCAACCGTCAACCAGGGCACCTCTGTTACCATCGCCGCCAATGCATCAGACAGCGACGGAACGGTAAGCAAAGTAGAGTTTTACTACGGATCGACCCTGTTGGGCACGGATACGTCAAGTCCTTACAGCTTTGTATGGTCCAACGTCGGCGCCGGAAGTTATGCACTCAAGGCTATTGCCACAGACGATAAGGGTGCAAGCACAACCTCTTCCCCTGTGAGCATCACCGTGCTGGCACCTGTTGAGCCTGTCGCGCTTCCGGGTACCATCCAGGCAGAGAATTTCAGCGCCATGTCCGGCATCCAGCTTGAGAGCACCAGCGATACCGGTGGCGGACAAAATGTTGGCTTCATCGAGACCGGCGACTGGATGGACTACAAAGTGACTGTAGCCACTGCAGGAAACTATCAGGTGCAATACCGCGTGGCGAGCCCTGCCGCGGGTGGAAGCATTCAACTGAGATCGGGTGCAACCACGCTGGCAACCACAGCGGTGGCAGCAACCGGAGGCTGGCAGACCTACCAGACCATCAATGCAACGGTGAGCTTACCTGCAGGTTCGCAAACCTTAAGGGTATACGCTGCCGCAGGAGGATTCAACCTCAACTGGATCCAGGCCAGCGCTGCCAGCACTACACCTCCTGTTTCTTCGGGGCTTCCCATTCCCGGCATCGTACAGGCTGAAGGTTACACACAGCAGAGTGGTGTTCAGAAAGAGGCCACCAAAGACACCGGAGGCGGTGAGGATGTGGGTTGGATCGAGACCGGCGACTGGATGGACTACAACGTGACCGTGGCCGCTGCAGGAAGTTACCTGGTACAGTACCGTGTGGCGAGCCCTGCCGCAGGTGGAAGCATTCAACTGAGATCGGTCGCAACCACACTGGCAACCACAGCCGTGCCGTCAACCGGAGGATGGCAGACCTGGCAAACCATCAATGCAACGGTGAGCTTACCCGCGGGCGCGCAAACCCTGAGGATATACGCTGCTGCCGGTGGTTTCAACCTGAACTGGGCACAATTCAGCGCCGTTACAGCTTCCGGTATTACTATCCCGGGTGTTGTGCAGGCAGAAAGCTACACCCAGCAGAGTGGTGTGGTGAAAGAAACCACCAAAGACACCGGAGCCGGTCAGAATGTGGGCTGGATCGACACCGGCGACTGGATGGACTACGATGTAAATGTGATCACCGCCGGAAGCTATACCGTACAATACAGGGTATCAAGTCCTTCAACGGCTGGAAAGATCCAACTGAAAAAAGGCTCCACCATCCTGGCCACTACATCGGTTCCCGCTACGGGCGGATGGCAGACCTGGCAGACCATCACAGCCACGGTGAGCCTGAGCGCAGGACCGCAGACCCTCAGGCTGCAAGCTTCTACCGGTGGATTCAACCTGAACTGGATCCAATTCACCAATGGCCTGATCACAAGCGCCAGCGCACGCGTAGCGGATGACGGCGAGCTCGCCATAGAGGAAGGTTTTGTACCGGCGAGGATCTTCTCCCCCAATGGCGACGGCCTCAACGATACCTGGCAATGGTCCGATCCTGAGACCATGACCAACTGCAGCGTGGTGATCTACGACGGCGCCGGCAGACAGGTTTACCAATCGTCAGGGGAGCAGCTTAGCTGGGATGGAATGTCACAAGGCAAATCATCGCCTTCAGGCGCTTACTACTATGTGATCACCTGCGATGGCAAAAAATTAACCGGTTCACTTCAAATCGTCAGATAAGAAAAATCATCATGAAAAAAACAGCGATATTCCTATTCGTTCTCTCAACGCTACTGACCAGCGCATGGGCACAGGCACCGCGGCAGAATTACCGCCAGTTCTTCTTCAATCCTTATCTTTATAATTCGGCTTTCGCCGGATTGAGTGGTAACAAGGAGCTGAATGTTGTATACAAAAAACAGTTGATGGGTTTCAAGGATGCGCCGGCTTCGGTCGGCGCCAACCTTCAGCTGCCCACCAGCGGCAAAGTGGTGCTCGCCTTCAATTTCACCTCCAACACAGAGGCGCTCCTGCGCAATACGTCAATGACGGGAACGTTCGGATACGTTGTTCCTATTGATAAAAACCAATCCCTGCGTTTCGGACTCACGGGAGGGATCGGCCTGAAACGGCTGAACCTCACAGCGGAAGAGCTGAACACCGGCGACCCTGCCATGATCAACGCCGCTTCGGCAAACTATTATGCCGATGGCAGGTTCGGTGTGGCCTACACCAACGCAGGTCTCAGGATCGGCGTGGCGCTCACCGAGCTGTTTCAGTCAGATCCCTTCGCGGATGAGTTCAACAAGTTCTCCATCGCCAACCTGCAGAACAGGACCTATTCGGCGAGCTACCGGTTCAGGCTCGATCAGTTTGAACGGTTCGCCGTGGAGCCTTATGTGATCTATCACCAGGCCGCCGATAAAACGTACAACGCCTGGGAAGCGGCAGCACTGGCCCATTTCCACAACAAGGTCTGGACAGGCGTGAGCTACCATCAGCAAAAAGGCGCGGCGTTGTTCTTCGGACTGGATGTAATGGAAAAGCTACGGTTCAGCTACAGCTACGAGTTCCCTCCTTTCCGTTCAGATGTATCGACGTTCAGCTCGCATGAATTACAACTGACTATTCGCTTAGGTAAAAATAATGACGCTGCGAAACCTGCTTACCCGAGCAGGTCGATGTCAAGGTTTCGGAAGTAAGAATGGGTGTACTCCTGGCTCCTTACTTCTTTTCCTTTTACCCAAAACAATCATTACAAAAACAAACCACTGTTATCGCCGTGAAGAGAAAGTTGCGCTAGCTTACTGGTATTCTATACATTAATCGCGGGATTATGAAAATACTTCTGGTTTTAGCGCTCCTGGCAGCGATCGGGCTGCTGCCCTTTATTTACGGAAGACAACACAACTTCATCTATGTTTCAACATCGGGCAACGATGCTTCAGGAGACGGAACCCGGGAAGCTCCCTGGCGAACGATCCATTACGCCACGACCCAGGCGAAGGAAGGCCAGACACTCAAACTTTCTGATGGCATTTTTGCAGAAGAACCTTTTACTGTTCCACCCGGCGTAAACATAGAAGGTCAGGGCAAAACCAGAACCATCATCAAGCCCAATCCCTCGTTCTATTACAATCCGCCCAAGCCTGGCTTTACACCCGAAAAATACCTGATCCATTTCAGCTCTCCCGAACCTACGCCCGGCAACCAGTACATCAAAAAGCTGATGATCGACGGCGAGAATAAAAGGTTGCATGGTGGCATTTACATCAACCGGAGAAATGGATTGCATGTTGAAGATATCAGGATCCAGAACACCAACTTCAACGGTCTCTGGCTCTGGGACACCGACGATACCCGTGTTACCAACGTGGAGCTGAAAGACTGCAGCTGGGGAAGTGTTGACTGGTGCAACGGCGCGCTCGATATCGGCAACGTAAAAAATATCATCATTGAAAACTGCATCATCGATGAAGGTACCGGCTATGGCATCAAAAGCCTCGGACCTGATAACGCCCAGGCCGTTCAGCTGGTGATCCACCACAGTCACATCAGCGTCAATCCCAAAGGTCTCTGGAACAATGGCATGGCGCCCAATATCTCCATCGAGCTGTTCAACCTGAAGAACTCACAAATTCACGACTGCTATATCGACAATCACATTTCGGTGGCGGGCAATGACACGCTTTCGGCTGAGAAGTCCATACGGATCCATCATAATACGATAGACCTGGATAACCGTGCGGGTGGCCAGGGTTACGGCATCGAGCTAAACATCAACAATGTGGAGGTGGACAACAACTTTTTCATCAAGGGCTTCTACGGTATTGTGAACTGGGGCGCAGCCAAACAGCAATGGGATATTCACCATAATGTCTTTTACGGACTGCAGTCCATTTACCCAACGGAGGTGTTACGGTCGCAAACCACGGGTCTTCACAACGTCAGGCTTCATAACAACACCGTCGAGCTTACCGGTACAACGCCGGTCAACCTCGTTGGCGTGTATGGCGGCAACAGCAACGGCATCAGCATTATGAACAACCTGGTGATCGATGCCGGTGGAGACAAAACATCCCGTTTTAACGAAGTACTGTACACGGCCACCGGCACCACCCTGAATGGTGTGGTGATCAGCAGCAACTTCTTTGAAAGACTGTCGCCATCGGAGGCAAAAAAATATCTCAAGGAAAATTATACCGGCAAGCACGGCATCATGCGTTCGGGTAACAAGCCACTGCCCTACTACATGCTGAAGAAGGGAAGCAGCCTGATCGATGCCGGCCAGGAAGCTGGCTACGCTTACGAGGGAAAGATGCCGGATGTGGGCGCTTATGAATACAAAAACTAGCTCAATGGATCCCGGAGATCTCCAATAGTCCGGCCAGCGCACGAATGTCGATTTTCAGGTCTTCACTGTTCTCATAACGGTCTTCACGATCGGCAGGCACCGCTCCTTCCGCCAGCAGGTAATAATAGTCAAGGTCTATCTGGCTGCACAACGTCCAGTACATGATGTTGACGGCGCGCGGAGAAAGTATTTCAATGACCCGGGTACCGGGATTACAGAACACAATATTGGTGAGGCCTGCTCCGTGCGGCGCCACCACAACGGAAGCGCTATTGAGCATGGCTACCTGCTCGGCAAACGACAACGATTCCAGCAGTATGTTCCTGAACCCAAACCGGTGCAGCAGGTCGATCACCTCCTGCTCGTTGACTACCCTTCGGTGCGCCACCTGTCCGCGGCTCAGGTATAAGCGGAGCGCGCGCGTGGTGTGGTTGATGTTGTTGATCTTACCTGGTCGCTGCCGCAGAAAACTGTTTCTTAAAAAATCGCAGGTCCAGCGGGGAATGTGGCCGGTATTTCCTACCAGGGAAGGAACGATCAGCTCTTCAGCTTTCAGGTAGGGATGCCAGTGACTCGACCTGATCTTCCGCTTGACGAGGCCCAGCTGGTGCAACGTTTCGATGTGAAACCTGGTGATGTAGTCGTTGACGAGAAAACAGTCCACGTTGCTCCAATCCACACCCGCCCGGCGAATAAGGTCGAGCCGTGGAAGCACATCGAACATCCAGTGATAGTAGCCCCTTCCCGAAGGCGCGCTGAGCACGGCCGTTCGTCCTTTAAGCTTCTCGAGGGGCAAAAGGATCTTGCCCGTGTAAAGCGCATGTCCCATAGGCAGCTCGTGATATTCGCCGCGCACGATCTCTTTGGATACCTCTGTCAGCAACTGATTGTCTGTGGTGATCACCTTGCAGTCTTCCCAGATCCTGGCATCATGAAGGCAGGCCACAAAGGTTGAAGGCAGCACCTCCGACTGCCGTTCCATGAACTTCCAATGGACGGGCCCAATTGTTTTTGGAACAGGCCGCTGAACCGTTACGGCAGGATGGATCTCTTTGCACCAGTTACCCTGGCCACCGGAGCTGGTCACCCATGCCGCCACTGACTTGCATACAGTGATCGTCATATCAGCCCCCGGCGATTTTCTGACAGCAAAGAACCGGGCGCGTGCCGCCAGCGCCGAAGCAACGCGGTACAGTGGCAACACAAATGCTTTCAGGCGGGGATTGCGCTTGATCAGGGCATAACTCCGCATCGTGATTTCATGAATGAGATTCATATTTCCCCACGGGGGCTTGTGGTCCGTTGATGCCAGCAATGGTATTGTATAACCGTGAGATCTTTTTAACTTTTTCTGTCCAGGTTTGCGTTCTGGCAAAGTGATAGCCGTGCCTGCCGAATGCCAATCGTTTTTCGGGATTATGGTACATGAACGCAACGGCCCGGGCTACTGCACCAACGGTCTCGGCAGGCGTTGTTACCGGCACCTTGATACCACATTCGTCGGGAATATGATCGCCCGCCCCCTGGTGGTCGAGTGTAATGATGGGAAGACCGTAAGCCATTGCCTCCATAAACTGCGAGCCGAAAGAATCACGCAGGCTGCACAGCAGGAACACATCATGCTCCAGGTATGCCTGGCGCGCAGCTTCCCACGACACCTGGCCGAGCCAGCTAACCTTGCGCTCCAGCTGATATTGCCTGATCCAGCGCGGAACTTTGGAGCCCGACTTCCCATTACCCAATATGGTGAGGTGAAAAGGCACCTGCACAAGCGACAAAGCTTCCAGCACCAGTGGCAATCCCTTGCGGGCAAAAATTCTTCCCACCCAAAGGATCTTCAGCATTTTTCCGGATGGCCGTGGCTGAATGCTGCCGTTGAAGAAATCTTCTGATAGTCCGCTATCCAGAAAGATCCTGATATCGCCGGCGCTGTATCTTCTGGCCATGCGCAGGGTATCACGGTTGGCTACCAGGATCAGCCTGGCCTGCCTGCACACTTTTCTGATATCGGGATTGAAACGCAACAGCAGGTCGCTGGTCCGGCGGCGCAACACTTCCATGAGCCATGACGCACCGAAATATTTTTTAAAAGCGCGGGGTGCAAAGTTTCCACCACCTACCGGTCCGAAGATCATGGGTTTGTTCAAACGCCAGAACCCCGAACCCAATTGAAAGCTCGAGAGGGTGATGTGAAGCACCAGGTCAAAGTTCACCAGCTTGTCTGCCCGGCGTGCAACCTGTGCGGCATTGTACTGCCATAAGAGATAATGAAAGTAAACAAAGGGTTGAAAGCGGTAGAGCCAGTTAGCCCAGGCTGGCGACGGAACATAAATGAAATGCAGGTTCAACGTATGATGTTTTTTTAGCTCCTGCTCAATGGCCTCTCTGCCATCAGGCGTAGTAATGCACCATACCTCGTGCCCCAGCCTGGCATGCTCGAGAGTCCAGTTCCACCCTACCCCCGGCTCGGAGCCGCGGTGAGGAATGCATGCGTACGCAGAGATCAGCAATTTCATACAGAAAAAATCAAGCAAAATATCCGAAGATGCGCTGGAGATATCCCTTCAGCAAATGCAAGGGCACCAGGTGCGGCGCGGTGTTACGCAACGTATACACCGTGAAGTTCCGCAGGTTGCCACCACCCCTGATGCTGAACAGGTGGTTGTAATAATTTTTCAATGACCGGTGCTTCCTGATCTTGTGATCACCACATTCTTCCGGGTATGTGCACAACCTCGCATCGTAGTTACAATAGATCTCAAAACCTTTGCGACCAGCCTGGTAGGTGAAGTCGTAGTCGGCCATGTAGTGCGGCAGGGCTTTCTCAGCAAACAACCCCACGGTTTTAAAAACCTTTACAGGGATCAATAGGCCTCTTCCCGGAAAAAGTGAAACACGGTGCAGGCCGTGATGCTGATCTTTGGTGAGCCGCGGCAAAAGGTGTTTGTAGGTTCCCCAGGTTGCGTCGATGATCTCACCGCCGTAATTGGACTTACCGGTTTTTATGTCGATGTCAAGCGCGCCCAGCAATGCTTCCGGTTTCTCTGCCGACCAGCACATCATAGCGTTCATAAATTCAGGCGCCGCTACGGTATCGTTGTTCAGGGTTAAAATATGGGTGGCTCCCTGCGATATCGCGTAGTTGATGCAGAGGTTGATGGCCGGCGTCCAGAACAGGTCACCGGTGCCGGGCAGCACGATCACTGTGGGGAACTCGGTGCGCAGCATGTCTGCCGTGCCGTCTGTGGAACCATCGTCGACCACAATGACGCGGAATTTTTTCCAGGTCTGATTCTCCAGTGAGCGCAGGCAATCATGCGTCAATGCCTTTCTGTTGTGTACGGGTATGATGACAAAAACCATAGTCTATGTTCATTGATCGTTATGACTGCACAACCAAATTCAGCGCGGGCCGCTCATCCTGTTTCACGACGATGCGCGCCACCAGCAGCGAAAAAACAATACTCCCGAAATTGTCCATGTACTGGAGCATATCCACATGCAGGAGCAGCATCATGAACACCAGCACATAATAAAAGGCGCCGTCGCTGGCATGCTGATCATACAGTTTCTTAAAATACCGGCAGGTTTTGAAAAAGATCACCATTAGCAACAGGATGCCCACAATTCCCTGATTCACGATGATCTCGAGCACGGCGCTGTGCAGGTGCAGGCTGTCGAGATCCTTGATCCCGAACAGTTTCGCCACATCATACTCGATGCCCAGGAAATAATGTCCCTGAAACCCGTTCCCGAAGATGAAACCGCGCTGATCGAACATCATCCAGTCGAAGACGTTTTCCCACAACAGCGACCTGCCGTTAAAGGTGATGATATCAAACATATCGACCCGCTGGAGCAGCGAAACAAATACCGGAAGGCTCAGGATCTCGTAGATCAGTTTTCCTGTATTCAGCAACAATGGCAACGTAAAGAACGAGCAGAGAAACAGGTATGAGAACCTGTTGCCCAGCTTAAAAAAGTAGACGAGCATCACCACAATGAAGATGATGATGACGAGCCGTGAGTTGATATAAAAAAGAAAAAATACATTCACGAGCAGGTAAGCGAGCAAACCTGAGAATTTGAGCGGATAGTTCCAGGTAGAGCCGAGTCGATAGAGCACCATTAGGCTGATGATCACTACAAGGCCAGCCCCGCTATACAACGCTTCCAGGAAAGGAAAATTGATCCTTCCTTCGATGGCGTGCACCTGGTTACTCAATCCCAGCCCGTAAAAGCCAACCACGTTAATGAACAACAGCAAATTGAGTCCCATCAATGTCAGCCTGAACAGGTTGTCTTTACCCCGGTTGTACAACATCACAACCAAAAAAGCGTGGAACGGCACCAGCAGCACCACAGACCGGATCATGGTGAACTGAAAGTCGAGGTTGGGCAGGTTCTTCCTGAACGATACAAAAAGAGAAATGACGGTCGACAGCAGGAACGCCAGCATGAGCCAGTAGTTCCTGTTCAGCCTGATCTGAAATTCCCGCTTGTACAAAAGATTAACGCCATAAAAAAGCAGGATGAGCAAATACGGAGCGAGGCCGACAATATATCCCAGCGAAGGACTCATCGATCCTGAAACATACCTGCCCAGGCCAACAACGGAGAAGCTTGTGACAAAGAGAAAATTCACGATGTCGCGTTTATAGATCATCCGTATTTGTTTAAGGTCGATAACGACGACAAGCTTGTTACGGGCGGGGTGTGTCTCAGGAAAGCGGGTACCAGCCTTGCGAGGTTGAACCGCAGGCGCGATCGATGCGTTGAAAAAACAGTTTTAAAATAGTAATGGTCCCGGGTGCGGTTGGCCACGATCAGGGGCGGGTGTTTCAACGGGAACGATAGCCGGCCCCAGATCAGGTCAGTGCCGGGTCCGCCTGCATCCAGCGTATGCGTTGCATGCCTGCCCAGCCCGATGTTGGTGATGAGGTTTTTTGCCGGCGTCGCAGATAATCCTGAATTGATCCTCCTGGCAAATTCCCACTGGTAATCCCACCAGGTGATCCTGCTGTTGTGGCAGTAAGTGGTTTCCAGCAGGTTCCTGAAATGGGTATACGCATAGGCCGAGCCGAAAGCCGTTCTCAGGAAATACTGAACATCGGTAGCCCGGTAGTTCCTGATGGTGAAATCGAAATGTTTCCAGGCACGGCGCCAGGTAGCCCAGCCCCAGGTGTGGCCGTGGTCGGAGAAGTAATAGTCGTACGGATCTGCCTCACACGCCCGCGCGATCAGATTGACGCCGCCGATCTCCATCACCCGGGTGTCGTTCCGGTAACGCTCCAGCAGGGCCCGGCAGAACAGGAAGAAATCAGGAGACGGGTGAATGTCATCTTCGAGGATGATGCCCTCCGGTACGTGCTCGAAGAACCATGAGATACCCGCCGCGGGACCTCTTCCACAACCCAGGTTCGTGGCATGGAACAACTGATGAACCTGACACGGCCAGTCGATCTGCCGGGTGATGTTCCGGGCAAGGTTACACTTCTCAACATCGTCACCATGATCGCGGCGCGGCCCATCCGCCGCCACGAACAATACCGTGGGCCGCACTTCCCTGATGGCGTTGAACACCACCTGCGTGGTTTCGGGCCTGTTGAAGATGAGCAGCAATATCGGTGTATCGAAGGAGGCCATCGGCATGTATGCGTTAGATCCAGTTAAGGTTGGCGTCGACCTTGCCAAGTTGCAGGAGCTTGTTCAGCACATTGAGTCGCATCCACGCCGAGTTACGGAAATCCGGATCCGTGAACCTGATGTCCGACAGTCCGTTCCTGATCTCCTGGATGGTGCCGGTGAGCGTGCATACGGGGGAATGTCCGTTGGCGTAAGACCGGAACAGGTCGAAGTTGACCCGGTAAGAACGTTTGTCGGGAGGTGCCGCATGATTTACGTGAACCTGTACGTCAGGCACAACATCCCTCACATGGTCTGCCAGCGCTTTCACTGTGAAGTTCCATTGGTTGCAGCCGGTGTTGCAGATCAAAAAACGTCCACCTTTGTCAACTGACCGGTTCATGGCCCAGTCTATTGCGCGGGCCATGTCCTTGACGCTGATCAACGGCCGCCATGGTGTACCGTCGCTAAGGATGGTAATATTTCCGGAAGTGATGGCAGAGGCAACGAAGTCATTCAGCACCAGGTCCAGGCGCAGGCGGTCGCTCATGCCACAAGCGGTAGCAAAACGCAAACACGTAACGATCATCCTGTCGTCGTTCAGTTTCTGCAGGGCTTCTTCGGTCAACACTTTGGACCGGGCATAGGCGGTAAGGGGGTTCACGTCAGAACGTTCTGTTTTTGCTTCATCGCCCGCGGCACCATAAACGCTGCAGCTCGAGGCGAACACAAAACTTTTCACACCCTGGTTTGCAGCCTTCACTGCGATGTCCACAGATGCGCGGTAGTTGACCTCCAGGGTCACCTGCTCGAACCTGTTGCCGATGGGGTCGTTCGAGATGGCGGCCAAGTGCACAACATGATCAACACCCTTCAGGATCGATTCGTCAAAGTTCCTCACGTCTCCCTGGTACTGGATGTCCAGCGCGTCTTCCGGAGGCGACGACCGCGTGGTGAGGCAATCGCGAAAATAGCCGAGGTCATACCCGACGATCATCGCCTGGGGATACTGGCTCCTGAGATACTGACATAAGTAAGCGCCAACATAGCCGAGGTTTCCTGTAATGAGTATCTTCATAGGTTGATCTTGTTTTGACTTTCAGCTGAATGTTATTTTAGAGAGTAGTATCTCTTTCATCAGAACAGAGAAGTACCGTTTCTCGCACTCGAGGTTCCGCAATACAAAGGGTGGATGCCTGAGCGGGAAACCTATTTCGTGCGCACGCAGGTTGGCGTACCGGTTGTCTCTGCCCCGGGTGTGTGTAGCCCCTCCCCCGAAACCGATATTGGCCACCAGGTTTTTATTGGGAACGATGGCGAGCCCTGAGTTGATGTAACGCGCGAAGTCCCACTGATAGTCCCAGGTATCGATCTTCTTCGATGCCACCTGGTCGAGCTTCCGGAGACGATAAAACCGCTCCAGCGGATTCAGAAAAAAATCGTCAAAGTATCCGCTGGCCTTCACCTGTGCATACGTTGACATGCTGAGATCGTAGTGCTGCCAGGCCCGTCGCCAGGTGGCCCATCCCCAGATATGTCCGTTGCGGGCGAAGTAGTACGAGTAAGTCAGGTCATAAGGTGCCCGCAGAAAATTGTTGCCACCAATATGCATCACGCGAGTATCGTCTCGGTAAAGGGTAAGCAGCTCCTGGCAGTAATAAAAAAAACTGCTCACCGGGAGGCAGTCGTCTTCGAGGATGATGCCCTCTGTTTCGTACTGGAAAAACCAGGTGATGGCCGTCGAGATCGCCACGCCACAACCCAGGTTCTTCTCCCTGAACAATGTTGTAACCCGGCAGGGCCAGTCTACCCGGCTCACGATATCACGCACACGCCTGCAATTTTCCGCATCGGATTCTACATGAGTGCGGGGGCCGTCCGCTGCAATGTAAAGCACCAATGGTTTTACACTGCGCAGGGCTTCAAAGACCCTTGCCGTAGCTTCCGGCCGGTTGAATACCAGGAATAGAACAGGTGTATGCAATTCAGCGGGCGGGAACAAAGCCATGCGATCGATCATTTTACCCGCAAGATATTTTCTCAGTCTTCCGTTTTAAATGATCATGGTCATGGATCGATGCAATAGAAATCATTCCCAGAAAATGCAAAATGCAAAAATGCAGAACGCAAAGAACGCAAAGGAGGCGCAAAGACCGCAGAGGAATGTGGGTACTACTTCTACTGGCCCCGCGCAGATCTACCTGAATCGCTTATCAGATATTTGCTAAAGAGCGTGCAGTTGCTAAGGCGGGCAAAGGAAAGGTTTCGCTAACGCTCTTTCAAGACTACGCTAAATATCTCTGCGGTCCTCTGCGTTTTCTCAGCGTTCTCTGCGGTTAAAAAGAACTTTGCGCGCTTTGCGTCTTCTTCGCGCCCTTTGCGTGAACTGCATTTTTGCCTTCAGGCGCGCAACTTCCAGAATGAGGTGATGCCCGTCATGATCAGCCCCAGGTTCATGCGCATCCTGGTAAAAAAGACATCCATGAAGAAAGAGACGGTGAATGAGATGAGCATGGCTATGAAGGCACCGATGCTTCCGTAGCGCGGGATCAGCGCCATGTTGATGGCAATGTTCAGCGCAGCGCCCACAATGGCGGTGAGCAGCGAATACTTGAACAGTCCTTCATTCAAAATAAAAATCGACTTAGCCATGCCGAGGTGCATAAAGAACAACCGGACAGAAAACAGTGACAGCAGAAAGCCCGCGGTGCTGTAGGCAGGGCCGTAAAGAATTCTCACTACATCGTCGCCGATCAGGAATATAGGGATGGCAAAGAAGAGGAACGAAGCGAACATGAGCCTGTACAGGTTGATCAGGCGCTCGTGATAAAGGTTCTGGCTGATCGCTTTTGCTTTCGCGATCGGCGGTGTAAACGTGTTTGACAACACCATGGGAATAAATCCCAACACCTCCAGGAGCCTGACCGCTACCGAATACTGCCCCACTTCAGAGGCGGTCATCAGTTTTCCGAGCATCACCTGGTCGATGCGCGTTTGTGTGTTGAGCGCCAGCCCAAAGAGTGCAAGGGGCCATGCCTCCCGCAGGAACAGATACGCATCGGCCCTGCTGAACTTCCATGCGCTGATCAGGCTCCTTCCTTTCCGGTAGATGTAAACAAAACCCGCGGCATTGGCGGCGGCACCGATGGGAACGATCAGCGCAAACCACATCAGCGGCGCCTCGAGGTACACGAGGCCGATCTTGACAATGCTGACCATAAAATTGATAAAGATCTGTGCCTTCACCACCTGCCTCGACAGCACCTGCGCCTGATAATAACAACTGATCACCTCGAAGGCCTTGAACAGTTCCGCCGCGGCCACGATGAGGATCAGGCTGTTGGTGAGCCTGCTGTTGTCCATGAAGAAGAGAATGACGGCGATGACCACAAAGATCAGCAGCGATGAGGCGAGCTTGATGGTGAAGCTTGTGCCCAGCAGCACGTTCTTCTTCTCCGGGTACCGGGCCAGCTCTCGCACGATCACCTGGTCGGTGCTCACCGTTATCACGGAAAGGATGCCGGCAAAGCTGATGGCGTAGCTCAGCAATCCGAATTGTTCGGGTTGCAGGTAACGTGCCACATACACGCTCACCACCATGGCTATGAAAAACGTGAACACCTTTTCAAAAAGAAGCCACGAAACATTCTGAAGGTACCGCTGAATGCGCGGCGGCACAAATGAAAACGAAGACCAGGTGAGACCCAGCAATTTCCGAATGAGCTCCATAGGCGATCTTGGTTGAAATGGTCAGGCCTTGGCCTTCATCTTCTTCATGTAACCGTTGATGTACCCATTGAGCTTCGTGGGCTTTACGTCGTTGAGCAAAATGCTGATGTTGTTGATCTTTTTCTCTTCGTACAGTTTGTTGATCTTCACCAGGTGGAAACGGCTTGTATAATCAGAGCGCACCACATAGATGTTGACATCCGTGTATTTCATCAGGATGACATATTCGGAAACATAACCGATGGGCGGCGCATCCATCACAATGGTGTGATACGATTGCTTGAGTGTGTGGATCAGCGTTGCCATGCGGCTGTGGCTGATCAGGTCAAGCGGGTTGGGCGGAAGTGGTCCCGAAGTGATCACATCGAGATCTTTGATCTCTGTTTTGTTGATGATGTCATTGATAACAGCGCTGCCCACCAGGTAGGTTGACAAACCTTTCTCATTTTTCAGCTTGAAGTAACCGGCCACCGTAGGGCACCGCAGGTCGGTATCGATGAGAATGGTCCTTCTGCCGGACTGCGCCATCGACGCTGCCAGGTTCACCGCACAAAAGGTCTTTCCTTCACTTTCGCCGGAAGACGTGAAGCCGATCACCTGGATGTCTTTGCCAAAGGTCAGGTACTGGAGGTTTACCCGCAATGACCGGAACGATTCGCCCATGGGTGTGCGGGAATAAGCTACGATGCCGTTCTGCTCGCGTTTCTGTCCGCGGGAGATCGTTCCGATAAAAGGGATCTTGGTGCTGCGTTCGATGTCTTCGTGGCTGATGATATTATCGTTGAAGAAATCTTTGATCACGATCAGGCAGATGGGCAATATTAGGCTCGCAAAAAGCGCGATGGCAAAAACGATCTTTTTATTCGGCGAGATCGGTCCGTACCCTACTTGCTTGGCCCGGTCGATCACCGTGGTCTCGGGCGAATTGGAGGCGATGGCGATGCCGGCCTCGGCGCGTTTCTGCAACAGGTAATTGTACACGTTATCGTTGAACTTGAACCTCCGTTCCAGGTTCACCAGCTCCCGCTCGTTCTTCGGCAGGCGGTTGAGCCGGTTCTTTACCACCAGCAGCCTGGTGTTAATATCGTTGAGCGCCATGGTGGAGGCGTCTATAATGTTGTTGACATTTTCCAGGAGGTTCTTCTTCGTATTCCTGATCTTGAGATCGCTCACCTCAGACATCGGGTTATTTTCCTTGGTGCTGTAATTAAGTCCGGTGCGCTCCTGGCTCAGGCGCGACAGCTCTATGAGCAGGCTGCTCAGCAACGGATCGTCGAGCCCGAAAGTAGACGGCGCAACAATATCCTTTACATCGCCATTGCTATTCAGCGATGAGGCTACGTAAGTGTAATACTTCAGCTTCACTTCCACTTCGGCCTTCTCCGCTTCCAGCCGATCGAGGTTCACCGTGAGGTTTTGTGCCGTGGCGTTGATGTCGAGAATGTTGTTCCTGATCCTGAAAGTTTCGAGCGAGCCTTCAACTTGCTTCAGCGAATCGTATACACCGCCGATCTGCCTGTCGATGAACTGGATCGTTTTTAAGCCCAGCTGATTTTTTTTGTCGAGCTGATTCTTCAGGTATACGTTTACCAGCGCATCCAAAAAAACGATCTCCTTGGCCGGCACTTTACCTTTGGTATGCAATTGTAAAATATTCGATTCGCGCGAAAGCGGCTCTATCTTGAGATTGGCCTGGTACGCATCCACCAGCGATTTAAGATCGTTGATCACAAAATAATACTGTTTCTCATCGCTCTTGCTGAAGTCTGTGTTGAAGGTGATCTTGAGACCCAGGTACCGGTTCCTGAAAGTATCCGTCGCCAGCGCTACCTCGTCAAAGTCCACAACGGACACTTCACGTTCTATCTGGTCGAGCATGAGGTCGTACATCGAAACCTCCTGCGCTTCTGCCCTGATCCGGAAGGTATCGGGAGAGATGCGCTCCACGAAGATCGGCACATTGATCATCTGCACCTTCGACGAGTCGAGCGTAACCGTAAAGGGGATGTCTTCATACATTTCCACGTTTTTGAAACGCTGCTTCTCAAAGTAGGATACGCCAAAATCGAGCTGGCGGATCACATCCTTCACCATGGTATGAGACCCCAGCACCCCCACCTCGTCCTCGATCTCAGTGTAGGAGGTGAGCAGCTCCATACCTTTCATGAACTTCTCTGTGTTCGGCGCGGTCTGCTCCTGGTTGGCGATCAGCAGCGACGCCTTTACGCTGTAGATCTCGTCGGCAGTCTTGATATACAAATAAGCCAAAGGCACCAGCAGCGTCACAGCCACCAGAAAGTACCACCAATGATTCGTGATCTTCCGAACCAGATGTTTTATATCGATCTTCTCATCCATAGACAACTTTTCATCATTTACTCAATTCCTATCTCCCTCTTGTGTCAAGGTATCCGAGCACCAGGATGGCGGTGGTTGCCGCAGAGAATATCACACTCCAGACCTCCAGGTTAGTTCGCCCCGTGCGGGCGCGCAGCGGCTCTATATATAAAACGTCATTGGGCATCAGAAAGAAAAACGGAGAACCCAAAAGATGGGGATCCGTAAGATCCACCACCGTGACAGCCGTGCCTGTGGCGGTCGGCCGGATCAGCTTGATGTTGGTCCTGTTTCCAAACTGGGTCAGGTCTCCGGCGAGCCCCAGTGCTTCAAGGATAGAGATCTGGTTGTTGTACACATAATGATATCCCGGGTTCTTGACCTCACCCAGCACCGTGATCTTGAAGCTGACGAGCTTTACCAGCACGGTTGCCTTGTTCAGATATTTGTTAGCTTCCGCCTGAATGAGCTCCCTTGTCTCCTCCAGCGTCAGTCCCTGCACGGTCAGCTCTCCGATCACCGGAAGGATGATCTTGCCATAGCGGTCTATGGAATATCCCTCAACGTACAAGTTTCCGGGATTGGAGATCGTTGCCATGTATTCGCTGGTAACATTGAAGATGTCGGCACTCTCATTATCGGTAGCGCTCTTCACTTTTACGGAGAGTACATCGTTGACCTGAAGCCTGTAGATCTGGCTGGTGTTGGTGATCCTGGTGAGGGAATCTTTCGAGAATCCGCCCCGCTGAAGGTAAACGAGGTTTCTGTTGTGGTAGCATGATGAAAGAAAAACCATTACCAGAATTACCTGGAAGCGGGTAAATAATACCATTATGATCGCATTTAAATCCGCCGAAAAGGTAGGTACCCCCTACCCCGCTGCTCAATGACCGAAATCATCGGCTGCTCAAACAAGAATCATCTGGTACTGCAGTCAGAAGACTGCCATTGTTATGGGCACAAGTCACACACATTCCCCACACGCCGCCTTAAGACTTTGCGCCAGCCATTCGGGGATAGGTATGAAGTACGATGAATGCGGATCGGGCCATCGTACCTCGTATTTCGTACCTCGTACCTCCATTACCGGCCAACCATCACCCTTCGGGAAACCGGTGTCATGTCGTCGCGGTGTAACACCACAAGATTGAGTCCCTCGGAAAGGTCAGACAGCGGTATCACAAGGTCGTTGTTGCCCTTGGCCAGATAGAAACATCGCTCTGCCAGTAACCGCGCGTCAGAAGCATAGATCGCAATTTTACAAAGTGTAATCTCGGCTGACGTGACCACAACATGCAGGTCTCCCTGGCGCAGCGGGTTGGGATAGCATGAGAACTCCCGGTGGAGCATCGCATCCCGTTGCCTGTTCTCGCGAAGCAGGCTATCAGCGTCATCGTCCGCAGCGAAAGACCTCGCGAAGGCCATGGACTGCGTAGTATATAATCGGCTCTGCGGAATGGCCTGCTGACTTTGTCCCGTGTAGCTCCACAGCAGCCGCGCTACTGCACCGATAGCATTCTCAAAAAATTCCATCCGAAGGTTATACTTCATGTTGGCTACCAATGACACAGGCGTGCTGTTGTCTAAGGTGGGCGCATGAATGCCCCAGTTGTTGATCAGCTGCACATCGTTTACCCACAGCCTGACTCCATCATCGGAAAAGGTGCTGAAGATCACTGGCCCTGTTACGGGCGACTCCACCTGCCCGGTCCATCGAACGGAATAGTTATCCGCATTGATGCCTGATGCCGGCGAGCCCGTGCCCCAGTCGAAATTTACCTGCGGATCAGTACGGGTTACAACCATCGGTGCTACAAGGCTGATGTTGTTGAAGTACTCAGCGCGAAGGCCTGTGCCACTGCCTCCCGGATCAACGGGACCGGCCGCAGGATACAACCGGTTCTGCGGAATGGGCTGCTGACTTTGTCCCGTATAACTCCACAGCAACCGCGCCACCGCACCAATGGTATTCTCGAAGAACTCCATTCGAACGTTGTACTTCGTGCCTGCCGTCAACGCCATGGGTGTACTGTTGTTCGCCGTGGGGGCATGCGTAGTCCAGTTGTTGATCACCTGAACATCGTTGATCCAAAGCCTTACACCATCGTCTGACACGGTGCTGAAGATCACATTGCCGGTGACGGGTGACTCCACCTGCCCAGTCCATCGCACGGAGTAGCTATCCGCATTGATGCCCGCACCCGGCGAGCCCGTGCCCCAATCGAAATTCACCTGGGCGTCGGTACGACTTAAAATCACCGGCGCTACGAGATTGATATTGTTAAAGTAATCAGCGCGAAGTCCCGTGCCGCTGCCACCCGGATCGACAGGACCGGCAGCAGGAAATAACCTGGCTTGCGGAACAGGTTGCTGGCTTTGCCCGGTATAGCTCCACAGCAACCGCGCCACGGCACCGCCAGCGTTTTCGAAGAACTCCATGCGGATGTTATACTTCAGGCCTGCCGTTAACGCTATGGGTATGCTGTTGTTGGCCGTAGGAGCATGCGTAGTCCAGTTGTCAATGACCTGCACATCGTTCACCCAAAGCCTGACACCATCATCTGAAACCGTGCTGAAGATCACGTTACCAGTGATGGGTGACTCCACCTGGCCTGTCCACCGTGCGGAATAATTGTTCTCATTGATGCCCGCACCGGGCGAGCCCGTACCCCAGTCAAAATTTATCTGCGCATCGACACGGGTTGTAACAACGGGCGCTGCAAGGGTGACATTGTTAAAATACTCGGCACGAAGTCCGGTGCCACTGCCCGGCATCAGCAATTGGGTGATCGCTTCGAACCATTTTTGCGCCATCTTCTCCTCTCCAATGGCATTCGGATGGATCCCTTCCTGGGTGTCTGTGACAGGGTTAAACCCCGTGTACTGATCTACCACAATCACCCGAGACGCGCCTGTGCTCTTTTCAGCGGCGATGCCATCCATCTGGTTATTCAGTGCAATGATGCCCGTGTTAGCGCTCCTTGTGGTGCCGATAAGCTTTGCCAGAAGAATGGTGACGTTGGGATTACGGGCACGGATCACATCAATAATACTTTTAAGCTCCTGCACGGTACTGGCGGTGGTCTGATTCTGCAATACGTCATTTGTGCCCGCATGCATCAGCACTACGTCTGGCACATATCCCGTCAACCACTGCGGCAAGCCCAGCAGCAGCGAGTCGGCACGATAAAGCCAGTGGCCCTCATGGTCGCGGTCAAAGCTGGGATCGGGATAGACGGGCGAACCCAGGTAGTTCGTATTCATGCTTCCAACGAAATCAAAGTTGACATTGGCTGCTTTCAGTTTTTGCCACAAATAGTACCGGTAGCTTAAGTGCGTATATTCAGATTGTGTTATGGAGTTTCCCAAGGGCATGATCCGCAAAGGCTGTGCGCATACATGGCAGCAGACGGTGAAGAACAGCATCATGCAAACCAGTGAAGTGGTGATCTTTTTCATGTGGGGTTATTTAATAGTGTGTTGGTACGGTAGTCAAGTCTGAAGACTTTGATCATATCCGGCACGTTATAGGTACGAAGGACGAGGTACGAGGTACACCCCGATCTGCATTCATCGTACCCGCCGCCGATGTTGGTGTTCTTCACCAACATCTTGGTGCGGTACAAAGGACGAGGTACGAGATACAATCACCCGAGCTGCATTCATCGTACCTCGTATTTCGTACCTCGTACTTAATACTTAGGTAGCGACGGATCGATCTCATTCGCGTAAGCCAGGATGCCGCCTTTCAGGTTATACAGGTTGGTGAAGCCCAGCTGGTTTTGCAACGTGCTCACTGCCTTCGCGCTTCTGCCACCCGACTTACAATGCAGCACAACTTTTTTCGAGCGGTCGATCTTGTCGGCATGTTCCAAAATATTTTGCACCGGGATAAGCTGCGCACCCAGGTTCACAATGTTGAACTCGTGGGGTTCACGCACATCGATAAGCTGAAAGTCCTCCCCTTGCAGCCGCCATGCCGCCAGCTCGTGCACCGAGATCTCCCGGATATCATTCGCTGCCGCAGCACCGTTGCAAAACACATCGTAATTCACCAGCGCATTTTGCGTTGGATGCTCGCCGTTCAGCGGATTGGCGCGGTCGCGTTTCACCTCAAACGTTCTCGTCTCAAACGTGAGGGCATCGAAAGTAAACAGGCGGCCACTGAGCGGTTTGCCGGTGCCCGTAATGATCTTGATCACTTCTAATGCCTGCAAGCTGCCAATGATGCCGGGCAGAACGCCCAGCACGCCCCCGGCAGCGCAACTCGGCACCAGGCCGGGCGGTGGTGGCTCCGCAAACAGATCGCGGTAATTGGGTCCGCGTTCTCCATTTTCGTCCAGGTGGTTAAAAACAGACACCTGCCCTTCGAATTGGAAAATGGATGCATACACGTTTGGTTTGCCCCGCAGCACACAGGCGTCATTCACCAGGTACCGGGTTGCAAAATTATCCGTGCCATCCGCGATCACATCATAATCGCCCAAAAGGGTCATGGCATTGGCAGTTGAAAGTTGTACCGGGTGGGCTACCAGCTGAATGTAGGGATTGAGCAATGAGAGCTTCCGCCGGGCAACTTCAGCTTTACTTTTGCCTACGTCTTCGGTGCTGAACAGGATCTGCCGCTGCAGGTTACTTTCATCAACGACGTCGAAATCCACGATGCCGATCGTGCCTACGCCCGCGGCTGCCAGGTAGTACAACAGCGGACTTCCCAGCCCGCCGCATCCGATCACCAGTACCCTGGAAGCTTTCAGCTTCAATTGTGCTTCCATGCCGAACTCCGGAATGATGATATGCCTGCTGTAACGCGCAAGCTCTTCCCGGTCTAGTGTGAATGTTTGCTGTACCATAATCATCCCCCGGCTATGGCTGGTACAATGCATACCACCGATCCATCGTTTACCAGCGTTTCATTCTTCTGCAGGTATCGCACATCATGGTTATCAACAAAGATGCTGATGAACGCGGGCGTCTTTCCGTCGACGCTGATCAAATGCGGCCTGATGCCGGGATAGCAGGATGCCAGCTCGGCGATCACACCGCTCACATTGTGCGCATAGATCACGAGCCTGTCGTTCTGGTTGGTATACTTGCGCAGGGCCGCGGGAATAATTACAGTAGCCATTTTATCTATAGTTTAATGTATTGCTAAGGTGCACGATAACCGCTTGCGAGCAATTCGCCGCCCCACAGGTGATCCTCCTCCTGGTGGCGTGTGACACTTTTTAAAGAATTGAACATCAGCGAGGTGATCGAATTGAAATCCGCGCGGGAGTTGCCGTTCAGGAACTCTTTCTCCAGGCCCCAGTGCAGTATGTTCAGGGTATCTTCTTCCGGCACCCTGGTAAGCGTATCCTCCACGATCTTCTGCAGTCCATTGACCAGCACTTCTCTGCAGGCATGGTCTCCGATGGCGACGCGCAGGTTGTTCATGAGGTCATTCAAGCGGCGCGGATCCGGCGACACGATGGAAGATATGATCATGTCGCGCGATGGGCTGATCGTGCTGAACCGGTGCTCATAAACATTCAGCAGCAGGTTGAGTTCATCGGGTTTGGCCCAGTTCAATTGTCCTCTGAAGAACTGCTCCGAATAACCTTTGGGATTCCCCTTGAACACGATCGGTACAGACCGTCCGCTTTGTTTCAGATGATACAGGGCTACTTCAAGCGACTCAACCGGCCAGGCAAGATTTTTAACGATCAAAAACTTGCATTGCCCCTTTTCTGAAAACGTCAGCGCATTCAGCAGCAGGTAAGCCGCTTCTGCCGCGTTCTGGGCCGTAACATATTTTGCAGGGCAATGCAATGAAATAAACGGCTCATGACGGCTCTCATAGGCCAGCTGCTGGTTCATGATGCTGTTGTCGAGAATATGGGTGAAACGAACCATGCTGTAGCGCACGGAGCTGGTCTTCGCCGTGGTATCGAAAATATATTCACAGATCTTTTTCGAAGCTGCGTAAACTTCTTCTGTAAAGTACCGGCTCGCTTTGCCGGTGGATGCCAGCACGCATTGTTTGATTCCTGTGGCCTCGCAGGCGCTGACTATATTAAATGTGCCGATGATGTTGGTGCGCAGGGTGTCTGCCACCTGAACTTCTGCCAGGCCCGGGTCGCGCTGACCGGCGGTATGGAAAACATAATCCGGTCTGTAGAACCTGAAGATCTTTTCCAGCAAAGGCAGGTTGGCTACATCACAATGAAAATGAATGAGCCTGTCAGGACAGCAAATGAGCTGCTGCGGGTCATGGATGTCGAGAATGACGATCCGGCGCACATTGAACCGGAGCAATTCATTCACGAGCCTCGAGCCCACACATCCCAAACCGCCGGTAACCACGCACGTGGAATCGCGCAGCATGTCTTCGATCGGGTCCATGGGAAGAGCCAGCGTTCTGTGCCGGACAGGCTCGAACGGATCATCCAGGATACGGCCTTGCTCGTGGTATAAGCTGATCAGCTGTGATGTACATTTTTTAAGCGCTGTGTAAGCGTCAGGTATATTGACAAACGGGGAGAGCTTCCAGATTTGATCATAAATTTCTTCTTGCATAACCGTGCCGCGTTGAGACCCAAAAATTAGAAGGTGTACAGCCGCCGGCAAATGATGAATGTCACCAATAATCAGTTATTCCATCACAAACGAGGTATTGAAAGAGAATGAACTTGCTCGCGAAGCAGCATTACTTATGAATCAAAGGAGGTGAGACCTTAGCGTGAATCCCTGAAAGGGCTTCATGTCAATATCCATGGGTGAAGCCCATAGATATTGTGTGTTTGGCATTCATGTGCCACAGGTAATCCGGATCGAGGCAGAGCTTTTCTGGCACATCCTGCACTTGCCCGATCATGATGTCGGTATGATGCGACATGAACATGCATCGCACAGATCACTATCTGGGCGCCATGGGACTAATACCATTTAGAACTCACGCATTCACAGGCTCTTCGTTCAGGATATCTTTATGCACCTGCCCGGGAAGCACCCTGTACACCGGTATTTTTATTTGGTGTTGTTTGCACAAGGTCCGGATCCTGTCATCGATCTGCTCATGTGAATACCGCGACGAAAAATGTCCGAGGATCAGCTTGCCGATGTTGAGTCCCGACACCAGCGCCATCACCTCCTCCAGGTTGCTGTGCTTGTTGCGATAAGGATCCAGGTTCTTGTTCTCTTCCTTGTCCAGGAACGTGGCTTCATGGATCAGGATCTCGGTATTGTCCCATTGCGCGAAGTCATCCACCGGTGTATCGCCTGAGTAGGTCAGCACATTGGTCTTGATCACCTCTGTCATCTTCTGCCTTCCGATCTCGTCCATCAGCGATTTTATTTTTTGCTGGGGTACATCCGCAAACTCCGGTTTCAGTTTGTTCCTGGTCTGCACTACCCGGTAGCCGAAACTTTTGAAAATGTTTTGATCGGATCGCACATGGCCATTCCTCAGCGCATGCACATAGACATTATCCCTGATCTGGATCTGCTCATTGCCTTTGATGGCGCTCCACAGGGTGCCGCTCACATGCGGGTCGAACTTTTTAGAGAATTGTTCTATGGCGGGAAAAGAGCCGCAGTTGAAAGGAAAAAATATTTTCGGAAGACCTTCCCTGGCGTTGAGCTGGTTCAGCTGCAGCAATCCCGTGAGATGATCCCGGTCTGCGTGAGAAACAAATACATGCTCGATCTTTCTGGACTTCTGAAGCAGAGACGACGTCACGCCATCGCCCGCGTCAAAAAGCAGCCCGAGCTCTTCAATGAAATACCAGGTGGAGAACAATGCCGTCGAGTATCCGGTGATGGTCAGTTTCATTCGATCCAATAGCTAAAAAGAAAAACGCTCCAAAGATAGGAGCGTTTTATCATTCACTACACATCCACCGCACGTTAAGATGCCTTTTTAAACCGGTTCAGGGCCTGAACATACTTGTTTATAACGAAAGACTCGTCGTATTCTGTTTCCATTTTTTGTCTGCCGTTGCGGCCAAACTGCTGCAGCGCCTCGTTGTCAAGACCGGCTATCTGCTTCATTTTATCGGCCAGGTCGTCGGCGTCTTTCATCTTGCACAGCAGCCCGTTGTAGTTGTGCAC
>NZ_JAHESF010000038.1 GCF_018598225.1 Chryseosolibacter histidinae | reverse complement strand
AAACAGGACCTCAGGTTCATGTTTGCCCAATGGTAATTGGTTAGTATAAAACGGTCAACCAATTTTAGGGATTGACACCCTACTGACTTCTGACTCCTGGCTCCTGGCTACTTCTCCTTACTCCCTTACTCCTTGCTTCTTACTCCTGATTTCTTGGAGATTTATTCCTATTATTGCACAGCCAATCCTATGATTGGCTTATTTTTTACCTGAAATTGAGGTTTTTTATCGGTCATGCGGACTAAGGCCATTACAAGACTATTGTTTACGGTTGGGGTAATCACCTGGCTGGCCTTGCTGTTCACTGATATTTCCATTGTTTTCAGCTCCACACACGACATCAAACCCGACATTCCCGTCTGGCTTCCGAATGTCATCCTCAACCTCTTCATCATCGCGTTGTATTATTACTACAAGTTCAAGATCGAACGCGACGAAGTACTGAATTTTGTAGACCTGCTGTGGAGAGTTTTCGCTACCGGCCTTGTGGCTACGGTGATCTCATTGGGTCTGAAGCTTATTGAATACCTGCTCGGCTCCACCAAGCTTACCACCCACGTTGTTTTCATCGACCTGATCTACCTGATCAACCTGGGACTGATGGTGGGATTTCTCATCATGGCATTCACGGCGTGGAAGCGGCTGATCCTTTATCAGAAATCGAAATGGCTGCTTCGCCTCTGGAACGTTTTTGAGTGGGGCCTGCTCGTTACCCTGATCTACAACAGCTTCGATTTTCCCGTGATCGAAGGATTTCACGTAACGCTGCTTGCATTTTTTGTTGTGCTGGGGCTGATCCTCTCTGGCAATATGAAGTGGGTTGCGTTCCTCAACTTCAGGCAGAAGTGGACCAGCCTGCTGCTGTTGTTGCTCACCATCTTTTACCTGCTCTACGGATTTTATACCACGAGCTCGCTGGTAGAATCGCTGTCGGCCAAAGCGCCACAATTCACCGATTATCGTTTTCACATTTTCATTCTGTCGCTGATCACGTTTGTGAGCATCTACAGCACCTTTTCGTTTTTGGTGATCCTGTTCAACCTTCCCACCACATCGGTGTTTGAGCAGAAGCTGGAGGAGGTGGTGAACTTTCAGCGCATCAGCCAGTCGATCCAGACAGAACAAAGTGAAGACAGCGTTTACAACATCCTGCTCGAGACTTCGGTGAGCACGGTGTTTGCAGACGCGGCGTGGCTGGAAGTGAAAACGCAGGACCCTAAACTTTTCACCTACAAGATCTCGGATAAGGAAGCGCATGATATCATCAACCACCTCAATGCGCAGAATGTAAAAGGCATCCTGGACCAGGGAAGCGACAAGACCAAGAACCTGTCGCGGCACCTGGCTTCGTTAAAAGGCTCGCGCTTCCGCTCCATTTTGGCGTTCCCCATCTTCGTGAAAGGGGAGAACATTGGTACGCTGGCCCTTTTAAAAGAACTGGCCGAAGGATTCAATAAAGAGATGACCAAGATCGTCTCTACGTTTGCCAACCAGGCGGGTATTTCCATCGAGAATTTCAGGCTGATGGAGGAGGCGTTGCAGAACGAACGTTATAAGGAAGAGCTGAAGATCGCCAAAATGGTGCAGAAAAGCCTTTTGCCGGATGTGCTGGAAAAAGACGATGATTTCGACATCGCGGCGTTTTCAGAATCTGCCGATGAAGTGGGCGGCGATTATTATGACACCCTGCGAACTAATCCGAACGAAGTTTCCTTAATAATAGCGGACGTTTCCGGAAAGGGAACTACTGCGGCCTTTCATATGTCTCAGATGAAGGGCATTTTCCATAGCCTTGCGCAGGATTGCATTGAACCTGATACCTTCATGAAACGCGCCAATCAGGCGCTGGTGTATTGTCTCGAAAGAGGTTCGTTCATCTCGGCAACTTTTTTTGTGATCAATACGCAGGAGAAGAAAGTACGATACTCGCGCGCCGGGCACTGCCCCGTACTATACTATCACGCAGCCCAGGATTCAGTAGAATATCTGCGCGATAAAGGCATCGCCCTGGGTATGGTACGCAACAAAAGTTACGGGAATTTTATTCAAGCCAACGAATTTGAATACAGATCAGGCGATATCATGGTGCTCTACACCGATGGTATCACGGAGGCGAAGGATAAAAAAGGAGAGGAATTCGGGTATGACAGATTGACACAGGTGCTGGTGGAAGTGAAGGATCTGCCGCCGAAGCTGATCCAGGAGCATATGATCAACAAATTGTATGAATTTTCGGGAACGAGGAACATCAATGATGATTATACCACCATGATCGTGAAATTTAAATAAGCAGGGAATATTACCCGGTGAGCCTAAACATAAAGAATTAAAAAACGTTTAAACACATGATCCACATAAAAAGACTTCAGGAAGACGGTGCAGATATCATTGCCCTGATCGGTGAAATTGACGCCAGTTCTTCCATAGAGCTTGATCTGGCGATCGCCAAAAGTGTGGGAGAAGGATTTTCCAGGATCCTGATCGATTGCAGCTCACTTGAATATATTTCTTCTGCGGGTTTGGGCGTGTTTATGTCCTATATAGAAGAATTCAATGATAAAAAGATAAAAATGGTGTTGTTCGGTATGAACGAAAAAGTAGCCAATACATTCGAGATACTCGGACTTCACGAGTTGCTGCAGATCGGCAAGGATAAAGTTCAAGCAAAGAAAATGATCGATGAACTATAAGTATAAAGTTGGATGCAGCATTGAGAACCTGAAGGGTGTACGCGATTTCATCCGCGGCGCGCTGAAAGACCATGGCGTCTCCGATCTTCAGATCAGCGAGATGGTGTTGGCGCTGGATGAGATGTGCTCCAACCTTATGATCCATGCGCACCATTGTAACCCCGACGAACTTTTTGAACTGAAGATAGACGTTGAAAAAGATCATCCCGTTGTTTTCGAGATCATCGACGACGGATCATCGTTCGACATCAACCAGTTCAGCGAACCTGAGCTCGGCAACCTCGTTCACGAAAAACGCAAAGGCGGCCTCGGTATCCGCCTGGTAAAATCCATCATGGATAAGATCGAATACCAGCATGCCAGTGGAAAGAACATCTGCAGGCTCATCAAAAAGGTCCAGTTCAAATAAGCCTGAAATTCCGCCATGATTAAAAAAAGCATCACGCTGATCCTCTTTTGTTGCTTCATCGTTCTTCAGGCTTCGGCCCAGTCATCAGAAAAGAAAGAAACACCACCCCCTCTTTTTACACTTGCCAAAAAACCGGTTCTCGCCGATGAGTTCATCTATCTCTATCGCAAGAACCATACAGACAAGCAGGGCGATTTCACCCAGGCAAAAGTTGAGGAGTACCTCGACCTGTTCGTCAACTTCAAACTGAAAGTAGAAGAAGCCCGCCGCCGTGGCCTCGATACCACCCAGGCTTTTCTCAAAGAATACAGCACCTACAGGGAAGAGCTGCGCAAGCCCTACCTGCCCGACACCAGGATGCTCGACAGCCTCGCAGAGCTTACATACAAAAGAATGCAGGAAGAGGTGCGGGCATCGCACATTCTGCTGAACCTGAAACCCGATGCCTCACCCGAAGATACACTGGCGGTTTACAAGAAAGCCCTCGAGCTCAGGAACCGCGCCCTCACAGGAGAATCTTTCGAAACGCTGGCGAGCACGTTCTCAGAAGACCCTTCGGCCAAGATCAACCGTGGCGACCTTGGCTACTTCACCGCCATGCAGATGGTGTACCCGTTCGAGCAGGCAGCGTACACCACATCACCCGGAAGCATTAGCATGCCCGTGCGCACCAGGTTCGGATATCATATCGTAAAAGTTACAGACCGCAAGCCCGCCCGCGGCGAAGTGGAGGTCTCGCACATCATGATCCGCACCGGCGAAGGTTTCGATAACGAGAAATCGAAGAACACCATCTTTGAAATTTATGAGCAGCTTCAGAAAGGTGTGAAGTGGGAAGAGCTGGTGAAAGAATATTCACAGGATCCTTCTTCCAAAGACAATGGCGGCAAGCTGCGGCCCTTCGGTGTGGGTGCCATGGCAGCAGTGCCCGAGTTTGAGCAAACCGCATTTGCCCTGAAGAAACCCGGCGATATCTCAGACCCGTTCCAGACACAGTTCGGTTGGCACATCATGCGCCTTGAGACCAAGATCCCGATGCCTGCTTACCAGGAAATGGCCGCTTCGTTGAAGAACCGTGTAAGCCGCGACGAGCGCTCACAGATCTCGAAGCAGGCGTTGCAGACCAAGGTGAAAAGAAAATTCGGCTTTACCGAAAATCAGCAGGTGAGATCAAAAGTGCTCGCGCTGGCTGACTCCACCTTGCAACAAGGCAAATGGAAAGCAAAGGCGGCCATTACACCAGCAGAAGTTTTATTTACTGCACAAGGACAGCAACACACCACAAAAGATTTTATACAATTTGCCGAACGCATGCAGAAGCCGAACAGCATGTCGCCGGCACAATACCTCGAAACGCTTTACAACCAGTATGTAGACGAAGCGCTGGGCCTGCTGATGGAAGAAAAGATCAAGGCGCAGAATCCCGACTACAACTGGCTTCTAAAAGAATATTACGAAGGCATTTTGCTGTTCGAGATCATGGAGAAGGAAGTATGGAACAAAGCCTCTGAAGACTCCGTGGGCCAGCGCAAATATTTTGAGCAGCACGCCGCCAGCTATCAGGCAAAAGAACGTGTGAAAGCCCGGATCTACTCGTCTGCTTCGTCAAAAGTGATGCTCGACGTGCTGAAGGAAATGGTGGAAGAAGGCGATTCGGCCAAAGTGCAGGCGTTTGTGAAAGAGCAGAATATCCGCCAGGAGACGGGCGTCTTTGAAAAAACAGACAGACCCGTGCTGGGCAAGATCACCTGGGCCAAGGGAGCGCATCTGGCAGAAAACAACGGAACGCATTATCTTGTGTGGGTACGCGACATGATCGCACCCGGTCCACGGTCGTTCAGCGACGCGCGGGCGGCTGTGATCTCAGATTATCAGAACTACCTTGAAAAGCAATGGCTGGAGCAATTAAGAAAGAAGTATCCCGTTAAGATCAGCAAAAAAGGCAAACAATTCATTTTACAACAACTGGTAAAAAATTGATCGTTACAGCTCATTCATTCATGCTCAGGAACATTATCATCATGATTGTTGCGGCGTTTTCGCTGGCCGGCTGCGATTTTATCAAGATGCGCAGTGACAACTCCAAGGACGACGAGAACCGGCAGCCGATTGCGCGTGTCAATAACGCCTTTCTGTATAAGGATGAGCTCTCGGGCATTGTGCCGGTGAGCGCCGCCAAAGAAGACAGCGCCGCCTGGGTTGAAGCCTACATTGACAGCTGGATCAGGAAACAGCTGCTCATCCAGGAAGCCACCCGCAAGATCAATATCAACGAGGCCGAAGTGGAGCGCAAGATCCTCGACTATCGTTACAGCATTATCGCCTATGAGTATCAGAGCTACTACATCAAGCAGAACCTGGATACCATGGTGTCGGCACCGGAAATAGAGGCCTACTATAAAGCCAATATCGACAACTTCATTCTCAAGCAGAATATCATCAGGGCGTCATTCATCAAGGTGCCCAAAAATGCGCCCAATGCCAAAAAGATCAAGGAATGGCTCTTTTCCAGCAATGAGGAGAGCAAAACGGCGCTTAAAACCTTCTGCCTGAGCTTTTCGGTGGCCTACCACATCTCCGATTCAACCTGGATGATCTTCGACGAGCTGGTGCGCAATTCGCCCCTGGTGGAGATCCCCAACAAAGTGCAGTTTTTAAAGAGCTACAATTATTACGAAACGGAGGATGAGAGCTATCTTTATTACCTGAAAGTAGACGAATACCGCATTTCGGATAATGTTTCTCCCATGGAATTCGTTAGGGATGAGATCACAAACATTATTTTAAATAAAAGAAAAGTAGAACTTGCCAAGAAATTGGAAGATGAGGTTTATAATCATGCGCTGGAACGTAAGGAATTTGAAATCATCAGCCGTTAGACCGTCATGGATGGGCACAATGCTGCCTGTATTGGTCTTTCTGGCATCATTTTCGGGCTTGCAGGCCCAGGACGAGAATGAGAATGGGTTTGTGGTAGACGAGGTGATCTCCAAGGTTGATAACCATATCGTGCTGCGATCAGACCTCGACCGGGCTTACCAGGATTACCTCACCCAGGGCGGCAGCCAGTCGCAGGAGGCAAAATGCCAGTATCTGGCCATGCTGATCCGCAACAAGCTGATGATGGCCAAGGCAGAGATCGACTCCGTAATGGTGCTCGATGCCGAAGTTGATGCCAATACACAGCGCCGGATGGAGCTCATCCTGGCACAATCCGGAAGAACGGCCAACGAGCTGGAAGAGATCTATGGCAAGCCGCTGGAACAGATCAGGACCGAGCTGCGCGATCAGATCCGCGAGCAGATGATCGTAGGCAAGATGGAAGGTACCATCACCGAAGGCCTCACTGTGACCCCTGCCGAAGTGAAGAAGTTCTTCAACCGCATTCCCAAAGACAGTCTTCCTTACTTTTCTGCTTCCGTCGAGGTAGCACAGATCGTGAAGATCGCCAAGAGCAGTCCCAAGCAAAAAGAGGCGGCACGCAACCAGCTGCTCGACATCCGTTCGCGCATCCTGGCGGGTGAAGATTTTGCAACCCTCGCTAAAAAATATTCAGATGATCCCAGCGTGTTGTCGAACAACGGTGACATGGGCTGGGTTGGAAGGGGACGTATGGTGCCTGAGTTCGAGGCCATGGCCTTCAGGCTGAAACCCAACGAGATCTCCAACCCTTTTGAATCGGAGTTCGGTTTCCACATCATGCAGCTGCTGGAGCGCAGGGGAAATGAATATCACTCCCGTCATATCCTCATCTCGCCGAAACCTTCAAACGACGATCTCAAACGTGCGTCGAACTTCCTCGACAGCCTTCGTACGAGCATCAAGAACGATAGTATCAAGTTCGAACAGGCTGCCAAACAGTTCTCTGACGACACGGAGACCAAAGGCAACGGCGGATTCTTTGTTGATGCCGACGGCGGCCAGCGTATTCCTATCGATGAGCTTGATCCTGTGGTGTTCTTCAAGATCGACTCCATGCAGGTAGGTGATATCTCCAAGCCGCTGGTATACCGCACCAACGATCAGAAGGATGCGGTGAGGATCCTGTTGTATAAGTCCCGCATCCCTCCCCACCAGGCTTCGTTGCAGGAAGACTACCATCGTATTCAGGTAGCCACCCTCAACGAAAAGAAGAACAAGATCCTGCAGAAGTGGTTTGACAAAGCCCGCCAGGATGTGTTCATCAACATCGACAAGAACTACGAGTTCTGTGGCATATTGGAGTGAGTGATCACGCCAGTCGTTTTGCCACTTCGTCCCAGTTCACCACATTCCACCAACTGTTGATGTAGTCGGCGCGTTTGTTCTGGTACTTCAGGTAATAGGCATGTTCCCACACGTCGAGCGCCAGTACAGGTGTTCCTGTAAGCTCGCCCTTGAGGTTCATCAGCGGATTGTCCTGGTTGGCGGTTGATCCGATCTTCAGCTTACCGTTTTCGTTGACGAGCCACGCCCATCCGGAACCGAAGCGGGTTGTTGCAGCTTGTGTAAATTGTTCCTTGAATTTATCGAACGATCCGAATGCGCCGTTGATGGCATCGGCTACCTTGCCCTGCGGAGCGCCACCGGCTTCGGGCTTCATCACCTGCCAGAAGAAATTGTGATTCCATGCACCGCCACCGTTGTTCCGCGCTTTCGCCGATAACTTGGAAGCGTTGCTGAAGAAATCTTTTTCGGTTCCGTAAGTGATCTTCTCCGCGGCGATCGCATCGTTTACATTTTTGATGTAGGCGGTGTGATGTTTGGTGTAATGGATCTCCATGGTCTGCGCATCGATGTGAGGCTCGAGTGCGTTGTATGCGTAAGGCAGCGCCACCTGCGAAAATTGAAGGGCCGCTCCCGGCGCAGCAACGTGTGTTGCACCTGCTGCAGCCTTTACTTCCTGCATCACAAAAGGAACCCCCGCTGTTGTCACAACGGCTGCTTTTAAGGTTTTTCCGATAAAATCTCTTCTTGTTGTTTTCATAAACGATCTATTAATTTTCCCTTTCGGGCTTGATTTTTAAATATGGCGAATTTAACCAAAAAATTTTAGCTTGCACGGGTCAAATCATCCCCATCCGAACATGAAAGAGATCCTATACGATGAAATACCTTCTCTTGATCTGGCTTCATTTTACGGCAATGATAAAAAGAAGAAAGAGGAGTTTGTAGCAGCGCTCGGTGCAGCCTACCACAACATCGGTTTTGTGGCCATCCGCAATCACTTCCTCAGCGATGATCTTCAGCAGAAGCTCTATGTGGCCATTAAAAAATTCTTCGCGCTGAAGGATGAGACGAAACAGAAATACGAACGTGCAGACCTTGCAGGACAACGCGGATATATCGGAAAAGGGAAGGAGCACGCCAAAGGAAGGAACACCGGCGACCTCAAGGAGTTTTATCATGTAGGCCAGGAGTTGGATGAGGCGGAGCTGCGCAAGGAGGGATATCCCGCCAATATCTGGCCCGATGAAGTGCCCGAGCTCAAACAGATCTCCGTTGATGTTTACAGGGCGCTGGAGAAGACCGGCACGTACATGCTGCGGGCCATAGCGTTGTACCTGGAGTTGCCTGAAAATTATTTCGACGACAAGATCAAAAATGGCAACAGCATTCTGCGGCCCATTCACTATTACCCCATTGAAAATCCCGATGCTGTTCCTGCCGATGCAGTGCGTGCGGCGGAGCATGGCGACATCAACCTGATCACCCTGCTGATGGGTGCCAGCGCCGATGGATTGCAGGTGCTGCGCCGCGATGGCAAGTGGATCCCCATTACAGCGTTGCCTGATCAGCTCGTGGTGAATGTAGGCGACATGCTGGAGCGCCTCACCAACAAAACGCTCAAATCGACTATCCACCGCGTTGTGAACCCGCCACGGCACCTGATGAACACACCGCGTTATTCGATACCGTTCTTCATGCACCCACGATCGGAGATGAGCCTGGCTGCCTTGCCGGGAACCGTGAACAAAGAGAATCCGAAAAAGTGGGATGACATCACCGCCGGAGAATTCCTGGATCAACGCCTCGCCGAGATCGGGCTGAAGAAAAAATAAATATCCATCAACAGGTCTTGATCAAACACGTCAGATATTACCTGTTTCTGAAGGATGTCCTGATGCTGGCCGTTACTACGTTCGGAGGGCCACAGGCACATCTCTCGCACTTTCAGAAAGTGCTGGTAGACAAACGTAAATACCTGTCGTCAGAAGACCTGATGGAGATCAACTCATTGTGCCAGATCCTTCCCGGGCCAGCCTCCACACAAACACTCACTGCCATCGGGTTCAAGATCGGCGGACCCAACCTTGCGTATCTGACTTTACTGGCCTGGATCATTCCTGCTGTAGCGGTGATGACTGGCGCGGCCATCGGCCTCTCTTACATGGATGAGAAGCTCATCATCGAGCTCACACGTTTCATCAGGCCCATGGCGGTAGGTTTTGTGAGCTACGGCGCCTATATGATCAGCCTCAAAACGGTGACCACCCGAACGGGAATTGCGCTGATGATCCTGGCTGCGGTGATCTCGTACTTCGCACAAACGCCTTTTATATTTCCCATCATCCTGATCATCGCCGGTCTCATCACGTCACTGAAGTTCAGGTCACAGCCCAGGGAAGAGAAGCAAAAGCTCACGATCGACTGGTCTAACTTTCTGCTGTGGGCGGGTGTGCTTATCTTCGCCGCGGCACTCGGTGGCATTACCAAGGCGCTGCCAGTGAAGTTGTTCGAGAACTTCTATCGAAACGGAAGCCTCGTGTTTGGCGGAGGACAGGTGCTGGCGCCGTTGCTCTATACCGAGTTTGTACAGTACGCCAAGCCTTTGCATCACCCTACTTCGCATGACGAGTTCCTTTCGGGATACGCTCTTGCGCAAGCCATCCCAGGGCCGGTGTTCTCTTTCAGCGCTTATATCGGGGCCCTTTCAATGCGCGACTATGGCATCGGTGGCGAGATCCTCGGGGCCATTGTATCGGCGCTCGGTATTTTTCTGCCGGGCACGTTCTTGATCTTTTTTGTGATCCGTTTCTGGGAGAGCCTGAAGAAGTACCGTGCCGTGCGCGCATCGCTGGAAGGCATCACCGCAGCCAGTGCGGGGCTGGTAGCAGCGTCAGCCATCATCATGTTCCAACCCCTCGAAAATACATTCCTGAATTTTGGCGTCACCATCGGCACCTTCGCCCTCCTGGTCTTCACGAAGATACCTTCGCCCGTGATTATTTTGCTGGGACTCGTTTTGGGGTTCGTGTTCGGAAAATAGTTGACAGTTGACAACCCCGATATTCATCGGGGGCAATTGACAATGCTTAGAGTCAACGTCTCAAATTCGAATTAGAAAACAGAAGTGAAAGTCGACACCATCCGTTGTCAACTGTTCATTTGTCAATTGTCAACTTACTTCCTGCTTCCGTAAAAGAGCGTGAAGAACAACGTGGGATAGATGGCGTAGTTCTCGGCGGTGGGTACCATCACTATTTTGCTTGTATAGGCATCGAGCAGGAACCCGGCTTCAAATCCGGTAACCTGGCTCTTGATAGTGCCCAGCTCAAAGTTGATGGCTGCTTTGGCGTTGGCGCCGAGTTTGATCTTGGATTCGCCGAGGCCTTCGAACAGCCTGCCGGGTCCATAGATGTCAGAGGGTTGTGTGTGTTTTTTAGGATCGTATTGCTCACGAATGGTGACAAAGTCAGATGATCCGCGAAGCTCGATGTAGTACGGAGCAACGATACCGATTGTGGGGCCAATGGCAGATACAAACTTGATCTCAACGCCCTGTTGTGGCGCCTTTTTGAACAGGATCAGGTCCCTGCCGTACTGCAGCCTTATGGCATACAGGTAGTTACTTTTGCCATAAAGGAAAAAATTGCCTGTGCTGGTGGAATTTTCGCGTGATTCCTGCGGGTGCTTCACGTTCATGAGCTCGAGACCGTAAGTTTCCAGAAGGCGATCGTTGATCTTGCGTGCTTTTTTGAACACAAATCCTCCGATCAGTCCTCCGTAGGTATTTTTATTGATACCCCACGTGAACTCGGATTCATAGTCGTAGCTGTCTTGTGTTTGCGCAGATGCGCTGAGCGCAAAGGCACTTAAGAGCACAAAAATTGCGGAAATCCTGATTTGACCCTTCATCCTGGCCTGAAACTTAGAAGACTAAATTTAAATTTTTTTACTTCGGTAACACAAGGATATAACGTAAAAAGTTATTCCCGTGGTTCTGCGAAACGGGCTTTATTGTTAGGGATCCTGTGTATAACGGATACTTACTTTTCAATTATTTAATAGCGGATCTGATCTCCTGGTAATCGATCTCAAAATGAGAAAGATGCAAGACAGATCGCCCTTTGTCGATCAGCAGGATCTGGGGAGATTCGTGCTCAACCTCGAACTGCGTTGCCAGGGAATTCGAGATCTCGCGGTGGTTGAGCAGGTCGAGAAAATAAGGTTTTACGCGGGCCATCTCCTGGTCGTTCCAATGGCGTTCGAGCCGGTCAAGGGTGGTACGGCTGATGTTGCACCGGGTGCTGTGTTTGAATATTAAAACGGGCCTTTCGATAGATTCTTCCTTGATCACCTGCAGCTGATCCAGCGCCTTCAGTTCATGCCATTTCATTCTCAAAATCCAATTAATCGTACCACAATCCCTGCTCGCCCCTGTCGTAGCGGGGTTTGCCACGCTTATCCTTCAGGTGATCAGGCAGGGTTTCATTTTTCCTGAATAAACGCGACCACCAAAGCTTAAAGTTCGTCAGCATGTCTTTTTCTTCATCAACATTGTTTTTGTTGATCTTGACAAACTGCGCGTCCGGGTGAAGTTGTCGCTTCCCGAACAGCTCGAACTTGCGCATTTTAATGTTGCCCTGGTAGTCGGTGGCCCGGGCAAATGCTTTGCCCACCTCCCTTACTTTCAGCGCACCCTCAGCGCTGCCGGGATTTTTAACATACTTGTAGGCCCTCATGCCCAGCGCGTACTGGCTGGCTTCCCTGGTGGCTTTGCTCGGCTTCAGGCCCGGTATACTTCCTTCAGGGGCATTCTTGCGGGTGCCGTACTCCGGTCTTTTCACTTTCACCTGCAGGCCGTCTACATCATAGGTTGTGCGCGGTCTCATTTTCAGCGGTGCATCTTCTGCCGCATTGGGATTCTGCACGTACTTCCGCTTCAGCTTGATGGCGCCCGTATATTCTTCACCCTGGTCGTTCATCACCTTCATACCACCGCGAAGGTTGCCCGTGTAATTCCCCGCTTTTGCAGCAGCGGGTGAAGGTGTGCGCACGGCAATAGGTGTTTCACGGTTATTCCAGAGCTTCCCGCTCACGCTTCCGCCGCCTTTCAACGGCCTACGCGTTTTGATATTCCCCGTGTATTCTTCGCCCTGGTCGTTCATCACCCTGGTGCCAGCCCTTATGAAGCCGGTGTAATTGATATGCCATCCACCCATGCCTGGCTGACGCGCTGGTAGCGGTGTCTGCCGGTTGTTCCAGAGCTTTCCGCTCACGCTTCCACCGCCTTTCAGTGGCCTGCGTGTTTTGATGTGCCCGGTGTACTCTTCACCCTGGTCGTTCATTACCTTCACGCCCCTGATGTTGCCGGAGTAGCCGATGCCTCTTCCGCCGATACCCGGGGTGCGTGCCGGTATCGGTGTTTGCCTGTTGTTCCAGAGTCTACCGCTCACACTTCCACCGCCTTTCAACGGTCTCCTGGCCCTGAAGTGTCCTGTATATTCTTCACCCTGGTCGTTCATCACCTTTACGCCACCCCTGATGTCTCCGGGGTACTCTTCACCCTGGTTGTTGAATCCCCTTCTGCCAGCCCTGATGTTACCAGAATAGTTGACACCTCTTCCACCAATACCTGGTGTTCTCGCAGGAATGGGCTGTCGTCCGTTATTCCAGAGTCTGCCACTCACACTTCCGCCACCTTTCAGAGGCCTTCTGGTTTTAAGATTTCCGGTGTACTCCTCGCCCTGGTTGTTAAATCCTTTTCGCCCAGCCTTGAGGTTGCCGGAGTAGCCAACACCTTTTCCACCGATGCCGGGCGTCCTTGCCGGGATGGCCTGTCGTTTGTTGTTCCAGAGTCTGCCGCTCACACTTCCGCCACCTTTCAGAGGTCTTCTGGTTTTGAGGTTTCCGGTGTATTCTTCGCCCTGGTTGTTAAATCCTTTTCGTCCGGCCCTGAGGTTGCCGGAATAGCCGACACCTTTTCCGCCAATGCCGGGTCCTCTTGCGGGGATGGCTTGCCGCTTGTTATTCCAAAGTCTGCCACTCACACTTCCGCCACCTTTCAGCGCCCTCCTGCTTTTGAGCGCGCCTGTAAATCCTTCGCCCTGATCGCCCGGGAACCGCCTGCCCTGGATGTTGCCCGGGAACCGCTCGCCCTGGTAACGCATGCCCACCCTTCTTTTTTCAGGCGTCTGAATAGGCCTGCCTTCAAATCCTTTTTTGCTGGTATAATTCTTTCTGATCCGCCTTCCGCTCACATCGCCCGTCCAGGCTTTTCCGGATCGTGATCTTGTCGCAAATCCTCCACCGCCGCCCTGATAGGCACGATCACCCACCTGCTTCCTGACTTTGTGAGGCCTGGCTGTGGGATTGATCATTACGCGGGGCCGCTCGGTCTCAAAATTTTTCGTGCGCAGGGGATGGCCCGCAATATCGGTGGTAATGGCACGCTCGCCTTTTTTCTTCGGCCTTGGAAATCGCGCCCACATGTTGGTGCTTCTCCGGGCCATGAACGGTTTCGAAGCCGTACGCGGCGCGATCCTTCTTTTTTTACCGGGTCCTTTGTCGGCACTGCCCTGAGACAAGAAACCTCCGCCGCCACTGATACGGTTTGACCGCGCGCTTTTCGGCCGCCGTGCATAGTTGCCTACATAACGGTTTGATTGACTATAAACACCTCTGCCTGGTTGTGCGGAGATCCTTCCGGAAGAAGGAGAGATGTTGCGTCTTCTGTTACTGCGTGACAGTACGGAGCCGCCCGGCGATTGTGTGATGCCAGGCCGTTTGGTCTCAAAGTTCTTCGTGCGAAGCCTGCGCCCTGCGATATCTTTGGTATATGCCCTTTCACTTTTTTGTCTCGACTTGGGGAAGATAGCCCAGGCGTTGACACTCCGGCGTGCCGTGAACGATCGCGAGGCAGACCGTGTCACAACCCTTCTTTTTCTTCCCGGCTGGCGGTCTGCCGGTCGGGTAGGAGCGCGGCTTACAAACCGGCCCGACTGCGGGTAAACATTGCTTACCCTGCCCGTGGCCGATCGCGGTGTGATCCTGGCGGTGGTTTTGCTGACCCGTTTTCGCTCCGGGTCACCCTTGGTTTTTCGGGTGCTGTTATTATTCACATACCGGTCTGACTGCGGAAATACATTGCGCCGCCCTTCACCTTTGGGAGTTTTGGTGTGATTGTTCACGAACGGGCCCGACTGTGGGTACACATTGCGCGGTCTTTCGCTGGGGCGCGACCGGTAAACAGTACCCAAAGCACTGCCGGCACGTTCGCCTCCTTTTGATTTTTTGCGTGGCTTATAAGCTCTCAGGCTCGAGGTGGTGCCCCGTTTGGATTTGATACGTTTCGACTTCTGTTTGCCTGGCGTTTTGAACCTGGTTTCGCGGTTGGTGGTTGGCTTGTCACCCTTGGTATTCTGGGCAAGCGCGGGAATAGCCAGCACCAGCACAAGAATGCTTAAGCTGATGATCCTGATTGCCCGGTTTGCCATAGGGATATTAATAACGCTGCAAGCGACTCAAACTATATGCAGATAAACAGGCTAAGATAGCTAAAATTTCAGCAACTGCTCAATTCTTGCTTTAAGGCGTTCTTTGGGCAGGAAATTCTGTTCTAATGTGGGGGCAAAAGGGATCGGTGTATCCAGACTTGCTTCCCGCAGTACAGGGGCATCCAGATCGGTGAAACAATGCTCATTGATCCACGCGCTGATCTCCGCGCCGATGCCGCCCGTCAGTGTGTCTTCATGCAGGATCAGCACACGGTTGGTCTTCTTCACCGTGGTGGCAACCGCTTCCTGATCCCAGGGCAGCAATGTTCTCAGGTCAAGGATGTCGGCCTTAATGTGAGGCATGGTGCTCAATACCTCCGCAGCCCAGTGCACGCCCATGCCATAGGTGATGATGGAAAGGTCGTTGCCTTCTGTCACCAGGTTTGCCTTGCCTATTTCAACCGTGTAGTAGTCGTCCGGGATCACATCCTTGATGGAGCGGTACAGGAGCTTGTGCTCGAAATAGAGGTAAGGGTTGGGATCTTCCAGCGCGGCACAAAGCAGACCTTTGGCGTCATACGGGTTTGAAGGATAAACGATCTTCAGGCCTGGCGTATGGAAGAACCACGCTTCGTTGCTCTGTGAGTGAAAGGGACCCGCGGCGGTGCCTGCGCCTGTGGGCATGCGCACAACAACATCGGCATGCTGCCCCCAGCGCCAGTGTGCCTTTGCCAGGTTGTTCACGATCTGGTTGAAACCTTCCGTTACAAAATCAGCAAACTGCATCTCCACCATCGCCTTCATACCTTTGATGGAGAGGCCAAGCCCTGCACCTACAATGGCAGATTCACAGATGGGTGTGTTCCGCACGCGTGCTTTGCCGAACTTCTCAACAAATCCTTCGGTGATCTTGAAAACACCACCGTATTCGGCAATGTCCTGGCCCATCAGCACAAGGTTATCGAAACGTTCCATGCTCTGGCGAAGGCCGTCGCTGATGGCATCGATAAAACGTTTTTCGGTTTTTTTATCTGCCGCGGGTGTCACCACCTGTTGTGTGAACGGTGCATACACATCGTTGAACTCGCGCGCGGTGTCGGCCACCGGATGGGTTTCCTGGAAAGCGATATCGAGACCCGCTTCGATCTCCTGTTTTATTTTTTTGCGCACCGCTTCCACGTAAGCCTCGTCGATCACCTTCTCTTTCAACAGATACTGCTCGTAGTTTTCGAGAGGATCTTTTTTGGCCCACTGTTCCATCAGCTCTTTAGGAACGTATTTGGTGCCTGACGCCTCTTCGTGTCCGCGCATGCGGAATGTTCGGCACTCCACCAGCACCGGCCTCGGGTTCGCGCGGATGTTCTCCGTGAGCAGCCTGATGGTGTCGTATACTTCCAGGATATTGTTTCCGTCGATGCTGACAGCTTCAATGCCATAGCCGATGCCTTTGTCAGCGAAGCTCTCGCAGCGGAACTGCTCGTTGCTGGGGGTGGAGAGTCCGTAGCCGTTGTTTTCGATGATGAAGAGCACGGGCAGATCCCAGACGGCGGCCACGTTCACCGCTTCATGGAAATCGCCTTCGCTGGTGCCACCGTCGCCATTGAACACGGCGGTCACCTTCTTCTCATCTTTCAGTTTATAGGCCAGTGCTATACCGTCAGCCACACCGTTCTGGGGGCCGAGGTGTGAGATCATACCCACAATGTGGTGCTCGTTGTTGCCGAAATGGAAAGAGCGGTCGCGCCCTTTGGTATATCCCATCATGGTTCCCTGCCACTGGGCGAACAGCCTGTCGAAAGGCATGTTGCGCGACGTGAAAACACCCAGGTTGCGGTGCATGGGCAGGATGTACTCGTCAGGCTGCAGGGCATGGGTAAGGCCCACCGAAATAGCCTCCTGGCCGATGCCGCTGAACCACTTGCTGATGCGGTTCTGGCGCAGCAGGATCAGCATTTTTTCCTCGATCATCCTCGGCCTTAATAGTCCTTCGTAAAGCTGCTTCAGGAGCGCGTCGTTGTATTGTTTCCGGTTAAAAACCATATCCATAAAATTGCGCGGCAAGTTAAAATGTTTACCGATGCCAGCAGTATGGAAGATGCTGAAAAACCTTTCTATAAAGTGGAAAAAAGTGGCGTTATTTGAGGCCTTTATGATCCAGTTTGAAGAATTCACCCTTGATAACGGCCTGAAGGTCATTGTGCATGAAGACCCCACCGTGCAGATCGCCGTTCTGAATATTTTATACGATGTTGGCTCCCGCGACGAGCGCCCCGACAAAACGGGGTTCGCACACCTGTTCGAGCACCTGATGTTCGGAGGTTCGGTGAACATTCCCAACTATGACGAGCCGCTGCAGAAGGTGGGAGGAGAGAACAACGCGTTCACCAACACAGACATCACCAACTATTACCTCACGGTGCCGGCCGCCAATATCGAAACGGGGTTCTGGCTTGAGTCTGACCGTATGCTGAGCCTTTCGTTCGATCCGCAGGTGCTGGAAGTGCAGCGCAAGGTAGTGATCGAAGAATTCAAGCAGCGCTATCTCAATCAGCCTTACGGCGATGTGTGGCTCCGTCTTCGTCCGTTGTCTTACGCCGTGCATCCCTATCAGTGGGCAACCATCGGCAAGGAGATCAGCCACATCGAGAACGCCACCATGGACGACGTCAGGAATTTCTTCTTCAATCACTACGTGCCCAACAATGCCATTCTGGTGGTGGCCGGAAACGTGACCACAAGCCAGGTGAAGAAGCTTGCTGAAAAATGGTTCGGCCCCATTCCGGCGCAGCAGATCGCAAAACGTTCGCTGCCCGTGGAGCCGCAGCAGAAAACAAAACGTTTTCTGGAAGTGGACGCCAACGTGCCGGCCAGTGCATTTTACAAAGCTTACCACATGCCCGGCCGTTTTCACCAGGACTACTATGCCTCCGATCTGCTGAGCGACATCCTCAGCCGGGGCCAGTCGAGCCGGTTGTACCAGAAGCTGGTGAAGGAGAAGGAGATCTTCACCTCGATATCATCTTTTGTCATGGGCACTATAGACCCGGGATTGCTGGTGGTGAACGGCCGCGTGAAGAATGGCGTGAAGCTCAGCGACGCCGAAGCGGAAGTGAACGCCGTGATCAACGAGGTGGTGGCGAATGGTACAACGGAAGAAGAGCTGGAGAAGGTGAAGAACCAGGCGTATTCCACCATCGAGTTCGGTGAAGTTGAGGTGATGAACCGCGCTATGAACCTGGCTTTCGCCAAACTTTCTGGCGATGCCGGCATGGTGAACCGCGAAGGCTCAGACATCCAGGCGGTGACACTCGCTGACATCAAACGTGTTGCGCAGCAAACCCTGCGCGAAGAGAACTCGAATGTGATGTACTATCACGCAAAACGTTAAGCAAAAATGAAGATACGGGTAGGCATGGGCTTCGATGTGCATCAGCTGGAGAATGGCCGTGATTTTTTCCTTGGCGGGATCAAGCTGGTATCCGAAAAAGGTGCTGTGGGCCATTCAGATGCCGACGTGCTGATCCATGCCATCTGCGATGCGTTGCTGGGTGCCGCCAACATGCGCGACATCGGCTTCCACTTTTCCAACAAAGACGATCGCTGGAAAGGAATGGACAGTAAATTCTTCTTAAAAGAGGTTACACGCATGCTGCACGACAAAGGCTGGAAGATCGAGAACGTGGATTGTACACTCACGCTCGAGAAGCCGAAAGTGAACCCGCACATCGACGCCATGAAAAAAGTGCTCGCACCGCTGATGCAGATCACCGAAGAAGATGTTTCCATCAAGGCCACCACCAATGAAACATTGGGTTACGTTGGCCGCGAAGAAGGTGTGAACGCTTACGCTGTGGCCCTGATCTCGAAAGGATGAGCCAGGTCAGCATCATCACCACCACCGATGGCTCGCACTCGCTGCTGAACACTTCACTCAACGAGACCTATCACTCTGTCCACGGTGCGTTGCAGGAGTCGAAGCACGTGTTCGTCAGGCATGGACTGGACTTTTTTTGTGAGCGTTCATCCGTTGACTCCATCCATATTTTCGAAATGGGTTTCGGCACAGGTCTCAATGCGCTGCTCACGGCACAACGTGCGGCAGAAACGCAACGACACATTCACTACACTACGCTCGAAACTTTTCCCCTGGATCAGTCCATCTGGAAGCAGTTGAACTATGCAGATACCGATGAGGCGAAAGATCTTTTTCAGAGGATTCACGAGGCCGATTGGAATAAAGAGTCAGTAGTGACTCCGTTCTTCACACAATTGAAAATGGAAACCTCGCTGCAGCAGGCCACACTGACTCCAGCATTTTTTGATGTGGTGTACTACGATGCGTTTGCGCCCAACAAGCAGCCCGAGCTATGGGAAATGGAATTGCTCAGGAAAGTAGTGGAAGCCATGAAGACGGGCGGTATATTTGTGACCTATTGCGCCAAGGGGCAGCTGAAACGTGACCTGAAAAGCCTGCAACTGTCGGTTGAGACACTCGCCGGCCCGCCTGGAAAGAAAGAAATGGTCAGAGCGTTAAAAATTTGACTTGTGAACTTTAAAACAGTTGTAAAAATTTCAATCGTTTTCGCTTTAATTGAAAAATTTCAAAATCACGTTAACTGCAAACGTTGACGTTTTTTAAATTTTAAACTATTTTGAATCATTTCTGAAAAGATTCGAAAAATTCTGCTAAACTGGCAACTCGCCCCAATTTCCTTCTGTTTCTTTCCTAACTTCAAAAAATTGTTTGGTGACAAAAGACGCCTATTTTATCACCTATTCCCATTTTAAGAAGTAAAATGCAAACAACCACCACCAAAAGCTTGTACACGCCGGAGCTTGAGCACGATGCATGTGGTATCGGGTTCGTAGCCAATGTGAATGGTACAAAGTCTAACAACGTACTGCGAGATGCGCTGTCCATGCTCGAGAACATGGAACACCGTGGGGGCAGGGGCTGTAACGCCAAGACTGGAGACGGAGCCGGTGTGCTCATTCAGCTGCCTCATGATTTTTTTGTTGAAGAAGCCTTTCGCCTGGGCTTCGAGTTGCCCGCCGTAGGTAAGTACGGTGTGGGTATGGTATTCTTCCCACGCGATAAAAAGGTGCTCAATGCCTGCCGCGAAGCGCTGAAGAAGAACATCACCGCCCTCGGCCTCGAGCTGATCGGTTTCAGGGGCGTTCCCGTTGACCACAGCATACCAGGTCCCGGCGCCGCCGAAGTTGAACCTGTGATCGAACAGGTTTTTGTGAAAGCCAAGAACGATCTCTTTACTGAAGATGTGCTCGAAAGAAAACTCTTCGTGTTGCGCAATTCGGCTTCGCACAAGATCGCCAAAGATGTAAAAGGCAGCAACAGGGAGTTTTACATCACCAGCTTTTCTGCCAAGACCATCGTATACAAAGGGCAGCTTCGTACTGAACAGCTGCGCAAATATTTCTTCGACCTTCAGGATCCGCGTTTGCGCACGGCACTGGCCCTGGTGCACTCAAGGTTCTCTACCAATACTTTCCCCAACTGGAAACTTGCCCAGCCCTTCCGTTACATCGCGCATAATGGTGAGATCAACACCATTCGTGGTAACGTGAACAAAATGAAATCGAAGGAGGCCATGTTCAAATCCACACTCTTTACCGACGAGGAATTGAAGATGCTGCTGCCGATCACTGTTCCGGATGGATCTGACTCGGCCAACCTCGATGCGATGGTGGAGATGCTGGTGCTTTCGGGCCGCAGCATTCCCCACGTGATGATGATGCTTGTTCCCGAAGCATGGCAGGATAACAAGCTGATGGATCCGCACCGCAAGGCATTTTATAAATACCACGCTTCCATGATGGAACCCTGGGATGGTCCGGCCGCCCTGGTGTTTACCGATGGCATGCGCATTGGTGCCACGCTCGATCGTAACGGTCTGCGTCCGCTGAGATATTATGTAACCCGTTCGGGTCGTATGGTGATGGCCTCCGAAGCCGGCGCGTTGCCTGTTGATCCGAAAGATATTCTCGAAAAAGGCCGGATCACACCGGGTAAGATGATGCTGGTGGACCTGGAGCAGGGCAAAGTGTTTGACGACGAAAAAGTAAAACGCTCTGTTTACGAAGGCAAGCCCTACTTTAACTGGATCATCCAGAACCGCCTCAAGCTCAGGCTCGAGCCCGAGCAGGAGTGGTTTGAAGATAACTTCGATGAAAAAACGCTGGCACAACGCCAGAATGCTTACGGCTTTACGGACGAAGATATCAAAACCGTTCTCACGCCGCTGGCAGAAAAAGGATACGAGGCCATCGGTTCGATGGGTGACGATACGCCGCTGGCGGTGCTTTCAAAAGAGAGCCGTCACATCTCGAACTACTTCAAGCAGCACTTTGCACAGGTAAGCAATCCGCCGATCGATCCGATCCGCGAGCGCCTGGTGATGTCGCTCTTTACCAGGATAGGGCAAAGCCTGAACGTGCTGGAAGAAACACCGCAGCATACCGCGCAGATCCACATCTCGCAACCGGTGCTGCTCAACAGCGACCTCGAGAAACTGAAACATTTACCGGCTCACGGTTACGAATACGCCATCATCCGTTGTGCGTTCCTCGCCGACGGACAACCCGGCAGGCTCGAAGAAAGCCTGAACAGGATCTGTGCTGAAGCTGAAAAAGCAATCCGCGCAGGCAAAAAGATCATCGTGCTCTCTGACCGGAAGATCGGTCCTGAGTATGCACCGATCCCGTCGCTGCTTTCTATCGGAGCCGTGCATCAATCGCTCGTTGAAAAAAGGATCCGCACACATGCAGGCTTGCTCGTGGAAGCTGGCGATGTATGGGAAGTGCATCACTTCGCCACCATCATCGGGTTCGGCGCAAGTGCTATCAATCCGTACATGGCGTTGGAGACTATCCACTTCCTCAACAAGAGCGGTGCGCTGGGCACAGGTTTGACCGACGAAGATGCTTACCACAATTACCAGAAAGGTATCGGCAACGGTTTGCTCAAGGTAATGTCGAAGATGGGTATCAGCACACTGCAGTCATACCAGTCGGCACAGATCTTCGAGGCCCTGGGTCTTGGAAGCGAAGTGATCGACAAGTGTTTCCGCGGAACCATCAGCCGCATCGAAGGTTTGTCTTTCGACGACCTGGCCCGCGAAGTGCTGGTGCGTCACAACCTGGCATTCAAACAGGAAAGCAACTCACTTCCCGTGGGTGGTGTGTATCAGTGGAAGAGAAGGGGTGAGAAACACCTGTTCAGCCCTGAAGTGATCCACCTGCTGCAGCATTCTACGAAATCAAAGAACTACGCGCTATTCAAAAAATATACGGAGAAGATCAACGATCAGACCAAAGATTCATTTACCATCCGCGGACTGTTCGAGTTCAAGAAACGCAACTCCGTGCCCATCGAGGAGGTAGAGCCTGTTGAAGAGATCTTCAAACGTTTCGCCACGGGCGCGATGTCTTTCGGATCGATCTCGCACGAGGCGCACACCACATTGGCCATTGCCATGAACCGCATTGGCGGCAAGAGCAACAGCGGTGAAGGTGGAGAAGATGAAGTGCGTTTCGAGAAGAAAGCAAACGGCGACTGGGAGCGCTCTGCCATCAAGCAGGTTGCCTCCGGAAGGTTTGGTGTTACCAGCTACTACCTGAGCAATGCCGACGAGCTGCAGATCAAGATGGCGCAGGGTGCCAAGCCCGGCGAAGGTGGTCAGCTGCCAGGGCATAAAGTTGACGAGTGGATCGGACGTGTGCGTCACTCTACACCGGGTGTAGGATTGATCTCGCCGCCGCCACACCACGATATCTATTCGATCGAAGATCTTGCCCAGCTGATCTTTGACCTGAAAAATGCTAACCGCCAGGCGCGCATCAACGTGAAGCTCGTGTCGCAGGCCGGTGTCGGTACCGTTGCCGCAGGTGTTGCCAAAGCCAAGGCCGACGCCATCCTCATCTCCGGTGCAGACGGCGGAACGGGTGCATCGCCGATCAGCTCCATGCGCCACGCAGGTTTGCCGTGGGAGCTTGGGCTCGCAGAAGCACATCAGACACTGGTAAAAAATAACCTGAGAAGCCGCGTGGTAGTACAGACCGACGGACAGATCCGTACAGGTCGTGATATTGCCATCGCTGCATTGCTCGGTGCAGAAGAGTGGGGTGTTGCTACCGCAGCGCTTGTTGTGGAAGGTTGTATCATGATGCGCAAGTGTCACCTGAACACCTGCCCTGTAGGTATCGCCACACAAGATCCTGATCTGCGCAAGTTGTTCACCGGCGACCCTGATCACGTTGTGAATTTCTTCCACATGCTGGCCCAGGACCTGCGCGAGACTATGGCCGAGCTCGGCTTCCGCACCGTGAATGAAATGGTGGGGCGCACGGACGTGCTGCGCATGCGCCAGGACATCGACCACTGGAAGATCAAGAAGCTCGACCTTTCACCGGTTCTTCACCGCGAACCTGCCCGTGAGCACATCGGTGTTTACAAGCAGATCGAGCAGGATTTCGAGCTCGAAAAAGTGCTCGACTGGAAGCTGGTGGAAGCAGCGAAGGCAGCGCTCGAAGAAGGCGAGCCTGTGCAGGAGAAGTTCATTATCCGAAACACAGACCGTACTACCGGTGCACTGCTGTCGAACGAAATATCGAAACGATACAAAGGCAAAGGATTGCCTGAAGATACCATCCACTTCAACTTTAAAGGCTCCGCAGGCCAGAGCTTCGGTGCGTTTGTTGCGCCCGGCGTTCGCTTCGAGCTGGAGGGTGAAGCCAACGACTACTTCGGAAAAGGTCTCTCCGGTGGCAAGCTGATCGTTTATCCCGATAAGGAAGCAACCTTCAAGCCTGAAGACAACATCATCATCGGCAACGTGGCCTTCTATGGTGCTACCTCCGGTGAAGCTTACATCCGCGGCCAGGCCGGCGAACGTTTCTGCGTACGCAACTCGGGCATCAAGGCTGTGGTGGAAGGTGTTGGCGATCACGCCTGCGAATACATGACCGGTGGCCGCGTGGTAATTCTGGGTAAGACCGGAAGGAACTTCGCCGCGGGCATGAGCGGTGGTATCGCTTATGTTTTTGATCCGGAACATGCGCTCGAGAAACTCTGCAACAAAGACATGGTTGAGCTCGAGACGATGGCCGATGAAGACAAGGCCGAAGTGAGATCCATGATCGAGCGTCATTTCAACTACACTGGCAGCGACCCTGCCGAGTGGGTGCTCGAGAACTGGGACATCGCCGCCGAGCTTTTCGTAAAAGTGATGCCGAAAGATTACAAGGCTGTGCTGCAAAAGCAGAAAGCCCTCAACGGCACCGCTGTGAAAACGGAGAAGAAAGTAGCAGTTAAAGTCAGTTAAATCAGTTGACAATTGACAAATCCGATAGAAAGCTATCGGGCAATTGACAACCGTGAACAGTACACAACAAGTGATTTTAACACCCACCCATTGTTAACTGTTCATTTGTCTACTGTCAACTTAAAATTAGATAACGACGCAATAAAAATATCAGACACGCCTAATAAAACTAAACAACAATGGGCCAGATAGACGGGTTTATGAAATTTGAGCGGGAGATGCCTAAATCCCGCGATCCGAAAGAAAGATTAAAAGATTATAAAGAGATCTATACTCCGCTGGAGAAGGAGAAGGTAAAGAACAATGCCGCGCGTTGTATGGACTGCGGTGTTCCGTTCTGCCACAACGGTTGCCCGCTGGGAAATAACATTCCCGACTTCAACGATGCCGTTTACACGGGTAAGTGGGAGGAGGCGATCAAGATCCTGAGCAGCACCAACAACTTCCCCGAGTTCACGGGCAGGATCTGTCCTGCACCCTGTGAGGCAAGTTGTGTGCTCAGCATCAACAACAATCCTGTTACCATCGAGTACATCGAAAAGACCATTGCTGAAACGGCTTTCGAAAAAGGATACATCAAGGCCAATCCACCGAAGACAAGAACCGGCAAGCGTGTAGCCATCGTTGGCTCCGGACCGGCAGGCCTGGCGGCAGCGGCGCAGCTGAACAAGGCGGGTCACTGGGTTACTGTGTTCGAGCGCAGCGACCGGATCGGTGGACTGCTTCGTTACGGCATCCCTGACTTCAAGCTTGAAAAATCTGTGATCGACCGCAGGATCAGGCTCATGGAGCAGGAAGGCATCATCTTCAGGACCAACGCGCACGTTGGTGTGAACATCAGCGCGCAGCACCTGCAGAAAGAGTTTGATGCTGTGGTGATCTGTGGTGGTGCATCAGCCCCGCGCGATCTGCCCATTCCCGGAAGACATTTCAAAGGTGTTCACTTCGCCATGGATTTCCTGCCGCAGCAGAACAAACGCGTTGCCGGAGACAGGATCTTTTCAGGCGACATCCTGGCCACCAATAAAAATGTGCTCGTGATCGGCGGCGGTGACACCGGCTCCGACTGTGTTGGAACCTCTAACCGTCAGGAGGCGAAGACTGTTACACAGATCGAGCTGCTGGCCAAACCTCCCCTGAAGCGTTCGGAAAACAACCCATGGCCGCTGTGGCCGATGGTGCTCATGACCTCATCGTCGCACGACGAAGGTGTAGACCGCCAGTGGGCCATCCTCACCAAAGAATTCCTCGGCGACAACAACGGCCGTCTTACAGGCCTGAAGGTAGTGGATATCAAATGGGGCGTAAATGCACAGGGCAAGATGGGCTTCGAAGAGATTGCCGGTACAGAAAGGGTTCTGCCGTGTGAGCTGGCACTGCTGGCCATCGGTTTCACTGGCGCTGAAAAAGGCGGCATGGTAGACGAGCTTCAAGTAGCCCTCGATGAACGCGGCAACATCAAAACAGAAAATTATATGACCACCCAGGAAGGCATCTTTGCTGCCGGTGACATCCGCAGGGGCCAGTCGCTGGTGGTATGGGCCATCTCCGAAGGCCGTGAGGCTGCCAGGGCTGTAGATACGTGGCTGATGGGCAGTTCGGACCTCGAGGCGAAGGATGAGTCTTTTGTCAACCTCACCCCGGCCCTCTCCTAGGAGGAGAGGGTGCGGGACCTGCTGGGATCGTGCTTATTGAATAATTTTGTACCTGTTTCAAATAAGAAAGGTGTCCCCCTGGGGCACCTTTTGCATTTAATTCTGTTTAATCCTGAAAATCCTTTAAAATCCTGGTCCACTGAACTAATTTTGCGCGACTTTTATTTATAAGACGTGTCAAATAAAACAGTTAAAGTTGGAATGGTGCAGATGTCGTGCACTGCCAACCCGGATGAGAATCTGAAAAAAGCGATTGAGAAGGTGCGTGAAGCTGCGGCCAAGGGTGCGCAGATCGTTTGCCTGCAGGAGCTTTTTCGTTCCCTGTACTTCTGCGATGTGGAAGATTACGAGAACTTCAAACTGGCGGAACCTGTTCCGGGGCCGTCTACCGAAGCTTTGTCGAAAGTGGCAAAAGAGCTGGGTGTGGTGATCATTGCTTCGCTGTTCGAAAAACGGACCAATGGCATCTACCACAACACTACGGCCGTTCTGGATGCCGATGGTGCTTACCTGGGCAAATACCGGAAGATGCACATCCCTGACGACCCGTCTTATTACGAGAAATTCTACTTCACGCCGGGTGACCTCGGTTACAAGGTGTTCAATACCAAATTTGCTACCATCGGCGTGCTCATCTGCTGGGATCAGTGGTATCCGGAAGCTGCCCGCATCACCGCGCTCATGGGTGCGGAGATCCTGTTCTACCCTACGGCTATCGGCTGGGCAACGTCACAGGATGAGGAGACAAACTCCGAACAATACAATGCATGGCAGACCATCCAGCGCAGTCATGCTGTAGCCAACGGTGTGCACGTGGTGAGCGTGAACCGCGTAGGCTTCGAGCAGAACGGCGCCATGAAATTCTGGGGTGGCTCATTTGTTGCCAATCCCTTCGGCCGCGTGCTCTACCTCGCTTCGCACGATAAGGAAGAAGTGCATGTGATGGACCTCGACCTGCAGAAGACAGATCGTTACCGTACGCACTGGCCTTTCCTGCGCGACAGAAGGATCGACTCGTATCAGCCGATCACCAAACGGTACATCGACGAATGACCTCCCCCTGGCCCCCTCCTTGTGGAGGGGGAAATTGATCCTGTAAATCTTCAAATCTGCAATCCTGACTATGAACCCGAAACAGCTCGGTTACTATTTTCCTGCCGAATTTGCGAAACACACGGCCACCTGGTTAAGCTGGCCACACAAGGAAGCTTCGTGGCCGGGCAAGATCGAAACCATTTATCCCGTCTACGCCCAGTTCATCAAGCTGGTGGCGGAAGGAGAAAAGGTGAACATCAACGTGGTTGACGAGGCGATGAAACAAAAAGCGCTTCGTTACCTGCAGCAGGCCGGCGCGGATCTGAATAATGTTCAGTTCTTCCTTCATCCCACCAACGATGCGTGGTGCCGCGATCACGGTCCCGCGTTCCTCATCAACCCGAAGGCGGCACAGAAGAAAATGATCGTAGACTGGGGCTACAACGCCTGGGGTGGAAAATATCCGCCGTTCGACCTTGATGATAATATTCCCACACTGATCTCGAAACACTACAACATTCCCGTGGTGTATCCGGGCATTGTGATGGAGGGAGGCTCTGTTGAGTTCAACGGTACCGGTACTGTGCTCACCACCACCTCATGCCTGCTCAATGAGAACCGGAACCCGCACCTGAACCAGCAAGAGATCGAAGCGTACCTGCACAATTACTATGGTGTGGAAAACATCCTCTGGCTTGGCGATGGCATTGTGGGTGACGATACCGATGGCCACATCGATGACCTCACACGGTTTGTGAACCAGGATACCGTGGTGACAGTAGTAGAGCGCAGCAAACAGGACGAGAACTATGAGCCGTTGCAAGAGAACCTGAAGATGCTGAAGAAGCTGCGCCTCGAGAATGGCAAACAGATGAACATCGTGGAGCTGCCCATGCCCGCCGCCATTGTCTACGAAGACATGCGGTTGCCGGCTTCCTATGCCAACTTCTACATCAGCAATAAATACGTTGTAGTGCCTACGTTCAGAGACAAGAACGATGACAACGCCCTAAGCATCCTTCAACAATGTTTCCCCGATAGAAAAGTAGTAGGCCTTGATTCCTGGGATATTATCTGGGGACTTGGTTCGTTTCACTGTTTGAGTCAGCAGGAACCTGAGGTCAATTGACAGTTGACAACGTAACAATTGACAATGGTTGAGAATAGCGAAGCAACACACTGCTTTGAATCAGGCTATCTTGATTCTGTCATTCTGATAACTTATCCAGCAGAGCGCTGTAGTGATATAAGAATGACGTGTGCGTTTGTTTTCATTGCTTGCATTTAAAATTACGAATTCAGGAGGCTCCTATGGAGCCCTAGCGGATGAAATTGATCTTATTCTATAGACAGAACACTCATGCCGGAGTGAAATGCATTCTGCTCCGTTAGGAGCACCGGGCAGGTCTTCGAAGGAAGACTTCGCGTCAGCTCTTATTCAAAGTAAAAACTCCCTCCGGCGTTACAGCCACATCGATCGGAACATCCTGCGCGCTCATGCCTTCGATGGATTGTACGGGCGGGAAGAACGATAATCCGATCTTGCGACAAGTGATATTCGACAGGAACTTGTCGTAGAAACCCCTCCCGTAGCCTACACGGTTTCCTTTCCTGTCAAAGGCCAGCAACGGCACCAGCACAGCGTCGATCTTGTCGGTGGGTGTGGGAATACCCTGCTTCGGCTCCATGATGCCCCACGTATTTTTCTCGAGCTGGTCAGCATCTTCGAAGTAAAAACTTTCGATGGTGGAGGTCTGATTGTTGATCTTCGGAACGGAAAGCCGTATTTGTGGATGCTCGCGTTTGATGCGGTCAATGATCATCCAGGTGTTGATCTCCTTTTGCTTTTCAATGGGCAGAAAGGTATGCAGCACTTTGATGGAAGAGAGGTCAAGCGAAGTAAAAAAGTTATCCGTGAGGCGTTTGCTCAAACGCTGGAACTCTGCGTCGGAAAGCCCCAGTCTTTTTTGCAAATAAAGTTTTCTGCTCTGCTCTTTGGTCATGAAGGCGTATAGATTAATACGTTGAACCTGAAATCTAACGGATCAAAATTGCTGAGCAGCCCGCTGATGAACGCCTGGTCCTGCTGATAGAAGTTCAGGAAGTTGTCAGTGCGCTCCTGCAGGCTGCCATTGGGAAACAAAGCGTCTTTTACCGACTCGATCTGACGCAGCTTGTCAGACTGAAGTCTCTTCTCTGCGCGCAGCAGCTTTCGTTCGATCTTCTCGAGGCTGTTGAGCGCTCTTTTGCCTTCGGCGCCAACGAACGGGCCGAGGGTTTTGTCGATGGCCTCCCCCCGGCGCTGAAGTGCGCTGAAGAGCTCGCTGATGGCGGTGCGCTCATGGCCTACCGTGAGGTTGTGCCTGGAATGCTTCAGCACCCAGTGGTTGAAGAGGAAATTCTTTTCTTCAAACAGGTTGCTGAGCTCGAGCTCCGTCTTTTCGAATTTTCTATAGATGTGCTGCTCGATCACCATGGCAAAATTACGGGGCATCAGCATGGGGAACGGAACTTTGTGATGATCGAACACCGCTTTTAGCTGGAGCCAGTAGACCACTTCTGCCGGGCCACCCACATATGCCAGGTTGGGCAGGATATACTCCTGGTAAAGCGGCCTGAGAATAACATTGGGGCTGAACTTCTCCGGCTCGTTTTCGATCTGCCTGCGGATCTCCTCTTCGCTGAAGCTGAGCGAAGTTTCCAGCACGTGATAACGGTCGCCCTGCTTTTCGATGCGGCTTCTCAGGTTCTCGTCGAGATAAAAGAAATTGATATCGCGGCAGAACACCTGCGTTTTGTAACCAGACTCTTCAAGCTGTTTGTTGGTGTTGTCCACAAGCTTCAACGTGTTGCACCCGATCACATCATCAACCATCACATCGCGAAAGAGCGATTTCAGCTCCCGGTTATCGGGGTCGATCACCACCAGTCCTTCCGCACTGAACAATGCATTCACATAATGACGCACGGCATCGCTGAGCTTTTTATTTTTCAGGTAGGCGTCCCTGAAAATGCTTACGTCGCCCGGAAGTTGCTCCAGCAGCGTATCGAGACCTTTTGTGCTGAACCTTCCCACTGCGCCTTTCTGCCCGGTTTCCCAGACGTACTTTTTACCGTACAGGCGGAAATATTTTATCTCGTCATAGTCGTGATCTTCAGACGCCATCCAGTATACCGGTATAAAATCGTACCCGGGAAATTTTGCTTTCAGCTCGCGGCAGGTGTTGATCACCGTAACGATCTTATAAATAAAATACAGCGGGCCGGTGAAGATATTCAGCTGATGGCCGGTTGTCACCGTAAAGGTTCGCTCATCGGATAATGAGTGGATATTTTTTTTAACGGCATCGGATGTGGTGAGGCCAGCGTATTGCTTCTGCAGCACCGATACCAGGACCTGTGTTTGATGAGCGGAAAAAGTTTTGGATTTGTCGGCGATCTGATCTTTGAAATTTTCGATCCGCGGAAAGCGGTTGTAAAAAGGCTGAAGGTTGTTTTTCTGATCGATGTAGTCTAAAAAAAAGGACGAGAAAGCTCTGGTATCGCCAAGCGGGATTTTCTTCAGCTGCATGTTAACAGGTATAGGTGGTGGAGATTCTGAAAACCATAAACCGAATAACGGTAAATTTATTGAGAAGGTTTAGAGAATTATACGGACGTTACTGCACCACAGTGCCTGTGAGATCGAACTCCGATGCACCCGTAATTTTGACGTTCACAAAATCACCGATCCTGAGGTAGTCCTGGCTCTCGATCATCACTTCGTTGTCAACTTCAGGTGAATCGAATTCTGTACGACCGATGAAGGTGCCGCCCTCTTTGCGGTCTACGATCACTTTCAGGGTTTGCCCGATGCGCGCGTGGTTGAGCTCATTCGAGATGTTCTCCTGAAGCTCCATCACCGCATCGGCGCGTTGCTGCTTCACTTCCTGCGGCACATCATCCGCCATGGTGTGAGAGTGTGTATTTTCTTCGTGTGAATAATTGAAGATGCCCAGCCTGTCGAACCTCGAGCGTTCGATGAAGGTCATGAGCTCGAGAAAATCATCTTCTGTTTCGCCGGGATGTCCCGCGATCATGGTGGTGCGGATGGCAATGCCCGGCACTTTTTCACGCATGGTGGCGAGAAGCTGTTCCGTTTTTTCGCGGGTGATGCCTCGCTTCATCAGCTGGAGCATGCGCGTTGAGCCGTGCTGCAGCGGTATGTCGAGGTACTTGCAGATGTTGGGGCGCTCGGCCATCACATCGAGCACATCGAGCGGGAAGCCGGAAGGGAATGCATAGTGCAGACGGATCCAGTCTACCCCTTCTACGTCAGACAACCTTTTCAGGAGGTCTGCCAGGTTGCGTTTCTTATACAGGTCGAGGCCGTAATAGGTCGAGTCCTGGGCGATGATCAGCAGCTCTTTTGTTCCGTTCTTCGCCAGGTTCTTCGCCTCCAGCACAAGCTCTTCCATAGGTCTTGAGATGTGCTTGCCCCGCATTAGTGGAATGGCGCAGAAAGAACACGGCCGGTCACAACCTTCCGATATTTTAAGATAGGCGAAATGACTGGGGTTGGTAAGGATGCGCTCGCCCACAAGCTCCTGCTTATAGTCGGCTTTGAAAACTTTCAGCAGGCGCGAAAGGTCACGTGTGCCGAACCAGGCGTCTACTTCAGGGATCTCTTTTTCGAGGTCGTCTTTGTAGCGCTGCGAGAGGCAGCCCGTTACATATACTTTATCAACCACACCTTCTTCCTTGGCATCCACATACCGGAGAATGGTATCGATGGATTCCTGCTTGGCATTGTCGATGAAACCGCAGGTATTGATCACCACTACGTTGGAATCGTCCTGTGCCGATTCGTGCACGGCGTCAATACCGTTGCCTTTGAGTTGGGTCAGCAGCACTTCAGAATCAACCAGGTTTTTAGAGCAACCGAGTGTTACGATATTGACTTTTGTCTTTCTGTTACCTTTTGTTTTCATCGCTCAGGATCCGCCGGGGTTTTTATCATCTCCCAACAAGGATCGAATCGTTATAATTCAATTTTTGAGGCCGTTTTCCCGTTTTTAGCGTGCTCTACGGGCCATCAACCCGCAAAGGTAATCCCATTCTGCCTGTGCCGGAAATACAGGGTCAAAAATAAACTGGCCTGGAATTTGGGCTTTCGCGGCATGCTTTATCTTTACGGCCGGAATTGATCATGGTAAAAAAGACTGGGTGGTTTTTGTTTTTTGTGGCGATGGCCGCCGCGTGTCTGGAAGAGCCGGAATGCTTCAGCCTCAACAATAACTTTGTTGGTATTGCCTTCAAAAAGCTTTCGAACAATACCCGGGATACCGTGGTTTTTACGGGCATTACTGCCGATGGAACCGACTTCGTCTGGCTGGCGGATACGGCGGCCATGACGGGCATTGACAGCCTCCGGTTGAATTACTTCAAGGACAGCACCGTCTTTCACTTCCAGAGCGGAAATGTTGCCTCCGAGCTTCACCTGAGCTACCTCACCCAGGCCCAGTTTGTATCCGAAGATTGCGGCCAGCGATTTGTGCTCTCCAATCTTAAAGTAACGAAAAGCAGCGGCTTTGATTCAGTGCGGGTGGTGGGCACTGTTCCCAAGAAGAAAGGGACTTCAGGCACCAACATCGAGATCTATCGTTGCCCTCTTACCAATCTTGCAAAGTTTACTTTTGTGTCGCCGGTGCAATTGAAGCAGATCACGGCCAATTACGCCCCGGGTGCGATCACCTATTCGGAAGAAGAACGCAGCGACGTCTATGTTCCGCTTGACAGCACGGCACAGACCTCCACCTTTGTGTTCAATTTCTTAGATGGATCCACCAGGACGCTGAAGGTTGACTATACGCGTACAGGAAGAAAACTCTTTAATGCCTGCGGCTGGCAAACCGTATTGTCAGGCCTCAAGGTCGATACCGTGGCGACAACGTTCACCGAGGCAACAGTAGGCAAAACCAATATCCAGGACCCACCCCTTACTAACATTGCGATCACTTTTTAGCATATTGATCCTGCTCACGGCTTTTGCAGCAACGGCGCAGCAAACGAAACCTGTTAAGCCGGTGCCTGCCGGCAAGCCCGCACCTGCCAAGCCTGCTGCCGATACCGTGAAACGCGATACAGTGAAGAACCGGTATCTGCCCACGGGTATTCGCTTCGGCACCGATGTGCTGGCCCTCGTGAAATCGAACGTGCAGGATGATTTTCAAGGCTGGGAAGTGAATGCCGATGTAGACTTCCATCGCTATTTCCTCGCTGTCGACTATGGTTCATGGGCCAGAACGTATCCTGAGGATTCTTCCAACTACAGCAACGATGGCACCTACTGGCGCGTGGGCGCGGATGTGAATTTTCTGACCAAGGATGTAGAGCGAAACATGTTCTTTCTTGGCCTGCGTTACGGACACTCCAAGTTCTCAGAGAGCCTGGGCGTGATCACAGCCGATCCGATCTATGGTCCTCTGACGAGGGATTATGTGAACACCGATATCACCGCGCGGTGGTACGAGCTCACTACCGGCTTGCGGGTAAAGATCTGGCAGATGATCTGGATGGGATATACAGCGCGTTTCAAGTTCGGCCTCAAGAGCAACGGTGCCACTGACATGCTTCCGCACGATGTGCCCGGCTATGGAAGAACAGACCGCGAAAGTTACTGGGGCTTCAATTATCAGATCTTCATCAGGCTTCCTTTTAGAAAGATGCCACCACTGCCTCCGGCAAAAAAGAAAAAATAGTTACCGGTTGCCGGTTGCCTGTTGCCGGTTCGATTCGGTGTAAAACTCTTTACGGTGTTATGTTCCTTAAGTGAATTGAAACTGTACGCTGAATACAAGGCACTGCACCAACCGGCCATCCGGTAACTGGCAACCGGCAACCCACTCAGTTTTTCTTAAACAACGAGTCTACAAATTCACTCTTGCTGAATACTTGCAGATCCTCCGCCTTTTCTCCCACGCCGATGTATTTTACGGGGATCTTGAATTCGTCGGAGATGCCTATTACAACGCCACCTTTGGCGGTGCCATCGAGCTTGGTGATGGCCAGGGCGGTAACTTCAGTGGCTTTGGTAAACTCTCTTGCCTGGATGGAAGCGTTTTGGCCCGTGCTTCCGTCGAGCACCAGCAGCACTTCATGCGGCGCATCGGGTACTACCTTTTGCATCACTCGTTTGATCTTGGTGAGCTCGTTCATGAGGTTCACCTTGGTGTGCAGGCGGCCCGCGGTGTCAACGATCACGATATCGGCATTGCGGTCAACACCTTCTTTCACGGCATCGAAAGCCACGGCTGAAGGATCGGTGTTCATACCTTTTGCAATTACCGGTACACCTACCCGCTCGCCCCACAGCTTGAGCTGATCTACGGCGGCAGCCCTGAAAGTATCGGCGGCACCCAACACTACATTTTTGCCTTTCTTTTTGAATTGTGACGACAGCTTGCCGATGGTGGTGGTTTTGCCTACACCATTGACGCCTACTACCATGATTACGTAAGGTTTAATGCCGGCGGGTGTATCGAAATCCTGTGCTTCGTCGGGGTTGCCCTCGTTGAGCAGGCTGGCTACTTCTTCTTTCAGGATGCGGTCGAGCTCGGAGGTGCTCATGTATTTGTCGCGTGCCACCCGCTGCTGTATGCGCTCGATGATCTTCAGGGTGGTTTCCACGCCAACATCCGAAGATACGAGCACTTCTTCGAGGTTGTCGAGCACTTCGTCATCCACCGTAGATTTTCCTACGAGCGCCTTGCCCAGCTTGGAAAAGAAACTGTCTTTTGACTTTTCGAGGCCCTTATCCAGGGTCTCCTTCTTCTCTTTGGAAAACAGTCCGAACAGTGCCATAGGAAATTGTCGATTAGATTTCAGATCTCAGATTTCTGACCTCATGATCTCAGATCGAGGGTCGAATCAAAGATCAGGAATTGTAAATCATAAAATTGTGCCACGCAGATATGAAAAAAGTCCCGCGGAGGGACTTTTCAAAATCTTTCTGGCCGGATAGACCGATTATTTTTTAGCCAGCGTATCTTTTACAAGTTCAGCAGGCACGATCTCTTCCCGGAAGGTGTAAGCACCGGTTTTTTCAGATTTTACGGCACGGATCACTTTTGCAAAGCTTTTTCCGTCACCTTTTTTCAGTGTAGCAACAACTTTCTTTGCCATGATTATTTAATTTCTTTGTGAACTGTATATTTCTTCAAAATAGAGTTGTACTTCTTCAGTTCCAACCTTTCTGTGGTGTTTTTACGGTTCTTGGTAGTGATGTAGCGGCTCATGCCGGGCTGGCCGGTAGCTTTGTGCTCCGTACATTCTAAGATCACCTGAACCCTGTTGCCTTTCTTTGCCATGATTCTTGAAATTTTTATTACAGTACCAGGTTGCCGTTGGCTCTGGCTTCTTTTAACACTGCAGTGATGCCATGCTTATTGATGGTCTTGATTGCCTTGGTAGACACTTTAAGAGTGATCCATTTATCTTCCTCAGGCACAAAAAAGCGCTTTTTCTGAAGGTTTGGATAGAATCTTCTCTTGGTCTTGTTGTTTGCGTGTGAAACCTTGTGACCAACCTGCGGCTTTTTTCCGGTAATTTGACAAACTCTCGCCATATCAGCTTAATTTTAGCCCTTCCGAAAAGGGACTGCAAATATCGATAAAATGCCCCCAATTATCCAACACAGGATCAGGATTTTTAGGATTTTCTGGATTCGCAGGATTGAAATACCTGATTTCAGGGCAAACGAGACGGGTTCCAAGACCTAAAATACTACTAAAACAGCTTTTTGATCAGTTCCTGGGGGTCGAGGTTGGTGAAATCATCTATTACCAGGTCGGTTTCGTGGAGCTCTTCGCGAGTGTGGGTGGTGGTGATGCCCACAACCTTGCAGCCTGCGCTTTTGCCGGCCTTCACGCCTGAAAGCGAATCTTCGAACACGATACAGTTGGCCGGTTCAAATTTTAAGGCAGCCGCTGTTCTCAGGTAGATCTCCGGGTCGGGTTTGCCTTTCGATACAAAAGACTCGTCCAGGATCACGGGAAAATATTTTCCGGTGCCCGTCTTCGACAACGTGAAATCCACGTTGGCCCGCGGGGCGGAGGTTGCGATAGCCCGCGGCAGCCCGAGCGCTTCGAGCTTTTGTAAAAAAGCCACCAGGCCGTCTACCGGTTTGATGTCATTCTTATAGATCTCCCGGAACAACGCTTCCTTCTCATCCGCATAAGCGCGCAACTTCTGCTCGTCAAGCGGCCCGAAAACATTCACGATCCAGTCTTTATTGGTGCGGCCATAAATCTTCTCACGCAGCTGCTCTTCGGTGAGATCGTAGCCGTACTTTTTGCAGAATTGTTTGAGGGAGATCTTATGAAATGGATTGCTGTCGATGATGACGCCGTCCATGTCGAAAATAAAACCAGGATCAGGATTTACAGGATTCAAGGATTAACAGGATTAAATACAAAGGCCGCAAACATAAATCAATTCAATTGGATTTTATCCTGCTCATCCTGTAAATCCTTTTAATCCTGGTCAATTAATCCTGCCCATCCAATAAATCCTTTAATCCCGGTCATTAATCCTGGCCACTGATTACCGATTACCGTTTACCTATTACCATTTACCTGTCACCACCTTAGTTCGTAATAACCAGTCGCTTTACCTGTGTGTTGTTGCCGACGGTGAACTTTAGCAGGTAGAGGCCGGCGGAGAGGGATGGGAGTTGATACTGGTAACGTTGGTGTGCTTGCAGGCGGGTGGGTTGGCTCAGCTGTTGCCCGAGGGGTGAAAGGATCTGAACGATGGCAGTTCTGTCTACTTTGATATTGAGAGTTTGCGTCTTTGATACGGGATTGGGATAGATCTCAACGACTGGCTCTTTGGGCAGGGCCTGTCCTTCGTCATTCTTCAGCACTGTGACGCCCCCCATCACATTTCCTGTAACGATGGCCGGCTTGGTTGAATTGAAAAGGTTGACAACGGTAGGCCATATACGCCCGCCCAGGTCTTGCTCCATGTAGGGATTCTGGTCCGTGATCAGGGGATTGAACACAACGCTGGTAGTGGCATCTTCTGCATCCGCATCGGAAGCGTTTCTGAAATCGCGCACGATCTTCAGTATGCCCGTCTGGTCTCCATATATAAGGTCCAGCGTTCCATCGGCATCCAGGTCGGCCACAGCGCACGCCGGGTTTTGCCGTAGCACCGATGAGGTGAGCCCGAGATAGGTGTCATCAACGAGCGTGAACCCGAACTGCCCCGGTGTGCCGTTGTTCTTCCAGTACTGAAGCGCGCCGTTGCCCCGCCCCACAAGCAGGTCTTCATATCCGTCTGAGTCGATGTCTACCACATTAATGTTCTCGCTGAACGTAAGGTCGAAGTTCATGTTCACAATGGGCTGATCGTTGAAATCAAAAACATCGCGGCCTTTGTTGAGGATGGCATACAGGTCAGTGACATTGTTGTTGAGCAGCGTTGCTGTGAACACAAGGTCTTGCGCGTTGTCGTTATTCACGTCGGCGAACTGCACCTTCATGTTGTAGAAGCTGGAGAAAGAAAGGAACAGGTAGTCTTTGGTGACGAGCCTGAACGCAGGCTCCGCGGGAGTTCCGATGTTCTCATAGAGGAAGATCGATGACCGCAGGGTTCCTGAGGTGTAGGAGCTGATGATCATATCAAAGTCGCCGTCACCGTCAAGATCAGCGAACGCGGGCACGGCATTGTCACCCACGTCGATCATGTGCTCCTGCAGGAAATTCCGCTTCACCAGACTGAATGCCGGGTTTGCCGTTGTGCCCGTGTTTTTGTAGAACAGGTTCGACTGTGTGTAATCCGCGGAGAGAAACTCCCGTGTAAAACCGTTGGGTGTTGCTATGAGATCTTTCGCGCCATCGAAATCAACATCCTCATAGTAGGCTCCGGGGTACACCACGATGTTCGCGGGCTGGATGGCAGGAAAAGTGGAGTACTTGTTGATGGCAGGGTTCTCAAGTGTGCCTTCGTTCACCAGCTGGAACAACTGTGTGCAGGTAGCTTCGGAGAAGATGAGGTCCAGCTGCTTGTCGCCATTAAGGTCGATGGACAGCAGGCTTTTGCCGCCAGCGTGTTTTACCCGACCGGCAGCGGGACAATCTTCGCCGTGGAGCGCTATCACACCGCAGCCACATTCCCTGAAATTGCCCCAGGTGCGCGTCTGCCGTTCAAAGTCGAGCGAGTCGCAGCTCCAGCCTTTTTCGATGCTCAGGTTCTTGTGAAATTCAACACCACTGCTGGCGTACTGGATGTTAAAAATATCGAGGTCGCCGTCGCCATCAGCGTCGATAATGGCGGGAACATCGTCAGACTGGATCTGAAGATTCACTTTCAGCACGCTGAAACCTTTAGAGAGCAGCACTTCCGTTTTGGAAGCACCGGGTCCGGCGTGGAACAGAAATTCTTTCCATGCGGGTGCGCCACCTTCAGGCGTTACATTGGTGTATACCCGCATGCCCAGCTGGTGGCCGGTGAAGATATCTTTTTTACCGTCGCAGTTGTGGTCGCGCAGCTGCAGCCAGTTGGAAATCTCTGCCGGAAAGAATACCTCGTATTCGGGCGCGTAGTGATATTGATTGTTCTGGTTGAGGAAGGTGATCACCTTGTCGGCCATGCGGTCGAAGAGCACAAGGTCGTCTTTGCCGTCATGGTTCAGGTCCATGGCGTTGTACTGGGCTGCGTTAAGGCCGCCAGCCCAGGGCATGGCCAGGGCATTCCCGTCGGTGCCCTGAACAACGATCTGCTGGTCCATCGTGTAGGTGAACTGTGCATGAGCCATCAGTGGCATAAGCAGAAAAACCAGAAGCGAAGATCTGATCATTAAAATTTTTCTTTCTTCGATAACGTTCACCGGGACCGAGCTGTTATCTTGCCTTAAAGATACGTGCCGGCGGCAATAATATTGTACCGGACTTCCATCTTATACTGCCATTTATGATAGAAATCGAAAAATTATACCAGAAATATTCCGAGCACAAAAAAATTTCTACCGACACACGCCAGATCACCCCTGATTCGGTATTCTTCGCCCTTCGTGGCGACAAGTTCAACGCCAACGAGTTTGCCGCAGAAGCCCTGAGCAAAGGCGCCCGGTATGCAGTGATAGACGAAGAGAAGTATCAGAAAGACGACCGCTTCATTCTTGTGCCCGATGTGCTGCAGGCACTTCAGAAGCTGGCCCGCTTTCACCGCGACCAGCTGACGATACCCGTGGTGGCACTCACCGGCTCTAACGGCAAAACCACGAGCAAGGAATTGCTCAACGCCGTGCTCAGCAAAAAATTCAGGACCTACGCCACCCGCGGCAACCTGAACAACCACATCGGTGTGCCGCTCACCATCCTGGCCATCGACACCACCGTTGAGGTTGCTGTGGTTGAAATGGGCGCCAACCACCTGGGCGAGATCGCGCTGCTGTGTGAGATCGCTAATCCCACGCATGGATTCATCACCAACATCGGCAAAGCACACATCGGAACTTTCGGTGGGTTCGACAACATTGTGCGGGGAAAGTCTGAGATCTTCCAGCACCTGATCACCCACAACGGCACCGCCTTCATCAACTCGCAGAATCCGCTGCTGGCCAACATGGCGAAGCGATTCAAGGAGCCGGTTTTTTATCCTGCGAAAGGAGACTACTATCAGGCGGAATTTATCAGCGCCGACCCGATGGTGAAGTTCAGGGCCGATAACGGAGACGTTGTGCAGACCAACCTCATCGGCGCTTATAATTTCGAGAACATGGCCGCGGCACTGTGCATCGGCAAATACTTCGGCGTTGAGGCGAAGCTCGCCAACCAGGCCGTGGCCGAATACGTGCCCGGCAATATGCGCTCACAGGTGGTGCAGAAGGGAAGCAACACCATCATCCTCGACGCCTACAATGCAAATCCCAGCTCGATGCAGGCCGCCATCGAGAACCTTGCTGCAATGAAGGCTTCAAAAAAAGTGCTCATCCTCGGCGATATGTTCGAGCTTGAAGGCGAAGCAGATAAAGAGCACCGGGCCATCGGAAAATTGATAAAGGAAAAAGGCTTCGAACATGTTTACTTATGCGGAACCCTCTTCAAATCGGCGCTGCATGAGATCCCCAACGCAAAATACTTCCCCAAGAAAGACGAGCTGGTGCAGGAGCTGAAGCAATATCCCGTGAGTGGCGCCACGGTTCTCGTCAAGGCGTCGCGTGGCATCGGTCTCGAGACCGTTGTAGAATATCTTTAAAATAACCCCACATATGAACTTCGAATTCATTTTAAAATTCCTCAAGGATCTCAGCAAGAACAACGACCGCACGTGGTTCGAAAAGAACAAGCCGCGTTACCTCGAAGCCAAGCAGGGCTTTGAAGACTTTATCACCGGGCTCCTGAAAGAGATGACAAAATTTGACGAAGGGCTTGCGGGTCTCGATCCCAAAAAACTTCCGTTCAGAATTTATCGCGACGTGCGTTTCAGCAAAGACAAAAGTCCATACAAGGTGAACATGGGGGCGGGCTTTTCGCCCAATGGCAAGCTGGTGCAGGAACCGGGCTATTACATTCACATCGAGCCCGGTAAAAGTTTTGTGGCCGGCGGTATCTATATGCCCGATGCAGCCAACCTTGCCAAGGTGCGCCAGGAGATCGACTACAATGCAGACAAGCTCATGAAGGTAATGAACAGCAAATCATTCAAGAAGCTGTTCAAGGGCTTCGATGATTTCGACAAGCTCAAAACCATGCCCAAGGGATACGCCAAAGACCATCCGCACATCGAGCTGCTGAAGCACAAAAGTTTTATTGTGTCGTATAATTACAGCGACAAAGATGTGACTGATAAAAAGTTCATGAAAACGGTGGCGGCCCATGCCAAAGAGATCAAACCGCTGAATGATTTTATAAGAGAGGCGATAGCTTGAGGAGTCCACGGTCCACAGTCGACGGTCCACGGCCGTTCAGTGCTCCCACTCTTGAGACCGGTATTCTGAGCGAAGCATGTGCGTAAGGCTGGCGCGCGCGAAGAATCCCCATATAAACAAAGTGCACAGCTTGAAACAGGTGTACGAATTAAGTACGCACTAACGTCCGGGGGATCCTTCGTTCACATGTTTTCCGTTGTATGAGATTCAGCTCAGGATACGGGTTCCAGAAGGGGGTACTGCTGTGGACTGTGACCGTGGTCTGTGGACTATTCAACGAATTCTCTTAACTCATTCGCCGAAAGAGGTTTACTCAACAGCTTTCTCACGTACTGATGCTCTCTTGCGCGGGTGATGTCGTGGTGGTCTAGCGTGGAGGAAAGCATCACGATGGTGGTTTTTTCCTTCAGCGGACTGTCAAGCTTTTCGAACTGTTCCAGGAACTCGAAGCCGTTCATTTGCGGCATCATGATATCGAGCAGGATGATGAGGTTATTTTCCTTTTTGTAAGCGTGTGAGCGCAGCCACTCCAGCGCCTGTTTTCCACCACTGACCTCGTGCACGTCTGTAATATCGAACGTCCGTTTGATCAGCATGCCTGACACGAGCCTGTCTATGTAGCTGTCGTCAATTACCAGAAAAGTCTTCTCAGCCTGCATAGGAGATCGAAAGCATGATATAAATTACAAAAAAGACAGAAAGTTGCCGGCAAGAAAAATAAAATCGACTAATCGCACAAATCGAGCTATATGGTAGGCGAAACGTTGTGATCATTGCTGGTCCCAGTCGAAATATTCGTCCTTTTGTAGCTCTACTTCCTTCTGTTTCTTCTTGCCTTTGGTCCTGAAGGCATCTTTCAGCTCCTGTACTTCTTTTTTCAGGTCGCTGATGATCTTTTTCTTCACGGCCTCCGTGTCGTAAGCGATGCGGTAATCATCGGTGGTGCCGGTGATCTTCAGGAACAGCCTGGTTTGCCCTTTCTGGTCGTCTTCCATGGCCAGCTCCGCTTCAGAATCTTTCGGTTTCTTCTTACGGAGGGGCGTCACGAGCCTGTAATCGATGTGCTGATCGAACGTGTGCGTGCCGCTGATGGTGATGTCGGTAACATTGCTGCGTACCGCCATCTGCGGGATATAGATGGTTTTGTTTTCGATGTGGATGTCGTTCTTAATGTCAGAAAAACGCAGCTTGCTCAATCCTTCATCGTCAAGGTAGCGGCTCAGTTTTTTCATAGGCTCGAAGTTGTTGAGCTCACCCTTGCGGATGGTGGCGCCGATGTCGGCGATCAGGGTCTCCGGGAACATTTTCAGGTGCTGATCTACCGTTACCTCCAGGTTCACATCGGCGGAAGCCTGGCCTTTCAGGTGTTTATCCTGGATGAAATCCTGTTTAAAATTTTCGAACACATAAAAGACGCTGTCTACATGGATGCCGTTGAATTTTGCCGTGGTAACAACGTCAATCGCCTTATTGTTCTGGGCGTCGATGATACCGGAGATCTGCAGGTCGCCACCCATGGTTCGCAGCGAAAGATTTCTTGACACGGCCATCTCGTTCTTCACAAGCAGATCGCCCTTTACCTGCCGTGCATGGAAGCGTTTGTATTGCAGCGACCGTACATCGCAGTTGAAGTTGAGGCTGATGTTCGGGGAGATGCTGAAGGTGTACTGCTGATCTTTGCCTTCTGTTGGATCGCCAAAGCTAATGGCAAACAATTGGTCGAGGTCTATGAAGTCAGCTTTCAAATCGGTCTCGATGCCGATGGGCTGGTTCTCGAAGAGCACAAAGGTGATGATGTTCTTGAAAAAACCATTCAGCATAAAGTCGGACCTGCCGAGCTTGCCCGAAACGTTGCTCAGCGCCAGGTCGTTGTTGCTGAACTGGAGATCGCCCGTAAGGTGCTGCAATGGAATTTTTTCTTTCCCGTAATCGAGATTGATATCCTGAAGCGCTACGGTTCCCTGGGTGGAAACACGCTGTGCGGTGGCCTTGTTCTTGAGCAGGCCGATCTTTCCTTCGAAGGCTACATCCACCAGCAGCGATCCGGTCACATTCTTCAGCGTTTCAATGGGGTAGAAGCTCAGCACAGCAGGCGCATCGACCTTGCCCTTGAAGTTGCAGATCACTTCCGGATCGACAAAGTCATTGATCACGAAGTTGGCCTTGAAGCTCTCGTCGTTGAGCTTGCCCGAAATGTTTTTCAGCACCAGCGACGCCTGCCTTACGTTGCCCAGGTCGCCACTGGCAAAAGAGCCTTCGATGCTTGCTTCTTCGATCCGCGATTTGTACTCAGGATGATAAAGCGTGGCGTTGTTAAATCCGAAATCGACGGAAACACCCGGACTTTTTGTTTTGCTGATCTCGCCCCTGAGCCGGCCGTTGAAGTATATAGCGCCTTTGCTCTGATACTTCTCAAGCTTTTCTGATAAAGCGCCTGGCAGCAGTGAGATCAGCGTCTGGATGTCGGTGTTCTCTCCCTTAGCCTGCAGGTTGATGAGGTTCTTCTCTTTCCAGGAATAGTCGCCCGTGATGGAGAAGGAAGCGCTTTTCAGCTTGAGCGACGAGGGCCTGATGGTGAGCGATTTGTTTTGATCGTCGTATGTAAGCTCGCTGGCGATGATGAACGACTTTCCGCCGAGGAAAGAATTTTGCTCAACCTGGATCTTTTCGGTAGTCAGTTGTCCGTCGGCCCGGATGTCGTAAAGATTGTCATGCGAATGGATGGAAGCCACCATGTTGGTGCTGGTGAAGGTGAAATCCTGCTTGAGGCGCATATCGAGATAGTGCACCCTGGTGTCGGTGAGGTCAACGTTCTTCAGCTCAAAGCTGATGCTGCTCTTGCCGGTAGTCTCACTTTTTTTTACGACCGTATAATTATTCTCTCCTTTGGCATTGATCTTCAGGTTGGTTTCGCTGCCGGTGATCTTCAGGCCGCTGATGGCATAAGTGCCTTGCCATACTTCGATGGGATTCATCTGGAAGGCGATGCGCCGCGCGGTGAGCAGCGGGTATTGCCCCTCGTGGCTGTCTTCCACATGCACGTCGGTGAGCACAATAGACATGAGCGGAAACTGCTGGAATACGGATACATCGATCTTGCCGATCTTCACGGGAGTGCTGAGCTGCTTGTTGGCTTCGCGGATAAAATGATTGATGATCCGCTCTTTGAACAGGAAAACAGATGCGACAAGGGCAACCACCAGCACGCCGGCAGTCAGCAATGTGTAAAAAAGTACCCTTCGAAGTGTTTTCAAGCTTAGCTAATGGTTTGGCAAAAATACAGGCAAAATTCAAACCAGCAGGGATTTGCCCGAAAAAACCCGCAGTCGGGGCAAACCGGCAGCCGAACAAGGGAATCCGGACTTTCGTATTATCTTTGTCAGGGCACCTTTGAAAGCCGCGATTTGAAAAAACTGGTTTCATCGTTATTCGTTGCACTCATTCTGCTGAATGTGATGGGGTATTACGGACTGTTTCTCGGTCTGCAATACAAGAACACCCGTGACCTGATCAGCCAGTTCGATGCCGGCACCTATAACGCTGACGAGGCCGAGGTGCTCAAGATCCCGTTTCGCGCGCCCAATGGCTATTCTTCAGAAACCTTTGAACGTGTGGATGGCGACTTCAAACGCAACGGCAAAGTATACCGCCTCATCAAACAACGCCTTTTCCGCGATACCTTTCACATCGTTTACATCAAAGACAAAGTGGGCACGGCCCTTAACGATGCCCTGGTTGATTATGTAAAAACCTTTAGCGACGAAACCTCCGACCAGGGCCAGCACGCCACGATCCTTCCGCTGTTCATCAAAGAATATTTTATACGCCCGTTCTCGTTGCAATCGTGGTCGCCGGGTTATGAACAGGCTGTGCGCAAGGAAAGCCACGTCTGTGTGCTCATCGACACATTCGAGACGTCCATCGTCCATCCGCCTGAGCGCGCTTAGATCCCTTCTTAAGTCTGTACAGACAAACCATAAGTTGCCAGGGCAACTTATACATCATTCATTTTGAGTTGTGAAATATGAGCGGACCCGAGAAATATCTCGTGTCTTTTATCTCATGTCTAACATCTCACATCTCATATCTCACTAAAGAATCAATCATGATTAACTTTCAAAAATATAACAACCTTTCGGGCTGGGCGGTATTTGTCATTACGCTTATTGTATACTGGATTACCATGGAGCCTACGGCGAGCTTCTGGGATTGCGGGGAGTTCATTGCGGCATCGTATAAACTTCAGGTGCCACATCCGCCGGGTGCACCTTTCTTTCTGCTCATTGGCAGGCTGTTTTCTTTTCTCTCGTTCGGCGATGTAACGGCGGTGGCCTACTGGATCAATTTCAGCAGTGTGCTTGCCGGCGCTTTCACGTCCATGTTCCTGTTCTGGTCCATCACCTTGTTGGGTCGCAGGCTGATGAAGATCAATACGCCGGAGGCGCTTACCGCAGACCAGGCGTTGGTGCTGGTAGGGGCAGGGTTGACCGGCGCGCTAGCCTATACGTTTGCCGACTCAGCGTGGTTTTCGGCAGCGGAAGCAGAGGTCTACTCCATATCGTCGTTCTTCACTGCCTTCGTGGTGTGGGCCATGCTCAAGTGGCAGGCTATGGAAGACGAGTCGCGGGCAAACCGTTGGCTGATCTTCATCTTTTACATGATGGGCCTCTCCATCGGCGTGCACCTGCTCAACCTTGTGGCTGTTCCTGCCCTGGCACTCATCTATTATTTTAAAAAGTACAAACCAGGTACGTGGGGCGTTGTGGCAACCTTGCTTACAGGCCTGCTGATCATCTTCACCATTTTCGAGCTCATCATCCCTGGTCTTCCGTCTGTGGCTGGCAACTTTGAGATCTTCTTTGTGAATACACTTGGGCTTCCTTTCGGCTCGGGTGCTTCTTTCTTCGGCATCATCATCCTGGCGATGCTGATCTACGGTATTTATTATACACAGCAAAAGCGGAAACCGCTGCTCAATACGGCACTGCTGGCATTGTCGTTTATCCTCATCGGCTACTCTTCTTATGCCATGGTGGTGATCCGCTCCAACGCCGATACGCCCATCAATGAGAACGAACCTTCGGATGTGATGCGTGTGGTGCGATATCTTAAGCGTGAGCAGTATGGCACGCGTCCATTGCTGTATGGTCAGTATTTTACGGCGCAGATGGAAGGTATTGAAGAGGGGGCGCCGGTGTACGCGAAAGGCAAAGACAAGTATGAGGTGGTTGACCACAAGCTTTCGGTGAAGTACCCGGCGAAAGATCAAACCATATTGCCACGCATCTGGAGCACGGAAGAGAGTCACCGCAAGACCTACCAGGATCTGCTGGGATTGCGCGCCGGGGAGAAGCCGAGCTTCACCGATAACCTGCGCTTCATGTTCACCCACCAGATCGGATGGATGTATGTGCGGTACTTCTTTTTCAACTTTGCCGGGCGCGAAAGTGACGATCAGAACGCCACGTGGCTGAGTCCGCGCCAGTGGTTCGAAGCGCTTCCGCCATCGCTGGCAGAGAACAGGGGCAGAAATAATTTTTTTATGATTCCCTTTGTGCTTGGGCTTGTGGGCATGTATTACCAGTCGGTGAAGAACACTAAAAACTTTCTGGCCATCGCGCTTTTGTTTTTGCTCACGGGTGTGGCGTTGGTGATCTACCTGAACTCTCCGCCGGTAGAGCCGCGGGAGCGCGATTATATTTATGTGGGATCGTATTACGCTTACTGCTTCTGGATCGGGTTTGCCGTGATCGCACTATCGGAGTGGCTTACAAAACTTTTCAAGTCAAGAAGGACGGCCGGTATTGCTGCAACCCTGATCTGCCTCTCGGCACCGCTGCTGATGGTGAAGGACGGATGGGATGATCACAATCGTGCGAAACGTTATTTTTCGGTTGACACGGCCATCAACGACCTGCAATCATGCGCGCCTGACTCGATTCTTTTCACGGGTGGTGATAACGACACCTTTCCACAATGGTATGTGCAGGATGTGGAAGGCGTTCGCACCGATGTTCGTGTGATCGTGTCGAGTTATTTCAACAGCGACTGGTATGTAGGGCAAGCCATGCGGCAGCGATACGAATCGAAGCCATTTCCTTTCACGCTCACCAGGCACAACTACCGAGAGGGTGGCCCCAACAATCCGTACCTGCCTTACTATGACATGAAGATCCCGAGCATGGACCTGAAAGATTACCTGGAGCTGCTCAAAAAAGAGCACAAGGCATTGCTGGTATATCCGTCGGCCAACGTAGTGCCCACGCGCGACATTGTGCTGAAGGTTGATGTTGAGAAAGTGCGTTCACTGGGCGTGGTTCCGAAAACGCTGGAGCACCTGATCGTACCCGAAATACACCTGCGCCTGAAGGAGAATGGCCTCGAGCTTAAGGATCTGGCCATGCTCGACGTGCTGGCAACGGCCGATTGGCAACGCCCTGTCTATGTCACGAATACTTCGTTGGCTCAGTTCAACGTAGACCTGACACCGTATGCAGTGCGCGAGGGCAATACGTACCGCATCCTGCCCGTGCTGAACTCTGACCCGCAGAACGACCTGGTGAACACGGAAGCCAGCTATGAGAACATGACAAAGAAGTTCCAGTTCAGGGGCCTGAACGATCCCGACATCTATTTTACCGACGATTACCGTCGCGCCGTTCAGAATCACCGAAACAACTTCAACTCCCTGGCCACAGCGCTGCTGATGGAAGGTGATACCACAAAAGCGAAGGAAGTGATATTGTTCAGTCTTGACAAGATGCCCGACCGCGGCGTTCGTTACGACATTACTCACCTGCAAACCTCGCAGCTGCTATTTGAGCTTGGCGAACGGGAAAAGGCAGTGGGGATAGCCGATACGTTAGCGGAACGTGCCGATCAGCTCATCACGTATTACCTGAACACCGGGCAATATGGCCAGAAGCTTCAGCTACAGATGGCCATTGTGAGAGAGGTTGCGCGGATCTACTATATATACGATGAAGGAGACCGTGCCCGTGCCGTTGAAAACATCTTTAACCGGCACGCCAGCATTTTTGGAATGAAGCGGAGGGAGATGTGAGAATAGTCCACAGTCGACAGTCCACGGTCCACGGCCGTTCGGAGTCTTTTCCTTAAACGGGTTCTGAAAAAGGCTGACCCTGCCAGACACCTGGTATAAGGATGGATCAACGCATTCTCATTGGACGTGTTTCTGAATTGAAAGAGTGCTCACTCATTTCAGCCCTGAAAGGGCGTCAATAAAAAAGCGTAGGGTGCAAGCCCTACGCTTTTTATAACGAGGCACGCCCAAGCCCCAAAGGGGCGAAATAGACACGCCCATCTACAATAACGAAACGCTCAATTTTGACTCGCTTGTTTTTTTATCTCAACACCAATCCAACGTTTTGCATCAAACATGTTACTAAAACATACAACCTTGATACTTTCATCCGCGTAAGCGTTAGGGTTCGCCATTTTAACTCAAAGAGGAATATGAGACCGAATGTTTACATCGCTACGGTAATCGCCGTATTGTTCACATGTAATCTGTTTTATATTCCTGTTTGGGCACAGGAGAAATGTGGCGCTGAAATACCCGCGCCGGCTCCGTTCGGGCAACGGTTGGTGCAGGCTTCGAAGATACAAGGCAACACCAGCCTGACAAGCAACACCTGGACGATCTATCGTATTCCTGTGGTAGTGCATGTGATCCACCTGGGCGAACCGTTAGGGCAAGGCTCCAACATTGCCGACGCCCAGATCTTCGAGCAGATACAGACCTTGAACGAAGACTTCCGCAGGCGAAATGCAGACACTATTCGCACCCCTGCCTTTTTCAAAGGTGTAGCCGCCGATGCCCGCATCGAGTTTGTGCTTGCCAAAGAAGACCCGGATGGCAGGCCTACCAATGGAATTGTGCGTGTAGATGCCAGCAATGCCAAAGAAGATGTGAAGAAGCTCAGCTACTGGCCCGCCGAAGATTATATGAACGTTTGGGTGATGGACATGGGACGCGGCGCTCCATATTATGCAGGATCAGCACAGTTTCCGGTGTCATCACTTCCCGGTCTTGAGAGCGCAAGCGACGACCGCCTCACGGATGGGGTGCTGCTGAACTACAAGTTCTTTGGCAAAGGATTCGAAACATGGGACTCCAGCCAGGGCAGAACCCTTACCCATGAGACCGGTCACTTTCTGGGATTGTTGCATACCTGGGGAAATGGCGGCTGTAGTTACACAGACTATTGTGAAGATACACCAGGCTCCGGCGCGGCTTCCTACTCCTGCACCGAAACGGCCTCTTGTAATGGCCCCCTTCGGGTCATGTACGAGAACTTTATGGATTACACCAGTGATGCCTGCATGAACATGTTCACCCGCAACCAGGTAATGCGCATGCGCACCGTTCTGGAGAACAGTCCCAGGCGGCTGAGCCTGTGGACATCTCATGGCCTTGGTCCTGAAGACGTTCCTTTGACCGAGGTGTTGTCATGTTATCCGAATCCCGGTAGGGAAAAGGTGACGTTGCTGTTTGATGTGGCCGCCTATCCCGGCGCCAGTGTTGAGGTAGTGAATGCCATGGGGCAGGTGTTATTGAAAGCCAACGTCAAAGAGCAGGAATCCATGCTCGACGTATCCCAATGGGAGGCAGGCATCTACACCATTAGGGTGAGGCATCAGGCATTCACCGGCTTGCAGAGGCTTGCAGTGCAAGGAAATTGACAGCCGACAAAAACGCTGACAAATTCCGTCGGGGCGAAACTTACAGGTCCAAAAATCATAAGATAGTCCATCTCAAGGCCCAAAAACATCAAAAAAGGCCAAAAGATGCTCTGAGTCTTCCCTGAGTCTTCTCTGAGTCTTTCCTGAGTCTTCCCTGTTGGACCCAAAAAACCGCAGAATAATCCATTAGGATTGCCAGGCAACACGACGCTTGCCGCCCCACTTTTCGACAGTGTGAACCAATTATATCACCCACACGGCCGTGGACTGTGGACCTTCGACAGTGGACTCATCAAAAATTTTCAACTTTTTTTGCAGAAATAGATTTCTCTTATACATTTGCAGTCCCAAAACAAGGGAGCAGCGTCAGAAGGAGCTGTTTAGAACGGAAATGGGAGCTTAGCTCAGCTGGTTCAGAGCATCTGCCTTACAAGCAGAGGGTCGGGGGTTCGAATCCCTCAGCTCCCACTTAGAAGTCGATATCATAATAGGGTATCGACTTTTTCATTTTACGCCAATGTGAGGGATGAGAACCGAAGGGTTGGCGGGGGTTCGAAATCCAGCGCGGCATGTGCGGTTGGGGATTCACGAGAGCAAGTGTGCATGGCTGAGCGTACGAGTAATCCCTCAGCTCCCACTTAGAAGTCGATACCATAATACGGTATCGACTTTTTTATTTTACGCCAATGTGAGGGATGAGAACCGAAGGGTTGGCGGGGGTTCGAAATCCAGCGCGGCATGTGCGGTTGGGGATTCACGAGAGCAAGTGTGCATGGCCTGAGCGTACGAGTAATCCCTCAGCTCCCACTTAGAAGTCGATATCATAATAGGGTATCGACTTTTTCATTTTACGCCAATGTGAGAGATGAGAACCGAAGGGTTGGCGGGGGTTCGAAATCCAGCGCGGCGTGTGCGGCTGGGGGATTCACTAGAGCAAGTGTGCATGGGCTGAGCGTACGAGTAATCCCTCAGCTCCCACTAAAAGCCACCTGCAGAGATGTGAGTGGCTTTTCTGTTGTAGGAGGAAATGCAAAACCGCGGAGGACGCGGAGAGGCGCAGAGGGCCGCGGAGGAATGTTGTTGCTGGTTGCTTTCATCTTCTGAGACTGGTATCCTGATTGTCTTTCTTCTTGAACCAGCAACCTAACCGGTATCCTGATCACCATCCCCTGAAACCCCTTTCTGAGCTTGAACTAAAAATGGCGCTGGTTGCGTCTGAACCTCCTCCTGAAACCGGTATCCTGAGCCCGAATCTTGAACAATGGAAGACACGTGAACGAAGGATCCCCTGACCGGTTAGGGTGTACTAATTCGTGAGCACGTCGTCACAGTGTCTCCCGTCTCCGGAATGCTGCGTGACTATGGGATACGTTCGAGAGCGCGGAGTCCCGGAAACTCCGTTTGGACCAATGTTGTATTTGATATTTAGTCCGACAAACCGCATAAAAACTCACGGACATCAAGGCTTGTGACCCTGCGTACCCACGCTGCATTCCTTCCAATCAGTATTCAATAATCCAATCGGAATAAGAAATGCTGATGCTTTTACAAGAAAATCAAGCAGTGAATTATCGAAGTTGCCGAATATCGCAACGCCTGCAAAAATCAATCCAATGAAAATAGCGCGGTCTAATGCTTTCATAAATTAAGGTGGGTTCCATTGTTCCAGCTTAGTCGAATCAAATTACATTTTCTAAGCGTGATTGTTTGTTCGGAATATCAACTTGATTCCAAGTGGGCTAGTGATCAGCGGATCAGGTGGGGCGTGGAATCGGTCACCGAAGATAAAAAAAAGCAGCCGTATTCAACAATAATCATCAAAATCCATAGATGATTTACTTTGGGCATCAGGCAAAATAAAATGACCGCCTCCAACCCTAGTCGCCGGCCAGGGTTGTTACTGTCCACCTAGACGAACTTACTCTATTAATTTTCCGGCCTTCATCGCCTTTGTTTGCAAATAATTAATAAAAGCACTGCAGGATACTAACATAAACAATGCATCCTCTTGGTCCAAATTAGATTCCTCTAACATTGCGTGTCGAATGCCATCTCCGTCACTCGTGTATCCATATATCTTTATGAAACCTTGTTCTAAGGCTCCATGAATTGTAATCGTTTCCTTTAGTTCTTTTAATGCCTTCCCCAACTCAGTTTTTTTGTCGCCAGCAATGAGTTGACATAGAGCCTCAACAGCAGAAATGGATTCTTTTATCGAGTTACGATAGTCAGGACTTTTCTTGTCAGACAACTTGTTTAAAGCTTCGGATAGGTGAATATTTACTCCTTTTAATCTAGGTTGAGAGGTTGATGAAATTGCTTTTTCTATCTCAAGAATTTCCCCTTCATTCGTAATAGGAGAAAGCTGTCCGTTTACAAATCTATATCCTGAAAACTCCCGTTTCAAAATGAAATTCATCGAGTCGGCGAATTCTCTGCCGTTAGGTATGTCAGACGCTACCAGGAAGTCAATAAAATCATACACTTCTAAATAGTCCCATTTAAAAAATCTTTTCCTCAGATTGTCAGCAATTATTTCGGTGAATCTTGGGATTTGATCCATGGGCTGTTTAAAAAATGAAAACCATAGATGTTCGATCAATCCTCGAAATTCTGAGTATTGAAGTTCGTGTCTCGTTTTCATCGGATCAATGATATATGCAGTCAAAACGTTCCATATCCCATTCCTTAACTCATCGTCCATTGAGTCGAGTTGAATGTTAACTCTAGGTTGTTTCTTTCCAATTCGTTCCGAGAATTTCATGTGGAGAATAGTTGTAACGTTTGACTACTTTACGTTGCGGCTTGGAAGGCAAACGACGGGGGAGAGACTGATTTGCTCGACTACTCCGAAAACTGTGCCATGCGAATGTTTTTTTTAAAACGTAAACTCCAACTTTGGACCACACCCCACAGAAGCACACAGCGTGTGTTGGCATTGTTTCATCTTAACCTCCGGCCGCCAACGATTACTGTTAGGCTTCTTGTCCTGTCATGCTTTTGACGAGACTTGTTGCTTCTGAAAGACCTTTCGCAGTTAGCGTGTATCCGCTTTCTTTATTTCCAGATACTTCGGCAGACATTGTTTTGAAAATATTGGCGAAATTGGGTCCATCCCAAGCATCATAATGAAGACATGTCTCTTTTATTTGTTCGTGTGTAAATCTCGCAGCTCCAGTTCCCAGATAGGCAGACACGCCTTTCAAAAGAAAGACATTCCTCATCCGTTGAGCTTTCTTGCTCCCTGGAACGGATTTTGACACCAAGTCTATTTCATCAATGCCAAGACTGAAAATAGACCCTAAGGCTGAAGGTTTGATTCCATTTCTTGCAATCCACTTCTTTCCAGCCGGACTTATACCCTCAAGTTCATCATCAATTGCCACTGTAACTGCTTCAGGTTGGGTAACGGGAATTTCATGTGAGATTTCCTTCCCTGCACCGATCGTGTTTGTGATGCTGAACTTTCCAGCAACGTAAACTAACACACGAGAACGCGCATCTGCGTCCAAATCTTTTAGTGCGGCGTAGACTTGACTTATTGCGATAATTTCGGGGTCGTCAATTGCTTTGCCTTGTTTTGCCATGTTTATGAAGTTTCGATTTTATTAGGCCAAAGAGCAGTCCACTCATTCTTTAGGAACTGGAATGCAAACTCTGCCGCCGTAAATGCGGCATACTCTTGCCATGAATCCGTCTTTTCTGCAGCAAAATCACATACAGACTTGAAGGATACTACTCGCGGCTTCGGTTCAGGCGCTTCGTGCACCGCTCGATAGACACCGTAAGTCTCCATTTCTACTCCTATTAACTTACGCCAATTTTTTTGTATTTCAATAATTCGAGTTGCATCGTCAATGACTTGGTCTGCAGCTCCGAGTGGGCCGACGTGGAGGTGATTTGATTTTGGTGGAGGTGTTCCGTTCCATCTGCTTCGAATCTTATCAAATATTGAATGATTTCCGCGATATCGAGCAAGTACGCTCCGAAGGCGTGGATTAAGGCCAATGGGATAAGGATCTGGTTGAAATCCTCTAATTCCATCCTCGTCCACCACTTTACCAGAATTATAATCGATGCTTGGATCTGCCGTGAGAATATCGCCAAATTCCTTACCCCCCGAACGAGTGCCTGCTGCTATTCCTATCATAACCACAATTCGAGGTTTGAATTGCATGATTAATTGGGTTGTTGCAATCGCAGCTGCGGTAAGCCCCATTGACGTTGAAGTAGTGGCAATCACCCTCAGTGATACACCTTCCTTTGTTTTAATGCTGGATTCTCTGTAGACGTGAGTATACTGAGGATTCGGCAGCTCTTTCCATTCCGTCTCGCTAAATGTATTTATTACCGCTGCGAGTTCCGGAAATTCTAATGCGCAAATAATTCCAATATCAGTTTCAAATTCCTTGGAGTCCGCCTCTGATTTGAGTTGGAGACCACTTAACAGTCGCAGTCTACTTAATCCAAGTGGTGTTAGTGACCAAGGTATTGGTGAGCCGTTGTGAGTCGGTGCGACAAGGCCTTCGTATTTCCTAAGACTCGCAGACACATTTGAAGGGGTGTTAGAACCAAGATGAAGTTTTAGAAGAGATGTTATTTGACTGGCGGTTATCGGCTGGGTATGAGCACCTAAGCAATACAAAGCCGCGAGAATCAAGTATTGATCTGTTCTCTCGCTCTTCTTAACTGCACCTAAAAAAGACGAGAACTCATTCATTAAACACACTTTTTGTCAAACATTCAATTACTGGCGTGTAAGATTTTTACCCATAACATACCACGGTCATCTTTTCACCCTTCATCGTAGTTACAGTCTTCGGATTACGCCGTTGAAGCCGGGTCTGTCAATTGTTTTCTTATTTATCATCCTCATCCTCGTCTTTTTGAGTATCAAGTTGTAGATTCTTTTCTAAAACTTCCTTTCGAACTTCCTTGAATATCAGCTTACCAAACGATGTCATTGTCCAATACTCATTGTCGTCACTTATTTTGTGCCTCTTTGCAGAGGGCTCAATCAGATCAAGCACATTTAAGTCAGCCAGTATTTTTCTGATTGTATTTGACGGTATCTCCCAAGGCTTTCTTAATTTTCTTGTTGTATCCGGATTCTTCGATATTCCTATTACCCTCGCAGATCCTTTGGTACTATTTTCAATCATTAACTCCGGTGCTAGTGCGTTGAAGATATCGAACAAAGTGTACACGCTTGTGTTTTCCCAATGCATTCCATATTGATAAAAGAAGGAAATTCGCCTTTGGTTATGCTTCAATACTTCGATAGTTTTTCTGTTTTTTTCCATTTCCTCTTCTCGTCTTTCCGCCTTAATGGCGCTGAGATTCGTACGCAAATCAGCGTTCTCTTTACTCAGTCGTGAGATTTCGGAAAGTACTTCTGGTCCGGTATGTTCATTTGCTCGAACCCAGCCAATTCTTGGATTTGTAGCAAACTGTTTCATTAGGGAAATTGAAACCTTTCCATATAGGTCCTCCTTGCTTGTCCAAAAGCGAATGAGTTTTCTTTTTATTTTCGTTTTAAAATCGTTTAGCTTAGTGACCTTCAATGCCTCTTTATCTACTTTGTCAGCCGGCCAGCTTACCGTATCGTCAATCAAGAATCCTAATGTGGGAACTCCTATTTGAGTTGCATAATCATATTCCTTTTCAGTATAGCTTATTTCTCCGTCCATTGAACCATATCTGAACGCTGCTATGACGACATAGTAATCGCAGTCATCTATCTGTTTTTTTATTAATTTCCATTGTTCTTCGTCATCAGCGCTAAACATCTCCATCCCAACAGGAATATGGCCCATTTCTAATATTGCTTTTATTACTAAATCTCTTTCGTCCTTCAGATCGCTATATGTGGAGCTGACAAAAATTTGGTACTTGCATCTCATGTTTTATTTGATCAGGTATCATTATTCTACGGTCAGGGGCATTGATGTCCAATTTTTTCATGGAATAATCCTAGTTGACGGGCGATCGCTTGCCAGACCGGTCCTATAGTTAAAATAAAAAGTAACCGTATGCTACAGTAATCATCCAAACCAGTTGCGTTTTTGGTTTTAGCACTAATAACTTAATAGATTAGAGACCATGGCGGAGTGCGTTATCGTCTCAAGTCATTTTTATTTTATTGAGCTCAACGCAGGTATGCCTTACTGCTCGAAATATTAGTCTTATACACTGAATAATTAGTGTTAGAATGTTACAAGAGTGATTCCGCGTGGGCTAGCGATCAGTGGATCAGGTGGGGCGTGGAATCTGTCACCGAAGATAAAAAAAGCAGCCGTATTCATCAAGAATCATAAAGGATTTACCTTGGAATCTGGAAAAATAAAATGATCGACTTCAATCCCTACGGCATTTCAATCTGCGTAAATTCATCTGAACAATAAATCATTTTACACTATGGCTAAAAGGAACAACAAGGCTACCGAATGGCCCAAGTACAACGGGCGATCCTTCGGGTGGAGGCAGGGGTAACAATCGGCCATCAACCCCAAAACCATCCGCGCCAAAAGGGAAATAACATTTAAGCCGTTCTATTTGGAACGGCTTTTATTTTTAATGGAAGTGCTCCTGCGGGAAGTCTTAGCGATACGCATCTTGGCACTGTCTGTAACTGCAATATCAAACTGTTGTTTTTGCCACGCGTGCGACTGGGAATCGAAAGCAGCGTACCTTCAAGGCAATTAATGAAGCACCACAATTACTCGAGCTGCTTCACAATCGAAGAGGGACTGACATTCAAAACCTCGGCAATTTTGAACAGTGTAGTAAGCGTTGGCTGACGAAGACCTCTTTCCAACATTGAAATATAAGTCCTGTCCAAACCACAATCCGTAGCAAGCTCTTCCTGAGTTAAGCCTTTTTTGTTTCTCAGCTCTTTAAGTAGTTCCCCAAATCTCGCTTCCAGACCTTTCATAAGCCTGTGAAGCTCTATAAGTTTGAAAAAATTGTTTGACGACTATAGTCTGAATGTGAAAAATTTTTTTACTTTTGAAATAGTAAGAGAAAAGTAAAATATTGCGAAATATTCGATAACACATCGAGGCATTCGCACTTAGCGTCCCGTCAAGAAAACTGGTAATTTTCAACAACCACGGGACAATAGGTGAAGGTGCTCACGTCAATATTGGCGTGGGCGCTCACTTATCCGTGGTTGGGTATACCAGTACCTCTTGGCGGTAAGTCGGGCACCACGCCATCTTTTTTGGCTTCCCTCGTCGTCTCGACTTATAGACGCTCATATTGATTCGTACTATTAACCGTACTCAACATGAGCTCTCAACAAATCTTCATTCTCTGCAAGCGCCCACCTTCCTGATCCTTTCGTAAGGAGCCCAACAGGCTGTGCCCGGCACTTTTCCATCCTAACCATGGCAATATCGGGGGATGGTTGTGCCGGTGCACTGGCCTGCCTTTTCTCATTTCTTAAACAAAACAAAAAAGACTCACAGTTATGATCAAATACAACAAAGCCAACAACCCCAGCAAGATCGTTATACCTGTATCAAGTCCAGAGGAAGTATTGAGATACCAACAGGGTATTGCCGGAGTACTGGCTACTATTGAGCTTCGCAGCATAACGCCTGCGCTCAAAGAAGACATTAAGGTTGTGTATAACCTGCTAGACCATATGCAGTGTAAGGATAATCTAAAGCAACTGCTTGAGGCAGCGAACATCGGCGCAGAGAAAATAGAGCGGTTTCGGAAAATACGCAACCGTGGAGAGCGCTGAAAAGCCACCTGTGATATATGTCATCCCTGACGGGATTTGAGTGTTTGTTCTCGATTTGTCTACCGATATGCCGTCTCTGACGAGACTGGTAAGAGGCCGCGATTGGAACATCGGTGTATTAATTAAACCAGTGCGTCACGTTGGTGGAATGAAAGTCCCGTGAGGGACGACATATTCGGTAGAATTAGATGATTCACACGCACAAAATCCCGTGAGGGATGACATATTTTCTCTGCCCTTTTATTACCACAAATCATGTTATGTCTAAGAACTCTCCCGATCTTCTCTCAGCGCTACACCAAAACCCGGAGATGGTAATCGATCGGAATTCAAAAACTCCTCTCCTCACGAGTGGCCGGCGTGTTGAGATCCTGGCGTCAAAGAAGGAGATTAGTCAGCGGCTATATATCGGGAATAGTGTGCTCCAAATTGAGATAGAAGTGGCTCTTACTTAATGCGGGCATGTCATCGCACTGTCTTCGGTCCCCGGATGCGGCGTGGCTACAAGAGGCTACGTTCGCGAGCGTGGGAGTCCGGAAAACCAGAGACCCGCTTGGGCCCATGACGCACTATTGCTGGTTTCTTTATGTATCTGTAGTAACGTCGTCCCAATTGTCTGCGTAGTAAGTCACCCAATTAATTGCATAGTGTCTTTCGTAAACTATGCTTGGATTTAGGTTCAAATCGTCTGCATTATCCAGTTGAGATTGTCTTGTCGCCAGTGAAGTCTATAAATCAAGTCCGATTGGTCAAGAATTTCACTCACACTCCTGATGGTGGATGATTTTATGAAATCAACAGAACTGTTCATGAATTCCGGAAGTCTATCTACAATGTCGGCAATATTCACTTCATCAGTCGGCAAGTCCAGTTGGTCAACCTTGTTAATTGTCCACAATAGTGCCCAGATTGATTCTGAACGCCACGAGATATTTATTTTGTCTTGGTCAGTTAGTCTATCTTTTTCAAAAAGTAATTTTTCTTCTCCTGACACGCTATCCCAAAGTCTTTCGGTTTTTAAAAAATCAATAATGTCTTGCTTTGAGTCTTCCTCAGCGGCATAGTTAAGATAGGTCAGAATTAAAATACGCTTGGCTATCTCTTCCGGCGTTCTGAGCCTGACTTCAAACTCTTCTTCAACTGTCGGTAAATGGTCGATATATGGAATGCCTGATTCCTTGAGTAAGGCCTCTGTTTTTTGCTTTCTTTCTAATGCTGTCATATTGTTTCGTCAGGTACTTTTGGTGCTTTCAGGGCGTAATGGATCAGAAATTTATCTAACCCCTCCTCAAATCGAATCCATAATGCATGGTTCTTTCACTGAAATTGTTTTTCACACAAGCCGGTAATTCGTGAATGGCTGCGCGATAATGCACGCCAAGGCCTCCACGGTCAGGGTCTCCGGCGTCCTCGACTATGTAGGCAATTACGGTTTCAGATTCAAATACAAGGTAGTCTTCAATTCGTACGTAGGGGCCGAGCGCTTTTGCGAATTCCTCTATTGTTTTCGAGCGGTTGGTAAGCGGAGTAAAATAGCCACCTGTACCGACAAACATATAGTGATAGTCCAGCAAGTATTTCAAAACGAATGACGTCAGGCGGTGGGCTTTCAGTTCGTGGTGAAGAAAATCGCCGGTGTCGCCTTCATAATCCAAGAGATAGCCATCGACCGGTGGATCTTCGAAGGAGAGGTTTTCAATTTTGACGGCCCAATAGTAATCCGCTTCTCCCTGGATCATCAGCGTCACTGCCTGGAATTTTTCTGAAAATGAAATGTCGTACGAGTCCCTGAAGATCCATTGATCCGTTTTCAGCATATGTTCGATAAAGCAAATCCATTCTTTTAAAGATGGCGGCAATGTTCTGCCTGCTTTTGCTTCGACTGAATTGATCTTTTCAATGTGATCATCCATTTTCCACGCAAGGGAAACGTTATGCCATTTGCTTATAAAGTTTCGGATCGTTTCCCAGGCGTCGGTGTACGACGACGGTGTATGGCTTATTGTGATCATGTTACCAGCTCAGTGTCAGGTTTTCTGATCAACCCTCCTCCACAACAGATACTTCGGTGGCAGCTTTAGCACTTTTGGCAATCATGGTGTCTCCGATTTTCTGCACAATAAAGATCAGTACAAAGGCAAACCTGCCTGTCAGGGGAGATACCATGGTGATGGCAATGCATAACAGAAAAATTGCAGGTACCGCAAGCGCTCTTCCTTGCAGCCAGTGAATCTGCTTTCCACTTAATGTTGATCTTAATTGCTGGGTGCTGATGATAGCCCGTGTCAGGAAGACATTAGTAATGCCAATGGCGACGAGGTTGAGGCAGTAAAACGTAAATGCTCCGTTATCTCCAAAATTTTCGGAATATAAAGCAGTTGAGAACGGCATCAGACCCACAAAGAGAAGCAGGATGATGTTTATCCAGATAAGCTTGGAATTGAACGATGTTACCAGCGTGCAAAGTTGAAGATGCGCTCTCCAGAACAACGCCGTAACGATGAAGCTGACACCGTAACCGATAAAGAGCGGAAGGAGATTACCCAGGGCTCCAAATACGCCGTGCTCATGGATCGCTTCATGCGTTGGCACCTTGATCTCGATTACCAGAAGTGTGATGGCAATAGCAAAGACTGCGTCACTGAAAAAAACGATCCTGTCGTGGGGGTACTTACCGAACATATTTATTGCTTTGATGAATGTTAAACAGACGTCCAAAATAAAAATTTACACGCAAATAAATCATCAAAATTCCGGTTTGGATAAACTTTATATTCTTTTTGTGATCCTGAAGCGGTATGCTGAGCCAGATCTTGAACAACAGAACACGTGTGCGAAGGTCTCCCGGCCTGTGCTGCTTAATTAGTGCGCGTGTAATCGCAATGTCTCCCGATCTGCGTGACAAGGGATTTCCGAGATGCTAACATGAGAGAAAGAAACCATATGTCTCGATCTTGACCTACATGAACTGATCTTAACCATGGCCTTTTCCGTCTTGTGATAGAATTTAAGAAAAGAATTAGTCAATAGCTTAATTTTCTTGTCTCTAAATTAAAGATGGGAATGCGCATCGGCTACTCCCGTACTTAGGTAAAAAAGTGTTCACTATTGACTAATAGTTGCCACCGCTATGGAGAATAAAGAAATAAAAACGAATCATCGATTCCTTGACGAAGCTGGTGATACTACATTTTATGGAACCGGAAAAATTCCAGTCATCGGTAATAACGGTGTGTCCCTGTCCTTTATTCTTGGTCTTGTGAAATTCCGTGATCCTCTTGAGGATGTAAGACAGAGAATTATAAAACTTCAGCAACAAGTACAAAATGATCCATACTATAAAGGAGTACCAAGCATTCAAAAAAAGATCTCAAAGGGTAATTTTTATTTCCACGCTACTGACGATCCGGCTGAGGTGCGTAAAACTTTTTTTGAGTTCATGAGGGAAATAGACTGCAGCTTTGAGGGAGTAGTGGCAAGAAAAATTCCTAGGTTATACGAAAGAAAGCATAATGGCAATGAAATTGAGTTTTATGCCGATATGCTTTCACATTTGTTAAAAAACAAATTTCAAAAACAGGGTAAGCTTGTACTGAATATTGCTCAACGTGGTAAGTCAACACGCAATGCCGTATTAGAAATGGCTAGACAGAAGGCAGAGAAGAGATTCACAGATAATAAGGAAGGCAGAGCGGTAAAGACTGAGATTGTTTTTAATATTCAGAACCATACTACCGAGCCATTGCTAAATATTGCTGACTACTTCTGTTGGGCGTTACAACGAGTATTTGAGCGCGGCGAAATAAGGTATTATGAATTCCTAATGGATAAAATACCAGTTGTGGTCGATTTATATGATCAAGAGAACTATGAGAAATGGGGGAACTATTATGGACCAAAAAGACCATTAACAGCTAAAAATAAAATAAGCCCGCCATTGCACTAAGCCCGATTACTCGGGCAACGACATGAAGTCGGAGTTCATACAGGGCAGACTTATTGCAAATATAACGTTTTTTTTAGGATAAATAGTTATCCAAGGATCAAAGCGGCAGTTCGGTTCTTTGACTCAAAAATGCCTCACTATCAGTGGCACTGAGTCTGTAGCTCAACTCACTCCATACAGCACCGCTCAGAATACCGGTTTACGCGGCAAGGTTGTGTTCTACCGGTTATACTTATTTCCCATACTCGATCGGCGACATCCCAGTTATCTTTAACACAGACCGGAAAGTTTGGTATCTGCGGCCCTCCACGATATCTCCGCGTCCTCTGTGGTTTCGCATTCACTAATCATCTCCTTTCACGATAGCCTGGTATCTGTCTTCGATCTTTTGCCAGTCATCGTTCACATCTTTATTAACCTTCAACAACGCCTTTAATTCGGCATCCTCCAACGGTTGTTTTAACGATCGCTGGATCTCGAGCATTACCAGCAGGTATTTCGCTTTATCGAGGTCATCGAGCTGGTCTTTTACGATACCGTATTTTGGCAATGTTTCCGCAGCCAGCTCAGGGGCTTCTTTAGAGTACACGATGTCATATAACACCGTGAATTTTTTAGCAAACGTTTCGTGTTGAAGCGTGCGGAAGAAATTTACGCTGCCGTCCTTTACCGGTGTGCCGATAAAAAGGGTATTGCCTCCCGGATCGGTCAACGTAAACCTGCGGTCGGCGACAAGATCTCGTACTTTGGTGATCTTCGGAATTCCTGAACGGGGAACTTTGCCGGTGTGAGCTTTCAAACTATTTGTAAAAGCATCGTTGATAGCATCCACATCGTCAACCAGGATAAAACACATCGATGAATTTTCAGCGGGGACGTTTTTCCTGTTTCCCCAAAAATGTAATTCGATGTTCCCGAGCTGCACTGCTGCATAGGGGTTGGGTGAGGTATACACACCTTTGATCTCGAAACCCAGCTGTTGATAAAATTCGATCTGCCCTCGTATGTCAGGACACGGTAATATTGGTATAACTTTATTCATGCTGTGAGTTAACCAAATAACAACCAGCTCAGCCAATGAAGAACGGATCGCAGGTAATGCAAAGCGGATTATTCACTGCCCCGGTATCTTAAAGTCAGGGTGACCTCTGCGGCCTCTGCGGTGTCTCTGCGGTTCTGCATTCAGTCTACTAAAGCAGCGCACTTAACTCTTTCGTCATGCTTTCCACCAATTCCGGACGACCATGAAATTGGGCAGGCGTATTCTGGAAAAGCGCGATCTTCCAGACGTTATTTTGCCTTAAGGCGACAAGGGATTGTATGGCATTGGTTGCTGGGTTTATGGCGTTTCCACCTGGCGGCACCATACCCACAACGGCCCGCAACAGCGCAATGTCGGCGGCTAAAAAACGGACTTCCCTGACTTTCCAAACGTCAGATGCCGTTTTATTACTGGCAAAACTGTGTTTAAGCTG
>NZ_JAHESF010000037.1 GCF_018598225.1 Chryseosolibacter histidinae | reverse complement strand
TCAGCGCTCATCCAGGGAGGCTCCAACACCTACGATGAGATCCGCTACCTGGGCTATTGCGAAATTACACTCGGCCTCATTGCTGCGCTGTTTCCCGGCTACGGCCTCCTTGCCTGGGCCATGGGGTTCGGCGTGCTTCACATTGTCTACGGAGCGATCATGTATAACAAGTACGACAAGTGAAGAATCCGTTCGAAAACCTTGATAAAATGCTGGAGCATCGCACACGACTGCAGATCATGTCTGTGCTGGTTACCGATAGCGCCTTCGACTTCAATACGTTGAAAGAGACCCTGGGCGTTACTGACGGCAACCTCGCTTCACACATCAAGGCGCTGGAAAAGGAAAAGTATATCTCCGTCACAAAATCGTTTGTAGACCGCAAGCCGAACACCAAATACAAGATCACCGAACGCGGACGCACTGCCTTCCGGAAACACCTCGATGCCCTGGAGGCAGTGGTAAAACAACAAAAATAATTTTTTTTAACCACTTACTTTGAATTTAAAAGTACTTTTAAAATGAACGAACCAGCCTTCACCTTTGTCGCCGTAAAGTCTTTGCTTATCTGGGTATGGACGAACATCATCGCTGCCGTCAGCTATTGCCTCTATATGCTCGCCACCGGAGGCCGTGAGCCGCTGTCTACGCTTGCTATGTTCGGTGTCACCCTCCTGGTGGGCCTGTTATTTTCATTTACCGCTAACATCTTCCTGGTGCCGGCACTCTACCTGCTGAACATGTTTCACAACAAGTGGTACAGGCTGGCCTACAGCATCGGCATCGTACTGTTCGTGTGCTGGATGGTGGTGCTGTTTTTCACGCAGTATTTCAACGTGCCCATGAACGAGCGGACAGAGATCATCGTCTTTTTGTCACCCTACATCATCGGTGCAGAGATCAGCTTCATTGTGGTGGCCAGGAAGCTGATCTTCGGAGACCTTGCCCCAATACCTTCATCAACAAATCCATCAGAAAAAATATGAAAGTGAAGCTCATCCTGCCTGCGCTCGCGGAAGCGGAAAGTCCTTTCTGGCGCCCCATCAAATACTCGCTGTTCCCTCCGCTGGGACTGGCAACACTGGCAGCCTACCTCTCACCCGACGATGAAGTGGACCTTCAGGACCAACACGTTGAAACCATCACGCTCGACGACAACCCCGACCTGGTGATCATCCAGGTATACATCACCAATGCTTACCGCGCCTACGCGATGGCCGATCATTACCGCGCCAAAGGATCTTACGTGATATTGGGTGGTCTGCATGTCACCTCCCTGCCGGAAGAAGCCGCGCCGCATGCCGACTCCATTTTCCTCGGACCGGGTGAAGAAACCTTTCCGGAGTTCCTGAAAGACTTCAGAAACAAAACGCCGAAGAAAAGATACTTCTCGTCTGTGAGATCGCTTGACAGGATCCCGCCCATTCGAAGAGACCTGATCAAACGCCACCTGTACCTGGTGCCCAACTCCATCGTGGTAACACGGGGCTGCCCGCACCATTGCACTTTCTGTTACAAGGATTCTTTTTTCGAAGGCGGCAAATCGTTCTACACGCAGCAGGTGGATGATGCGTTGGCCGAGATCGATCGCCTGCCGGGAAGCCACCTCTATTTTCTCGACGATCATCTGCTCGGCAACGCCCGTTTTGCAGAAGCGCTCTTCGAAGGCATGAAAGGTATGAAACGTGTTTTCCAGTCGGCCGCAACCGTAGACTCTATTCTGCGCGGCAACCTGGTAGAAAAGGCCGCAGCGGCAGGACTGCGAAGTCTCTTTGTGGGCTTCGAAACCTTTTCAGTCCAGAATCTCAAGCAAAGCAACAAAAAGCAGAACCTGCAGAAGGATTACAAACGTGCCGTAGACCGCCTGCACAGCCTGGGCATCATGATCAACGGAAGTTTTGTGTTCGGGCTGGACGAAGACGATCAGGACGTTTTCAAAAGAACCGTGGAATGGGGAATTGAAAACGCCATCACCACTTCTACCTACCACATCCTCACGCCCTACCCCGGCACACAACTGTATACCGACATGCAAAAGCAAAAACGCATCCTCACCAGCAACTGGGACCTGTACGATACCCGCCACGTGGTATACAGAACGGAGAACATATCGCCGCAGGCCCTGGAAGCAGGATACCACTGGGCCTACAAGGAGTTCTATACCTGGAGCAACATCGCACGCGCCAGCCTGAAACACGATTCGATCAAACACATGCTGAAACATTTCGCCTATACGGGAGGTTGGAAAAAATTCGAAGCCGTATGGAACTTCCTCATCAAAACAAAAAGTCTCAACAACATGCTTCCCGTACTTGAATCAGTGCTCTCCAAAGTCAATGGAAGCAAGAACAAAACGACGGAACATGTTTATCCCGCATCAGCACAAACGGCAACAGCACAGTAGCAACGCTCATCAAATACAATCTATATGGAAACGGTACAAACACAAACTTTAAATCTTCTGGAGCGCTTCAACCGGTGGATCCAGGAGTCTATTATGGTGAAACTTTTCTCGATCGGATTTCTCATTCTCATTCTGCTGATCCCTTCAGCCTGGATCGAAGACCTGATCTATGAACGCCAGCTGCGTGCAGACCAGGTGATAGACGAAGTAGCCGACAAATGGTCGGGCAGCCAGACCATCTCCGGTCCCGTGCTGGTGATTCCTTTCAGGAAACTGGAAGTAATAGACCACGGCAAAGACGGAAAAGTGATCGCGGAGCGCCTCGACAAAGCTTTCTTCCTGCCAGACCAGCTCGCCATCAACGGCAACGTGAATCCACAGGTGCTGCACCGGGGTATATTCGACGCCGTGGTCTATGAATCATCGCTGAAAGTGGACGCAACCTTCGCCACGCCCGACTTCAAAGCGCTCGCCATCCCCGAAGAAATGGTACAGTGGAAAGATGCCTACCTCGCTTTTGGCATCAGAGACCTCAGGGGCATCAGCGACAACCCGGTGTTCACGGCGGGAGATCAACCGCTCAACGCCGAACCTTCCAACAACATCGGTATGAGTGTAGACCGCCCGGGCACACCGGAAGTATACACTGACAACGGCTACGAAAAACCGCTGCCGCCAGACCACTTCAGCAACGGCGTCATGACGAAGCTGGCCTGGCAGAATGCGGCGAGCTTTACAGGAAAGGTGAACATCAGGCTGAACCTGAAAGGCAGCAAAAGGCTGGACTTCATTCCCGCAGGCAAAACAACTTCGGTCGAGCTTACCGGCACGTGGGACAATCCCAGCTTCACCGGAGAATTCCTTCCTGCCAAAAGGACCATCACGGAAAGTGGCTTCGCTGCCTCGTGGAAAGTGCTGCATTTCAACCGCCCCTTCTCCCAACAATGGACCGGCGACAACCAGGAGCTCACCGGCGCAGACTTTGGCGTGAAGCTGCTCATTCCCGTTGACCAGTACCAGAAGAGCATCCGCACCTCGAAATATGGTGTGCTCATCATTTTATTAACCTTCATGGCGCTGTTCCTGGTGGAGATCACACAGAAGATCCGCATTCACCCTTTCCAGTACATACTGATCGGCGCGGCGCTGACCATCTATTACACACTGCTGCTGAGCTTCTCCGAGCATGTGGGCTACAATGTTGCGTACATCATTTCATCGCTGGCAACGGTGCTGCTCATCAGCGCTTATTCCGGCACGTTTTTCAGAAGCACGAGAATGGCCGTACTGTTCAGCATCTTGCTGATCATTTTTTACGCTTTCATCTACGTGATCATTCTTCAGCAGGATTTCTCGCTGCTGCTGGGAAGCATCGGATTGTTCCTCATCATCGGTACGCTGATGTATTTTTCGAGAAAGGTGAGCTGGTATGGACAGCCGGTTTTAGAAAAGGAGTAAGAATTAAGGAGTAAGGAGTAAGAACTAGAAGCCAGGAGTCAGAAGGGCGTCCCCTGATCAACCCTTTGAGTGGTTAAAAACCCTCAAAGGGTTGTTGCTTTTATTTCTTCAACGCGAAGATCCAGTAAGCTCCCGGATGAACGCTGTCGTTGAAGATGTAATGAGTCAGTTTGTCGTCTTCGTACACCAACTGCTGTTCGGGGAAACCAGCGTCTTCAAGGTGGTGATATACTTGTGGAAACGTCTCCTGAAGGTTTTTGGAAATAATAGACGACGGCTCAATCGTAGTAGCACCTTCTCCTGTCCAGGCGTCGGTGATCTTCCGGTCTTTATCCACCTTATAATGAAGCACAGGCAACGTTTTGAATATACGCTGAATGATGCTCTCACGGTCTTTGAGCGAAAGCTCTGCGATCTTGAGCTTGGTAATATCTTTGGTGATGATGAACATACCGGTAACACGGTTGTGCTCATTCCTGAATGGGATGCGTGAAGTAGAAACCCAGGCGGTGTCGCCGTTGTTGAATACGAGTCGTTCTTCGATGTCCACCAGTGGCTTGCCGGAGTCGATCAGCGCCTTTTCTTCGCTCATCGCTTTTTCGGCGTGCTCACGCGAGAAGAAATCGTAATCCGTTTTGCCCACCACTTCTTCGGGCGTCATGTTGATGCGTTGCGCCTTGGCTTTGTTGATCCGCATGATGCGACTCTCGGTATCTTTGTAGGTGATGCGGTCGGGCAGGAACTCCATCAGCACGTTGAACATGCTCTTTTCGAGCTCCAGGTTCACCTGCATCTTTTTGATCTCGGCGGTCTGCCGCTCCATCGCCTCCTGTGTAGCCTGCATCTCTTCCATGTTCTGGCGCATCTCCTCTTCCTGCGAGCGCATCTCTTCCGACTGTTGTTGCGACTCGGCCAGCATCCTGCGCGTATGCTCTGTCACCCGGGTGCTGGCGATGGCCGAAGCAATGCTCTCGCCGATCCGCTGCACGAACTCGACCTCATGCGGCTCGTATTTTTTGAACGACGCAAGCTCGATGACTCCTTCTGTAACATCGTTCAGCTTCAGCGGCATCAGCAACAAACAGTTGGGATTGCTGTTGCCCAGTCCTGAGGTGATGGTAACATAATCTTTAGGGATCTTGGTGAGGAACACGGGCTGCCCTTCCAGGAAACATTGTCCCAGCATGCCCGTGCCGAGCTCGATCCGTTTTGTCAGATACTTTTTACGATCGTAAGCATAACAGGCAATGAGCTCCAGGTAAGGATCGTTTTCATTGTCGCGGTTAAGAATGAAAAGGCCACCCTGGTTCGATTTGGTGTACTTCACCAGCTCGCTGATGAGGGTGTCTGAAAGTTTTTTCTGGTCGCCACCTTTGCGGATGAGCTCGCTGAACATGGCAAGGCCTTCGGTGGTCCAGTTCCGTTTCTTATCGGTTTCGGCAATGTTCTTCAGCTTTTCACGCATCTGCACCAGTGAGTTGCCAAGCATATCCTGCTCACTTACGGGTTTGAAGTCGAAGTCGAAATTACCTTCACCGATGCTTTGCGCGAAGTTGCTGGACTGCTTGAGGTTTTCGCCGAGCTGATTGGCGGCGTGGATGATGCCGGCAAACTCGTCCTGCGTGGGTTTCACGGACATTGATGTGTCGCCCTGCACGAGGTTGTTCAACAATTTCCCTGGCGCCTCCAGCGAACGCATCAGGCTCCTGAAGATCCAGAATCCTCCTGCCAGCAGAAACGCGGTGATGATCAGTCCTGATACCACGATGCCTGTGCGGAGCATGGCAGTACGTTCGGCAAGGGCCGTCAGCGCCTCGCTGGGCGATTGAGCAGAGACCGCTTCGATGGCGGCGCTGCCCTGGTTTACCAGCACCAGCAAATAACCGAAACTGATCAGTAGTAAAAGAAAAATGGAAAACGTCAGCAACAACAACTTACTCCGGACACTCTTTGGGCTCATCCTTTTTGATTTAACACACCTGTAAAATATGACATTCTACGGATAAAGACGTAACGATGTAGGGTTTCCCTTAAGATAGTCCACGGTCGACAGTCGACAGTCCACCGCCGGGTAGTTCATTTTTGAAGGACCGTATTTTGAACAAGCTTGTGTTGTAGACCACAGCGATCCACGGGTCAGTGCACGGCACACGGTATTTCGTCATGGCCATCCTGCAAAAAAGGCGTAATGTATGCGCATTGGTCATAGCGCCTGCATCATGCGCCATGACCGGGCATCGCACGGATTTATATCGTACGTGCCGCATGTCCCCTATCGTATTCATAAACTAGTGTGCCGTTCCTCCTCGATGCGTGTCTATGACTATAGAACAGGAGTGATGAAACGGGCGGCTATTCATACTTCCACGAACCGAAGGAACGTAGTACACGCTCCTTGAAACCCTGAAAGGGTTTAATATCAATAGCCACGGGTTTCAACCCGTGGCTATTGTGTATTTGGTATTTCACGTGCCATAGAAAATCGATCTCGAGTGATGCATTTTCTGGCACGTAACGCACGCTCTTTGATCAGGGACTCTCCTACTCCTTATCCAAAAACGGATACCTGTAATCAACCGGGGGTACGAACGTCTCTTTCACGGTGCGCAGCGATACCCAGCGCAGCAGGTTCACTTTGGCGCCGGCTTTGTCGTTGGTGCCCGATCCGCGTGCGCCGCCGAAAGGTTGCTGACCTACCACCGCTCCCGTGGGCTTGTCGTTGATATAAAAATTGCCCGCGGCATTGGTAAGCTTCTTCGCGGCAAGCTCGATGGCATAACGGTCTTTCGCAAAGATAGAACCTGTTAACGCGTAAGGCGATGTGCTGTCAACGAGCTCCAGCGTTTGTTCAAAATTCTCTGAATGATAAACGTAAATGGTGAGCACCGGACCGAAGATCTCCTCACACATGGTCACTGACGACGGGTCTTTCGATACGATCACCGTAGGTTCGATGAAGTATCCTTTCGACTTATCATATTTTCCACCGGCAATGATCTCGTTCATCGGGTTCTGGCGCGCTTTCTCGATGTAGCCGGTAATGGAATTGAAAGCCTTCTCGTCGATCACAGCATTGATGAAGTTGCCGAAGTCTTCCGTTCCACCCATCTTGAAGCTCTTCAGGTCTTCCAGCATGTATTTCTTTACATCATCCCAGAGGTTGGAAGGAATGTAGGCACGTGACGCTGCAGAGCACTTCTGTCCCTGGTATTCAAACGCACCTCTCGACAGCGCGGTGGAAACTTCTTTCGCGTTAGCGCTCTTGTGCACCATCACAAAATCTTTTCCGCCGGTTTCACCAACGATGCGCGGATAGGACCTGTACTGCTGAATGTTCTGGCCGATGGTCTTCCACATGCCCTGGAACACGCCTGTGCTTCCGGTGAAGTGGAGACCTGCAAACTCGCGGTGGCTGAAGATCACGTCACCGGCATCAGGGCCACTCACATAAATAAGGTTGATCACGCCGTCGGGCAGGCCTGCTTCTTTCAGCACCTGCATGATCACGTTGGCAGCATAGATCTGTGTATTGGCTGGTTTCCACACTACAGTGTTGCCCATCATGGCCATGCTGGTGGGAAGGTTGCCGGCGATGGCAGTGAAGTTGAAAGGTGTGAGCGCGAAAGTAAATCCTTCCAGGGCACGGTACTCGATGCGGTTCCATACACCGGGAGAAGACTCCGGCTGGTCATGGTAGATCTGCGACATGAAGTGCACGTTGAAGCGCAGGAAGTCGATCAGCTCGCATGCTGAATCGATCTCGGCCTGAAAGGCATTTTTCGACTGGCCCAGCATGGTGGCGGCGTTGATCTTGTAGCGGTAAGGTCCTGCGAGAAGATCGGCGGCTTTCAAAAAGATCGCGGCCCTGTGCTCCCAGCCCAGGTTCACCCACAGCTCCCTGGCGTTGAGGGCAGCCTGCACCGCCTGCTCAACGTGTGATTTATCGCCTTCATGAAAATATCCCAGCACGTGCTGATGATCATGGGGCGGCGACAATTTCTTTTTCTTGCCTGAGCGCACTTCTTCAGCACCGATGTACATCGGAATATCCAGTTCCACGGCACGCGCATCGGCCAACGCTTTCTTTAATAGCTGACGTTCCTTGCTGCCCGGAGCATAGCTGAGCACCGGCTCGTTTTTCGGGGCAGGAACATTATAAAATCCTTTCGGCATCGTTGTTATTGGTTAATTGTGAGTTATTAGAGTTCGCTATTCAGTGTTGCACCCGCGGGCTGATCGCCGGTCGCAGGCACAAATGTAATAAATCAAAGAATGTTCTGAAGCTCCGCCAAACTGGTGATCTCATGCTTCACGGCAACTTCGTGTACAATCTTCTCAGGATTGAAAAATACGGAATCGATTGAAGCGTTCTGCGCGCCGCCAATATCCGTCACCAGGTTATCGCCGATCATGATCGCTTCGTTCGGCAAAACATTGTTGGCCTTCAGGGCATACTCAAAGATTCCGCGGGAAGGTTTTTTACATCCTGCCTTCTGCGACGTAACGATATGCGCGAAGAACGGATGCAGGTTGCCGGCTGTCATCTTGATGTGCTGCACCTCCTCGAAACCGTTTGTAACCACCGTCATGGAATAACGCTCCGAAAGGTAGTGCAGGGTTTCGAGGGCATGCGGAAGCAGCGTGCCTTTTTTGGGACAGCTGTCCATGTAGGCAACAGACAGGTCGGCAATGAGCTTGTCATCGGTGATGCTGAAATGTTCCAGGATCTGTTTGAACCGTTGCTGTCGGATCACTTCACTGCCGATAATGCCGCGGTCATAAAGGTCCCAAAGCTGAAGATTTACGCGTTTGAATTGCTGCTCAAAGCTGCTGCAGTCGGTCAGGCCCAGGCCCTGAAGACCGAAACTGGCGTAGAGCTCGCGGAGGGTGGTACAACTGTTGGTCTCATAATCCCATAAGGTGTGATCGAGATCGAAAAAAATACATTTATATGGTCGCATGCTGAATCTGCCCGGATATCTGTCTGATCATTTTTTTTGCCACACCTCGCGCTGAACCTTATTCACGGCCAGTTCCCGGTTGGAGTGCAAGGTCTGGTAAACCTGCTGGTCTTGCTGCAATTGCTGATCTTTTTTTAAAAACTGAAAAATCTGCTTAAGAATTTCATAAACCTCGTCTTTTATCTGGTAAAACACCCAGTGATTGTATCGCCGGAAGGTTAAAATGCCCGAGTTCTTCAGGTAGATCAGGTGCCGTGAGGACTTGGCCTGGGTAAAATCCAGTATTTTTTCCACGTCGGAGATGGTCATTTCGCCGTTCATAAAAATGAGGTGCAGGATACGAAGCCGGGATTCATCGGCGCATGCCTTAAAAATCTGCGATCCCAGCGTTAAATTGAAACTTTTTAGGCGCATTCAGCATCTTAAATTTATGGGGTCAAAGTTATAAATTAGGCTGGCAACGACCTTATTTTTATATTTGATGGGTTTAAATGGTGGAGCCGTGAACGTCTTAAACAACAAATTTCTCGCAGCAACAGTACTGGCACTCGCCTGCTGTTTATCGTTTTCACAACACGCAGAAGCGCAGCAGCAAAAGCGTGTGATCCAGCTTTCGGGTATCGTGATGGATACCGTTTCAGGCCCCCTGCCCGGTGTACACGTCTACATCCCCAAAGCAGGCCGTGGCGTGACCACCAACGCCGTAGGTTTCTTTTCCCTGCCCGTGCTGGTGGGCGATAGCATTATCATCAGCTCGGTAGGTTATAAGCGCCAGCATTACATTGTACCGGCTACCGCCACCGAATTCTTCACCATCATCGTTCCCATGGTAGAAGATGTAACGTACCTGAAAGAGATCGTGATCCTCCCCTATCCAACGGAAGAAGTGTTCAAGGAAGCCGTGCTGGCCCTGAACCTGCCACCAGACAATACCATAGACGAAAAGAACCTCAATGCCGAGCTCCTGGCGCTGATCCTGAAAACCACGCCGATGGATGGACCGCTGAATCAGCGTTACGCCCTGAACCAGTGGGCAGCTTCGCAGAACGACAAGTTCATGCCCGTTACCAACCCGTTCCTCAACCCGTTCAACTGGGTGAAATTCTTCAACGGACTGAAAAAGAAAAAATAGCCTTCACGGTTTAAAATTTTTCCGGGAGCCCGTTTCCGGACATTTAAAAAATCAAGGCACACATTCCAACTTTCCCGGCGCGAAGTGGTTCTCCTATGCAACCGAAACCCTATACGGGACTACCCGCATAAAAAGCGTATTTTGACAAGCGGTATACCGATTGTGTAACTCTTTTCGCAATATCGCCGTCTATTAAGATCATTAACCTAAAGACCTGTGAAGCTATTATTCCTGGGAAGCAAACGCATTTTGCTTTTTTACTTGCTCTTACTCCTTGCAGTTTCAGCCTCCCATGCCCAGGATATCTTAGATTCAACATTCCAGCAGCCTACACCCGATCAGGCATTAACAGAGTTCCTTGCATCCGTTGAGCAGAAGAGCACCCTCCGGTTCTATTACCTTGACGAATGGCTCGAGCCGTTTCGCATGCCCGAAAGCACAGACCGTGTGTCGTTACGCACAACGCTGGGCACCCTGCTGGAAGGTTCGGGAGTCGACTTTGTGGTGATCTACAATTATGCCGTGGTCTTCTTTAAAAATCCCGCGCACTCACAGCAAAGGGACGCATTGATCAAAAAGGCTACCGCTGAACGAAAGAAGATAGACCGGGTCACGGTGGGCAATAAGAACACTTATCAGCCAGGCAAAAGAGTAACCATCCAGGGCCTGGTGAGCGATGAAGACAACAAAGCCCCGTTGGCTGGCGTAACGATCTATGTTCACGAGCTCAACCGCGGGCTTGCAACGGATGCCGCCGGTAAATTCAACCTGGTGCTGCCGGCGGGAGAATACCTGTTCACCCTGCGGTCTGTCAACTACGAAGAAAAGGTGCTGAATGTGATGGCTTATGGCAATGGCGAGCTCAAGGTGCAGATGATCATTGAGCCTACCCTGCTGGAAGAGATCGTGATCAGTGACCAGAACATTTTGAATACAGGCATCGGCCAGTCGAAGCTTAAGTTAACAGAGCTGCAACGGGCACCTTCATTTTTAGGTGAAGCCGATGTGATCAAGCAGATCCAGATGCAGAGCGGTGTTACCACGGCCAGTGAAGCCGCGCAGGGATTTAATGTGAGGGGTGGCTCTACCGACCAGAACCTGGTGCTCTTTGATGGTACGCCCATCTTCAACACATCGCACGCACTCGGGTTCTTCACTGCTTTCAACTCAGATGCTTTACAGGAATCTGCCTTCTACAAGGGAAGCGTGCCGGCAGAGTTCGGCGGACGTACGTCTTCGGTATTGAACATCACCTCGAAGGAAGGCGATTTCAACAAGTGGCATGGTAAAGGAGGATTGGGACTGGTATCGAGTGAGCTTGTGCTGGATGGCCCCCTCAAAAAAGATACGAGCTCGCTCGCCTTCTCGGTAAGGTCGTCTTACTCAGACTGGATCCTGAACCAGTTGGAAACCCGGTACAGGGGAATCAGCGAAGGCTCCATTTTCTTTTACGATGCCAACATCAAGTATGCGCACAAGCTCGACAAGCACAGCAAGCTCACCGTATCCGGCTACACCAGCATGGATCGTTTTTCAATCGCCAACGACACCGTGAACCAGTGGCAGAACATCGCAGCCACCGTACGTTACGATAAAACAGTGAACGATGCGTGGTTCTATACGGCCGCGCTGCATTGGGGACAATACGGATACCAGGTGAGTGAAGATGATCCGGTTCAGGCTTTCGATCTTAATTTCGGAGTCATATATCCCTCCCTGAAGATCGATGTGAACCGGAACGGCATCCTGCACAAACAGTCTTTCGGATTTCACTCCACCTATTACCAGTTCAGACCCGGCACCATCACGCCTACTTCGGAGGAATCACAGATCAAGCCTGCGTCAGTGCCACGCGAAACTGCCATCGAATCCGCGCTCTATTTCAACGATAGCTATAACTGGAGAAGTAATGTACAGATCGAAGCAGGGCTCAGGCTTTCCATTTATAACCGCCTCGGCGCAGGCAACGTATACCACTACCTGCCGGACCTGCCACGGGAACCGGAATACACCACAGACACCACCTCCTACAGCGCGGGACAATTCATCAAAACTTATATCAGGCCCGAGCCCCGGCTTGCCGCCAACATCACGCTTGACCTTCAGTCGGCCCTGAAGATCGGTTACAACCGCATGCATCAGTACGTGCACCTTATTACCAATTCTGCAACCATTACCCCCGTAGACATCTGGCAGGCCAGCAACACCTACTTCAAACCCGTGAGATCGGACCAGTTCTCCGTTGGGTATTTCAGAAATTCCAAATCCAATGTTTACGACTTTGCCTTTGAAGTGTATTACAAGATGCAGGCCAACATCCTGGAGTTCAAAGACGGCGCCAACCTGATCCTGAATCCGCAGCTGGAAACGGCGCTGCTCAATGGAAAAGCCAGGGCATATGGAGCGGAGCTGACGGTGAATAAGCTCAAGGGAAGGCTCACGGGCGGGTTCAATTACGCTTATGCAAGATCCAAACGGAAAGTTGAAGGACCTTTCGACGTTGAAACTGTAAACAACGGAAGCTGGTATCCTTCCAACTTTGACCAACCGAACGTATTCAATGCCAACTGGCGTTACAACATCACCCGCAGGATCTTCTTCACAGGAACCTTCACGTATCACACAGGAAGGCCGGTGTCGATCCCCGTTTCTGCCTACTCAACGGATGGCAACATGATCATGGATTTTACGGCCAGGAATAACTACAGGCTTGCTGACTACCACCGGATGGACGTGGCCTTTGTGTTGGAAGGATCGAGAAAAAAGAACAGGTTATTTGAAAGTACGTGGGTGCTTTCGATCTACAACGTATATGGCCGCAAAAATCCGTACTCGGTGTTTTTCGTAAGCCAGTCGGGAATGTTGTTAAAGCCTTATCAGTTGTCGTTGATCGGAACCGCCGTACCATCGCTCACGTACCAGTTTAAATTTTGAACATGAAGTTACTGAGAATCATCATACCCCTTCTCTTGTTACTGTCGGATGGATGCATCGAGCCGCTGAACATTACGCCGGCCGTGTTATCCAAGATCGTGGTAGACGGACTGGTTACCAACGAGCCCGGGCCATATACGGTGAAGCTCACGTACTCCGGCAGCACCGATAAATTCTCCCAGGACGCCCCGCCCGTTCGCGGCGCTACGATCACCATCGTTGAAAATGGTAGTATAGTAAGGCCGTTGTATGAAACCGGTAACGGCGTATACCAGACCAGCGCCACCTGGCAGGCACAGGAGGGCAATACCTACGAAGTAAGGATCATCACCGGCGCGGACAAAGAATTTCGGTCAGTTCCGCAGACCCTCATATCGGCAGGTTCGATCGATCACATCTATACCGAGTTTGAAGAAGACGGCTTTACCTTTAACGACGATGGATCCGGGAAAATGGATGCCATCAATATACTGGTTGACGCCAAAGCCGCGACCCCTGATGCCGGTAACCTGCGGTGGCGGTTCAAGGGAGTCTACCATGCCCGCACGTACCCTGAGCTGTACTATACGGTAAACAATGACACCGGCGAGCGCATACCCAAGCCGTGGCCGTGCAGCGGATACATCGGCGGTCCGGGAGGGCTTAGCAAGATCGGTCCATGCAATTGCTGTGAATGCTGGCCTACGGAATTGGGCAGCGAGGTTGTTCTGTCTAATACCCAGATCGTGAAAGATGCAACATATAAAAAAGTGTCGGTTCACAAAATTCCCGTCAATTCCCTCAGGTTTATGAACCTCTACAGGGCGGAGGTAGAACAGCTCAGCCTTTCACCTGAATTGTATCACTATTGGAAACTGGTGAAGATCCAGCAGGAATCAGCCGGCAGCATTTTTCAACCCAGTGCGGTGAGGGTGAGGGGAAATCTTTATGACACCGATGACAAGGAAGAAGTGCTGGGTGTTTTTGCCGTTTGTGGCATCACCAGAAAAGCCGTGTATGTCGATCCGTCTGTTGTGCGCACCTCGCTCAACCCCTTAGCTGAAGCCATTATCCACCCGTGCAAGGAGGTATTCTCAAATGCAACGGATAAACCCGCTTACTGGCCATGAAAAAATTCCATCTTTATCTGATGCTATTGCTTTGCCTGTCTGGCGTTGCTTTTACAAGCAAAACCGAATTCCCCGTGCGGCTCCAGCAACAGTTATCGCTCTATTACCGCTATCACGCTCCGCTGAAGATCTACGTCGATTTCAATCAGCCGAAATACAGCCCGGGTGATACAGCCTTTTTTAAAACTTATGTGCTCACCCCCACAGGCCGGCTCCTTACCCAAGGAAAATACGTGATCAACGTCATGCTGGTGAATGCGGAGCAACAGGGCATTTTGCGAAACAAAACATTCGTGCAAAACGGAAAGGGACTCAGCCAGCTCATCTTTCCTGCAGACCTTCCGGGTGGAGACTATTCACTGGTTGCTTTCATCGATGGCGGTGAATCCGACAAAACATCAACACCTGCTTACTTTCAGCGCTCTTTTGTTATCACAGGCGAGAAATCGCTGAAAGATGAGAAAAATACACCCTTACAGTTCTTTGCCGAAGGCGGCGCGCTGATCGAGGGGCTTTCCAATACCGTAGCCGTGAGTGGCATGAATGCTTCGGACGAAGCGTATGTGAGTGCTGATGGTAACAGGATCGTTTCGTTCCGGGCCACAGACCACGGATGGGGAAAATTCTCTTTCGTACCCGAAGCAGGCAAACAATACACCGTAGAATATAAAGGCAACAGGCTCCCGCTGGAAGCTCCAAAAAAAGATGGCGTTGTGATGACGGTTTCCGGGAATGATGCGGAAGGGTTAACGGCGTCGCTGCAGGTCAGGGAGAACTCCACCATGCGCGATGCCGAGCTGTACCTGGTGATGAACGTGCATGACCAGATCTGTTTCGCCGCACCGGTTTCCTTCAAAAGAAATACGAAAATGTCGGTGTCCCTCGCCAGCAAGCTGTGCACCTATGGCACCGCGCGGCTGACATTGTTTACTGCGGATGGCGATGTGCTCGCGGAACGTTTCATTTTTCTCGAGCCGTCAAAACCCGCGATCGATGTACAGTTCGACAAAGAACAATACAGCACCCGTGAGAAGGTAACGGTAGACATCAGGCTTTCTTCCACGGAGAATGCGCTGCATACGGGCAACGCTTCCGTTACCGTTTACCGGAACGACTTTTTCAAAGATACAGCGCCAGGCACGAGCTTCTTCAACCATGTTTTTTTCAACAGCGACCTTTCCCTGCCACAGGCGCTCTCTAACATCGACTATTCTTCACAGGAGATCAACGATGTGCTGATCGCTGCCAAATGGAACAAAATGACCTGGCAACAAATGCTTGCCATAACACCAGGGGTCCCAAAAACTTCCAACGCCCTTTTCCTCAAAGGACACCTCACCGATGAGGAGGGCAAACCGGCGAAAGACTCCACGCTCATCACCTTCTGGCTCAACCAGAACGATTTCATCTATGGCGTTTACACACGGAACAACGGAGCATTCTATTTTCCACTCTTTAAAAACTTCAGCGATGACCAGGCGTTGTACGGCGTAACCTACAGGAACACCACCATCAAAAATACCAAGCTCACCATAGAAGAGCCGTCGTTTGTGATGGGGAATACCGCTATTAAAATGAAGAGCACGGAGAATGACGCTTATCATGCTTTTATGAAGGTGAAAGTGCCTATCCTCAAATCATTTTCTTACTACGAGAAAAAACGCAATGAAGGTTCGGAGCAACGCGTAATAGAAAATGAAGACATTGCAGAGGATTACATTGATACGGATTTCACGGTGGAGCTCGGACGATTCAAAGAGTTTGCTTCCGTTGCCGAAATACTGAGCGAAGCGGTCACCATGGTGAAGTCGAAAAAAGTACAGGGCAAAGACGACATCCGTGTCTTCATCAAAGGTACTTCTATGTTCGCATCGGGATCGCCGCTGCTGGTGATCGATGGGGTACTGACCGACAGCATCGATTATCTAATGGCCATGAACCCCTCCATGATCAGGAGCATCGGTGTGATCCACGACAAGAATACCCTTGTACGGTACGGCATACTTGGCAAGAACGGGATCCTTGTCATCACCACGGGCGCGCCGGAAGTTCACCAGGAAGCGCTCAGGAGAAAAGGTTCACTTAACATCAAAGGCATAGACTCACCGTTGCGCTTCAAAACAAAACAACACCAGGGCGACTCCGATAAGCGGGTACCCGATCTCCGGTCTACCCTGCACTGGGAGCCGGGCATCAGCGTTTATGCTACGAAAGAGACACCGGTTGAGTTTTATACGGCAGACGGAACAGGAACTTATACCGTCAAGGTCTCGGGTATTACTGAAGACGGAGTACCCTTTGAGACGTACCGGTATTTTAAAGTGGTGAGATAAAATATTTCAGATCATGGGCACAAAGGTTCTTCGGATCGCAATACCAATGTTGATGGTGCTGATCGATGGATGTATCGAGCCGCTCGAGATAGCCGCTGTTTCAAATTTAAACAAGCTGGTGGTAGACGGCATGGTAACCAATGAGCCAGGACCTTATACCGTTAAGATCTCGCACACCGTGAGCACGGATGCGCTTTCCAGCGATGCCGTGCCCGTCACGGATGCCAAGGTCTCGATCGTCGAAGATGGTACCATTGTCAGGGACCTCTACCAGGCTGGCGGCGGCGTGTACCAGACCTATAACAACTGGCAGGCGCAGGTGGGCAAAACTTACGCCGTACGCATCATTACCAGTACGCAGAAAGAATACAGATCCGAACCGCAGGTGCTGACCGATGCAGGTTCTATCGACAACATCTACACCGAGTTCGAAGACGACGCCATCGTTTATCAGAGTGACGGCTCCGAAAAGCAGGATGCCATCAACGTGTCAGTAGACGCGAAGGCCGCCACGACAAGCACAGGCCATCTGCGGTGGCGGTTCAAGGGAACGTTCCATGCCCGCACCTACCCGGAGCTGCGCTACTATGAAACCCTCAACGATGAGCGCATCCCCGACCCGTTACCGTGCAGTGGCCACATCAACTATTTTGATGAGCTGTTGAAAATAGGAGACTGCACCTGTTGTGAATGCTGGCCCACCGAATACAACAATTCAATACTGCTCTCCAATACACAGTTCACACAGCACGCCGAGTATAAAAACGTGTTGCTTCATAAGATACCTGTTACATCTGTGCGCATGATCAATCTTTACCATGTGGAGATCGAGCAGCTCAGCCTCTCTACGGAAGTCTATAATTTCTGGAAGCTGGTTAAAACCCTTCAGGAGTCATCAGGCAGTATCTTTCAACCCAGCGCTGTGAAAGTACGCGGCAACATCGTTACGGCTGATGGAAAGAGTGATGAAGTACTGGGCATCTTCGCCGTGTGTGGCATCACGCGAAAGTCGGTTTTTATAGACCGCGCCCTCATCCCTTACGCGTTTACACCCGAAACAGGTAATGTAAACGCCTGCAAAGCGATCTTTCCAAACGCCACCGACAAACCTGCTTACTGGCCTTAAACCGGTAAAATGGTACCGGTATTCGGTAACCTGTCTTGAGAGTTATTACCGATTTTACTGATTACCGATCACTGATCACCTGATTACCGATTACCGGTCACCGATTACCAACTAAACCGTTCCCTCAAGCGTTCCCCTCTTCTCGGTATTATTCTTAGTATTCTCGGAGACGCTGTTCAGGAAAGAAACGGAAACTTTATTGCCATCGAATACACAGGTGATCTTGTCGCCGTGGATCGCTTCTATAAACCTGAGGTTTAGCTGCAGTGTGTTCTCGTTGATCCAGGTAGCAGTCGCGGCTACCTTGGAGGGTACGGGATTCCGGTTGCCCACGCTGAAGAGATACTTCATACTTTCTTTGTTCGTGGCCCACTTCTCCCATCCGGTTTTGATCACCTGAGCGCCCTTTGCCGTCTTTGCGGTCCAGGTACATCCGTCATCAGAAAACTTCAATTGCATGGAGGTAACCCCGAACTCATTGTTGCCGAACTTGATCTCGGCGCCATTGTACTTCTTCGCCAGCGCCGAGGTGACTGAACCTTTCACAACGGGCAGACTGAGGTTGGCGAGATCCTGTTTCAATTGCTGCTGGTCAGTGGCGCTTTCAGGCAACGCGGAAGCCTGCATGGCGGGCAACAGTGTCTCCCACGCAATGGTCATCTGCTTCTGCATATCCCAGCTCTCGCTGTTCACGGCCAGCACCGCGTCGTATTGCGGCATCACAATGCAGTATTGTCCAAAGGCGCCGTCGCCCCTGAAGAAACCGGGCTTGCAGCGCCAGAACTGGTAGCCGTATCCCTGGCTCCAGTCACCATCGCCTGGATTGGAGGTGGTCTGCGCGCTGGTGGCTTCATTCACCCAGCTTTCAGTCAGGATCGTTTTGTCGTTCCATTTTCCTTTCTGCAGATACAGCTGCCCGAACTTGGCAATGTCCTCAGTGGTAATGCGCAACCCCCACCCTGCCACGCTCAAACCCTGCGGCGATTTTTCCCAGTCATACCCGGTAATACCCAGGGGCTTGAATAAACGTGACGACAAAAATGTTTCCACGTCTTGCCCGCTTACTTTATGAACGATTGCGCCCAGCATGTACGTGGCGCCTGTGTTGTACAAAAAATGCGAACCAGGAGCGTGTTCCACGGGCAGCGAAAGAAAGGTCTTCGTCCAGGGGGCAGTGCCTTCCCGCATCTTTCCCGTGGTATCTTCGCCGTGACCGGTGTTCATCGTTAGCAGGTGTTTTACTTTCATCTGCTTCAGGTTGTCGCTGACCTCCACGGGCAGGTCTTCCGGGAACAGCGAGATCACCGGTTCGTCAACTTTTAATTTTCCCTCTTTCACCAGCAGTCCGATGGCGGTGCTTGTAAAACTTTTGCTCAGCGAGTACAACGTATGTCGATACTGGAAGTCAAAAGGTTTCCACCAGCCTTCGGCGATCACGTTACCATGACGCAGCAGCATGAACCCATGCCACTGCAAGCCAGAGGCGTTGGCCGCGTTGATGAATTTGCTGATGGCCGCGGAAGAAACACCCTGAGATTCCGGACTCATACGTGCCAGACCCGCAGGTGCAAAAACATCCGACATCCGCCCGGCAAACGCAGGCAACAATCCAATCCCGATCGCCGCTGCGCCGGTTGTCTTAAGAAAATCGCGTCTCGTGCTGTTCATCGCTGAAATTTTTATTGTGATATTCGTTTTTAATCCAGGTTGTCAATCGTTTTATAATAATGTCCTGACGAAGGGTCCATGGTCCATGGTCGATAGTCCATGGACGTCTGGTGTATTATTCATTAATCTTCCTTCGAAACGCTGACCTTGTTACCATACACGACGCAGCGATGGACCATGGACCATCGACTATGGACTTACTCACGCATCGCGCGTTTCAATTTACCAAGCAAGGCAGCAACCTTCACCTTCGGGTCTCCCTCACCCAACGTTTCAATGGGCAGGTACCCGTTGTACGCGGAGGCTTTGATAATGGCCATCACCCTCGGGATATCCGTTTCCACTTCCGCGCCCTTGACAAAGATCTTTTCCTTGATCTGCCAGTTCACGGCATGTTTCACCGATTTTCCAATTTCATCATAAGGATCATGAACGCGGTAGCTCCCTGTATCCAGGATAAGGCCGAACCATGCCGAGTTGATAGACTCGATGATCTTGTTCACTTCGTCTGCCGTCTGAATAAAGTCATTATGGTTTTGCAGGCCTATGATCACGCCGTGTTCCCGGGCAAACGCCACACAGGTTTCGATGTCTTTCAGCATCCACTCCGTAACCTGGGCCTTGCTGTAATTTTCATTCTTCTGCGTTCCTGCAAAGATGCGTAACACAGGTGCCCCGAGCTTGGCGGCCGCGACTACCCACTTTTTGACGAGCGCAACTTCCTGCTGCCGTTTGTCTTTATCAGCGATGGTGAAGTCATTACGCACGCCCGTGCCACTGATCTCCATGCCAACGCTGAAAGCTTTTCGCTTAACATGAAAAAGATAATCGTCAGCCGGCACCTGCGGATAACCTTTGAAGTAGTAACCCGTGATATCCACGGCATCAAAACCGGTTGTCGCGCAGAAGTCGAGCAGGTCGTCGATGGTCATGGTTCCATCCATCAGCGGTTTGTTGAACGAATATGCGTTGAGGCTGGACTTCAGTCGTTGCGTGCCCGGAGGCAAATGGTTTGCCTGGCCCGCGTCTGGCTTGGGCGTTGCCGATGCCGCGAGCGGAACACCCGCCAGCACGGATAAGAATGTACGCCTGCGAACCTGATGGCCCATATGTATAAAGGAATGACCTGACCTACCTAAGTTAGACGCTATAATTCACAGATTCAACATCCGCTCCGAAAAAAGGCACTAATGAAAAAGTGAGATTCATTGAATATGGAAAATTCGAGGTTAAATTAACGTGCTTATACCAACATGAGATCAATTACCGGAACGATACACTGGGGCATCATTGGCTGCGGCGATGTATGCGAAGTAAAAAGCGGACCTGCCTTTAACAAGGTGAGTCATTCACGGCTCGCTGCGGTCATGCGGCGCGACCTCTCCAAAGCTGAAGATTATGCCAAACGACACCAGGTATCCAAATTCTATAGTGATGCCGACGCGCTCATCAATGATGCGGAGGTCAATGCCATTTACATTGCAACCCCACCATCATCGCACGAAGCTTACACACAGGCGGCGCTGAAGGCAGGCAAACCTGTTTACGTTGAAAAACCGGTAACCCTTGACGCCGCTTCGTGCGAACGTATGATCGGTTATGCCCGTGAATACAACAATAAAGTTTCCGTTGCCCACTATCGGAGGGGGTTGCCACTTTTCAGAAAAGTGAAGGAGCTCATTCACGAGGGCGCCATTGGCCAGGCGCGGCTGGTCACGCTCAGGACACTGCAGCCGCCTGCCAGCAAGATCGTCACACAAACCCGCGACAACTGGCGCATTAAACCCGAGATCTCCGGCGGCGGATTATTTCACGACCTCTCTCCACACCAGCTCGATATTCTCTACTGGATCTTCGGTAAGCCCAGGGAGGTGTACGGGCGCTCGCTGAATCAGTCGAAACAATATGAAGCGCCTGACTTCACCATGGTGGAAGCGGTGTACGATCAGCATGTAGCGATGAATGGCGTGTGGGCTTTTAATGTTTCAGAAAAAGCTACGGAAGACCTCTGTGAGATCATCGGCGACAAAGGCAAACTTCAGTTCTCTTTCTTCCGTCAGTCTACCATAACACTGGTGACCGATGCCGGCACCGAATCCCTGGAAATGGAATATCCCGTGAACATCCAGCACCCCATGATCGAGGCAGTAACCAAGTTCTTTCGCGGAGAAGGCCCCAACCCCTGCTCGCTGGAAGAAGCCCTTGAAGTGATGAAGATGATGGACCAGGCCAGCAAACGTTAATCGCCGGACCAATAAAACCCGCCTGCAATGGGCGGGCTCAATGGGTAATCCCGATTTAAGAGCCTGAAAGTGGCCGTAGACATTAAAATTTGCAGTTTTTAATGTTTGGTGGAGAATCGAGCATTAAAACCCATAAGTGGCTGAAAATGAGACCGATGTAGAATCGGAGCACAGAAGTCTGGCCGCGCCCGGCGAAGCCCGGCGTGGCAATCGAAGAAAGCAGGGCCTAAAATGAAAAACGCCCGCCTTGCCGAAGCCAGGCGGGCGCAGTCGGGGTGAGAAGATTCGAACTTCCGACCCCCACGTCCCTAACGTGGTGCGCTAACCGGGCTGCGCTACACCCCGAATCCAACCGTTTGTGCATTTATGGCAAAACGGGCTGCAATAATAGTAATTTGATTTTACAAGGCAAAGTTCAATTACAACCTGTGCAAACTATCTTCCAAAGACCGGTGTCTGACCGTGTGGTCCTTGTTCAATCCGAATCATTGGGATCTGAAACGGTTGTCAGGCCTAGCAGCCGATCCTTAAGCGGCAAGACAGTTATTTTTTATCAGCTGCGTTGGCTTCAGGCATCGCTCCCAATTGCTGCATCATATTGAGCTGATCGAACAATGGAAAATGTTTGATTACCTTGCCGTCTTTGAAATAGTCAATGGCAATTCCCCTGATCTCAAATGATCTCCCGGTTGCCGGAATGCCCGGTATATCGTTGACCTGAACAGCGGTCCACGTCATAACAGATACAACCTTATTATCCTCAGCAATCTGTTCCAGCACGGTTATATGGCTATTCTTAAACGCCGATGCAAATCGCTGATCTTCCTCTATATATCTGGCTTTATCAACCTGTTGACCTCCAAAAAAGTCGGCCACAAAATTATCGTGCAGATATTGATTGTAATTGTTTTTCAGGGCATCCGTTCCAAAAGCCTCGTGCCATTCCTTTGCGATTTGTTTTTGTCTTTGCTGGTCCATAATTATAAGTAATTTGATGATCCATTGTTCTCTGGACAACTTTCGAACCATTGGCCTGGTTTGTTCAGCAACAGCGCCGAACCATCCCTATTTTCGGCAGCCTGCTGCAATCCCATCTGCCGCGAATACCTGCTGTATAACGTAGCTTGATCACCAGCGCTTTTTACGATACATTGTATAAAACCTTTTTACCTATGACCCATTCCAGGAGACAGTTCTTCAACAATATGCTGGCCGGCGGTGCTGCTGTTGCCGCTACACCCCTGCTTTCATTCGCAAGCACACCTGCACCTGCGCCACGCATCAAGCTGTCGGTCTCTTCATACTCCTTCTGGCATTTCAAGGGAGATAAATTCCCGATCGAAAAAGTGATCGATGAGGCCGCGAGGATCGGCGTGGAAGGTATTGACATACTGCACCGCCAGATGGCAGCTGATGACAACGCTTATCTTCAGAAACTGAAGCGCCACGCGTTCATCAACGGCATCGCGTTTACCTGTCTCTCCATCCATCAAAGCTTTGTATCGCCAGACAAGGAATTCCTTAAAAAAGAGATCGAGCACACCAAGAGCTGCATCAGGCTCGCTGCGAAGATGGGCATTCCGTGCCTGCGCCTGAACTCAGGACGTTGGGGCACCACCAAGTCGTTTAACGAGCTGATGAAGAACCGTGGCGTTGAGCCGATCCTGCCCGGCTACGCTGAAGATGATGGCTTCAAATGGTGCATCGACAGCATTCAGCAATGTTTGCCCACCGCAGAAGAAAATGGCGTGCTGCTGGCGCTGGAGAATCACTGGGGGCTCTGCTCCACGCCTGAGGGGCAACTCCGGATCAAGAAGGCGATCGATTCACCCTGGCTGGGCATCATGATGGATACCGGCAACTTCCTCGAAAACCCGTACAGCAAGCTGGAGATGCTCGCGCCGTACACCAGCTTCGTTCAGGCCAAAACGTACTATGGCGGCGGCGAGTGGTACAGCCTCGACCTTGACTACAAACGGATCTTCGACATCCTGAAAAAGGTCAACTACCAGGGCTATGTGTCGCTGGAGTTTGAAGGAAAGGAAGACCCGTTCACAGCCGTGCCCAAAAGCATCGAGATGCTTCGGTCAGCGATGGCGTAGTTATAGTCAGACCTTCTCAACGCCTTTTATCGGGAAGGCGCGGAATGCCGGTAAATGTGCCAGGTATCGTCGCGGAATAAAAACTCTCTTTCAAACGATGCTCCTGCTGCCCGGGCCACATGCGTGGAATTGACATTGCCGGGATGAATGATGCTGATCAGTGGCAGCGTTGGCACGAATTCATCCGCCATATTTTTGATAGCCTTCACGGCTTCGCTGGCGTATCCCTTTCTCCAGAAGTCGCGCGACAATCCCCATTGAATTTCGGGGTCGGGCCATCCCATGGGAAACTCGATTCCCGCCACGCCGATCACGTTGCCGGTTGATCTTTCTTCCAGCGCGTATGAGCCGTACTTTCGCATCTGCCAGTGGCCGATCAGTGAGGCGAGCTTGCGCCAGCTTTCCCATTCAGTCATGGCTTTTCCAGCGGTGTACTTCATACATTCGGCATCGCCGTAGTAGGCGTGCAGTTGGCGCCAGTCGTCTTCCCGGGGCTGGCGCAGGTAAAGGCGCGGGGTTTCCAGGATGACAGGTGTTGAGTAATTCATCGATCCATGCAAATTAAGGGTGGCACAACATCAATCACAGGAACATTCAATTTCCCTTACAAAGAAAGTCATATCGATCGTTGATCCCCAGGGGAAACGGTAAAAAGTAAGCTAAAAGAGAGTCGTTACGGGTTAACGTATGGGTTATCCGAGAAGTGGTTGCTGAGTTACGCTTCGAGAAACGAGCGCAGGTGTTTCACATACAAAGCCGGGTTCTCGATCATGGGCAGGTGGCCACAGGCATCGATGAACTGAACGGTGCCGAAGCGCAGCAGGTCGTGAAAATGCAGCGCTACTTCGGGAGGTGTGATCTTATCCTGAAGGCCCCAGATCAACAGCACCGGTGTATCGAGCTTGTGAAGGAACCGCGAAATGTCCGCTTTGCGCGATGAACGTGCCAGTGACGTAATGTGCAATCCCTTTGAAAAGGTATTAACGGTTTTATAAACCTTGTCTACCAGGTTGGGTGTGGCGAAGTCTTTCCTGTAAAAAGCCTCCTTCACCTGCTGATGCACCGAGTTGAAGTCCTTATCGTAATCCTTTTCGGCCACCGGCAGGTTTTCAAACAATCCCGAGCTCCCGGATAACACGATCCGTTTCACACGCTCCGGATGGAGGTGCGCATAACACAGGGCGATCTGTCCGCCGATATCCGTGCCCACGAAAGTAACATCGGTCAGCTGATGCCAGTCGAGAAAATCATGGAGGATCTCCAGGAGATAATCCAGGTTTGCCAGGTGAACGGGTACTTCAAACAAAGGCAGCCGCGGCACAATAACCCTATAGCTATCCTGCAGCGCCTGGATGGTCTGCCGCCACATGGCAACATTGCCAAACAATCCATGCAACAATACAACGGGCTGGCCATCGCCGGTATCAACGTAGACCTGATTATAAAGAGGCTCAACAGGTTTATTCATCTTCATTACACTTAAAAAAAGAGAAATGCCCTGGCGGGCACTCCCCTTATCCACTCAAAACAACTATTCAATTATGAAAAAGTATATACTTCGGCACACGCCTGCCTGTAACGTTCCTCAAACAGGATCGCTTTCTTCAACGCAGCTTTAAACCGGATCTCCCGAAGCACTTCACTATACACCACTTCCAGCAATTGATGCAGCGCTCCCACATGCGTCACCGCAAGGTCTGCCTCGAATTGTTTTTTATTGAGATCGAACGTGAACTGCAAATGCCTGGACCGGTGAAACTCAACCAGGCCTTTGATCAATATGAAGTGAGCAGCAAATTCCGGGGTCGCTGTAAAGCAAAACCTGACCTGATCCTTATAATAGAACGCCGCGGGCTGATCATAAAAACGGTCTTCGGTTACGAGGGATTGCAAATAGAAGCGGTCGTTCACCGCACGCTCTTCCGCAGACGAAACATCACCGCTTTGTGAAGCCTTCAGCGGTTGGATCTCGAGGGGTAAAGATGCTGGTAGTGCCATGGTCTTTTAAAGTTTACGTTGCAGATTCTTATCGTCGATCAATACGATACAAACATAATACCAATATCTACTAAATCAATAGACATTATAGTTTTTAGTTTCTTTTTTCGATAGCCGAGGCACCTGGATTTGCCTGTTCAGCCTGTGGATGCGGGATTTCTTGAAAGTGAGGTCAGTATAGAAAAAGCCTTTTTTAACGCAATTCAAGGCCTTTTTTAACACATCGGGTAACAATTTGTTCATTCCTCCGTAATGTCTATTGATTTAGTAGATATAAGTCATACATTTGTTAGAAATCTATTTAACCTATAGAGTTTATGTTATCATTCCACCAAACCATCACCGCAGCACTTTTGCTGTTCTCTTTTTCGCTGGCAGCGCAAAGCCCTGAACCACTGGCCAGCGCCGGAAAGACCGATCTGAATCCAGGTGCCCGTGCCGCCCAGAAGATCGTGATCATCACAGGAGCGCGCTTCTCTTACAAGCTGGTGCAGCAATGGATCGATGACTATAATAAAGTGAAGCCCGATGTACAATTGATCATTGAATCGAGAGGTTCGGCCGATCCGCTTAAATATGATATCCTCGCAGAAGTTTATGAACAGGAAGACGCGATCCGTAAGACCCGCGAGTACATTAACATCGGGCGTTATGCGATCCTTCCTGTAGCCACAGCCCGGTCAACCTTTGCTAAAACGTACAGCGAGAAAGGTCTCGACGCCGACCTCATCAAACAGATCTTCTTCCACGACATCTTTGCCGATAAGGAAAAGCAGAAGCCCATCAAAGCTCCCTTTACAGTTTACACCAGGTTGCAGAAGGCGGGTGTTCCCATTGTCTTCACCAAATACTTCGGATACCAGCAAAAAGATATCAAGGGCAACGCCATCGCCGGCGCCGATTCTCATTTATTGAAAGCGTTGCTGCGCGATTCAACAGGCGTAACCTACCTCCCGCTTCCGCTGGCTTATGACGAGCAAACCCGCAAGCCTGTTGAGGGCCTCACCGTATTGCCTGTTGACCTCAATGGCAACGGAAAGGTGAGTGACAACGAAAAATTCTACGATACACTGGATAAGGTCATTGAACAGCTTGAAGCAACGGAGCCTGGCGACATCAAAAATATCCCTGTTGAATACCTCCACCTTTCCGTTGACAAACAGCATGCGAGTGCAGAGGCGATCGATTTTTTAAAGTGGGTGAATGAAAATGGGCAGACCTACCTGCATGACTTCGGCTACCTGACGCCGGAAGCCAAACGTTTCGAAAAAGAAAAATTCAACGAATTCGCCACCAAGCGCGGAAAATAACTTAACCAAACGCATAACCTTAACCCCTTAAATCGTATGAAATCTTTTTACCTTTTTTTCCTCTCACTGCTGCTGTGGGCCAACGCCGCGCTGGCACAGAATAATGTGGCGGGCGTGGTCAGGGATAATAATGACGCGCCCATTGTTGGCGCAACGGTGATCGTGAAAGGCACCAACATTTACGCTGTGACGGATGCCAGCGGCCAGTTCAGCTTTGCCTCGCCTAAGGACTTTCCATTCTCCATCAGGATCAACTCACCCGGGTTTGGCCAGAAAGATATTCAGGTGTTCGAGCTGCCTGAAGAACCCCTGGAGGTCACACTCGTTGACGATAACCTGCTCTCTGAAGTAGTGGTTACCGCCAGGCGCAGAAGCGAGACGGTGCAAGAGGTACCCATTCCCATCTCGGTGATCAGTGGCGACCTCGTTGAAGACGCGGGTGCCTTCAATGTGAACCGTGTCAAGGAACTGGTTCCCACAGTACAGCTCTATTCATCCAACCCCCGCAATACCACGCTTAACATCCGTGGACTGGGCTCCACTTTCGGGCTCACCAATGACGGCATCGATCCCGGAGTAGGATTTTATGTAGATGGTGTATACTATGCGCGTCCTGCCGCAACAACGCTTGACTTCATTGACATCGAGCAGGTGGAAGTGCTGCGCGGACCACAGGGAACACTCTTCGGTAAAAACACTACCGCGGGCGCCTTCAACGTCACTACCCGTGCGCCCAGCTTTACACCGGGTGTGAATTTCGAGGTGAGCTATGGCAACTACGGCTACATCCAGGCCAAAAGCTCCATCACTGGTCCGTTGAGCAAGACCCTTGCCGCACGTGTATCTTTCTCCGGCACACAGCGCAATGGCCTGCTGTACAATGTGACCACACAAAAGCATGTGAACGATCTCAATAACCTCGGCTTCAGGGCGCAGTTACTGTACGCGCCCTCGAACAACCTGCGGATCACCCTGACAGGCGACAACACACGTCAGCATCCCGATGGCTATGCGCAGGTGCTGGCCGGCGTCGTTACCACACAACGCCCTGCATACCGCCAGTTCGAGCAGATCATCGCAGACCTCAACTACAGTCCGGCCAGCCGTAATCCTTTCGATCGCTGGATAGACCACGACACACCCTGGAGATCGGGCAACGACCTCGGTGGCGTATCGCTCAATATCGACGCCAAGATCGGGTCCGGAACACTGACCTCTACCACGGCATGGCGTTACTGGAACTGGGATCCCTCGAACGACCGTGACTTTACCGGGCTGCCGGTGCTCTCCCTGTCGCAAGCCACCTCCACGCATGAGCAATGGACGCAGGAGATCCGTTACGCGGGAGATATCTCTTCACGCCTCAGTGGTGTGATCGGGGTCTTCGTGATCGGCCAGGACCTCAACACCGATCCCGTGCACATTGAAGAATCAGGCTCGGCACAATGGCGCTTTTCACAAAACTCCACCAGCAACCTGTGGCAGACGCCTGGTTTGCTTGATGGCTATGGCATCAAAACAAGATCGAATCTCAAAACATTAGGCGCCGCCGTTTTTGCGCAGGCAGACTGGGCCATCACGGACCGGCTGCACGTATTGCCCGGCCTGAGGTACAACTACGATCGCAAGGAAGTGGACTACGACCGCCAGACCTATGGTGGTTTGCAAACTGACGATCCGGCCCTCATCGCGCTGAAACGTGTTGTGTATACCGACCAGGCCTTTACAGCTGACGTGAACGAATCGAACGTATCGGGCCAGCTCACGGTGGCTTACAAACCGGTGAAAAGTGTCAACACCTTCGCCACTTTCTCTACCAGCTACAAGCCCGTGGGTGTGAACCTGGGCGGTCTTCCCACCAGCAACGGTGAAGTGATGACCAACTTGGCGCAGATCAAACCCGAATATGTGCAACACTTCGAAATAGGTGTGAAGACCACACCGAACCAGCGCTCAACCCTGAACCTCGTGCTCCATCATACCAACGTTACCGACTACCAGACTCAAGTGCAGACGGCCGAGGTGGGTGTGAACCGTGGTTATCTAGCCAACGCCGAAGAGGTCAGGGTGCTCGGCATCGAGCTTGACGGAAGCACCAGGATCGGCAGAAATCTTTCCATCTACGGCGCTGTTGCGTATACCGATGGCGAATACGTTTCATTCACCAATGCACCGGTACCGCTGGAAGAAACCGGCGCGACCAATGCGTTCAAAGACATTTCAGGAGGCGACCTTCCCGGCATCTCCGAATGGGCCGGCTCTCTTGGTGGCGAGCTCCTCTCCAACCCGCTGAAGGTCTCCGGCCGCGATGCCAAGCTTTTCCTGGCCATCGATAGCTACTACCGCTCTTCCTTCTCATCGAGTCCTTCGCCTTCGCAATACCTGAACATTGAAGGCTATGCGCTGCTCAACGCGCGGGTGGGCTTCCGCGCAACGGAGGGGGTATCATTCTTTTTCTGGGGCCGGAACCTGGCGGATAAGGACTATTTTGAACAACTCCTGCCCGCTGCTGGCAATGCCGGGCACTATGCCGGTGTGCTGGGAGATCCGAGAACATACGGCGTCACCCTGCGTTATACTTTCTGATCGCTAAAAATAAAAAACGGGCGCAAGGCTCTGATCGCTTTGCGCCCGTTGCTTTGATAAACAAACTATTCACTTCTCAGGTTCTTCACGGGATTTTCCAGCGCCGCCTTCACCGCCTGCGTGCTTACCGTCAGCAAGGAAACAACCAGGGCAATGATGCCTGCGAGCACAAAGATCCACCACGCCAGGTCGATGCGGTAAGCAAAGTTCTGAAGCCACTGGTTCATAGCCAGCCACGCAGGGGGCACTGCAATGACAATGGAAAGCAACACCAGTCTTACAAAATCTCCGGAGAACCTTGCCATGATGTGACGCAGCGTAGCGCCGAGGATCTTGCGGATGCCGATCTCTTTTTTCCACTGCTCGGCGGCAAACATGGAGAGTCCCAACAATCCCAGGCATGAAATAACAATGGCGAGCAACGTGAACACATATGAAAGCTTGCTCGCCACCTGCTCACTTTTATACAGTTTACCGTATTGCTCATCCATGAACGTAAAGTTGAACGCGTGACCGGGATTCATCTGCTTGTATACTTTTTCGAGGCCCGCCAGCGCTTCTTTTAATTTGCCTTTCTCCGTGCGAACCAGTACGGTTCCGAAATTCAGGAACTCCTTTACATCCAGCACCACGGGATCGATGGCCTGATGCAGGGTGTTGGTGTGATAATCTTTCAGCACGCCAACGATGCGGCCTTGTTTCCCGAAGACGCTGATCTCCATTCCGATGGGATCTTTCACACCCATCTGCCGCACAGCCTCTTCGTTGACCAGGAAGCCCACGGAATCGGTCCTGTTATACCTGTCAACATCACGCCCGTTCACAATGTCGAGGTTCATCAGTTTTACAAAATCATATCCTACTGAAGACACTGCAAAGTTGATCACCTTGTTCGGGTCCCGGCCCGGCCATTGCACAGCGTCTACCCTGAACGACATGGCATGGGGGAACTGGCTGCTGCGGTCCACCATCTTGATGCCAGGTATTTTGGAAGCTTCTTCCCTGAACAGCGCATACTTCGTGATCAGGTTTCCTTCAATAGGAATGTACAACACATTCTCACGGTCATAGCCAAGGTTTTTATACTGGAGATAATTCGTCTGGCGCGTAACCACAAGCGTGGAGATCAACAGCAGCATCGACAGCACGAATTGAAACACCACCAGGCCTTTTCTGAATGCCGCCGCGCTGAAGCTGAAACGAAAGTGGCCCTTCAACACTTTTACCGGTTGCAGCGATGAAAGGAACAACGCCGGGTAGCTGCCGGCAATAAATCCCGTCAGCAACACCAGCCCCAGCATGAAAAGGTAAAACAAGGGTTCCCGCAGAGGGATGGCCATTTGCTTCGCAGTCAGATCATTGAACGCGGGCAGGCTCAGGGCGGCCAGCGCCAATGAAAGTAACACCGCCATCAATGTGAGCAGCATAGCCTCACCGATAAACTGGTAGATCAGGTGAAGCCGCGACGAGCCCACCACCTTGCGTACACCTACTTCTTTTGCGCGCTTCACAGAGCGTGCTGTGGCCAGGTTCATAAAGTTGATACAGGCAATCAGCAGGATAAAAATGCCGACGCCCATGAACAGGTTCACATAGAGAATGCGCCCACCCGCAGGCAGGCCATTCTCAAAATCACCATACAGGTACTGATCGCCGAAAGGCTGCAGGCCCAGCTCAAGCCTGAGGTTATCAGACATGCCCTTGAGGTATGTTTTCAGAAAATCTTTGATCTTCTCTTCCACTTTCACCGGATCGGCGTCGGGTCGGAGCTGGATGAATGACAACGTACCGAAATGCCCCCAGCTTTGTTTGAACGGATTTTCCGCCACCCACGCATCCCAGTTCATCAGGTAATCGAACTGGTCTGACGCCTGCGGAGGAAGGTTTTCAAAAACAGCGGTCACCGTCACATCGGTCCTGCCATCAAAGCGCACCGTCTTCCCAACAGCTGCCTCCACGCTGCCAAAGAAAAGCTCCGCCATCTTGCGAGACATGCAGAGACTCTCCGGGCGACTCAATGCTGTTTGCGGTGTACCGTACAGGAGCTTGTAACTGAACATACTGAAGAAGTCCTCTTCTGCACGACTGCCTTTCAGCTTATAAACTTTATCATCTACGCTGAAGCTTTCATAAATATCGTCCTGTAAGCTAAGCCGGAAGAATTTGACAAAACCGGTGGCATATTCTATTTCCGGGATCATCTTCTTCAGCTCTGCGGGTAGCGGGGCCGGTGTATGATAATCGGCATGCGCTTGTCCGTCATAGACCTGCCGCAGGTACACGCGATACAATAACTTGTTGTTTGTGTGAAAACGATCTACACTTTGCTCATCGCGTGCCCAGAGAAAGATCAGCAGGCTGCACGCCAGGCCAAAAGCGAGCCCTGATATATTGATGAGTGAAAATGATCGGCTGCGCACGAGGTTTCGGAACGCTACCATGATGTAATGCTGGAACATGTCTTTATGATTGATGGATGAAGTGCGGGAATTCTTTGAATGGAAAGGCCTCTGAAGGCGGATGGCGTTCAGCACATAACGTTTACGGGCCTCTGCCACACCTACGGTATCGACCCAGTACAGGTAAAGCTCCTGAAGATCGCCCTCCACTTCTTCCAGGCTTTCCTTCGGGCACCGCCACCGCAGTAAAGACTGCGCCCACTTTGGCGGAGCATACAGATCTCTCTCATGTTTCATACGCCGCTGGGTTTGAATTTCAACGGGATCAACGACCACAGGCGCATGCGGATCTCCTGGCTCTCGCGCAGGGCCTTGTAACCATAGGCGGTAATGGAGAAGATCCGTTTTCGCCGGCCACCCCGTTCTGCGGTAGCGCCGGACATTACCGACCTCAGAAATCCTTTTTCTTCAAGGCGTTTCAACGTGGTGTGAACGGTACTGAAATCAACGGTGCGGCCGGTTTCCCTTTCAAGCGCCTGGGTGATGTTCACGCCATAGGCATCGTCCTTGATCACACCGATGATCAGCAACACCAGCTCTTCCAGCTCACCTAAGGAGGTACGTCTCATAATATCATTTGATTTTGTCGAACAAATAGCCTGCCATGATTGAAAAATGCGTCCTGCACAGCTTAAAATGAAGTTTCACATTTCGATCGGTTGGCTCAAATGTTCATTGGCGGACAACTTTGTCCGGTGCCGGTGTGGGGTTCAACCTCTCGCTCATCTGCGGCATACTGGCATTGCAGATGTGAATTATAATATATACATTTATAAATAATATATTACTTCACCACTCCGTTTATGAAAGGAACTTATCTGGGAGAATTCGAGGAGATCGTTTTGCTTGCTGCCGGCATCCTTCATGGAAGGGCGTATGGTGTAAGCATCCGCCAGGAAATTGAAAACCAGACCGGGCGTAATGTGAATATCGGCGCTGTGCACACCGCACTGCACCGCCTCGAGGCGAAGGGATATCTCACGTCCAAGTTTGGTGAAGCGGAAGAAGTGCGAGGCGGAAAACGGAAGCGGTTGTTTACGCTCACCTCGTCTGGCATGAACGCTTTACGCGAAGCGCAGGCCATCCGCAAGCAGATGTGGGCACAGCTTCCCAAAATTTTACTTCAGCGCAGCTAACTGTCAGGTGTAACGGGTCTCATCCCGATAGCTATCGGGACTCATATCTCAAATCTCATGTCTGTTTTATGAAATACCATCCGCCCTACTTCGCAACAAAAATATTACAATGGTTCTGCCATGCCGAGCTCGTGGAAGAGGTTGAAGGCGACCTCTATGAATTGTTCCGGGAGCGTGTTGAAACTGTCGGGCCGTTCAGGGCAAAATTATATTACTGGACGGATGTGCTGCATTCCATCAACCCAAGACGGTCAGAACCCAGGAAACCTTCTCCCCCATCGCTTCCATACCGCGACAGGCTCAGTCACTTTTTTATCATCGCCTTCCGCAATATGCTTCGCAGCAAGTCGTCATCGATCCTCAACCTCTCCGGGCTGGCCATCAGTCTCACGGGCTTTCTGCTGATCGCCTTGTACCTCATCGATGAAGCCACCTATGACTCGTTCCATCCCGATGCAGACCACGTATATCGCATCAGCTATTCGTTCAAGGGGTTCGACGGAAAAGAAGGCAGGGATGCCCGGGCCGCGGGGCTCTGGTGTATCAAGCTCAAAGAATCCATGCCCGGGATCAAAGCTGTAACCCGGTTCTCACGGTTCGGTTATCCGGGAAACGTCAGGACCAGCGATCCAAATCACGTGTTCGTAGAACAGCAGTTCTTCTGGGTTGATCCCAACTTTACCGATATTTTTTCGCTTCCATTGATCACTGGGGGCGATGTAAAAACGATCCTGTCTGATCCGAAGCATGTGATCATCAACGAAACCATTGCCCATAAATATTTTGGTGCCGATGATCCCGTGGGTCAACCGATCATCTATATGCGCGATGGTATGGAATTTCAACTCATCGTGGGTGCGGTGATGAAACGTGCCCCGTCCAACACACACTTCAAACCTGACTTCATTGCCAGCAGTGTGGCGCTGGATCCACTCTGGAAAAGAAACAATGAAGATCGCGTCAACTCGTGGATGGATTCGTTCTCCTACTCCTTTGTCACCCTGGAACCCGGCACGGATCCTGCCAAAGTATCGCAAGCACTGCAAGAGATCTTCAACCGGAACCTGGGTGAGTTCGCCAAGGTCATGCATCCCATACTCATACCGTTACGGGATGTCCATTTTACGGAGGGATTCATGTTCGAGCTGGACGCACCCGGTGATAAGGTACACCTTTACATCTTTGGGTCCATTGCCTTGCTGATCCTGGGCATGGCCTGTATCAACTATATGAACCTTGCCACGGCCCGTTCCATTTCAAGATCGAAAGAAGTAGGCTTACGCAAAACATTGGGTGCCGGCAGGGGAATGCTCGTGATGCAGTTCCTGGGTGAATCGTTGCTCATGACCGGTATCGCACTGATCATCGCCATCACACTGCTGGTGATACTACTGCCTTACTTCAACGCGCTCACGTTAAAAGACTTCAGCCTCGCACACCTGCTGCAAACCAAAACCGTGTATCTGCTGTTGACAGCGTTCGTTACGGTGGGTACCCTGGCGGGATGTTACCCTGCACTTTATCTGTCATCATTCAGGCCCATGGAAGCGCTGAAAGGCACATTTACGGTTGGGCGTGCGCCTGAAAATTTCAGGAAAGCCCTGGTCGTTGTTCAGATCAGCATCACCCTTTTGTTCATCACCGGAACGTACGTCATCCATCACCAGCTTGCTTTTATCGATCACACCAAGTTGAGCCGGTACAAAGACCAGATCGTCACGGTACGCCTGGGCGACGCGGTGGCCCGCCAAAAGATCGCCGGCTTCAAACAGATCGCCCAACAGGATCCCCGCGTTAAAGAAATTTCAACAGGTCCACACCTGCCACGGCGCGAGAACTTCGGCTTCATGGGCAGGGCTTTTCAATTCCGCGAGCTTGATGAAACGCAGCGCAACTGGGACCGTCTCGATGTTGATTTCGATTTTCCTTCAATGTTCCGGCTCGAGTTTGTTGCTGGAAGAAATTTTTCTGTGAACAATCCATCAGATACCTTGGCCATCATCCTCAATGAAACGGCCGTGAAAGACCTTGGCGTTACAGCGGAAAAGGCCCTCGGGCTTCAGGCAGAAGGTACGTATTACATAGAAGTGCAGGGAATACCGAAGCCCGTCACCATGAAGTACAACGTGATCGGTGTGGTCAAAGACTTCAATTATGCCTCGGTGCGAAAGGCCATTTCACCCATTGCGATCGGTGGCCAGTGGCGCTCCGCTGAGATGATGTACGTGATGCTGGCGGGTGATGAATTCCCTGAAACGCTTGATCATCTGCAAAACGTATGGAAGCAGGTTTATCCGTCAACACCCTTCCAGTACTGGTTCATGGATGAAGAGTTCGGAAGACTCTATCAAACCGAACGGCAGATGGCGAAGCTGTTCAACTACCTGGGCGGCATGGCCATGATCATTGCATGCCTCGGACTGTTTGGACTTGCCTCTTTTACGGCAGAACAAAAAACCAAAGAGATCGGCATCCGCAAAGTGATGGGTGCGTCAACGTTGCAGATCCTGCTGATGCTTACCTCACGTTATGTAAGGCTCGCGCTCATTGCATTTTTCATCGGTATTCCGCTCGCCGCTGTAGCCGTACATTCCTGGATGGAAGCATTCGTCTACAAAGCCGAGATCGGTGGCTGGTACCTGCTTTGGGCATGCCTGCTCATTTTATTCGTTACCGTTTTCACGGTTGGATTTGAATCACTGCGGGCGGCTCGCACAAACCCATCCGTGTCTATGCGTCATGAATAAGCCTGTATGATCATTCACTTTTTTTCAACACCTCCGCCGGGTTGCTGCGCGCGGTGCGCAAGGCCTGGTAGCAAATGGTGAAGAACGCGATGGCTGCCGCAATGACTCCAGCTACAACAAATAAAGCGAGGTTGATGCCTACCTGGTAAGCAAAACCCGCAAGCCACTGCTTCAGGAGGAAGTAAGCCAGCGGAAACGCCACCACATTTGCGATCAGGATGAGGCTGAAGAAATCTTTTGAGAACAGCATGAAGATCTCTGTATCGGAGCTGCCCAGCACCTTGCGGATGCTCATTTCTTTCTTGCGCTGCTCTGCCGTGTACGTGGAAAGGCCGAACAATCCCAGGCAGGCCACTAAAATCGAGAGACCCGAAAAGATCAGCGTGATGGTGCTCATCTTGTTCTCAGCCTTGTAAAGCTGCTCGAGGTTATTTTCAAGGAAGAAATACTCGAAGGGCCATCCGGGCATCTGCGCCTTCCACTGCTTCTCGATCCATTGAACGGTTTCGTCCACATCCTTGCCACTGACCCGCACCGCCATGTATTTGATAAGCACATCGAATGCCTGTGGCGCAAGGTTGAGCTTGAGCACCAGCGGGCGGATGGGCTGATGCCGTGAGGTGAAATTAAAATCCTTCACCACGCCGATGATGGTATGGTCCGGGCGGTTATCGAATTTTTTACCGATGGCTTCTTCATTGGAGCTCCATCCCATCTGCCGCACAAACGACTCATTTACCAGCAAGGCCAGGGAATCATCCGTAACCACATCTTCAGAGTAGTCGCGACCGGCAACCAGCGGAATGCCGAATGTTTTGATAAAGTCGTGACGCACGGTAAGGCGGGGGAAAGGCTTCGACTCATGCATACCTTCGATGAGGTAATTGCCTACCTGGTGTTTGGCGCCCATTACTTCTTCCAGCGCTGTGACGCTGAGAACGTTCTCATCGCGCAGGAGCTCTGTGCGCAGCGACTCAAAATTACGCGCTACGGGAGAGCGTGAGACGGGGATCATGATCACATTCTCGCGGGTGAAGCCGGTATCGCTGTTGCGCAGCATGTTCAACTGGTCGATGGCAACCCCTGTACCGATAAGCAAAATGATCGACAGTGTGAACTGCACCACCACCAGTGTTTTCCTGAACATCGCGCCCTTTTCAAGACTGGTATTCGCTTTCAACGCCGTGATCGGCCTGAACGACGATAGAACAAATGCCGGATACATTCCCGATATAACGCCTACTACTAACGGCAGCGCTATCAGCAACCACAGATAAAACGGCTCGAGGAGAACATGGATACCGATACTTTTTTCCGCGAAAGCATTAAAGAAAGGTAAGGCAACGCCCACCATGAGCACAGCGATCACTACGGACAGCAACGACACCATAATGGATTCAAAAAGGAACTGGCCTACGAGCTGCGCTTTCTGGCTGCCAAGTGTTTTGCGCATGCCTACTTCCTTGGCACGTTTCGCCGCGCGGGCCGTGCTCAGGTTCACAAAGTTGATGCACGCGATCACCAGCACGAAGAAAGCGATGGAAGCAAATACATAAACCGTGGTCAAGCTGCTATTGGGCTGGATCTCATAGTCCATGTGCGACTTCAGGTGCAGGTCCGTCAGGGGTACCAGCTCCATCGTAATGTCATTGCGCACAAATTCCGGAAAATATTTCTGAACGAAGGCTGGCATCGCCGCCTGCAGCCCTTGCGCCGCGCCTTCATCTTTCAGCAGCAGGTAGGTCCAGCAGGGATTCCAGTACCAGTGCCATCGCTGGGGAACGGCTGGGTTATAAAGGTCGGCGAGCGTTTCAAAAGACACCAGGAAGTCGAACTGGAAGTGTGTGTTGTCCGGAATATCTGCGAGCACACCTGTCACCAGCAGGTTGGTGGTTCCCTGGAATCTCAGGTATTGCCCCACGGGATCTTTTCCTTCGAAATATTTTTTCGCGGTGCTTTCGGTGATCACCACTGTGTTCACATCGTTGAGCGCAGTGCTGGCATCGCCCTGCAACAAACGAAAATCGAACACGTCAAAAACCGTCGAGTCTACGAAGAACAACCGCGACTCGTTGAACTCCTTCTGATGATCGATGGTGGATATGGCTAGCGTAGGTGCCTGGAAATTGAAGAACCGTACCACCCTCTCGATCTGTGTGCCATAGTCGTTCTGCAATGCTTCCGCCACCGGAAAAGGCTGGCTGGCAGATCGTTCGCCCACACCGTCGGCCTGAAAGATCTCGTGGATCCGGTAGATCCGGCCTGCCTTCGTATGCATGCGATCGAAGCTATATTCATCGCGGATATATAAACTGATCAGGAGAAAACAGGCAATACCGATGGCAAGCCCGAATACACTGACAAACGAATAACCTTTCTGCTTTAAAAAGCTGCGTTTGAAAACCGTGAAATAATTCCTGTACATCATAATTCCTTCCATTTTGATCTTCAGCAAAGAAAATAAATCGCCCGGTCCGCGAATTGTAAAAAAGCGAACAGGTTTAAAATACCTTAACGGCGATCTGCGGCCTGCTGAATTGCGAGGGGGTGATGCCGGTAAATGCCTTGAATTCACGGATAAAATGCGCCTGATCGTAATAGCCGCACTCGTGGGCTATGGCTGTAAGCGACAAGGTGGTTGACTTCAGAAGCTCGAGGCTCCGGTTGAAGCGCTGAATGGTGAAAAAGCTCTTGGGGCTGACGCCCGTAAAATCAAGGAACAACTTCTGAAGATACCGTTCAGAAAAACCGTAATGCGAGGCGAGGCTCTCCACGCTGAATACTTCCCCGCTGTTCATGGCATGGCGGCAGATCTCTTCCACCAGCTTCAGCTTCCCCTGGTTCTTGTCATTCCGGATCAGCCTCCGGATGAGAAATTTCTCCAACGCATCGATTTTATGCTCGATGCTGTTTTGCTCCATCACACGATCATGGAGCTCAACAGGTTCACCGCGAAAAACATCGTTGAGGTCGATGGAGTCGTTGGTAAAATCAGAGGCCTGATTGGGAAAGAAAAGTGCGCTGGCATGCGCGTGAAACCGGACCACAAGGATGGTGGTGCCTTTCGTTGCTACAATATGAGCGGGTGCCGTCAGCTGCCCGAACACTTCCACGTTCGGCATTTTGATGTGATTGTCGCCCAGAATTGTAATGACCTTTCCATCTGAAATATTAAGGGCGAGCTCAACATGGCCGGAGGGGTAGATCACATCGTGATGGTCCGCATCCATGGCCAGGGTCCAGTAGTACTTGACGTACGGTGCCAGGATACTGGATGGAGGAAACTGCCGATACTGCATATCCGGAAAAGACGGGATGTGATCTTAGGGTATACGCTGGCTACCCGCAAAGGTTGGGATTATTTTTCGAATGCGGATCCGATCTCATCCAATGAGATTCCCAGCACTTTTTCCGAGATCTGATCGAGCTGCTCGCGCGACCCTGTAAAATGGAAAACGCTGTGCCGGTGAACAAGTTTTTCGCCCGGTTTCAAAAAGGCCGCGGGCGATACACTTTCCAGCTCATAAAAAGGCCCCAGCTGCCCTCCCGTGGCAAGCGGGCCGTCGTTGTAGGCGTTCACCGCGTCTCCGGCAAACGGGTCTTTATTCACCGTCCATTCCTGGTTCAGGTAGGTGGCCCTGGCATCGAGATCGAACAGGGTGATGGTGAGCAGGTTGTTACCGTCATAACTTCCGGCGATGTTCTTTGCACGCTGGGGACCAATGCCGAGCTTTCCCCGTGATCTTCCGTCTGCCCGGAATAACAAAACACCTTTCGTGTATCGGATGCGATCCGCGGCGATCTCTCCAAAATAATCGGTGGTGGCAACTTTGCCGGCCTGTTCTTCACGGTACGGCACAACGATCACGGCCTCCGGTGAAGGCGTGAGCATATCCAGGTTCCACAGGCAGGGAGCACCCGTTTGTTCATTCCATTCTTTTATGTCTGTGTTGATGATGGCATTGGTTGTCTGAAAAGCGATGGATCGCACCGAATCTGTCAACGTGATGCCTAACTGCGATTCAATGCCGCTGTTCTCGATCACCTCGATGTCGCGTGTAACGGTGAGCTTCAGCAGGGTGCCTGCATAGTTCTGCAACTCCATCGGTTTGGCAAGCGATACTTTTTTATCGCTGGCGGATACGGTGTTCCATGCTTCGGTGTCGATGGCGGGCGGTGTATGCCAGTGCTCGAAGTCCATGGTGGTACCGGGTTTGAAATAGAGAGAGAATTTTCCACCCTCGGGTCCAAGCCACAGACGATCTTCTCCACCGTAGGCGTTCATGTGCGGATCGGGCGCCGCGTCAAAGGCCTTATAGTTGATCCATCCAAAACTTTTGCCCGCAAGACCTTCAGCAGTGGATGTAAATACTTTGCCCTGGTACCGTGGCGAAACGATCAGCTGGCCATCGCCACTTTTATTCTTTAGAACAATGACACTGTCTTTTGCCTTCAGAAAGTTCAGGTCGTAACCGAAAGTACCTGCCTCGAATTTTTCCATTTCCTGTTCATTCATTTCCCGCTGCCCCTGACACGAAGCGAGCAATATACCTGCAAGAATAAACGAATTCAGATATTTCAGATCCATAAATAGCAGCTTTGAAGTGACAATGTGCGTTTTTTTGTTTTGATGATACGACCTAACCGCGCTAATTCGCTTTATCCTTCACCAGTTTAATATCCATGAAGGGCGACCAGTTCTTTCCATCTTCGGATTGCTCCCATAGGCCCGACAACACGTTTCCCTCTTCGCTGAAGCTGCCCGTGAACCGCAGCGAATCGCCCAAAAAAGTCCAGATGCCGTTGTGAACACTTGCCTTCATTGTTCCGGAGTTTCCTTTGTTGTCAAAATGTTGCATCGTATAACTCCCGGTCTGCCGGTCAAACCCGATGACCTCATGAGTCTCATTGCGGTCATCACCCACGTACACATCCACCTGGTGAAGCAGGAAGAAACCACCCGGTAGCCATTCATAGGTGTCGGTACCACCTATTTCAATTTCAGGATTTTCGGCGGTGGCCCTGATGATGCCTGTGGTCTTCCATTTCCCGACAAATGCATCCAATAACTTGTGTTCCGGTCCGGGACTGTTCATATATTAATGTGAATTTACTTTTTTATCTGCATCATCAATACCTGATGCGCAACGCTGGATCTGAAAACCATAAAGATAAAATAACGCCAATAAGATCACACATTGGAGAAGTACCCCCACCTCAAAACTTTCACGATACCTCCTTACTCCTTAATTCTTACTCCTTAATTCTTAATTCTTGCTCCTCCTGACTTCTGACTCCTCGCTACTGGCTTCTAGTCCTTACCCTAAATTTAACAATGACTGAAAACCTCTGTCGTATGACCACCCTTAGAAAGTCGCAATATCCCCCTGAGCAATTATTTACGGCAGCGTACTTTCGATGAGTTTATTTACCCAATAACCCATGTTGCTAAAAAACAAAACCGCTGTTATTTATGGAGTGGCTGAGTCACTCGCCGGAGAATTTGCCCGTGTATTTGCCCGGGAAGGTGCGCACGTATTTCTTACCGGCCGTAATGTCGAAAAGGTAAAGAAGGTAGCCGATGACATCATCGCACAGGGTGGCCGTGCAGACTTTGCCCGCGTAGATGCCCTGAACGAAAAAGAGATCCGCGACCACCTCGAAATGGTTGTGCGTTCTGCCGGAAAAGTAGATATATCGTTCAATGGCATTGGTGTTCAGGATACGCAGAACATCCCGCTGATCGATATGCAGCTCGAGGATTTTACAAGGCCCATCAATATCGCCATGCAAACACAATTCTTAACGGCTACGGCTGCTGGAAGGATCATGGTCAAACAACGTTCGGGTGTTATTCTTTCACTCACGGCTACACCTGGAGCGCTGGCTTATCCGCTGGTAGGTGGTTTCGGGCCTGCGTGCTGCGCGATCGAAGGGTTTTCGAGAGACCTGGCCTGTGAGCTGGGTGCGCATGGTGTACGCGTGATCAATATTCGTTCTGCAGGCTCTCCTGACTCACGGCCGTTTCTGGATGCCCTGGCACAAGAACAAAGTGCGACAGAGAGCTTCATTCACAAGCTTGAAGACGACACCATGCTGAAGCAGCTGCCGATGATGGCTGATATCGCCAATGTTGCGCTGTTCCTGGCATCACCTTTAGCGAGTAAGATCACAGGTGTTACCATAGATGTGACTGCCGGCACCACCAATGGATTGAACTATAAAATTCCTTCCATCCCGTTTGTGCAGTTGCAAACACAATAAGTCGAATACTGAGGAACATCGGTCATCGATGGCAACACCATCCGTGATCTTCTTTCACAGTCGCTAAAAAAAAATGATCCGCCCTATTGCGTAAGTGATCACTTACATTTACATTTGTAAGCGAACACTTACATATAAGACCAACATGCGAAGAGATGTTTTTCAAGCGATAGCTGACCCTACGCGCAGGGCCATCATTAACCTGATTGCCAACCAGTCGATGAATGTGAATGCCATCGCTGAGAATTTCAAGATCAGCCGGCCCGCAGTCTCCCTTCAGGTAAAGATCCTGGAGGAATGTGGATTGATCTCCATTATAACACAGGGGCGTGAGCGGGTTTGTGAAGCGCGTCTCGAGCCGCTGAGGGAAGTATCGTCATGGGTTGAAAACTACAGAAGGCATTGGGAAGAACGCCATGCCCGGCTCGATGATGTACTGCTCACCATGGATGATGAAGAGAAGAAACCGATAAAGAAAAAACGAAAAAAATAGATTCAAACCGATTAAACACATTCTTATGAAAGCAACAGCACAAAAAAATCCAACACTGATCACGGCCGAACCCAATAGCCTGGAAGTGATCGTCACCCGAGAATTTGAAGCATCGCCCGAAAAAGTTTTCAGGGCATACACTGACCCCAAGATCCTGGTTCAATGGTGGGGCCCGCGTTCAACCAAAATGCGATTCGAAAAATTCGAACCACGTGACGGTGGCTCATACCGTTACTTTCATGAGGTTGCATCGGGACATGAGGTAAGCTTCCGCGGTGTATTTCATGAAGTAACAGCACCCGAGAGAATTATTCAGACATTCGAGTTTGAAGGACTACCGGAACGAGGCCATGTTTGTCTTGAAACGATCAGGTTTGAAAGCCTTCCGGGCAATCGCACACGTGTTTCGTATCAGGATATCTTCCAGGCCGTGGCAGACAAAGAAGGAGCCATGGCGGCTGGGATGACAACCGGTATTATCGAAATGCACGAGCGGTTAGACGAGCTGTTTGAAAGTGGTGCTATAAAATAGCGCGCAGATGTACAGGGACTTCGCTGCGCAAGCGATGGCGGAGCGAAGGCCTAACTCCCATTTACCTTTTTTTTCTGAAAACTATAATAAAGGTAGAACAGCGCCGGCAGGATCAGCACGCTGCCGATGAGCAACGCCGAGCCTAATGCCTGCATGGTTTTTTCCGGTGCCTGCGCCGTGAACAGCGACAGGTTTTCACCATTCCTGATGATCACAAAGTCAGGGAAGTGTGCGTAGCTGATTGCCAGCAGGATCATGGTGACCTGGAAACCCACCAGGATCCGCAGGAGTGTGGTACGCCCGCTTCCGATCTGAGTCCATAGCAGCACCAGCGATAGCGTTGCCAGGATCACGGCGCTTAAACCTACAGCATCTCCGAAGATCCAGTTTGCGAGGGGCACACGTTCCACCTGCGCGGCGAGAAATACCAGCGCACCACAGCACACAGCGGCGATGTTCATGGTCTTCGCCTTATGGATGAAACGATGATGATCCTTTGCATCTTCCGCTTCACCGATCAAATATACGGATGCCAGGAATCCGCAGAGCGCCACGGTGAAAAGTCCAACGGCAACGGAAAACCAGTTAAGCCAGCTGAAAACATAGGCCGTTGCAAAATCGTGAGCCTTTGCATCGATGTGTCCTGAAAGAACACTCCCTGCAATAATGCCGAGGAACAGTGGCGTGATGAAGCTCGACCAGACAAAGATGCTGTTGTAAATTTCCTGCATGTTATCGCGTACCGCATCGTAGTGCCTGAAAACAAAGGCGGTGCCCCGCGCAATGATGCCCAGCAGCAGGATCACCAGCGGAATGTGCAGGTGCACCGAAAGCTGGCTGTAAATGACGGGAAAGCCCACGAACAAGATCACGATGGCAATGATCAGCCACATGTGATTGGCTTCCCAGATGGGACCGATCGCATGGTACATGGTGCGGCGTGTACGGCTGATATTTTTTGTGGACGTGAACATTTCGATGATGCCCACGCCGAAATCAGCGCCCCCCAGCAGGAAGTAGAGCACAATAGCAAGCCAGAGGTAAGTTATCACGATATACTCCATGCGTTAGTGTTTTTGCGATGAACCCGCGGGCACATCGTATTGTACAGGCACCATTTTGATCTGCCGGTGCAGCAGAAAAATGATCACGATGCTCAGTGAAATATACACTGCCGTAAAAAGGTAGAATGACCACGCGATGCCGGGCATGGGTGTGACTGCATCTGCCGTTCTCATGATGCCCTGGATGATCCACGGTTGCCTTCCTACTTCTGTCACAGTCCATCCGGCTTCCACTGCAATAAATCCCAACGGGGTTGCCAGTGCAAAAAGCATCAGGAACCACCGTGCTGAAAGCCATTGTTTCCGCCGGAAGGCGATTAGCAGCATTACAGATAGCACCATTAGAAATGTACCGATGCCAACCATTACCTGGAACGCATAATGCACCACGGGCACGGGAGGATGATCACGTTCAGGAATGGTATCGAGTCCTTTTACCTCCGCTGAAAAATTTCCATGGGCGAGGTAGCTAAGCATGCCGGGGATCTCGAGCGCATAGTCTACTTTTTTATTTTCAGGATCGGGAATGCCACCGATCAGCAGCGGTGCAGATGCCTGTGTATGATAGTGTGCCTCCATGGCAGCAAGCTTCGCGGGTTGACGCTTTGCAACGTCTTTTGCAGAAAGATCGCCGCTAAGGGGCTGAAGCAACGCAGCAATGGCGCCAAACGACGCCGCGATCCTGAACGCTTTCAAATGAAAGTTCACATTCTTTTTTTGCACCATCATGGCCGCATGCACACCCGCCACAGCAAAACCGGTGGAGGCGAAAGCCGCGATGGTCATGTGCAACGCCTGCAGCGCCCACGCATCGTTGAACATAGCCTTGATCGGATCGATGTTCAGGTATTCACCATTCACATAGTCAAATCCCGCGGGACTGTTCATCCACGCATTGGCCGATACCACAAGAATGCCGGAAGCCAGTCCGCTCACGCCCACCACTACGCCTGTAAACCAGTGGAACCATTTATTGAAACGATCCCAGCCATAGAGGAAAAATCCCAACGCGATAGCTTCGATGAAGAAAGCAGTGCCCTCGAGTGAAAAAGGCATTCCGAAAATAGGACCGGCATGTTTCATGAACTCAGGCCACAACAATCCAAGCTCAAACGACAGCACCGTGCCTGAAACGGCACCCGTTGCAAAAAAGATCGCTACACCCTTGCTCCACGCCTTCGTAATGTTCTTGTATACATCGTTGCCATTCCGCAGCCATTTATAGTGCGATACCGCCATGAAGAAAGGCATCACCATACCGATGCAGGCGTAGATAATGTGGAAGCCCAGTGACAGAGCCATCTGCATGCGCGCAGCAAGAAAGTCGTCCATAATAAACCTGTTGGAGTCAAAGTTACGGAAAAGTCCATAGTCAACGGCCCATAGTCCATTGTTGTACAGGGCCATTCTACATTGGATCTTCCCGAGAAGGCTTTCAGTGAGGTTTAACGCAGATCAACCGGATGCGTTTCGCTCACAGGTGCCAATAATTTCTGCACTCAGGCGAGTGATTTTCACACTACGCTCCACTGGCTTCCGACTCCCTTGCCCGCCGTAGTTATAGCGAAGGAGGGTGGCTCCTGACTTCTTTTTTATCTCCATACAAAGCAATCATCATCGCCTTGTCTTTACCATAAAGATCATTGTGAAAAGTAACTTTGCCATCGTTTTCGGTGCAGGTAAAGTATTGCAGGTAAACAGGAATGGGTTCGATGAGCTTGATCTCCATGCGGTGCTGCAGCATGAGGTATTGATCGAGGTCTTCAGGAGAAACAATGTGATCGTTCCTGATCAGGTAGCGGGCAAGCTCTACCGCCTTTTGTACCCTGATGCAACCGTGGCTCAGCGCCCTGTCGGTTTTGGAAAACAGGCCGCGTGCATTGGTGTCGTGAAGGTAAACACCATACCGGTTGTTGAACACAAACTTGATGATGCCCATGGTATTCTCCGAACCTTCGCGTTGTCGCAGCGTGTAGGGAAAATCGTCAGCAGTATGCGCAAGCCAGTCGATGGACGATGTTTTCATGGGCCTGCCGCGCGCATCGAGCACGTCATAGTTATGCTGCTTCAGGTATAACGTATCTTGCTGGATGTGCGGAAGGATCTCTTTGAGGATGCTGCGGGGCACGTGCCAGTAAGGATAGATGATGAACGACCTCACAACACTTTCCAATTCAGGCGTAGGCGTTTCGGGCTTGCCGATGATCACCTTCGATTTCACCACAACTGAATCCTGATCAATGACCTGCATGGTGAACGAAGGCACATTCACACTGATATAGCGCGCTGGCAACCCGGGGGTATACCAGCGCCATCTTTCCATGTTCACAGCGAGCTGCCCGGTCTGCCACAACCATAAAGTGTCGCTGGTACGTCTGGCTAACATTTGCTTCAGGGTTGACTTCAATGTGTGATATGCCGGATACCGGGGCTCATAGCTGCCAAGCACATCGCTGAGCAAGCTTCCTGCAAGCACACGCTGAAGAGCAACAAGGTCTGCGCCGTCAAGATGATCGGAAAGCACACGCCTGCTCAGACTCTTTCTTTCAATTCTGCCATGCCTGAGATGATAGCACAGGGCGAAAAAACTGTCTGTAAGGTATAACTCCAGTGCTACGGCTTGTTGTGCATCGCGTGGCAACGTCATTAGTTTGTTGATCTCGGCAACGTGGTAATCTTCGGGGAGAAGTCCGTAACTATCGGCCGAGCGGATGATAGAAACCATTGAATCAGCCGCCTGCCTGATGCCGCCTGAATCAAGCCACACGAACTGATAACCATTGCGCTTGTAGAACTCACCCACCGCCCGTGACGCGACGAGATCCGAACCTCCGATGGCTGCAGCATCGAACACCGGCGACCAGGTGGGGGCCTGAGGCGCTGAAGGGTTTTTAAAATAGGTGCACGCAACGCTGAGCAGAAGCAATATGTAGCTGAAACGCTTCACGGGTTATCTAAGCAATAGATCCAAAGATCTGCAATCGTTGCAAAAGAGGAAAGATGATGTAAGGCTAAAGTATCCGCGCTTGGCAAAGTGGCATTCTCCAGGCGATTTTAAAGCAGGGGACGGAAACGCTTGAATATTATTGTATGCTTTTTTGAGCCAATATGTCGCAAAACGCTGAGGGCGTCAGGCCATTTTAGCTGCTTTCAGGAACGGGAGAGATTTTTGAGTTTTTATGCGAAGACAAAATAAGGAAGCGTATGGATACCTTTTCCAAAATGATCGTTGACGCCGTGGAGAGAGTTAAGAATGCGGTTGTCAAGATCGATGTATACAAAAACACCAACGGCAAGCTCAGGCCTGCAGGATCGGGCTCGGGTTTTATTTTTTCGTCTGACGGACTGATCTTCACCAACAGCCATGTGGTGCACGGAGCGGAGAAGATCATGGTGAGCCTGCTGAATGAGAACGAGATCGAAGGTGTGCTCATCGGCGAAGACCCCGACACGGACCTCGCCATTCTCAAGATCTACACCGACGGATATTCCGTTGCCAGGCTCGGCGATGCATCACAGCTTCAGATCGGGCAGTTCGTGATCGCCATCGGCAACCCCTATGGATACCAGCATACGGTAACGGCCGGTGTGGTCAGCGCATTGGGCCGCACACTGCGCACACAGTCCGGAAGGCTCGTAGACAATGTGATCCAGTCCGATGCCGCGTTGAATCCGGGCAATTCAGGTGGACCGATGATCAACACCGATGCAGAGGTGGTGGGTGTGAATACCGCCATGATCAACGGTGCACAAGGGCTCAGCTTTTCCGTGGATATCAATACCGCCAAAGAGATCGCGAGCCAGCTGATCAGGAATGGCAAAGTGTTCAAGGCATACCTGGGATTTGCCTTACAAGAGGTGCCCGTGAACCCCAAGATCCTCAGGCACTATCATCTGCCGAACCAGAAAGGCCTGTTCGTGGTGAGCATCGAAGCAGGATCGCCCGCAGCACTTTCGCAAATCAAGGAAGGCGACATTATTGTATCGTTCAACGGTAAACCTGTGAACACGTTGCATGAGCTCTTCCGTGAGCTTACCCACAAAGACATCCTCACTGCCGTGGATATCTCGGTGATCAGGCACACAGAAAAGCTCAACCTTACTATTTTTCCCGCACAACGGCCTAACTAACAGGGTGCGCCTGTTTCACCGGCTCATGAACGAAGTCGACCACGTCTTTCACCACCGTGGCGGAGCGCAGATTGTGCCCGAAGCCCCGGGTGGTGATCAGTCTTGATTTCTCCCAGGCTTGCTGCAGCGGAACAGAATAGTGATAGGGCGCTTCTTTGTCTTCTTCATCGTGGATGATCAGCCCCTTCATGTTCACGTGTGCTACGAAGCGTTGGGTTGAGAAATATTCCGGTGTAACGTCATAACGGCTTACGAAATGATCTGTGACCAGCTGCAGGGCACGGTCAGAAAGACCCAATGTATTTTTAAAGACTGAAATAAAATCGCTGGCTTCTCCCGGAGGCGCCATCAGAATGATCTTGTTCAGCGGCAACAATGGCTGCCGGTATAATGTGTAAAGCAATGTAAAACCACCCAGCGAGTGACCGATCACTGTATGGAACGGACCCTGTTCCCTGATAAAGTTCTCGATCAATGCGCTGTATAACGGCACGGAGAGAAAGTTACCCGATGAAAGACCATGGCCCGGTGCATCGAGCGCATAAATGGTGAAATCGTCTTTCGGCAGTGCCTCCACGTATGCTTTCCAGCGATAGGTATGACTTTGCCACCCGTGAAGAAAGAGAATACGTTTCGGCCCGTTGCCCCAACGGTATACCTGGATCGATTCCGATTCATGCGCAATGGTAAGCCTGTCGGCCGTGTTGAAGAACTCCTTTTGCTTTTGTGTCAACGGCAGCCTGAAGGGGCGGCAGAACAACAAAAAACCTCTGTGGCCAGCGGTGCGCGGCGCGATCCATGCCAGCGCGTTCAGGTAGAGGCCATACATACGTACAAGCAGTGTTTTCATAATCGCTTTTATTTTATTAGATACCAATCGGTATCTATAGGGTTAAAAAAAATTACATTTCAATCGCTTTCAGCTGCACTTCCAGGTGCTTCTTCACCCGCAGGATATCTTCGTTGTTGCCCCTGAGCTTGCTCATCATGATGGCGCCTTCCAGCGAAGCAATGATCAGCGTGGCATAGTACTGCAGGTCAATGTCTTTTTTGATCTGGTTGTATTTAATACCGTTCTTCAGGATGGCGATCACCGAATCCCTGAGAATATCGAGGATCTTCACCGCTTCCCTCCGCAGCAATGGATGCGCGTCGTCGGCTTCGATGGCCACATTCATTAGCGGGCATCCCCCCTTCACTTCCGGATTGGTGATATACGATTCAAAATAAAGGAGTATGGCGCCGAGCTTGCCCATGGCCGTGGTCTCAGCTTTGATCCGCGCGCGGAGCGTTTCAAACATGATGGACGACAGGTAGAACAACGTTTCCTTCTCCAGCACCGCCTTGTTCTTGAAATGCCTGTAAATAGCCCCCTTGGTGAATCCTGTAGCTGTAGTGATGTCGCTGATGGACGTAGCCTTGTAACCCTGGGTATTGAACAATATCCCCGATTTCCTCAAGATCTTCTCCCTGGTTCTGTCCGGATCGCGCATAGCGGCAAAGATACCGATCGGTATCTAGAAATACAAATGCTGGAAATGCAGGTTCACGCAAAGACCGCTGAGAAGACGCCAAGAGCGCAAGAACATGCATGGAGAAGGCTTGCCTGGTTTTGCGCAAATCAGCTTGCGCCTGTCATCAGCGTATGCGGAAGAGCGCAAAGGTGATTCGCTGCGCTCATATCAAAGTTTCTCAAAAATCTTTGCGGCCTTTGCGCCTTCTTTGCGTCCTTTGCGTGAAAGGGATTTTTGCATTTGACGATGAAGAAAGATATCAGCAGCCGCGAGGATGTAGCCTTATTGATCAGCCGGTTTTATGACAAGGTGCGGAAAGATGAATTGCTGGCGCCCGTGTTCAGCCATGTGGACTGGCCGCATCATACGCCTATTATCGTCGACTTCTGGTGCTCAGTGCTGCTGGGTGATCAAAGCTATCGAAGCAATCCGTTTCAGAAACACATTAACCTGCCCATCGAGCGCAGGCATTTTAACCGCTGGCTCGAGCTGTTCGGCCAAACCGTGGAAGATAATTTTTCAGGCGAAAAAGCAACCGAGGCCATAGAACGCGCGCACAGCATTGCGGGTATATTTCAGCATAAGCTCGGACTGTAGTTGGTTGCCAGTTGCCGGTTTCCGGATGGCCAGTTCAGGGGCCCCTACGGCATCTATAGTTGTTCTCGAACATAACCCAACCATGTTGTTAACACCTCACAACCGGCAACCGGTAACTGGCAACCGGCAACCATAACCCTACGAAGTTAAATTTCCCCCGTTACGATCCTGTACATAAATTCAAACCCGATGCCCGTAGAAAGCATTCGCTCCTTTTTATTCTGCAGCAGCTGCTGTGTCCAGTCAACAAAACCACCATCACCGATCTCGTATTGTTTGCCTTTTACCCAGATGTCGATCTTGTACTGAATACCTTTGTAATAGCTGATCTCTTTCGCCGGTTCTGATACAATATCTACAACCACATCCTGAGTTCTCTGCAGCACATGGGCGCGTACTTCGGTGAGCAGCTTATCCGCATGTGGGTAGCCTTGCCTGCGCAGGAATCTGAACTGCACTTTATCAACCTTATAATAATCGCGGTACAGCGCAGTCATCACGGCGATGTGTTCTGCCAGGCTTTCCTTTTCAAACGTATAGTTGCCGGTATCCGTACCACAGGTAACGAGGCACGCGATCTTGAAATGTGGCGTGAACCCTTTACCACTGATGGCCTGGGTGCGGATATGTCGCTGCATCGCGCTGAACCTGATCCTGTCTTCCGGACCTGATGGGATCCATTGTTGCGTTTTCTTCAGGTCGCTCACATGCAAGGCAATGGCGTTGGTGGCATCGGCCAGCACCTCCGTTCCGCGTAAAGCGGTGAGAATTTTTTTTTGGTCAGCGGGAGCCACCACTGAGCAGGAGCCCAGCAATGATACCGGCGAAAGCTCGATGGGCTGAAAGGATGCGTCTGCAAAGATCTGCAACAGGTCGAGCTCCATCTTCCTGAGCGGGATCACCGGGAGGTCGGCAGGTTTCACAAACCGGTTCTGCCGGTAAAGGCTGAGCAATTCAGCGGGCGACATCGAAGCCGTACGCAAATTGAATACTTCCAGCAGCAGTGAATTGAGCTCAGAGCCTGAAAGGCCTTCCGCGAGAAGCGACAGCAGGCCCGGATAGCCGGTTCGTTGCACGATCTTTTCAACAATAGCAGACGATATCATGGTGGCATTATAATTTAAGCATCTATACATCGGACACCCGCCTCGCGGCGGATGAAGCAACAATTTAAACAGTAAAATCATGGAAAAGTTAAAAATCAAAGGCGCCTGGAATGAAATGAAGGGCAAACTGAAGCAGAAATACGGCCAGCTTACCGATGATGATCTCACTTTTGCAGAAGGAAAGGAAGACGAATTGTATGGCCGCCTGCAACAGAAGCTTGGTAAAACAAAAGAACAGGTAAGGAAAGAGATCGAAGATCTCTAGGTCGTAAATCGTACCTCGTACCTTAATTATGCACTTATCGCGATGTCCGAATAAACACATCGCGGTAAGTGTTTTTTTTATTCACGCATGTGTAAAATGCCTCTTGTCTCTCCATGGAATTTTCTATTTTACATGGTATGAGAACACTGCAATCCTCCACGGCTAAGGTTCTTTTTGCCCTTGCCTGCTGTGCTGTATCACTTTCGACTTCAGCACAAAAAAAAGTTGATGTCTTACTTCCTGTTCGGGGCTTCTGCATTGCAGCACCACGGCCACAGCAACTGGACCCGTTCATCAAATTCATAGGCGAAGAGCTTGCACCCCGCCACGTGAACACATTGATCTTACGCGTCGACTTCAATTACCAGTTCACGTCGCATCCCGAGCTGCGCGACAGCATTGCGCTCTCGAAAGCCGATGTTAAAAAGATCGTGGCCATCGCAAAAAAACACAACATCCGGCTGATCCCGCAGATCAACCTGCTCGGGCACCAGTCGTGGGCCAGTCAAACCCACAAGCTGCTCGAAAAATATCCGCAGTTCGATGAAACGCCGCATGTGAAGATGCCGGCAAAATATGAGTGGCCCAATGCCGACGGCCTCTACTGCAAGAGTTACTGCCCGTTGCATCCCGATGTTCACAAAGTTGTTTTCGAGATCGTGGATGAGATCTGCGACGTCTTCGAAGCCAATGCTTTTCATGCCGGTATGGATGAAGTGTTTTACCTCGGCGACGACAAGTGTCCGCGTTGTTCCGGCCGCGATAAAGCCGAGCTGTTTGCCGGCGAAGTCAAAACCGTTCGCGATCATCTTCAGCAGAAGAACAGGCAGCTCTGGATCTGGGGCGACAGGCTCATCGACGGAAAAACCACCGGGCTGGGCATGTGGGAAGCCAGCATGAACAATACACACAGGGCCGTTGACCTGATCCCCAAAGACGTGATGATCTGCGACTGGCATTACGAACGCGCCGATAAAACCGCAGTCTATTTTGCCATGAAGGGCTTTAAGGTTGTTACCTGCCCGTGGAGAACTCCTTCCGTTGCCTCCGCGCAGCTCAGTGATATGCTCAACTACAGGCAGACCGCCACAACCGAGATGAAAGAGAATTTTCAGGGTATGGTACAAACCGTGTGGTCTGATCCGGCTTCATTCATGGAAGAATTTTATGGCCGGAAAAAAGATGCGTTGGGCGGCGAGAACACCTCTGGAAACTGTTTCAAGGTTCTCTACGATGGTATTGCAACCCTCAACAAATAACGGCCTTTCAAACGATAACACGTCGAAGTCGTCTCAATAACGGACAAGGCTACTGGCCGTTCGGGCAAGTGTGAGATACGAAATACGAAGTACGAAGTAGAGACAGCGAAATAAGGGTATTTACGTACTTCGTACCTCGTATCCCGTACCCTGAACTACTGAATTTGCAACGCATGGTTTACAATTCAATTTAACGGCTGTATCTTGCGCGCGCTTTGACCCCCTCTGAGAAAGCTTGGATCTTTCCCATGACCTTATGTTTAAACATAGGTTTTAGGAGGAGATGAAACAGGACGCCATATGACCAAGCTTCTTTTCTACACCCTGCACAAAGAACGTTTCGTTTTTTCGCTGAGTACAACATTTAAATTTGTTGTTGCCGGCATCTTGTGGGTAGTGTTGTCTGATCTTGCACTCTTCATTTTTCACACGCCGGGCACGGATCATTTTTCACTGTTCCACCTGGGCGTGTTAAAGGGGATCTGTTTTGTGGTGGCCATGGGCATTATTTTCTTTTTTATACTGCAGCAGCACCGTCACGCGCAAACCACCATCGATCGCCAGGACTTCTTCAGGCGAAATCCTCTGCCGATGTGGATCTACAACCTGGAGACCATGCGTTTCCTGGAAGTGAACGAGGCTGCGTTGATCATGTATGGTTATTCCCGCAAGGAATTTTTGTCCATGACCGTAGACCAGATCCGGCCCACGGAAGACCTGTCAAGGATGCAGGACGCCATCGGTCAGCTGCAACGTGGCCACAGGTTGCTGGGACAATGGCAGCACATCCGCAAAGACGGCACCCTGCTTCACGTTGAAGTATCCGCCTATTCCATCCTCTACAATAACCAGCATGCCGGGCTCATCATGAGCAACGATATCACCAACCAGGTGAAGGCCGAAGAAGAGCTGAAGATCGCTAAAATGGAGTTCGAGAGAAAGCTGCTCGACAGAACCGCCGCGCTTTCGCTCGTGAACAAAGAGCTTGAGGTGCGCATCCGGGAGATCAACACCACCAACGACGACCTCATAGACCTCAATACCCTGTTGCTGAATAACAACCGTACACTTGCCGTGCAGTCGTCTACCCAGCTGCGTGAAAAAACAGAGCAGATCCGCAGATTAATGGAACAGGTCAGCGATTGTGTGTGGTCATTTGACCTTACGGGAAAAGGAGACGACCATGTAAGCCGCGCTGCGTTGACATTCTTCGGCGTGGGCAAAGACCAGGTAATGGATTGTCCTAACTTCTGGCTTTCATACATCGCGGCAGAAGACAGGAGCAATGTTACAGAAAAGCTGGGCAGGCTGGAGCATGATCACTGTGCCGAATTCTGCTACCGCATCGCCGCCGGCCCGGAGCAAAGAAAGGTGCGGCAAACCATCAACATCATTCACGACGACGAGGGGAATCCCGCAAGGATGGAAAACTTTGTGGCAATGGTCCCCGAGACGGCATAAAAAAAGGCCCGCTATTGCAGACCTTTGTGGGGAGAATTCCGTGGAGAATATCGGAGTCGAACCGATGACCTCTTCCATGCCATGGAAGCGCTCTAGCCAGCTGAGCTAATCCCCCGTAACAGGGTGCAAATATATTCCAAATTAGGAACCAGACAAAAGGGTATTTTCTGCCAGCGCACGAATTTTTCTTACCTTTTCGGGGTCCACGGTCCGCAGCCTGAATTCCGAACCCTCATCCGAGCCCATTCCGGCAATCTGGGGGTTCCTGAACTGCATAGCGCTTTCTTTGGTGGCCACCGCCGAAAAATGGATCTCTTTTACCCGGGATTTGGCAACGATCTCTTCTACCGTATTTTCGTTTACGCCCGACCCTGCCATGATAGTGATACGGCCGTTCGCTCTTTTCACCAGTTCTCCCAGTAATTCGGCTCCTTTGATGGCCTGTGGCTGCTGGCCCGAGGTCAGGATCCTGTCAAAACCAACTTCAATACAATCTTCCAGCGCCTGGAATGGGTCTTTCGCCATATCAAACGCCCGGTGGCAGGTCACTTTCAGCGGCCGCGCTTTTTCGACCAGCTCCCGGCAACGCTTTTTATCGATGGTCCCATCGGCGTTGAGGATGCCTAACACCACGCCGTCCACACTCAGCTTCTGACACTGGTAGATATCGCGTTTCATGGCGTGAAACTCATAGCTCGAATAATGAAAATCACCTCCGCGCGGACGGATCATCACAAACACATCGATGCTCAGGTTTTGCCGCACCACCTCGATGGTACCGAATGAAGGGGTGGTACCTCCTTCGCCAGGGTTATCACAAAGCTCGATGCGGTCTGCACCGCCCTCCTGCGCCTTCAGGGCGGAGACGATATTGTAAACTACGATCTCAACAGTCATCAGAAATTGCTTTTGGCGTCGAACAGCTTGTTACCGCTGTTGTCGTGGCGGGCAAATGTAAAACCTTTTTGCAGGCAATAAGCGCCATATTCACCGTTCTTGTTCAGGGCCAGAAATCCGACCTGAACGTCTTTTGCTTTCGCAGGATTTTTTTTCAGGATGCGCTCAACGGCCAGCTTGCACGCCTGCTCGGGAGAATTTCCCTGGCGCATGAGCTCCACCACAAGGTGACAGCCTACGATCCTCACCACTTCTTCACCCACACCGGTGGCGGTAGCGGCGCCTACTTCATTATCAACATACAGACCTGCGCCGATGATGGGCGAATCACCAACCCTGCCGTGCATCTTGAAGGCCATGCCACTAGTGGTACAGGCACCTGACAGATTACCATTGGCGTCGAGCGCTATGATACCGATGGTGTCGTGGTTTTCGATGTTGATCACCGGTTTGTATTCCGACTTCTTCTTCCACTCCTTCCACGCTTTTTCTGACTCGGGCGTGAGCAGATTTTTTTTCTTGAATCCATTGGCCAGCGCAAATTGCAACGCGCCTTCACCGGCCAATATCACGTGAGGTGTTTTTTCCATCACGGCACGCGCTACTGATACAGCGTGTACAACGTGCTCGAGACAGATCACCGAGCCACAATTGCCAAGCTCATCCATAATGCAGGCATCGAGCGTAACATGACCATCGCGATCGGGCAGACCACCATAACCTACCGTCACCTCCGTTGGATCTGCTTCAGGTACTTTGGCACCGGCTTCAACAGCATCCAGCGCACGTCCGCCCGCAGACAGGATCTTCCACGCTGCTACATTGGCGGCCATACCAAAATTCCAGGTAGAAAGAACAATGGGTTTATGCTGCTGCACCTGCCCCGCCAGCAGCTGTGGCGATGAAAGAAGCGAAGTGCCTAACGCAGAAAGCTGAATGAATTTTCTCCGTGATGTCATGACCGAAAGTTAAAAGTTTCAGGTTAGAAGTTTCAAGTTACGAGTTTAAAGTTGGGGAAGATTTCACTCCGTGTGTCCGTGTGTGGGGGATGCCTGGCTTCGTTAGCCGAGGCTTCTTCGGTTGATGTTAGATCCCACTACGATAATAGCGCGGGTAGGTTGCCAGTTGCCTGTTGCCAGTTACCGGGTATACTGGTGTATGAAACTCCTTTGTTCTAACGATTCAAGGAGACTGAAAATCGTGTTGATTGAACTCCTCCAACTGGCAACCGGTAACTGGCAACCGGCAACCATCCTCCCTGAATTCAGGGATCACCTAACTTTAAACTTTAAACCTGAAACTTCAAACCCAACTAACTATTCAATAACTCTTCTCGCTCCTCGAAACCGCTTCTGATAGTATTCCGCAAAAATGTTTGTCTCCACCACACCGAGCGAAGACGAGGCGTGAATGAACTTCACGTTGTCTTTGTCTTTCGTATCTGTAACCAGTCCTACGTGTGTGATCCTCCTTCTCTTCTTGCCCGTGGCAAAAAACACAAGGTCGCCCGGCTCCAGGTCTTTGAGCTTCACTTCTTTGCCGATCTTGCTCTGTGCTTCTGAGCTTCTGGGCAGGTCCAGCGCGATCACCTTAAAGGAATTCATCAGCAATCCTGAGCAATCCATGCCTGAGCGGGTTGTTCCGCCATACTTGTAAGGTGTACCTGTGTAGCTGCGTGCCGCGATGATCACCTTCTCAATTTTCTCCTCTCTCACTGTCATTTTTCTGGATGACGCACACGATACCAGAAAAACTGTTACTGCAAAAAGCACAGTAAAAAGAAGCTTTTGATTAATTTTGAATCGAAAAAACAGCTTCATAACAAGTCTAAAAAGTATTCAAATATATCCAATTCATGGCATTTGCAGAAGTTTCCACGGATCTCATCAGCCAGTTTGAGACGATAGTCGGCGAAGAAAACGTGATCATTGACCCGGAAAAGCGCTACAATTATTCACATGACGAAACAGAAGACTATTCGTTTCTGCCCGATGTGGTACTAAAACCGGGAACGCCCGAAGAGATCAGCCGGATCATGAAGCTTTGCAATCAGCACCTGATCCCTGTAACACCCCGCGGTGGCGGCACAGGCCTGAGCGGTGGCGCATTACCCGTGCAGAACGGCGTGGTGATCTCCATGGAACGTTTCAACAAAATATTAAACATCGACGAACTGAACCTTCAGGCTACTGTTGAACCCGGCGTGATCACCGAGGTGTTTCAGAATGCCGTGAAAGAAAAAGGGCTGTTCTACCCGCCCGACCCCGCAAGCCGTGGCTCCTGTTTCATCGGCGGCAACGTCTCCGAGAATAGCGGCGGTCCCAAGGCCGTGAAGTACGGCGTCACCCGCGATTACGTGCTGAACCTCGAAGTAGTGCTGCCTACCGGCGACATCATCTGGACCGGTGCCAACGTGCTCAAGAACTCAACCGGGTATAACCTCACCCAACTCATGTGCGGCAGCGAAGGTACGCTGGGCATCATCACCAAGATCGTATTCAAGCTGAGGGGCATCCCCCAGAAATCAGTGTTGCTGCTGATGCCTTTCATTACTAACGAAGAAGCTTGCAAAGCTATTGCAGAGATCTTCAGGGCCGGTGTAAATCCTTCGGGCATGGAATTCTTCGAACGCGAAGCGGCCATGAAGACCATCGACTACTGCGAAAAGATCTACGCCGCCAAAGTAACCACACCGTTCCCCGAGAACATGGATGCTTACCTGTTGTGCGAGCTCGATGGCAACGACGATGAAGTGCTGATGCGCGAAGCCGAAGCGGTGATGAGTGTGGTGGAAAAATTTCAGGCAGGCGAGATCCTCTTCGCCGACACGGCAGCCCAGAAGGAAGAGCTCTGGAAGATCAGAAAAAATATTTCTCCCGGTGTGAACGCCTATTCACTCACCAAGGCAGAAGATGTTGTGGTGCCACGCGCCAGTCTTCCGAAGCTTATTGTAGGGATCAAGGAGATCGGTAAACGTTACGGATTCAACTCTGTATGCTATGGCCACATCGGCGATGGCAACCTGCACGTGAACGTGATGAAAGAGCAGATCAGCGACGAGGACTGGAACACCAAGATCAACGACGGCATCGGCGAGATCTTCAAGCTCACGGTGAGCCTGGGCGGAACACTCTCCGGCGAACACGGCATCGGTATCGCCAAAAGGCCTTACATGCCCATCGCCATGAGAGAAGCCAACCTTACCCTCATGCGCGGCATCAAAAAAGCTTTTGACCCTAACGGGATATTGAATCCGGGGAAGATCTTTTAAATGGTCCGCGGTCCACAGACGAGTTGTTTGGGAGGCGCCTAACCGTACCTCGTAATTCGTACCTCGTACCTGGAACAAGAGCTGAGAAGCAGCACAGCACTGCCGTGGACCGTCGACAGTGGACTGTGGACTATTTTAACTATTTTCAGGCTGTACAATAACCTACATCATGAGAAAACCGATCTACCTTTTTTCATTCATCGCGGTTCTGGCCGCTTGCCTGCCTGCTAAACAGGATGAATCATCATCAGAACAAAAGCAGGACACAACTGCTGTGGTAAGCGATGCCTCGGCCGCCAACCAGCTCACGGATCAGCAAAAAGCCGAAGGATGGAAATTGCTCTTCAACGGGCAAAACATGGAGGGCTGGCGCAACTTCAAGGGCATCGAGAACAACAGCTGGGAAGTAGTGGACGGAACATTGCACTGCAAGCCCAAAGATCAGGCTGATAAACGGGGCGATATCATGACCGCTGACCAGTATGCCAACTTCGAGCTGGCCTTTCAGTGGAAGATCGCTGCACAAGCCAACAGTGGTGTGATCTACCGGGCAACAGAAGAATTTGACAGGCCTTATTTGTCAGGACCGGAATACCAGCTCATCGATGACACGGGGTATCCCGGCGAGCTGAAACCTGCGCAGAAGACAGGCTCCAACTACGATATGCACGCAGCCCCTGCAGACAAACAGTTGAACCCCGCCGGCGAGTGGAACGACACACGCATTGTAGTGAATGGCAACCACGTTGAGCACTGGCTGAACGGCGCAAAGCTCGTGGAATATGAGTTCGGCTCACCCGAATGGAAAAAACTGAAAGAAGGCAGCAAGTGGAAAGATGCCAAAGGTTACGGCATGGCACAATCCGGCCACGTAGACCTGCAGGACCATGGCGGTGAAGTGTGGTTCAAAAACATCATGATCAAAACGTTGTAAGAGTCCACGGTCGACGGTCCACAGTCCACAGTTAGACCCATCTCTGCATCAGCATATGGTGTTAAGGGCGCCAGGAATTGGACATGAGACATTAGGGCACCCATTGATCAAAGGCCCAAACACCCGGTGCTGCCGTGGACTGTCGACTGTGGACCGTGGACTAATTCAAGTAATAAAAGCTCCCAAATAGTCGCCCTCCGCAAGCCATAACTTTTTAACTTGCCCCATTAAAGCATCATCACATGTGCGGCATCACCGGCATCCTGGCATTTAACCTTGTTGGCAAGTTCAACAAGATCCACGTTACAGCCGCTACTATGTCGCTGGAGAAACGGGGACCCGATTACCAGGATATCTACATAGATGAATGGGTAGGTCTCGGGCACCGCAGGCTGTCCATCATCGATACTTCTTCAGTAGCGCATCAGCCCATGTGGGATGAGTCGAAACGCTACTGCATCGTTTTTAATGGCGAGATCTTCAACTACCGCGAGCTGAAAAAGGATCTGCTCGATAAAGGCGTAACGTTCTTTTCGCAGTCAGACACCGAAGTGCTGCTCAAGCTCTACCTCCATTATGGGGAACAATGTCTGGCGAAGCTGAACGGATTCTTTGCGTTCTGCATCTACGACAAACAACAGCAAACTTTTTTCGTAGCCCGCGACCGGTACGGCATCAAACCCCTGCTCTACCTGTACGATGACGACAAGTTCATCTTCGCGTCTGAGATGAAGACCATGCTGAAGTATGGCATCGACAGGCCACTGGACTACAGCTCCCTCCATTCTTACCTCCAGCTGAACTACATCCCTGCCCCTGACACCATTTTCACCACGGTGAAAAAGCTTTTACCGGGCCACTACCTGAAGGTGGGCAACAAAAAGCTGAGCGAAGGAAAATATTACGACATCCCCTATTCTTCCGGCGAAGCTGAATCGAATCCCCTGTCGTATGACCAGGCCCGTGAAAAGCTGAAGACGCTGCTCGAAGCTTCTGTGCAGCGCAGGCTTGTGGCCGATGTTCCGCTCGGCGCTTTCCTGAGTGGTGGTATCGATTCTTCTGTGGTCACGGCGCTGGCCAGCAAACACAAACCCGATCTTCACACTTTTTCCATCGGCTTCCGCGACGAAAAATTCTTCGACGAGACCGAATATGCACGCCTGGTGGCGAAACAGTTCAATACAGAACACACCGTCTTCTCACTGACCAATGACGACCTGTATGCGCATGTGAGCTCCATCCTGGATTACATCGATGAGCCGTTTGCCGACTCCTCTGCCATCAACGTTTACATCCTCAGCAAAGAAACGCGCAAGCACGCCACGGTAGCGTTATCCGGCGACGGCGCCGATGAGCTGCTGGGAGGATATAACAAACACGCCGCCTTCTATAGCATGGCCCACCCGGGATTGAAAGAAAACGTGGTGAGTGCGCTGCATCCGTTGTGGAAAGTGTTACCGCAGTCGCGCAACGGTGCGTTCTCGAACAAGCTGCGTCAGGCTGCACGATTCGCCGAAGGAGCAAGACTTTCACCTGCGGCACGGTACTGGCGCTGGGCATCGTACGCCACAGAGAATGGCGCGTATGAGCTTTTCAGCGCAGCGTCGCAGGAAAAATTTCACCGGCAGGAATACGAGTCCAGGAAACAGGCCCTGATGCAAACCGTGCCGGACCACCACACCATGAACGATATTCTGCTCACAGACATGAAGGTGGTGCTCCCGAACGACATGCTCACAAAAGTAGACCTCATGAGCATGGCGAATGGACTGGAAGTACGCGTGCCCTTCCTCGATTACGAAGTGGTGAACTTTGCCTTCAGCCTGCCTTCGCATTACAAGATCAACAAAAGCATGCGCAAGAGAATTCTTCAGGATGCTTACCGCGATGTGCTGCCGGCGAAGCTTTACAATCGCCCAAAGAAGGGTTTCGAAGTGCCGCTGCTGAAGTGGTTCAGAAAAGAGATGCGATCGCTCATCATGGACGACCTGCTCGCCCAAAAGAAGATCGAAGAGCAGGGCATCTTCAATTACGCCGCCATCGACAAACTAAAACGTCAGCTTTTCTCATCCAACCCGGGAGATGTACATGCCAGGATCTGGGGACTGATCGTGTTTCAGTGGTGGAGGAGGAGGTTTGAGGTATGAAGTTTGAAGTTACAAGTTTAAGGTTTAAAGTTGAGAACCCGATTAACGGGCAGTTTCAACTTTCGCAAGCCGGGTCAAAACACAGGCTATAACAAAGTAATCCACACGTGAACGTGGCAACTTTAAACTTCAAACCTTAAACTTTAAACTTGACCCGTCTGCATCCAAAACCGAACTTTGAACGCCTAAACACCACTGAATAAGAAAATGAAAACTATCCTAAAACTCGAAGAAGCGCTCCAACTCATCTTCGCTGCATACCTGAGCACGCTTCTGCCATTTGCGTGGTGGTGGTATTGGGTGTTGTTCCTTACGCCTGACGTAAGCATGATCGGTTATGTGCTCAACACGAGGGTCGGCGCCTTCACCTACAACCTGTTTCATCACAAGGGCGTTGCGCTGGCCATTTACATTTTCGGCATTGCCCTCAATTTCCACGAAGTTCAGTTCGTGGGACTGCTGTTATTCGGCCACAGCGCCTTTGACAGGCTGCTGGGCTACGGATTAAAATACGCTGATAGTTTTCAGAATACGCACCTGGGCCGGATCGGCAAAGCCTGAGGTCACATCTTATTTCATCTTCGCCCTTCGCTCCTTCACTTCCCTCCAGGTGGTGAGAATGATCTTCTCTTTCTCGATGTACTTTTTCAGCTCAGGGTCCATCATCGCCAGCAGGTCGCCTTTGCGGATGCGGCCGGAGTCTGAGATGTAGGGGAATACTTCTGAAGGCGAAGTGCAGTGCATGATCACCATGGTGAGGCCGGGTTTCAGCTGACCGATGGTCTCGATGTATTTTGAGGTGGCATACTTCTGGATCTGTGCATCGCTCAGGTTCTTCTCTTTGGAGTAATCGAAGCCATAGCTGACGTTGTGAAGGTCGTCGAGCACGGGCAGGCCTGCTTTCCAGAGCATCTCTCCCGTCTGTTTGATCTGGGCCCACGTGGCGGCGTCGGCATTGCGCGTTTGCATGATCATGGTGCTGTGGCCACCGGGAAACATCACCGGGATCTTGTTCTCGATGCCAACCTTGATGTAACGTTCCATGAACTGCGGTGTGGCGAACAGTGTGCCCATGTGTGAGTCAAGATGGGTGGGCTCGAAGCCGGCATCCCTTGCGCGCTGAAGCTGTGCGCGGATCTCTGCCTCCACTTCATCGGCGGAAGCATGGCTTACCACGTCATTCACGCTACGCCAAAGGGCACCTTCCGTATCAACCAACCCTGGGGCTGCAGGCTTACCTACCAGCGGACCCCAGCGATAATCTTTCCACTCTGATGTAAGGGTCAGGTGCAGCCCGGCATCTGTCTGCGGGTGCTCTTTCATGTAGTGAAGAAATCCCGGCACCCACGGGCATGGCATCATCACACTCAACGACGTGGCCACACCTTTCTCGATCGCATCCACCGCACCTTTGTTGGAATCCCACGACATGCCTACATCGTCCACATGCATGATCAGAACTTTGGAACCTTTCGGGAAACCGAGCTTTTCAGCGTAGGTGGGCTCCTGGGCAAAAGCCGCGCTGAAGCAACCACACAAACAAATGATCAGCAATAGCATGGTGATGTTGTTGGATCTCATAAGGGCGAATGGATTTGATACACATCTAAGGTAAGTAAAAACGGCCGCCCCCTCAATCACAAATCGCGTAATCTTCTCCTCACTTCATGCATCAACATTGTAAAAACGCCATGATCGTAGGGCGTGCGTTGCGTGCCAGAACGTGCGTGCCTCTTCGGTCTACAACTCGTGCACTTCGTTATATGGGGATTCTTCACTCCCTCCTGCTCCCGCACATTCCCCGTTCAGAATGACGGGCCTTTGGGTGGGCTTACTACTTACTCCTTACTACTTTCTAAACTTCCCCTTCTGACTCCTGGCTCCTGACTTCTAATTCTTAACCATAAATTTCATTCAGAATACCCGCTAACCTCACCCCTGCCTGGAGCAGTCGCTGCCTTACAATCGGCAAATACAGATAGGAGTACCGGTAGCCGAGGCGTCCGGCGCCGTAATCATAGACCTGTTTCTGATAGGCCTGGCTTTCGTTGGCCCACTCCCTGACGGTGGCTTTCTGCCATGTCTTGAATTCTGTGTCGGAGGGTTTATCGAGCGACTCGGCAAGCTCTGTGTAGCTGAGCTGCGTACCATCGATGATGTCGCTGTCCCACACGCGGTGTAGATTGCTGTCTACGCGGAACCACATGATCTTCACATCGTTTCCACCTTTGTCATTTTTTCCGCCAACATGCAGGGGCTGGTGAATGTCGCCTACCAAATGGATGAGGATCCTGATGCGTTGTGCCTGCTCCTGTGCGCTGAGCTTCTTTGATCTCAGCTCGCCGATGATGCGTTCCAGCGTCTGAATGATATCGCCATTGGGGTTCTTGGTGCTTTGCTCATAGTTCTGGTCATAAGGTATGGTCACCCAGTGCCAGTCGGTCATGTAATCGAATGTGGAGTCAGACCTCACTTCATCCATCCAGGTGCTGGCCATGGCCAGGGATTGGCCGTTGAGGATCTGTTCGACGGCCTTACGCGCTTTTTTGCTCAGGTATTTATTTGCGATCCAGCCTGTGGCACGGTGTCCTGTGGCTCCCCATCCGAAGGCCGAAAGAGAAAAAACGAAGCATAGTAAAAGTGAAGGAATGAACTTTTTCATAACCGTATAATATAAACGCCAATATCTTCAATTTCACCGCAACCCGGAATTGTTCACACATTATTTTACGTTTATATTTAAGTAAAAGCACGCATGGCCCAAACCGTAAAATTGACCGCCTTTCTGGTAGCCAATCAGCTTGATATCAAGGGCATTAAATCGTTTCTGGATATTAAGCCACTGGCAGACTCATCGTCTGAATTATTCTACGGGTTTGGCAGCGGCAAATACCAGCAATACTTTAATTACGGCGTGGTCGTTTTTACCGGGTATTCGGAAGAGGAGATGAAGTGGGGCATCAAGACCGTGCATGAATATCAGAAGAACCCGATCGTTGCATGGCTTCGCGATGAGTTCCAGATCCGTGTGGAAGAAGGCCGTGAGAACCTGTTCGAGTTCAACGAAGCCATCCTCGGCAAGCTTGATGAAAGGGTGATCCGCGTGGCGATGCTCAACCTGGCTCAGTCTGTGGCGCTGGATTACTACCACGGTGTGAGCGAGAACCTGCTCACGGAAGTGAAGGGCTTTGCCAATGAGCTGGAGCTTACCGGAAAGCTGAAGATCAGCCGCAAGAACATGCTGCGGTTCCTGGGTAAGGCACTGAACACACAGAACGATATCGCCGAGAATATCTATATCTTCGATGGACCGGACCTGGCCTGGGAAGACGAGTACCTCGACAAGCTTAACCAGGGGCTGATGAAACACTTCGACCTTCGCGTACGTTTCAGTGAGATCGAATATACGCTGCGCATCATCGAAGATAACCTGACTGTGTTTCGCGAGATCATCCACCAACGGGAAAGCAACACGTTAGAGTACATTATCATCATCCTGATCCTGGTAGAAGTTTTTGATTTATTGATCATCAAGATTCTGAATTTTTAATGAGAAAAGAGCTCTCTTTAGGCTTCGATATCCAAGCCCAGCCCGACGAGGTCACCTGCGGCCCCACCTGTCTCCACGCCCTCTACCAGTATTACAAGGATCCTGTGCCGCTGAAAGATGTGATCCGGGATGTGAAAAAACTGAAGACCGGTGGCACACTGGCCGTGATGCTGGGCAACCATGCCCTGAAGCGCGGCTACAAAGCCTATATCTACACATACAATCTGAACATCTTCGATCCCACCTGGTTCAAGCACTCTTCGAAAAAGATCGTGCAGTTCCTCAAAGAGCAGATGGAGTTCAAACACAAGCGCCGCAAGCTGCAGGTGGCATCGCAGGCCTATATCAAGTTCCTGGAGTCGGGTGGCGAGATCCGTTATGGCGAGCTGGATGAGAACCTGATCAAGGGATTTCTGAAACGCTCTGCGCCCATTCTCACAGGTTTGAGCGCCACGTATCTGTATGGCACCGCGCGCGAGATCCCGCAGTTCGATATTTATGATGCCATCAAGGGCGAACCCGCGGGCCATTTTGTGGTGATCACCGGCTACGACGAAGAAAAGAACTGTGTGTATATCGCCGATCCTATGGAACCCAACCCGCTGGGCAAAGGCCAGGTATACCCGGTGAGCTTCGTGCGGCTGATCAACAGCATCATGCTTGGCATCGTGACCTATGATGCCAACCTGCTGGTGATCGAACCAAAAAAATAACAGGGCTGGCATGATTACATTACGCCTACACACGTATTAATGCAGGGATATGCAAAAGCTTATCATCGTTGAAAATCCTGATCACTGGCGGTTCAACCTCTACGACGCAGAAGTTGTGTCGCCGGCCAAGTACATCTCCACAGAAACTTACCAGCAGTTCAAGGGCCTCAAGGTGATCAACCTCTGCAAGTCCTACCAGTATCAGAGCCTGGGCTATTACGTGTCGCTGCTGGCCGAAGCACGCAAACACAAAGTGCTGCCCGGCATCTCCACCATCCAGGACCTTCGCTTCCCTTCCATTCTCCGCGAAGACTTCGAAGATTTCGATGACCTCATCCAGACGTCGTTCAAAAATGAAAAACGCGACAAAGTTGAGTTCGACATCTATTTCGGCATCACCCAGCATGAGAATCTCAACAAGCTGGCCCGGCAGCTGTTCCAGTATGTACAGGCGCCCTGCCTCAGTGCCGCATTCTCCAAGAAGAACAAATGGGTGCTTCAGAGCATCAAGCCGCTCAGCCTCGGTGAAGTTCCCATAGAGGACCGGAGCCTGCTCAGGCTGGCCGTTGAAACCTACCTGCAGCGAAAGCGCGACCTGAAACCCGATAAGAAAAAATATGACCTGGCCATTCTTGTCGATCCCGAAGACCAGAATCCCCCCTCTGCCGCCCGGACGCGTATACACATCGGACG
>NZ_JAHESF010000036.1 GCF_018598225.1 Chryseosolibacter histidinae | reverse complement strand
GTTGGAGAAGATGAGGAAAACGGCAGAAGTTTGAAGTTTAAGGTTTAAAGTTTAAAGTTAAAAGTTAAAAGTTGGCAACGGTGGGTTTCGAGCTCAACTTGAAACATTAAACTTGAAACTTGAAACTTAAACCCTTTCAAGCTTAACCGGGTACGTCTTATCCGCATTCCATTGGCAAACGTAAATGTTCTTGTCGCCGTCAATGCACACGTCGTGGCAATGCTGGAAGATCGGTTTTTCCTGCACGATCATCTGAAGCTCGCCGTTCTTGTACACAGGTTTGGTGCCTCCGGGATTGGAAACCACTTTGTCTTTGCCGTTGAGAATGGTGACAAAACCTGACCGGTCTGTCTGATTAAGGTACCGCAGGCGCGACCAGCAAACACCGGCATAGATATTCTCACCATCGATCACCGGGCGGCATACGTATGCACCGGGAATAAAGATCGTCGACAAATATTTTCCATCGAGTGTGAACCGTTTGAAAGAATTGTGCGCGCGTGAAGTGCAGAGCAGCGTGATGTTGTTCTTGTCGCGCTGATCGATGCACACGCCATGCGCAGTGCTGAAGTTGGAGTCACCATCGCCGGGGCCGCCGAACTTTCTCATGAACTCACCCCTGGGAGAGAACTGAAGAATATACTGCGAGCCGTAACCATCGGCTACATAAATATCGCCGTTAGGAGCAATGGCTGTCTCGGTCGGCTTGTAACGTTGCGTGGTTTCATAGACATTGATGCTGTGCGGATGCGGCAGCTCCATCAGCTTTTTCCCATCCGCGGTGGTCTTCACCACACGGCCGGTATCCGGGTCGCAGATGAACAGCACATCCTGTCCGCCTTCGTTGAAAAGTGTGAGACCATGGCCACCGGGAAACTCATTTCCCCAGGTGGTGATGAGCTTGCCTGAACGATCGTAGATGATGATGTTGTTCTTGACCTCATCGGTGACCATGATGAGTCGTCCTTTGCTGTCAAGCACCATTTCGTGGCAGTTCTTCACGGGTGTGGTGGCCGGGTCAAGGTTGCCCCACGCCTTATGAACGCGATATCTGAAATCGCCATGGCCGATGACCTCGTCTTCCATAACAGGTTTGCTGATAATGTTGAACACTGGCAGGCTGAAGGCTGCACCCGTAAGCGCTGTGGTCTTCAGGAAATCCCTTCTCGATCGTATTGGATTTTTCATTATCGAACTTAGTCAATCCGGCAGCAATTTCAAACCGAAATTATGTGGGCTCCGAAATGCAAACCGCAGAGGGCGCAGAGGAAAAACGCAGAGAACGCAAAGAAGCTTTCCTTTCTGAACCCGCCATCCTGAGAATTCGGCAGCAGGGATGATGGTATAGCCAGCATTTCAAATTACGAGTTCAGGAGGCTCCTCTGGAGCCAAACGGGAATTTAGTCTGCTTCTCCTATAAACAGGTTGCTCCTATGGAGCAAAATGCATTCAGCTCCGGATGGAGCTCCATGTTTATAGAATGGAAAGTTGATTCGTACTCGGCTCCATAGGAGCCTCCTCGGTGCGCCGCTGTTGGGATAGCCGTGGGAGAGACGGATCCCCAACGCTCAAGCCACCATGCAGGATGACGAGAAACGAAATGCCTTTGCGCTTCTTGGCGGTCTTTGCGTGAACGGCATTAAACCCTCTGCGGCCCTCTGCGCCTTCTCCGCGATCTCTGCGGTTTGTATTATCGGTTTTGCGCCTCGAAGCGGGCGACCAGGGTTTCACCTTTGTAAAGCTCGAGCGTTTTTCCATTGATGACGTAACGGTCGGCTTCCGTCAGTGCCTGTGTCAGGCGGTTCTCCACTTCCATCTGCAGCTCGCAGAACATGCGTGTGGTCATGATGCTGAAATCGACCTTGTTGCCATCCACGGTATAATCGCCGCCAAGGCCGTTGCATCCTGCAAAACCTTTAATGTTGTTTTCGCTCGTGAGGATCATATGCACTTCACGACCCTGCGCAGGTGTTTCCACCGGCTTACCTCCTGCTTCTGTCAATTTCCAATAGGTGTTCTCCAGGGTGAGGCCGCTTACCGTGGGCGTGCCTTTACACTGAACCAGGAATATGATAGCGGCTAAAAGAAATATTCTGTTCATGACTGGAATTTACGAATTACGATATCCGAATTTACGAATTACGATTTCAGATTTACAATTGAGAGTCTCTCATAATCGTATTCCGATAGCTATCGGGACTAAAATTACAACATAACAACCTTGCCAGTCCGAACCGACTCATCACAGGCGAAGGCGATCCGCAGGCTGTTCACGGCATCCTGCACGTGGTCGGTGAGGTCGATGTTCTCATGGATGGCCTTGAGAAAGTAACGCTGCTCGCGGTTGCAGAGCTCCTGGTGATCAGGCTCGTCTTTCAGGTTGATCCAGTCATCGGGTTTTACGAACTGATCGTTTTTATCCAGCGCAGCATGATGGAACCGCAGCGACTCGGTTTTGGTATGCGACTCCACAGAATCAGATTTGCCTGTGCCGCCCGCCTCCTTCGCCACAATGGATACACAACCTTTCGGCCCGATCACATCCTTCACAAAAAACGCGGTTTCGCTCATCATCGGTCCCCATCCCGCTTCATACCATCCCACCGATCCATCTTCGAAACGGATCTGAAGCTGGCCATAGTTGTAATTGCCCGCCGGGATCTCTTCTGTAAGCCTTGCACCGATAGCGCTCACCTGCACCGGCTTTGAACGGGTCATCTGGCACATCACATCTATATAGTGCACGCCACAGTCAACGATGGGGCTGAGGCTTTCCATCAGGTTGCGGTGCACCGTCCACATGTTTCCATGACTTTGCTGGTTCAGGTTCATGCGCATCACAAGCGGTTTGCCAAGCTCATGTGCCAGCTGAACAAAACGTTCCCATGACGGATGATGGCGCAGGATATAACCAACCACCAGCTTCTTCTTTGCTTTTCTCGCAGCGGCCGCCACACGTTCGGCACCTTCCACGGTGTCGGCGAGTGGTTTCTCGATGAACACGTGACAACCCTGCTCCAGCGCCAGGATGGCAAAACGTTCGTGGGTATCAGGATACGTGGAAATGCACACGGCATCGGGTTTGGTCTGCTTCAACGCTTCTTCATAATCATTGTATAGCGTATAACCACCACCTAGTTTGGCATTGAGCACTTCCTTACTTTTTCCACTGGAAACCAGGCCACAGATCTCAACACCTTCCAAGGTATGATAAGCCTGCGCATGAGAGGCTCCCATATTTCCACAACCGACTACAAGAACACGTAAAGACATATCAGAAAATTTAAACAAGCCCCAATCTTAAGGGAAAATACAGAAATATTAAAATGATTATTTCACATCCGGTTTTTCAAAGTGTGTTTTTTGAAACAGTATCTCAAGAAGCACCCATGATCATGTCAATTTTTTCACGGGCATCGCTGCTCTCGAAAGCGTCGCGCGCCACGAGCTCATAGGTATCCTGAAAGTGATACAGGAACAGAATGGAAGCCTTTTGAACGCTTTTTACTTCCGTAGGGTATTCGTTCACGGTAAACGACTTGCTCACACCATCAGCATATCGTTCTTTGTGCTGACTGAGAGACCTGCGCCAGTTCTCATCGGGCACTTGAATCGTGTCAGGCACTTTGATCTTTCCATCGTTCTTTAATACGTTCCTGACCCTGAACACACATCCCTTTTTTATAAATGGCGGAATGACTGTCTGCGAGGCTTTCGGGTCGCGACTCGCAACGGGAACTTCTTCCTTGTAAGGCTTCACAAATTCAACTTCAACGATCAGGTTCGACTCAGCGATCACATCAGATAAGCTTACTTCTTTGGAACGGATGATGCTCATGCGGGTTGGGTCTGGATAATGATGTACCAATATACGCGCTATTATTTCATGAAAGGTTGGAGATCTTCAATATCACATGATCGGGCCGCAGGGTCACCAATGGTTTTAAGTTTGGGGCAACGCCTCCAGGCATGACGTCAAATTTCTGAATGAATGCCTGCAGGAAAATAGCCATCTCTGCCATTGCAAAATTATTACCGATGCACATGCGTGGACCGGCGCCGAAAGGATAATAGATCTTCTGTTTCTCCTTCTCCTGTCCGGCTTTTAAAAATCTTTCCGGTTTAAAAGACAAAGGATCCTGCCAGTAGCGGGCATCGCGGTGCAGGCCATAGTAGAACAGAATGACGATGATGTCTTTGGGAAAAGTATAGTTGTTGTATGCATCGTCATGCAACGAAACCCTGTCGCTGATCCACGCCGGTGGGTACAGCCTCATGCTTTCCTGGATCACGGCAGCAAGAAGCGGGTGCTTCACGCATTGCTGAAAGGTAAGCCCTGCAGTAGACTCTCTCAGCTTTTCAAGCTCATCGCGATGACTTGCCAGAAGATAGAGCGTGAAGGAAAGTGCGTTGGCGGTGGTCTCGTGCCCGGCGATGAGCAGGATGAGGATCTCATCGATCACCTGCGACTCCTCCATGGCGGCACCTGTATCTTCATAGCGGGCATCCAGCAGCATATCGAGCAGGTCGTCAAATTTTTTCCCGCTTTCTTTTCTTTCGCGGATCATGGTGCGGATGATGTGCCGTGCCCCTTCTGCGTTATTCATGTTGCGTTTCACTTCTCCTGACAGGTGAAACCACCAGCTCTTGTGGGGCTGCCGGATGTCCCTGATCACAAAGTCCTGCGTTTCTGTGATAAACCTTCCCAGCTCGTCGCGGGTCTTCACTGGCATCCGGATGGTGAACAGTGTGTTGATCACGATCTCGAAGGCAAGCCTGTTCATCAGCGGGTAAACATCAAGGGTGCCTCCAGGAATGGTTTGCAAAAAATCGTCGGCTGTCTTTTTAATGATCGCGTAAAGCGCCTGTATTTTATCCGTGTGAAAGCCGGGCTGGATCAGTCGCCGCTGCCGCAGCCAGTACTCGCCGTTGGAGGTCAGCAGTCCGTTGCCGATGAACCGTCCCAGCTGCTCGGTGAGGATCGTCGATTTATAATAGTTTCGGTGATTGACCTTCAGCACATGCTCGATGAACCCGGGGTCTTGTGTGGCGATCAGCCTCCGCGAACCCAGGTTTACAGCATACGTACCGCCGAACCGGGCCATGCTCTCTTCCATTGTACCGATGGGATCCTTGACCTGTTTATAAGTACGCCAGAAAGACTGCAGAAGCGTATACCCCGGAGGCAGCGAATAGTTTGTCATGTCAGGTAAATTTACGATTTCAGATCTAATCCGGATAGCCATTTACGGCCGATGGACCACCAATTATTCCGAGCGGCGAAGCTGATCAAGAAATTAGAATTTGTATATTAAAAAGTGATTTATTTGTAAATTGATAAGGTTGTACCGGAAAAACCGGACAGATCTGCTTCACTCCTCAGCGGATATGCAAACATCGTCGACAGAAAATCCTGTAGTCACTTTCCTCATTGATCAGTCTGGCATCCTGACTTTATCGGGGGATTGTGACCTGGCACGCCTTGGCCTGAAACGGCAGGTTCGCACCGGTGAGAGCGTTTTCAACCTGAACCATGGTGAGGCGTCAATAGCAGCAATTGTACGCCGGGCTTTGGGTGGTGAACATGTTACCACCACTGTGGCCGTTAATGGTCAAACGTTCTCCAACAGCTACGCTCCTTTGTTCGACGCCGGTGGAAAGGTTAAGCAGGTGATCGGTGTATCGTACGATGTGACCGAGCGCAAGAAAAAAGACGAGATCCTGCGCAAGAGCGAATTCAAGCTGTGGATGCTCTTCAACTCAGCCAACGATGCCATCTTTACGATGGATAACAAAACTTTCATCGACTGTAACGAGGCAACCTTGCGGATCTTTCAGTGCTCGAAAGACCAGATCGTGGGGCAGACACCTTACCGTTTTTCTCCACCCCAGCAGCCGGATGGACGGCCCTCAGAAGAAGCTGCCATGGAGAAGATCAACGCGGCCCTCAGTGGCAAACCACAGTTCTTCGAATGGCGGCACATCCGCTACGATGGCACACCCTTCGATGCGGAAGTTTCACTGAACAGGCTCGACCTAGAGGATGAGATCTTCATCCAGGCCATTGTACGCGATGTAAGCGAGCGCAAGAAGGCGGAAGAGGAGAACCGGCGGCTGGCGATGGTTGCCAACACCACAACCAACATGGTGGTGCTGGCCGATGGCGAAGGAAAGATCGCGTGGGTCAACCCTGCGTTTACACGCATCACAGGATACAGCCTCGAGGAGGTGAAGGGCAAAAAACCGGGAAGCTTTTTACAGGGGCCTGCCACCGATGGCGCCATAATAGCGCTGATGCGCGAGAAGCTCAGCAAGGGAACAGGTTTCAAAGACGTTGAGATCATCAACTACAACAAGGACGGCAAACCGTATTGGGTATCCATTGAAGTGCAGCCCATTTACGACCGTGCCGGGCAGGTGACCCAGTTCATCGCCATCCAGAGCGATATCACGGAACGCAAGGCTACGCAGCACGCGCTGCTGGAACGCAACGAGGAGCTGGTGAAGATCAACGCCGAGCTCGACCGGTTTGTTTACTCCGCCTCTCACGACCTGCGCGCACCCATTGCTTCGCTGCTGGGCCTTATTGAAGTGGCGCGCCTGGAGAAAAGCCTCGACAACATTGAGAACCTGCTCAACATGCAGAAAACGAGTCTGCTGCGCCTCGACAGGTTCATCCGCGATATCGTAGACCACTCCCGCAACATGCGCCTGAGCGTGGAGCCCGAAGCGGTGAACTTCGAGCACATCGTGCACGCCACCTTTGAGCAGCTCCAGTTCATGGACAACGTGAACCGCCTGCGCAAGGTCATCAACATCAAGCAGGCTGTAAAATTCTACACCTCCCCCACCCGGCTCGACATCATTTTCAACAACCTGATCTCGAACGCCATCAAGTATGCCGACCTGCGCAAGGAGGATCCGTTTTTGGAGATCACAGTAAGCCTCAATCAAGCAGGTGCCGAGATCCGCGTGCGCGACAACGGAGAGGGTATTCCCGCAGAGTCACTGCCCAAGATCTTCGACATGTTCTTCCGCGCTTCCGGCAGGGGCTCTGGCTCCGGCCTTGGGTTGTACATTGTGAAAGAAGCCATTCAAAAGATCGGCGGGAATGTCCAGGTGAGGTCCGAATACGGACAGGGAACTGAATTTGTGGTGGAGATCCCCAACCTGGCGGGACAGCGATGACAAAAAAACGCAGGCATCACAACCAGATCATCATGGGCGGTGTCTATATTGCATTAACCTTTTTCTACCTATGACACGGACCTTACTTCAGCTCGCTTGTTTCATTGTACTGCTCTCCTGCACCGATCACAAACTTCTGCCCGACCCCATGGCCACCGCCTGTGACAAATGCGGAAAATCACAAGCCGAAATGGAGTGGCTGGGAACACTTATCGAAAATGCCAAAACCAACGCAGGCCAGATGGGCGACATCTACGCTGTGCCTTATGACGGAAACACTTTCTTTATACATCAGCCGGTGATCATGAGCTGCCTTGGCTGCTATGTATATGATTGCGAGGGCAACCTGATCGAATATACTGCCGTAGATAGACAAAAGCTCCTGTCAGGCATGAACAAATCAAACCTGATCTTCAGATCAACCATCGAGTGAGCGCCATATCCATGAAGCGAAGCGTTATCATCTTTTGCGCACTGTGCATTTCGATAGCTGCCATCGCACAAAAAAGCAAGACACCGAAGTTCAATGTGATCGCTTTCTACACGGCTAAAAACGACCAGGCACACATCAGCTTTGTGAACGAAGCCAACACGTGGTTTGCGTCCATGGCAGATAAGTATCACTTCACCTATTATGCAACCTCAAACTGGAATGAGCTTACCACGGCATCGTTGCGTTACCAGGTGGTGCTTTTTCTGGATACGCGCCCCGAAGCCGTTGAGCAAAGAGAGGCCTTTCAGCGATACATGGAAGGTGGCGGCGCCTGGATGGGATTTCATTTTGCAGGTTTTGCGTTGACGCCCTCCACCTACCCGCAGAACTGGGACTGGTATCACAACCAGTTCCTGGGATCAGGTGAGTATAAAAGCAACACCTGGAGGCCCACATCGGCAGTGCTGCGTGTGGAAGACAAAAGACATCCTGCCACGAAACGGCTATCCGAAACATTCAAGTCTTCTCCCAACGAATGGTATTGCTGGAAAAATGACCTGAGGGACAATCCCGATATCCAGATCCTTTTATCGATCGACTCCACGAGCTTTCCCCTCGGTACCGGTCCCAAACCTCACGAGATCTGGCACAGCGGCTACTACCCCGTAGTGTGGACCAACAAGAACTACCGGATGGTCTATGTGAACATGGGCCACAACGACATAGACTACGAGAACAAAACCAACAAACAGCTGTCGTCCACGTTTGGCAGTGAGCCTCAGAATAGACTGATCATAAATTGCCTACTGTGGCTGGGGAGCAGTAAACGGTAATCGGTAACCGGTAATCGGTTTTTGAGTTACACTAACGCTTACTGATCACTGATTACCTGATTACCCGATTACTGATTACAGATTACCGATTACTAATTCACCATTTTCCATGGCAGCGCGCTTACCTGCATCAACCGGCGGATCAACTTTTTTCACCGGTGAGAAACCCCTGGCGTTCAACAGGTGATGATCTGCCAGCGATTGTTTGATCATATCCATCATCACGCCGGCAAGCTTGCGCCTGAGCACCACGTGGCTCCCGATCCTGATCAGCAGTTTGGTCATGAAGTTGTAGGGCGCCAGGTTCATGATGAGGGCATGGGCGCGTGCTTTGATCTCTCCCCTGAAGCGCTCGATCTCAGGCTCTATACGCACAGGCCAGTCTGAGCCCGACGAGAATATGGGCATGTACTTCCGTTCTTTCCGCGGCGAAAGCACGGGGATAATGGGCAGGCTTGCTTCACGGTCTGTACGCGAGTAAAAACGTTTCTTCTCGTCGTCCGTGAGATCCGCATATCCCTGCGTGATGATATTGGAGCTGCTGGCGGGAACGGTGAAGTGGTCGCGCAGAAATTTTTCGCAGTTGGCGCGTCCCAAAAAATAATCATGGATGCGGAACTCCTTGTGAAAGAAACCGCTGAATCCTCCGAAGGCACCACAGGCAATGGCGCCGGCACCGGCCTCGTCTCTTTTTCCACCGTCAACGAGTGGGATCCTGCGCACGGGTGTGATAAGAAACTGTCCTGCCTTGCCAGAGGCCATGGCGTCTTCAAGGTGCTGGGGTTTCACGCGAACCTGGTTGACGAGCGCTGTGAGCGTGCTGCCGATCACGTGAAAGAGCTTGTTGCTGTCGTTATACACCGGTGGCTTGCTGGGAAACGGATCCACCATCAGCACGGTGCTGGTAAAACGGTTGTAATCGTTGTACTCCAGCGGTCCCTGACCAGTGATGGAAACGAGCACCTTGCGTACTTTTTCAAAAGGTTCATTGTTGATGATTCCGCCATCGACGTTGAGCGCTTCATACGGGTCGTGCACAACGGGACTCACACTGGTCACATCCTTCATCCATTCGTTATCGTTCATGAACACTTTCGGCCGGCTCACAGCACGTGCGCGAAGTCCCACGGGAAAAGCGCCAGTAGCCATGGCAGCGTCGGCGGCAAGTTCAGCGTTCAGTCCTGTTTTGAAATCGAGCGGGATCCATCCGTCGCCGGCATACCGGGTTGTATTCAGCTGGAAGTTCACATAGTCGTTGTGGCGGGTCACGCAGTACTTGTCGGGCTCCTGGTTCACACCCAGAAAATCGATGTTGTAAGAGATGCCGCGCAGGCTGGTGAGCGTGTTGAACACTTTCAGGTTGTGATCAAAATACGGGCGGTCTATCCACTGGCTGGTATCAACACGCAGGGCGCGGTCTGCGATGGCATCGATAAAAGACGAGTTGAACAGCGACAGGATGTTGCCGGCGCTGATGTCGTCTGTATTCAGCAGGAAGGGGAACATATCGCGATGGATCATATCCACCCATGAGTGCCAGAGCTTGTTATCGTTATGTTCCTGAAAGAAACGCGTGGGATCGATCCGTGACACCGGTTTGATCGGATTGTTGATGGCACTGGCGGTGATGATGCCCGTCATTCCTCCCGCAGAGGCGCCGCCGATCACAGGGATCTTCACCCGGTGCTGTGGAATGCCGGGCTGATCTCTTTTCGACTCCCAGTCGTCAAGCGCTTCGATGAGAAAATCCATCACACCGGCCGTATAGGCGCCGGCGGAAACTGCGCCTGCCATGCACAGGCCTACATAGAAGGGTTGGTTCTGGCTCATGTTGGTCTAATGATTTTGAAGGGAAAGATACATGAACATAAAACCCATCCCGTCTTCCGGCACGCGAAAAACGGGATGGGCTTCTCTTATATCCGAATGTATCGAAACGCCGCGGCAAATGCAAGGGCCGTTATGGAAACACGCAAGTTACGCTTCGAGGTGAAAAGAAATTCGATGTCTAAACACCTGCATCTTTAAAAGCCTGGTGCATGGCTTTGAGGGCCGTTTTCATGTTAACACCCTCACCCAGCACACCTTCAAACAGATCACCCGTCTCTTTCAGTCTCGACATCGCATTTTTGATGGTGAAGTCCAGGATGTTAAGCCCCTTCTTCACTTCATCCCAATGCAGGGGCATCGACACCGGTGCGCCTGGTTTCGGGCGCAGGGAATAAGGCCCTGCCAGGGTTGCCTGCGGACGGTTCTGAAGAAAATCAAGATACATGTTTCCCTTCCGGTCTGACACCTTTCGCTCGATGCTTGTGAATGACGGGATCTGACTGTGCACGATCTTCACCAGCGCGCGGGCAAATTCCTTTGAATCTTCATAGGTGTATTTTGCGCCCAGGGGAATAAAGATGTGCAGTCCCGTTGATCCGGAAGTCTTGCACCACGAGGGAATCTCCAACGCATCCAGTACCTGTTTCGTTACCTGCGCAGCTTCGATCACCTGGTCGAACGTATTGCGTTTGTCGGGATCAAGATCGATGATACACCAGTCCGGGTGATCAGGGCTTTGCACGCGGCTGCTCCACGGGTTCATCTCGATGCAACCCAGCGAGGCAATGTATAACAGGCTCGCCTCGTCTGTACAAACCATAAAATGTTTCTGGCGCTGATCGCCTTCACTGAAGTACTTGTACGTTTCGATCCAACCCGGCACCTTCCCGGTGACGTCTTTTTGATAAAAGCTTTCGCCGTGGATGCCGTTGGGAAAACGGTTCAGCGTTTGCGGCCTGTCTTTCATATACGGGAGCATGTACGGCGCAACCTGGTAATAATAATTCAGCATGTCGCGTTTGGTGATGCCGATCTCGGGCCAGAAGACCTTGCTCAGGTTGGTGAATTTCAGCTCATGGCCATTGATGTTACGCACCTGCGTTTCGTCCGTGGGATTCAGCAATGTTTTTCGCTCGCGCTTGCCCACAGCGGTGATGATCTGCGGAGCGCCTCCGTTCTCTTGTACAATCTCTTCTGCTGGCACCGGCTGTTCCCGCTTCACATCTTTGACGTTTTTATCTTCACGCAGTCCTCTGAACGAAGGGTGGCGCATGCTTCCATCTGCACCCGTTGACCGGTACGCTACTTCCGCCACGAGCTTCGGCTTCAGCCACGTTACTTCTGCTTTCGGCGGATTGGGACGGAAGCGCGAAGGTTTGTTATAATCGGGTGTAACAGCAAAAGGGCAAACAGAGGTCTCCAGTGGCTTCATCTTCTCCAGCAACTCTTTCTGCATGGCGGTGGTGAAGCCCGTGCCCACGGGACCGATGGAGACCAGCTTACCCTGCTCATAAACACCCATCAGCAAGGCGCTGAAAAGTTTGGAGGTGTTCTCGTTGCGTGTGTATCCTCCGATGACCGCTTCCTGGTGCTTTTCTGTTTTGATCTTCAGCCAGTTTTTGGAACGTGCATCGGGTGTATAGACACTATCGGCTTTTTTGGCCAGCATGCCCTCGAGGTCCATCCTGTTGGCCATCTGAAAGAATTCCGTTCCGTTGATCGCGAAGCTCTCACTCAGGCGAAGCATATCGTGCTGTGGCAGGATCTGTTTCAGGGTCTCCTTTCGCTCGGCGAGTGGCACTTTCATCAGGTCATAACCGTCGAGCCAGAGGATATCGAACATGTAATAGATGAGCTGTCCATCGGCCTCGCTGCGCCATTCCTGCAGCGCATTGAAATCAGGAATACCTTTTTCATTTACCACAATGATCTCACCATCTACCACTGCATTTACGGGCCACTGCTTCAGAGCATCGAGCACGGGGTAAAATTTGGCGCTCATGTCTTTGTTGTTCCGTGACCTGATCTCCGCATCGCCTTTTTGCAGATAACTGATGGCGCGAAAACCATCCCACTTCACTTCATAGAGCCATCCCTCCTGGTCAAAAGGTTTATCTACCAACGTAGCCAGCATCGGCATCACGTCTTTCGGCATGGCAGATTTTTTCTTTTTGCTGATGGATGCCAGCACATCTTTTACGGCGGTGCCAGGATCTTTTTTAGGAGAGGATCTTGCAGTAGAGGGCGTGATGGTTTTGCGGGCGGATTTTTTCGCCGTCGCTTTCTTTGCTGTTTTTTGGGGTGTTGTTTTTTTAGCGGCGCGGGTGGAGGTGCGATTACTTTTCCACGTCTTCGCCTCATCGTCTTCCGCCAGCTCTTCGATGGTCTTACCGGAAACAACGGACTTATCCTGTAAAGTAACATCTTCATCACCGGCAAAGGCATCGCGGTGTTTGATGAGCAGCCATGCGTTGGCATCTTTTCCTTTCATGCGCACCAGGGCAAACTCACCTTTCAGCTTTTCGCCGTTCATCCTGAATTTCAGCGAGCCTGCCTCAAGCTGTTTCAGCAGGATCTTTTCCTGCTCCGCCCTGGTACCGGTGGCTTCCAGTGGTTCATAGGTGCCTTCATCCCAGATGATCACGGTGCCGGCGCCATAGTTGCCCGGGGGAATGGTGCCCTCGAAATCTTTATAATCATAAGGGTGATCTTCCACCATCATGGCCAGCCGCTTGTCTGCCGGATTCAGCGATGGTCCTTTCGGTACCGCCCAGCTTTTCAGCACCCCCTCCATTTCGAGGCGAAAATCATAATGCAGTCGCGAGGCAGCATGTTTCTGGACCACAAAGTGCAATTGCTGCTTTTTTGAAGACTTCCCCCCTGCCGGCTCCGGCGTCTTTTTGAAGGATCGTTTTCGTTTGTATTCTGTCAGTCCCATGCCTTCCTATGAAATAATTTAATGCCAGGGATTTAGAGTCCACGGTCGACAGACCACGGCAGTATCGTCTATTGTCGAGGTTGACTCTTCCTGCCGTGGACGGTGGACCATCGTCTGTGGACTGATTTTTTGTAACCTTTTCCAGGAATGGGGGTAATACTGTCAAAAATCGGGATTTTATGAAAACTTTACAGATCATACTCCTCATCACCGGAATACTGGTTGCGGGGATCGCCTTCAATACGGTTGCTCAAAGTAATGAACCTGCCGTGGCCAGAGAACAGCTTGCCTTCAATCAGGAGAAACAGAAAGACAAGGACAAGGATAAAATGGACAAGGAAAAGAATAAGCCGGAGAAGATGGACAAGGAGAAGAACAAGCCGGAGAAGATGAGCAAAGAGAAGAATAAGAATAAGAATAAAAATAAAAACAAGAATAAAGACAAGCAGAAGGCTTGAATCAGTTGACAATTGACAAACATACAATTGACAACTATCAAATAATAGAGAAAGTACTCGGATTCAAGTAACCGACCTTTGTCAACTGCTATTTGTCAACTGCCTACTAACCTGCCGTGGAAAGTGGGCCGTCGTCTGTGGACTCTTAAAGTACCTTCACCTCACGTTCATAATCCGCCTGAAGGTCTTCGGGCAACTTTTCAAAAATAGCATTGATCTTCTTCAGCTGCTGCTGATAAAGGTTGTACAGTACCGTTCCGGGTTGCAGCGGGACACGTGCCTCCTTCACTTTGGTGCAAAAAAAGATGCGTATCTCAAGCTCGGTCTGTTTTATTCCTGAATATCTGATCTGCCTGTCGGCGAACCTCAGGATCTTGCGCAGCGTTTTTTTGATAAAATAGGTATTGCCGCCTTTGGGCAGCGTTGTGAACAGCTCCGTGATATCTTCCTTCACATTCTCGATATAAGCCTGCTCATTGTCCGCCTCATAGAGCAGGTAGGTGAGCAACTCGGTGTTCTCTTTTTTATACCGGGCCAGGCGTATGCAAATCTTCCGCACCGTATCCTCATCGGCAGCCTGAAGGTCTTTCCTGATCTCGTTCAGTGAAGCAGCTTTCATGTGCCAAATTAAACGCTTTTTGACTGCAACTCAATCTTTTGCGTTCCACACCATCGCTCGCTGGCGCAGCAATGATTATCTTTGCTTATGGAACCGTGGCTAAATCTACTGGAAGAGACCAAAACCCACTTCAGCGAAGGGGCGCGATCGGTCAAAGCCTATACAAACGATAAAACGTATATCATTACCCGCGCACGGGAAGCAGAACAATTCTGGGTAACGGTAGAAGAACCCGGTTTTCCCAAGATCAAAACCGCTTCGCTGGAAACGTATTTCAGTGAGGTGTTTGGGATTGAAGCACATTATTGAATCAGTTGACAATTGACAACCGGCATTCGCCGGGGCAGTTGACAACGGGTCGCCCTGATTGACGGGCATTGTCCATAGCCTTCTTCGGAGACCGTCCTCCAGAGCGGTGCTGGTGTGATGGCCCGTGGGAGCGAAGGATCCCCGGAAACTTACCGCGTACCTGATTCGAGCGCATGTTTCATAAAGTGCGCTCCGTCATCAGGGGATTCTTCACGCCCACAGCCGGCCACACATGCTTCGTTCAGAATAACGGAACGGGGCGGGAACGGCCATCAATAAAAAAACCTCCCGTGCATACACACAGGAGGTCCAGCAAAAAATACAGATATAAGCTACTGCAAAAAATTCCATCCGAGTGAGATGAGGAAGATCCTGCTTTTGGCAGGGTCGCCATTCACTTCATCGTTGATGTCTTTTACCCCGATGTTATAACGTACGTCGAGGCCCAGTCCGAAGCCGAAATCATAACCGCCGCCCAGGGAAATGGAGACGTCGCTGCTCTTGTAGGAGTCTTTGATATCTTCTTTGATGCTACCGAAGGCGTTCTGGTACTTTCTTTCACCGTCGAGCAAGAACCCGAATTGTGGTCCAGCCTGAATATTCAGTCCGCCGATCGGGTAGAACTTCAAGATCACGGGAATGCTCAGGTAGGTAAAACTTTCCTCCACTTTTCCCAGCGAGAAAGTACCTTCGCCGCGTTGGGTAAATAATAAAACTTCGGGCTGGATGGCTACCTTGTCTACCCTGCCCCGCATGAAGATCCCGGCGTGAAATCCCGTGCGTGAATCGTATGATGCATCGGGGTCATCGAGCTTCAGCGAAGTGAGGTTAACACCGCCCTTGAGACCGAAGGCTGCCTGTGCCGATGCCAGCTCAGCGCCCATAACCAGTGTGCAGATCATTACCACCTTAAACAATAGTTTCATAGATCGTTTGATTTGTTTTAATTCTTAAACGGATACCGGTCTCATCAGGCAACAAAACTATACCAGCTGTAAAGACTGTAAAAACCGTTCAACGGCAGTATCGGTAACTCGTTGTTTTGGCGGGAATGATTTTTGTAGTAGTGCTCTTCTAGCTTTTCACCAGCGATCTGAGCCTCCTCAACAGATATAATAGAATATAACCGGTCAGTGTAATGACGAGAAGGAATTTAACCGTTGCCGGAAATGCAAAAGCATCACTGGGGATATCTTCTCCCGAGATAAACCTCCACATAAAAAAGTTTTCGATGGCATCGAGCAGGCCCGCCACCAGTGCGAGCTGAACAAACACAAATGTTGTCCTGGTCACGGGCTGATCCGGGAGCTTGAACGGGTCGATCCTCACCACACACACGATGAAGAACAGCGTATAGGCCATTAAAAACCACAGGTCATCCAGGATGTTCTTTTGGGCCGTGTGAATGACAGAAATGTCACCGGGCGCGGCGACTGTTGGATCCGATATGATATTCCCATGGCTGCAGGAAGCGCGCTGCCATTCATTCCTGATCGTATCGGCATCGCGTTGGTCCCATGCGAGCTCAAGGGAAACGATGGCAAAGGGAGCTGAGGTAGTTTTCAGGCAACGTCCTGACCAGCTTACGAGAAACCCTGTGAGCACCATCAATACGATCGCAAGCCACAGCCAGGTGCGGGGCCATCTCCTGACCGTATTGAAAAAGAGCATCATCATTTTTTGAGCATGGGGAACAATCGTTGAATGTCTTTTTCGCCGGGCTGCACACCGTATTCACAGATCTCGAACGCTTCGGCATGTTGCACCTGCGCGGCTCTCTCCTTTCCGTAAGCAGCTTCGAGCTTTGCCCGCACTTCCGGTGTGATTCTCACGGCGCGGTTGGTAGCAAGCCACTTCTTACGTTCCACTTTATCCGCCGGCACTTTATCGAGATAGCCGCCGATCCAGGGAAGCCATTCATAAAACTGCGACTCATGTGCATCCATCGCGTGGATCTTTTTATCGAACACGGCGCTGATGTCAATGGCAATGTCAGGCCTGAAAGGATTGGGGCGTTAAAAGAAGTCCTGGAAGTAGAGGAACACCGGGTTCTTTTTCAGGGGCGGTGTATCGGCAGCCACATTGGGCACGGCCACCATGTAGGCAGCATCTTGTACCAGAACGCCTGTATAGCGATGATCGGGATGATAATCATTGGGCCTGGGCGCTATCACAACATCCGCGTTCCATTCCCTGATCTTGCGGATGATCTGAAGACGAACGTCAAGTGTGGGCAGCAATTCACCGTCGTGGTTGGCAAGCACATCGTACTCAACACCGAACCGTTTTCCCGCTTCTTTGGCTTCGGCCAGTCTTCGTTTCGCCAGCATGCCACCACCCTCTGACTGGTGGCCGGCGTCTCCATTGGTGACCGACACAAATTTTACAGCATAGCCCATGGAAGCCAGCAAGATCGCTGTACCGCCTCCTTTCTGATCACAATCATCGGGGTGGGCACCGATCATGATGATGCGCACGGGCGAAGTTTGCGCTGAGAGCTGAGCTCCGGAAAATACGGCGAAACAGATCAGCGCGTGAATAAGGGTTCTTCGGATCATAGGTTATTAGGTGTCATGGTTTCACAATACATACATGTATCAGTCGATGGTCCATGGTCCATAGTCCATAGTCCATAGTCCATAGTCTATGGCAGCATCAATCGATGGTCCATGGTCCACAGTCCATGGCAATGCGATGTTAATTTTCATTGGATCGTTGGATCATTACATACTTTCGGAAGACAGTACTACCCGGCCATGGACTATGAACCATCGACCATTGACTTTGCCTACTACACATTGCCTATTGCCTACTGCTCCTCAGTCGTTTCACGCAATTTGAAAGCGCCCTGTACTGGTGATAGGAAGCTTTCCAGATGTGGCCTTTCAGTGCTTTTTTTTGCTCCGGCTCTTTGTCAAGCCCGCCCTGGTACCACTCCCCATTCTCGTGATCGATCAGGTTGTTATCGACGTAGCGCCAGAGCATCGTGAACTTTTCAAAATACTTCCGCTCATCGTTTGGGAACAGGTCGGCCATCATCAGCAACGTATTCAGTCCTTCGGCTTGCGCCCACCAGTTCTTTGTATCCTTTATAATGGTGATGCCCGGCTTATCCCTGAAGTAGTAGCCTTCGTCATAGAACCCTCCTGCCGTTTGATCCCATCCATTCTGCAAAGCATGATCGACCATTCGTTTAGCAACCGTGAGTGTGGCGGTATCATTTTCCAAACCCGCAACGTGAGACGCTTCCAGCATGAGAAAGGCGGTTTCCACATCGTGCCCGAAAGAGACATGATCGAGGCCCCGGTGCCGCAGCACAGTAGCTTCTGACGAATCCCTGAATGTTACCGGGGTCCAATCGGGCTGAAAGAAAAGTACGAGGTATCCTTTTTCTGTGGTGATCGTATCCCTGATCAGCGTGAGCATTTCCAGGAGCCGTTCTTTCACCAGCGGGTCAGGCCACGCCTGGTAAAGCTCTGTAAAAGCCTCCAGCAGGTGAATGGAGCTGTTCTGATCTTTGTATCCCAGCTCTGCGGCAGAAGGTGTGGTGTCATCGCGCTTCACGATGGTGCCATCCCTGTTCAGGTGCTGAAAATAACCTTTCAGCTTCGCATCGTGGCTGTGCTTCTCAAGCCAGCGAAAGGTTTCCTTCGCCAGCGCCAGCGCCGATGTATCCTGGAAGGCCAGGTAATAAGCCGACAGCGCATAGATACCAAATGCATTTCCGTATGCCGTTTTTTGTTCATCCTTCACTTTTCCCGTACGGTCGACCAGCGTGTAAAAACCTCCATACGTTTGGTCCCACATCACCTCTTTGAGAAACTTCAGTCCATGCGCTGCGCTTCGCCGGTAGTCTTCCGTGCCCGGATAGTCAGTAAATGCTTTTGAGCTTGTCCACACATGCCTCGCCTGGGTCACGATCATCTTATCCTGCGGCCCGGTTGGCTTGAACGTTGCATCGAAAGTAGTGATGTAACCGCCGTACTCCTGGTCGATCACTGCCGGATACCATTTGTTCAACAGCTCGTTCTTTGCCGAATGCTCCATGGCATCCGCCAGGGCAAGCCGTTCGGTGGCCTCCGGAACAGCCTTACAAGACGACAATAGGATCAGTATAACGGCGGGGCGTATCAGGCGCATGAGTTGAGGTTTACTCATTCAATATAAGCAAGTTTACCGGGATATGCCCGCTTCGAACACTGGTTGCCAGTTGCCGGTTGCAAGTTGCCGGTTCGACCGGTGTAGTCGTCACGGGTAAGCTCCGATGCAGGAACGTCCCAGTCAAGGTGATCACTCCATCAACTTTAAACTTTAAACTTTAAACTTGAAGCCCACCCAGTGAGCACGAAGCAGCGCTTACTGTTTTTGTTTGTAAGTAAATGCATAATTCGTCAATATTTGATCATAAATTTTTTCCGTAGTAAAATCTACATCCGGCCAAATGAGTTAAGAAGCCTTGCGGAGAGCACCGGTATATGGCATACGGTCGCCTGCCGGTAACGTGAAACAGATCGATTGGGATTACCGCTTACAACGTATGTTTTAAAATAAACCTATGTGGCGAAGGCAGGTGATCAAGTAGTATTTTTGAAAACCGATTCATTGTTCTACTCAAATTTTTGTTCCCTATGAAAAACTTCACTGTTCTGGGCCTCGCCATCGTTTTAGTGGGGGTGATGTTGTATGCCGGAATCAATGGCATGATGCGCAACCATTCTTACGGACCTTTCTTTATCTTCCTTGCCGCCTGTACGGCTACAGGTCTTTCAATCGACATTAATAAATGGATGAAAGAAAGAATAAGAAGGGCAAACGCGCGCAAGTTCGGACGGTAATTTTTTCTCGAGATATTTTCTATACCTAAGGTTTACCGATAACCTCAACTTGTACTGTCCTGGTAATTTTTGTCGGCTCTGGCATCATTTTTTAAGCAGCTATTGCGTTTATATGCGAGCCTTTTGAACCAGGATCATAGTACAACAGAATGGGTTGGTGTTATTGCTGGAATTTTTACCGCTGCGTCATTGCTCCCGCAACTGATCAGGCTTGTGCGTAATAAAAAGGCGGAGGACATCTCACTTTTTTTCCTGATCATTTTGTTTTGCGGTCTTGGTCTCTGGGTCTGGTACGGGTTTCTACGTAGTGACATCCCGATCATTGCAACCAATGCCTTTTCGCTGCTGGTAAACACCGCGATGATCATCTTAGGAATAAAATATAAGCGAAAAAGGTACAGGAGTTAGGCCGGCCGGGTGACCATGAACAACAATTTGGTATAAAGATTGAACTGAGAGAGATACAAACCTTGTTAGATAAGTCATGTTACCGTTAAAGATCTATACCCGTAAAAGGATATTCAATTATTATACGGGATTATCATTCTTCATTTTCATCTGGATCTCGAAGCTGACGAAAGACGAAACGCGCCTGGTGCGCCACGAGAAGATCCATTTTTTACAACAGGTAGAGATGCTTTTCATTTTCCATTGGCTGTTGTATGCTTACTTCTACATTGTATCACGCGCCAAGGGTCACGGACATTACGTTGCCTACCGCTACAATCCGTTCGAGATCGAAGCGTATGACAACGAGCATGACGTGAATTATCTGAAAACCCGCGGATATTTTGCATGGGCCGGATACGTAAGAAAATACCACGAATTCCTTTCACGGAATTTCGAAGGTCTCCCACGTACCCGGAACACGATCTACTAGAACTTACCTGTTCCTGTCTACCTGATCGCTGAGCAGCGTTGCCAGTGACAAGGGCAGTCTTCTGATGCGTTGACCCGTAGCATTGAAAATAGCGTTGTTCACAGCAGCAGCTACCGGTGGAAGTCCTGGCTCTCCAAGACCTTGCGGATTTTCATTGCTGTCGATAAACCTCACTTCAATGGCCGGAGCATCGGGCATGCGGATCAGCTTGTAAGTATTGAAGTTCTTCTGAACGGTAGCTCCTTTTTCGAAGAGCAGCTCACCGTATAATGCGTGGCCCAGGCCATCGATGATACCTCCTTCCACCTGCGTTTCTGCACCGCTGAGGTTGATCACCCTTCCACAATCGATGGCACAATAGATCTTGTGCACTTTCAGCTTTCCACCCGTGATGGAGATCTCCGCCACCTGGGCAGCATAACTCCCGAATGAAAAGTGTGAAGCAAAACCTTTAAAGATACCTTTGCCTGCTGGTGTGCCCCACTTGCCCATTTCTGCAGCCAGTTTGATCACAGCTTTATAACGGTCTACATCATAAGTAAGCTTGCCGGCAGGATTGCTCTTGGCGCGATCCAGCAGCTCGAGCCTGAACGCCACGGTATCTTTCTTCAGCTCGGTGGCGATCTCGTCCAAGAAGCTTTCTTCGGAGAATGCGAGGAAGTTATGATTGGGCGCACGCCACGGCCCTGTTGATATAGCAGAGTTCAGCCTGTGACTGTCAACCCTGAAGTTAGGAATGGCACCGGCGGGGAAATTATCCTGTCGCGATGCGTTGTCCTGGTTCACTGACGACGCCACGAGATACCATGCGGAAAGCTCATTGTTCTGATCAATGGCCGCGCGATATCGGTACATGCCCGCAGGACGGTAATATCCACCCTGCATATCATCTTCACGGGTCCACATCACCTGCACGGGCGATTTTGCAAGTTGTGAGATCTTCGCGGCTTCGATGGCGTAATCGGCCTGAAGGCGCCGACCAAAGCCTCCACCGATGCGCGACACACCCACACTGATCTTATCTTCACCAATGTTCAATGCTTTTGCCACTTCTGCCCTGACCCGCGCCGGCACCTGGGTAGAACCATACAGCTCCACCTTGTCGTCGCGTACGTCAGCAAAAAAGTTCATCGGTTCCAGGGGTGCGTGCGGCAGGAAGGGCGCTTCGAAAACGCTCTCCAGCACTTTCTTTGCACCTGCCAGCGCCTGCTCTGCATCGCCATCGGTACGTTTGGGTATCTCATGCTTTTGCTGGGTAAGCTTCTTCAGATTTTCCTGGTGCTCAGCCGTGCTTTCGAGGGCAACTTCATCTTCCCATTCGATCTTCAACGCATCGCGACCTTTCTTCGCTTCCCAAGTGGAGGTGGCCAGCACCGCGATCTTGTTATCGAAGCTGACAACGTTCTTCACACCCGGCAACGCCCTGGCTGCTGTATCATCGAACGACTTCAGCTTTTTGCCAAACGCCGCGGGACGTGCCACCATCACATACAGCATGCCTTCTCTCTTTGTATCAATGCCGAAAGGCTGCTTGCCTGTGGCGATCTTTTTATTGTCTACGTTGGGGATGCGTTTGCCGATGAGCTTGTAGTCTTTCGGATCCTTGAGTGTTACTTCTGTGGGAACTGTCATGCCGGATGCCTTCGAGGCGAGCGCGCCATACTCAAGCTTTTTACCGGAGGGCTTATGGATCACCCAACCGTTTTCGGTGACGCATTCATCGGGACTTACATTCCACGTCTGGGCTGCTGCATCCACCAGCATTTTTCTGGCGGCGGCTCCTGCTTTGCGGAACGGTTCCCAACTACTTCTGACCGAGCCACTGCCGCCCGCCGACTGCCGGCTGAACTTCACGGTGTCCAGCGGAGCTTGTTCGATCACTACCTTTTGCCAATCTACATCGAGCTCTTCGGCCACCAGCATCGGCAGCGAAGTCTTAACGCCCTGGCCGATCTCCGGGTTGGTCGCCATCAATGTGACAATGCCATTGGAAGCGATCTTGATATAAGCATTTGGCGCAAACAACACATCTTCTGCTACTGTACCTGCCAGCACTTTGTCAAGGCCGTTGAAGGCCAGCATAAGTCCTCCGCCAGCCAGTGTGCTGACCTTGAGGAATGATCTTCTTGAAACGATTGAAGCGCTCATGATTTACCTCCTTTCTTTGCCGCCGCTGCATGGATGGCAGTACGGATGCGTTTATAGGTTCCACAACGGCAGATGTTGCCTGCCATGGCTGTATCGATATCCTGGTCGGTAGGCTGAGGTTTGCGTTTCAGCAACGCGGCTGCAGACATGATCTGGCCAGCCTGGCAATAGCCACACTGGGGAACGTCAGCTTCATCCCAGGCAAGCTGTACGGGATGGTCTCCTTTCTCAGACAAGCCTTCGATGGTGGTGATCTTGTTATTTCCCACCGATGACACGGGGAGGCTGCATGACCGCACCGCATTATCGTTGAGATGAACGGTACAGGCACCACACTGCGCAATGCCACATCCGAACTTCGTTCCTGTCATTCCGAGGGTATCACGCAATACCCACAACAGGGGCGTATCCGGAGATACCTCCACCTGAACTTTTTTTCCATTGACCTGGAGATTGTATTGTGCCATGACGATGATGGTTTAATTAGACTACATCAATAGACGCAGGGAAGGTAACGAATCCCCGAATGAAAAACACGGAAAAATGGTTACCGGTTGCCAGTTTCCGGTTGCCAGTTCAGGAAGGTGACGGGACAACGGGCGTACTATCGAAGCTAATTAATGAATTAGTCTCGGATAAGAGAATATTAACACAACTCCTGGCACACTTGGGGCGCCCCAACCGGCCACCTGGCAACCGGTAACTGGCAACCGTTCAAAGCCTGCGCACCCCCATTCCACCATCCGGTGAGATCACCTGGCCAGTGGCATAGGGTATGTCACCGCGGGCGAGGGCGGCTACGATCCGGCCGATGTCTTCGGGTCTCCCCCACCGTTTTTCGAGGGTAAGGCCTTCGCCGATAAGTTTGTCGTATTTTTCTTTAACACCCGAGGTCATGTCGGTCTCGATGATGCCCGGCCTCACTTCATACACGGGGATATTGACCTCACCCAGTGCGGTAGCAAACAGCTTGGTCATCATACCCAAGCCTGCTTTCGACAGGCAATATTCAGCGCGGTTGATCGAAGCTACCTCAGCCGAAATGGACGTAATGCTGATGATACACGCTTCGGCATGCGGATCGGCCTGTTTGGTTGCACGCATGCGCCTGGCCACCTCCTGCGTGAGGAAGAACGTTCCTTTCAGGTTGATGTTCATGAGATAGTCATACGCGTCTTCGGTGAGCGCGAGAATGTCGTTCCGAACCTTCGGAGCAATGCCCGCATTGTTGACGAGCACATTGATCGTTCTAAAATGAGCGTAAGCTTTTTCAACGATCCGCGTACGATCTTCGGCCTCACCGATATTTCCCTGGCAGTAGATAACCTCTGCGTTGTACCGTTGTCTAAGATTGTCGAGCGCCGCGGTTGCTTCTTTCTCCTCTCTCACGCCATTGATGGCAAGGTTAAAACCTTCTTTCGCCAGCGCTTCGGCAATGCCGTAACCGATGCCCCTGCTTCCCCCGGTGATGAGTGCGGCCTTCTTCATATTATTTTTCGGCTTTAATTTCTTTCAACTGCGCTGCTTCGGGAAGGGCTTTATAAAAGTCGTCCAGCGGAAAACATCCCGACAGCATGCCATTCCTCGGCGCCGTGGTACAGTCAGAGAAAGTGCGGCAGATCTGATCACGTTTCAATGTGCGCCCCTGCAGAATATCATCCGGCATCTCGGGGTAAGATAACACCATGCGGCCAAGACCAACAAAATCCGCCATATCATTATTGAGCACATTTTGCCCAACGTAAGGAAGCCACTCCTGCAAATATGAGTAAGCCGAGCCCACAATGGCCAGGCCGGGGAATGCCTTTTTGATCTCAGCGGTTACCTGGAGCTGTCGCGCCACACCTGCAAACGGATCTTCGGGCGGCTGATATCCGTCAGAGGGCGGGAACAGTGCAGGCCGCTGAATGTGTGGATTGTAATAAGGGCTTCCTGCTGTGATGCAGACAAGCTGAATGCCCAGCGATTCGAGAAGCTTCAGGAACCTGAAGGTCTCACTCAGGTCGTGATGCGTGCCTGAGCTATCGCAGCCAAAACCATAATTGTAAGCGGTACCGTTGGATTGTTCCGGCACCCCCATGCTATCGTCACCTTTTTTGAAAGGCACCCAATCGAAAGCGCTTAGCCGTACCGAGATCTCGAGGCCCGGTGCTGCGCTCTTAATACCATCGACGATGGAAGTAAGAAAACGCGTACGGTTCTCGAAGCTGCCACCGTATCTGCCCTCGCGTGTGCGGGCGCTCAGGAACTCGTGACCCAGATATCCATGGCAGTGTTTGATATCCACAAAGTGATAACCCGCCTGCTGCGCCATCACCGAGGCGTTGATAAAACTTTCGATGAGCCTGTCGATGTACTCGTCTGTCATGACGGGATAGTCGTCACCCAGTCCGAATTTTTTATTCAGAAACGGATGCTTGTACAGGATCATCGGCTCCATTTTCTTCTTGTCGTTGGGCTTGCAGAACCGGCCCGAGTGAGTCAGCTGAAGGCCTATCACGAGATCGTCGGTTTTGCCGAACCGCTCCTGGTGATTGACATAAAGAAGGTCAAGGAGCTTCTTGTATTCGTCGAGGTTGTTCTTATGAATGAGCAACTGGTTGGGATTCGCCCGTCCTTCATGGGCCACGGCCACTGCTTCACATCCCCACAATAATTTTGCACCGCTGATGGCAAAATTTTTCCATCGCCTTTTTGTAAAGTCAGTGGGCCGGCCGTCAGCAGTGCCATCCCAGCCTTCCATCGGCAGGATGCTGAAACGGTTCCCGACAACTCTGCCCGAGTTAAGCTTAAATGTTTTATGAAACGGTGATTGCTCCGGTGCCATAAGCGTTTCATCCAGGGGCAGGTCTACATTCAGCGATTGAAGATAGGCCTTCAGATCACCCGCCGTTTTCAGCTGGGCAACACGTTTGTATTTAGGTTTATGTTTGGTGCTCATGGGTTAAAATGCATTTCACGCAAAGGGCGCCAAGAGAGCGCAAAGGACGCAAAGTATATTTGTAGCGTACCTCATTCCAATTCTATTTTTCCGTAGCAGTCTCTCTCGAGATTACTCCTACTCTTCTGACTCCTGGCTCCTGACTTCTGGCTTCTTTTTTACCTCGAACAATTAAAGAACGTATAATACTTCTCCTTCTTAATCAATCGCAAAATATACAACATCAATTCCCGCACATGGTAATCCCCCCACATGCTTGATTCGTCGCAGGGTACTTTGCGGCCTTTGGGGATGTTGTCCCAGCCGTTCGGACGATGATAGACAGAATGGAGGAGCAAACCTTCATGGTCTGTCCGGGTTGATAAATACGGTTCGGTTAGGAGGGTCTTGGCCACGTTCAGGCCGGCCTGGGTATATTGGGCTGCACTGGCGTCGTTCTTCTTCTGTAAATAATTTCCGAGGCGGAGCAATCCTTGCGCGGCGATGGCAGCGGCGGAGCTATCGACCGGCTCATGTTCGTTGTAGGGATCTGAAGTCTTGTTGAGGTAGTCGCCGAGGTTCACCAATCCCGGGGCACCGGTATCCCAGTAAGGTATGCCATCGGTGGCCGTGTTCCTGATGTAAAAGTCTGACGTTGCCCTGGCAGCCTTCAGCAATATTTTTACCAGCTCGTCTTTGCCGATCAGGGGCTTCAGCTCATCAGCGCTGATGGTTTCGAGGAACTCGAGCTCTTCGGCAAAACCGCACATGGCCCAGGCGAGTCCACGGGTCCAGGTGGTGAAGCCACTGAAACCCTGCTGTGAATTGGGACAGCGGTAGTTGCCATCGTTGATATTGAAGATACATTCGTGGGCTGTTCTGCCGGAGATGTCGTAATGGTCGCGGCCCTCGCCATAGAACACGGAATAGCGCGCGGTGGCTATCAGGTGTTTCACAGCACGCTCCAGCAGGCTGATCTTCACATCGTTCTCGCCACCCAACATGTGACCGAGCGCATGACTCAGCATAACGATGCGGCACGACCGAACGGTATCGACAAACAATGAATGCGGGCCGTTGAATGAATAGATATAGCCACCGTCTTTGATCGGGGTCCAGCGCATGGCCTGCACGGCGCCACTGCTCTTCAGGGCGAGCTCGTAAAAATTCTTTTCCCATTCATCGGCCTGCACTTTGCCTTCACGGATCAGCCTCAGCAGGTTGCCATAGGTGCTTGCGTTGTTGAATCCATGGTCGTGAACGCCTTCGTGGGTGATATGCGGCGCCATTTTTTCAACGGTGTTCTTCCGGCCGATCTCCAGGAACTGCGTATCGCCCGTGGCATCGAACTGAAGGATGGCCGATCCATACTGAAACCCTTGGGTCCATTCCGTCCATCCCCGGGTGGTGTACCTGCCGTTGACGGTGAAGACAGGGGCGCCCTGCTTCGTATCAAAATTTTTCTCTATGGCCAGTATTTTTTGTCCTGATACCTTCCAGAACTGATCAATCTGCTGCCGGAGCGATTCCGGTGTAACCTGAGCGTCTATCTTCATGTATTTCTGTATGGATTTAGCTTCGTTCCAAGGTTGGTTTTGATTCAACGAATCATTAAAAAACCGGAAATTTCCGGCATATCCAAGTTATTTTTTCAATAGACTCTAAATGGAGCAGTGTCCCCTAATACGAAGCAGCATTTGTTCCCGCTGATCTCGCAGATTTGCGCAGATTTTTAACGCCAAGGCTTCTGCGATAATCTGCGGAATCTGCGGGAAACAATACGGAGGCTAATATTATGTAAATTAGGGTAACCATCGGTTCGATAGTAAGTATTCCCTCAATCAACGTCTCTCCTATGATCAAAAACTATTTCTCCATCGCGTGGCGCAATATCCGGCAAAGTCCGCTGTACGCCTTCATCAACATCTTCAGCCTTGCCATCGGGCTGGCGTGCTGCATGGCCATCTACCTGTTCATTGCCGATGAACGGAGCTTTGACGCCTTCCATAGTAAGAGTCAGAACATCTACCGGCTGGATGAAGTGCAGAATTTCACGGGCACCAACCTTCAGAAGGTTGCGCTCTCCATGCCGGGCATGGGCCCAAACATCAAAGCGGAATTTCCTGAGGTGGAGACGTATACACGCTTCTGGAACGGCAGCAAGCAGCTTGTTGAAAAAAATGAAGACCGCTTCCTGATCGACAACGTAGCCACGGTCGACAGCACCTTTCTCGACGTTTTTGACTTTGCCCTTCTCCAGGGAGACCGCAATACGCTGCTGGATGAGCCCTACTGCATCGCCATCACAGAAGAAACCGCGCTGAAGTTCTTCAAGGATACGAACGAAGCCATGAACAATACGCTGAGGCTCGAAGGCCAGGACCACAAGATCACGGGCATCTTGAAAAATGTTCCGGAAACCTCCCACCTGCAGTTCGACATTCTGAGGTCGATGGCCAGCCGCATCCGCGAAAGGCCGGACTTCAACGACCGCTGGGGATCGAATTTTCTCAACACCTATTTTGTACTTCAGCCCAACGTCAACATCAAGGCTCTGGAAGAGAAGTTTCCCGCCTTCCTGCGCCGGCATATGGATGACCCCGAGATCAACAAACGTTACGTGTTGTTCCTGCAGCGCCTCGACGAGGTTCACCTTGCCTCCACCGATATAGAACATGATTACAACAACTACCGCAAGTTCAACGGTAAGTATCTGGACGTGTTTACTGTTGTAGGAATCTTCATCCTGCTGATCGCGGCCGTGAACTTTATGAACCTGACCACCGCCCGCGCCTCCCATCGCTGGAAGGAGATCGGCGTAAGGAAATCTGTGGGTGCTAAAAAACTGCAGCTGTTCATACAGTTCATCTTCGAGTCAACACTGCTGGCGTTGTTTGCGCTGGTGCTGGCCGTTGTGCTGGACCTGCTCTTCGTTCCGTTGCTCAACGGACTGATCGGTCGCCAGCTTTCGATGATGGGGTTATTCTCCGCTCCGGCTAACATCGGCCTCATGCTGCTGATCACAGCAGGCCTTGGTTTCCTTACGGGGATCTATCCTTCGTTGTATATGACATCCTTTAACATGGCGCGTGTACTGAAAGGAGGCGGTAAGGGCGAAGGAAGGTCCATCTTCCGGAGCAGCCTCGTGGTGGTGCAGTTCGGGCTGGCGCTGGCCATGATCGTGAGCACGTTCATTGTGGTGCAGCAGCTTTCATACATGAAGAACAAAGACATCGGCTTCGACAAAGATCAGATGTTGCTGGTAGATATGAACCAGGAAGCCAACCAAAAGTTTGAAACGCTAAAGAATGAATTGCTAAAAAGCAGGCATGTGCTCGGTGTCACCGCCTCGGGCCAGCGCCTCGGAAATAATTTTCACCAGTGGGGCTTCAAGGTAAAGGCTGACACCGGTGTGATGAACATCACCCCCAGCAACGTGAATGTTGATTACGATTACCTGAAAGTGTATGGCATCAAAGTGAAGGAGGGCCGTGGTTTTTCGAAAGACAACGTTACCGATAATGGCTTCGCTTTCGTCATTAACGAATCGCTTGCCAAAGAACTGGGTATGAAAGAGACCGTAGGCACACGCGCAGGTCATGCATGGTATCACAACGATTCACTCGGCACCATCATTGGCGTAACGGAAGACTTCAATTTCAACTCGCTTCACCACAAGATCAACACGCTGAGCATGGTAGTGCACCCCGATTGGGGCTACGACGAGCTTTCGGTAAAGATCGACGGCGCCAACGTTCAGGAAGCCGTAGCTGACGTGAAGAAGATCTGGGAACAACAGGTAACCAGTTTTCCCTTCAATCATTCGTTCCTTGACGAACATTTTGAAGTATTGTATCGCTCCGACCAGCAAATGAGCTCCGTGGTAACGATCATGGCAGCCCTGGCGATTCTCATCTCCTGTATGGGATTGTTCGGCCTCGCCGCCATCACCACCGAACGCAAAACGAAAGAGATCGGCATCCGCAAAGTGCTGGGTGCAAGCGAGACACAGATCACGGTGTTGCTGTCGAAGAATTTTACAATGCTGATTGTGGTGTCATTTGTGTTGGCGAGTCCCTTGACTTATTTGCTGCTAACGCAATGGCTGGAGAGCTTTGCTTACCGGGTGGAGATCAATCCGCTACTCTTTTTACTGGGTGGTGTTGTGGCGTTGATCATAGCGTTGGTGACGATCAGTTATCATACACTGAGATCTGCGCGGGCGAACCCGGTGAAGGCGTTGCGGTACGAATGATGGAAGGTGGTTAGGGAACTAAGTTCCCGGTGGAGGCTTTGCTACCGAACCAGTTTTTTTAGAAGCGCCGGAAGAAACTTCCGCGCTAGTTGGAGGGTTTAACTGTTTACTAGAGCACATCAACAGGATCTAGTATGTAAGGTTGTGTCACGGATTGATCCTCTATTTTGATTCTTAAAAAAAGAGCCAATTCTTTTACGCCCCTTATAAGCTTTCTTTTATTTCTGTTTGTCATCAATTCCAACTCAATATTTTCATCATAAACCAGGTTAGCCGTAAAATCCCACAATCCATATCTGTGTGGTATACCGCCAGGAAGCGTGGCGGGGCCGCGCCGCGAAACATATTCACTACGGTCCTTGGTGATGACAATCCTGTCGATCATTTTAAATCGCCTTACTTTAACTCCAAAAGCAAAACCCAAAAAAGCGAAGTACTCCTTAATAGTTTTATTGCGCAGGTTTATTTCGGTGACATACCTGGTTGTCAAAAAAATGCTTCCCGCCAGGATCACAACGAATCCCCATAATATAATTGCGCTAAAGATCAGGTAAACGCCAAAGATCAGGAGGCATGGTGAAAGAAACACCAGTACGACCGGAAAATATGGAACGACTAAACTTTTCTTCATCACGTCAAATATACTTGATAATGCACCAAACCCTTTGAGGGTTTAGGATTGCGATGCTACCACAGCTCTTCCATCTGCTCAGGGGTATCCAGGAACAGGATCCATTTGCCGTTCTTCCTGATGTAGGTATTCTTGGTGAGCTGGATCCCGTCAGGAACCGACGCGTCGTACATCTGACTGGCAACGGGCCGCATGGTTCTGAAACTTTCCATCAGCTTCATGTCTGAAAAGAAGATGATGTTCTTGGCAGGTATGGACACGGCAATGGTATCTGATTTTACGATGTTCTTCGCATTGGTCTCCCAGAACTCATCCAGCAGCATCATGGACGGATTGAGGTTATTATCCATCTGGATACTATAGAAGGGTTTGATCGCGGGGTTCTGTTCAGAAAAGTCCATCACCTGGATCTTGCAGTTGGCGTTGACCTTGTTAACCAGGTTACGGATAGCAACTTTCTTGATGTCTTCAATGGTCAACCCAAATTCCGTCAGGTGCTTCTTCGAGATCATCTCGTAGTTATTGCCCATATCGAGTAAATAACACAAAACAATTCCATCCGAAATTTTCTCTGTCATGACGGGATTGTTAGCCATCGACAACTTGATCCTGGGATCGTCTTCGGATTTAATGACAGGAAAAATGCTCTGCCCGACATTGACGTAACCTTCCCTGCTTTTTTTAACTTCTTCCATGGAGGTATCCAGGCCTTTATTGTCAGGCTGGCTTTTACCAAATAGCTTGCTGAGGAAACTCATTTTATCTAATTGTTATTTTTTTTTGTGGGATGCGGTTTGACAGACTAAGTGCACCAAAGAGGCTGTTGGGTTCATGGAGATCGGGGCCTTAGTCACAAAGGAGTATTACTTTACTTGAATGCGAATCAATATAGAAATTCTGGTGAGATTGTGAAAGTGTAGGAAATGGCATTGCAGTGAGTTTGGGAACTAAGTTCCCGGAGAGGATCTGCTATCGAATTAGTTTTTAGAAAGCGCCGGAAGAAACTTCCGCGCTGGTTGGGGGGATTACTGCGTAAGTTATTTGAAAGCCTGTTATCTTGTTATGCACTCCGTTAGCCGGGGATTCTTCGCTACCCACAACCCGACACACATGCCCGCTCTGAGTGACGGAACCTCGTGGAGATGACTTCGAATAAAGAAAACTAAGCGCCCTTCCCCTCCAACATCCTTTGCATCAACGCTATCTTCTCATCCTTCTCTTTCAGCAGCGCCTCATACAACTTCCGGTTCTCATCATTCAGCCGTTTGATTTCATCGAGGGGATTGAAGGTACACTGATAGTGATTGATTCCGTTATTGGCTCCCTGGTTATTCGAGCCTTCGTAGTTATTCTGAATATTATAGATCGCCTTATCCTCATCAAAGTTCTTAATGGCTTCGGCGGGTACTTTGAGGGCGTGGGCAAGCTCTTCGAGCAGCTCGGGTTCTATCACTTCGCGTGTTTCTATGGTTGAGATCTTCTTCTGCGACCAGCCTTCACCCAGCAGCTCGGCGAGGGCTTCCTGTTTGATGCCCATCATCCCGCGGAAGCGTTTTGTGTCGGAGTTCTCAACAACCCTTTGAGGGTTTAGAACCCCTCAAAGGGTTGATTATCTAATTTGGCAATTCTCCTTTCTGGAGTTGAGAAGCGGTCTTGCCCTGAAATAAAATATGCGAAAACGGCCTCGTTTTGCCGCTGACAAATTTACGGCACACCTGATTTTTCTGCCAGTAGGTATATGGTAGCTGTATCGTAGCTGTATTGTCAGTATTATGAAGCATTAATACCGGTATTATTCCCCAAATGAGACCGGGGATTTCGCAATAGTTTGTACACCAAAAATGAAAATTTTAAAAAAGGTGTACAGTTCCAAGGTCCACCCTACGCATCTCAACCCTTTGAGGGTTTTAAACCCTCAAAGGGTGGTTCGTCGCAAATCGAAGCCCCCAGCGTTAGGGATAGCAGCGGAAAGCCCGGACCGCGGGGGTTGTGCGCGGGGGAGGACTTGCAGCGGATAGCCCGGCCGAGGCACGAGGCAACGCCCAGGCATTTGTGTTGTGTCACTATGCTTTGTTGATCGACGTGATCCACCACACATTTCCAAACGGATCGGTTACACCACAGGTGCGTCCGTAGCTCTGGTTGCTCAGCTCCATGGTGGTGATGGCGCCGGAAGCGATCGCTTTTTTATAGGTGTCGTCGGCACTCTCAACATATACAAACAGGTTAGCGGTCTGCTCGGGCCATTGCGCTGAGGCATCGGAGAACATGATGGTGCTTCCGCCGATAGTCACTTCCGAGTGCATTACAGTTGCGCCATCTTCACGCAGCCTGTGCATGTTGGTGGTGAGCTCGGCATTGAACACGGTTTTTACAAAGTCGATAAATTTCAATGCACCGTTGAGCATGAGATACGGCATTACTACTTGATGTGCTTTTGGCAGTTTCATCTTTCTTTGGAGTTAAATGTTAACGATGCACAAAAGTGTAATGCGACGAAATCAGAAAATTGGAAAAACCCGACATCTTTAACTGTCGCGCCATTCGGTGCCTTCGGTCTTTCCTGAAAAATAGGCTTTAGGGTTGAGACCAGAGAATTCTTTAAAATCCTGTATGAAATGTGACTGATCGTAATACCCGCATGCGTAGGCAATCTCGGTCAGCGATTTACCTTTGTTATTGTATTCACCCAGCGCCGTTTGAAAACGAATGATTCTCGAGAACAACTTCGGACTGAAGCCTGAGAACTGCTTGAAGTTTCTTTCGAACTGTCTTGTAGATTGAAAGTTCTGGTTTGCAAGATCTTCAACCCGCGTGGTTCCGTTGGTCTGAATGATGTATTTGATCGCTTCAAAAACTCCGGGCGGTTGTTTCTTTACCCTGAACAATCTCCGCGTCAGGAACTCAGTTATAATTTTTATGCGCAGCTTGTTGTCGATGGCCAGCATCATTTTTTCTTCGAGCTCGTTTGCGCCAGTTCCCAGTAATGTCTTCAGGTCGATCATCTGGTTTTTTGCTTCCACCCCCGGGACAGAAAAAAGTTGTGAAACAGCAAACGGGTACAAGTAGACGCCAAAGATGCCGAAGTTTTGTTTGATGAGGAACCGCCTGAATTGCTGCGACTGTCCGGCAAGTCCTGATGAAAAAGATCTTTCAGTAGAGCGTTCATCTACCAGCTCGTCAAAAATTCCTGTGTAGTGAAAAATGAGCTCGGCACAACCGTCGGCCATAGAACGGTGGATGTAGGGCTGCGCAAAAGACGCTTCACCTTCAAGCACCCAGAAAAATCGCACATAGGCTGCGAGGTGTTCGGGTGGTTTGATGGTGAAGTATTTCATGGCATTGCTATGGGTCAATAAATATAAGAAAAACACACGCGCAGGTAGAAGCTTTGTGTGAGGGAACTAAGTTCCCCGGCGAGGTTATGCTACGAATTAGTTTTTTTTAAGCGCCCGGAAGAAACTTCCGCGCTAGTTGCGGAGTCAATAAATATAAGAAAAATGCATGCTTTACATGTAGAAGCGGCGTGTGGGGAAACTAAGTTCCCGGAGAGGTCATGCTGCCGAGTAGTTTTTAAAAGCGCCGGAAGAAACTCCCGCGCTAGGGAACTTCCGCGCTAGTTGAGGCGCCGTATTTGATGGCTCTGTTACTTACGCTTCTGCTCAAAAAGCCAGTCCAGTACACCTGGTGTTTGGATGACGCTTTCCCATATGTTATGACCTTCGCCTGGAAATTCCGTGTATTTTGGATTGCCGCCGGCATCCCTCATTGCATTGATCATATCACGTGAAAACCCTACCGGCACATTTTGATCCTGGTCACCGTGAAATGCCCACACCGGCACGTTAACAACATTTTTGGCAAGTGAAGGATCAGCACCACCGCAGATAGGTATGGCCGCGGCAAACATCTCAGGGTGCTTTGCGATAAAATGCCATGATCCGAAACCACCACCGGAAATGCCCGCAACATAACGCCGTTTTTCATCGATGGAAAATTCTTTCTCCAGCGTTGCCATGGCTTCAATTACCAACGGCATTATTTCCGGAAGCTGGGTTATACCACCCCACGAGGAGCCTACCGGGCATTGCGGAACAAATATAAATGCGGGATACTTTGCTCTGTATGCGTCGTCTGACAATACCTGCGCATAGCCGCCGCCTTCGACCTGGATGACATTATCTGTTCCATGTGCTCCACCGTGATGCAGGCACACCATGAGCGGATATTTTTGCAGGGGATCATAATTCAATGGCTTCATCAGCCGGTAAGGTAATGTATCGCCCTGGGCATTTACATAGACCCTGGCTTCAAACCGTAGCGCTAACCGCTCGGCTTCGGGAGAGGCAGGCCTGTTCTGCGCCAGCCTGGCCTTGCGCTTATCGGTTGCCAGATTGAAGCTAAGAAAAAGGGTTGCTGCAAAAACCACCATCATGGTGAAGACCGTTACCGTGTTGGAAAGCAGGTACGGGGTAACCTCGCTTTTTTCCGTTTCCATGGCATTGAGTTCGTCCCGGAAATTCTTGATGTATAGCACCAGGCCCAAACTACCCACCACCGCTACCCATTGTTGCACTTCTCCCAACGTATGCCTAAGCTGAAACGATTGCGAGCTCATAATGGCCCAAAAAAATGAAAGTTGGGTCACTGCGAGAATAAGCCCGAACATACCGGCTGCTTTTAACCAGATTCTTTCCCTGGCCTTTGAAAATACAAGAACTATCGCATGGGCCATGGCCGCGAGCAGCATCAACTGGTAGGCTGCAGTATAATGGGCGGCCAGCGCATTGCCAGTGACTACATGATATGCAACGATAAAATAAAAAATGGATATGATGGCTACAGCCACCACCGTTGAAAAAGCAGCTTTGTATTTTTTGTGCTGGTAATAGCGCGCAAGAATGACCGAGCCAGCAAAATTCATAATGACCGCTAGAAAGAACCACGGCACAAATGCCTTGAGGTATAACATTTTCAGGCCTTGCCGCGATTGAATGATGGCCTGAAAAAAAGTGATGGCAATGTAGAGCGCGGTAACGAAGATGCTTAAGCGATAGAAGTTCCGGTTCATGGGGCCTTTTTTTTTGAGTGGGGTCAAGATGATCTCAGACGAGATGAAGGTAGTGAATTTACGTGAAAACGGTCGGGGAACTAAGTTCCCGGAGAGGTCATACTACGAAATAGATTTTTAAAAAGCGCCGGAAGAAACTTCCGCACTAGTTGGGGCGAGGAGCTACGATTATGTACTGGATCATAAACCAAGCGCAGCCCTGGAAGGGCGGAATACATTAGCGTGGGGTGTGAGCCCCTCGCGTCCCGCACGTGATTCCCTTGCAGCGGATAGCCCGGCCGAGGCACGAGGCAACGCCATCATTCCATTCTTATTTATCGACAATCTCCACCAATTGCTCCATACACTCTTCCATATACTCTCCCGTACCCGGAGCGTACCAGTTCATCAGCTGCGTTTCGAAATATTTACGGTCATAGTATTTGCCGGGCGTGACATAACCAATATAACCTCCGTTGAAACTTGTCACCATGATCTGTAAACCTCTTTTGGAGGCGATGGGGTCCAGCGCAAAGTTGAACTCACCGGAAAAATCGCAGGGTGTGCCCAGCATCATGATGTCGCCGATGCGAAGGGCGGTGAGCGACACAGGATATTCTCCGAGGGCAGCGCGGAATAACCACGGGCGGATCTTCCAATCGGGTGTGATCTTCACTTGCGGATCGCTCAACAGCAAGGGTACACGCAGCATGAAAAGGGTTGAATCGTGTACCGCTTTCAGCTGATGGCGCTGCGACAGAAATGCCTGCGACAGCTCACCGGCCATCCAGTCCATACAATTCCATCCGTACTCGGGTGGTGTACACTTGTGACTTCCCACCGCGCCGGCCATGAACATAGCGAAGTCGTAACCCTGCGCTTCGAGGGTATCTACCAGCGGGCCGGGGTAATCGCGGGAGAGCGCGAGGTCTTTCGAGTACAGGCATGTGGCGTGTGCTGTGTAGCTCATGAGCAGAAGTTTGCTGCTATCGTTGCGGCGTACTTCCATCACCCGGAGCAATGAATCTTCTGGACCGCCCTTCAGCAGGCGATTGCTCACCGCCTGGGCTACGGGTATTGCCCCTGTGCGTAACGATGCCGCCACTATATTTTCTGATGCCTTCTCAACACAGGCCACGATCTTATCGGTGATAAAATTGACAATCTCATCCTGGTAAGGTCCATAGATAAAACGCGCTGCTCCCTTGCCCCAGCTGCCGATGCTGTTGTGCGTATGCGTGGCACCGAGGTAAACCTGATCGGGACTGAAACCTACCACGGCGAGTCTGTTCTTCAATTGTTCATTTACCGCGGGCGGGATCAGCAGCAGGTCAGCGCTGACAACGGCTACGCGCTGTGCGCCATTGCCGATGACCATGGCGCGTACATAAATGGAATCATGCACTTCGGTGAACGGCTTGCCCCTCCGGTTTCCGTAACCCGCCAGCGGCACCGGCGACGAAGGGGTCAGGTTCACTTTGGCATAACCTACTGAAAAACCTTCAGTGGCTTTTGGTATCACCACATTACGAAGTGAATCAAGGTCCTGCTTCATTACACGATAATATTCCTCTTCCTGGGCCGGAGTGCGGTCAACAGGCGCGAGCGAGAAAGCGAGGAAGATGACAAGCGTTGCAATCAATGCCACGAGGGTGATGAGAATAAAGCGGGCGAGTTTTTTAAGGAACATGGGGAGCAAGATAAGAACCCTCCTTCGCTAAAGCTACGGCGGGCGAAGGGAGAAGTGTAAAGGTACGGGGTACGAAGTACGAGGTACGTCGGGAGGGTTGTCGGGATACGAAGTACGATTAGTTGCACCACGCTGCACGGCAGTGGACTGTGGACCGTGGACTGTGGACTTGCGCGCAGGAGTGGGAAGGGAATGGTAATGGGAGCGATGGACACATTCATCCTAATAAGTGTTAGCTTAATCGGTTTCGGATGAGTAATTTTGGGCTTTCGTCCATAAAATGGATGGGTTTTTAAGATCAAAATATGAGTACACAGACCGTTAGCGCAGAAAAGAAGGAAAAACAGCCTGACCTGAGTGGGCATAAGGCTCCGGCACCCTATAAGCCGAAAAACAAGGTGCGGATCGTGACGGCCGCCAGCCTTTTTGATGGGCACGATGCAGCGATCAACATCATGCGAAGGATCATCCAGGCTACCGGCTGCGAGGTGATACACCTGGGGCATGACCGCAGCGTGGAAGAGGTGGTGAACACGGCCATCCAGGAAGATGCGCAAGCCATTGCCATGACCAGCTACCAGGGCGGGCATAACGAGTACTTTAAATATATGTATGACCTGCTGCAGGAGAAAGGCGCAGGCCACATCAAGATCTTTGGCGGCGGTGGCGGTGTGATATTGCCTGAAGAGATCAGAGAGCTGATGGACTACGGCATCACCCGCATTTACTCGCCTGACGATGGCAGGGCCTTGGGTCTGCAGGGTATGATCAACGACCTGGTAGAAAAAAGTGATGTGCCTACCGGCGAAGAAGTGATTGCTGACATCAATGCGCTGACCACTGACAATCCCCTGGCCATTGCACAGCTGATCTCCGCAGCAGAGAACTATTACGACAAACATCAAAAGATCTTCGAAGCTGTAAAGAAAAAAGCGGAAGCCTCTCAAACACCTGTGCTGGGTATTACAGGTACAGGTGGCGCAGGAAAATCTTCTATTGTGGATGAGATGGTGAGACGTTTTCTCATTGACTTCAAAGACAAAAAGATCGGCATCATCTCCGTTGATCCTTCCAAACGCAAAACGGGTGGCGCATTGCTGGGTGACCGCATCCGGATGAATGCCATTAACAATCCCAGGGTGTACATGCGTTCACTGGCCACCAGACAAAGCAACCTGGCGCTGTCGGCCTATGTGAAAGAAGCGGTGATGATCCTGAAGGCTGCAGGCTTCGACCTCATCATACTGGAAACCTCGGGCATCGGACAGAGCGACACCGAGATCCTGGACCACAGCAACGTATCGCTGTATGTGATGACCCCGGAATATGGCGCCGCCACGCAACTGGAAAAGATCGACATGCTCGACTTTGCCGACGTGATAGCGCTGAACAAGTTCGACAAGCGAGGCGCCCTCGATGCCCTGCGTGATGTAAAAAAACAATTTCAGCGCAACCACCAGCTCTGGACCAGCAAGGTTGAAGATATGCCGGTATTTGGAACCATTGCCTCGCAGTTCAACGACCCCGGCACCAACCAGCTCTACAAGCAGGTGATCGACAAAGTTGCAGAGAAGACTGGCGCCAACCTGCGCTCGACCTTCGAGATCACGCGCGAGATGTCGGAGAAAATTTTTGTGATCCCTCCACACCGCACCCGCTACCTGAGCGAGATCTCGGAGAACAACAGAAAATATGACACCTGGACAACCGAGCAGAAAGAGATAGCGCAGCAGCTTTATGCCCTAGAAAAATCGATCGCTTCATTGAAAGCCTCTTCGATTGAAGACAAGGACCGGCTTATCAAAGGCCTGCAAGAACAATACGAAAAAGTGAAGCTCAACCTCGACCCGAAAAACTGGAAGCTGATAGAAGAATGGGTGTTGACAGTAAAGAAATACAAGGAACCATTATTCAAATTCAAGGTACGCGATAAGGAGATCGGCATCAAAACACATACGGAGTCACTCTCGCACCTCCAGATACCCAAAGTAGCGCTTCCGAAATACGAAGCGTGGGGTGACCTGCTGCAGTGGAGTCTGCAAGAGAATGTGCCCGGCGAGTTCCCATACACGGCAGGAATCTATCCCTTTAAACGTGAAGGCGAAGACCCTACCCGTATGTTTGCGGGTGAAGGTGGTCCTGAAAGAACCAACAGGCGTTTCCATTATGTGAGCCTGGCCATGCCGGCCAAACGATTGTCTACCGCTTTCGATTCGGTAACGTTATACGGCAACGATCCTGATTATCGCCCGGATATCTATGGCAAGATCGGCAACTCGGGTGTGAGCATCTGCTGCCTCGACGATGCCAAGAAGTTGTACAGCGGCTTCAACCTGGCCGACCCGAAAACTTCTGTATCCATGACCATCAACGGCCCTGCGCCCATGCTGCTGGGATACTTCATGAACGCGGCCATCGATCAGCAATGCGAGCTCTACATCAAGAAGAACGGCCTCGAAGCGGAAGTAAAGAAAAAGATCGCCGAGATCTACAAAGACCATGAAGGCGAGCATCCCTCCTACCAGGGCAATTTGCCAAAAGGTAACGATGGCCTTGGCCTGATGCTTCTGGGTGTTACCGGCGACCAGGTGCTGCCGAAGGATGTTTATGAAAAGATCAAAACTGAAACACTATCACAAGTACGCGGCACCGTGCAGGCCGACATTCTCAAAGAAGACCAGGCTCAGAACACCTGCATCTTCTCCACGGAATTCGCGCTGCGCCTGATGGGTGATGTGCAGCAGTACTTTATCGACAAGGACATTAGAAATTTCTATTCTGTATCCATCTCGGGTTATCACATTGCCGAAGCGGGCGCCAACCCCATCACGCAGCTGGCCTTCACACTGGCCAACGGCTTCACTTACGTGGAATATTACCTGAGCCGCGGCATGGACATTAACGACTTTGCGCCGAACCTTTCATTCTTCTTCAGCAACGGAATAGACCCTGAGTATGCTGTGATAGGACGAGTGGCGAGAAGATTGTGGGCCAAGGCCATGAAGAATAAATACGGCGCCAATGCCCGCAGCCAGATGCTGAAATACCACATCCAGACTTCGGGCCGCTCACTGCACGCGCAGGAGATAGACTTCAACGACATCCGCACCACACTGCAGGCGTTGTATGCTATTTATGACAACTGCAACTCGCTTCACACTAACGCTTACGATGAGGCCATCACAACGCCTACAGAGGAATCGGTGCGGCGGGCCATGGCCATTCAGCTGATCATCAACAAAGAGCTTGGGCTGGCGAAGAATGAAAACCCCACGCAGGGATCGTTCATCATCGAAGAGCTTACAGACCTCGTAGAAGAAGCAGTGCTTGCCGAGTTTGACCGCATCACCGAACGTGGCGGCGTGCTCGGTGCCATGGAAACGATGTATCAGCGTGGCAAAATCCAGGAAGAAAGCCTCTACTACGAAACACTAAAACACACAGGTGAATACCCGATCATTGGTGTAAATACTTTCCTGAGCTCGAAGGGATCGCCCACGATCATACCACAAGAAGTGATCCGCGCCACCACAGAAGAAAAGGAATACCAGATCAAGATGCTGCGTCACCTTCAAACCTTCCAGCGCGACAAGGCCGGAGCAATGCTCGAACGCATCCAGCAGGCCGCCGTCCAGAACAAGAACATCTTCGCCGAGCTGATGGAAGCCACTAAAGTTTGCTCCCTGGGGCAGATCACCAAGGCGTTGTTTGAAGTGGGGGGACAGTACAGGAGGAATATGTAAAATGCATGTCCCGCAGATCACGCTGATTAGCGCAGATAATACAGAATTTAATCTGCGTTCATCTGCGAAATCTGCGGGACATTTTCACCACACCCTGAAATCGAACTCCAGGTTCTCTCTTCGTGAGGTAGGTTTCTGGGCACCGTTGGTGAGCTTCTGTACTTCTTCGCTGATGAAATCTTTCAGCTCGCTGACGGTGATCTCGCCGTTTCTGTTCTGGTCGGCGCTGCGGCTTTTCACGCCGTTGATCAACGCATAGGTAAACACGCCGTTGCGCCACTCGTCAGACTCCAGGGCGAAGCTGTTGCCGGCTGCCGCGGAGATCACCACCGCACCTGAACCTTTGCTGAGATTGGAGAACAGCTCCTGCATAAGCTCGAACGAAGTGGTGATGCCTATTTCATAGTGCTCCTGCTGAATGTCTGCGGGGTAAGTGTATTCGGTAATGGTGCCTTTCTGGTTTTTACTCAGCACCGTTGACGACTGCGATACGGTAATGCGCGACTTATCCACTTCGCCCGAATGGCAGGCATCCATCAGCAATAGTTTTTTTCGTGCAGGAATGCCGTCGAGCAAACCTTCAAGCTCTTCGTAACGCAGTCCACCGGAAGCGGGGTTCTTGAAATCCACATTGTGCGTGGCGAAATAAAAGTCGAGGTTATCGTCCAGCAGGCCGTGACCGGAGACGAAAAAGATCACCTGGTCGTCTACACCCGTTTGCATGAATTTTTCACGAAGCTTCAGGATGTTGTCGCGGGTAGCACGGGCATCGAATAACGTATCGACGGTGATCTTGTCGAACCACCCCGAGCGCCTGAACATGTTCACCAGGTCCTGGCCGTCTTTGCGGGCGTATTTCAAATTCATGGTAGCGTTGGCGTAATTTGATACAGAAACAACCGCCACGTGCAAACGGGGACGTGTAACTTTTGCTGGTCTGTGATCAATTTCAAAAGTTTGCAGCAGCGACTCTACACCCTTCTCATTCAGGCACGAGACCTGGATCTTGTTCTTGCCTGCCGACAGCGCAACACTCACGGATTGCGTGATCTGCTTCATGCCTTTCCCTCTCAGGTCAATGCCCTGGATGCCATAAAGGGGAATGTTGTTAACAAACACATTGATCCTGTCAAGGTCATATTTCGAATCGGACGCAACCACATCAAAAGCCACCTGCGCCTCCGCAGTATGCAACGGCAGCTTGTCTGTGTTGGCCCTGGTCTCCGGCAAATGGATCTCTTCACCTAACATCTGCTCTGTGAAGTTCATTTTCTGAAGTCGTTTCTGATAAGCGCGATGAAATGAACGCACCACTTCCTTAGGCACAAATCCCAGCCGCGCCAGCACAATATCAGGGCGGTTGAATCGCAGGTCGTACTGTTCCGGCGAGATAAACTGTTTTCCATACTTGAACCCGATGCCACGCAGCGAGTTTCGGGTACCATAGTAATAATTATCCGGTGTGATGATGAGGTGATCGTCGCTGCCGATGGAAATGATGGTGGCAAGCAGCTCTCCACTGTCGGCATTCCAGAGTTTTACGGTGGCGTCCCAGCTGGAGGTGGCGATCATTCTTTTTGCAGCATTGAATGCGATGCCCGTGATCTTGTCCGTATGCGCTTCTTTGTTAACAGGCCGCGCGTTGTGCCAGCCGGAAATGTCTGTGAACACGAGTTTGTTGAACACGGCATAGATCAGCCTGCCTGTGTTCCTTTCGAAACTTACAGACGCGATGGCCGCGGGTGCGTGAATGGAATCGAGCATCTGTTCTTTGCGCAGGTCATACAGCACAAGGGCATTGCCACGCTGAAGCAGCACCGTATCACCTTTGCCTGGAAGTATTTTTTCAATACCTGCCAATACCGTTGGTTTCTTTCTGAAATAGAATTGATGCAAAGCTGCATCGTAATGCCACTGTAACAGGCCATCCGCGCCGGCACTGAGAAACTGAAGGTCATTCAAAAAGCAGATGTCGTTGACGGCGCCCTGATGCGCTAAAAGTTTATATGACTCACCATTTATTAAATTTCTCACCTGCAATGCCTGGGGTTGCTCCCGTACCTCCGATTCGCGCCAGCCACCACCGCAGGCAGTCCAGGTGCCGCCAGGGCTTACGGCAACAGTATTGATCCATGCATACGGCTCGCGGTAAGCTTTCAATTTTTTCAACACGAGATCGCCGGTACTCACATAATGCTTATATACCTCTTTGTGAATGATTTTTCCACTGCGCACGTCAAAAGACACAAGCCTGTTGTCATAACCACCGCTGAAGATGACACTATCGTTCGCAGCAAAGGCAAGGGCGGACACCTTCTGCTCATGCCACGGTGCAACCGATACCCTTACACGACTCGACTCGAGGTCAATGAGCCTACCACGCCCCAGCTCATCGCCCACTGCCAGCTGCGTACCGGCATGGTTGAAAGCCAACGCTTCGAAGCGGAACGAGCGACCAAACAATCTCCGCACCTGCTGAAAGCCCTGCGTGTTCCAGATAATGATCGAGCGGTCTGCGCCGGCCGTAGCAAACATTTTTCCGTCAGGCGCAAAACAAACACTGTTCACGGCAGCGTAATGGCCATCGAGCACCGTCACGCTCCTGCCTTTGTCGAGATCATAGACATAAGCTTTGCCGTCTTCATTCGCAGCCACGATGGTGCGATGTTCTTCTGACACAGCCACGGCCCTGAAGTTTTTGGAAATATCTACGGGCACTTTTGAAAACGTGATCCTGCCGGTGCGCCGGTCTTTTTTGCGCAGGTAGAAACGGTCAACAAAGACCTGGAACAATGAGTCACGAGTGTAATAGTTCAACGGGTCTTTGGTAACAACACGCGACGGCTCCGTAGATGACCGAAGACCGGAGCTTACAATATCCCAGGAGTGCACACTGCCATCGGCGTATTTCACCAGCAGGAAATCATCTTCACTACTGAATTGAAGCGCTTTCACCGGTGTTGTTGAAGCGCTGATGAAGCTGGCCATTTCTTTGCCGGTGGGGATATGCCACAGCTTGATCAGGTTATCGGCACCTGCGCTGGCCAACAGTCTTCCGTCATGATTGAACGAGCATGCAATGATGTCGCCGGAATGTCCCTTCTGTGCAGCAACTTCGATCTGCTGCGCATACGAGCGCAGGCATAGCAGCATGAGTACAAAAAATAACGGGGTTCTCATCACGGTATCTTTAGATAAACATAGGCCGGATTATACTCGTAAGCGAACTGTGGGTCAGTGATGTAGATTGCCTGCATCCACTCCAGGCCCGACGCGATCGTGCCGGCGGGTGGCTCTACTTTCACCCGGATGCGATAGGCCTCCATGTTGCTATTCAATAACCGGTGGAGCTGATTGAACACACATACCATTTCCTTTTCATCGCGGCAAGCGGCAAAGAAACCACCTGTCTCCTGGGCGATGGCGGCCAACGATGAAAGCGACACCTCACTTCCCAGGCCGATCATGTGCATGCGTACGCCGTTTGCCTTTGCTTTTTGTACAACATCCGGCCACGGAACACTGCTTGCGTTATCAGGGGCATGCACGAGCGAGACCAGCTCCTTGCGATGATTCCCGGCATCGAACTTATCAATGCTTTTATACAACGCATCATAAAGCGAGCTGCTGCCTCCCGTACGTTTGGCAAGATCGAACAGATACCGGGTAGGCTGCTCATGATCGGAGCTGAAGTGCTCACTGTAGAATTCAACACCATCGCCTGTCAGCGATCCGTTCTTTGAAAATGCACCCAATAAAAAGTCCTCGGGTGGCGAATGATCGTGAAAGAACTTGTTGATGGCCTGCGACCTTGCGTTGTAAGGATCTGTTGTCTTGTAAGATCCACTGGCATCCAGGAGCAACAATGAAGACGAAGCACCGGTGTTGCCGGAAGACACGCGCTGAAAATCAAGCACTGTGGTTTTGAAACTTCCGCCAAACACAAAATCCTCTTTTTCCAGGAATGTATTGTCCCATCCGTCGTAGATCTCCAGCAACAACACATCAGTCTCATACACCAGCTCGGTGCTGGTATAACTTACCAGCCGGTTCTTCAGCACCACTGCCGTGGGATCGCGCACCGGCAGGTAACGCATGTCGCTGTCAAAGATCACTTCACACGCGCTGGCAAACATCAACAGCAGCAAGGCGATGAGCGCTTTAGTCTTCATAGTAGATCTTTTTCCTTTTCAGATCCAATGGCAGATAATACGTGACGGCAGCACCCACCGTATTGAAGGTGACAGCATACACATCGCCTGGCGACCCAATGCGATGCTGGTAACGCAGGTCGATCTTGCCCAGGCTTGCGAAGTGGAGGCCGAAGCCGAGCAACGTATTGAAATAGGGTTCGGTGTCGTACAAGATATTCCGCATATCACCCGAGTGGAAATAATCGTACTGCGGATTATCCGCGAGCCGTGAGCGGAGCTGGTAGCTGATGAAGTAGGGAATGACAGCAACACCGCCCGCGAAGAAAGAGTATCGCACAAAGGTGGATGACTTGAACTGAAATCCGAGGTAGAACGGCACATCGACCTGGAAAAGCAATGGCTGAAAGTTGATCCGCTCATTCCTGTCCGGCTCCACTGGATATTCTACAACATAATTGTAAGTATTGAGATTGTAAGAAGGTTCGATGGTTGCATAGAAGCGTTTGTAGTCCAGCTGCAGCACAGTACCAATCACGATGGACTGCCCCGCTGAAAAAAACTTCCAGCGATTGTCTTTCACATAGTACTGACTGTAGGAATAGGCTCCTTTGATGATGTCACTGTCAACCTTCACCTGTTTGAGCACGTGGTACTGGAACGTGATGCCCACATTGAGCTTCTGCGCGTTTGCATGTGAGGACAGTAACAGCAAGCAAAAACCTAAAAAAGATCGCTGAGCATACGTCATTGGTTCTTTCGGGTTGAATGGTTGTAAACAGGGACGATCACCATCACGGCACCGGAGTTCGCATAGTGTGTTTCAATGTTGTCAGGATGATGCAGGCTGAAGCCGGTGACGCCACACAAGAAGACGGTCACGCTTTTCACTTCGAATCCGAAGCAGACGCGCAATGATGAGCCCGTAACCGTTTCACCGATGTCGAGCACCTTGTCTACCCTTGCGGCGATGGGCATAAAGGTTTTGATGCGCAGCCACAGACTCGCGTAAAGCTTATCGTATTGCTGGGGATAATACTCGTAGCCGAATGCCGTGTACAGTCCTTTTATTTTCAGGCCCTGCAAGAGATTGTCGGGTGATTTTGATTCCCACAGGTTGATCCTTGCGCCTCCGCCAAGGGCATAGGTGCTTTTGCCGCCAAAACCCATCGGGTCGACGGTGAGCACTGGTGACACAAATATGGAATATACCAGTCCATGCCCGGGTTTGAAGTGACCCGGCTTATATAAGGTGTAAGTCTGGCCGTCGTGCGTTTTTTGCTGTGCCGATAAAGATGTGATGCAAATCGAAAAAAAGAAAATAAGGTAGCAGATGGGAGATCGCTGAACGCCGAAGTAAGCCAACCTTTGACGGCACTTTTTCTCCATGTGGGGGGATGGTTAAAAAGACTGCTTATGTAAGTTAAGAAAAAATTCTGAGAATAAGTCCATAGTCGATGGTCCATAGTCCATGGCAGAGCACCACATGAATCAGTGAGGAGTACTAAGTCAAAGTGGGTAGCGTACTCGATTAAACACTATCCGGGCCATGGACTATCGACTATGGACCATGGACTCTTCAAAAACAAAAAAGCCGGTGTTACCCGGCTCTTTGTATACTCATGTTATAGAGATATCAGTTGTTCTTTGAAAACCGCTTCCTGTCGTTCTCGTTGAGGTAGATCTTGCGGAGGCGGATCGACTTGGGGGTCACTTCCACGTATTCGTCAGACTGGATGTATTCCAGCGCTTCTTCGAGCGAAAACTTGATCGGAGGAGCGATGCGCATCTTTTCGTCAGCTCCGGTAGCGCGCATGTTGGTGAGCTTCTTCGTTTTGGTAACGTTGATCACCAGGTCGCCGCTGCGGCTGTGCTCGCCGATCACCTGACCTTCGTATACAGGCTCACCTGGATCGATGAAGAACTTACCACGATCCTGCAGGTTGTGCAAGCTGTAGGCAATGGCTTCGCCCTGTTCCATCACAATGAGCGAACCGTTGATACGTCCGGGTATCTCACCTTTGTAAGGCTGATATTCCTTGAAGCGGTGTGTTACGATCGCTTCACCGGCAGTTACATTCAGCAGGTAGTTTCTCAAACCAATGATACCGCGTGAAGGGATGTGGAACTTCAGGATCATACGATCTCCTTTGGGTTCCATGTTCAGCATCTCACCTTTGCGCTGTGAAACGGTTTCGATGGCCTTTCCGGCGTCGGTCTCCGGAAGGTCGATGGTGAGCTCTTCGATAGGCTCTGATTTCACGCCGTCAATTTCCTTAAAGATCACCTGAGGCTGACCGATCTGAAGCTCGTATCCTTCCCGGCGCATGGTCTCGATCAATACTGACAAGTGCAGTACACCACGGCCAAACACCATAAACGAATCGGCAGAACCGGTATCGCCTACGCGCAACGCCAGGTTCTTCTCGAGCTCTTTGTCGAGCCTTTCCTTGATGTGGCGTGACGTAACGAACTTACCTTCTTTACCATAGAAAGGCGAGTTGTTGATGGTGAACATCATGCTCATAGTAGGCTCATCGATGGCGATGGACTTCATCGCTTCGGGCTTCTCAGGATCGGTAACGGTATCACCGATCTCGAAACCTTCGAGTCCTACCAGCGCGCAGATCTCGCCAGCTTTTACTTCTTCAAGTTTTTGTTTTTCAAATCCCTCGAATACATAGAGGTCTTTGAGCTTTGCTTTCACCACTGCTTTGGAATCGCGTTTCACCAGCGCCAGGTTCTGTCCGGCTTTGATGGAGCCCCTGTGCACACGGCCGATGGCTACCCGTCCGATATAAGAAGAGTATTCCAGCGATGTGATCAGCATCTGCGTTGCACCTTCGGCGATCTTGGGTGCGGGGATATGCTGAATGATACCATCCAGCAGCGGTGTAATGTCTGTTGTAGGATTTTTCCAGTCGGTGCTCATCCATCCTTGTTTGGCTGAGCCATAGAATGCCGGGAAGTCGAGCTGGTCTTCCGTAGCATCGAGCTGAAACATCAGGTCGAATACCTGCTCGTGCACTTCGTCAGGTGTACAGTTCTTCTTGTCAACCTTATTGATCACCACAATAGGCTTCAGGCCCAATTGCAGCGCTTTCTGCAGCACGAAGCGGGTTTGCGGCATGGGACCTTCAAAGGCATCCACCAGCAGCAGACAACCGTCGGCCATGTTCAACACACGCTCAACTTCACCACCAAAGTCGCTGTGACCAGGGGTATCTATAACGTTGATCTTATAATCTTTATACCGAACGGAAACGTTCTTTGCCAGGATGGTAATACCCCTTTCGCGTTCCAGGTCGTTGCTATCCATGATCAGCTCACCGGGGTTCTCATGGTCTTTAAAAAGTTTACCGGCCATAAGCAGTTTGTCAACCAGGGTGGTTTTACCGTGGTCAACGTGAGCGATAATAGCGATGTTCCTGATCTTGTTATTGTCCATAAATCCTCAAAATCCTCGTAATTTCAATAATCGAGGCGCAAAGATACGGTTAATTTGGCGATTTGCAGCCAGCCCTTTCGAAAATTGCCACAATCGATCAGAATCTGATACCCGCTCTCCCGCATTTCAAACGTTGTAGCAAAAGCACGGCAACATAAAATAACATTATGTTCATCCAGGCCGGCAGGTTGTTCGGTCCAGGAATGATAGTAAGCCTGTTTATTGGGCGATCTCTTCCTCAGGCAGAAAACCGGAGAAATGTTCCCATGGGCAGGTCGCGGTTGTTTTTAGACTTCAGATAGAACTCGCCGAACTCGGCATTCTTCAGATCGAAATACGTTTTCGCCACATTCATGCCCACCACTGCCGAAAGGCCTATGGCATACATGCTCAGGATAAAAAAGCAGTTCTTCTTCTCCAGCAGCTGGCTGCTCATATATATGAGCTCGTCGAGCTGCTCCTGTAAGGTCCACTTCTCTCCTTCCGGGCCTCTTCCATAGGGTGGCGGGTCCATGATAATGCCGTTGTATTTGTTGCCCCGTTTCACTTCACGTTTTACAAACTTGAAAGCGTCTTCGTACACCCACCGGATATTGTCGAGGTTGTTGAGCTGCATGTTCTGGTTGGCCCAGTTGAGCCCGGGCCGTGAGGCGTCACAGTGAACCACCTCAGCGCCTGCTGCCCGCGCCACCACCGATGCTGCGCCGGTGTAGGCAAAGAGGTTGAGCACCCTGGGTTGTGGTTGTGCGCCACGCCAGCCCGTGATGGTATCATAGATGAAGTTCCAATTGTTGCCCTGCTCAGGGAAGATGCCCACGTGTCCGAAGCCGGTAAGCGCCAGCCGCAGGGTAAGGCTAAGGTTGTTGTACTGGTATTGCACCTGCCACGTTTCAGGCATGCTGCGGTCTTTTGACCAGCCGCCTTTTACATCGTCAGTGAACCTGAATTTGTCTGTCTGCTCGCGCACAAACTTGGCGTGCGCCATTTGTTTCCACTGGTCGTCGTCCAGCACTCTTCTCCAGATGGCCTGTGGCTCGGGGCGCACGAGAATAAATTTTCCGAATCGCTCGAGCTTCTCAAAATCGCCTGAGTCAATGAGCTCATAGTCTTTCCAGGACGAAGGATATACAAGTTTCATGAATGGTCTGTTGGTCAATTCGCCTGTCGGTCTGTTACCGGGAGCCCTTGTTGATGTTCGCAAAGCCTGGTTGGTGAAGAACACCAACAAGACTTTGCAAACAGGCCCGGACAGGCAGTGCAAATGTGCAGATTTTAATGATGCTTAACTCAAAAATTTGCACCTTAGCGCACGGTTCCGGCACCTGCCGGCATGTTTATCGCGGCACTGAAAGATGCATTTCACTATTACCAGCACCCAGAATCCGAAGATCAAAAACCTGCTAGCGCTTGAAAAACCACGGGAGCGGAGAAAGCAATGCCTGTTTGTGATCGAAGGCAAAAAGGAGATCGGCATGGCACTGCAGGCTGGTTATAAAATAGGCAACCTTTTCTTTTGCGAGGAGCTGATCTCGCGACAGGAGCTCGAAGCGCTGGGCACATCAGACAAGCTGCTCGTTCCGGTATCAAAAGAAGTATTCGACAAAATCGCCGTAAGGGAGAATTCCGGTGGTGTGCTGGCGGTGGCGGAGCAGAAAACGCACAGGCTGGAGGAAGTAACGCTCTCTGCCAATCCGCTGCTGCTGATCTTGGAGTCTGTTGAAAAGCCGGGGAACCTGGGCGCTATACTCAGAACGGCAGATGCATCGGGGGTTGATGCCGTGATCATTTGTGATACGCAAACCGATTTTTACAACCCCAACGTGATCCGCTCCAGCATCGGGTGCATCTTCACAACCCGTACGGCGTCTGCATCTTCAGAAGACACCATTGCCTGGCTCAGGAAAAGGAACATCAGCATTTACTGCACCTACCTGAAAGCGTCCCAACCCTATCACCTGATCGACTTCCGGAAGCCGGCCGCGATCGTTATGGGCACTGAATCCACGGGCCTTTCCGATACCTGGGTACGGGCCTCTGACGCCAATATCATTATTCCCATGCAGGGAGTTATCGATTCAATGAACGTTTCCACTGCCGCAGCAGTTGTGGTGTTTGAAGCCCGGCGCCAGCGGGGATTCAAATAAAAATTTTGATTTCTGTAAACAATGAGAAGTCTGTATAAATTTTTCTTACCTTAGTGTGTTGAACTTGGTCCTTCCCCATGGAGAAGCGTTCATTATCCAAAAAAAATATCCAGGACGAAAAATTTCTCAATGCCTTAGCAGAAGCTTTCCGGCTTCAGGAGGCTATTCTCAGTACTACTGAGCTGGCTATTCTTTCGGTTACGCCGGAGGGGATCATTTCAAGTTTCAACAGGGCTGCAGAACACCTGCTGGGATACTCCGGCGAAGAAGTGATCGGCAAAACCAGCTCCCTGATCTTCCACGACCTCGATGAGGTGATCAAACGTGCGCAACTGTTATCGGAAGCGCTCAACATGGTGATCGAGCCTGTATTCGATGTATTTACCATCAAGGCACGCATCCAAAAAACGCCCAACCGCGAAGACTGGACCTTCATCCGCAAGGATGGCAGTCGTTTTCCGGCGTTGCTTTCGGTTTCCGCTTTGCGCGATGACCAGGATGTGATCACCGGTTATGTGGGCATCATCACAGACCTCAGCTACATGAAGGTCTTCGATGACCGCGTCCGGGAAAGTGAAGAAAAATTCCGCGTGCTGGCGGAAAATATTCCCGGAGCCATCTACCTCTGCCACCACGACAAGAACTATTCCGTCATCTACATCAACGATCATATCGAACGCATCACAGGTTATCCTGCGAACGATTTTCTCACGGGCAAGGTCAGCTTCTCACACCTCTTTCATCCCGAGGATGCGGAAATGATCAACTCCCGGGTGAACAAGGCGGTACAGGATAGAAAGCGGTTCCACCTGCGGTACAGGCTGCGCCACCGTTCAGGTGAATGGCGCTGGGTAGACGAAGTCGGTATCGGTGTTTTTGTTGACGGAAAGCTGAGCATGCTAGAGGGTTTTCTCAGCGACATCACCGCGCAAAAGACCGCCGAGGAGAAACTTCACAAGATCGTTGAAGAGAACCTCCGTGTATTCAACAACGCCGTAAACCTCAACGTGATCTGCGGTTTCGACGGCTACTTTAAACGCGTAAGCCTTTCATGGACCACCATCACAGGCTGGAGCGAGATCGAGCTGCTGTCACGACCGTTTTTCGATTTTGTTCACCACGAAGATATCGAAGCAACGCACGAGGCCTTTGCCGCCATCAAGAACGGAGACAACATGTTCACGTTCGAGAACCGTTACCGCTGCAGGGACGGCTCATACCGGTGGCTGCTGTGGAGCTCCGCCTGCGACCAGAATCACCAGGTAGTTTATGCTTCGGCCATCGACATCACGGAGCGTAAAAAATCAGAAGAAGAGCTGCTGAACTCCAAAAAGAATATCGAAGCCATTGCTGTCAAGCTGCAGGAACGCAACCGCCAGCTCGACGAGTTCGCGCACATCATTTCACACAACCTGCGATCGCCGGTAGGAAATATCCAGGCACTTATCAACCTGCTGGATGAGAACAGCGACATCCGCGAATACAGACTGATCTTCGACAAGCTCAAGAATGTGGCTAAAAACCTGGGTGGAACCATGAACGACCTGATGGATACACTCAAGGTGAAAACCCAAACCGATGTTGAGCGTGTGGAAGTTCATTTCAAGGATCTGCTGGACAAAGTAAGACAATCACTGGAAGGTGAGATGATCCTGGCAGAAGCCAGTGTAACCCACAACTTCGAACGGGCACACAGCATCCGGTATCCGAAGGCATACCTGGAGAGTATCTTCCAGAACCTGCTCAGCAATGCCATCAAGTACAGAGCTCCTAACCGCAAAGCCAAGATCCACTTCGAGACCAATGTACGCAACGAGGCAGTGGAGCTTCGTGTAACAGACAACGGCCAGGGTATAGACCTGAAAAAATTCGGGGACAAGCTGTTCGGCCTGCACCGCACCTTTCACAACCACGACGAAGCCCGCGGCGTAGGACTGTTCCTCATCAAAACACAGATAGAATCCATGGGTGGCTCTATCACCGCCGAAAGCCAGGTTGGCAAAGGCACTACGTTTATTATCCAGTTCGGGTAAATACAGGTTCACGCAAAGACGCTAAGAAGCGCAAAGACTCTATCGAACACATCATCCTACAAATGCAATTGTGTTGGCTTGTGTGAGCAAAGGATTCCCGGATCGCTTGCTGCGTACTTAATTCGAGCGTGTGACACTTTCGTAAGCACGTTGTTCAAATGGGGATCCTTCATTCGCACATGCCAACGCTCAAATCGCCATTCAGGATGACGGCGAAAAACAAAAAACCTCTGCGGTCTTTGCGTGAAACTGCATTCCACGTAAACTGCATTATTCGTCTCTCAATGACTTCACCGGATTAGCAGATGCTGCGCGGATCACATGGTAGCCGACGGTGGCCAGGGTGATCACAAATGCGAGCAACGCTGATGCCAGGAAGGTGAGCCATTCGCCGCTGAGCTGGATGCGGTATGCAAAATTTTGCAACCAGTCGTCGGTGACAAACCACGCTGCCGGAAATGCCAGCACCATACCGATGCCCACCAGCAGGAAAAATTCTTTTGACACCAGCACCACCAGTCCCCGTACGCTGGCACCGATCACTTTACGAACGCCGATCTCTTTAGTGCGCTGCTCCGTGGTGAATGCAGCAAGTCCCAGCAGGCCAAGGCACGCGATGGTAACCGTGAGGCCTGAAAAGATGGTGAAGATCTGGCTTCGCTTTTCGTCTGCTTTATACTGTGAGTTGAAATCCTGATCGAGGAAACTATACTCGAAGGGGTTGTTAGGGAAGATCTCCTTCCACGCTTTCTCAATTGCCGCCAGCGATTTTTTCACGTCGCCCTCTGCTGTTCTTACAAACATCAGCCTGCCATTTTTGTCGAGCACGATCATGAGCGGTTCGATCACTGAATACAATGAGTTCTGGTGATAATCCTTGAGCACACCCACCACCCGCTTTTCGATGTTTGTGTTGTTGGGTCCTGCGCCCTCCAGCACAAATTTTTTCCCGAGTGGATTGCTCCAGGCCATTCTTTTAACCATGGCCTCGTTCACCAGCACGGCAAAGGTGGTGTCAGAAACAATATCGCGTGAGAAGTCACGTCCCTGCACGATCTCCATGCCCATCGACTTTACAAAATCAAAATCTGCGTTGAACAGGTCTACACCACGGTCGGTCATTTTGCCCTCATTATCTTCAACCTTAAAAAGCAACTTGCCGATGCCTTGTCCGGGTGAGCTGGAGGCCATGCCTACACCCGCAACTTCAGGCGATTGCTTCAGGCGCTCTGCCAGCACCGGCCCTTTCTGCTGAATATCTTTTCCGCTGAGGTTCAGTCGAACAACACGCTCCTTGTCGAAACCAAGGTCCTTGTTTCTGAGGTACTGAAGCTGATCAAAAACGATAAGGGTAGAGATGAGCATAAAGACCGAAATGGCGAACTGGAAAACCACCAGGATCTTCCGGAACACAACGGTACCTCCTCTAGCCGCGAGCTTGCCCTTCAGTACGCTCACCGGATTAAAGCCAGAGAGATAGAACGCCGGATAACTTCCACCCACCACACCAACGAACAGCATGATGCCCACGAGGCTTAACAACACGGGTAACTGCAGAATGTAAGTGAACGGAAGCTCTTTGTTGGCCAGGCTATTGAAACCCGGCAGCAGCGCATAGATCAGCACGAGGCTGGTGACCAACGCGATCAGTGCCAGCACCACCGATTCTGTGATGAATTGTGCAACAAGCTGTAAACGCTGCGATCCCATCACTTTTCTTACTCCTACTTCTTTGGCCCGGTTGGCCGAACGTGCTGTGGCAAGGTTCATGTAGTTGATGCAGGCGATGATGAGCATGAACACGGCGATGGCTCCGAAAACATAGATGTAGGAGATGTCTCCGCCCTCTTCGGCTTCATCCTGTATTTTGGAATAGAGGTGAATGTCAGTCATGCGTTGAAGCTCATACTGGATCTTGATGTTGTATTGTTCGAAGATGGGATTGACCTTCTCCTTGATGATCTTGTCGAAGCTTGCATACATTTTGGAGAGATCGTACCCAGCCGGTAGCTGAACGTAGGTGGATACACCAAAATTTCCCCAGCTGCCCTGAAACTGCGGCCGTGTGTTGCGCGAGATGAGCCCATCGAACCTGAAGTGTGAATTGGGCGGAACGTCTTTGATCAGGCCGGTGATCTTGAACTCTTCGCCCTGCAGGTTTTGCAACGATTGCCCTACAACAGACTGCATGTCACCGAAATATTTTTTTGCCATCTTCTCCGTTACCACCATTGAAAACGGGTTGTCCAGCGCCGTAGCGGCATCGCCATCGATGAACGTATAGGTGAAGACATCGAACACTGTGGAGTCTACCAGGTAGAGATCTTCTTCGTAAAACTGTTTGTCGCCATTTTTATACTGGGTGCGCCCCGTACCGAAAAAGCGGACCACATTTTCGACTTCAGGGTAATTGTCGCGCAGCTCTTCTCCCAGCGGAATTTGCGCAACAGCCCAGGTGAAGGCGTTATCGGGCTCCTTAATGTTGGAGACGATCCGGTAGATGTTATCCGCATTTTTGTGGTAGCGATCGTAGCTCAGCTCATCGAGGATATACATAAGCAGGAACATGCTGCAGGTGATACCGATGGTGAGCCCGAGGATATTGATGGCACTGTAGGTTTTATCCTTCAGGATATTGCGGAGGGCGATCTTCAACAGGTTTTTCAGCATAGGGATGTTGGTTTACAGCATGATGCCTGGTGTGCAGATAAAGTTTTATGGTACCCGTCATTTATGATGGTCGTAGCCACAAAAAAAGCAGGGTTCAACCACCTAAACCTAAACCTATGAAGAGTCTTTGATGGTTGAACCCCGTAAAATCTAATTGCAAAACGGTTGGCAATTCCCGTACCAATTGCCGGAAGTTTAATAACTGGGGTTCGGGCTTAAAGAATTGTTCGTTTTTTAGTTTCCGGTGTCCGGGGCCGGGCGTTTGGAGGAAGCCTTGTTGCTTCGTGGAAATTTATCCTCTGTAAACAGCCAACAGGCTATGGGATGATTTTTTTCGCCTGTACTTCATCCCGCTGAGCTTTTCCTGTGAAAGTTCAATGACACCAAAAAACTGACCCAAACCACCTATGATCTCAAAGAGCTCATCACCCATCTCCCCACGTTTATGCTTTATCCTGTTCTTTTCCAAAGCCATCCTTTATTTCACCGGTATGGTCCTCATTGTAGCGGGATTATTCTTCCTGGCAAACCTGGAGATCCACAACAACAGCATGGTGATGCTCATTGCATCGTTCACCGTGATACCATTGCTCTTCTGGGAGTTCAAAACTTTCCACGGGCTTGGCGCGGTCAGGCTGGCCGTTTATAACATCGCCAGTGTGCTTATCATCGCAGGTTTGACCCTGGCCATGGGTGCGGTCTATGACAAAAGCTGGGACGGCATGGCTTATCACCAGATAGGCATCGTTGAGCTGTCGCGGGGCTGGAATCCCTTCTACGAGCAGCTCCCCTACGAGGCTCAGAACAGCAAATACTTCAACCGCGAAATAGTGCTCAACCTGTGGATCAACCATTATGGCAAAGCGCTGGAAACATTCTCCGCAGTAATGATGACCCTCACCGGCAATATCGAATCCGGCAAAGTGTTCAACGTGCTGATGTTATTGTCTGCCTTCTGCTCATTGTTCTGGCTGCTCACCAGGCTAAACCTGCTGGGCATGGGGTGGAACCTGCTGGTAGCCGCTGCAGCCACTTTTAACCCGATAGCCATAAACCAGCTCTTCAGCTATTACCTCGATGGCGCGCTGGGCTCACTGATCCTGATCCTGATGTGCCAGCTGATCATGCTGATGCGCAGAGACGGCCGGGAAGAGCGATGGCCTACATACATCTCCATTTTTTTTACTTCCGTCATTCTCATCAACCTCAAATTCACGGGACTGATCTACCATGCCTGGATCTGCCTGGTGTTTCTTGGCCTCGTGCTTTATCTGAAGCAGTTCAAGATGCTTGGGCATTTTGTAGCAGCAGCCGCTGTCTCAGGATTGATTGCTGTGTTTATTGCCGGTTTTAATCCTTATGTAACAAACACGATTCGTGCGGGCCATCCCTTTTATCCGCTGGCAGGTGAGAACAAGGTTGACGCCATTGTTCACATGACGCCCAAACCACTGAAGGCACATAACACCTTCGGGAAATTTCTGATCAGTAATTTTTCGCGTTGCGACAACTTTGGCGAAACAAGCGATCGCGCCGTAGCCTACAAAGTACCCTTTACATTCACCGCGCAGGAGCTCAAGATCTTCCAAAGCGAAGGCATCCGCCTGAATGCCCTCGGGCCGTTGTGGAGCGGAATATTCTGTGTAACCCTCGTGTTGCTGGTGATCATCTTCATCCAGCTAAAAGGTATAAATCGAATCTATCTGCTGGCCCTCGTCGCCAGCGTGGCAGGTGCTGTGGCCATCAACCCGGCCTCATGGTGGGCAAGGTTCATACCCCAGCTCTGGCTTCTGCCGGTGATCGTATTTGTCTTTCTGCTCTTCGCGCAAACCAAGAACATACTGCGCTTCATCAGCAAAACAGCCGTGTTGCTGCTCATTGCCAACACGGCGCTCATAGCCGGGGTCTACTTTTATTCAGTGTATTCCAGCACCCGGTCTGCCAACCAGGTTTTTGAAACGCTGAGAAGGAGCACTACGCCGGTCTTCGTCTACTTCGACATTTTCACACCCAATGAAAAGAAGCTGGAAGCTAACAGGGTGAGTTTTGTGAAGGTTGGCCGACTTAGCGAGTTGCCATGTGACAGCGCGATGCAGATTTTGAAAATTGATTATTGCATGGGAGGTGGAAAAAGTCCACGGTCCACAGTCCACAGCAGCGTGGTGAATAGTAGGCAGTAGGCAATCCCGATAGCTATCGGGACCGATGGATCGGAGAACAGTAGGCCAAGGACCGAGAATGATTCCAGGTCATTTACTATTCAAATTGAAACAGCCACGTGAGGTATGGAGCCTGCCCATTGCCTATTGCCCTTTGTCTACTGCCTACTTATTTTAAGCCGGTAGCACTTCTCTCTTCCTCAACAACGCCGCACTAAGGAAGGTAATGACCACACCTACGGGCAGGATCTCCATGAGGGTGACGCCGAAGCGGATCAATAAACTTTCATCATACAGTTCGTTGAAGCTCTCCATTTCCGCACGCGTTTCATCGATCTCCGCCTGGCTGGCGCCCTCGCTGACCATTTTATCGACATGATACCGGGTGTATTTTTCGGTAAAATCGCTGGCCGCCGTGTTGTAATATACTTCCCAGGTAAGCGCATACATGACCGAGGCCAGCAGGGTGATCAGCATGCCGATCTTCACGCCCTGCCAGAAAGAAATGGCTCCGCCCGAATGCTGATCGCGGTAGCTTTTTACTCCGAAAAAGACCATGGATAGCGCAATGACCATCGAACCATAGCCGATGATCATACCATTGTCGTAGTTGATGATCCCCTTGTCTAACAGGGGATGGCTGCCTAACATAATGGCCGATACAATAACGCCGCCGATGAGACCGTAGGTGATGATTACTTTTTTCATAACGTTTTATTTTTTCCGTCAAAACAGCGCTTTCTCCACCGTTCTACCCTCACCCGAAAGTGTGATTCTGACCAGGTTTAACAAGATTTAAGGATTTACAGGATTGAAATGTAAAAGTCTGACCAGGATTTAATAAGATTTAAGGATTAACAGGAATGAAATGCAAAAGTTAAGGGAGGAGGTGGAGCTCTTTGGCCTTTTGGATGGCCTGGGTGCGCCGCCTGACATCGAGCTTGACAAAGAGATTGGATGAATGGGTCTTTACCGTGTTGAGAGAGACAAACAGCCGGTCGCCAATTTCCTGGTTGGTCAGGCCACGCGCCATCAGCTCCAGCACTTCATACTCCCGCCGGCTGATGCCCAGCTGCCGGAGCTGGTCTTCGTTTACTTTGAAGTCTGCCGCGGGCTGCATTACCATGATGGTCTTTTTCCGGGTGATCTTCAGTCCCGCCCACACGCCGATGACAGTGAACAGTATCGCGACAAGCCCGATGTAAAATTCAAGCGAAAGGTCCCGGACAATATACCGGTACTCCACAAACTTTAACAGGAACACGAGCACGGCAAGCACCGCTCCATATATAAGGATTGTACGCTTCATCGATTTATAGGCTCCAAAGATATAGACTCTCCGGCATTTGGATCACTTCATGAGCACGATGGAATAAATTCCGTGTTATTTTTATATTGAGTGTCAATCATCGTTTATGACCATCACAGAATTCAGGACTCTGGCGCTGTCATTCCCTGCCACGGAAGAAAATCCTCACTTCGACAGGGCAGCCTTTAAGATCACGGGCAAAAGGATCTTCGCTACCCTGCACGAAGAAAGTGGCACGGCCAACCTGAAGCTCTCAGCGGTAGACCAGTCTGTGTTCTGCGAATACGATAAAAAAATTGTTTATCCTGTGCCCAACAAATGGGGTCTTCAGGGCTGGACAACTTTTGAATTGAAAAAGATCCCCAAGCGATTTATGCACGATGCCCTTGACACGGCTTACAAGGATGCCTTGCAGTCGGGGGCCAGGAAAAAGAAGAAGTGATCTTAAAAATATTATTTTTGGCCGATGGAATCCGCCCTCAATACGCCTACTATCCACAGCTACCTGTTCCTTTGTATCGCGCTGATCATCACCGTCTCGCTGCTGGTGATGCTGGGCCAAAAACTGCGCATCTCCTACCCGATCTTCCTGGTGCTGGGCGGCCTGCTCATCAGCTTTATCCCGGGCATCCCTAACATCAAGATCAACCCGGAATTGATCTTTCTCATTTTTCTGCCGCCACTCTTATATGACGCCGCCTGGAATACTTCCTGGAAAGATTTCTGGCGATGGCGCAGGGTGATCAGCGTGCTGGCTTTTGGATTGGTGATCGTTACCTCTGTGGTAGTGGCGTTTGTTTCAAGCTCGCTTATTCCCGGCTTTACACTCTCGCTCGGCTTTTTGCTGGGAGGTATCATCTCTCCGCCGGATGCGGTGGCCGCTACCTCCGTACTGAAAGGCATCAAGGTTCCAAGACGGGTAGTGGCGATCCTTGAAGGTGAAAGCCTCATCAACGACGCATCGAGCTTGATCGTGTTCCGGTTTGCGCTGGTCGCGGTCATTGCCGGAACTTTTGTTTGGCACCAGGCCATCGTCGACTTTTCGCTGGTGACTTTTATGGGTATTGTAGTAGGGTTGGTCATTGCGCTGGTGCTGTATGCCGTATTACGCTGGCTTCCCACAACACCGAGCATCGATACCGCATTGTCGTTTACCGCCCCCTACCTGATGTATCTCACTGCGGAACATTTTCATGTTTCCGGCGTGATGGCCGTGGTAAGCGGAGGGTTGTTCATCTCCTACCGCAGCCACGAGCTGTTCAGCCACTCCAGCAGGCTGCAGAGCGTCAGCATGTGGTCAACCACCACTTTTGTGCTGAATGGACTTGTGTTCATGCTCATCGGTCTTGAGCTGCCTACCATCATGGAAGGATTGGAAGGTTATTCCCTGGGGGAAGCTATCGGTTACAGCCTCATCATCGCGGTAGCCATCATCATCACCCGTATAGGTTTCGCCTTGTTCGCTTCGATGTTCACGGTATTCATCAGCCGCTTCATTACGGTAGCCGACGACAGACCAGGCTGGCAAGGCCCGCTGATCATTGGGTGGGCCGGCATGCGCGGGGTGGTGTCGCTTGCCGCGGCGCTTTCTATTCCCTTACTGATGAGCAACGGCGATCCGTTCCCGCACCGGAACCTGATCCTGTTCATCACCTTCGTGGTCATCTTCATCACACTGGTAGTGCAGGGGTTGTCGTTCCCGCTCATCATCCGCTGGATCAAATACCAGGATCCCGATCATGTGCTGCCCGCCAAAAAACAGGACGAGCAGATCCAGCTTCAGCTGCTGAAAGTTGCGCTCGAAAAGCTCATCAAAAAATATCCGGGCGAATCAGTCGACAACGCGCTGGTGGCAAACCTCAAAACGCGTTATGAAAATGAATCAGGACTCATCGCCAACCACTCCGGCACGGCCGAACCCGAAACTGAAAAAGAAACCGTTGACGAGTTCCGGAAAGTTTTCGCCGAGCTGATCAAGGTGCAGCGCCGCGAGCTCATGAAATTCCGCACCCAGGAAGGTTTCGAAGATGAGATCATCCGCAAACACGAAAACCAGCTTGACTTAGAGGAAGAGAAGGTGAAGCATAAGTTTGAGGCGTTTGAGTAGTCACCCCGCCCATCCGTCTCTATCGAGACTCCTGTACTGGATCGCTTCCGCTAAATGCTCCGCTCTGATGTGTTCAGACTCTGCAAGGTCAGCCACTGTTCGTGATACTTTCAGGATCCGGTCATAGGCCCGCGCGGAGAGTCCCAGTCGCTCCATGGCAGTTTTCAGCAATGCCTTGCCAGCATCATCGACGGCGCAGAGCTGCTTCACCATGTTGGAAGGCATCATGGCGTTGCAGTAGACGCTCTCATGATCCTGAAAACGGTGCGACTGGATGCCGCGCGCTTTCACCACACGCTCACGGATCTGTTCGCTGGTCTCCACTTTTCTGTTGGCGGTCATTTCGTCGAAGCTTACGGGAACAACTTCCACATGCAGGTCTATACGATCCAGCAGTGGCCCACTGATCTTGCTCAGGTAACGCTGCACCACGCCTGGGGCGCAGACGCATTCTTTCTCAGGGTGATTATAGTATCCGCAGGGACACGGGTTCATGCTGGCTACGAGCATGAAGTTGGAAGGATAGTCGATGGAAAACCTGGCGCGTGAGATCGTCACCCTTCGCTCTTCCATGGGCTGACGCATCACCTCCAGCACAGAACGTTTGAATTCCGGAAGCTCGTCAAGGAACAACACACCGTTGTGCGACAGCGAGATCTCACCGGGCTGCGGATTGCTGCCGCCGCCGACCAGGGCAACATTAGACATGGTATGATGTGGCGAGCGAAAAGGACGTGTGGTAAGCAGCGCCGTATCTCTTATCAGCTTTCCGGCCACCGAATGGATCTTGGTGGTCTCCAGCGCTTCGTTCAGCGTGAGGGGTGGCAGGATGGTGGAAAGACGTTTGGCCAGCATGGTCTTGCCTGCGCCGGGTGGGCCGATCATGATCACATTGTGACCTCCCGCCGCCGCGATCTCCAGTGCACGTTTGATGTTCTCCTGGCCCTGAACATCTTTAAAATCGCTGTCGTAATCATTCTGCCGCGTGGCAAACATCTCGTGGGCATCAACGCATACGGGATCGATCACGGAAGCCTCCTCCAGAAAATCTACAGCTTCTTTTAAATTCGAGACGGGCAGTACAGGGAGGTCTTTCACCACGGCGGCTTCGCGGGCATTGTCTGCGGGAAGGATAAATCCCTTGAAGCCTTCCTGGCGTGCCTGGATGGCGATGGGAAGCGCGCCTTTGATCGGCCGGAGATTTCCATCCAGCGAAAGCTCCCCCATGATGAGGTATTGATCGAGCTTTCCGGAATTGATCTGCCCGGAAGCCTGCAGTACACACAAGGCGATGGGGAGGTCATAGGCGGATCCTTCTTTGCGGATGTCGGCGGGCGCCAGGTTCACCACCGTTCTTTTACGAGGCATGAAGAAGCCGCTGCTTTTCAGGGCGGAGCCAACGCGGTGCTGGCTTTCTTTGACGGCACTGTCGGGTAAGCCGCTCATGAAGAACTTGAGTCCCTGAGCGACATCCACTTCAATGGATATGGTCTTCGCGTTCACCCCGTGAACGGCGCTACCGAAAGTTTTTGCAAGCATGGAGAGAGGGTACTTTTAGAAAATTTACATGTGGCTAAGATGATTTGATATTAGGATTGGAGGGACGTGAAGCTTGTTTGGCGGCTTCCTGCAGATCGAAAAGTTTCGCTTTCAGGGTGTTGTTCTCCTGCGCCAGCACAGCCTTTTCTTTCTTTTCGTCGCGGTTGATTTTCAGCGCCCAGACGAGATCGGCGATCAGCAGCACCAGGCCTAAAAAGGCACCGTATTTCATCACCGACATCCACTTCAGCATTTGTGTCAGAAATGAAAAATCATTCTTGTTGGATTCAATGAAGATGGTGAAGACTACGAGGAACAAGTGAAAAGCGCCAAATACCGCGTAGAAGATAAGCCTGTTTTTTTTCATGGAATTAAAATTATCCGGCATAACCGGCTGCTAAAGGTAATTAAAATAAAAACACTCCAAAACGCCCGCATAGCCTAGACTTTCTGGATTTCATTCAGTTTCCGATACAATCCGCTTTGTAAAATCAGCGCATCGTGCCGGCCGCGTTCAATGATCTGACCGTTCTGGATCACAATGATCTCATCCGCATGCTGGATGGTGCTCAGGCGGTGCGCGATGACGATAGACGTTCTGTTCTTCATCAGGTTATTGAGCGCATCCTGCACCAGTCTTTCGGATTCTGAATCCAGTGCCGAAGTAGCTTCGTCCAGGATCAGGATCGGCGGATTTTTCAACACGGCCCTGGCGATGCTGAGGCGCTGGCGTTGGCCTCCTGACAGCTTCGAGCCACGCTCACCGATCAGGGTCTGATAGCCTTGCGGGGTCTGCATGATGAAGTCGTGCGCGTTGGCTACTTTCGCGGCCCTGATCACATCCTCTTCGTTCACGTTCTCCATACCGAAAGCGATGTTATTAAAAATGGTGTCGTTGAACAGAATCGATTCCTGCGTTACTACGCCCATCTGCTTTCGCAGCGATTCAATATCGTAATCGGGCAGCGGAACACCGTCCAGCGTTACTTCACCCTCTGCGGGATCGTAGAAGCGGGGAATGAGGTCTGCCAGTGTCGACTTTCCTCCACCCGAAGGGCCTACCAGTGCAATGGTCTTCCCTTTTTCGATCTTCAGGTTGATGTTGCGCAGCACGTGGTCTTTATCATAGGCAAAGCTCACGTTCCTGAATTCAATGCCGTGATTGAACTCCGGAAGCGGCTTGGCGTCGGGCTTGTTACGGATCACCGGTGTGGTGTCGATCACATCGAAAATGCGTTGTGCCGATACCGTTCCCTTCTGAACAGAGGTAACACCGTTGGAGAAGTTCTTGGCGGGTTGAATGATCTGCGCAAAGATGCCGAGGAAACCCAGGAACTCACCGGGTGTAAGTGTCGAGTTCTCACCCAACACGAGCGATCCTCCGAAAAAGATAATTCCGGAAACGATGATCACACCAAGGGTCTCTGAAACAGGTGATGCAAGTTCGTTCTTGCGGGCAATGGAAAGATTGGTACGACGGTGATAGCTGGTCTCATCATCGATCTTCTTCAGGATGAAAGGCCGGGCATTGAACGCCAGGATCACCCGCATGCCTGAGAACGTCTCATCGAGAATATTCACGATCCTTCCCTGCGACTCCTGGCTTTGTTTGGCCTTGCGCTTGAGTCGTTTGATGATCTCGGCCAGTATGCCACCGGTAATGGGCAGCAATAGCAGCGTAAAGAGTGTAAGCTTCACAGAGATGAAGAAGAGCACACCAAAGTAAACAATGATGGTGATCGGTTCCTTCATCACAAATTTCAGGCTGTTGACCACGGCATTCTCCACTTCAACCACGTCGTTTGTAAAACGTGAGATCAGATCGCCCTTGCGTTGGTTGTTGAAGTAGCCGATGTGCAGCTCCGATACATTTCTGAAAATATGCATGCGGATATTCTTCACAATATCAACCTTGAGACGCGAAGCAACCATACGTTCCATGTACCGGAACAGGTTGGTGAGCACCACACTGATGATAATGGAAACGCAGATGAACAGCAGGGCATTCATGGGACCATGCTCACGGATTACCTTCATAAAATAATAGTCGAAGACATCCAGCACAAAATCCAGCGAAAGCGAAAACCTGGGCATGGCAGCAGCCACCTGCGGCGCTTTGTTCTGGGTGTAGCCGAACAACATGTTGAGCATGGGGATCACCAGTGCGATGTTGGCAACGCTAAAAATAATACCCAGCACTGAATAGATCAGAAACTGGATCATACGGCCCGCCAGGTTGGGTGCGTAACGTAAAATGCGGAGATAAACTTTCATTCAGAAATCAAAACTCGTAAAGCCGTTGCGGAATATTCCAGCGCAAAGCTAATGAACTTACAGATGTATTGTTATTGTAAATGGGCTCAGGGCTTTCACTTTGCCTGATGGTAACGGAGGCATCCACAAAAAGATTGTGCTTGAATTGCCATGAGGCCGTGAAGCTTCCGAACAGGATATCGTTGGAAATGCCCTGCCCTGTTGAATTGTTGAGCTCCTGTTGCCGTGACTGGTTGTTTTTCAGGATGTCGCCTCCCCAGTTGACGCCGACCACATCGCGACCGGCCTCGATCATGGAAAGTTTGCCGGTGATGTTGAGCCGGGGCAGTGGCTGATAACGCAAAATTCCCGTGATCTCTTTGAAATTGGCACCCAGCGGATGCGCTATCGGCTGCCGGTAGCTGGAATAACTGCCGTAGTTGGTGAAATGTGAATACGTATAAGGCCGCACGATGTTGAACTCTCCCTGCAGATCGAGGTTGGCGACGCCGAAGGCGTCTATGTATTTGCCGCCTGCCTGGATGCCATACTTGTTGGCCCACCAGCCGTCGCGCGCGCGGATGTGAGAGATCACAAACTCATCGAGCACGAACTGCCCATAGAACGATAATTTTTTCACCGCGTTCCACTTGAAGTCAAATCCCAATAACGCATTGTCAGTGCTGCCGTTCTGCTGCTCGATGGCGCGGTAAAAAATAATAGGATTGAGGTACTCCATCCTGAAGTGATCGGCGCTGGTGGAGTCGTCGGCACTGAACACAACCGACTCGAAGATACCGAGGTTCAGCTTCTTTCCGATGTTGATGCTCAGGTGATGCAGCGCGTTGAACTTGTTGGGATAGCTGTTGTTGACATTCTTATTATCTGCTATCATCTGGTTCACCATAAAAAGGTAGTTCAGCTTCCAGACCTTCACGTTGCCTTTCAGAAAAAATGCCGGCGGCGCAAAGTCGGAGAAGATCAGCGAGCGATAACCATTGCCGATGAAAAGGCGGTCGTGCCCTAACTGTAAATTGATATGGCGTGTGGCTTCGAAGGTGATGTAGCCCCTTGCCTGCAGAAAGTCCACACCGTCGCCATTGGTGTTGCTCTTCCAGAAGCCTTCATGCGGCACTACGGGATTGATCGTCATCCAGTCTGAAACGTATGATGGCAGCAGCGCCTGGTTGTCGGTGAGGTAAGTGTAGAAGCCCACTTTTTTATCGACCATACCCCGCACCTCAATGCCGCGGGTATTCACAAACAACCTTTCATTGCGGCGAGAGTCATTGCCCGCGCCAACATAGAGCACCGGGTTGATGTGCAGGTCAAAGTCTTCGGTATCGACGTGAAAGAAATCGGACTTCTTTTTATAGAAATGCCTGAGCACAGGCCGCCGGCTGTCACTGCTCGCTGCCCGGGACCACTCCCAATTGTCATTTTGAAGGTACGTACGGTTAAACTCATCCGCAGCCGACTGAAAAACTTCGTAACTGGCGGCAGTATCGATGAAGGCTACAATGGCCGATCTCCGGTACGGTTTCACTGACGTGAAGATTTCCGGGATGATCTGGCCCGACTTTACCTCGTAACGGTCTATCCAGTGATAATAATCCTCATTGAGGGGAGCGTAGTTGCTTTGGGCAAAAATGAGGGAAGGGATCAATAACAGAAGAAAGAACAACAGTTTCATTTGCCTGGTTATGGATTCGGGTAGTTAAAGCTGCAGCAAAACACGCCGCAATATCGCTAATTAATCACGGGCAATTCCTTCACCGTAAGATTTGGAGGTTTAAAAATGCTTTTGGTCAGGCCATTTTTCAATTTTCAGTATATTGAAGCTGGTTCCAGGCTTGTCCATGGTCCCATTTTGAGACTTCGATAGGCTTACGCTAAAGAAGGCTGGTAAAATGTTTAGGGTTGAAGCTTGTTTTTTGATCGTCCGCTCCTATCTTTGCAGTCCCTTTTAAGGAAAAAAGTGATTCTGATATGAAAAAAGGCATTCATCCTGAATACAAAGACGTGGTTTTCTGGGATACTTCCAGCGACCATAAGTTTATAACCCGTTCTACCCAGTCTCCCAAAGAGACCATTAAGTGGGAAGACGGCAAAGAGTACCCGGTGATCAAAGTTGAGGTTAGCTCAGCTTCGCACCCTTTCTTCACAGGTAAAAAACTGTTTGTGGATACAGCAGGCCGCGTGGAGAAGTTCAAAAACAAATACCAAAAGAAAGCTTAATACTTCTTCAAATAAGCACTGTGAAAGGTCTTCGTTCTGAAGACCTTTTTTATTGACCAGGATTTTTGGGATTAGCAGGATTTACAGGATTTTGCCGCGACTACCTACTTCTGGTACCGGCCGTTATCCTGATACTGAATTTATCCTCTAAATCCTTCAATCCTCTAAATCGTGGTTTGGCCTTTATCCTGTCCATCCTGTAAATCCTCTTAATCCTGGTTATATTTGAAAATGAATCTTATCCTCTTCGACGATCCGATTATCCGTCTCAACCTCCTGCCATTTACTTTCACACGCCCTACCGCCAAGGTCAGGGTAGGTATGCTTACCATCGCCGAAAAATGGGAAAAGCGGCTGGGTACTACCGCCTCTTTTAAAACGGAGGAATATCTTCAAAAGAAATTCCCGGTGAAGTCAACGGACCAGAACCTGCTGGTGAATGGCGCTGTGTGCCCGGATCAAAAGCTGGCCGACCACGTGAAGTCGTTGCAGCCCGGATATTACCTGATCAAGGGTACGTTGCTGATTGCGGCCAACCGCCCGGAGCAGGAAATGAGCGGCAACAATACCATTGAATATGGGGATGACGTAACGGTGATCGATAAAACGTGGAAGATCTTTTACGAGAATGGGCGACAGCTTAGGCTCGATTTCCCGCTCGTGACAGGCGGACGGCGGTCTGCGGGCATCCAGGATAAACACACCATAGTTTACGGAGAAGAGAATTTGTTTGTAGAAGAGGGCGTAAGCATCCGGGCCGCCATCATCAATGCTGAGAACGGTCCTGTATACTTAGGCAAGAACAGCATCATCCAGGAAGGCGCCATGATCCGGGGGGCGTTCGCGTTGTGCGAAGGCTCTCACCTGAACATGGGCGCGAAGATGCGGGGCGATATTACTGTGGGTCCTTATTCGAAAGTAGGCGGTGAAGTAAGCGCTTCTGTCATATTCGGATACAGCAACAAGGCGCACGATGGTTTCCTGGGCTGCTCAGTATTGGGTGAATGGTGCAACCTTGGGGCCGACACTAACACCTCGAACCTGAAGAACAACTACGAGCCGGTGAAATTATGGAATCACCTCGCCGGCAAGTTCGAGAGCACCGGGCTACAATTCTGCGGCCTGATGATGGGCGACCACAGTAAATGCGGCATCAACACCATGTTCAACACGGGCACGGTGGTGGATGTATCGGCGAATGTTTATGGCGAAGGATTTCCAGCCAACTACGTTCCGTCTTTTGCCTGGGGCGGCGCCGGTGGATTTACAACGTACAGGCCAGACAAAGCATTTGAAACTGCCTTCCGCGCCATGGAGCGAAGGAATGTGGCGCTGGATGAAACGGAGAAGAACATCCTGGCAAAAGTTTTTGAAATGACGTCACAGCACAGAACCTGGGAAAAGAATTAAGTATCCATGGAAATGAATAAATTCCTCAAAGTAGTCTGGTCCGTTAACGGTATTCTGATCCTTCTTCTTTTACTTGGCAGTGGTGTTGCCTTGCTGGCTTCATACATCAGCAGCTTTAGTTATGTATCGCCGCCGGAAGTCATTGTAGGCGAAGCGCTAGAGGAAGCAAAAGCAAAAGGCCTGATATTGCAGGGATTGACCTATGAACAGCCTCGCTCTATTATGTACACCGACCATTTCCTGCTTCCCGTTTCAATCAGAACCTACGAGAACCCCAGGCAGAGCAGCAGCAAGCTTGACCTAAGCCTTGGTAGCGGATCGTACTACAGCAGCACACAAGAATATAGCAACGTTATCAATGTCGTATTCCTCAACAGGCAAATGGAGCCTCAAACCATCCTGCTTGACAAGAAAGGATTCATCGATTCATTCCAGTACCCTGGCAATGAGGACGCACTTCCCTATCAATCGCAAGCAAAGGATACGCTGCAACGGCACATCACTTATCTGATCGCCTTTGAAGATTCAAATAAAGACGGAGCCATTGACGGAGCCGACAATCGGGATCTTTACCTGTCTGACCTTAACGGGGCCAACCTGAAAAAGATCACTACAAACGTAGATGTCACGCATTACTATTTTCTGGATAAAAACAGGATCCTTATCAAATTCCAGCGGCGTGAGAAGGAACCCGAAGAACACCGAAAAGAATTCTTAGCGTTGTACGCGATAAAGGAAAGTAAACTAACGGAGCTTTCGTCATTGCACGAAACATTGAATAAGATTGAAAGCATTATTGTGAAATGAGATTTTCGGATATACCCGGCCTGGCAGAAGTTAAAACACTTCTTATCGATGCGGTTAAAAGCAACCACAGCGCCCACGCGCAACTTTTTGCAGGCGCCAAGGGAGCCCTGAACCTGCCGATGGCCCTGGCCTACGCCACGTACCTGCACTGCGAGAACAAAGGTGACGACGCGTGCGGAACCTGCTCCGCCTGCTCGAAGAATGCCAAGTTCGTTCACCCTGACACACACTTCGTATTTCCGCTGAGCAACGTGAAGGGCGATAAAGATGAAGAACGTTTCAAAGCCGATATTCTGAAATCGTGGCGATCGTTTTTGTTAGAGCAGCCTTTCGGCGGACTTGACGACTGGACAAACTTCTACGGCGGCGAAGACAAACTCGCGCTCATTTCGAGAGAAGAAAGCCGCGAGATCATCAAAACCCTTTCGCTCAAACCTTTTGAAAGCAGGAACAAGGTGATGATCATCTGGCAACCCGAGCTGATGCACCCTTCTGCTGCGAATGGCATCCTCAAAATTCTGGAGGAGCCGGCACCCCATACTTTTTTTATCCTGGTCACCAACGCGGCCGATAAGCTGCTGCCCACCATCATCTCGCGCACGCAGAGCGATACGGTGCCGCTGCGGCACGACGCAGCCGTGGAGGCCTGGGTAACGCACAATCGCGCGGTAGACTCGAACCGTGCGCGCAGGATAGTGCCG
>NZ_JAHESF010000035.1 GCF_018598225.1 Chryseosolibacter histidinae | reverse complement strand
AGAGTTGTATAAGAGACAGGCCTACACCACCATTGCTCAACAAAACGAGGACATCCGCGCCCGCAACGAAAACCTGGAACAGGAAGTGCAGTCGCGTACCAAAGAGCTTCTGGACTACAACCAGCAACTGGAACAGTTTGCCTTCATCTCGGCACACAACCTGCGGGCGCCCGTTGCACGGATCATGGGCCTGGGCAACGTGCTCAACCTCGGCACCATTGGCCCGGAGGAACGCAACCGCGTCTACGAAAAAATGGTTGATACCGCCCGGGAGCTCGATCGTGTAGTGCGCGACCTGAACACGATCCTCGAGATCAGGAAGAACAATGAAAGCCCGGTTACAGAAGTATTCTTCCACGAGGAGCTAGCGCTGGTGAAGCGCTACATCGAAAAAGAAATTGAAGATACCCGCAGTGTGATCCGCGCCGATTTCTCCAATGCGCCCCGTATTTACAGCGTGAAGCCCTACGTAGAAAGCGTGCTGCAAAACCTGTTGAGCAACGCCATCAAATATCGCCACCCTGCACGCACGCCCGTGATCAGCCTGAAAACAGAAGCCGTAAACGGATACATCTGTCTCACCGTAGCCGACAACGGTCTGGGTATGGACCTGGAGCTATTTAGAAATAAGATCTTTAGTCTGTACCAGCGATTTCACAGTCATGTGGAGGGAAAAGGTTTGGGACTTTATTTGGTGAAGAGCCAGATACTGGCGTTGGGAGGGAAGATCGAGGTGGAGAGCAGGGTGGATGAGGGGACGGAGTTTAGGGTGTATTTTAGGAATCGGTGGAGTGCGCGTGACTAAAAATTCCTGCCTTGTCATGTGCTGACTGACCGTCATGAGATGATCTGAACAGAACCGGCCATTGTTGCTTTCCTTTGGTGCCAAGAACTTTTTTCAGCGCCCTGCGCCCTGCCATACGGTTGCACGTGAGCGACGTCAGCCCCGGTGTGACACTCGTTGTCAAGGCGCCATCCTACCTTTGAAGCTCACAAATAATTTTTAACATTAAAACCAACGTAAAATGAAAAAGACCATTTTTTATTGTTTGTTACTGCTTTCAGTAATTTTCGTTTCATGCCAGGATAATGAAATCGTTGCGCCTGAAAATGAAGCACAGGTTTCGTTGAACCACGAGGAAGACCGGAAAGGCCTCGCTGCTTCCAGCGCGAGTAAGGCCAGGGTTAAACCTTCTAACGGGGTAGCCTATACGACGGCGTCATATGTACCTGAAGAACTGTACATCGCGAAAAACAATGCTTTGTACGCTGTTGATGCAAGCACGGGAAGTAGTTATGCGCTCAACCCGGATATGCCTTACATGCCAGTAATGGCGTCAATCGGGGGATATATTTACGGTGTCTTAAATGACAACCTTTATAAAATCGATCCCACGACTGGCGTTTTCACTAACATCGATTACGGATGGACGGGCGTTGAAGCGCTTACCGCCGGACGGGTGGGCCTGGTCAATTATGTCTTCGGCGTGCAGGGAGGTCAGATCTGGCGATTCAACTTATCGAATAATACCAGTGCTTCCATCAGCGATAATGGCTGGGGCGGTACGCAGGGGATGACGTTTGGTGGTGGCTACCTGTTCATCGTGCATGGCGATGTGCTTTATAAAATGAATGCCAGCACCGGTGCCTATTCAGTTCTGGAGCCATCCGGGTGGGATGGCGTTAAAGCCATGACATTCTACAACGGGTACATGTATGCCGTCTGGGGAAATCAGCTCTGGAGAACCAACCCTAACGGAAGTGGGAGTGTGGCGGTAGGTTATACTTCATCTTTTACCAATGAGATGACGACCTACGGTGACAATCTTTATGCAGTAGAAGGTCTGGGCGGGGATTTTGTGGTTTCACTTCGCAAGATCAACCCATCTAACGCCCTCTCGACCAATTTAACAGGCAGCACAGATTGGGATTGGACATGGTCCATGGCCGGACGGCAATAATTGTCGGAAAGACCTTCTCACTTTATCTGTTTTCAAAAGCTGGCCTTGTGAGGCCAGCTTTTATTTTATGTCTGTTGCCCGGACGAACTGGTCAAATCATTGGCGCTTCGTATCTCTTCAAATCGCAATATTTTCTACTACAATGTAGTATTTTATTGCAAAGATTGTTTATTATTACTGCATAATAGTATTATTCATTCATGAAACGTGTCCAACTAGGCGAATTCGAAGAAGTTGTGCTTCTCACGGTAGGGATTCTCCACGGCAATGCGTATGGGGTCAGTATTAAAGATGAGATCGAACAACGTCTTAACCGTGAGGTCACGGTAGGTGCATTGCAGATCACATTGCGCAGACTCGAGTCGAAAGGGTTTCTGAAATCAAAGCAAGGGGATTCAAGCGAAAGCCGGCGTGGCCGCCCTAAACTTTTCTTCGAGATCACAGCTTACGGAAAAAAAGCCCTGGAGTATAGCAAAGAATCACGCGATGAGCTTTGGAAAGCGCTTCCTAAACTGGTGTTGAAGCTTAAATAACATCCATGAAAATAGCCAACCCACCACCTTTCATGCTTCGGTTCCTGAAGTGGTTTTGCAAACCAGAATATCACGCTGACATCGAGGGAGATCTGCTTGAACTTTACGACAGGAGAGTAGAGGATCTTGGCAAAAGCAAAGCGAATTTTTATCTGTTCATAGATATTGTTTTGTTATGCAGACCTGGGATTATCCGATCCGCGACATTTCATCAACCACTAACCAACAACGGTATGTTTAAAAGTTATTTTATTATGGGGTGGAGAAACCTCTGGAAAAGCAAGCTTTATTCGACCCTGAATGTGCTGGGGCTAACGTTCGGAATGGTTTGCTTTTTATTGATCGCGCTCTATGTATACGATGAACTGAATTTCGACACCCAGCATAGCGAACGCGATCGAATTTATCGGGTCATTACGCATGAGAAAAATCCCAATAATGAAGCTACAACGGTTGCCGCGGCAGGTTACATGCTGGCAGAAGAAGCCCCGCAAGCATTACCTGAAGTGGAAATGACAACACGCATGCAGCGCGCGGGAAGACGTAATCTCATCGATCCGGAAAATCCTGTGCACGTGCAAGAGACAGTCACGCTGGCGGACGAGTATTTCCTTCAGGTATTCGATTTTCCACTTCTCGAAGGCGATAGAAGGACTGCGTTGAAAGAACCCAATACGATCATCATTACCGAAGGCCTCGCGATGCGGATCTTCGGAAGGAGAGACGTGATCAATAAAAACGTGCAGTTCGATTACATGCAGACCCCGTTAAGGATCACTGCGGTATTAAAAAATCATCCGCAGAATTCAAGCTTTTCGTTCAGCAGCGTAATGTCCATGGCAACGCTATTAAATGACGAGGGGTTTAAACGTGAGGCGCAGGGTGATTGGGCTTCGACAAGTTTTACAGTGTATGCCTTATTGCGTGAGGGCGCTGATCCTGATACTGTTTCCCGCAAGATGACCCGGCTCGTTCACGCAAATGCAACGCTGGAAGCCGGAACAACACTGTCACATTCACTTCAGCCTATAAAAGATATACACCTGAAGTCGGCAGGGATCGCTGATGGTGCGCGCAATTCAAATGTTGATAGCATCCCCCAGGGAAATCCTGTCTATGTAACGATATTCTCGTTCACAGCGCTTTTCGTGTTATTGATTGCAGGCATCAACTACACAAATCTGACTACAGCAAGGGCATCGAGCCGACTCAAAGAAATCGGTGTGCGCAAAGCAATCGGTGCGGTACGTGGCAACCTTATCAGGCAGTTTCTTGTCGAATCACTGATCACGACAGTCATTGCTTTTTTCGCTGCCATGCTCATCGTTGCGCTGTTATTACCTGCATTTAATGATTTCGTCAATAAGAAGTTCGAGCTTTTTACATCAGCAGGCTTGCGTTTCTGGGCCATCGCCGTGGCGTTAATCATTGCAATAGGATTGCTTTCCGGAGGCTATGCAGCCATGTTGCTTTCCCGTTACAACCCCGTCTCGCTGTTAAAAGGTTTGAAGTTAAAGACAAGTGGAGATTTCTCCGTAAGAAAAGCGCTGGTGGTCCTCCAGTTTACAATTTCAACAGTCATGATCATTGGTACCATCGTGCTGTTCATGCAGGTTCGCTTCCTCAATAATACCGATCTCGGTTTTGACAAGGAGCTGATGGTCGTGATCGATGTCAATGTTGCCAGGGCGCGCTCAAACTTCGAGTGGGTGAAGAACGAGATGTCGAAGCTGAGCGCTGTGCAGCATGTGTCTGCAACATCACGTGTGCCTGGTGAATGGAAATCGATTCCAAGAATTAAGTTAAAGAAGGAGGGAAGCACCGGTGAACTGCAGACGGCCTTTACGATTGCTGCAGATAAGGATTTTTTCAGCACGTATAACATTCAATTGCTCAAGGGAAGGAACTTCCAAAGCGATGCGGACACTTCGTCCATCATCATCAACGAGGCTGCAGCAAAGATCCTCGGCATCACAGATGTTTCAGACGAAGTGACCATACCTCTTGTTGCCCGAAATCAATTTTTTACACCTATCTATGATGACCCCACCACAGCATTCGGACCGCGTGTAGTGGGAATCGTGAAGGATTTTCATTTTCAATCACTGCGTGCCAAAATAGAGCCCCTGATCATCACGTATCATTACAATCCGATTTTTCCGATCGATTATTATTCGGTAAAGATCCAGCCGCACGACATCCAGACGACCCTCGACAAGCTGAAAGCGATCATGGTAGCAAATGATGAGGCAGAGCCCTTTGAGTACCACTTCCTTGACAACCAACTTGCGCTGTTTTACATCGAAGACCAGCGCAGTCAAACGCTTCTCGGGTGGGTTGCCCTTGCCAGTGTAGTTATTGCCTGCCTGGGACTTTTCGGACTTGCTACATACTCTGCAGAACAACGGTTGAAAGAAATCGGTATGCGCAAAGTATTAGGCGCAAACTTTTTAAGCATTATGGCTTTGCTTTCCAAAGATTTTTTGAAGTTGGTTCTCATCGCCTGCTGCATTGCATTTCCAATCGCATGGCTTGGCGCAGACTTATGGCTACAAGAGTATGCTTACCACATCGATGTGGAATGGTGGTTCTTCGCCCTGGCGGGCGTTATTGCTACCGGTATTGCATTGATCACGGTAAGTTACCAAGCCATCAAGGCTGCCGTTGTAAATCCTGTTAAGATCTTGAGGTCGGAATGATATTTCCGGGGTTTGTGTGATTTGCAGGAATAAAGGAAACGTCAAATCGGTCAGCCAGTTAGCTAATCCATAGGTCAGCCAGTTAGCTAATCCATAGTTATATAATTTATATTATGTTAAATATTATTTCAGACTCTCCTTTAGTGAACGTAGCTGCTTTTCAATCCGTAAAAGTATCGAGCTAGAACCAATGACCGATTACCGAAAAATTCGCCCAGTACCGGACGTCGCTGAAGATGGCTGTCGCGTATCGCTCTCCGGCGTCGGGATAATCTTCCCGGAAATCGTGGCCTCGCAACGTTGCGTTTGTTTCATCCGACATTTTGGATTTGCCGATAGAAAACCACAAGGCCGCAGCACGGCGATAGCATTTCCTCATCGCAGTGAATTTGCCGGTCAGTATATGGATGTCGCCCTCGCAAATCAACAACCTCGCTTCGATGTCGGCGCTTAGCTTGTTTTTGGCAACGAGAAATGTCCCGATCTCGTGCAAAAAGTCTAATGCCTCAGCCGCGGTTATGGACGACAACCACTGTTGAGCCAAAAGTAACGCCTTTCCCAAAGGATGTTGGTGCCGCAGATTCCTATGGAGCTGAATCATCAGCAGTGTACCCGCCACATCGTAGGCTGGTGTCATGCTTACCACGATTGCCGAAGCGCCCGCGCACAACAGCCCGCGGACGATCCCGACAATATCGGATCCCTTCAGCTCTGACTTTCCGGTGTCGCAAGCACTCAGGATCACAATCCGGGAGTCGACATTCATAGACATTAAGTCGTCGACAGACAGATAACCGCCGGCCGCAAGTACAATACCTGACTGAAGGGAAGCGCCGTGTTGAAACCATCCGTGTGCGGCAATGTGCACAATATTTGTGTCGGAGGACCATTCCCTTTTTACTACTGCTTCGGTTGCTTCTTCTGCTATGAGTATAGTGAAATCCGATTCCATTCCGATCACCAGTGCTTCAAGCCCGGCAGATGGCAACTGGAACTGGTTGGAAAAGTCACCGGTGACCTCATTCAATATCTTCATGTCGTCGGGATCACCGACCACTAAGCCTGACAAATTCTGCGAATAGTTGAACGGTTTCAGGAATTTCAAAAGCGTTGAGGCGGGGAGGTATGAGACTATCTTCTCGCGACCAAGATAGGTTTTGTGCCATGGCAGAGCCTGCAATGGCGCCAGATTAAGAACGCCGTACGGAATAAAGAGTATGCTCTTTGCTGCGGTAATAAGGTTCCGAAACGGTTCCAGCAATAGTTGGGAGAGCAAGCTACCCCATGCTTTACCTTCCGTTTCACTTTTCCCATCAGCCAGCTGCGCAATCCATTCACTCACCCTATGATCAAACGTTTTGTGATTGAACCCCCAACCTTGTATTTCGTTGGTTGAAAACGTTCCCGCGATACCTGTGCGATCAATCGCCCAGCCGTAGAAATAGCTGCGATAGTAAAAGTAACACAGCATCAAGGTTTCGTCAGGAAGTCGTTTTGCACACTCGTCGACGGATGCAATCAGCTCCGCCGGAAGCTGCGGGTTTGGCCTGCCTGTGCGGTCGTAAACCTTTGCTTCCAAATCTCTCAGCAGGCTTGTTTCTTTCTTTATACTGGACAGCATATCTTCAATCCTTTGCACCGGCACATCAGCTTGTCGCGACGCAATGGTCCTTTGCTGAATCAACCGTTCCACCTTCGTGGCCTGAGTGTGATAGGTGTTGCTTAAATCATCGGTTGAACTAGATCTTACCCGACGATCTATATATTCAGTCAGTGTCCTTGCGCGACCAAGCTCTGAAATGTAATGTGCGTTTCGCCAGTCACCTTGTCCAATAAAATATCGACAGTATTCCCCGTAAATCAGGTAAATGATCGCCTCTCCGCCAAAACTCAGCTGCAGATACTCGTCGAAGAATTGTGAACGTTTATATTCGATTGCCGCAAGTAAGTTTTTATAACTGTTTTTGGCTTCCTTGTATTGTTTGTTGTGCTCGAAAATCCGCGCGTGATTCAACGCATCTACGAGCATGCCCGGATCCATATCTGCGGCCATGGTTTCTATGTCCGGTGCTACGTAGTTGCTTTTGGCGTATTCCGCAGCAGCGAGATCCCATGCCTCAATGTTGGCAAAGATTTGAGCCACTTGCCTTCGCCTGGAGTCGACAGATCGATGATTCCCGGCGGACAGTATGCTTACCAGCTCTTGTGTGTCGGGATAGTTTCGATGGGCGTATCTATTAAGCGCGTGAACAGTTTCGTTGAACTTTTTCTGTTCGCTAAATACCATCGCCTCTATGTAGTCGCCATCATTTCTTTTTTTTGCAACATCAAGAACCTTTCTAAATTGGATCTCAGCCTGCTCGGGTTCCTCCACACGCTGATGCCCCAACGCTTTATACCATGGAATTAGCAAAGCATAACTCGACTCAAGGCTCCGACATAACTTGTGAAATTCACAGGCACTCCCCTTTTCCAGCACTGAAAATGCTTCAACCACTTTTTTATTTAAATCAGTTGGTGACGAAACACTTGTGTCCCGGTTCAATTCTTCCTCCGCTTGGATCCCTACCAGTATCAACTTCCCTAGCCGCTCGCATTCTTCTTCTGACACCTGAGGTAAAGTACTTTTCACCACTTGCAATTCCAGGAAATCGCGCTCAAGTTGGTCTGCATCCTGCTCTTTCACAGCAACATTAAGAGCGACGAAGTAGCGGATCAATTTGTGGTGAGCTGTTTGGAGCGGGGCGCTCTTGTCGGCCAGTTGTATCCAGTTAACTGACTTGTCCAGCTCGATGCGCGCTCTTGAATATGCATTGATGGTTGCATAAATGTGCGCCCTGGCTACACTTATTCTGCAAAGTTGAAGCGGCGGCCTAAATGGCAGGATTATCTCCTCCGCCATAAGCAGGCATTGAAGTGCCTGGTCAACAAAGCCCCTGTTCAAGACTTCAAGACTAGTCTCCGACAACGCAATTCCAAAAGCCATGGCAGAGGCCGGGAGTTCTCTGGAATAAAAAAAATCTGATATGCATTGCGCGGCGTTAACAATATCCAACTCTGGTGCCCGGGAGAAAATCCCTGTGAGCACCCTGCCTGCATAAGCTGTGTACTGAAGTCGAATATCATTGACCTTAGCCGCATTTGATTGCGCATCGTTATAATATCGCGTTGCTTCATTGAATTCGGACTTTACTGCATACAGGTACGCAATACATATTTCAATTTGCGCTTTTGCACGTGGAGAATCCAGGCGATCAAAAAAAGTGTGACTTGCCTCGAAGTCAGCGAGTGCTAACTCAAGATCTGCCGCGGCTGCTATTGGCGGCTTAACAGCCAGGAGGCTTGCAAACGCCATCTGCATTGCGTTTGAAGGGATACAGCCGAACAATTCAGGAAAGCCAACCTTTCCCTGCGATATTCTAAGCCGGCCGCGGTAAAAGACTGCCACGGCCCGGTAAGCACCACCGAGTTGGTCACCAATCTCTGTGATATAGGCATCGATGTTATCCAGGTTCCCCCACACGCCATACAATTCAGCCAGCTTGAGTAGCATGAAATTAAAGATGAGCGGAAAATCAGTTCGGGAATGTAAATCGAAAAGTTCTTTCAGTTTAAGCGGTGCAATTGCGTGCGCCGGTGGTACCGGAAAACTCCCGGCTCTCCTTAGTTGCATGAGCGTGCCAATCACTTTCGGAAAATTTGTACGAAAGCAACCGATGTACAAACCAATGAACCGTTCCTCATCAGGCAATGCCAGCGCCGCAAGGCTTTCGAAGTGACCACGCCATTCGGTGACTTTATTGATATGATTTGCGTCGTTGGCTTCTGTGAAGTCAACCCACCTGCCGTCCGGAAGAACTCTTGATGCGACAAGGCAATAATTCGCCGAAGAGGCAATAATGAACCTCTTCTCAGGAGAAGATTCGTTCTCGAAGGATCGCTTGAAGGCATCAAGTGCTTTTCGAAAGTTACTTGACAGCAGGTCAATCCACGCGGCAGCAAAATCGCGGTCAGCGGTTTTTTCAGTCTTACCCCATTCCCGCAAGAGATGGCTTGCCTTGTGAACATTTCCTTGGCCCACGTCTGCGAGCCACACGCCGTCAAGCGCGACGTCGATGTCCTCCGATCCTAGAGACGGTATTCCAGGCCATGCAAATTTCATAGGATACCAGCGAGCCCTTCAGGGCCGGCATTATTATTCTCCGTCTTTCAGAATATCCAGGTAAAGGTCCTGCTTTTCGCCAGCAACAGTGGAAGCAGCCATCGACGATTTGTCACTGATCTTCACAGAGCGCGTTCTTAATTTTGGATCGCCAAACCAGCGCCTCTTGAGTTTTGCCACCTGGAAGAACGGTGTAATTTCGCGAGCGCCAATCATTTTGAACATGTCTCCTCTCTGAGATTTTAGTGACAATCCAAGGTCGGCTTTTCCGAGTTGAGCCAATGCCGCTTTCAAGTCTGCGGAGGCAGAAAGCTCAACATCCGAATTTAGGGAATTTGAGATCAGGATCGTCGCTGACGGCGCGGTGATTAAGCGTGTGATGACTGTCCAATCGCTTTCCCAAACCCTCTTTTCATAGGCCTCGATGATTCGTTTTTGCAAGGCCATCGGTTCATCAATAGAAGGCTCGTAAGAGTCAGGACACAATACTGTGAAAGCGCCCGCCGACTCCAGCTTGATCTTCACTCCTGCTTCGGCGACAGGAACACTTTCGAAGGCAGGATTCGTTTCGCCGGCAACTTTAAACTGGAAACTGACGCCGGCCTCTGATACCAGTTCGAGCGGGCTTGAAGAGGTATCATCCTGCGTCTTGTAGTCGATCTTCAGCTCCTTTAAAGAACCGATCTTTTCGAACACATTGCCGTTCAGAATACCAATATCGCCTAACTGATATTTCGTCGTTGGAAGCCATGCAGCCCAATAGTTATTCAACTTCCGTTTAATTCCAGAAGAATAGATGTCATAGATCTGTGCCATATATTTAGGGTTTATATATAATTTTATTACTGGAGAATGATCTGATTCCCTGCCTCCACGCACTTCAATCTCACAAAACACCGCCTTCCCCCCACCAAGACCTCAATGATTTCCGCCAGTGCTTCCTGATCTCCCCACTCCTTCCGAGATCGGGACTTCATTTCTCGTTTGATTTATTGAGGTGAAGTTGAACGGGTAGAAATAAAACGCCCATCCGCCTCCCTTTTTTCAGAGAGAACCGGATGGGCTCCATGTGTCCAAGATAAACAAAGTAATAGATTACGACCAGTCAGCTGTATTTTAAATTTATATCCTATAGATTTTAAGCACGACGCTGAGGAAATCAGTCACTTCGCATCGTACTTCTCTTGAATGGTTTTAAATTCGTAGAATAGAACAGTCCGGCCGTTTTTTCATCCATTCTCGTGTTTAGCTCCAGGAATGATGATCCACTACTGGGAACGAAAGCACTATTAGCGTAATACTCGGAGGAGAATCCGCGCCCGATTTACCGCCACCCCAATCCCGGCGCGACAAATTTTAAGATCGAATCCAGCACGTGAACATTATAATCAACGCCTAACGTATTGGGTATTGTTAAAAGCAATGTGTCTGCTTCTTTGATCGCTTCATCCTGGCTTAATTCCTTAATGAGTATGTCTGGTTCGGCAGCATAGCTTCTTCCGAAAATTGCACGCCTGTCGCTTTCGATAAAACCAATCTGATCTCCCCTGTTCCCCTGCCCTCCAAATAAATATCTGTCGTCATCGGTGATCAATGCGAAGATGGAGCGGCTTACGGAAACCCGTGGCTCGCCGGGGTGACCGGCTTTTTTCCACGCCTCTTTGTACAACCTGATCTGTTCTGCCTGCTGGATGTGAAAAGGTTTGCCGCTCTCGTCAAATTTCAGTGTAGAGCTTTGCAGGTGCATCCTGTTCTCGGCTGCCCAGATTGCCGTAGCATTGGAGGCAGCGCCCCACCAGATGCGGTCGCGCAATCCTTCGGCATGGGGTTCCAGTCGCAACAAGCCCGGCGGATTGGGAAACATCGGATTGGGATTAGGCCGGGCAAACCCAACACCGTTCAACTTATCCAGAAACTCCAATGCTTTACGGCGCCCCATGTCTGCGTCTGTTTCACCGGCGGCAGGCTCATAACCGAAGTACCGCCATCCGTCGATCACTTGTTCTGGCGAGCCCCTGCTAATGCCCAGCTGCAACCTCCCTCCGGAGATCAGGTCAGCGGCTCCCGCAGTTTCCACCATGTACATCGGATTCTCATAGCGCATATCGATGACGCCTGTTCCAATTTCTATTCGATTAGTTTTAGCGCCAATGGCTGACAATAAAGGAAACGGAGATGCCAGCTGCGCCGCGAAATGATGCACCCGGAAATACGCGCCATCCAACCCGATCTCTTCGGCAGCAACCGCGAGGTCGATAGACTGCAGCAATGTATCACTGGCGGTTCGGGCCTGATATCCCTGGCGGTTGGCCCAATGCCCGAACGATAAAAAACCTATTTTCTTCATAATCTCTGCCGGCGGTCTGATCTCGTCTTCACAACGGCGTTTTTTAATCCGGGTCAATTTACACGAAAAAACGGTTTGGGCGTACTTCCTTTTTCTACCATCTCATGCCTATCGAGAAACCGAGAATAAATCACGACCCAATTAAAACACAATAATTATCAAAACAGAGTGATTATCAAAGTCCCACCAGGCGTGAGGTTGGTGGAGTAGATCGCTTTATTCATATTTGCATCTCTGAATCACGTTTAAAATAAACCAAACAATGCGCTATAGGCTGTCAATCCTCTTAATTTTTGGTGTTCTGCAATTTTCCTTTGCCCAGCAATCCCTTCCTCAACGCAAGACGATCGAGACGGATCGCCGGAACATCAGGCTGGATGTGCCGTTGACTAACTCCATCCGAAAAGCCTTCAAAGACGGTACGCGCGATCTGTCAGGCAAGCCAGGGCCGAACTACTGGCAGCTTCGAACGGACTACACCATCCTGGCTACCCTGAACCCGGCAACACAGGTTATCTATGGCACGGAGAAGATCGACGTTTATAACAACAGCAAGGAAGAGCTGACCCAGATCTTACTGCGGCTTGACCATAACATTTTCAGAAGCGATGTACCGCGCGGGTTCTCCACCCCAGCGGAAACTACGGAAGGAATGGTGGTCACGAGCCTGATCATCGACGGCAGGAAAGTGGACCTTGGCGCAATACCAAGCAACGACCGCAATGCTCCTGCCCGCCTGGGCATAGCCGGCCTCAACCGCACCCTTGCCACAGTAACGCTGAATACCCCGGTGAAGGCAGGAAGTAAGATAACACTGGAGATCGAATGGAATACAAAATTGCCGGGCGGCCCCAATGGCAGCGGGCACCGCATGACACAACGGTGGGAAAACACGCTCTTTCAACCTACCCAGTGGTTTCCGCGCGTGGCGAAATACGACGACCTGAGAGGCTGGGAAACCAGTGTCTACCTCGGCCCTTCAGAATTCTATAATAATTTTGGAAAATTCGATGTTCGCATCACTGTGCCCGCAGGCTGGCTTGTGAGCGGAACCGGACTGCTTCAAAATTCAAAGGAAGTTCTCTCCCCTGCTATCCTTCAACGACTTGCCAACATCACCACAACCGATGAGGAAGTAACGATCGTGGGTGAATCCGAACGCGGTGCGGGCACGGCTACCGCCACCGGAGAAACACTGACCTGGCATTTTGTTGCCGACCAGGTAAACGACTTTGCGTGGGCTACCTCACGCGATTTTATCTGGAAGGCTACACGCGCGAATATCCCGGAAAAAGGTTACATACCGATCCATATGTTCTACCTGCCGGCACGCGCTGGCTTGTTTGAAAACGCAGGAAAGATCACGCGCCATGCGCTTGAATTCTATTCCAGCTTATGGGCACCCTATCCTTTCCCTCAACTGACATTACAGGACGGGCCCAGCGCGGGCATGGAGTATCCGATGGTGATAAACTCCAACCAGGGCGCCGCCGATCACGAAACGGCACATCAATGGTGGCCCATGATGGTGGGAAACAACGAGACCCGCTATGGGTGGATGGATGAGGGATTCAACCAGTTTATGAATATTCTTTCTGACGCTGATGCCGAAGGAAAACCCTACAGCCTGGACGGTCTTGGTCAGCGCTACGGAAAAACGAGTGGCAGTGAAAACGAAGCGCCCATGATGTGGAGTGCTAACGACGCCGGACCGGGATACAGGTTTCAAACCTATGGCAAGGCACCGCTGATGCTCTCGATGCTGGGCGGAATGGTAGGCGACGAAGCCGTGCTGAAAGCCATGAAAGCGTATACAAAAGCCTGGAGCTTCAAACATCCTTCTCCGTGGGACTACATGTTCTTCATGAATCAAGCGCTGGGACAAAACCTGGAATGGTTCTGGTACTACTGGCTGTTCACCACCGAATCCGTGGACGGTTCGATCCGTGATGTACAAAGCTCACGCGGCATGACACGTGTGGTTGTGCACCAGGCCGGGCAGATGCCGTCACCTGTTGTACTGAAGGTTGAATTTGAAGAATCCGGACCGGCGATCGGAAACATGCCCAATGCAAAACCGATCGACAAGAACACCGTGATCGTTACGTGGCCTGCAGACGTGTGGTTCAATGGCAGCCGCACGTTCAATGCCGACCTGACGTTAGGCGAACGCAAGATCAAAAAGATCACACTCGATCCGTACGGAAGATTTCCGGATGCGGAAGTGAAAGATAATGTGTGGATGGCGAAGTGAAATGCAGGTTCACGCAAAGTGCGCAAAGAAGCGCAAAGGTCGCAAAGGATTTTTTTAAGGAACATTACATCCCGAGGCAGTCTGAAGACCGCAGGTATTGAGGCACAAGTGACCTTGCGCGCTGGGCTTACGCACAACACTTGCGCCAGGCAAAAGCCGTCGCACAGGTTTACGCATAACACCTTGCGCCAGGGTTAAAGATCCCGCGATGCGTTAAATTTTAACGTCACTTTTGTACCTGTATTGGGTTTTGAAAAGATCTGCAACTCTCCGGCGTGAAGCCTTACAATGCGTGCAGCGAGGGGGAGTCCGATGCCGTATCCTTTGTAGGGACCGGTATTGCTTCCACGGAAGAAGGGCTCAAAGACGTAACGCATGTCTTCTTCCGGAATGCCGATCCCCTGATCGGAGATCTCGACGAAACAATGTTGTTCGCTGGATGAAAGGGTTACGAGCACTTCTTTGTTGTCGCTATACTTGATGCTGTTCTGAATCACATTTGTAATTGCCAACTCAAGCCACACACTGGAGCCCACGATGCAATAAGCGGTTGTATTGCCTTCCTGTGCCTGAACAAGCATTCTTACTTTATTCGCGGGCATTCGCCGGTCAAAATTGATCTTGATATCCATCAGGAGCTCATCGAGCTGCAGGCGCTCGATCTTCTGCTTCTTACCTTCGTAGCTGATGCTGGACAGCCGGAGCAGGCTCGATGTAACGTCGCGCAGCTTCTTCGCTTCGTAATCTATGATGCCCAATGATTCTACATACTCTTCAGGTCTCCGGGGAGCGCTACGTATGATTTCGACCTCGCCCAGGATGGCGGTAAGCGGCGTGTTCAACTCGTGTGAGGCGTTTCCAATGAAGTTGCTTTGTAACTCAAAGGTGGTCTCGAGGCGGTCAAGCATGTCGTTGAATGTTGCCGCCATCTCTGCAATTTCATCGTTGCCTTTCGCGGAACCGAGACGCTCACTGAGGTTGGTTTTCGTGATCTCATGCACTTTAGAGATGATGTCGGCGATGGGTTTCATGATCCGGTTGGCAAAGAGCCGTCCCAAGGCGAAAACCAGAACACAACTTACCGAGAATCCAATGATCAGCATCGTTCGCAAAAAGAGCAGATTCTCTTCTCCATCTTCGTCGTAGGCGCTAGCGATCACAAAATACTGCTTCCCGTTGGTGCTGGCAGACTGGTACCGGAATCCGGTATAGTATTCAAAACCTTCGCGTGATGCAGCACTCCCCCTATCCATCAAATTTTCAATGAAGGATGTTGGCGCACGGGGAAGCGCTTTCAGCACCTCACGCGGGAAAGAACTGTTATCTTCAAAAAACCATTCTTTCTCCCGTCGCAATTTCTGTAAGTGACGGTCCCTGATCTCGCGAACAAGGTTAGTCTCATCTTCAAATTCACTTTCGGCGGCAATGGATGCTGAAACTTTCAAACGCGTGAGAAAGTGCTCCTCCATGTGCTTGGAAGAAACAACATACACAAAAGCGCTGAGCAGGAAGAGAATGGTACCTGTCATCAGCGTAAAGACCAACGCAATCTTCGTTCTGATCTTCATACAATGCTAGTCTGCGTCTTCCCGAAGCACGTAACCCATCCCCACCACCGTATGGATCAACTTCTTTGCTCCCGGCCTGTCGATCTTTCGCCTGACATGGTTAATGTATACGTCAACAACGTTCGTGTTCGTGTTGAAATTTATATCCCATACTTTTTCCAGTATTTCCAGCCGGGAGAATACACGCCCCTTGTTCTTCACCAGAAATTCAAGGAGGTTATACTCCGTGGCGGTCAGGTTGATCCGTTCCCCGGACCGGGTCACCAGCTTACCGAGCGTATCGAGTGCGAGATCGTCTACCTGAATCACCGAATTATCAACCGCGCTTTTTCCGTGAGACCTTCGCACAACGGCGCTGATCCTCGCCAGCAGCTCCGTAAACTTAAATGGCTTGGTAATATAATCATCCGCGCCGGTTTCAAGTCCCATCACAATATTTTCCGACGTGCCAAGGGCGGTCAGCATGATGATGGGAACACCGATGTTCTGACTTCTTACTTTCCTGCACAGCTCCACACCATTCATTCCGGGAAGCATCACGTCGAGCAGCACAACATCCGGCAAAGCAGAACGAATCATCTGCAGGCCGGTCAGCCCATCCATGGCAACGGATACTTCATGACGCGCTTCCATCAAGCCACGCCTGACAAATGAGATCACGTTGGGCTCGTCCTCGATCAACAGTATTTTCATGGCCGAAAAGGTAATGTACAACACCAATTAAAAAAAGCCGGTAGCATCAAGAGCGGTCGGTTAAGAGATTAGAGTATTATTAGAATTTCTGGATATTGGTGAACACTAACATTGGTTGGGTGCATGTTGGTGAAGAACACCAACATGGGCACACCAACATCGGCACACCAACATGGGTACACTGACATGGCTTACAACACATAAAATTCTTCGTCCGATACCTTTGCAGCGAGGCGATCGTGCTTTGGCTCGTTAAAATCCTCCATCATTTCACGGATGTTCCGCTCGATGGTTGCAGCAATGGTTGTCATCGGTGTGTCTGTCGGTTTGTTCTCGAAAGGATCCTGCAGGTGAATGGCCATCTTCTCGATAAAAAGAAAACTTGCGGAAATAAGAATGATGAGGGGAACAACAACGATGCCGAGGTACTCGGTTAATCCGAACGGGAGAAGTATGATGAACAGGTACAAGGCGAAGTTGATATAGAGACCGTAGGTGGTCGGGAACACGGTATTTTTGATCCGCTCACATTTTCCCATGGCATCACATAATCTTGTCAACGTCCTGTCGAGCTCTACCTGCTGAAACGGATTCAACCAGCCTCTTTCCATGGCTACCTGGATGTCTTTGCCGTGCAAGCTCAAAAGCGCGTTGGGAATGTGTCCATGGGCGGCAACAAACCTTTGCTCGTCTGCGCAGAGCAGGTCACGCGCGTGGAGCATTGGGTCTTTCTTTCGGAGACTATTTCCTAAACTATAACACCACATGATCTGCCGCTTGGCGAAACGGCGCACGAAGTCGTCTGCCGTCACACTGTACTCGGGATCATTCATGAAGGTTTTGATCTGGCGGATGAGGGTCCGCGAATCATTAACGATCGCTCCCCAGATGATCCTGGCTTCCCACCAGCGATCATAAGCCTGATTGGATCGAAAAGCTAACAAAAGGGAGATCACGGTTCCTACAATTGCCGGCACCGACAGGGGCAGCATGATGTGGTGAAGATTGAGCAATTTATGAAATATGCCGAACGAGATGGCGTAGATGGACACTGCGGCAATTTCAAGCCTGATCTTACCGACGATGTATGACCAGGGAATATTTTTGTTCAACAACATAGCTTTGGATCGTGTCGTTAAATGGTGAGAATAGGAAGTCCGAAAGTGCCTGCGTCGCGATCATGCTCCACGGGCAAACCTTTTTTTCGTTTTGGCTTTACGATCAGGTCGATCTGCATTTTTTCCACGATCGTCCGGGTGGAGCCATACTCCTGCCCTTCCACCATTGACTTATGAATAACGTGAAAGGGATATTGCTGAACAGCAACACTGCTGGCCTGCTGCTGCGATTCATCCAGGTACAGCGCACGTTGAATACCTTTCACTGTCTCCGCGTTGCCGGGCAGCAACATCATTGGGTACCGGCTCGTATGAAAAAGCCTGAGCGCAAACTGGTGGATATACTCCGGGCTTTGCTGAAAAGACTGCGGCACCACAACCATGTCGGGCTCAAATCTTTCCATCATTCTGTTGAACTTCGGCTGGGAAAGGCCAAACTGGTGATGCAGGCTCACTTCAGCCTTCTCATGGGCCGCCTTTTTATGCTGGTTCCAAAAAGAGATGATCGCGTCACGTTTACTGACGTCGATATGATCTTTGGCATCCAGGAAAAGCAGCTCGGTGATCGAGTCAGAGATCTCCGAAATGGTGCACAGTGTGATCTCAGCGGCTGAGCCCTGGTAGATGTCTGTCGCTAAACGAAGTGCTGTTTTTGTGTCTTCTTCAAACGTGGTTGGGATCAGAACTTTCTTTTTCATAGTGTTACTTTTTTTCTTGCTCAAAAAAAAGTAAGCGCTATTAACAGCCCCTGAACCCAGAATTATAATTTGATGAAAACTATTTTAATCAGATTTTAATTTTGAGATAAGCCCCACGGCTCCTCGTACTCAACAAGCGTTACGTTATTCTCCGACGGGTGTTTGGATCATTTCTCGAATTAAAGCCCAGCCAGCCGGACTTTCACTATAGCGAATATATAACACCATGGAGCGACCTTTAAATGTAAATGGTTTGCCGTCTCCCCTGGGAGTTCCCTCTATTGTAAAACTGGAAATTTCAGTTGCTGTGTTTCCGTGGATCTCAAAGCTCTCTATCTGATGCTCTTTAAAGTTGAGGCTATAGGCTTCAAAAGCTCCCTTCAGGTTTTTAATATTGGCGTCTCGTCCTACCAGCAAATTATCATATGAAAGGGCCTTCACAACATTGGGGTGATGATACAACGTTACTGTTTGCACATCACCATTACGAAAAGCCAGGCTTAAGTCAGCCCTGAGTTTTTGAAACGCTTCAATATCGGCTTCGTTTGAAACAGAATTCTTGTTTGTATTACAAGTGAAAAACACAAAACTGCAAAGTGCCAAAAGGGCGAGGGTTAAATACTTCATGCTACGTTTTTAAAGTCAAGATATGTGTTGTTAGTCCTGATTTCAACCGGGATTGCCCACTGTACTTGCTTAGATGACGAAGCACGCGGAATTATTGCTGAACAGCGTAAAACGTGAATGCAGGTTCACGCAAAGACCGCAAAGAGGGGCGCAAAGGTTTTTTAAAAGGCAAAAGGTATTAGATCACCGGAGGCAATCTGAACTGCACCCGTTCAGGGGAACTAAGTTCCCTGGAAAGACTTTGCTACGAACCAGGTTTTAAAAGGCGCCGGAAGAAACTTCCGCGCCAGGTAGTCACGCAAAGGCGGCGCAGTGGGCCTTAGTCTGAAGACTCACTTATTTCGGGGCACAAGTGAGCCTCCCACAGCCCTACACACAACACTTGCGCCAGCCATAGGGGCCACCGCACTGCCTTACGCACAACACTTGCGCCAGCCGTTACCAACAGCGCTGACGCGCACACAACGCTAGCGCCAGTCAAGGCCGGGTAAACCTGAAATGATACACGCCTTCAAGGCCCGTCATTCTGCCGGTGGTGTATTGCCGTTCTGCGATGACAAAGTCCATGTCGAGCGTTTTGGCGTCGCTGCTGAGCACCAGGTTTATCAGCACGGCATTGTCGCGGAGGATGGTGGTGGTAGTGGAACTGTCCGGGAATGCCCAGGTTCCACTGGAGGCCCAGGCCAGTCCTCCGTTGGTTGTGGAATAGGTATTGGCTCCGATCGTCAGGCGCATGGAGGTGTATTCGGTCGTGATGTTCACACCATCACGCTTTACTTCTACCGGCGTCCAGGAGGCACCGGTGAGTTTTTTGCTGATGCTTTGTTGCGCGGATTCATTCTCCTTGTCACAAGCGGCTTGCAACAGTAGCAGGCTGGTGAATGTGACAGCGATCAATAAGTTCTTCCTCATAGCTTGATAATTTTTGTTTGATGTACAGTTTTACCGGTTCTTACTTCCACCAGGTAGAACCCGGGTTTCCATTGGCTGGTATCCACTTCAGTGCTTTCTCCCGGAGAACCGTTTTCATACACACTACCGCCTACTGCCGAGCGGATCACAACATGCCGGAGTGTTTCGCCGGATACATTATGTTGGATCACCAGCGTGTGCTGAACAGGATTGGGATAAACCCGGAGCTCCTGTTCGGGTGTTGTTTCAACTGATGTGATAACAGCAATGGCGATCTTAAAACGAACCATAGCCGAGCCGTTGAACGCATCGGATGCCTTCAGCTGAATATCGATGGAACGATCCGCCATACCAGGAGTTCCACTGAAGGTGCGGGTCCCTGCATTGAGGGTCAGCCATGCAGGCAAGGGTTGCCCGCTTTCCTGCAGGGCTGTATAGGTGAGGGCGTCGTTGTCAGCATCGTTGAATACGCCTGCGTCGAACGTGAACGTGAAGGGCATCAGTTGCATGGCTTCTTGCTGCGGAATGGACTTCACAGCAACCGGTGGCGAATTCTCTATAACAAGGGCACGGGAAACGTTCGCGGCAGCCTCATAGCTAGTATTACCAGGTTGTGATGCCGTGATGGTTACCTGGCCCTTGGCAACAAAGGTGACGACATTTCCGCTGATGGTGGCGATGGCCGGGTTGGCACTCTGATAAGTAACGGGCAAGCCGGAGGATGCGGTTGCCGTGAGGGTCAACGATACTTCGGTGAATTTTTTAGCCAGGGATTGATCAAAAGTAATGGTCTGCACGCCTTTCGCCACCGTGAATGTCTTCGACACTTCCGCTGCTGCAGCAAAAATATCGTTACCAGCCTGATTCGCTTTAATGGTCGTTGTTCCGGGGCTTACAACGGTCACGGTGTTGCCACTGACAGTTGCCACCTCGGTGTTGGTGCTCGTGTAGCTTACCGGCAATCCCGCGCTGGAAGTTGCCTGCAATGCGAAGGGCGCATCGCCGAAGGATTTGGAACCCTCCAACGTAAACGAGATGGTCTGCGTGGATTTCGAAACCTCCAACGTATGCTCTACACTCACCGCAGGGCTATATTCGCTGTTGCCAGGCTGAGAAGCCGTGATGACCGTGCTGCCAGCGCCTTTGAGGGTCACTGTGTTTCCGGAGATGGTTGCCACAGCAGGGTCTGCGCTTACCAACGTCACTGGCAAACCGGAGGATGCGGTAGCGGAGAGGTTGAATGTTGCGTCGCTGAGCGTTTTGGCTGCCGGTGCCTCAAAGGTGATGGACTGCTCCTTCATCCCCGCAAGGAAAACAAAAGCGTTCGACCTCGGACTTGCTCCATTCGCCTGCGTGAAATCGAATTTCTTCGTATATACTGACGTGGCCGGATCGAATTGAAAGGCTACGCCATACAGTGACGACTGTCCTCCCGAAGAGGTCATGCCATACAGTTTGTTATCCGGCGCAAGCACGAGGCTGCCACGCGGGTTGAATCCGTCGGCGTAACATGCGCCCGAGGCACAACCAAACCGGTGCTTGCGGGTAAGGGCACCTGTTGCCGGATCGAAAGCAAAAATCGTCCCGGTAGTGTTGTTGAAATTAACCATGTAACCGCCAAACATGGTCATGCCATATAACTTCCCGTCGGCAGCAAGCGCAAGCTTCCCGACAGGACGCGTGCCAATGGATGACTCGGACAGATCGGCACTGCTGGAAAAATCGATTTTTTTGGTGTAAGTATTCGTGACCGGATCATATTCAAAAAGCACTCCGCTCTGATTGGTGCCTCCTGCGGCGGTGGTGCCATAAAGTTTTCCATTACCCGCTTGCGTGAGCGTGCCGTCCGGCATCCTTCCATCAACAGCTGAATTAAAAGAGATCTTTGACTGAAATGCGTCAGTAGCAGGATCGTATTCGAACAGGTAGCCGGAAGGAACTTCAAAATTGGTGGGAAGCAATCCGTAAAATTTCCCATTCGATGCCAGTGTGAGGTCGCCTGTGGGATTTTGTCCATTGGGAGAGGTAAAGTCTTTTTTCTTCGTGTACGTATTGGAGGCAGGATCGTACTCGAAGAGAACGCCCAGTCCCTGGCTCCCGCCATTGGTGGTCATGCCATACAATTTTCCGTTGTTGGCGAGCGACATACCTCCGGAAGGTGTGGCGCCATTCGTTCCGGTGAAGTCGATCTTTTTCGTGACTGCGCCCGTTGCAGGATCGAGCTCGAAAATAAAGCCGAGGTTGTTCGGGCCTCCTCTCGACACCGTGCCGTATAATTTTCCATTGCCTGCCTTCACAAGATTTCCAAGCGGATACGCCCCGTTCGTAGCCTTGTTAAAATCGATCTTTGTTTCGAATGTGTTGGTGGTGTAGTCGAATGAAAATATGGTTCCGCGCGGCCCCGAAATTCCGACGGGACTTATGCCGTATAACTTACCATTGTATGCCTTTGTCAGGGTGCCACCGCTGTTGGTCCCTTCCGAAGGGAATTCGTGTCGCTGTGTCACGCTTACAGTAGCAGGATTGAGCTCCAGTAACCTGATATTTGTGACACAATACAATTTTCCATTGGGTGCCTCTGTAAAGCCGTACACGGGCCTGCCTCCCAGCGTAAGGCCAAGCGCCACCACCGATTGAAAAACACCCGTTGCCGGATCGAACTGGAGGATGGCTCCTTCACCGTTAGCCCCGCCCCATTGGGTCAGACCGTACAATTTACCGTTGCTGGTCGACTCGGTCAGGCCGCCATAAGGATTTCTGCCCGAAGCCTCTGTCAGGTCCGCATGCTTTGTATAGGTTGACGTTAGCAGATCATATTCATACAACACACCAAGATCGTTTGCGCCGCCTTCCGGGGTCATGCCATACAACTTTCCATTGCTTGCCTGCATCACGGGACCCGCGGGAGCTGACCCGGTGGCCGTGGTGAAATTATGCTTTATAATAGCGGTTCTGCTGGCGAGGTTGAATTCGTAGATCACACCATAGATACCGGAACCTCCCCAGGGTGCTGTGCCATAAAATTTTCCGTTGGATGCCTCGATAAGCCCTGATCGCGGCTGGTTTCCGAATGACGACAGGAATGTGAACATCACATGATATGTTCCTGCGGCGGGATCGAATTCATAGATCACGCCACGACCGTCAGAACCACCGTATGGCGTGGTGCCATATAATTTGCCGTTGCTGGCCACCATGATGCCTTCGTTTGGCAAATAACCGGTGGACTGCTGAAAGTGATGCACGGCAAAGTATGCCCCAGTAGCGGGATCGTACTCAAATAAAACGCCTGACAGGTATCTGCCACCATAATTGGTAACGCCATAGAACTTGCCATTGGGTGCCATTACCATCGACTTGGGGCGATCTCCCGGGTAGTCGAACTGAAATACTTTTTGCACTGACATATAAGAGGAGGCATCTGCGTTGGTTTTGAAGATGACACCACCGCCGCCCATCCCGTATTCGGACCCGCCTTCGTAGGTCATGCCCCAGAGCACACCCTGGGCCAGTGCATGAATGGATAAAGTAGCTGCTGCGACGGTCAGCAACAGAAAACGAACTGTTTTTTTCATTGTCATGAGATTATATCGGATATTCGTTCAAGCCCTAACCATACCTTAGTTAAGCATAGTTACGTCGCAAACCTCCGCAGAAAGCCTGTCAGAAACCTGCCATCCGATAGCACTGGCCTGCCAAAAGCAACGGTAACGAGCGTTTATGCGAAGAAATCAGGGCGTGGTTGCTTGTCACCCCATGAAGCGCTTTATGAAATTTGTTGTTGTCACCCTCTTCGTCGCCCTGAGCATCGGTGCCCGGGCACAGGTCTCCCCTTCCACCCGGCACCAGGTCGATAGCCTGAAGCTCCGCTTAAAAGAGAAGACCAGCGATTACCTGAAAGCCACTACGCTGGGATCGCTGGCTGGCCATTATATAGACATCGATGCTGATTCGTCTGCCCTGTTGATAGAAGATGCGGCAGCACTTTGCCCTTTACCCGAACATGACACGGCACTGGTGAGGGTGTACCTCAATTACGCGAAGGCGCTGCACGCGAAACGCAAAAAGGACCAGCGATACGCCTACCTGCTCAAGGCAAAAAGCGCCATGAAGACCTTATCGCCTCCTTCGAAATACCGGCGGGCGGTTTATAGCGAGCTGGGCGATCACTACTACAGCCTGCAGCATGGTGACAGTTGTCTGTATTACGACCTTGCCGTGCTCGATAATTCCGTTGACTCTCTCGACATGATCATTGCCCTCAAGCGCGTGGGCGTGACCTACAATAATATAGGGAACACCGTAAAGGCCCTGGAAAGTTACCTGCGCGCGCTCCGGCTGCTGGACAAGTTCGACAACCCTGCGCAAAAAGCGGGAATTCTCAACAACGCCGGCGTACTCTATGAAGATGATGGTGACAACGTGCGGGCGGAACAATATTACAAGGAGGCGCTGACAATATTCCGGGAGATGAAAAATGCCAGACAGATCACCATGGTGCTTACCAACCTGGGCATTGTTTATGACCACGACAACCGGCCCAAAGAAGCGCTTGCCTGTTTTGCCGAAGCAGAAAATTTGCGAAAAGAGAATAACCTGCTTCCCAGCAATCCCCTGCACCTTAACATCGGAAACTCGCTGATGCATTCAGGACGTGCCACCGAAGCCCTAGAAAGATTCCGTACTGCGATGGAGGGATTCAAGCGCAATGACGACAACTATGGGATCAGCCTGGGCTACCGGCACATGGGCGAGGCGTTGTACGATCTGGGGCGCTACCAGGAAGCGGAGAAAACAGAGCTGCTGGCCTTGACCCGTGCCAGGCAACAGGGCGACGCCGAAATCATCCAGCAGGCCACCTTCGATCTCGCCAGGATCTATGGCAAGACAGGTCAGTATAAGAAAGCGTTCGAATACCAGGGAAATTATTTACAAATGCAGGACAGCCTCCGGGGCCGCGACCGGCGCATCAAACTTGGGTTGCTGGAAAAGGAATATGAGCTTGCGCACAAGGAAGATGAGAACAATGCGCTGGCCCGGGAAAATGAGATCCGGAAAATTCAATCGTCGGCCGAGAGAACCACACGCATCGCCCTGGGTACATCGCTCGTTTTTTTCGTGCTGCTCGCTGCGGTGACGGCTTCGGGATATTATCGCACCAAAGCAAAAAACACCCAACTATCCCAGCAAAAATCCAAGATCGAACAGGCCAATCTTCTCATTACACAGCAGGCACAGCAGCTGAAAGATGCCGCTGACATGAAGTCGAGATTCTTTGCCAACGTATCGCATGAGCTCCGAACACCCGTAACACTCGTCAACGGCATGCTTGAGATGATGCAGCAAGGGTCGCCGGAGGGAAAGTCACGCGACCACCTGGATATTGCTGTAGCCAACAGCCGTCGATTACAAACGCTGGTGAACGAAGTACTGGATCTCGCGAAACCGGGTACGGATCAGGCCGTGATCAACAAGAAGCAGGTCACCCTGCTCCCACTCCTTAACAGGATCATCTATTCGTTTGAATCGTTGCTGGTGAAAAAGAATATCCGGCTGGAGGTACAGGTTTCGGCGTTAAAAGATCTGCAGCTTCCGCTGGATGAGGATAAGTTTGAAAAGATCATCAATAACCTGATCTACAATGCCATTAAATTCAACCACGAAGGCGGATGGATCAAAGTGGAAGGCAGGTTCTCTGCTTCGACGGAACGGGTGATCATTGAAGTGAGCGACTCCGGCATCGGCATCCCTGAAAGTGAACAGCCTTATGTTTTTGACCGCTTCTATCAAAGCAGCGCCACGGAAACGAAAAATGGCCAGGGCCTGGGCATCGGACTTTCGCTCGTGAAAGAGCTCACGTTGTTGCATGGAGGCGATGTTGCTGTGCGCAGCCAATTGAACGAAGGATCTGTTTTCACCGTATCACTACCCACGACCCAGGAAGCGGTCTCTCTCCAGGAAAAAGAAGACGAAGATATATCCGCGGAAGCGATACAACTATTTCCCGGTAACTACGAAAAGATGCCGGCGATACTTTTGGTGGAAGATAATGCGGAGATGCGTTACTATTTGAAAGAGATCCTCGGCAATGCGGTAACGATACACGAAACGGTGAACGGCCGGGAGGCACTGCAATGGCTGAAGACAAACACGCCCGACCTGATCCTTTCGGATGTGATGATGCCTGAAATGGATGGTTATGAGTTTTTACATCAGCTGAAAAGTGATGCCCACCTTAGGGGCATTCCGGTGGTGATGCTCACCGCCCGGGCTTCGGAAGAAGACCTGCTTCACGGGCTTCGCCTCGGTGTGGACGATTATATTGTAAAACCATTCAATGCGCTGGAATTGAAGATCCGGATCCACAACCTGCTGACGAATCAATTGATCCGGAAACAGTGGCAGGAAAAACCCGTGGAGCCCGGAGAGCTGCCGCCATCACCGTCTACGAATGACATCTTTATTAAAAAGGTCGAGCAACTGGTAGAAAGCCGGGCAGCGGATGCATCGTTGGGTGTGCCCGATCTTGCCGAACACCTCGCGCTCAGTGAACGGCAACTGTATCGCACAACGGGATCGCTCACGGGCATGACACCCGCACAACTCATCAAGGAGATCAGGCTGAAGATCGCGTTCAAGCTGCTGATGAATAAAAAAGTGACAAAGGTTTCGGCGCTTGCGGCACAGGTTGGGTTTGATAACAGCGCGTATTTTTCACAGCAGTTTTTGGCGAGGTTTGGAAAGAAGCCGGTGGAGTTTCTTTGAAACTCGGAATGCAGGTTCACGCAAAGTGCACCCCGCCTACTCCGCCAGCCGGGGAACTAAGTTCCCCTGGAAAGACCTGGGCTACGAAACCAGAAAGAAAAAGGCGCCGGAAGAAACTTTCCGCGCCAGAGAGGGCACAAGTGAGCCTCCCACAACCCTACACACAACACTTGCGCCAGCACGAGAGGACGCAAAGATTTACATCCGCCAGCTTCCCGCCTGCCCTTTCACAACATTTTGATCAGTTATGAAAAAAAATTGGCCGGTTAGTCACACCCGGTTTGGAAAATTGAAAACTATTCATCAGTATTGTACTGTATTAGTTAAGTAATACAGTAAATCAGTTATGATGGTTACTATCAAGGACTTAAAGTTTAGTTATTCCAAAAAACAGCAGCCGCTGTTCCAGGATCTGCAGTGTGAACTGCCGTCGGGCAGCATTGTGGGACTGTTGGGTAAGAACGGTGCGGGCAAGACTACCCTGCTGAAACTTATGATCGGATTGCTGCAGCCAACAGAGGGCTCGGTGCGCATTATCGGTGAGCAACCCTGGGACCGCCACCCTTCGCTGCTTCAGGAGGTCTATTTCCTGCCGGAAGAGTTTCATCACCCCGGCATCTCCATCGGGAACTACGTAAAAGCAAACTCCGGATTCTATCCCCGTTTTGACGAGGAGCTGCTGCAACGCCTGATCACCGACTTCGAGCTGCCTGACAACAAACGCCTGAACCAGCTGTCGTACGGGCAGAAAAAGAAATTCCTCATCTCCTTTGCTTTATCAACGAAATGCCGGCTCCTGGTGCTGGATGAGCCAACCAACGGTCTGGATATACCTTCTAAGTCCATTTTCAGGAAGGTGATGGCGGGCTCGCTCGATGAAGACCAGCTGGTGATCATATCAACCCACCAGGTAAGGGATGTGGAGAACCTGATCGACCGGGTGTTGATGCTGGAGAAAGGGAAGTTCATCATGCAGAAGAGTCTCTTTGAGATCTCTTCGAACCTTCAGTTTGCCACGGCCACTTCACCCGAGGGTGAAAACGTTCTGTACCACGAGATGGTACCGGGTGGTTACAAAGTGATCAGGCCACAGACAGGGGGAAGCTCTTCTGTTGACATTGAATTGTTGTTCAATGCGATTTCTAATGGTACCGAAAAAATGAGAGAATATGTCAAATAATATATTCAGCAGGAAGCGATTTCTATTGCTGTTCAAGCAACACTTCATTCACAACGCACAATTCCTGTGGTTGTCGACAGGCGCTTACATCGGCGTGATCTTCATCGTGTTGTCCATTGCGCAGATGGGTAACAATCTCCGGCCTCATGAGTTGGACAGTTTCCAGGGATTCCTGGTAGGTTTCGTCACGGTGTTCGGTATTCTGTATGTGGGTCACTCCTTTCCCGCATTCCGGTCGAAAGAAAGCACGATCGGTTTCCTGATGATGCCTGCCTCGGCATTGGAGAAATTTCTGTTTGAGCTTGTCATCCGGATCGGGCTGGTGCTCGTGGCCCTGCCCCTGTTGTATTGGGTCGTCTTTCAATTGCAGGGATACTTCTTTACCATATTCACGGGCGAGGCCTTCGAACCCATCGGCGTGCAGTACCTCGTCAAGCTTGGTGAAAGGCCCGTTGAGCACATGTTCCTGATCTACTCATTCATCACGGGCGGGGTATTGCTTGCGCTTTCGCTCGCTTTCACGGGATCGGCGATGTTCACCAAACAGCCCCTGGTAAAATCTCTCTTCGCCGTGGCCATGGTGGTGATGTTCTTTGTGGGCTATAGTTACATCGTTCTGGAACACCTGGGCGTGGGCCGATACAATCCGCCGGAAGACACCATGTTGCTGGCCCCATCAGGAGAAAAAAGTGCCCTAAGGGCCGTGACCATTGCGTTCTTTACAGGCACTGTGGTCATGCTCTTCGTGGCATTCCGGAAGTTAAAAGAGCGGGAGGTATAATATGCAATTCCAGGAAGGCAAGAGCATTTTTCTGCAGATCGCAGATACGATCACTGAAAAAGTGGTGAGTGGTGAATTTCCCGCCGGAGGAAAAATACCTTCGGTGCGGGAGCTGGCTGCGGCCATGGGCGTAAATCCAAATACAGTTATGCGGACCTATAGTGAACTTCAGTCTATGAACATCATCGAAAATCAACGGGGCATCGGATACTTCGTGAATCCGGAAGCAAAAAAGATCATTCTCAAAGACAAACGGCAGGAGTTCTTTGATAAAGTCCTCCCTGAATTTCTCAGGCAGGCTGCGTTGCTCGGCATCAGCGCCGAGGAGTTGAAAAAACATTTGGAAACATCGAACGGAACAATATGAAGCTCAGCAACAAAATACTTCTTGGTTTTTTCGGATTCATCTTCCTTTATCTCACGGCGGTATTTGCCGAGCTGAGGCTGACGGGAATTCCCAATATTATGGACGACAAGAACAGCATCGCAGAGACGGCAGACATCTCAGGCATCACTTATCTGGTTTTAAGTGACTGCAATAAAGAGGTAAAGGTTATCGGATCTGATCAGCCCCGGCTGGAAGTGCGAAGCTTCTCCGGCGCATTGCTGAACAAATTGAAATATGGGATCTCCGGCGATACCCTTACACTGTCGGGCTTTCAATCAGACATTAGTGGCACTGTAGGGATCTCGGTATTCGTGCCTAGAACCGGTTTAAAAGGAATTACCGTAAAATCTACTTCTGGCACTATTGAAGGGTTGCAGCAAGAGTCTCTGCAGCTTTCACAAAACTCGGGGCGAATATGGATGGAGGACAATAAAATATCCAACATTCAAACGGATCTTTCAAACGGATCTACCCTGAGCATTTCAAAAACACCCCTGGATACGTTGTCTGCCAGGATTGACGGGTCCAGACTGCACGTCCTGGCTCCTGTCGGGCTGGTGCAAGGCACGATAGAAAACAACTCGCGCTTACAGCTGAGCGAGCTCCAGGAAATTCAGGTAAAGAAAGACAAGAACAGCCATTTGTTCATGTATCAATAAATACGGCATACGTTGTAACAAAACCTCTCAAAAAACCTCTTCATAACAGGCACCCTGCGATGTCAGCCCCTAACCCGTTATATCACCCTCAACCTGAAGCGCGATGAACATCGAGATCCGTGGACTTTCAAAGATCTACCCCAATGGTCATGCAGCCATCAAGAACATCGACCTTCAGATAGGCAGCGGCATGTTCGGACTTCTCGGCCCCAACGGCGCGGGAAAATCGAGCTTCATGCGCATACTGGTAACGGTGCAACAGGCCACTTCCGGCACAGTGCTCATGGATGGCATGGACATCAATACACACCGGCATGAGATCCGGAAAATGGTGGGATATCTTCCCCAGGACTTCACATTCTTTTCGAAGCTGAAAACGTGGGAGTTCCTGGATTATGCCGCGCAGCTCTCCACCTCGCTGAAAAGAAAAGAGCGGCTGGCCCGTGTGGACAAGCTGCTGCACCAGGTGGGATTGCTGGAGGTGCGTGAACGTATGGCGAACAAACTTTCCGGCGGTATGAAACGAAGGCTTGGCATTGCACAGGCACTGATCGGTGAACCGAGGTTGTTAGTGATCGACGAGCCTACCACAGGCCTTGACCCCGAAGAACGCATCCGCTTCAGGAACATTCTCTCAGACCTGAGCCAGAAGGACGTGACCATCATACTCTCCACACACATTGTGGGCGACATCAGCAGCACCTGTCACAACATGGCTATGCTCAACAAAGGTGAGGTAGCTTTCAAAGGTTCTCCGGAAGGAATGATCGAGCAGGTACGCGGCCATGTGTGGCAGATCATGCTGGAGGATGAGGAATTCAACGTTTTAAAAGCAAAGTATCCCGTGGTTTCAACGATCCCGGCCCATGGAAAATGGGAAGTACAGCTCATTGCCAACGGCCAGCCGCATCCCGCAGCAAAGGTTGCCAATCCGAACCTGGAGCACGCTTATGTATACTTTATGGAAAATGAATTAGGGGTGTCACTCGTATGATATCGGTAAGCACGATATTGACCATTTCATCGTACGAGGGAAAAGTACTTTGGAGGAACTGGTTTTTCCGCATCATCGCGCTGTTGGGGATCGGCTTCGTCACCATTTTCAACCTGGCTGTTTTTTCGGAGCTCGACAACGCGGACTGGCGCGGGCTTTCCAATGGCTGGATCCTGCCCTATGCGAGCCTGCTGCTGATCAGCATACCACAGGCGGCTGCCGTGATCTTTCTGGCAACCGGGCTGATCAAAAAAGATAAAAAGCTGGACACGAACGAGGTCTTCTTCGTGAGACCGATCACCAACCTCGATTACGTGCTTGGAAAAGCACTGGCGCTGTTCAAACTTTTCTTCCTGCTGAACCTCGTGCTGCTTTGTGTTCCGCTGATCGTTGGGCTTACCAGTCCTGTTGCCACGGTTAACCCGATGGCGTTCATCGTCTATCCCTTGCTGACCAGCGTTCCAACCATTGTGTTTACAACGGGAATCGCGTTTCTGCTGGTGACGGTGATCCGGAATCAACCCATCACCATCGTGTTGCTCATCGGCATCGCGGGTGTTCAGGTGATCTATTACTTCGATAAGTTCTCGAACATTCTTGATTTCACGGCGTTCAGGCTTTCGATGCTGGCCTCGGAGATGACGGGGTTTGTTGACATCGGGTTCGCGCTATGGCAACGCACGTTCTACTTTGTCACCGGCATTGGATTTCTTTTCCTCACGGCTTTTATGCTCGATCGGCTATCCAGTCACAAGTCGGTGCATCGTGCTACGCTGATCACTGGGTGTCTATTGCTTCTGCTCTCCTCCTTTATCATGGTCAGGCTTTGGGATATGCGGCAGGAACCCATTGCCTTCCGTCAGGAGATGATCGATACCAATGGCAGATGGGCGGAGGTGCCCAACATCGACATCGTCTCGCATGCCATCGCCCTGGAATGGGCCGGCCAGGAGATCGCGGGAACCTCTGAACTTGTTGCGAAAAATAACACAGGCGCACTGCTGGATACGATCTACTTTACACTGAATCCGGGTTTGACTGTGGATAGTGTGGCGGTGAACGGCAGATCCACGGAAGTGAACCGGGACTTGCAAATACTCTCTCTGAATAAGGGAATCAGCATTGGTTCCGGTGAAGAACTGAGAGTCCGCATACACTATCATGGTAAGGTGGTGGAGTCAGCCGCGCACCTGGAGGTTGACCAGAAAAGATATGAGAGCACCAATGATCAACTGATGTTCGCGCTGCTGAAGAAATACGCTTTCCTCGAAGACGACTATGTGTTGCTTACAAAAGATGTGCACTGGTATCCGGATACCGGGGTTGGTTATAACCGGAAGTCAGCGGCGAAGGAAAGGCGGTCTTTTATAACGTTTGAGCTAAGCGTAAAAGCACCTGCGGGCAAAGTGCCGGTTTCGCAGGGCGAAGTTGTTATGCGTGATAACGTGTATAAATTCAAACCGGAGTACCCGCTGCCGCACATTTCACTCGTCATCGGCAACTATGATAAAAAAGAAATAACGGTAGACAGCGTGGTCTATTCGGTATATCATTACCCGGAGAACGATTTCTTTCTGCGGCAGCTCGACCTGCTTGGCGACACCCTCAGCCACCTGATCACCGATGTTGCCAATGAATATGAAGATGCGCAAAAGCTGTCGTATCCTTTCAAAAGACTGCAGTTTGTGGAGGTGCCCATTCATTTTGCCGCGTATAACAAGATCTATGAAAGCCACCAGGCGCTGGTGCAGCCGGAAACTGTTTTCTGGCCGGAAGAAGGTGGCGACATGAGACAGTTCGACTTCAGGCGACAAATGAAGGACATGAGTCGTCAGGCCGCCAGGGCCAACCAGGTGCTGACCGATAAACAGAAGCAAGCGAATGTATTCAATGACCTGATCCGGAAAATATTTACCAAACAGACCGGGGAAAGATGGGTGTATGAAAGCAATGATTTCGACAACGCCGATTATTCACTGTTTCCGAACTATTACGATTTCAACTCGGGCATCGTGAGCGAAGACTGGGCATTGCTGAACCGGAGCATTGCAACTTACCTGCGGAACGACAAGCAGGTGCAGAATGACTACTCCCGCGAAGTGAACGGGATCTCGTTCACAGAAGAATGCAATGATCTTATGCGCACGGCCTCGATGACGAAGATCCTGACGGAAGCCGAGTTCAGCAAGATCAACAAATCGGTAACACTTAAAAGCAAGTATCTCTTCTCCTACCTCGGGCAGATCATTGGAGAAAACAATTTCAAATCGTTCCTGTACGACTGGGTGAACAGCCACCAGCATCAGCTGAGCAGCTATGAAGATTTCAGAAAAGCGATGCTTTCCAGGTTCAACACCGACATCGATCCGATCATCCGCAAGGTATATTCCGAAACTGCACAGCCCGCCTTCGAAATTCTCGACGTCCAGAAATACGAGGTCATGGATGGAGACCGGAAGCGCTACCAGGTACTCTTAAAAGCGAAAAACTCCGGCGACAGCGACGGCGTGCTCGAAGTTAAATTCAACCGCAAGAAGCGCTCTGACGATGATAACAACTTTAATTCAAGGCCCAATGAAGAGGCCCCGGAAGAAGCACCCGGCAGACTGTCCGTGATCAAACAGGGAGAAACCAGGCTGTTCGGGTTTGTGCTGGACGAAAAACCGAATGACCTCACGGTGAATACCATCATCTCGCGGAATATACCATCGGTCATCAACCTGTCGATGGGAACATTATCCAGGCGCGATGGGGGATTGTTGTTCGATGGGGAACGTGTGGTTGAAAAAGAAACAGTTTCGAATCAATACGAAGTGATCGTCGACAATGAGGATAAGGGCTTCAGCTCCTTCAGTCCCATCAAGCCAACGATGCTCAAGGCTTACCTCGATCGCCAGAAAGATTCTGCGCAAAAGTATTATGGAAACTGGGACAGCTCGTATTCAAGATGGCTCGCAACAACGGGCTCTGACTTTTACGGCAGCGTGATACGCTCGGCACATTTCACCCGGTCAGGAGATGGTGAAAAGATCGCCACCTGGACACCGGCATTCGCCGAAGAAGGCTTCTATGACATTTACGTGTACATGAAGGGAAAAAATCAAAACGAGCACGTGGGACGCGATGGTGAAGGAAAGCAATTCAATTACGACTATATCGTCCGCAACGGGGATGGTACCGATCACATCAAGTTCAATATCACCAACGCAGAGCCTGGCTGGAACTACCTTGGATCGTATTATTTCAACAAAACGGGCGGAAGTGTTTCGTTAACGGATGCCTGTGACCTGAGGACGGTGTATGCGGATGCGGTGAAGTGGGTGAAGCAGTAGGTACGAGGTTAGAGGTACGAGGTACGGGGAAGTTTAAAGTTTAAAGTTTAAAGTTTAAAGTTACGAGCTACGAGTTAAGAAGTTGAGGGTTGTTGGTGAGGGCTTGTTGGTGAAGAACACCAACAAGGGCAAGTAATTACACGAAGCGTGATATTTTATAGTGATTTTTTCAACCGGCTAACCGGCAACTGGTAACCGGCAACCAATTTAAAGATCGACCCCTATGAGTTTTAGGCAAACAATGAAAGTAAAATGTGTGAGGCCTGCGTCGGCGCTGGTGCTGATGGCGCTGTGCCTGCTGACGTGGAATGATGCGAGGGCGCAACGTACGCTTACGCTGAGTGAATCGATAGAGATCGCGCAGACGAGCAGTCGCAGCATCAAAAAATCGAAGCTGAACCTTTACGGGAATCAGCGCAGCCTGGATGCGCAACGGGCGGCGTTGAAATCGAGGTTCGCGTTGGCGGTGACGCCGTTCGATTACAACCGGCAGCGCAGCTTCAACGACCTGTTCTCGACCTGGAACACCAATAAAGATTATAACTCGTTTGCCAATCTTTCCGTCATCCAACCGATTGTGGCTACCGATGGTACCATCTCATTGATCAACCGATTCGGCTACCGCGATAACTATTCGGAATTCCAGGACGTGAGGACGAAGACCTATAGCAACAACCTGTACCTTCAGATCGACCAGCCGATCTTTACCTACAACAGAACGAAGATACAACTGAAGGAGCTGGAGCTGAACCTCGAGAACGCCACCATCAGCAACTCGCTGCAAATGCTCAGTCTCGAGCAAAGTGTTACCAGGTCGTTCTACACTTTTTACCAACGACAAAACAACCTTCAGATCTCGAAGGATGAGTATGAAAATCAAAAGATCAGCTACGAGATCACGCAAAACAAAGTAGCGGCAGACCTGCTGGCGCAGGAAGAGCTTTACCAGGCCGAGCTCAACCTGGCCACGTCAAAATCCACCCTGGAAAACAACCAGGTATTGCTTGACAACGCTGCTGATGATTTCAAACTTTTACTGGGCATGGACCTCACGGAACAAATTGCCGTGGAGGTGGATATCAATTTTATCACCCGCGAAGTGGACCTCAACCAGGCTTTGGTTCACGCGCTGGAGCACAGAATGGAATTGAGGCAACGCGCCATCGACATCGAACGGTCGCAGTTTGAATTGATCCGCACCAAGGCGCTGAATGAGTTCAAAGGCGCGGTGGCCCTGTCGTTGGGTGTATTCGGTGATAATGAACGGGCGCACAATGTGTACGAGGTACCTGCCGTGAATCCGAGGATCGCGGTTTCCTTCAACATTCCCATCTTCGACTGGGGTGAAAACAGGGCGCGCATGGATGCTGCCAACGCCTCACGGGAGATCAAAAATGTTGACCTCGAAGTGGAGAAGAACGACATCATGATCAACATCCGGAAGATCTACAGAAACCTGCAGAACCTGGAAAACCAGATAACGATAGCCGAGCAGAATGTCAAAAACGCTACGCTGACCTATGACATCAACCTGGAACGGTATAGGAATGGCGATCTCACGAGCATTGACCTCAACCGGTTTCAAAGCCAGCTCTCCGAGAAAAAAAGCACTTATGCCGATGCCCTGATCAATTATAAGATCGAGCTCCTGAACCTGAAGATCACTTCCCTGTACGATTTCGAAACGCAACAGCCTGTGATCGCTCCAACCCATTAATCATTGCAATGAAAACAACACTACACATCATGAATAAGCTCAAAAAAGGTACAGCCTCTCCTTCTGGCCGGAACATGCTTTCACTCCTGGTGCTCATCGGCATCTGTTCCTGTAACCCCGACAACTCGGACATCAAAACCGAAATAAAGATCCCCGTATCGGTGGTGAGCATCAAACCGCAGAGCATCTCGCGGTTCATTGAGACCACGGGCACGGTTTACTCTTTCAAAGAAGGTGTATTGAAATCAGAGCTCGGTGGCATTTACAATTTGCAGCGCAATCCTGCCACGGGAAGACCCTTCGCGCTTGGCGATGCAGTAAAGGCGGGCCAGGTGGTGATCCGGATCGAGGACCGGGAATTTCAGAACAACCTGCAGGTTGAAAGCAAAAAACTGAACCTGGAGCTGGCCGACAATAATCTGAAAAAGCAACAATCGCTGTACGATAAGGGCGGTGTTACGCTCACGGAATTGAAAAAATCTTCCATGGACCACGTCACCGCCAGGTACGCGTACGAGAATGCCGAGATCCAGCAGGCGAAGATGTCGGTGAAAGCCCCGTTTGATGGTGTGATCGTAGAGTTACCGTATCACACGGATGGTGTCAGGGTCGACCAGGGACAAACCATGCTGAAGGTGATGCAATACGACAAGCTGCTGATGGATGTGAAACTTCCGGAGAAACATTTGCCTGAGGTTACCATGGACCAAACGGTGCAGATCGCCAACTACAATGTGGCCAAAAAGGATACCATCTACGGAAAGATCAGCCAGATCTCCCCGGTGATCAACGCAGACACCCGGACGTTTCAAAGTGTTCTTCAGATCGATAACGGAAAAAAATTGCTGCGCCCCGGCATGTTCATCAAAGCCTTTATCCTTTCTGAAAAACGTGAAGGCACGATCGTCATCCCTAAAGAGACGGTGATCTCGCGGCAAGACGGCAAGGTAGTGTTTACGGTGGAGAACGGCATTGCTACGGAAAAGAAGATCACCACGGGCCTCGAGAGCATCGATGTAGTGGAAGTTGTCAGCGGTCTGAAGGTCAACGACAGGCTCGTGGTCTCCGGGTTTGAAACGCTGCGGAACAAATCGAAAGTGAGCATCATTCAATAACATTTAAACAACGCATCCTGTGAAGAAGATAGTCTCGCTGGCCGTTTCTTACCCGGTGTCGATCCTGATGATGGTGCTGGCTGTCATTTTACTGGGATCCATTTCATTCGGGAAACTTGGCATTGAGCTGGTTCCGGAAATGAAGAACCCCACCCTCTTCGTTGAGCTGAAGGTGGGCATCAAACCGCCGTCGGAAGTTGAAAAACAATTCATCGAATCGATTGAATCCATTGCGATCCGACAGAGCGGGGCTGTGGAAGTAAGCTCGGTGAGCCAGACGGGCTATGGCCGTGTTACGGTGCAGTATGACTGGAGCAAGGATATGGACGAGGCGTTTCTCGACCTGCAGAAATCGCTCTCATCGTTTTCACTCAACGACGAGGTAGACGAGTTTGTGATCACACAATTCGATCCCAATGCAGCGCCTGTAATGACGCTGGGCATCTATAATCCGGCCTCCAACGATACAGAAGCGCTGCGACGGATCGCAGAGAACAACTTCAGGAACGAATTCATCAAACTGCCCGGAATAGCGGAAGTTCGCCTGTCGGGTGAACAGGAGAAAGAAGTGGTGCTGGAAACCGACCCGGACCTGCTGGCCTCTTTCGGTTTGACGGTGAATGACCTCGTCACCAAGATCCAGAACTATAACCGGAGCGTCTCCGGCGGATTTATCGAGGAGCTGGGCCGGAAGTATGTGATCAAAGGTTTGGGCATCATTGAAAAACCTGAAGACCTCGAGGCACTGGTGGTGGGTTATACGAGCCGCGGCAATACAGTGGCCAATCCTGAAACACCTGCTTTAACATCAACCCTGGCGGCACCAGCCAACACAACATCTTCTTCGGACCAGGTGCCTGTGCTGCTTCGTGAGGTGGCCACGATCAAATTGCTGGATAAAGAAGCGAGCAGTATCGTGAGGGTTAATCAGCGGCGAAGCATAGGGATGTCCATCTATAAAGAAACAAACTACAACACGGTGAATGCGGTCAACGAGCTGATGACCTCACTCGAGCGGTTGAAGAAGACTGTTCCGGGTTACGAGTTTGTGGTCATTCAGAACCAGGGGCGGTTTATCCAGGGGGCCATCGACGAAGTGAAGGAATCAGGTCTCTACGGCATCCTGTTCGCGGTGATCGTGTTGTTCCTCTTCCTGCGAAGGATCGGCTCCACGCTCATCATCAGCATTGTGATCCCGATCTCGATCATTGCCACGTTCAACCTGATGTACTTCAATGGCCTCACGCTGAACGTGATGACCCTTGGCGGGCTTGCCCTGAGCGCCGGCATGCTGGTGGACATTGCCATCGTAGTGGTGGAGAATATCTTCCGGAAACGCGAGGAAGGCATGAGTGTGGTCGATGCGGCCGTGGAAGGAACGAGCGAAGTAAGTGGTGCAATCACCGCCTCGACGCTTACCTGTATTGTTGTGTTTTTGCCGATCGTTTATTTGCAAGGGCCCTCAGGAGAGCTCTTTAAAGACCAGGCGTGGACGGTTGCTTTCTCCCAGATCGCTTCGCTCTTCGTAGCCCTTCTGGTGATCCCGATGCTCTTCGCGCAGTTCTTCCGGAAGGACAAAGTGTTTGCCAGAGAAAAGAACGTGTTTTCGGAAGAAAAGCAGGTACGATTCAAATCTTACCGGACTTTATTGGAAAAAGGTCTGAATCACAAAACGGCCCTGATCGTGGCGTCGTTTGCCATGATCTTCGGTGCAGCGCTGCTGGTACCGGTCATCGGCAGCGAGTACATGCCGCAGTCGGATACACGCGCCATTTCAGTGGATGTGACCCTGACCAACGGCACGCCGCTCCCCAGGACTTCCGCCACCGTGAGCCAGATCGAAGGGCAGCTTCTGCAGCTGTTCGAGGGACAGCTCGATAAAATATATTCACACATCGGCGCCCAGCAAAGCCAGTCGGGCATCACGAATGAAAACGTTTATCATGAGAACCAGGCAACACTGAAGCTCATCTTCCGGGAAGACATCGAGCTCGATATAGCACCGGTCATGTCCAAGCTGTCCACCTACTTCGAAGCACTGCCCGGCGTTGAAGCCACATTCGCCAATGACGAAAGCGCCCTGTATTCTGTGATGGGCGACGAAGAGATGCCGCTGGTGGTGGAGCTGAGCGGCGCTGACTTTGACAAGCTGAGGCCCCTCTCCGATTCGGTGATGCACATCATGGCTGCCAACGAATATGTTTTCGATCCGGTGTCTGATCTCGAAGAAGGTGTGCCCCAGATCAAGGTTGATGTTGACAAGTACAGGGCCGGGTTGTTCAATTTGTCGATCGATGATGTGATCGTTCAGATCAGGGATCAGCTGGAAGGCAAACCCGCTGGCACGATCGAGCGTGGTGGCGAGATCCAGGATATCAAGATCAGAGTTCCCGGTGTTACGCTGGCCGGACTGGAAAACATGCGCATCAAAAGCGGGCAACGCGAATTTCCACTCAGTGAGATCTCGACGGTGCATGTGGAATATGCCAGCAACGCGATCCACAGAAAAAACCAAACCAGGACGGTGTCCATTGGCGCCCGCGTGAACCAGGACGAGCCGTACGACAAGGTGGTGAAGTCGGTTGAAACCGCGCTTGCAAAATTAACGGTGCCGCCACAGTATAAGATCAAGGTTGCAGGCCAGGAATTGCGGCGCCAGGAATCCGTGAAGAACCTGACGTTCGCGCTCGTACTGTCCATCGTGCTGGTGTATATGGTGCTTGCCTCTCAATTCGAGTCGCTGCTGCATCCGTTCACCATCTTGTTAACGATACCGCTGGCGGCTGTTGGCGCGATCCTGGCCTTCTTTATCCTGGGCATGCCCCTGAACATGATGGGCTATATCGGCATCATTCTGCTGGGTGGCATTGCAGTGAACAACTCCATTATGATCATTGACTGCATCAACCAGAACCGGCAGAACGGTATGGCCCTGCGGGAGGCGATACTGGACGCCGGCGAGCGCAGGCTCAGGCCCATTATGATGACAAGCATGACCACGATCCTCGGGATCCTTCCGCTGACGTTGGGCTTTGGCGAGAGTGCAGCGTTACGGGCACCCATTGCCATTGCCGTGATCGGCGGATTGGTAACGTCAACGCTGCTGACGCTGATCATCATACCCTGCTACTACGAGAGCATTGAAAACGTCATCGCCCGGATCAGCCGGAAGAAAGAAGTGAAAATCGAAGTTTCACATGGATAACAACGGTTTACTACAAACGATCATCAGGAGGAAGGTCCTCGTATCGATGTTGTTCATCGGGCTCACCTTCATGGGGTATATCTCCTATACCAAACTTCCTGTGGAGCTTTTTCCGAACGTGGAGCTGCCGGTGCTGATCGTACATGTGAGGCCCGTATCGGAAGTCGATCCCCGGTACATGGAACGCAAGGCGATCGTGCCGCTGGAGAGCACCATCAGTACGCTGGAGGGTGTGGCGGAGATCACGGCGAATGCCGATAGCCGGCAGGGCCTGATCTTCATCTCCTTTCAACAAGGGGTGAACATCAAATATGCTTACCTCAAGCTGGAACAGAAGGTGGGTGCCATCAAGTCGAGCCTCACGCCGGAGTTCATCGTCAACATCATCAAGATCGATACAGAAGAGTTCTCGAATGGCTTTATGGACCTGCAGGTGCTTGGCAGCGGTGGTGCAGACCGTGTGCGGAACATAGCCGATCAATATATCACGGACCGGCTGAGCGACGTAGATGGTGTGGGTGGCGTGGAAGTTTTTGGCGGCCGTCAAAAGACCGTGGAGATCATCATGAACGATGCGGTGTGCGAGGCCAATGGCATTACGCCCAACACGATCAGCAACGTGCTCTCGCGCAACTCGAACAAGAGCGCTTTTGCGGGGCAGGTAGAAATGGATGGCCGGAAAGTTTTTGTGAACGTTACGGCAGAGCTGAAAGATATCAAGCACATTCAAAGCCTTGTGGTTTCCGAGAAAGGACCACTTCTGCTGAGCGATGTGGCCGACGTCTTCTTCGGCGTAAAAGAGCAGACCTCCCTCAGCCGCGTGAATGGAAAGGATGCCGTCTCCATCCGGGTGTCGAAAGATCCGCAGGCAAACCTGATCGCACTATCGGAAAGAACGCTTGACGCCATCGAAGCGATCAACAAAGATCTCGAGGCCATGGACGTGAAGGTCATTGTACAGAACAACCAGGCTGATATGATGTCCAGGAATATTGACGAGATCAAACACCTGGCCATGACCGGCGGACTGCTGGCGATCTTTGTGCTATGGGTCTTTCTGCGGCGGATGCGGTTTATCCTCAGTGTGGCTCTTGCCATTCCCATCTCTGTGTATACGGCGTTTAATTTCTTCTACGCTTATAACATTTCCATCAACAGCCTTACGCTGATCGGAATGGCCCTGGCGATCGGCATGCTGATGGACAACAGTGTTGTGGTAATTGAAAATATTTACCGCCACGTTGTGAACAAAACCAGGCGCGAAGAAGCTGTTGTAAAAGGAACGCGTGAGGTAATGCGCCCGGTCATTGCGGCAACCCTTTGCACGGTAACGGTATTCCTGCCCTTTATCTTTTCTTCCAATTTTCTCATCACACTTATCGGTACGCATATCGGCGTCTCGATCATATCGACGCTGCTTGTTTCACTCGTGGTTGCCCTGGTGCTGATCCCCATGCTGGCCGACACCGCCATCCGCAAAGAAGACGAACGGAGCGCACCGCTGATCAGGAATGCTTCGATCCGTCAGCGCGTGATCCAGATGTATATGGTACTGCTGAAATCCTGTTTCAGGCGGCCTATGTTCACGGTTGTGGGCGGATTGGTGCTGTTCTTTGTAACGATCGCGCTCGGGTTGGTGGTGAGCCTGTCGAGTCCCACGGCGGTGGAAACCACGGAGCTGAACATGTTCGTGACCATGCCCCAGGGCAGCACGCTTGAATCCACGGATCTGCGGATCAGAAAGATCGAAGAAAAAGTGATGGAGATCCCCGTCATTGAAAAAGTGATCAGCCAGATCTCGGAAGGTGATGCGGTGATCAGCGTTCAACTTGTTGAGGGATTCAACGACCTGGATACGATCTCTGTCAGTGATGTGCGAAACCGGCTTTCGGGCATCTCTAAAAATTTCGACGACGTCAATATTTCGTTGGAGAGACCGCCGAGGCAAAACGGTGGTGAAGGTGGTGGCGGAAGCTCTGCCGAGGAAGACTTTCAGCGCATGCTGGGCATTGGCACTGCCTCCGAACGGATTGTGATCAAAGGTCAGGACTTCGAGCTGATGCAGACGATCGCCCATGACATCAATACGATGGTGAGCGGCCTTCAGGCTGTTGGGCAGAGCTCGGTCAACCTCAGCCCGGAGCGTCCCGAGGCACATCTGGTATTCGACCAAAAACAGATGAGCGACTACCACATCACCCTGCAAAATGTAGCGGTGGCGCTCAACGATTTTCAGCCTTCGTTCACATCGGGCTCCAATTTTATCAGCGGCGGCGAGCAATACGAGATCACCATCCGCACACAAAACCAGGTGACGAACAGGGCCAAGGAAATGCGCGACCTGCGGGAGATGCCTGTTACCAGCACCACAGGCGCAACGCACACCTTCTCTGATATCGGAACGGCGCTCTACTCCTCCGGCGAAAGCACCATTACCCGGGCTGACCAGGAAAAACGCATCCAAATCACCTACCACTTCATCGACGAGGTATTGAAATCAGAATCGCTGCGGGAAGCCTCGCGGCTCGAGATCGACCAGATCGTGGCGGGTGTCAATATTCCATCGGGTATCGTGGTGCAGGTGGTTCGCGATGAGGGCCTGTATGATGATTTCTACTTCTTCATTTTTGCCGCGATCGTGATCATCTTTATGATCCTCGCCGCGGTGTTCGAATCGCTGTACCTGCCGATCGTGATCATGTTCGCCATTCCGCTTGCTGCCATCGGCGCGGTGCTTGGCCTTACCCTCACCGGTAACTCGCTGCTCAGCACCAATACACTGATCGGGTTCCTGATCCTGCTCGGCGTGGTAGTGAACAATGGGATCATTCTCATCGACTACTCACGCGTGCTGAGAAGGCAGGGTTATACAAAATACCGTGCGCTGATGATGAGCGGCATCTCCCGGATCCGGCCGATCCTGATCACCTCCATTGCCACCATCATCGCGATGCTGCCACTGGCCCTCGGGGAAGCGGAATATGTTGTGAGCATCGGCCAGCCTTTTGCCGTTACCGTGATGGGCGGACTCGGCTTTGCCACCATGCTCACGCTGTTCTACATTCCGACCATGAGCGCCGGCCTGGAAAGTGTGCTTCACTGGTTCAGGCACCTGAAGCCCGGCATCAAAGCTGCGCAGATCGTGATGATGATCGTTGCGGGCGCTTTTATATCGTTACGGATCGAAGGACTGCTTTTACAAATGATCGCATTCTTCGCAGCGGTCATTTTGATCCCCGGCGGCACACACTTCATCATGTCGTCGCTGCGCCAGGCCAACGCTAAAATGGTTGCACCCGGCGAGGCCATGCACATCGAGATCCAAAGGCTCACGAAAGTGTATGGCAGAGACAAACGATGGATCAGAGAATGGAAAGGCAACAAAAATCTATTCGATGCGCGCGGAGAAGAGCCTGTGACCACCCGTATGGTTTTACAAGACCTGATCTGGCAGGGTGCGTTGGCTGGCTTCCTGATCTATTTCATCTACTTCCACCTGGAGAAGGCATTCTGGCAATTGTTCTTTATGGTGCTGCTGCACGTGCTGCTGCTGTCAGTGCTCGGCAATGTAACGCAGGTATTACCCCGCAGGCGAAAACTGTTAAAGATCTGTAACACTTTGCTGTACTGGGGATTTCCAATCTTCAGCGCTGTGTTCCTGTACAACAGCGTGCAGGTGAAAGCCATCGGCATCATTCTCATCTTCCTGTGGTTTACAGGACTGTTCCTTGTGCGTGTATCGAAAAAACTAAAGGAACGCGCTGTAGATGTTCATGTCACCACCGGCAGGTTCAGGAAGATCAGGCGGATCTATTACCGGCTATTGCTTTCCATTCCTTATGTAAGACCGAAGAAGGCGGAGTTCAAAGCGCTCAAGGGCGTGAGCCTCACGATCGAACAAGGCATGTTCGGATTGTTAGGACCGAACGGCGCCGGCAAAACCACGCTCATGCGGATCCTTTGCGGCATCCTGGACCAGAGCTACGGCAAGATCTGGATCAATGGCCACGACACGGCCTTGCGCAGGGAAGAGCTGCAAGGTCTCATCGGGTACCTTCCCCAGGCTTTTGGCACGTACGAGAACATGACTCCCTACGAGTTCCTGGATTACCAGGCGATCCTGCGAAAGATCTCCAACAAAGACGAGCGGAAAGAACGGGTACAATATGTACTGAAGGCTGTGCACATGGACGAGCATCAGCACAAAAAGATCGGCTCGTTCTCGGGTGGTATGAAACAGCGGATCGGTATTGCGCAGATCCTGCTTCACCTTCCGAAGATACTGGTGGTAGATGAGCCGACGGCGGGCCTCGATCCGTTGGAGCGGATCCGTTTCCGGAACCTGCTGGTAGAGCTCAGCCGCGAACGGATTGTGGTGTTCTCCACCCACATCATCGAAGACATCGCGAGCAGCTGCAACAAGCTGGCGGTACTCATCTCCGGCAACATCGAATACATCGGTAGCCCCACGACCATGGCGGAGCTGGCCAATGAAAAAGTGTGGGAATTCCATTTAACACCTGACGAGTTCGAGGTTGAAAAAGAGAATTATCTCATTGTTCACCACATGCGGGAAGGTGACCTTATACGGGTAAAGTGTTTATCAGACGAGCTGCCCCGGTTCGATGCCGTTCCGGTACGCGCGAATCTGGAGGATGCCTATTTATGGTTGATGAAAAGTAAATCAAGGAAAAAAAATGAAGAGCTATCTGCTGCTGTTGTATAAGCTGATGATCTATAACATCAAGGTGATTTTCGGGAACAAGTTCGTTTACTTTGTGGTGGCGGCGTTTTTGTTCTTCGCCTTCATCATCCTGCTTACCATCCTGGACGATCCGGACTTCGACGAAGCGGTGATCTATGGCTTCCTGGTTTTCCCGGGGCTGTTGCTTATCTTCTACCCGATGGCGTATGGTATTCAGAACGACGATGATTCCAAAATGCTTGAAACAATTTTTGGCATTCCCAACTACCGGTACAAGGTATGGCTGGTGCGCTTCATCCTGACGATCGGGGTCGCTGCGGTTATCCTGATCATTCTCGCCAGCCTCGCTAACCTCACGCTGTACCGGTTCAGTATTCTGCCGATGCTCGGCCAGGTGCTCTTTCCCATCACTTTTCTTTCTTCGTTAGGCTTTGCGTTGTCTACGCTGATCAGGAATGGCAATGGAACTGCTATTGTCATCGTGATCATATCGTTCATATTTTTCATTTTTGCCGAAGAGCTGGAGTACAGCACCTACAACGTCTTTCTTAATCCTTTCTCGGAACCGCGCCAGATGAGCGAATTTATCTGGCTGACCATCATTTACAAGAACAGGCTATACCTCATGATCCTGAGCATGCTTTGTCTTCTGTATGGGATGTTCAATCTCCAGTTCAGGGAAAAGTTTGTTTGAGGACGTCAGGACGTGTAATCAGCGGATCACCAGTTTCCGCACATAGGATCTGTTACTGTCACTTATTACAACGGCATAAATCCCTTTCTGCCACGTTGAAACCGACAATCGCAACTCCTTCTCCGACGAACTTTCCCGGGTGTAAACCAACCTGCCCTCTCCACTATAGATCTGCAGGTGAGCACCCGATGTGAGTCGGATGGTTGTTTCATGCGTGGCCGGGTTTGGATAGATGCTGATCTGATCCTGTGTTTCTTCTTCGACGCCCGTTACAAGGAATATGCCTGACCCTTCATAACAGCCACGTTTATAAATAATTGCCCGATACTGCCCGGTTGTACCATCGAAGGGTATTGAATTGGATGGCCCTGATGCAATGGCAGCTCCATTCCGATACCAGACGTAGTGATCTGCTTTTTCTTCCATGACCCGCATCCGGTCCTGCTCAAGCACTAACCTTGAGTCGATACCGATGCTGTCTATGGCAAGCTCAGCAGGCAGGCTTTGACATTGCTGGAAACTTTGCGTAATAAAATACCTGGCAGGCTTTGCTGGTGCATAGTAATAGCCACCGGTGCCAACCTTTGTCAGCAGGTTACTATCGGAAAACCACGATAAATTCTCTCCTTTCGCCATCAGGTAGATGGTACTGTTACTAACAGAATTGCAATAATACACCGGGCTTGCCTGAACAAGCTCAGGCTTGCCTGGCCGTTCAATGATGGTAATGTTCACTTCAGCCGCCACGCCCCTTACACCGCCTATGGTCTGTGTAACGTAAACTTTTTGCGATGAGGCAGGACTAAAGGTTCCGGTGGCGAGCAGGTTTGTAGCGTTCACATCGCTATACCATTGTATGTTCTGCCCCTTCGCGGTTAATGTTACGGTGCGGTTGCAACGGTAGATGATGGTGTCTTTCACACCGGGTGGTGGCGGAAGCATATTGAATGTCTTCACATCAGAGAATGCTGATGCAAGGTAGTTTTGGTCTACAGCCTGTACTTTCCATTCATAGTCACCGTTCACGATGTTGTTGAGCAACAGCTTGTTCACGGAACGTCCTGCGGCAAGTTTCTTTCGCGCACCGGTAGACGGGTCGAGGTAATTTTTATAAACCGGCACACCTCCTTTATAAAATACGACATCGTAGGTCAATGCCGACGACGGCGTATGGTCATCCTGTGGCGCATCCCATTCCAGGTGCAAACCTTCTGCTGTCTGATAGAACCGTAAGTTTGTTGGCGCAGCAGGAGCGTTATTTGAAATTCCCTTGCCTCCATCGATCAGCTTGTTCTCCAATACTTTCGCTGTTGTTGAATACAGTGAATTGTAATTTTCAGACATGAAACCGGTGAAGATGATATCGAGGTCTCCATCATTGTCATAATCGATGCTTTTTGATTTTCCGGAGACCCTGAAATTCGGAACAGTAGCTGTTTCAAAGCCACCGTTATTATTGTTCAATAGCATGGTGATCTCCGGGCCTGCGAAAATGAGGTCGAGGTCTCCATCGTTGTCGAAGTCAGCAGCGTTATTGGGAATAATAGCGTTCGATCCTGCCGGCAAGGTAACTTTCACTTCTTCAAATTGAAGCATTTGCGACGCGCTCAAGCCCAGATTTTTATAAAGTTTTGATTTATAATAATAGCCATCGCTGGTCAGGAACAGCACGTCGAGCCATCCATCTCCATTAAAATCGAGGACGCTTACATAACCCTGTGCTGTAGTACCGAATGTAATGTTGGTGGCCTGAAAACCTTTAGGTGTATTCAGAGACAAACTGAAACCACTTGCATAGCCGGTAATGATATCCTCATCGCCATCGCGATCAAAATCTCCTGCCACCCCCTGGTATGTGCAATAATATCCCTGACAATTACTGGCGAGGGCAGTAACAGACTGATAACTGCTGCCCGTATTCTGAAGCATTTTTGCCGAGGGGTATCCATTATATGGTTTTGCTGCCACGTAAAGATCCAGGTCGTTGTCCATGTCATAGTCTATGCCTGACAGAATCTCCAGGTTATCTGAGTCCACGATGTTAGTGAATGCGTTGAACGCGGCACCGTTGTGGGTATAGAGGTTCGTTTGATATCCGTTGTTCCACCCGTGCTCATAGATATCCAAGGCACCGTCCATATTAAGGTCCTCAAAAAATGCGGAGACGGACGAGGGTTGGCTTAGATTACCAAAGTTTGTGGCCACAAAACCGCTTTCGGTATTGGCATAGGCGGCCTTCACGCGGGTAGTATTGTTCCCGTCAGAATAGTATCCTGTCAGCAGGAGGTCCATACGGCCGTCGGCGTTGAAATCACCCACATCCATTGCGTGATCGACATTCGGAAGGGCGGTATCCTTGATCTCCCACAACGCCGTATTCCATGTTACGGTGTTGGAATGTGTCGTAGGAGCGCCGCCAACGAGCTCCCTAACACGATAGGTAAAGAGCTGATTATATTTTAATTCTGTGTCGGTATATTCAAGGGATCCTGCGCTCAGATCGGCAACCAACTCATAGTCGGTAGAAGGTGTTTTCCGTTCCACGATCACGTGATCGGCACCGGATGTACCGGCTGTCCAGCGAAGCTTTACTTTGTTCAGCAATATACGCTCAACGGTAAGACCGGTGGGTCCTGCCGCAATGGTAAAGGAGTGTGGTTCAGACCATCCCGATGACGCAAACGATGCATCAAGCGCCTGAACCTTCGCGGTATAAGTTCCCGCCGGGAGCTCGTTGACGAAAAAGAACAACCGGTTTCCCGCGTTCCCCTGGCCGGTAACATTTCGCCATGTACCTGATGCGTTGGTGCCTGGATGTACCCAGGATTTACCATTGGCATCAACGATCAGCACGTTATAGCTGATAAGCTTTGACGGTGTGGTATTATCTGTGGATGGCTGCCATTGGATCTTCACCGTGCCATTTCCGATCGTAGATGTCACAGCGCCGGGTGCCGTGGGCGGTGTGTTGGTTCGAAGACCTGATTTCCACTGATTGGTGTACACACTGCTCAATCCCTGATGCTGATCATCGTTAGCCATTCTCACAATGTCGACGTCACCATCGTTTTCAAGATCCAACAGGTGAACATACGTGCCCCACCTGCCGGGGAATTTATAGGGCGCAACTTCAAAAGCTCCGTTGCCATTGTTTTGCATGACACCTATGTTATAGCCATCGTAAAGGATAAGCTCCGGCCAGCCGTTGAAGTCGAGGTCAGCCGATGCGAGCCTTGTTTCATTGAGGTAGAATGCTCTGAAAAAGACAGGGTCTCCGAAAACTTCGTTACCCTGCCCAAGGTGCATCACCAGTCTGCTGTCGGCGTGCTTGTACATCAGGTCCAGGAAGCCATCAGCATTGAGGTCCTGGAAGATGATATCAGCATAAGAAAAGATCGTGGTTTCTTTTACCTGGAACGCACGGCCATTCAGGCTGATGGCCAGCATGGCTTTAGTGCTGGGATAATCCGTTCCGCCAAAAAAAAGGTCGAGGAAGCCATCATTGTTGATGTCTACGGTTTTAAACCATCGTCCCACGGAGAGCTCCGGCGCAATGGAAAGTGTTTCGCTGCTGAAACTGCCGTCGCGTTTCTGGATCAAAAATTTATAGTAGTATCCACTACCGCTCGAGACAGCCGCACCAAAAAAGATATCGATCAAACCATCGTTGTTAAAATCTTTCAACTCATAATCGTACATGTAGTTGATGGCAGATGATTCATACGATTTTGAAAAGACGCCGCCGTTGTTGGAGAGCACCTGGATCTTCATGCCCCAGGTATCTCCTGTCCGGACACACATATCGATGTCGCCATCGCTGTCCATATCGCCCATGAAAAGCAATCCGCTGTACGCTTTGTCCCAATCCGTTCCCGTATTCGGCAAGTACGATTTCATTGAAAAATTACCGGTTCCATCGTTGTCCATGGCAGTTTCGTTCTTTGAATCGACGCGCCCGATAACCTGAAGATCGTAATCACCGTCTGAGTCGATATCAGCCACACCACCGCCTCCCACGATGATGTTTGGATTTCTTCTGGCAAAGGCGGCTTCTTTGAACTGTCCCGCGTAATGACTGAGAACTATGCTTGGCGCAGAGTATGATGTTCCGTTGACTGACCTGACGCAATATTCATAGGTCTCGTTCAAAACAAGGGTGTTGTCAACGAATGACGTCATCGTCATGGGTACTTCATAAAGTTTTTTCCATGGCTCCTTCGTAGATCGCCTATAGATGGCAAAGCCTGTAAAGATGCCGACCTGCTGGTATGACAAATTTACCTCGGTAAAATTATTGCTGCTCAGCATGATGAGCGGCCCCGCGTCGACGGTAAAATCCTGGTAAGCTGTAAAGGCCGAAGCGTGCGAAGCATAATCGACGGCCTGTACCCGCCACCGGTAATTTCCCGCGGGGAGGTTTTTCAGCTTGTGCTCAGCGATCACGGCGGACTGTGCCGGAAATGGGATCATCAGCGTTCCATCATCCATCGATGAGGAAGGTAAGGTTGTGACGCCGTTCCGCTCGATCTCTATGGAATAAAATGTATGGGGTGCAACATCCCATTTCAGGGTCACGTCGTCGCCACTGATGGTCTGCGGGTTTGCCGGTACCTCCGGGGCCGGGGTGGTGGGTGAAGCCTGTTCATTCACATAAATTTTATGAATGCCCCCCACACCCGAAGGGTTCGATGTGCTGAGGTGGATGTCGAGGTCGCCGTCACTGTCAAAATCTACAAATTTGGGATTCGACGCTAACGCTGCCGCCAGCATAAAGTTGCCGGTAGTGAAGGACATCTGACCTCCCGAAGAGGTATTTAACAATACCATCGTGGTATTGTTAATGTTGGAAAGCCCGTATATGACGAAATCTACCAGTCCGTCGCTGTTGACGTCGCCTGGTGACACCGTTGCAATGCCGCCCGATACCGGGAAGGTATAGGCACGCTCGAATTCCGCTTTCCCATTTTGTTTGAAGCTATTGCGGAAAATGGATCTTGTATAATTCGATTCGGATACCTGTATGTCAAGGTCTCCGTCTCCATCCGCATCGACGAGAAAGAAGGTGCCATCGTTCCGGATGCTGCCGAATTCTGTGCCTTTGGTAAAAACACCATTGCCCTGGCCGATGTACGGGACGAGGGTGTTATAGTTGACGTCTATCAGGTCGACAATGCCATCGTTGTTGATATCGCCCCATATGTATTTACTGATCTCCGGAAATGCGACGATCGATTCAGCAAATGTGCCGTTTGTATTCAGGAATATCTTGCCGTCCAGGATGATGTCAAGGTCTGCGTCTGCGTCGATATCGATGCAATCCAGGGGTGTTGACCTGGTGGAAACGAAATCTATTCCCGTTGGCTGCAGAACAAAATCGAAATTGCCCTGGTTGAGCAGGGCGTGGACCTTACCTCCACCGGATAAAAGCACGTCCATGTAACCATTGTGATCAAAGTCGACCAGTCTGAGCTGATCGTTATAGCTGAAGGGTTGATTTCCCAATCCCACACCCATCGGTATGAGCGTACCATTGTCATTTTTAAACGTTTTGACTTTGTCAACCCAGTTCGCTGTCACGGCATCGAGGTCTCCGTCTCCGTCAAGATCCACCCACTCGAGGCCTCCCCAGACTGAGCCAAGGTTGCTGAAGCTGATGGGGGTAGCTGAAAAATTCTGTGCCGTTGCATATTGCACATTCATCAATAACGATATACCGGTCAGGAGTAAAATTCTCTTCATCAATTCTAGATTTGAGACATGAGATCTGCGACCCGGGAACAGGTGCTCTTCTCATATCCGATTTATTGTTTTACGATTTTTTTGGTGATCACGATATTATCCTGGCCGTACAGTTTCAGCACATACAATCCCTGAGGCAACTGGGCAACGTTGATCCGATCATCGCCACGGAAGGGCTGCAGTGCCCTTCTGAAGATCACTTTTCCGTTGAGGTCGTGCAGTTCAGCCATATGTAACGGAAGCGTGCTGGACTCGATGTTGATCACATTGTCAGCAGGATTGGGATACACCGAGATAGCTTCGGCAAGGTTCTGTTCGACGCCCACCATAACCAATACATTCACGGTGACATCGTCGCCACGTTTCCGGCATCCGCTGCGGGTGTTGGTGGCAAATACCCGAATAGTTCCCTGTGTTTCTACTTCCGCTTTGGGCCACTTTACGGAAACCTGATCGTTCTGGTCATCGACTGTATAACTTGTGCTCTTGTCAATCGACCACGCGTAAAGATTATCTGCATCACGGTTTTCGATGGCATATATTTGCTCGGAGTTGGCTGCTACGGTTGTTTCGCCCATGATCACCGGCGCGTCGATGTCTTCGACTTTCACGGTCAGGGTTCTGGTTTCGCTTGCACCACACTCATTGTAAGATCTAACGTTCAGTGTATAATCACCGGCGTTCTTAAAATAGAGCTCTACAGATGAAGGGCTATCCTTTACCGGTAGCCCGGGGATATCCCAGGAATAGTTTCCACCATAATTGACCGGCAGCGAATAGGTCTGAACATCGCCGGCGCAAACAACCTCTCTTCCGGAGATGTATCCGGGGCGCAGGGGTTTGGCACGTTTGTTCTCGTATCGTGCCACGTATCCCTCCTCGCCTACGAGGTAAATATTGTCATCCCGGAAATCCACGGCGGTGGGTTGCTCCGCGCCCCACAAATACAACTGTTCCCAGGTTGCACCGCCATCCGTTGTCTCATACAATGAGCCGGAGTTGACGATAACGTAGCCATGCTGCTCGGTCATAAAATTCAATTCCTGAATTTCGCCATTGAACTGCACGAAGATGTTCTGCCAGGTAACGCCACCATCGGTAGTTTTGCTGAAATTTTTTCCGCCCTTGTATCCGGTCTGTTCGTTCACAAAGCATATCGACCTGAATACGATGCTTGACAGCGGATCGCGGGTATAGACCCTGGTCCAGCTTACGCCGCGATCGGTTGTCTTGTACACAGATCCGAACAAGTCCATGACGAATCCAAGATCAGCAGAGAGGAAATACATGTCTATGATGGTGATCGATTCGCCGAAAGGCATGTAGGTCCATGTGAGTCCGGCGTCGGTGCTGCGATAGATCGACGAGCCATAGTTATACGTGAAGACAAGGTCCCGGGTAGCCGCATACAACTCGCCCAGCGGCTTATAATCGTTATAATCGACAACCGGTGTAAAGACCTCGGTGATGGTTTCTCCTCCATCGGTAGAGCGGTAGATGCTTTTGTTATCCGAAAACAAAGCGGTTGTTTCATCGAGGAACTGCGCGGTGCCAACCTGCGTGGTCCAGCTGACAGGCTTCCAGGTGATGCCTCCGTCACTGGTTTTGAAATTCTGGTAAGACGAACAGATAAATCCCGTTGATGGTGTCGGGAACGAAACGGCGTAATGAGTACTATTGCCCAGGGCCTGTAACTGTTGCCATGTTTTGCCATCGTCGGCGCTGACGCTCAGCGACCTTCCGCCATTGCCGGACCACGAGTTTGCAGGGGCCTGCGTTGCATACAATTTGTTATTATGAATGACCAGCCCGGTAGTTGTTTCGCCTGACACATAATTCAAGGTCCAGTTTTTACCACCATCTGTTGTCCTGTATAAAATGCCCGATCCGAGCATATAGCCTTTTTTATCGTCGATGAACCTCACCAGCCGGGGGCTTACGTTGGTCTGGAGCTCTACCTTTTGCCAGGCCGCGCCGCCGTTACTTGTATAGAAGAATCCCGAGTAGGTCAGCAGGAATCCTTCATTTGCATTCAGAAAGTGAACGCCGATAAAGCCACTCAGAAATCCGAGGGAACTGAGGTTGATCTTCTCCCAGCTTTTGCCACCATCGGTGGTTTTGACAAGGTCATAGCCCGTAGTAGCAAAGCCTTTATCCTTTGTTTCAAACCAGAGGCTGTTATAATTGTCATTGAATGAACCGCCAGACTTGCGTACCTCCCAGGTTTTGCCACCATCGGCTGTATAATAAAGGCCTCCTCCGGCCGCGACATATCCATTGGCCTCGTCTAAAAAGAAAGCGCTGTAACCGCCACTGGTTGTGGAAAAGGGCACATAAAGTTGTGACCAATTGTAGCCGTTGTCATCGGATTTTAGCATCCCATTATCACCCAACACATAGCCTGCGTTACCTTTAAAGATGATCTTTGACAAACGGGTGTTGTATCCCATGCTGGTAACGACCCAGGAATGACCATCGTCGTCGGACCGATGGATCTCTCCCATCGACGTGATGACAAAAAGTTTACCTTCTGAATTCACGGCAATATCGGTGAGCCCGTAATCCAATCTTTCACCTTGTATCGCACAATCTTTTTCTATGGAGGCGGTGAGCTGGTTTTGAATCTCGATGGTGAACAAAGCTTCTTTCACCTGCTGGTCAGGAAGGGTGGCCCTTACCCGGATGGTGTAATAGTCCCTGTCACCGAATACGAATTTCTTTTTCGTTTTCAGCTGGGCGCCCAGAATAGAGAACTCCTTGTTATGGGTATCACCATCACCTGATACCAACGCGTAAGCAGTGCCTGCCTGCGCTCCGGGTATCGAGAACGTACCGACGACAGTTCCTTCGGGTTGAAGTTCCATGACGGCACGATTCGATAGTGCTATCGGCTTTTCCGCTTCGGAAGCCTTGATGTAACGGAGCAAATTGTTTTTAAACGAATCACAAAAACCCTTTTGCGTTTCACTCACTATGGCGGCAAGCTGTATCACGATCTTACCTTCATTATCGTCGCCGGAGTAGATGGTGAGAGTGCCACTTGTACTTCCGGCTCTCACAGGCTGCATCCATACTTTGATGCTGGTTTTTTCTCCCGGCTGCAACACTTCCGGAAGGATTCCTTCCAATCCAAAATCGCTTCCGATGACCTGGACCGAGCCCAAAGGCAGCGCTTTTTTACCATCATTCGAAATCTCCAGGGTTCTGAAGCTGCACCCGTTTATGGGCGTGTTATAAAATGGCACGGATGCCTGGATTGGAACGGTTTGACCGGTTTCGACTATTTTCACATTGATCTCCGGGGCGGGCGCTGTACTCCACAGGGTGGCTGCAAACTGCTCAGCCGTGACGAAATAAACGAGGCTGCCATTGCTGGAGAACCAGTGAGGCAAGCCGCCCAAATTGGTAGACAGGGCCATTTCAAACTTTGTGCCTTCGGTGGTTCCATCCGTTGACCACAGGCTGGGGGCGCCATATTCTACAGGCGTGCCGGCGAAATACAATCTGTCATTGGCAATGACCGGTTCATTGGGAAGATTGTAGGGGCGCGTGATCTCCACGTCATGCACTTTGGCTGTACCGGCTACTGTTCCATCCGATTTCCAAAGGGCGCTCTTGGTTGGATATCCACTTCTGAAATAAACTGCGTTGTTGAAGACCTTAAAATTCTCCATACCGGATTCTGACATGTGCCGCTGCCAGGCAAATGACCTGAGCATGGATGTTCCCGCCAAGGTACCATTGGTGACCCACAACTCTTCGGTCTCTGCAACGTTGTCATAATCTTTGCGGAGTGTAAAAAACAGCTTGTCGCCCATGGCCGTGAAGTTGGTGATCTCATGATTACCATACGTGGGCGTTTTCACGTCGAAAACTTTTGTCCATACATTGGTGGCATGGTTGAGGGCATAGAGCTTGATGTGGTTGTCGTAAGTGCTGCCCCGCATGGCAAAGAGCTGCCCCCCCGTGGTGAAGAGTCCCTTGAAGTACGTGTCTTCGATATCCAGTGGCAGATCGAAATCACCGGTGGCAGTGCCATCGGTCCAGTATAAAATGTCGCTGCCTTTGTAGTAGTAGAGCTTTCCTGCAGCGGAGGTAACATGCGCTATCCGGCCAGTATAGCTGAGCTGGTCTACAACGGTTGCGTTCCCTTGTTCACCCGTTGTCTTGTACAGTTTGCCATCGGCGGAAGTGAAGTACAGATGGTTTTGAAAGATCGTGAAATGCTGTGGCGATGTGCCCCCGTAATAATCATTGGGAGGCGTAAGATCGGCCACCATTACGGTGCCGCTCGTAGTACCATCACTATACCAAAGCTCAGACTGATATTGAGATGTATAGGCGCCGAAATAAACTTTTCCCTTGAAGGTAATGAATTTGCTTATGCCGGAAGCTCCATAACCAACATTGAAATCTTTCAGCAGTTTAGTACCCTCAGGTGTGCCATCTGACACCCAGAGCTCATTGCCGATGTTGCCATCATCAGCGCAAGCAAAGACCTTATCACCCAGCGCATAAGTCAATGAAATAGAACGGAAATTTTTAAGGGGGGTCTGCGCAACGGTTGCAATGAACGTCAGGCAGAGCCAGGTAATGGCGAGGGCAGGTATTCTAAACATCAAAAACCAAATGTCAAAGATAAGAATTTCCAGGGAATCGGAGCACCATACATTTTGAATTAAAACTGCTTTTCCAAACAATGCATCATCGAATGATCTGCAGGTGCTCCAGGTGTTTTTCCAACAACAAAACTTTTCTGCCGGAGCTTTTAAAAGAGAGCTTCTCGTATAATCTTTTTGCCGCCAGGTTCCCTTCTTCTACCAGTAGGCCCAGGGGTTGGTTGCGCCGGGTCACATATTCATCGATCAGGAATTGTAAAAGACCGGTGCCGATGCCTTTACCACGGTGTGCGGGGTGAACGCCCAACGAATCGATATAATATTCCCCGTCCCGGGTCTCATCTTCGGGGGTAACGGATCTGTTGAATTTATTCTTTATATAATCAATGACGGGTTGCCTGAGCGCATGCAGGTGTGCTCCATTATAAACGTTGACGGCAGCCACTACACTTCCCGCCTCTTCAACAACCCAACAGTTTTGCCAGGAGTACTGGTTGTTTTCTCTCTCCGCAAAATAGCACATGAATGCAAGGGCCTTTTCGCTGTTCTCCTCTCCCATCAGCCTGAAGACGATCTCTTCCATCGCCAGCAATAAACAGGAGGCAATGTCTTCCGAGTCTGTAACAAAGGCTTTTCTGATAACCATCATAATGACGCGCCCGGATCCAGCTTAGCCGTGACCTGCTCAAAAAGGGATGTGGCCTTTTCTTCATCCATGTGCGTGTGCCATGTATTCTGAGGCATTACTGCGATAACAGGCCCTATTTTGCAGCGGTCCGTGCAACCTGTTTTGATGACCTGCATTTTTCGTTTTAAAGATCTCTCTTTAACCGAGCTTTTCAATCGCTTATAAAGCTGCTTGCCGCCATGTTTTTTACACTTGCTTCCGCAGCAAACATAAAGAACACACGCTGGCGTATGGGCGTAAATTTTTGACACGCGCCAAAGTTAAGAAATTAAAAAATGTGGTAGGGTTCAGTCTGAAGACTGAGTTTAATTGGGGCACAAGTGACCTTGCGCGCTCTGCTTACACACAACACTTGCGCCAGCAGCCGTGCGCCTATTGAACAACGGGCCGCAGCGCTGTGATAACTTCTGTTGAAACCCAATACACGTCGTCCCTGCTGGCGTAAAAGAGATATTTGCCGTCGGGGCTTACGTACGGACAGAAGTCGTCTGTTTCCGTGTTGATGGTGTTGCCCAGGCTTTGCGCGATGGTCCAGGTGTTGTCGGGGTTGCGGAAGCTGACGTACAGGTCGCCGCTGCCGAGGTTGTCCGGGCGTTTTGCCGAAAATACCAGGTACGATTCATCGGGGGCAACAAATACATCCGCTTCGTAATAGGGAGAATTGATAGCCGTGTCAAGCTGTATGGAAGGCTGAAACTCATCGGCGACGCGTTCCGAAGAATAGATGTCGTAGTTTTCCTTTTCGAGGCTATCGGCAACGTTGGAAGCGAAATACATTTTACCCTTGCTGGTGAAGGATATGTAGTATTCGTTCTTCCCGCTGTTGATGTTCTTACCAGCGTTGACCGGCGCAGACCATCCACCGGATTGCCGTTCGATATACCAGATATCATAATCTTTTTTAGATGTCTGGCCATCGAGTGGTTGGTCTGAGATGAAGAAGAGCTTGCTTTCGTCGGGAGTCAGGAACGGGTCGTTGTAACTGTAGACGTCATGGATCAGGATAGGCTTCGGCTCGCTCCAGCTACCGTCTTCAACTTTCATCATGCGGGTCTCCGCTTTTCCATCCTTAAAAACGCCATAGTAGAATTCAGTCAGGTCTTTGGAAAAGATAGCGCCGAATTCGAAGTCGTCTTTGGTTGAGATCACGCCAGGGGCAAAGATCGCCGGCGTTTTTCCGGGCGGCGTTTCACCGAAGTACGTTGTTTCTTTTTTAGCGCAACTGATGATGGTTGCACAGGCTATGAGGAAGGAAATGGATGAAAGGATCTGATTGGATTTCATAAAGGAAATGGGAGGCAGTCTGAAGACTGCGGTGGTTTAAGGCACAAGTGAGCCGCCGCACAATCTCACACACAACACTTGCGCCAGTGGTGCAGGTTGATTTGGGCACAAGTGAGCTACAGCACATCCTTACGCGCAACACTTGCGCCAGGCGCCAGTCAATTTAAGAGCGGATGCCGAAGAATTCTAAAACAAGTTGAATGGGGTTCAGGCCACCGGATCCGCCGGTAGAGCCGCCTGTGCTGTCAGCTTTTTTCATGTGTTTCAAGGGGTTAGGTGAATACATTAATGTTTTAAGATCCAGGGCCTCCGTTGTCAGGAGCGCCGGATCGTTGCTGACGAATATAGGTACTACAATGGTGAATGGCAAATACCACACCTCAAATCATTATGACCATCAAACGCCGGATCGCCTCAACAATTCTGCCTTTGCCCAAAGAAGAATATTTTTGACCATTTCCATGTTGCCTTCGCGGTGGCGCCGCAGCCAAAAGCCGTACATCCAGGCTTCGTTGCCCCAGTCATAACCGGTGATGTAATTTCCGCCGGAGTACCCCTCGCGCATGCACAGGTTGTCGTGCAATGGAAAGCCGGCTTCATAAAAATATTCGGCAGCCGAGAGATTTACGTCCATGTTGCCGAGGTAATAGAAGCGGTCTTCCCAGAAAGGTGTTGCCTCAACTTTGGCATGGTACAACAGCAGCTCGTCTATAAAAAGCAACGCATCGTTGTACTCCTGCCGGGTGATGGTCACCTCGCCGGAGATAAAAGGTTTGACTGCATTCCATACCTGCTCCATCATGGTGGCGCTGCGGTCATCGAACAGGAACGCGTAGTAAGACCGGTTACGGTACCAGGCATCGTCACGCCAGCGGTCTTGGGCGTCTATGCCATATTCCTGTTCGAAAGAAAGCTTCCGGTGGATGTACCAGAGCTTGCGGCGTGTGCGCGTGAGTGACAGAACTTTGTCATAGTCGGGACAATTGTCAGGCATGAAACTCACAACGTCCGATCCTTCTTTCCATGTTTCGGTTTCCTGCGTCCAGTCCACCGGTGACAAAAAATCGCGTCCGAACTCCAGCACACTGTAGCTGGCGTAGTTCATTTGCCCTGGGTCTCTGACGTTGAAATATTGGTTTGCAGCGAAATAGCCGAGGTTCTCCTGCTGGCGCGGAACGGATAATGTTGCGATCCCGGAGGTCCAGGCGCCAGTTGGATAAGTGAATTGCTCTGTTGCCGGATCTTCTTCGGTTTCTTCAGAAGCCGTTTCTTCTTCGGATTCTTCTTCCCCGGCGACCTGCATTTCTGCGCTGACACTGTTCTCCTCCGATGTTTCGTCCGATTGCTCTTCCAGGGATGGCTCTTCGGCTGCGCTGCCAGGTCCGCCGAAGGTGCACTCATTAAAGACCACGTTTTCGTTGTCGCGCTGGGCAATCGACTGCGCCTCGTCAAACATGAAGGTACAATGCTCGAAGGTGATGTTGGTGCAGTTGCTCAATTCTACGAGGTGCTGGTTGGCATACTGCGCGCTGAAGCTCACGTTGACGAATGTTATGTTCCTGCAATTTGTCAACTTCAGCACGGGGGCATGCTGCCTGAACATGACGAGCTTCAGTTCCATGAAGTTTCCACCGCGCACTGTCAGATCTTTCCGCTGGTCCATTTCCAGCGATGCGGACAGGGCAATCAGGCCTTCGCGGTCAACCTGGGCACTATCCGTTGTTTGAAGCTGCGTATTGAATTGTCCTTCATACGTGGATGCGCGGTTGTAGACGTACACTGGCAGCAGGGAATCGTCGCCGGAGGTTTGAAGTGTGGTGGAATCGGCCGGGGTCTCTGAGGTTTGATCAGGTTTTGAACAGGATGCCAGGAAAAAGATGATCGTAAAAGCGAAGGCAAGGGGTCTCAGCATGGAGTACTAAAATCGTTTTTTGTGGGAATGTGGCGGCAAATTTATCGGATCAATACGGAAGTACCATCCTCAAAAAGGGTGATTTAAAGGAGAAGGAGGCACAAAATGGTATCTCGCGTGCGCTCCGATCAACGCCGGGCGGGATTGCCGGTCTTTTTATGCACGACTTGTCAACAAACTGAATAAAAAGATTCCACAAAAGCTTGATTAGTTCATTTATTCGAGCTTTTTTTGTGGATAAGTTGTGGACAAGTGCTCTAAACGTTGCCACACTTTTTACAGAGAGTTACCAATATTTAAAAAGCTTGCCAGGGATCTACAGGAAAACGCTATGGCAAAAACGCAAATCACACTAGACCCTGTGCAAGCTTTATTTATTGGCCAAACTACAAAAAATTAGCTCTCCTTTTCAGCCGTTTTCATCACCGCCTGTGTCCCGCGGATCACTTTACGCGGAAAATTTTCAATGAATCTGCGAACATCTGCGCAATCTGCGGGAAATGCATTGGTACATTTTTTTTGCCCGTACTGGTTTGGGTCCAGTGTTAAACCTTAAACAAAAAGCGGGTATGAGCAAGCAGATCTTCAATAGAACAATCACTGTGGATGGCGTGGATATTTTTTATCGCGAGGCCGGCGACAGAAAAAATCGATCACTGTTGCTGCTTCATGGGTTTCCTACTTCGTCGATCATGTTTAAAAACCTGATGACCGCACTGGCTGACAGGTTCCATCTCGTGGCCCCGGACTATCCGGGCTTTGGATTCAGCGGCTTCCCCGACAAGACCAGGTTTGCGTACACGTTTAAAAATATAGCGGAGTACATCAACAGGTTTACCGATGCGATTGATCTAAGATCTTTCACGATCTATCTTCATGATTACGGCTGCCCTATCGGCCTTCGGATATGCGTGGATCACCCCGAAAAGATAGAAGGGATCATTGTTCAAAACGGTAATGCCTATCTGGAAGGAATAGAACTAATATGGGATGAGATAAGGGAGTATTGGGATCACCCTACCGAGGAGAAAAGGAAGAAGGTCTATGCCTTTTTAAGCAAGGAAGGTACAAAGGACCAGTATTTCGCCGGGTTATCAGAAGATATGCACGACCGGGTAAGTCCCGAAGCCTGGATCCATGACTGGGAACGCATGAGCAGGCCTGGCAATCTTGACATGCAATATGAATTAAACTGCGACTACAAGCACAACATTGAAATGTTCCCCGTGTTCCAGGAGTACTTTAGAAAATTCCAACCCCCTGCCCTGATCATCTGGGGTAAAGACGATGTATATTTTGATGTGGCGGAAGCTCCCTGTTATACAAGAGATCTGCCCGATGCACAGGTACACATTGTTGATGGCTCGCATATGGTTCTGGAAACAAACTTCGATGAAGTATCGGAGCTCATCAGCAATTTTATGTCTTCAAAATCGAAAGCCGCTATTTCTCAAGTGCGTCAAAGGAGTACGAGCGTTTGATCATTCTGTTTGTGCAGTCTGAAGACTGCGATCATGGTGGGCACCAGTGACGCGACGCACTCGCCATGCGCACAACCATTGCGCCATGCGGAGTACGAGGTACGAACTACGAGGTACGGGGTACGGGTGAGGAACCGACAATGCTCTCATAAACTTCCTCAAAAGTTTTTCCTTTGTGCTCTGCCCAGAGCTTGGAGAATTTGATCTCGATGCCTTTGAGAAGCTGGATGCTCAGGCTTTTGTCGTCTTCAGCGAGGTCGTTCATGATCATCCGCGCATTTTTTGTTATCCGGGCGTAGCAAATTTCAACGGTCTTCTCCCCTTTTGTTGTGAGCTCTACACGCTTTGAACGTTTATCTTCTTTATCGCTATACTCTTTTATGAGTCCGCGCTTCTGCAAACGCTTCAGCATGTCAGTACCGCTGGAAAGCTCGAACAAACTCGCGTAGATCACTTCGGTTTTTTTCGGGTTCTTATTTTGTTTGATATAAGTGAGCATTCCGAATTCCTCGATCTGGTTTACCCCGGTGCCCTCCAGCGCTTTATTAGCATACACCATGTTGAGCTTGCTGATCCGTCCGATGATCTTCATCAACAGGCCATCATTGAACGAAGGCACCACGCCGCCTACCAGCGCACCTTTTACCGGTTTTTCATTCTGATGCGCCAGGTAGTACCGGCAAAAATCGGCGATGTCACCGTCAGGATGTTTTGCCTCATAGGCACCCCATACATTCACCAGCTGTACTGTCCTGTTCATTTTGTGTGTCGTTTAGAAATTACTTCGGTTACGTAATAAATCTCCGGCTTTCTTTTTCAGTTCCATTCTATCACTTCGCAAACGTAATACATTTACCCATAAAACAACGAAAACGTATTAAAATACTATGAGCACACAAAAAACAAAAACGCTGTATTGGGTGGCGAAATCGTTCATCAGCTTTTTTATGGTCTTCTCCGCCTACTACTCATACAGCCATGCCGAAGACCTGAGGGCGCTTGGTTTTCCGGACTATTTCAGAATTGAGCTGGTGATAGCAAAAGTTGTCGGCGCGATCTTGCTTCTCATTCCACAACTGCCGTCAAGAATAAAAGAATGGATCTACGCGGGATTTGGAATCACCATGATATCGGCAATGATCGCACACATCTGCAGCCACGACCCGGTCTCGAAAGTACTTTTCGTGGCTTTCGATTTTATGCTGATTGTGATCAGTATCCGGTATGTGTATAGGGTGGAGCACCAATACGAGGCACGTTAAAGGTACGATTTACGAGGTATGACGGCACAGGTGAGTTTGGGCGCTGGCCTCGCACACAACACTTGCGCCAGGACGAGATACGAGGTACGATTTAAAAAAAACAGATAATCATGAATCAACATATTTATAGCGCAACCCTGGTTGTGCACGTTGTCGGCATTGTGCTTATGGCAGGCACTGCCTTTATTGACCTTTTCACGTTTCGCTATTTCTGGAAGCGTTATGGAGAAGATAAAGAACAAGGTCTTGTTGTCGAAAATATAGCATTCGGACTGCAGCGATTTATGGGCGTGGGGATGCTGCTGATCCTGCTGTCGGGCATCGGGATGATGGCATATCTTCACCAGGTTTGGGGTCAGCAACTTTGGTTCCGTATCAAAATGGCTGTGTTAGTTCTCATTATTGTCAATGGCCTTGGGTTGCGAAGAGCGTTGGGCAACAAGCTGCGGCGGATCCTGGGCGCTGATGCCACTACCGACGTCGCACTTCAACTCTCAAAAGTAAAGGCAAGGATGACGATCATTCAATACCTGCAGTTGCTGCTTTTCATCGTCATCTTTACACTGAGCGTCTTCAAATTCAACTAACGCACCTGATGAATCAACAAAATTCACGATGCTCCATTGTTGTTATCGGAGCCAATGGAGGAACCGGGCTTCAGCTTGTAAAAATGGCGTTGCAAAGAAATCATGACGTGACGGCTATTGTCCGGAATCCTGCGCGCTTAAAAATGCACCATCCCAACCTTACTATCGTTCAGGGAGATATTCTGCAACCTGAGACCTACCGGGTATCGTTGGTCAATAAGAATGTTGTTATTTCCGCGATCGGCACCCGCAGCACCGCGGCAACAACACTGTATTCGCGCGGAAGCGAGAACATATTGAAGAGCATGCAGGACACCGGTGTTACCCGTGCGTTTTTTATCTCCGCTTCCGGACTCGAGGTCAATCCATCCTTCAATTTTCTGATGCGCATGGCTACCAAACATCTTCTTCAACGAATATTGCGAAACATGTATGATGATCTGGAAAGAATGGAGGCCATTGTTAAACGGAGCGATCTCGACTGGACAATTATGCGTCCACCCAGGCTCACCAATGCTGAAGTGACGGGCCGCTATCGATTTTCAGTGAACCGTTACCTTGATCACGGCATGGTGATTTCCAGGGCAGACCTCTCCCATTTCATTTTGGAGAATATTTACAATTCCGATATTTATCAGTCGACAGTTGAGGTCGCGTATTGAGAAGGTTGAGGTATATGACGAGGCAGTCTGAAGCCTGCGTTCATGAGGGGCACAAGTGACCTCACGCGCTAACCCTGCACACAACACTTGCGCCAGCCAGGCTGTCGTATTCAGCCATCCAGATTGTCGCATTTTACACTGCCAAGGCATGATTCTGTTGACGAGATTTGTATCGCAATAAATACATCAGATCATGAGAAAATTAAAATTGCAAGTGCAGATAACTGTTGACGGATATGTTGGTGGCCCCAGCGGTGACCTTGACTGGCGGACCTGGAACTGGGACGACAAGCTGAAAGCGTTTGCGTATCCGCTGCGTGATGCTTGTGATACGATCCTTCTTGGAAGAAAAATGGCGGAGGCTTTTGTTCCGCATTTTGAAGAGACGGTGAACAAACTGAAAGCCGACAACGGCGACAAAGCACTGGATGAACAGTTTGCCTACGCTTACAAGATGGTAAACATGCCGAAAATTGTCTTCAGCAAAACCATAAAAACACTGCAAGGCAAAAACGTTTCCGTAGAAAATGGCGACCTCGTAACGGCCATCAAAAACCTCAAAAGCAGAGAAGGCAAAGACATGATCGTGTACGGCGGCGCTGAATTTGTTTCGCACCTTGTCAAAGAAGGCTTGATTGACGAGTTCAATTTTTTTGTGAACCCTATAATGATCAACAAAGGCTTGCGGATCTTTGACCTGTTGGATCATCGGCAAAAACTTACACCGGTCAGCGCAACGGCTTATGCGTGTGGAATTTCTGTTTTGGTGTTTAGACTTGATCGTGAGACGAGCGGTGCAGTCTGAAGACTGCATGGATTAACGGCACAAGTGACCTTACGCGCTGGCTGGCGCACAACACTTGCGCCAGCCGAATTACGAGATACTCGGTGGAAACAGTTTCCAGTTTCCTTCGGAGATGACTTCGATGGTGTTGTTGGTCACTTTGATGGCGGTTTGATCGTCAATGGCGTATGACGGGACGGGTATGGTGGCGGCCAGCTTCTCAAGGTTGGCCAGGGAGTTGTCGGGAAACCATTCGTGATCCAGGTGTGGGTGCAGGGCGAAGTCAAGAATTCCCAACGATTTATCGCTTTCGGCTGGGAGGGTATGATTACGGTAGCTGGTTCCAAAGCGGGTCATGATCATACTGCCTGCGCTCAGGCCTACGTAGACGGTCTTGCGCAGCACCGACGGCAAAAGATCGGTGAGCCCGGACTTCTGCATCCAGTAGCACAAATACTGGCAGTCGCCACCGCCGACCAGCAAAGCATCCGTCTCCCGGAGTATGGGAACCCACAGCTCCTCTTTAATACTTGGCAGCGCCGTGAGCTCGAGCAGTCCCAACGATTTCCAGCCCAGGTCACAGAAGGGGTCGCCCAATGATCCGCAGATCACCCTTCGTACGATATCGCCACCGTTGGGTATGCCATATATGGCGGTGGGAATGAAAAGGGCACTCGCTTCGGAAACCGGTTTGCCCAGCAGATCAACCAGTGCGTTGCGAATGCTCGTGTTGCTGATGCCGGCGGACGTGAGAAGCAGCTTCATTATTTAACGAATGGTTTCGTAGTGAACAGTCATAACGCCTGATTTCAGCGTTTTTGCGTCTAATAATTTCAGTTTGCTTTTTACGTCGTTGTTTTTGAACACGCTGAGACCATCACCCAGTATGATAGGATGTATCGTCAGCTTGTATTCATCAATGAGGCCCAGCTTCATAAAAGTTGCCGACAGGCCAGGGCTGCCAAATATTACGAGGTCTTTTCCTGGTTGCTGTTTCAGCTTTTTCACCTCTTCAGCAACATTGCCTTTGATGAGCCGGGTGTTATTCCAGGTTACTTCGTTCAGGGTTGTTGAAAACACAATTTTAGGTATGTTTTCCACCCATTGAGCATGTTGCAGCGCCTGTTTAGGAGCGTCGGGTTTCTTCAACACGGTTGGCCAGTAACTTTCCATCAACTGATAGGTGGTCCGTCCATATACAGGTGAACCTACAGTTTTAACCAATTCATCGGCGTATTGCTGCAGCTCTTCATTATAGGTTAAAAAATCCAGTCCGTGGTTGGGATCTGCTGCAAATCCATCGAGGGAAACGTGCATGAATAAGACTAATTTTCTCATGTTGTTCTGTTGTTTATCGGTTATTATTAAAAATTCTCAATGTTAACAGCTCAGCAGCCATTGATGCCCATACCGATCCTGAAGCACACCAAACAATGCGCCCCAATAAGTATTTTCAGGCGTATGGATCTCTGTTCCGCCGGGCAACAGTTTTGCATAATAAGCTTTTAATTCATCTTCATTGCTGCACCGGAGCATTAAAGAAATCGCGTTGCCTGTAGTCAATCCCTGCTCACTTACCATATCAGAGCCAATCAGAATAAGCTGGTCGTTTACCAGGGTGGCCTGCACAATGAACCGCTTCATAGGCCCGGGCAACTGATCGGCGCCAGGCAACTCTCCTACCGTTTGAAACGTAAGTGTACCACCAAAACACCCCCTGTAAAAGGCCATCGCTTCGCGGCAATTGCCATTGAAAGTCAGGTAGGTGTTTATTTTGGTCATTTCTTTAATTTTATGTCCGGTTTGATGATACAAAGCTATTCCCGACGCCCAAGACTATGCGGCGGGTTTAGTGACAATCATGGGGGGATATTATGCCAAACCAAAACTCATTCATTTTATTTATATGAAACATATTTCGATCATCGTACCGCTTGGGCAAAGCAGCCTGGTAAATATCGAAGGGAGCCTGCAGATACTTTCGGAAACGAACGTGTTGCGCGCAGCAAAAGGTGAAGATCCGCTGTTCCATATTCAGCTGGTAGGACTGACGCGCCACGTGCCCCAGCGAAACGGTCTGTTCACCATTGTGCCCGATGCGTTGATACAGGATGTAAAAAAGACCGACCTCATCATTATTCCCTCTTTGCAGGGCAACCAGCCTAATGCCGCTGAGATGAATAAGGAATTTATTCCCTGGATCAGGCATCAGTACGAACAGGGTGCTGAAATCGCCAGTCTTTGCATCGGGGCTTTTTTTCTGGCGGCCACCGGACTACTCAATGGTAAACCCTGTACCACTCACTGGCTGCTGGCCGATGAGTTTAGAAGAACGTACCCCGAAGCAAAGCTGATGCCCTCTGAAATTATCACCGATGAAGATGGCTTGTATACCAGCGGCGGCGCCTTTTCCTACCTGAACCTGCTCGTATATCTCATCGAGAAATATGCAGGCCGCGATATGGCCATCAAAATCGCCAAGAGCTTTGTAATCGATATCGACAAGGTAAGCCAGTCGCCCTTCATCATCTTTGAAGGTCAAAAAGACCATACTGATGAAGAAATAAAAATGGCGCAGGAGTTTATCGAAAGGAATTACCTGGAGAAAATAACCATCGATCAGCTTGCCGATAAATTTGCGATCAGCAGAAGGAATTTTGAGCGCCGTTTTCAGAAATCAACCAACAATACGGTTAATGAATATGTGCAAAGGGTTAAAGTGGAAGCGGCGAAAAGAAAACTTGAATCGAGCAGAAAGAACGTTAGCGAGGTGATGTATGAAGTAGGCTATACGGATACCAAAACCTTCCGCGATGTATTTAAAAAGATAACGGGTTTAACACCGGTTGAATATCGAAATAAGTACAATAAGCAGGAGGTGATGGGGTGATTGCGGGGCAGTCTGAAGACTGTATTCATGGTGGGCACAAGTGAGCTTCCGCGCTTGGCTTGCACACAACACTTGCGCCAGTCGCAGTACTGTGTGGTTGAGGGAACTAAGTTCCCCGGAGAGGTTATGCTACGAACCAGGTTTTAAAAGACGCCGGAAGAAACTTCCGCGCCAGAGGGGGATTACGGGGCAGTCTGAAGACTGCAATCATGGTGGGCACAAGTGAGCTTGCACGCGTGGCCCGCACACAACACTTGCGCCAGTCGCAGTACTGTGTCGGTTGAGGGGAACTAAGTTCCCCGGAGAGGTTATGCTACGAAGCAGGTCTTAAAAGGCGCCGGAAGAAACTTCCGCGCCAGAGGAGGTGCAGTCTGAAGACTGCAATCAATAGGGGCACAAGTGAGCTTGCACACCTGGCTTGCACACAACACTTGCGCCAGCCGTGTTAGAAGGTCTTCGCGGCCCAGCGGACGTACCGGTTGTTTTTGTTGCCGTACATGATCAGCTTTTTGCCTTTGTAGAGAACACAATCTTTGGGGCGTATGGTGACCTCGGCATCTTTGGTGGTGTACATGACCTCTTTGGTTTGTTTGCCGTCGGGGGTGATCTTTACGAGCACGTTCTCTTTAAAGTTGGGCTTGCCCATGTTGGCGAAGGCGAAATATTTGCTGCCGTTGTATTCCGTATAAAAATACGAGGCGTTGAAGATCTCCATATCGACGGCCTGCTGACTTTTTTCAACTTTATAAACGCCGGTGATCGCGCCTGCCGCGTTCACATCAATGACGGCAAGGTCATCCATGTGGTTAACCGTGTAGAAAACATTTCCGTTTCTTTTCTGCTGCGCTACATTGCGCTCACCGATCAATGTGTAACCGCCATTTTTATTGAATTGAATATCGCTCAGTATAAACCGGTAGCTTAGAAACTGGTCTTTGCCGGCAGCCAGGCCTACATTCTTGATCGAAATATCACTCGGCATCAAAAAATCAGCGCCAAAGTCTTTCTTGCCTGTTTCTGTAACGGTGTTTGTTTTTGTATTCACTTTGAGGCAGACAGCTCCCGACGGCAAGTTCTCATCGTTGTCGGAATAGAATCCGATCAGCAGAAGATTTCCATCCGCGCCGATACCGAGATCAAGCGCATTATAAAAGGTTTTTTCGGCCGGAACAGGAATGATCTTCGAACCTCCGTTGCTGTCAAATCTGACAATGCGATGATCATAATTCGCCTTGTATTCCATCGACCGGGTTGCAGAAAGAATATTGGTCTTTTTTAAGGACGCGTTCTTTGAGTAGTCCTTTTTGTTATCGAAAAATCGCGTAAGCAAATAGACCTCACCTTTATTGCTGACTCTGAACTGATCGAACATGTAGATACCGTCAGACATATCCAGGCTGCCATCCCATGTATACATTTCTTTCATACCCGCATCCAGCAGAACATAGCCAAACGTAAGGATGGAATTCTCATCGTTGACAAGGCTGTAGGAGATCAACAGCTTTGATTTGTCACGTGATGGCTCTGCCTTGAAGATCGCTCTTTCATAATCTCTTTTCAGCTTCGCGAACGACAGCTGTACCACCTTTTTTGGTGAAGTGAGCGAAAGGTTCTTTTTATCAAGCTCCTGCGCATAGAAGGTAACGGTCTTTGCCTTTTTCTCCTCGACGGTGGAAAACACCATGATCTTCCCGTTGATCTCCTGGGTGAACTCATAGTCCGATTCTTTTCCATCAACGCTGAAGTTGGCTACTTTTTTATTGACCAGCGCTGCGTGCTCGTTGATCAACGCAAAGTAGAAATCCCTGTCACCCACCACAGGACCGGAGATCACCTCAGAATACGGGATCATCAGATAGTAGGCTCCCTGCTCGTCCTGCCCGATCGGCTCAATATCGGCCCAGCTTTCTTTCATGGTTTGTTTTACCATCTGGCCAATTTCCACTCCGTTTTGCGCCCATGTAAGGGTGGGCACCATGGATGCCAGGCAGATACAGGCAAGGACTGATAATCTCATCTTCATAACGCGGGCGGGTTTGTGTTTTATTGTTCGCAAACATATCAGAAACGCACTGGAGTAAATGAATAAAATGGCGCTTAAACTTACATCCAAAGGCTTGCGTGTTGGGGGAACTAAGTTCCCCTGAATAGACCCTGCTACGAAGCAGATTTTTTAAAAGGCGCCGGAAGAAACTTCCGCGCCGGAGGGGGTGCGGTCTGAAGACTGCATTGATGATGGGCACAAGTGAGCCTGCGCACTGGCCATACGCACAACACTTGCGCCAGCGGGGCTAACTGCTATCTACAAAAAAGTTTAAACTGCACCTGTTCTTGCTCGTGCTTTCTCCGGATTTTGGCCGTTGTCAAAATTTGGAACGATGAACATATCAGACAAAATATTTGTGATCGGGGCTGGTGCCATTGGTAAGGTACTCGCAGTATTGTTAACAGACGTTCGCCGGAATGTCAGCCTGCTACGCGCCACTGCTCCTGATGCCGAGAGCGAGTCGCAGGAGGTAAACATCCTCATTGAAGGAAGAAAAAGTGTAGCGGCCACCGTACCTGTTTCGGGTTTGAATGCATGCCATGAGCTTGCCGGGATCATTGCTGTCACCAGTAAGTCTTACGGGAACCGTGACGTTGTGGACATGCTGAAGGGCAAGATCGGAAATTCGCCGATCGTTATTTTACAAAATGGCCTGGGGGTTGAGAACGTTTTCCTGGATGCACTACCGAACAACGTTTATCGTTGTGTGCTGTTTGCCACCAGTCAATTCGATTCTTCAGCCATGCTGCATTTCAAACCGGTATCAACGTCTCTCGTCGGCATTGTGCGCGGAAATGAGGGTGAGCTGCGGGCTATTGTTGAAGCACTCAACAGCCCGATGTTTGCGTTTGGTACCGAAAAAGATATTCAACGTGTTGCCTGGAAGAAAAGCATCGTGAACTGCGTTTTCAATTCGGTATGCCCGCTGCTGGAGACCGACAACGGCATCTTTCACCGTAACCCGGACGCGCTTCTGTTGGCGAGAACGATCGTAGAACAATGTGTGAAAGTTGCCAACCTCGTCAATATTCAGCTCACCACGGAAGAAACAATCCAAAGCCTGCTCACGATCAGCAAATTCTCGGATGGACAACTGATCTCGACTTACCAGGAT
>NZ_JAHESF010000034.1 GCF_018598225.1 Chryseosolibacter histidinae | reverse complement strand
ATACACAGCAGATCGATATCAACTATACGATGGATGTGCCCGTGGCAGACCCTACGAAGCTTTATCTGGCTGTGTTCGTTCAGGATTTCAAAACACAAAAAATACATCAGGCTTCCATTATCAAGGCGCCGTCCAAAACAGGTGTGCCTCCGGTGGGCTTGCCCGATGATCCTTTGGCAGGAGAGATCGCGAACATCGCCGTGTATCCCAATCCTGCGTCACAACAAGTGAACTTCTACCTGGAGAACACGCTCACGAAAGATTATGCATGGGAGATCATCGATCAGCGTGGTGTTACTGTGCTCAATGGCGCGCTCAGGCACGACCTCTCCACACCGCAGCAGGTGGAGATCAAAGACCTTGCAAACGGGATTTATTTCGTGAGGTTCACGCAAGCTGATAAAACGCTGGTATACCGGAAGGTGGCGGTGATGAACAGACATTAGTATTAGGTACGAAGTACGATCCCGATAGCTATCGGGAACGAGGTACGGAATGCCTCAGATCGGGCTATCGTACCTCGTCCCTCGTACTTCGTACCTTGTATCGCGTACCTTGAAATCACGTCGCGGCGAGTTCCTTGATAAAATCATTCACCAACCCCTTGCAGGCTTCTATAAAATCGCGGGTAACCGTAGGCAGCTCTCCCAGGTTGGATTTGTTCTTGCCATTTTCTTCGATAAAAAGAATGACGGGGCGAAGATCGTGAATGCCCAGCAGGGTAAATGATGGTTTGATCTGGTGGGCGAGCTTGCCAAGCTTCTCCCAGTTCTTTTCTTCGAGACAGGCATCCATTTCAGTAACGATCCCGGGCATACTTTGCACAAAGGTCTGGATCATCTCGGTGATGAAGTCTTCGTTGTTATTGGAGATCGAACGGAGGTAGGTAAGGTCGAACTTGTTGCTCTTCTCCATTGGTTTCACTTCCGGATCGGGTCGTGGTGCAGGTTTGATCTTCAGCTCGTCAACCAGCTTCCGGTAAAGGTCATCGGGTGTGAAAGGTTTGGGAAGGTAATCGTTCATGCCCGCTGCGAGACACTTTTCAACATCGCGCTTGGTGGCATTCGCGGTAAGCGCAACAATGGGCGTTGCATTCTTGGGCATATCCATCAGCCTGATCGCCCTCGTTGCTTCGTATCCATCCATCACAGGCATCTGAACGTCCATCAGCACCACATCATAAAAATTGTTCTTCACTTTTTCGATCGCCACCAATCCGTTCTCCGCGATGTCTACCTGGCAATGCCAGTTCTTCAATATGCTCTTGGCGTATAACCGGTTGATGTCGTTATCTTCCACCAGCAGGATGAAGAGGTCTTTGATCTGCTTGCTGTCGATCACATTCTTGGCACCGGCGGTCGACTGGGGTGGGGTAGAAGCTTTTCCGATCGTGTAGGGCAGCAGCACAATAAAAGTGGAACCGTGCTGCTCTTCACTTTTTACAGTGATCAATCCACGCTGGAGGTCTACGAGCTGTTTCACAATGGTCAGTCCCAGACCGCTTCCGCCATACCGCCGGGTGACACTGGCATCGGCCTGGCTGAAGCTTTCAAAAATGGTGTTGAGCTTTTCTTCGGGGATGCCCACGCCGGTGTCGCGTACTTCAATGCGCACCCAGCAGTCGTCGTTCTGTTGTCGCTCCAGGGCGCAGTGAATGTGAATGGCGCCGGCATGGGTGAACTTCACAGCGTTGCTGATGAGGTTGATGAGGATCTGGTTTAACCGTACCGGGTCTCCCAGCAGAATCCTGTTCAGTTTTTCGTCGATGGAGTAATCGAGTGTAAGCTTTTTTTCCTTGGCCTGATAGGCGAACGTGCCGATCAGCGAAGGTACCATGTCTGTAAAATTGAAGGCGATCTTTTCGAACCGCAGCTTGCCGGAGTCAATGGCTGCCAGGTCGAGGATGTCGTTGATGATCACCTTGAGATTTTCGGCGGAGTGTTTGATCGCATTAAGATAGGCTTCGCGCTCTTCTGTGCTTGGATTCTGCCCCAGCAATCCCGCCATGCCGGCGATGCCGTTGATCGGTGTTCTGATCTCATGGCTGATGTTGGCCAGGAACTGTTCCTTTGCCTTCTGCAACCGAACCAACTCTTCAGCATCGCGTTTTCGTTGCGTGATGTCACGGCAGTCGAGAATGAATCCATCCATGCCCTCGCGATGTTTGAGGTTGATGGCATTGAATTCCAGGAAACGGTACGACCGGTCGGCACACAGGAACTGGAACTCCACTTTTTCAGTGTAGGCCCGTTTCTGACTCTGCCTGAACCTGACCCTCAGCTCGTCGAGCGAGGCCGGAAGAACAAAATCGAAAAAGTTCTTGCCGATAAGGCTTTTGCTGCGGTAGCCCAGGGTCTCCTTGACGGAATCATTATGGTAGCAGATGTCGCCGGTGTAATCTACAACGAAGATCAGATCGGATCCATCTTCGACCACGGCCTTATAAAAGGATCCCTTCTTTACATATTGTTGTAGCGTCATACCTAAATGCCGGCGGCTTCCATTTCTTTCAGGTAACGGTAAAGAGACGACTTGCCGATGTTCAGCTTCTTGGCAACCTCCAGTACGTTGTTGTCATATTTGTTCAGAAAATGCCGGATGATCCTGTACATATATTCCTCCATGGGCATTTCCTGGTGAAGGAAAGATTCGATGCGGGTTGAGTTATTGAAGCTGATATCCTGGGGTTTGATTTCCTGTTCAGTGGCCATCACCGCCGCCAGCTCGATGACTGATTTCAGCTCGCGGATGTTGCCAGGAAACGGGTATTGAAGGAGCTTTTGCTGCGCTTCCTGGCTGATTTTAAACTTCGGCATCTGATTTTCCTTCGTAAAGTTGTCGAGGAAATGTTTGGCTACCAGGATCACGTCGTTTCCGCGCTCCCGAAGCGGCGGCAGCTGGATCGGTAATCCAAGCAGGCGATAGTACAGGTCTTCCCTGAACCGGCCTTCCTTCACCTCCTCTGTCAGATCTTTATGTGTTGCGGCCAGTACCCGCACATCCAGCTTGATCACCTGGTTGCCACCGATGCGGGTGATCTCCTTTTCCTGTAAAACCCGCAGCAGTTTCGCCTGCAGGTTGGGATCCATTTCACCGATCTCGTCCAGAAAAATGGTGCCGCCCTCGGCTTCTTCAAACTTTCCGATCCGCCGGGTAATGGCGCCCGTAAACGCCCCCTTTTCATGGCCAAAGAGCTCACTTTCAATCAGATCGCGGGGGATTGCCGCAATATTAACGGCCACGAAGGGTTTGTTCTTTCGCTTGGAATTGTAGTGTATTGCCTTGGCTACCAGCTCTTTACCGGTTCCGGTCTCGCCTGAGATCGACACCGAGATGTTGGTGCTGCAGGCCTTCTCCAGTAGGGAAAAGATCTTTTTGATGGCCACGCTCGAGCCGATGATGCTCTTTTCGAATTCGTATTTTTCAGAGATCTCTTTTTTCAGATAATCGATCTCCTTGATCAGCGAAGACTTGTTACGGGCATTGTTGATGGAGTTGAGCACCCGGTCTTTTGTCTCGTGGTCTTTGGTAATGTAATCGTATGCGCCGAGCTTCAAAAGGTCTACCGCGGTTCCGATCTTCTCCTGCGCCGAAATGATGATGACGTTGATGTTGGGATCATGTGCCCGGATCTGGCTCAGCACTTTTTCGCCGGGCATATCAGGCAAAGAATAATCAAGGGTGACCACGGCTGGATTCTTATGCAGGTTGTTCAGGCATTCTTTTCCTGTGGTAAAAAATTCCACCTCATAGTCAGGATTAAGGCCCAAAACATACTTTAAAAATTTTGTGTAGGCGGGGTCATCTTCTACAACGAAAATCTTAACTGGATCCTTTTCGTACATGTTGGAATACTTTACAAGAAGTAAATATAGAGTGAATTTAACTGAAGATACGGGTAAAAATATCGTTTAATTAAGCATTTTTAGCAAAAATGCGCTTGGGGAGGCCGTGTTATTTGCATATTTGCACCAGAATGTTCTAAGTTCATGAGCACATCCTGGTTTGGCAGTTCGGTTGTTCCTTTCCGTCTGGTTTTTTTGATGTGGGCTGCCTTCTATCTTGAATATTTTTACGGGTGGCCGCTCAGTTATTTCGGTATCGTGCCCTGGTCTCCGATAGGGCTGATAGGCATTTTTACCGCGCCCATGCTGCATGGCAGTCTCAATCATTTGGTTTCCAACACCGTTCCGTTGCTCTTCCTGGGCACCGTTCTGTACTTCTTCTATGAGCGTATCGGTGGGGTTGTCTTTTTCCGGTCGTACTTCTGGACCAACGTTTTGGTCTGGTTGTTCGGCAGACAGGAGTCGAGCCATATAGGCGCGAGCGGTGTGGTGTATGGACTTGCTTTTTTCCTGATTTTTTTCGGAATATTCAGACGGGATTTTACTTCAATGCTCATCTCTATTGTTGTGATCATCATGTACGGCGGTGTGATCTATGGCATATTGCCTACAGACCCACGCGTGTCATGGGAATCACATTTTGCCGGAGCGCTGGTGGGAATTTACACAGCGATAGGACTGAGCTCTAAAAAGAATGTGAGCTGATGGATGCCAACGTTAAAAAGATACTGACAGACCTGAAGGCAGGAAAATACGCGCCCGTATATTTCCTGCAGGGAGAAGAGACCTTTTATATTGACCTCATCGCCGATTACGTGGAGGCACATGCGCTGACCGATGCCGAAAAAGGCTTCAACCAGGTGATCGTTTACGGCAAGGATGTTGCCATGGCCACGGTGCTCACCCATGCCAGGCGGTTTCCGATGATGGCACAGCGCCAGGTGGTCATCGTAAAGGAGGCGCAGGATATCCAGGACCTCAACAAAGAGGCTGGCGCCAAACTTTTGCTCGACTATATCACCAAGGCAGTGCCCAGCACGGTGCTCGTCTTCTGCCACAAGCACAAAAGCCTCGACAAACGCCGCGAGCTTGGAAAAAAGATCGAGCAGTACACCGTTACCCTGAACACCAAAAGACTGTATGACAACCAGCTTCCCGAGTTCGTGGCGGAGTATGTAAAGGATAAGAAGATCAGCATGGAAGATCGGGCCATTGCCACATTGTGCGAATACGTGGGCAACGATCTGCACCGGTTGGCCAATGAGATCGACAAACTTTCCCTGGGACTTTCCGGCGGCGCAGCCATCACACCAGAGCAGGTCATGAACCAGGTAGGGGTGAGCAAAGAATACAACATCTTCGAGTTGCAGAAGGCTATCTTGCAACGCGATACCTTGCTGGCTAACCGGATTGTGAACTTCTTCGAAAGCAATACCAAGAAGAACCCGATGATCCCGGTGGTGGCCTACCTGTTCTCGTTCTTCAGCAAGCTTCTGGCGGCAACCCAGGCACCCGATAAAAGCGACAAGGGACTGGTGAGCGCTTTGAAGATCAGTCCGTACAGCGCCAAAGACTACAGCCTGGCATTGCGACAATATCCCCTGGACAAGATCATCGAGAACATTTCAAGCCTCAAGGAAGCAGACCTTAAACTGAAAGGTGTCAACTCAGGCTCCGATACCGAAGGCCAGATCTTCCGGGAGCTGGTGTACCGGATCATGCACTAATCAAGGTACGAGATACGAAGTACGAAGTAAATCCCGCCCGTACCTCGTACCTCGTATTTCGTACCTTTAAAGAGACTCCCTAGTTAATATTCTGCCGATTTCATAGCTTTGAGTCCATGCAAATAAGGCACTGGCCCATTTTTTTAGCTTATTTTTTTGGTCTTTCATTTGCAATAAATTTTTTACAGGGCAGTTTTAATCAAAAATCTTTGACCGTGAGGATAAGTTTTTCCGTTATCTTTTTGTTGTTCTTTCTTTCCGGACTCCGGGCACAGCACCAGCTTTCCCAGGCGAAGTCCGAGCGATTGTTCCAGAAGGGAACCGAGCTGATCGCCCATTCCAACTACGGCGCCGCACGGAAGACCTTTTCAGAATTCCTCACCGAGGCACCGGCCACGGACCCGCGCAGGGCAGAGGCATCGTACTATGTAGCCTTCAGCGCGCTTAGCCTCGGCCACACTGACGGCGAAAAGCTCATCGACAACTTCATCGACAATAACCCTTCAAGCCCCAGGGCCGCAACAGCCTACTACGATCTTGCCGACTTCTTTTACAATGAAAAGAACTACAGCAAGGCCTCAGCGTATTACAAAAAAGTAGACTTCCCCGCCCTGACGCTCGATCAGCAGAACCAGGCTCACTTCAAATGGGGCTACAGCTATTTCAATTTGAAAAAGCTCAACGAAGCCCTCGAGCAGTTCAACTTCGTGAAGAACCTGAACAGCCAGTATGCACCGGCCGCCAACTATTACGCCGGGTTCATCGAATACTCCAACGGCCAGTATACCGAAGCGCTCACCGATCTCAGGAAGGCAGAAGGGAACCCATCGTATGCCACGGTGGTGCCGTACCTCATCGCCAACGTATATTATCGCCAGAAGAAGTACGACGAGCTGCTGCAGTATACCACCAGCCTCAAGAACCGCAGCGACTTGCAGAACGCCAACGAGATCTCTATGCTGGCGGCAGAAGCCCACTATTACAAAGGCGACTATAAGAACGCCGCCGATGCTTACGAAAAATTTCTGGGTGAGAATACCAATAAGGCAGAAGGTCCGCTGTTGTTCCGGGCGGGATATTCCAACTATGCGCTGAACCAGGTCGATAAAGCGGTTGGCTACCTGGGCAAGGCCGCTGCGAGTAAAGACTCCATCAGCTTTTACGCTTCGTATTACCTGGGCATCCTGTACCTGAAACAGGGTGAGAAGCCCCTTGCCCTGAACGCTTTTGATTATGCCCGGAAATACCCGAAAGACAAAAAGCTGGCGGAAGAGTCAACCTTCCAGTTCGGCAAGGTGGCGTATGACGCGGGCAAGCCCGAACAATCCATTGATGAGTTTGAAAAGTTCCTCGTCACCTATCCTTCGAGCGCACATAGCGTTGAAGTAAAAGAGCTGCTGGCCCAGGCCTATGTGAACGGCAATAACTTTCATAAGGCGATCGAGTACATCGAAGGCCTTCCTTCCCGCAGCACACAGATCGATCAGGCCTACCAGAAGGCAACGTACCTGAAAGGCGTGGAGCTCTTCAACAAAGACGATTATCAGCAGGCCGTTGAGAACTTTGAAAAATCATTGAAGTATCCGAGAGATCCCAAGTATGTGGCCCTGGCCAGCTACTGGGCTGGCGAGTCGTACTCCATCGGCAGAAAATTTGACGAGGCCACCCGGCACTATCAGAAAGTGCTGGAAACAGGCTCCGCGGCAGATCCGGAGCTGCAGGTGAAAACGCGTTACGGACTGGGATATGCCTATTACAATTTACAGCAATACGATAAAGCCCTTTCCAACTTCAGGGAGTTTGTCAACAAAAGCAACAGAAATACCCCGAACCATGCCGACGGGTTGATCAGGCTTGCCGACTGTTATTATGTGAGCAAAGATTACGATGAAGCCCTGAATACTTACAACCGTGCCCGTAACATCGGCTCTCCCGATAACGATTACGTGTTGCTGCAGAGCGGTGTGATCAGTGGCATTCAGCGCAAGTACGGTGAAGCGCGCAACCAGCTCACTACACTCATCCAGAGTTATCCCAAGTCTACCTATCGCGATGAGGCCCTGTACCAGCGTGCCCAGTTCGAGATCGAGCAGGGCAACTCACAGGCAGCCATCGATGGACTCTCGCAGCTCATCCGCGAAAGCGCGAGCTCACCCTTTTTACCCTATGCCTATATGCGGCGGGCATCGTCTTACTTCAACCTGAAACAATACGACAAAACCATCTCGGATTATGCCGCCATCGTCAGGCAGTTCCCCACACATCCCGTGGCAACGGAAGCAATGTTGCCTTTACAGGATGCGCTGACAGCCGCGGGGCGTTCGGGCGATTTCGACACGTATCTCGCGCAGATCAAAAAAGCCAACCCCGAGAACAAAGGTCTGGAGAACGTAGAATTCGAGACGGCAAAGAACCTGTACTTCGATCAGCAGTACCAGAAAGCGCTGACGAGCCTCAACGCGTTTGTGAACAGCTACCCGCAGAGCTCACGTGTACCGGAAACGAAGTATTACATCGCCGAGTCACACTACAGGCTCAAGGACTTCAACAAGGCTTTGCCCATTTACGTGGAGCTGAGCCGGGATGCCACTTTCTCCATGGGTAACAAGGTGATGGGGCGGGTTGCCGAGCTTCAGTTCAAGCAGGGGCAGTATGAGAACGCTGTCACAAGCTTTCACCGCTTGGAGAAGATCGCCACCAACAAAAAGGAACAATACACAGCATGGTCTGGCCTGATGGAGTCGTTTTTCCTGCTCGCGCAATACGATTCGGCCGATGTCTATGCCAGAACCATCCTCGAACGTGGTGCCGTGAACGCCAGCGCCCAGAACAAGGCTTCGCTTTACCTCGGCAAGACCGCTTTTGCGCGCGGCGACTATGAAACTGCCAAAGACGAATTCCTGAATACACTCAATGCAGCGCAGGACGAGTTCGGCGCGGAAGCCAAGTACACCCTCGCCCAGATTCTTTACCAGCAGAAGGAATACAAGCAGAGCTACGAGACCCTGATGAGCCTCGCCCAGGACTTTGCTTCGTACGACGAGTGGGTAGGGAAGGCGTTCCTGCTCATCGCCGATAACTTCAGGGCGCAGGACGACATTTTCCAGGCGAAAGCCACCCTGCAGTCGCTGATCGATAATTTCCCGTTGCAACACATAAAGGATCAGGCCAAAGCCAAGCTCCGGGAGATCGAGGCCGCCGAGCAGTTGAAGCAAAAACAAGCCGAAGCAGATACCGTTGGCAATGAACGTTGAAGACCACACCATGAAATATTTTTTTGTAATGATGCGCAGCTCACTTTTTGTCATGATGGCCTTGCTCGTTTCGCAGGTTGTATATGCCCAGCAATGGGGCGATGAGGGAGAGCTTGACGATGTGGAGATCGACATCGTGAAGGAACGGCAGATCACCCTACCGAAAGCCAATCGCAATTTTGAAAAGATCCCGCCGCGGCCATCGGAGTCCACCAGGCCTACGTTTCAGTACGACTTCAGGCCTTTCAGCTTTCAAACGCCGCAGATCAACGCGGCCATCCGCCCCCTGAAGCTGAAGCAGGAGAACCCTTCCAACGTTTACGGAGGCTACCTGAGCGCTGGCTACGGCAATTACGCGTCTCCGTATCTCGAAGGATTTATCAACTCAAAACGTGATAAGAACAAGCTCGTGGGGGCCCATGCCTACCTGCGGAACTCGGGCAAAGGACCGGTAGATGATAAGAACTCCGGCAGCGGGGCTTCCGGTGTCTCCCTCTATGGAAAAGCTTTCAGTGAATACCTCTCCCTCGCGGGTGAGCTGGAATACGAGAGCCGGTACACACATTTCTATGGCTATCCCACGGGAACGGATGTCAGTGAAAAAGATATCAAGCAGGCCTACAACGTGTTCAAGTTGTCGGGCGAGTTGTCAAACGCGAAGAACTCGGCCTTTTCATACCAGCTTGGTGGAGCCTTCAGTTACCTGATGGACAAGTACAAGGCACGGGAAACGCAGGTGGATATCGACTTCAATTCGGCCTATGAAGTGAACGACGAGTCTTCCATCGGCATCAAGGCCGGGTATACTGTCATTAGCCGGAAAGACGAGGCCGTGGAAGCGAAACCCCGCAGCCTTTTTACAGTGAACCCGTCGTATGTTTTTTACCCTGTTGAAGACCTGAAGCTGAGCGCCGGTATTATCGCCGCCTTCGAGAACGACAGCATCGACAAGAAAGACGTGCATGCCTACCCTGACCTGAGGGCATCGTATCCGCTGAGCCCTTCGGTCGATGTGGTGGCCGCGCTTACCGGGGGTATCGAGAAAGTTTCATTGCAGTCGCTCTCGCGTGAGAACCTCTGGCTTGCGCCGAACGTGCCGGTCTTTCACACCAACAAGGTGCTCGACTTCCAGGTTGCGTTGAACACCCGCATAGGCAACAAGGTAGCTGTGAATGGCGGGCTGTCTTTTGCGTCATTGAAGAACTGGTACTTTTACGAGAATACCGAGGCAGACCAGTCGAAGTTCACGCCGGCCTACGACAAAGGAGCCACGAAGCGAACAAACTTCTTCGCGTCACTGGGCTTTACCCAGACGGAGACGGCCAAATTTTTACTACGCGGCGATGTTTACAGCTACAGCACCGACGAAGTTGAGGAAGCGTGGCACCGGCCAACCTACAAAGTAACAGGCGATGTATCCTTCAACATTGTGAAAAAGCTGCTCATTGGTGTGAACCTCATCGCCCAGGGAGGCATGAAAGCAAAAAGTTACACTTCCGTGCCCGGGGAGTTTGAAGTAGTGAAGCTGGATGCCGCACTGGATCTCAATGCGCGCACCGAGTATGTGGTGTCCGACAGCTTCTCGGTTTTTATTCAGTGCAACAACATAACTTCGAATCAGTATCCAGTGTTCCTCAACTATCCGGTCAGGGGATTTCAGGTGCTCGGTGGGCTGACATGGTCCTTTTAGGAGTCGGTGACCAGTGATCGGCAACCGGTAGGTAGGTACACCGATTACCGATCACTGATTACCGTTTACCATTTTTTGGTTGCCTCAAAATTTAGATTATTTTTGTATGGTTAAGAATATGTTAAACAAACAACCATGGCCAGGAGAAAAAAGCAAGATGAGGACCCGTCACAAGATAATCTGAACAATAACAGTGACGATACCTTCGGTCTCCCTGAAATTGAATATGAACCCCTGCAGCGGGAAGAAGAACCTGCCCGCCCCGTATCTGAGTCTCCTTCACAGCCCTCTTCGCATGAACCCATAACCCGTAAAGAAATGGAAAGAGAAGAAGTCCAGTCGAACGAATATAACACCAACTACTACAACAATAACGAGGACGAAGGCAACTCGCCCTGGCCTAAGATATTGGGCATAGCCGCCATTCTTCTGCTCACGGCAGGAGCCGTCTGGTATTTCGGCATGTATCGCCCCAACCAGATCAAGATCGCTGCGGATAAAGCAAGACAGGAGCAGGAAGCGGAAGCTGCCAGGCAACGCGAGGCCGACCTGGCTGAAAGTAAAAGACTTGAAGATGAAAGGCGCAGGGCCGACTCGCTCGCCAACGCTACGCCGGCTACCGGTGTGATCGATACACTAACTGAAAGGACCGGTCGTTATTACGTTATTATTGCCAGTGGCATTGATGGAGACCTGATCATGGACTACGCCAGGAAGCTTGCCCCGAAAGGACTCAGCCCGAAGATCATTCCTCCCCACGGCAAAGTTAAGTTCTACCGCCTGGCCATTGCAGAGGGAGATACCTATGCTTCGACGCAGGCCACCGCAGACCAGCTGAAGGGCGACTACAGCGGCGGAGCGTGGGTGGTCAGGTACTGACAGTTGTTGGCCGATTATATTTTTTAAACTTTTTCTTGTTCAATGATCCTGCTTCAAATTTCTACCGATTCGACTGCCATTGAGACGGCGGCCCAGTCTATTTCTGTGCTCGACCTTGCCATGAAAGGCGGTGTCATCATGATCCCGCTTGCCCTCATGTGGGTCATCGCCGTTTATATTTTTGTGGAGCGCCTGCTCACCATCAACAGGGCAGCTAAAATACCCGACTCTTTTATGAACAGCGTGAAAGACCTGGTAACCCGGGGCGATGTGAACGGAGCACGGATCGTGTGCAGTCAGAACGATACCCCTACTGCACGCATCATCGAAAAAGGGATCATGCGCATCGGCAAGCCGATCGAGAACATCGAAAAGTCAATGGAGAACATCGGCCGGCTCGAGCTCTATAAAATGGAGAAGAACCTGGTCATCCTTACCATCATTGCCGGTGTTGCCCCCATGTTCGGATTCCTCGGTACCATTGCCGGTATGATCCAGACCTTTTTCAACATCTCCATTACCTCAGACATCACCCTCGGAACGATCGCAGGTGGTATCTATGTTAAGATGATTACCTCGGCCACAGGACTGATGATCGGCATTATGGCCTACATCGGCTACAGCTACCTGAACGCACAGATCGATAAAGTTGTCAATTATATGGAAGCAGCCAGCGCAGAGTTCATCGACGTGCTGCATGCTCCGGTGAAGTAAACAGAAGCGATGGATATCAGAAGCAAACGGCATAAAAAACAGGCGGAGATGCACAATTCCGCCCTGAACGATATTCTCTTCATCCTGCTGTTGTTCTTTCTTATCGTGTCAACGCTGGCCAATCCAAACGTGATCAAGCTCAGCGTACCCAAAGGCACCAGCAATACCAAAGCAAAACAAACGGTGGTAGTGAGCATTGACCAGAACCGCGACTATTACGTAGGCACCCGTCGGGTTCCTTTCGAACGTTTGAAAGACAGCCTGGTACCGGCACTGGCCAACGAGAATCTTGACCCCACCATCGTGATCAACGCCGAAAAATCGGTTCCCGTGGAAGATATCGTGAATGTGATGGAGATCGCCAATAAACTTGGCGCCAAAGTTGTTCTGGCTACCAAAAGACCAGGTTAACCATGACCAGACAAGAACGTAAGAATAAAACGATTGCAGCGTTTACAACGGTGGGCGTGAACGTAGTTTTATTGCTCATCATGATCTTTGCGGGAGGATGGGGTTTCTCCGGCGAAGGACTCGGCAGAGGCGAAAATTACGGTATTGAAGTTAATTTAGGTTATGACGATGAAGGCACCGGTAACATAGAACCGGCCACACCCGTGGGCGATCCCGAGGCAAAGGATGACGAAGATCCTCCTCCCACACCGGTTGAAGAGACTACCGAACAAAAGACAGAGACACCTGCGCCGGCGCAGGAAGAAACCAGGACAAGCCCCGAAGAGTCGAAGATCATGACAGATCCCAACAGCGATGTTGAGATCAAAGAAGAAAAGAAAGAGAAGCCCACTGAAAAACCGGTTGAAAAAAAGCCGGTGACACCCGATAATCCTGTAGAGAAAACAGTTGAGAAGAAGCCGGAAGAGAAAAAACCGGAGCAAAAACCCATCGCTGTTTACCAAAGCAAATCGGGGTCGACTTCGTCAACAGGCAATGGCGAAGGCAAGCAAGGCACCCCTGGCAATCAGGGTGATGATGTAGGGAGGGAAGGTAATAAGGGTGTTGAAGGCGGACGCGAAGGTGCCGCTATTTATAAAGGCCAGCCCGGTGGCGGAGGTAATGGAGGATTTGGATTGCAACTGGCGGGCTGGAATTGGAGTGAAAGACCGCAAAAACCGAAGCTGACCGAGTCCAATGTAAGGGGCAGGATCGTTTTTGAAATCGAGGTGGATGAGAATGGCGAGATCACTTCTATTAAAACCATCGAGAACCAGCTGAGCCCCGCTGCCGAGCGTCTCTGCAGACAGGAAATTGAAAAGTTATCCCTTGTCAAAACCTCTGCAGGCCAGGCGCCGGAAAGAACAAAGGGCCGGGTTGTATTTAACCTCGATCTTCAATAATCTCTGGTAATTAAATGCTTTCAATGGGGGAGCAGCGATACATCGAATTCATCCAGGATGTGCTCATCTCCATTCACGAAAACCTTCATGAGCTCACAGAGCGCAAAAACTTCGCCGACCCCGAAGAGCTTACCCACATCGAAGCCAAGATCATAGCCTACCAGGAGATGCTTGCCATCATCCGCATGAGCGCCGATCAGTTTAACCTTCCGAAAGGAGACATCGGCCTTTAGAATGCAGTTCGCGCAAAGCCGCTAAGAAGCGCAAAGCTCACAAAGTTTTTTTTTAACCGCTGAGAACGCGGAGAAGGCGCAGAGATCCGCGGAGATATTGTACTCCTTCCTCTGAAAGAGCGTCAGCGAAACCTTTGCGCTCTTCTACAATAACAGATGACCGATTCATGTAAATCTGCGAAGATCACAGGGAGGCCTACCTGCATTTCTCTGCGTTTTCCTTAGCGTTCTTTGCGTTTTGTATTTTTGTATTTTTGCGTTTCTATGCCCAGTTTTGCTCGCGTAGGCAATACCCCATGATGATCAAGCTGTACGAAGAAGCAGTTCAATACCTGTACGACAACCTGCCCATGTTTCAGCGGGTGGGTGCGGTTGCATTCAAGAAAGATCTTACCAACACCCTGCAGCTCTGCCACGCGCTGGGCGATCCGCAGACAAAATTCAGAAGCATTCACATTGCCGGCACCAATGGCAAGGGAAGCACCTCCAACATGTTGGCCTCCGTGCTGCAGGAAGCAGGATACAAGACCGGTCTCTATACATCACCACACCTGAAATCGTTCACCGAGCGGATCAAGGTGAACGGGCGTGATGTCTCCGAACAATTCGTGGTTGATTTTGTCAATAAGATCCGGCCCGTGGTCTCAGAGATCCAACCCTCGTTCTTCGAGCTCACGGTCGCCATGGCCTTCGATTATTTTGCGCAGCAGCGCGTAGATGTGGCGGTAGTTGAAGTAGGTCTCGGCGGAAGACTGGATTCCACCAACGTGATCACACCCCTGGTATCGGTCATCACCAACATAGGCTGGGACCACAAAGACCTGCTGGGCGATACCCTGCCGAAGATCGCGTCGGAAAAAGCAGGCATCATCAAGAGACATGTTCCCGTGGTGGTAAGCGAACGCCAGCCCGATGTTGAGTCGGTGTTCATCACACAGGCGCAGGAAAAGGAGGCGAAGCTCTACTTTGCCTCTGACGAGTATCGCGCCACGACAGCACCTGATTCAGCGTTGCAGGTAATGAGGCGTGGCAGCACCGTCTTCGAGACGCTGAGGCTTCCGCTCACAGGCCTTTACCAGCAAAAGAACCTGCCTGGCGTGCTCAAGGCCATCGACCTGCTGAGCGAACATTTTCCCGTCACCCACGATCAGCTTCGCGCAGGCCTGGAGAACGTGATCGTTAACACCAACTTCAAAGGGCGCTGGCAAAAACTGCGTGACAAGCCGCTGATGATCTGCGATACCGGTCACAACATCGATGGCATCCGCGAGATCGTCCGGCAGCTCGGTACCATTGCCTTCCGGCAGCTTCACATCGTTTTTGGTGTGGTGAAAGACAAGGACGTTACCGACGTGCTGGCGCTGTTACCGAAGCGGGCGACCTACTATTTCTGCCAGGCCCAGATCCCAAGGGCTATGGAGGCATCGGTGTTGGCGGAAAAAGCGCGGCACGCCGGGTTACGTGGCGAGGTTATTCCGGATGTAAATGAGGCTAAAAGAAAAGCATTAAAAAACGCTTCACAGGATGATCTTATTTTTATCGGAGGAAGTACTTTTGTAGTGGCCGAAATAGAAGAACTATAACAAACCTTTACCTGTGAAACGTAAACAAGAACGTTTTAAGATCATCGAAGAACGTTTAAATGTAATTGAACCCAGCAAGCCGCTGTATCAGACCATCAAAGGCAAGTGGAACGAAGCTTATTTCAGGAACGAATCGCCCATCACGCTGGAGCTGGCGTGTGGCAGGGGAGAATATACCGTGGGACTTGCCAGGCTTTTTTCAAATCAGAATTTTATTGGCGTAGATATCAAGGGTGAGCGCATCTGGAAGGGGAGCTCGTGGGCGGAGGAAGAGAAGTTGCAAAACGTGGCCTTCCTGAGAACACAGATCTTGCTGATCGAGAATTTTTTTCAGCCCGGAGAGGTGGATGAGATCTGGCTTACATTTCCCGATCCCAGGCCACGCAAGCGCGACATCAAACGCAGGCTCACCAGCCCCAGATTTATAGCGATGTACAAGAAGCTGGTGAAACCCGGCAGCTACATCAGGCTGAAGACAGACAATACAAAACTGTACGAATATACCCTTGAAGAGATGCAGGCGCGGGAAGACATCACGGACCTGAAGTTCACGGACGACCTTTATAGCTCCGAGCTTCGCCCCGAGTGCTTCGACATCAAAACACGGTACGAAGAAGAGTTCGCCGCCAAGGGAGAAAAGATCAAATACCTGAGATTCCGTTTCAAGTCGTAAAAAACCTAAGTCAACGATATATGCGAGAGGAGACCAATTTTGATATCGAAGAGAAATTTCTGCAGGCCGACCAGCTCATTGCCGACAGCCGGCTGAGCGAAGCTGCAAAAATGCTGGAAGAGATCCTGGCAGAAGTGCCCGACTTCGGCAAAGCCCACAACCACCTGGGCTGGCTGTTCGAAACCAAGTTCAAGAACCTGGCGCGCGCAGAAGAACATTACAGGCTCGCCCTGAAATTCTCGCCCGACTACACCGCGGCGTATTACAACTATTGTTACCTGCTGGCTTCCCTGCGCAAATTCGACGAGCTCGAAAAACTGCTGCAGACTGCTGTGGGTGTTTCCGGTATCAATTACGCCACCCTGTACAATGAGTATGGGCTCATGCGTGAGATGCAGGGAAATTTCGATGACGCCATCCACTATTTCAGACTTCACATTAAAAACTCATTCGATGCCAAAAGCATCGAGACAGCAGCGGAGTCTATTAAGCGATGTGAAAGGAAGAAGCAGTTACTGGAGAACAGTTAACAGTTGACAAAGGGCAATTGACAACGTCAGTCCATAGTCAATGGTCCATGGTCCATAGTCGTGTAGTGTGACGTCGGCTAATCGTACTTCGTAAAGCGTACCTCGTACCTTCACACCTCACTGCCATGGACTATCGACCATGGACCATGGACTTTATTCATCCAACAACTCAAGTATCTCCGCCAATTCATTGTAATCTTTAAACCCAGGCCTGATCTCGGGCGAGCCGTTCAACGCAACTCCGGTAAGCTGATAGCGATCCAGTTTCTGCTGGAGGCCGTTGGCTGAGTCGACCTTTAGTAATATGGGCGTGCTGTTGTTTTCGGCCCCTGACACGGCAGCTTCATCCATCAGAAAATAAGCGATGTTGTTATTGTTACGGAGTGAGGCAAATTCCTCTTTCGTGACGGCAACGATGCAGGGAAGGGAAAGATGGGCACCGTACTTTTTAAATGTTTGCGCGTCGAGCTCGAAGTAATCCGGGGCATAGTTCTGAACGATCTCCGGAAGTTGCTCTTGCACGCTCAGGCCGTAGATCTGGGCTACAAACCTGGGGCCCGAAACCCACCCGCGGATCTCCTGGAACAGCTTCGGGAGCACATAATCGGTGCTGCCTGCCACTACCGAAAAGCCAAGCATATCCACACCCATCCCGGCGCAATAGCGTGCATCACTAAGATTTGATATATTTCCGACCTTTACTACCGTTTTTAGTGGCATGGTTTAATCCCCGATAAAGAATAACTTTGAGTGGTTTACGTTTCAATTCGGGTGCGGATTTAGTAAAAACCGGGTAATCATTGAAGCATTTTTATAAATATTTGGCATTTGCCCTCCTGGCAGTCTCCTGCGATAAAGATGAGTTCCGGCCCCCGGATATTGGACTGAACTACTTTCCCCTGCGCACAGGCTATTACCAGACCTATAACGTCAATGAGACCGTTTACTCGGAGGTGGCTGCCCCCGAGAACCGGGTATATCAGCTCAGGGTTGAGGTGACCGACTCATTTCCCAACACTGGGGAGGCGGGATACACCTATGTGGTCCATCGCAGCAAACGTGCCAGTGAGAACGTTGCCTGGCAGGACCTTGATACCTGGCAGGTGCGCGAAAACGACCGTGAGTTGGTGGTGACCGAAGGCAACAGGCCATTTGTCAAGCTGACGTTTCCCGTGAGAAAAGGCAACGCCTGGAACGGCAATAAGTTCAACAACCTGGATGCAGATGAATATGAGATTCAGGCACTGGACGAGTCCTTTACAGCAGGCGGAACAACTTTTGAACAGGCCCTGGTAGTGAACCAGGAAAATAATGAAGACCTGATCGTATACCAGGATAAACGGGAAGAAGTGTATGCCCGTAACGTGGGCTTGATCTACAAGCAGACAACACAGCTCAGGTATTGTACCAGTGACGACTGCCTCGGGCAGCAAAAAATAAAAAGTGGAATTATTTATAAACAGGAGATCATTGCATATGGCGTGCGGTAAACGATTCGGTGTTCTTGCAGGCTTGATCTTGTTATCATTCACATGCCTCTCTCAGGCAAACCGCTACATGGTGTTCTTCAAGGATAAGACAGGAACGCCGTTCTCGGAGTCCGAACCATCGGCATTCCTCTCACAGAAGGCGATCGACAGGCGGATCAGGCAGGGGATTGACGTGTTGCCCCAGGATCTTCCTGTGAACGCGGCATATGTGACCGGTGTTAAAAATACCGGTGCCAGTGTCTTCTTCAAAACACGCTGGATGAACGGCGTGCTGGTCCAATGCGATCCGTCGCTGCTGCCGGCCATTCAAGCTCTTCCTTTTGTAGACCATGTTGAGTTTGTGGCGCCACAGCCGAGGCTTGTTTCCAACGGGCGACGGGCGCTGACGCTTCGCAAGAAGGCCAACGCAGGAGGCATCGAAACGCAGACCCAGCTTCAGATGCTCGGCATCCCCGACATGCATTCTCAAAACTTCAGGGGTGAGGGAATGACCATTGCTATTTTCGATGGCGGATTTTCAGGAGTGGATGTTGCCGCCCCTTTCCATGACGTTATCGCAGATAAAAGAATAGACCTGAAGCTCTCTCATAATTTTGTGTACAACACGAAGGATATTTTTCAGTACGACGACCACGGCACGCAGGTGTTTTCCATCATCGCCGCTAGCATCCCCGATGTTTTTACCGGTGGCGCGCCGGAAGCCAGCTACCAGTTGTATATCACGGAAGATGTGCGTACGGAATATCGCATCGAAGAATATAACTGGCTCTTTGCCGCCGAACGTGCCGATAGCGCCGGCGTTGACATCATCAACAGCTCGCTGGGCTATTATGATTTTGACCAGGCCAGCATGAATTATACCACCGCACAGATGGATGGCAAAACCACGGTGGTCACCCGGGCCGCGCAATGGGCTGCTGACCGCGGTATCGTTGTGGTTTGCAGCGCCGGCAATGAGGGAAACATTCCTTCGTGGAGGATCATCAGCGCGCCCGCAGACGCCGTGGATGTGATCGCGGTAGCCAACGTCAACGCACAGGGTATTGTAAGCTCGTCCAGCTCCATCGGGCCTTCCTCCGACGGACGTATCAAACCCGATCTTGCAGCGCTGGGCACGGCGGTGCGCACCATCTCACCCAGCGGAACCGTGACCACAGCATCAGGCACCTCTTTGTCTGCGCCGCTCATTACCAGTCTTGTGGCAGGCCTCTGGCAACGTTTCCCCGACTTCACCAACAAAGAGCTGATCGACGTGATGAAGAAGTCCGCTACCCGCGCAGCGAACCCCGACTTTCAGGCAGGATACGGTATTCCCAATTACAAGGCTGTAGTGAATTATATAGGGCGCACACAACATGACAGTGTTCTGGAAGTATTTCCAAACCCCGCAGCAGACACCCTTAAGATCAGGTCACTCAACCCCGAAGAAGTCTCATCGTGCGTCTATGAAGTGGTGTCCGCTCAAGGACAGGTGATGATGAAGGGTACGGCAACGTTCACCTGGCTCGCGCCCGATTATCCGGCAAACGTATCCAACCTTTCCGCTGGCATTTATTTTCTGCGGGTATGGATAGGAGAGCAGCGTTATACTTTCAAGGTGGTGAAAGTATAAATGTAAATGCCTGTAAGTGACATGTGTGTGACTGTGTGCAAAATCATTAGCATTAATTTTTTCTTAACATACCTGCCAACGCTTGCGCAGGTGTACAGATAGGTTTACTTTTAAAGCAAGTACCTAACTGCTCCTTCTATGCATTTCCTTTTTGGGAGCCCCCCAATACAAATCATTGCGAGCGCCTGCGTTTCTTTCTGCTGTGGATCTTTTGTTATGTCGATCACTGGCTTTCTGAAAGTCAGGCGGTAAAGGTATGATTGTCACCGGTTGTCACAGCCACAGAGAATATTGCCGTTGATTTGTCACCCCGTGAAGAAGCCTCGGAGGCAACCATTTGATATCGCTGAAATTGAAAATAAAATAAACCTTACTATGAAAATGAAATTTTTAACAATCCTGCTATTGTGTGCCACAGTTCTTTGTCATGCGCAATGGAATACGAATGGAACGACTGCTTACTACACTGGCGGCAACGTTGCCATAGGACGCAACACCACGTATGTAGACGCCAGACTGCATGTGAAGGCGCCGACCGTCTCTGCCTGGGGGTTCATGTCTGAGGCCAGCAGCAATAGCAGGGTAATCGGCGTGGGACACGATGGAACGGCAGGTTATATTTCGGTAAGTGATACGGACGGAGGCAGTGGCTTCTCACCGCTTAATTTGAGGACCAGCAACCTCGTGAGATTAGGTATAGCTACCAATGGCAATGTTGGCATCGGAACACAGAGTCCTGATTATTTACTTCAGGTTTACAATACCAATAGTCCGAATAATCCAACCCTTGCTATTGGCAAAGCGAATGTCAATACTGCGGGCCAATCGACGTTGTGGTTTTTTGCCGGCAATGGTACAGCAGCCAATGGCTTTAAGATCGAATATAATAAAACAGCGACCACCGACAGGCTGGCGTTCTTTGGCGGGTCCGGCACTGAAATGCTCACGTTAAAGAACGCCGGCAGTTTTGTTGGTATAGGTGCATCCGAACCACGGGCTAAACTCGATCTTGGCTTCGGTGGAGGCCCGACGCTTGTGCTGAACCCGGGAACCACCACGAATGTCAATTTTACGGGCTTGTACCATAATGACCTGATCATGGGCAGCTGGATTGATAACAATCAGGCCAATGCCTTTATGTCGATAGGATACAAAGCCAGTCCGGATAGGAAGTTCCATATCGGTACAGCTTCATCTGAAACGTTCAGTAGTGCTACCTTTGTGCCTCATTTCACCGTGAGTGCCGGGGGTAATGTGGGTATTGGCACCCCCAATCCGGACAAGACACTTACGGTTAACGGGATCATTCACACGAAAGAAGTTCTTGTGGACTTGAATGTACCTGGGCCCGACTATGTCTTCGAAAAAGATTACGATCTACTTCCCCTCGAAGCGCTCGAAGCTTATATCAACGAAAACAAGCATCTGCCGGAAGTCCCTTCTGCAAAGGAGATGGAAGCCAGCGGACTTAACCTGAAAGAGATGAACCTGCTGCTATTGAAGAAAGTGGAGGAGCTGACGTTGCACGTGATCGAGTTGAAAAAGGAAAATGAGCAACAATCAAAGGAGATACAAAAGCTGAAGCGCAGGTGATGGATTTTTGTTATGCCCGGCATCTGGCGCTAATAGGTTATATTTGAAATAAAAATCCCTATGAAACACTTCTTCTTCGTGATCTTTCTGCTGTTCGTCAGCGCTCAGGTCTTTGCACAGCTCGATCCTGATAAAGCTTTGTATCTTACAAAAGTTGAGAAGTACCACCGGATGAAACGCACAGGCACCACGCTTACCATTGCAGGTACTGCACTTTCTATTGTCGGATTTGTAACCCTGCTGAACTCCAGTGTTACGACCACACAGAACGGCCCTTATTCACAAACCACTACCGATGGAAACTTCGGTGCTGGACTTGCCGCCTATTTGGGTGGAACTGTTTGTGTCGGAGTTGGTGTTCCATTGTGGATTGTAGGAGGTGTAAACGAGGGGAGGTACCAGCGCAAGTTCGATGCGCTTACGGTAGGAGCAAACGTCTCGCCGCGCCAGGCTGGTCTAACACTGCGATACCGCTTCTGATTGTAATCCAGCTAACTTAATTCTTATACTTGTTTAAACTAGCGCAAGTCTTGGCTCGTGTGTTGGCATGCGGGAGACTTGTGCTGTTTTTTAACTCAAGTTTTCAAACTTGGACCATCTTCGGTTAGCTTCTATTTGTGATCCCTGAGATAAGCCTTCATCTCCTCGGCATCAAAGAACTGCATTACATCAAAATCTTCCGCAACTTCCTTCGACTGCTTTTTAATACCGGATGCCGACACTTTGGAAAACACTTCATTGGGATCGAGCAGCTGTGCATGAAAAAGCCTTTTACCTTTCAGGTGTTTCACCATACCCGGCAGAAGGTTGGCAACAACCCACTTCTGTGAATGAAGGCTGATCACGCCCATCTTCCGGATATCGGCAACAAACTTTTGTGTTTGCAGCTGAGCAAAAGCCTTCAGTACTGCAGTATTGATGGTGATGAACGCTTCGTCACCGGGAACTTTGCTGAGGTATTCCAGGAAGAGCGTATCGAGCGCAGGATCATAGTAGACCCTGGCGGTGTTGTCTTTGTAGAATTCTTTCATCGGAAAAGTGTTGAGGGTTAAAGCAGTTTCCGCAAGTTTTTTGTCGTAATCTGAACGCAAGTTAAGCAGATTTTTACAAACAAAACTCCAAAACGCTCCCCAGACAAGATCAAACCATAGCGAAGGAGGTGACTTCCTGTAAGAATTGACAACCGCTGTCACACCAATTCGTCTCCTTCCCAACTTCCACCAAATTCACTACCTTTACGCCGTGAAGTATCCCTTTCTAATCCTTGTATTAACCTGCATCGTTACCGGGGCTTTTGCCCAGGTGAAGTCCGATTCAGTGCAGCGAAAGCTGACTTCGGCTACAAACAAGGTGAAAGTAGACTCACTGCAGCAGAAACTGGCTTCGGTCACGGACAAGGTAAGCGCAGACTCGCTCCAACAGAAGCTTCCGCAGCTCCCCGATAGCCTGATGCCTTCCTTTCATCAAGTAGACTCTATCCGCACCTCGTTCAACAAAAATGCAGACAGTCTCAGGAATGAATACCAGTCTGCCATCAGTAAGATCGACTCACAAAAGAACAAGGTCAACGGCACCATCGACAGTCTGCAGCGGCTCAACCTTCCCACAGGAAAATACACCGCAAAGCTCGACAGCCTCAACAAGGTTCGTGAAAATACAACCTCTCAATTCACAGGAAAGCTTGACGACCTCAAATCCAGGACCACGGGCAAGCTGAACGCGCTGGACCTTCCGCCTCAATACAAGGAGCCCGTTCAAAGCCTGACTAAAAACGTAGATGGCTTCGGCCTCGGTGGCACCGGTAAGATCCCTGGCCTGGAAATTCCAGGTTACTCATTGCCGAAGCTTGAGGGCATCGGAGACCTCACAGGTAAAGTGGGGGAGATAGGCAAGTTCGACGGTATTGGCGATATCGCAGGCAAAGCGGGTGACATAGGCAAGATCAGTGACCTCGGAAACCTGCCGAAGGTAGAAACCCCTGGAGGCGATCTTGGCCAGATCACAGACCAGGCCAAAGGATACCAGGACGATCTCAAAAACCTCACCGGAGGAAACCTGAACGATGTGCAGCAGGTACCCCAAACCATCGAAGAGCAGGCCGGCAAAATAGAAGGTGTTCAGGAATTGCAGAAGCAATCAGGTGTGGTAGACGGGTATAAGGACAAGGTCGGCAACCTCAGCGATCCCAATGCTGCCAAGGAGAAGGGTGTGGAGATGGCCAAAGAGGCAGCCATCGACCACTTTGCCGGCAAACAGGAACAGCTCAAAGCTGCCATGGACAAGATCTCCAAGTATAAGCAGAAGTATTCTTCCGTTTCAAGCCTGAAAGACCTTCCGAAACGGCCTCCGAATGCAATGAAAGGCAAACCCTTCATTGAACGACTTGTTCCAGGGCTGTACTTCCAGTATCAGCAGAAAAATTACAACCTTTTCGACGTCAACCCTTATGCCGGGTACCGCATCAGCGGAAGATTCACCAGTGGCCTGGGATGGAACCATCGCTTTGCCTACGACCGCCGGAAACACGAGTGGAATCGCAAGCAAGGCAGTATTTATGGTCCCCGCGCTTACGTCGACTGCAGGATCGGCAAAGGTTTCATAGCCCACCTGGAGACAGAAACGATGAACACCTTTGTACCCTCCGTACTCGGCACCTTCACAGACATAGGGCATCGCGAATGGGTCTGGGGTATGATCACGGGCATGAAGAAGGAGTACAAGATCTACAAGAACCTGAAAGGCACCGTACTGCTGCAATACAACATCTTCAACCCGAAATACAAATCACCCTACGTCGATCGTCTGAATTCCCGGATCGGATTTGAATATGTATTAAAAAAGAAGCCAGGAGCCGGGAGTAAGTAGCCAGGAGTCGGGATTTACATCTGGCGACCGTCACAAAGAAAATTACCACCTGAGAAAATGCGCTAGGTATTCCGCATCCAGAAAGTGCATTAAGCCCGGATCAATATCTCCCGGGTGAAGCCCGGGGATATTGCGTTCCGGGATTTTAACGTGCCACAGGTAATCCAGATCGATCTTCGCATCATTTGGCACGTAACAGGAAACCTCGATCAGGACGATTTTAACCTAATGATTTGTTTACCAATGACTTGTGATTAATTCCAGTGAACTTCCTGTGCCGTCCACACCAGATTCTGACCTTGTAATTTATTTGTGCTAATAGTCTTGTTTAAATTTAATCTAAATAAGACCTTTACGCCATCAAATACGGATCTCGCTTGGAAAAGCTCTTAGTTAAGGATATCTCGATCGCACTCAACCGGAAAAGGGGAAAATTCACACTCTCCTTCAACGATCAGGTATATGAGCAGAATGTATGCGAGTTTATTCAAACCTTCAGTTTCCTGGTCGGCAAAAATATAGAAGCGTATCTGATGAGCACCGACAGCTGCTATGATACGGTTCGTATTCCGTTAACCGGCTGTGGCAAATCCATCACCCTTGACCTCGCCGATTTTATTACCTTCCGCGAAGTGTATAGCCAGCAGATGTTCCTGCTGAAGCTCGAAGACCTGCTGGTAAGGCAGCGCGTACAACCCGCATTTCATTAGACTGATTTCAAATTAGCGTCACGCCGGTACTTTTCTTCCTGTTTAAGGGCCATATCCTTAACTTTGGGTATAACAATTTTTAGGCTTACAAGAATTTCAACTTTGAACTTATGAGTACTTCGGTAATACGCCTTAAAACTTCTATCCAGGATAGTGTGCTTGACATGCTGAACAGGCAAATGGAAATGGAAGCCCATTCTTCAGCAGTTTATCTCGCCATGTCTGCCTGGTGCTATGCCCAGGGCCTGAATGGCAGCGGATATTTCTACAAAAGACAATCGGATGAAGAGCGTGAGCACATGATGAAGCTCTTCAATTACATTGCAGACAATGGAGGCCTCGCTATTTCGCCAGAGGTGACCAATATTGAAAGAAACTTCGAAGGCTTGCGGGATGTTTTTGTGAAGGCGCTCGAGTCCGAGATCGCCATCACCGAAAGCTTTAACCGCATCACGGAACATTGTCACAAGGTAAGGGATTATCAGACTGCCAAATTCGTGCAGTGGTATCTTGACGAACAGCTCGAAGAAGAGCAGCAGGCACGCCGGTGCATCGAGATCTTCGACCTGATCGGTACTGCTGATGGCGGCTTGTACCGCATCGACAAAGAAATTTTCAAAATGAAACACGAAGGCACCGCGCCCATGCCTTAAACAAGATCTATAAGCTGACAGAGGCCATCCCTTTCCGGGGGTGGCTTTTTTTATGTCTGTGCGGCGCCGTAGTGCTTTCGGAGCCGTAAGGGGCGGCGCGCGGTTCCTGCGTCTTAAGGTCATACGTAAACCATCACACCCATGAACCTGCTTTCCAGACGCCAATGGTTTGAACAAGTTTCCGCTCCTGCGCTTGCCACCACGGTTGGGGTAGCGCTCCTGGGCTCCGAAGCGAATGCCGCAACACCAACACCGGCAAACGATGACAAGCTCCTGGGCGCAAAGATCTATAACATTCGCGACTTCGGAGCCAAGGGCGATGGCACTTCGCTCGATACGGCGGCTGTGCAGACTGCCATCGACGCAGCGCATCGCGATAAGGGAGGCACAGTGCTGGTGCCTGCAGGCGATTTTATTGTCGGTACGATCGAACTGAAAAGCAATGTCACGCTTCATCTGGCCGTGCAGGGTCGTTTGCTGGGCAGCACGCAACGGAAAGATTACCAGGATGGCAAAGGTGTACCTTCAGGGAACGGAAACATCGTGATGCTCTTTGCAGCTAACGCAGACAATGTTACCATTGAAGGACGCGGCACCATCGATGGAAATGGTGGCACGTTTTATACCGGCAAAGGAGATGGCACTGGTCCCGGAGGACAGGTAGGCGGTAACGTTGACCGGCCTCACCTCGTCATCTTTTATAAATGCAACAACCTCGTGGTGCGTGATACATTCTTCACCCGCAGCGCCTATCACTGTTTCCGCATTTTACAATGTAAGTATGTGAACATCCAGGGCGTGAGGATCTATAACCGCATCAACAAGAATAACGATGGATTCCACTTCAACAGCAGCCAGCATGTACACGTCTCCAATTGTGATGTAGCCTGCCAGGATGATGCCTGCGCGTTGTTTGGAAGCAATCAATTTGTTACCATCACCAACTGTACCTTCAGCACGCGCTGGTCCATCTTCCGGTTCGGCGGTGGCGAAGCACAGAACATCGCCGTAACTAATTGCCTGATCTATGAGACATATGGGTGCCCCATCAAGATCAGCGCCGGCCGCGCACAGATCGAGAACCTTACTTTCTCCAACATAGTGATGCGAAATGTAACGGGCCCTATCGGCATCGGGTTTGGAAGAAAAGGCAACGGAGGCAATACCAGCCAGAGCGAAGAAAATGAGCGGCAGTCGTTTGTAAGAAATATTGTCTTCAATAGCATCCGCGCCACGGTAGTACCGCGTCCCGTCAACCACCCTGATATTCCGTTCGAAGTAAGTGTCTACGACGGCGAAGTGAACTCCTGCATCACCCTCAACGGCATGGGCGATGCTTACCTCGAGAACATCAGCTTTACAGATGTGCACGTGACCTATGCCGGTGGAGGAACCGCAGCACAGGCCGCCAAACGTGATGTGCCGCAGATCACCAGCGAATACTTTGGCGTGTGGGGTACCGCGCCGTTCGGACCACCTGCCTATGGCCTGTATGCCCGCAATGTGAAAGGACTTACCCTTCAGAATGTACGTCTTGAATATGAGCAGCCCGACCTGCGTCCCGCGGTGGTGTTTGATAATGTGCAGGACGCTTCGATCGCATCCCTGAATGTACAGGGTAATCCTGACGCGGAGAGTGTGATGCGTTTCACACGATCGAAAGATGTGCTGCTGTCTGCCACGCGGGTGCTCACGCCAGCCAAAGTTTTCCTGCAGCTCGAAGGCACAGACTCCGAAGGTATTATCATTGACGGAGGCGACCTGAGAAAAGCATCGAAGGTTTTAGCCGCTACCAATGGTGCGAAGGAGAGTGCTGCGAAGGTGAGAGGGTGACAGTCCACGGTCGACAGTCGACAGTCCACAGCTGTGTGGTCAGCACCGGTATCCTGAGCTGTGACTGTGTGGTGGATGTGTGTGTGAAGGATCCCGGAATGTCTGTAACGGGTTAACAATAATTCATTATTTTTGGGATCGATTTTAGAAAATGAATCTTCCCATCATCGCCCCATCCATTCTTGCGGCAGACTTTGCCAACCTGGAACGTGAAGTAAAAATGCTCAACGAGAGCGAAGCCGACTGGATCCATGTCGACATCATGGACGGGGTATTTGTGCCGAACATCTCTTTCGGGATCCCTGTAACGGAGGCTATCCATCGCCATGCAAAAAAGCCCCTGGATGTGCACCTCATGATCGTGCAGCCTGAGCGGTATGTGGAGGCCTTCCGGAAAGCCGGTGCCGAGGTGATCTCCGTGCATGTGGAAGCCTGCCCGCATCTTCATCGCAACCTGCAGCAAATCAAGTTGTTAGGCGCCAAGGCCGGGGTCGCCATCAACCCCCATACTTCCATTACCGAGCTTGAGAACGTGATCACCGATATCGACGTGGTCTGCATGATGTCTGTAAACCCTGGCTTCGGTGGACAGAAATTCATCGAGAATACCTATCGAAAAGTGGCTGCCCTCAAGGAGATGATCGCCCGCGCTGGTGCCAAGACCCTGATCGAGATCGACGGTGGCGTAAACCAGCAGAACGCAAAACCGTTATTAGAAGCAGGTGCCAGCATTCTGGTAGCCGGCAACTTCGTGTTCAGCGCCAACGATCCGAAAGAGGTGATCAGCAATCTGAAACAATCCGAAATAGCGAGATAGACCTTATCTACCTTTTTTGCGTATAAAGCATTAAATTTACAGGATACAGTTCACCGCAATATGGACTTATCGATCAAAAAAATAGAGCTGATAGCGTGGCTGACGGGGATCGAAGATGAGAGCCTCATCAATAAAATAGCTGCTTTGAAAAAGGAGACCGAAGCTGACTGGTGGGATGCGCTGAATGAAGAGCAAAAGCAGGATATCGAGGCGGGCATTTCTGACCTGGAAGCTGGCAGGAAAAAGGATTTTTTCGAGGCTTTATCGTCGCGTCTTAAATGAGGAAGGTCTGGATCTCCGAGCGTGCGGAGGGAAACCTGGATGACATACTTCAGTATCTTGAGATCAAGTGGTCGAAGCGTGTGAGAGAAAAATTTTTAAAGACCCTGCAAGGCAAAATCAAGCTGCTCTCCCAAACACCTTTAATGTATGAGGGTCTCTTCTAAAAAGCGATCTGTTCGCAGATGTGTGGTTACCAGGCAGGTGATTCTTTATTACCAGATCGTGGACGAAGCGATAGAAATAATCACGATCCAGGATGCCCGTCGCGATCCGAAGAAACTAAAAATTTGAACCTTCAAATCTGAAATGCCGCAGAAAACGGCAAGATTTTTGACTGAAAGACAATACTATGCTTAAGGTTTACACTTCCCTGCTACTTCTGCTCTTCCTGGTCTCTGCTTCATGCCAGACGCGGAAGGTCACCCGTATCGACCCTTCTTCCGAGATCGACCTCAGCGGACGCTGGAATGATGTCGATTCACGGAAGGTGGCAGACCAGATGATCTATGATCTTTTTGATTCTCCTTCGTTCAAGACCTACGCCTCTTCCAAGAACCGTAAACCGGTGATCGTAGTAGGCACCATCAGGAACAAAACCGCTGAACACATCGACGCCGATAACTTCGTGAAGAAATTCGAAGTGGTGATCCACAATTCGAACGTTGCAGACCTGGTTGAGTCAGGCGAGTTCAGGGACAAGCTCAGGGTTGAAAGGGCAGAGCAGCAGGATTATGCCGATGCCTCCACCGTGAAGCAGTGGGGCAAAGAGCTGGGCGCAGACGTGATGCTGTTTGGCGAGATGACCTCCGAAACCGATGTGTACAACAAGAAGAGGGTTGTCAACTACATCACAACCCTGTACCTGACCGACATAGAGACCAACAAGCGCATCTGGTACGGCCAGAACGAGATCAAGAAGTACGTCAAGAACTGATCCTTTCTGACCGATGAATCTTCCGGAGACAAAAGGCTGGTCCATTACTTCAAAATTCAGTATTCGGTTTTCGATATTCGTTATCCTTATCTCTGCCATTTCCTGCGCTACCTACTATCAGCAACACTGGGACTTTAACGCCGAATTCGAAAAAGGCGACCTTCAGAAAGCGTTGCAGACCCTCCAGGAGAAAGACAACCTCGCTACGAGCAAAAGCCAGTTCATCTACTTTGTGAATAACGGTCTTCTGCTTTCTGTATTGGGTAAATATGAAGAGAGCAATGAATACTTCGAAAAAGCTTTTCTCTTCGGCGAAGACTACCGCATCAACTACATCAACGAAGCAGCTTCATACCTCACCAACCCCAACCTGGTGATGTATCGTGGAGAGGATCACGAGCACCTGATGCTGCTGTACTTCAAGGCCATCAACTTCCTCAAGATGAATAAGCCCGACCAGGCCCTGGTGGAATGCCGCCGCCTCAACATCAGGCTGAACCAGCTCAGCGATAAGTACAGCGCCGAGAAAAAATACCAGCGCGATGCTTTTGCACACACGCTGATGGGCATCATTTACCAGTCTACCGGTGATTACAATAACGCATTCATCGCCTATCGCAACGCCGTAGAGATCTATGAGACCGATTACGCCGAAATGTTCGGGCTCCAGGTACCGGAGCAGTTGAAAAAAGACCTGCTGAACACGGCCTGGTGGACGGGCTTCAGAGACGAGTTCGACGAGTTCAAAACAAAGTTCGGCATGGAGAGCTACAAACCCGTGAAGCCTGATGCGGAGCTCGTGTTCTTCTGGCACAACGGACTGGCCCCGGTCAAAAGTGAGTGGAACATCAACTTCATCATGGATCACAGCCAGAGCAACATGGTTGTTTTTACGAACCAGAACCTGGGCATCGCGTTTCCATTCAAGGTAGACGAGAAAAAAGAGAAGTCAGACCTGCGAAGCATCGAGGTGCTGCGTGTAGCCTTTCCCCGGTACATCGAACGGGACATGTATTTTCAGTCGGCAGTATTGGATAAAGACAGTGTTTCGTACGCGATGGAGCTGACCGAAGACATCAACAAGATAGCCTTCTACAGCCTGAAGCAAAGGATGATGCTGGAGTTCAGCAAAGGTCTCTTGCGGGCGGCGCTGAAGAAGGCAACGGAGCACAGCCTCAAGAAGGAAGATGACCGCCTGGGGGCCCTGATCGGCGCCGTCAATGCCATCACCGAAAAGGCGGATACACGCAACTGGCAGACCTTGCCACACAGCATCTTTTATTCGCGTGTGCCCCTGAACGAAGGCAGTAACCAGGTGACCTTCAGGCTTCAGGGTGGCGCTGATGAGGCGCGGTACAATTTCACCTACCAGGCCAAAAAGCACCAGACACTATTCCATACCTTCTCTTCGTTAGAAACTTCATCGGCCCCTTACCGCATGTATTGAGCTGCCCCGGAAAGAAACGTATAGGATGTTTATAACAATTCCCTTATTTTTATCCCTTAAAAGCCAGATTTTTAGTGGCTTACGGTTGTACTTGGAAGACCTAAATCCATCGTCCTGAAGCGCTTAACTGCTATATTGACCCTGGTGTTCACCCTGGCGGGTATGCCGCTGCTTTGGGCGCAATACAAGTCCGAAAAGGCTGCCACCATACCCCTTGAGCATTTTTACATCGAGCGCCAGAAGAGTGGTGTGCTGCGGTTGTTGCTCAGCAAGCTCCACGTGAGCCTTAGCACTGGTTACGGCCAGGTATTCGTCAATCACAAGCTCGACAGCTTCGGCATCATTCAGCAGCCCGACTCGCTGCCCCTGATCTTTGACCACGATAACGCGGGCGTACGTTATGGCGACTGGTTCAATAAAGTAACACCTTCCACATACCCCACAACGTCGGGCGCGTTCTCCGTGAACTCAGATACAGCAACCATCGGCTTCCGAAGCAAAACTTTCAGCATCCCCCTGAAGGCAACGGTGCATGTGGAAATCGACCGCTACCGGATCGGCGGGGGATACTCCTACGAATTCACACACCTGGGCAAGTTCAAACCCATCAGCTACGGCGGCAGCATCAGCTCATTTTCGCCGCAGGCTAACAACTTCTTCCTGAAAAAGTATTTCCTGCTGCTCGGGGCCAAGGTCTATCGTTACTATGAATACGTGGTGGTAGTGGATGCCAACGTGGGCGGATACAAGCTCGGCAGCCAGTTCGACGACAGCCTGATCAAAAAAGGAATGTACTTCAACCTTGGTGTGAGCCTGGAGCGTGAGATGTCAGAGTACTTCAAGGTATTTGTGCGGCCCTCGTTCGAGTTCAAGAACTACAAGCTGTCGATACCCGAGACCAGCCAGAGCATCACCCACAGGCTCAATGCCGCTTATCTCAGCATTGGCGCAACCTATCGTTTACCCGAGTTGAGAAGGTGCTTCCTGAAAGATTGCCATGCCCAGATCAACCATGCCCATGGCAACCGCGAATACCGCAGCCGCCGCCATCCCATCTACAAAAAGCAGAACCCCCACTACGGCGAGAACTATCCCACACTGATCAAGTACAAGGGGAAGAACAAGAAGAAGCTCAACCCTTATTAGTTGGAAGTTTCAAGTTTCAAATTTAAAGTTGGGCGAGGCACGGTTCCAGAACCTGAAACTTTAAATTTTAAACTTCAAACTTGAAGACTATTTCTTATCTTGCACGGCTGTAAAAAAACGTAATTCCAGCTTAAAAAACGCAATTTAAATGGCAGAAGAAAGTGGTGGTTTGCCCCCAGGAAGGCAAAGCATAATTCCGATCAATATTGAAGATGAGATGAGGGGAGCTTACATCGATTATTCGATGTCGGTGATCGTGTCGAGGGCTCTTCCCGATGTACGGGATGGACTGAAGCCAGTTCATCGCAGGGTCCTTTACGGGATGCAGGAACTGGGCGTCAACTACAACAAACCTTATAAGAAATCAGCCAGGATCGTCGGTGAGGTTCTTGGTAAATATCACCCCCATGGCGACGCCTCGGTATATGATACCATGGTGCGTATGGCCCAGGACTGGTCGTTGCGCTATACGCTTGTGGATGGCCAGGGAAACTTCGGTTCCATAGACGGCGATTTTCCTGCCGCTATGCGTTATACCGAAGCCAGGCTGCGCAGGATTGCTGAAGAAATGCTGGCCGATATCAACAAGGATACGGTCGATTTTCAGCCTAACTTTGACGACTCGCTCACTGAACCGTCTGTACTTCCCGCCAAAATCCCCAACCTGCTGCTGAACGGATCTTCCGGTATTGCCGTGGGCATGGCTACGAACATGGCGCCGCACAACCTGCGTGAAGTGGTGGATGGCATTATCGCTTATATCGACAACCGCGAGATCACTGTTCAGGAGCTGATGCGGTATATCACCGCTCCCGATTTTCCGACCGGTGGCATCATCTACGGTGTGTCTGGTGTACAGGAAGCGTTCCTCACCGGCAGGGGCAAAATTGTGGTCCGTGCCAAGGCAGAGATCGTTACCAGCGCCAGCGGCAAAGATCAGATCATCGTTACGGAAGTTCCCTACATGGTGAACAAGGCCATGATGATCGAGAAGACGGCAGCGCTCATCAACGAAAAGAAGATCGAAGGCATTTCCGATATCCGCGACGAGTCAGACCGTGAGGGATACCGGGTGGTTTACGACCTCAAGCGCGATGCTGTACCCAACATCGTACTCAATAACCTCTTCAAATACACGCAGCTTCAGTCTACGTTCGGCGTGAACAACGTGGCGCTGGTGAAAGGCCGGCCACAGACGCTGAACCTCAAAGACCTGATCAAACATTTCGTAGAGCATCGCCATGAAGTGGTGGTACGCAGAACGAAGTTTGAGCTGGCGGAAGCCGAGCGCCGGGCACACATCCTCGAAGGATACCTGATCGCCCTCGACAATCTCGATGAAGTGATCTCGCTGATCCGCAATTCGAAAGATCCGGATACTGCCAGAGACGGCCTGATGACACGCTTCGGTCTCTCCGAGATCCAGGCGAAGGCGATCCTCGACATGCGTCTGCAACGTCTCACAGGACTTGAGCGTGACAAGATCCAGGAGGAATACAAAGAAGTGAAACAGCTCATCGAACGTCTGAACGAGATCCTGGCGCACGAACACATCAGGATGCAGATCATCAAGGACGAGCTCACGGAGCTGAGAGAGCGCTACGGCGACGAACGCAGAACGCAGGTAGTTCCGCACGACGACGATATCACGGTGGAAGCGCTGATCCCGAACGAGGAAATGCTCATCACCATTTCCAACCAGGGTTACATCAAGCGTACCTCGTTGTCTGAGTACCGTACCCAGGGAAGGGGAGGCGTGGGTTCACGCGGTGTGAGCACCAAAGAGGACGACTTCACGGAGCACCTCTTCATCGCGCAAGCACATAACTACCTGCTGATCTTCACCGACCAGGGCAAAGTATACTGGAAGAAAGCCTACGAGATCCCGGAAGGCAACAAGACCTCGAAGGGAAGGGCTATCCAGAACCTCATCAACATCGAACCCGGCGACAACGTGAGGTCTATCATCAATGTGAAAGACCTGCAGGATGAGAACTACATCACGAACAACTTTGTGATCCTCTGTACCGAAGGGGGCATCATCAAAAAAACATCACTGGAAGCCTATTCGCGTCCACGCCAGGGCGGCATTAACGCCATCACCATTCATGAGGGCGACCGGCTGCTCAACGCTTCGCTTACCAATGGCAACAACCATATTGTGATCGCGAAAAGCGAGGGTAAGGCGGTTCACTTTAACGAATCGCAGGTGCGTCCGATGGGCCGTACTGCCGCTGGTGTTCGCGGTGTAACGCTGGATTCGGAGGCCGATAAGGTGATCGGCATGGTATGTATCACCCGCGAGGATGCGAACCTGCTGGTGGTATCGGAGAACGGCTACGGCAAACGTTCGTCGATGGATGATTACCGCATCACCAACCGTGGCGGAAAGGGCGTCAAAACCATCAATATCACGGATAAAACTGGCAAACTTGTTGCCATCAAGGAAGTGGGCGATGACGATGAGCTCATGATCATCAACCGCTCAGGCATCACTATCCGCATTGAAGTGAAAGAGCTGCGGGTAATGGGCCGGGCAACACAGGGTGTACGCCTCATCAAGCTCAACGACGATGACCGGATCTCCTCTGTGGAAAAAATACAGAAAATAGAAAAAATAGAAGGAGAGAACTTAAACCAGTCAACTACAAACAATTAAACAACATAGAAATGAAACGACTAATTTTTCTGATGTTGATGCTGGCCAGCGTAGCTGTTTTTGCGCAGAAACAGCCTAAGCCAAATATCAATAAAGCATTGAATCTGATGAAGGAGGGCAAGCTGAATGAGGCGAAGGATATGATCGATGCGGCAACTACCTATGAGAAGACCATGAATGACGGAAAGACCTGGTATTACCGCGGATTGATCTATGCGGCGATTGATACAACGTCCAACGAATCCTTCAAGTCGCTTGATCCCGATCCGTTGAAAGTAGCGCTCGAGTCTTTTGCAAAAGCCGATCAGCTTGGCAAGTCAGGCTCCGAGTACTTCACACAGGATCCCGGAAGCATTATGCCCGTGACCAAGTCGCAACAGCTGGAAATGCTTGCCAACTACTACCTTGACAAAGGTATCAAGCAGTTCCAGGACGACGCTGACAACGAAGGCAGTCTCAAGAGCCTGGGCAAGACCAAGCAGATCTTCGAAAGCCAGATCAAGACCTACAGCAACGATACGCTGACATATTATGTTACCGGCCTCGTGGCACAACAGAACGAGAACAACGAGCTGGCCATCGAGAACATCAACAAGTACCTCGAGAAGGGCGGCAAGTCGAAAGATGCGTACCTGATCCTTTACCAGATCTACAACGCCGGCCCTATGGAGAACAAGGACAAGGCCCTTGAAGTGGTGCGCAAAGGTAAAGCGGCATTGCCTACAAACCCTGATTTTCCGAAGCTGGAGATCGGTCTGCTGATCGACCAGAACAAGATCCAGGAAGCAAAAGGAAGCCTTGAAGCAGCAGTGCAGAAAGAACCGAACAACAAGATCCTGCACTTCTATCTCGGCTACACCAACTCCAAAATAGAGAACTGGGAAGAAGCGAAGAAAAACTTCCAGGATGCGCTGAAGATCGACCCGAACTATTTCGATCCCCAATATTACCTGGCGCAGATCTACCTGATCGACGCCAACAAGATCAGGGATCAGCTGAAAAGCCTGGGCATGTCTGCTGCCGATAAGAAAAAATCAGCTGAGCTCGACAAGCTGCTGGTTGAGAAATACAGGATCGCACTTCCTTACTGGGAAAAAGCTGAACAGCTGAACCCGAAAGATGTGGATGTGCTCGACAGGCTGAGAACCATTTATTATTACCTCGGTGATGACGCTAAAGAGCAACGCGTGATCAAACGCCTGAAGGAGCTCGGCGCTGACTCCGAGAACTAGCATCATGGCCTGAGTCATTTTTATAAAAGCCAGTTTGAATTATTCAGACTGGCTTTTTTATGGCTAGTCCACGGACCCGCAGACGGTTAGGCCCGTCATCCTGAACGATGGAAGTGCGTTGGCTGGCGGGAGTGAAGGATCCCCATATGGCGGAAGTGCACTTTGTAAGACAAGCTTTCGTAGTAAGTACGCAGTAAAGAATAGGGGATCATTCGCTCGCACATTACCGCCTCACATGCATCGCTCAGGATACCGGTTTCATGGGGTGGGGGCTGTGGAAAGTGGACTGTCGACTGTGGACCGTGGACCTTTAATTAGTGGCAGATACGTTAACTTATACACAAATCAATCAAGTACAGTCATGTCATCCCGCATCATCAACACCGCTTTATTTTCTTATGGCATGTCGGGCGAGGTCTTTCACGGCCCGCTGCTCGATGCGCACCCGGGCTTTCAGATCTCATCCGTGATGCAGCGCGACCTGCGAAAGCCGGCGAAGCATGCTCACAGGCTCGTCAACACGCCCGAAGAGATCCTGAAAGACAGCGCTGTTGAGCTGGTGATCGTGAACACACCCAACGAATCGCACTACAGCTATACGAAAGATGCCCTGAACGCAGGCAAGCATGTGATCGTAGAAAAACCATTTACCGTCACGGCACAGCAGGCCGATGAGCTCATCGCGCTGGCCGCCAAGCAAAAGCGAATACTCACCGTTTTCCAGAACCGCCGCTGGGATGGAGATTTTATGACGGTGAGGAAGGTGATCGAACAAAAGCTGGTGGGAAAGCTGGTGGAGTTCGAGCTTCACTATGATCGCTTTAGAAATTATATCGAAGCCAATACCTGGAAGGAGGAAGCCAAGGAAGGTACGGGCATTCTTTACAACCTCGGGTCGCACATGCTCGATCAGGCGCTGGTGTTGTTCGGCATGCCCTTGTCTGTTGATGCGCGCCTGGGTGCGCAGCGGCCGGGAGGAAAGGTGGATGATTTTTATGACATCCGTCTTACCTACAAAGATTTTCATGTGATCGTCAAGTCGAGTTATCTCGTACGCGAGCCGGGCCCCCGGTATATCGCGCATGGCACGGAGGGTTCGTTCATCAAATACGGGCTCGATCCGCAGGAGCAGGCGCTGAAAGACAAAAAAATTCCGGGCACGCCGGGATGGGGAAGCGAGAGCAAAGAATGGTGGGGCAAACTTAATACCACCGTCAACGGCCTGAACTATAACGGCCTCATCGAGACAATCCCCGGCAATTACCTGAGCTTCTACGATAATTTGTATGAAGCGATCTGCCATGGCAAACCTCTTGCTGTGAAACCCGAAGAATCGCGGGATGGGATTCGCTTGATCGAAGCTTGTGGTGAGAGTAGCAAGACGATGCGTGCTGTTAAGATCGCTTAGTCTTTGGTACACGTTTTAGAAGAAAAGAAGTAAGGAGTAAGTAGTAAGGAGTAAGAATGAGCGCAGCCTCCTTTCTACTTACTCCTTACTTCTTACTCCTTTTAACTATCTTTAAATATGAAATATCTGAGTTTATTCTTTCTATGTCTAGTAAGTATCACCACAGGAGCTCAGGTGCGTGGTAACTGGACAGAGCTGTTCAATGGTAAAGATCTGAAGGGCTGGAAGCAGCTGAATGGTAACGCAAAGTATGAGGTAAAGAATGGTGAGATCGTGGGCACAACAGTTTACAATGAGCCCAACTCTTTTTTAACCACTGAATCCATTTACGAAGACTTTATCCTGGAGCTTGAGTTCAGGCTCGATGCGGAGATGAATTCGGGCATTCAGTTCAGGAGCGAAAGCAAACCGGAATTCAAGAACGGCAGGGTGCATGGCTACCAGATGGAGATCGATCCATCGGCGCGCGCATGGACAGGTGGCATCTATGACGAAGCGCGCCGCGACTGGCTCTATCCGTTGGAATACAATCCCGAAGGAAAGAAAGCTTACCGGAAAGGTGAATGGAACTCGTGCCGGATCGAGTGCATCGGCGACGTGATCCGCATTTGGGTGAACCGTATTCCGACGGCACATTTGGTAGACAACATGACCTCGAAAGGTTTTATTGCTCTGCAGGTTCACGCCATCAGCAAACCCGAGGAGGCAGGCCAGCAGGTGCGGTGGCGGAACATCCGCATCCAGACCAAGGACCTGAAGCCGTATGTCTGGGACAAACTCTTTGTGGTGAACCTCGTTCCCAATACCCTTTCAGCGCAGGAGAAACAGAACGGCGTGAAGCTCTTGTGGGATGGCAAAACAACGGAAGGGTGGAGGGGCGCCTACAAGGAGCAGTTCCCCGCACAGGGATGGAAGATCGAAGATGGTGTGCTGAGCGTGCTCAAATCAAGCGGTGCTGAATCACAGAATGGTGGCGACATCATCACGAAAGAAACGTTCGGCGCTTTCGATCTGCAGTTCGAGTTCAGGCTTACCGAAGGAGCCAACAGCGGTGTTAAATACTTTGTTACAGAGAAGGAAGGTAACAGCGGCTCGGCCATCGGGCTTGAATACCAGGTGCTGGATGATGAAAAACATCCTGATGCCAAACAGGGTGTTGTAGTCAACCGGACTATCGCATCGCTATATGACCTCATCCCGTCATTGAAGATTAAACGCGGGCAACGTCCTATTGGAGAATGGAACAGCGGCCGTATCGTAGTGTATCCTGATAACCGCGTAGAGCATTGGCTGAACGGCTACAAGGTGGTGGAATACCAGCGAGGATCACCGGTTTACCAGGCCCTGGTAGCCCGCAGCAAATACCAGCAGTGGCAGAACTTCGGCATGGCTGAAAAGGGCCACATCCTCCTGCAAGATCATGGCGATCAGGTATCGTTCCGAAGCATCAAGATTAAACCAGGATTAGACCAGAATTAAAGGATTTACAGGATTAGACCAGGACCTGGATTGAAGGATTTACAGGACTAATTCAGGAGCTTGAATCCTGTTAATCCAGTAATCGTGGTTGAAATCGGAACAATCGAGGTTGGATCTTTGTTAATCCTGCAAATCAATAATCAGATTAATCCTAAAAATCCCATAATCAGCGTTGATTTTTTGACTATCTTCCGCTTTTTTACCTTGGGAAACGTAATTCGGAAACGCCCCGCTGCCAATATTTTTCAACAATTCACTTACAACATTGACTTTTCAAGATTTTAAATTCGACGAACGCCTTCTGGATGGACTGGATTCCATGGGTTATACCAAGCCGACGCCTGTGCAGGAGAATACGATACCAGTAATCCTTTCCGGCCATGACCTGATCGCCTGTGCGCAGACAGGAACCGGTAAAACAGCAGCCTACATTCTGCCCATCCTCAACAAGATCGTACACTCTGAGAAACGTCATTTGAACACGCTTGTGATCGCGCCCACGCGAGAGCTTGCCCTGCAGATCGACCAGCAGGTTGAAGGATTCGGATATTTTCTCGGCGTCAGCTCCATTCCGGTATATGGCGGTAACGACGGCGCCACCTGGGATCAGCAGCGCAAGGCACTGGAACAGGGCGCAGACATCATTATTGCCACTCCGGGCCGCCTGATAGCACTGCTTGCTTCCGGCACCATTGATTTCAATCACCTGCAGCACCTGGTGCTCGACGAAGCAGACCGGATGCTCGACATGGGATTCTTCGACGACATCGTCAAGATCATCAAATACCTGCCCACCAAGCGGCAGACCCTGTTGTTCTCCGCCACCATGCCGCCGCGCATCCGCACACTGGCAAACCAGATACTGGTTCAGCCTAAGGAGGTGAACATCGCTATCTCAAAACCTGCAGAAGGTATTCTGCAGCAGGCCTACCTGCTGTACGATCACCAGAAAAATGTTTTGTTGAAACGACTGCTCAACCAGGACGATTACAAGAGCGTGATCATCTTCTCAAACTCGAAAGAGAATGTGAAGCGGCTGGGCTCCGAGCTTGCCAGGGCCGGCCTTTCAGCGCAATCCTTTCACTCAGACCTGGAGCAGGCGGAACGGGAGCAGATCCTGAACCGCTTCAAGAACAGACAACTGCAGATCCTCATCGGTACAGACATTCTTTCACGTGGTATCGATGTGGAAGGCATTGGTCTTGTCATCAACTATGATACGCCACACGACGCAGAAGACTATGTGCACCGCATCGGCAGAACGGCCCGCGCAGAACGCACTGGTGTTGCCATCACATTCGTCAACGAAAAGGATCATCACAAATTTTTGCGTGTCGAAAAACTGATCGGCAAAGAGATCGCCAAACTTCCGCTGCCCGCTGACCTGGGAGAAGGGCCGGCCATTTCCGCCACAGGTTCCAAACCGAAACGCAGGTTCTCCAACGGTCGCAACCGTAACCGGAGGGGAGGCGTAAATGGGAAAAAGAGACAGTAAGGTTACCGGTTGCCAGTTGCCAGGTAGCCGGTTTCGTACCTCCCCGATTTCACATACCAGGCTTCGATCAGTTTGAGATCAACGCACTGAACTTTGACATTACACTGCTCAGACCCGGCAACTGGTAACCGGCAACTGGCAACAATAACCTAGCGTTCCATACTCTTCAACACCCTCCCGATCAACCCATCCAACGCTTTGTTGTCGATCCAGCGGGCAACGATCACGATGTCGTTCTCGGGATCTACGTAGACCATGTTTGTGCCGGCACCGATGTGCGCGAAGGCCGTGGCGGGTGCGCTCGGATATAACGTTTTATCGGTGTTGAGGAAATAGTTCATGAAGCCATAGGTCTTCTCAGCGGTTGTGGGTGTGAGCGCCATGCGGATCCAGCTTTCGTCGATGAGCTGTTTGTCTTTCCAACGTCCCCTTCGAAGCGTGAGGTAACCGAAGCGCGCCTGGTCGTAAGCGTTGATGAACATTCCGCCACCCCAGTGCGATCCGCCACTCACCGACTGCACCAGCACACCGTCCAGCACGATCCATGAATTCTCATAACCTGTCCATCGCCATGTATCGGAGGCGCCGATCGGGTCCAAGATCTTTTCTTTTAAGACCATGGGCAGCGGCCTGCGCCAGATGTTCAGCGCCGCCAGGGCCAGCACATTCACGCGCGTGTCGTTGTATTTATACACGGTGCCGGGCTCATTTCGCGGACGTGTGAGCCACTCTGCGGAGGAGCCTTGCGGACGATCGGCCCAGTCGGGTTTTCCCCATAAGGTTCCTTCCCAGTCGCTGGTCTGGCGCAGCAGGTGGTCCCACGTGATCTTCTGATTGTGCTCGGTGTTGAAGAGCTCGATGACCTCTTCCTGCCTGAGCAGGTCGGCCTTATTCTCGCCGAGCCGGGCAGGGGTGTATGGAATGACGGGCGCCATATAAGGATGCACCTTGTCGTTTACGCTGGCGATAAGTCCGTTCTGCACAGCCAGGCCCACCACGGTGGAGACAAAACTTTTGGCCACGCTGAAGGTCAGGTCTACGCGTTGTGGTGTACCCCATTCGGCAACGATATAACCATTTTTGATGATGAGGCCGCTCGGTGCGCCGCGTTCTTTCATGGGGCCGACGGGAAATCCGAAAGGCTCCCTGCCGAAAGCGCTCAGGTAATGGGCTTCCTTGAGGTCGCGCGGAGCATTTGTTTCGCTCTGAATGGCAAAGTCAATGGCTTCCTTCAGCAGCGCTGCATTCATACCCATGCTCTCGGGTGTGCGCTTTTCCCACAGGTTCTTGTCGGGATAATATACCTGAGGTTGTTTTTTTTGTGCGTATAATAGGCTGTTGGATACAAAGCATAACAATAACCAAAAGACAGGGGAAGGTCTCATGCGCATAGGGGTTCTTAAAATTTGCGTTTTAAGATAACAAAGTTTCAGGAGTAGCTCATAGCCGACATGGCCAGCGGCGAACAATTCTGTTCAATGGCTTTTTTGTTGAATAAAATGGAGTGATGTGTTGGATGACGCGTCTGCGACTTTCTATCACGGACCGGACGTTTTCTGTTACGTGCCAAAAAATGTGAAGATATGGATTGCTTGTGGCACGTTAAATCCCGAATGCGATAGCGCCAGGCTTTACCCGGCGCTATCCAATATTGCGCGCCCTTCAGGGCTAAATACTAATGCCATTCACTTTTTTTAGTCAGTGCACCTGCACTACTGGTTAGTAAGTGAATACGGTGTGACAGAGGCGAGAAATAGTCTTCGCCTCCTGGCTTCTTACTCCTGGCTCCTGGCTTCTTTTCTCAAACTCCTGCCGGCCTCCTCGTATTTGCCACCGGTTTTTTCTTATCACGTGTGGTCTCCCTCCAGATATAGAGCCCTATACCAATGAGGAGGTAAAAACCTGCAACGATCGCCCAGCCGAGATAGCTGCTGTTAGCCGAGTCGTTGATGGCCGCTGCCACAGTGATGCTGATGAAAAGCAGGAATAATAATGACGCAACCGAGATCAGGCTCAGCTTGATCAAGTTGGCAATAAATTCCTGGATATCTTCTTTGGCAACCTCTTTCATGTGCTGCACTTCACGTTCTGCGTAACGGAACGGAGCGAGAATAGCACCTGCTGCCCGATAAAATAATTCGCTCATAAAATTGCCGGTTTAAATCGTATAACGTTCTTCTTCAGTCACCACTAACACCTCGGGTGCTGCCTCTACTGCAGTCTCTTTCAGACGTTTTTTTGCCAGCGCCTTATCGATGATCTTGTCAGCTTCGTCCCTGATCCTTCTCCGGGTTACTTTGCCCGCGTCCGGTGCTACTAAAATTCCGAGGACAGTACCCATCCCCAAACCCAATAAAAATATAAAACTTGATTTCATGTGTTTACTTTATTGTCCACGATACGCACATCACTTGTACCATTCATATACCTGCATTCCGGAAACTGTTGAAGGGAAAATATTCCACGAATGTTTTTTCAGTGTGTACATCAGAAGGGATAGCCGATAGCAATGTTCAGGATCAGGTTTTCAGCGCGCCACCGGCTGCTTCCAAAAGCGATCTCATCAAACACCCAGCGCTGGCCGTCGGGAAGCCAGGGCTTGCGGATGGGGAAGGCGAGATCGAGGCGCAGCACAAAGAAGTTGAAGTCGAAGCGGGTGCCGAAGCCGGTGCCCACAGCCAGCTCGTTCAGAAAAGTATCGCGGTCGAACCTTCCATGTGGATTTGGGGCAGGATCAACAGTCGGCTGTTCCGGTGTTCCAGCCAATGCGTTGTTCTCACGCCACAACCAGATGTTGCCGGCGTCCACAAATATGGCGCCCTTGAGCATCTTCACAATATCGAACCGAAATTCGGTGCTTCCTTCGAGCTTGATGTCGCCACGCTGATCGATGAACAGGATCTTGTTCTCATTCGAATTATCGTTCTTCACGTAGTACGTGCCGGGGCCGATCGACCTTGCCGGAAATGCCCGGACACTGTTGGAGCCACCCGTGGAGAATTGACGGATGTAGGGCATGGTGATGGAGTTGCCAAAGGCATAGCCGGTTCCTGCAATGATGCGTGAGGCGATCATGTTGCTTTTGTCCAGCTTCCAGTAGTAGCGAAAATCTGCTTCTCCACGAACGAACTGTGCATAGGCCGATCCAAAAATGTTCAGCCTTTCGTTGTCAAGGTCATTGTCAAACTCACCTCCCCGCAGCAGCTGCACCAGGTTGCCGGCCGACTCTACTTTGGCGCTAAAATAAAAGTTAGATCTTTCGAACCGTTGCTCGCGGAATTTTTCAGTGCGCTCCTGATTCATTTGTGTATTCAGCGTGTAGGTATAACGGGCCCCCATGATGAACTGGTTTTCGAGGGAACGGGCGAGGAAGGGATTCTTGTTGATAAGCGTATCAAATTTCGGCGACGTATGCCCAAGCTTCATATAGCTGATGTCGATGGGATACAGCTCGTGCGTTTTCATGGTATTCTCGCGCCAGGTGTAGCCATAGGCCAGATTGAAGGAATTGAGCCGGAAATAGCCGATCCGTTGCTGCAGGCGGAAGCCGAGCTTGATATCGGTGCTGGGAAGGTATTTCCGTGTAGGGTAATAAATGTCGAAAGGAGAGATGAACCTGGGCACTGAAAGCCCCGATTCCACGCCAAGCTCGAGGGCATTGAGCGGCTGCGGCGTTTTGCGGCTGATCTGCACTTCGTATCCGCTGGTTAACGTGATATCGGATCGCTCGGAGCCACGCAAAAAATTCCGGTTTGTGAACTTCAGCGTGAGGCCAGGACCTACAAAGTTGTTGGATTTGGAGGTGGCCTGAAGATCGGCGCGGATGGATTTTTTCAGGTAAGGTGTGAGATAAATATTCGCGTTAAGCAGAGCTGAGTCCTGACGTGATTCGATGAACTTGATATCCACGAATTTGAACGACCCAAGGCTCATCAGGTGGCTTAATGTGAACTCGCGGTCTTCACGGCGGTAGATGTTTCCCTTTTTCAGGTTAATGACCTTGGTGATGATCTCCGGCCTGTAATTCTTCTGCCGGTCGATGTAGTTATATCCCAGGACCTTCAGTGTATCCGTTGCGCGGATGAGTGAATCGCGCGAGATGGTGTAATCAGGAAATACGGAAATTTCTCCCAGCCTGTAAATGCGCTTGGCCTTTTTAGGAACGCCGTTTTCCAAGGTGAGTAATAAATCCACTTTCTTGTCGCCCACGGTGCTGTCGGCCTCGAACAACAGGTGCCGGTCGTCAAAAAAGAAATAGCCGTAATTTTCAAGCTCCTGCTCTATCCTGGTTTGTTCTGCCTGCAGCCGCTCCAGGTTGTAACGCTGGCGTTGTTTCAGGTATGAGTTCTGTTTGATGGAGTCAATGTTGGCGAACAGTGTATTGTTCTTCGGGTAGTCGATATTTCTCAGCCGGTAGGGGCGGTGCAGAAACGCCGTATAGATCACCTTACCCTTTTTCCCGTTGACCTTCACTTCCGATTTTACTTCTGCCTGGAAAAAGCCGTTGTTCACGAGATGACCTTTCAGCAAGGTGGCGGTTTTTTCGGCATCAACATCGCGCATGTAAATAGGTACCTGACCAAGCTTGTTCTTCACGAAGCTCCTGAATCCTTTTTTTCGTGTGGTAGGGCCTGCCTTGTAGTAGAACCAGAGTCCGGGCCGCATGCCGAAGATGGAGCTGTTGGGCTTGGGCGATACGTTCTGATCCATCAGCTCGTTGATGCGGCTTTTGGACTTGATCCGTTTCTTGGATTTGATCTTTATTTCGTAGCCCGTGTACAACACTTCATTTTCCGGCACATACTTCATTGCCGTGCAGCCCGTCATCAGCAGCGCAAAAAGAAAGTAACGCAACGGCCTGTATTGAAAGGCAGAGAAGAGAGGGTATACCGGATTAGTTTTTCGTTTTTGCATTGGCCTTGAAAAGTTCGCTCAGGGTGTTGTAGTCTTTGATGTAGATCAGGCCTGCGCCCGTCTCGATCAGCTCGCCGTCGATCATATCATAGTTGCTGTTGCGGAATCCCGTGATCCGGAACCGCCCATCGTCGGTGAGCATGTATTCCAGCGCCAGGTCTCCGATGTAGTCTGTGGCATCACGGTTGGTGTTTTGTCCTTCAACATCGATGTTGCCGGATACCTTTACCACAAGCCTGTCGTTCAGCAATGTTTTGGAGAGGCCCAGCTGCAGCTCTGTTTGACCCTGTGCCTGACCTGTTGAGTAGTCCTCGTATGATTTTACGTCGAAGCTCAGCTCCACACCTTTGACATTCTCCGATAACCGGTTGAGCTGCTCGGTGAGGATCTTGCTCACGCTTGACCGCGCTGTTCCTGCCAGACTGCCACCGCTCTGGCTTTCGAACGGATTGTCGGCAATAAATCTTTTCAGGATCAGCAGCGCAAATACCTGTTTGTTGAGATCGGATTCCCGCGTGTTGATGTCAAGCAGCCTGGCATAAACGTTTCCTCCCAGGGCGTTGCGTTCTTCCATCGGCATGTCGAGCCTGAAAGTAATGTCGGGCTTCAGCAGCTGGCCGCCGATGTTGAGGTATACCAGGAACGGAAGCCTGCGTTTGTATTGGTTAGATTCCTTTGGGTCTGTGCCCTGAAGCTGGTTGGCGAGCAGATCGATGGGAGAGGTCTCCACCTTGAAGATGGCGTGTATGTCCATGGCGGCATTCAGCGGATCGCCCGACCAGGTCATGGTGCTGCCCTTTTCGATCTGGAACTCGCGCTTTACGAATTTGTAAAAGGAGAGATTGTACGTTCCTTCCGAGATCTCATAACGCCCTGAGAGCTGCATATCACCGGAGCGGTCCATCTGCAGTGTGAGCGTGGTGTTGCCTTTTACCGTCAGCTGATCGTTGGTGGTAGGATCGATGATCACGGTAAACGTTTCCTTGTCACTCAGCTCTACTTTGGCGGTGAGGTCGATGCCCGTGAAGGTGCTTTTAATGGTGTCAGCCAGCTCGCGCTGCACTTCTTTCATGAACGGATCGGCCTTGAAGGTCTTGTCTACGAATTTCACGATGCCCTGTTGCTCGAGCACGGCAGCTTCCGATTGAGGCACAATATACGTCAGGTGATCGCCCTCGTTAAGGCTCATTTCCATGTCTACGGATGGGTTCACCGTTGTGCCCCTGATCCGTGCGTTGGCATCGATGTCGATTCTGCCGTAGAAGAGTTCGTTGTCCTTTGCCACAGTGTTCAGCAACCTGAAGTTACGGGCGGTAAGGTCTAACCTGAACCGGAAGTCACGGTAGTCACTGGTCAGGATCATACCGTTGACGGTGGCGGTGTTATTGCGCTCATCCACCAGCTGGAATTTATCGAACGAGATGCCGCGGTTATTAAAGGTTATGGATTCGTCTTTGATGTTGAACTGGCTGTTGAGATAAGTGGAGAGGAATTGTGTGTCCCTGATCCTGATACTGCCATCGATGTCAGGCTTCTCAGGGGAACCTTTCACACGCATCTCTCCCGTAAGGATGCCTTTCAGGTTTTGAACCTGGCCAACGGTCAGTGGCTGGATGGCTGCCAGGTTGAAACGGGTGATGGAAGCGGTGAGGTCCATGGCAGCGGTCTCGCCGGCAGTATAGTAGCCGTTGGCTTTTACATCGTTATTATCGCCCATAAGGCTGAAGTCTACATCGAATCTGTTGGTGACATTTTGCTCAACCTTAAGGGCCAGGTTGCCCCACGGAATATCGGCTATCGTGAGGGCGCTGATCCGGATATCGGAGGTAAACCGGAAGTTATCTTTTTCAGGAAACAGGTTGATATCTCCATGCAGGATGCCCGATACGGGTTCGTCCTGTGCCGCCATGCTCATCAGGTTTTTAAGGCTCAGCTCCCTGAACCCTACAAAGAGTGGTGTGCCAGGATCAGGTTTTGACTCCAGGATTATTTTTTCTTTTCCTTTGCTGAGCGTTACGTTGCTGGCCACAAGCTTTTCTCCTCCAAACCGGATGTAGTTATTGCGGGGCACATCCCAGGGTTCGTAGTTGAGCACCATTTCGCGGGGAGAGAGTTGCAGCTCGAATTCCTTATCTCGGCTGAAGAATGTGCCGCCGATAACGTATTTGTGCTGCTCGAGGGAGTCGAGCACGATCACGTTTGTTCGGATGGAATCATGGGCCACACTGCCGTTGAATTCCAGCCCGTCTATCTGGAGTGAATCAAAGCGGATCTTGTCTACGAAGACATTGTAATTGAGCATGGAGGAGTCTGAATTGGTGCTGAACAGGAATGAGCTCACACCGATGTTGCCGTACTGCAGCTTGGTGATATCGAATTTCAGCTCCAGGCGTTTGTCTTTGCTGTCGAACTCACCCTTGATCTCACCGGGGTCAAAAGAGGTAAGCTCCGGCAGCAGGATGTCCGTGATCAGCTCCGTTTTGCGCAGCTTGAGCGCGAAGTTGAAATGTTGTGGCGCTTCATAGCTCTGTTCTACGGAATCGTGCAGGGAATAGTAGGTGTTGAAATATTCCCTGAGCACGGCGGGAAGCTCAAAAATGTTGATAGAGCCGGCGAAGCTTCCCTGCAGGATGTCTGAGTCGATCTTTATTTCCGAACGGCCCTCCTGGTCAATGGAAGCGAAGAGCAGGGAGTCAACGGCATAGAGTGCGTCGCCATTGAAGATCGCCACCTTGCGGATGCCGAGCGAGCCGTTGAGTATTTTGAAATCCGCCGTGGCCATGTTCACATCCAATGTGCCCCGCGCTTTCAGGGGGCGCTCCGCCAGGCCAAGCGCTTTGAAGTCTGCGTCCTTCAGGTCGAACGTAAAGTTGTATTTGGGCACCTCTTCCTGAAAGTTATAGTCACCGTCAATGGCAAAGGCGAGGTTCTTATCTTGCAGGGCCGCATGCGCCTCCAGCACATCGTTGTGCACTTTACCTTTCAGCTTGAAGTTCTCATAACGGTATCCCTGATACTCAAAACTTTTTACCGTGGCCTCCATGGCGCTGGTCATTTCTTCTTTGGTGAGACCCTGGCTGTTGATGGAAGCCTGCAGGTTGAGCTTGCCAATGGTCTGAGGTTGCATCAGCAAAGCGCCCAGGTTAAAATCGTTGATGGATGCCGCCGCCTTGAAGCCACGGGTAGCCGATGCCGAATCGAGGTTCATGTCTCCTTTCAGGTCAACGGACCCAATAGTTGTAGTCAGTTGGCTGTTGAATACCGCCTTTTTTGCATTGCCTTTAAAAACGCCGTTTACGTTCAGCCACTCCGGCGGTGCAATGGAGTCGGGCAGGAGCGTGTCAGGCAGGATCGACAGCACATCGTTGCGTGTGGTAAAGAACTTGTCGAGCTCCAGGTTCATGCTCATTTTTTCGGCATCGGGCAGGCCTACAACATGGCCTTTGAGCTTCAGGTAGGTATCGGAGAACGCCTTCACAACCAGGTGATGGATGGAGAGGTTATTGACGGTTCCGTTCATGATCGCATCAACGTTGATCCTTGCCTGCGGATGGAGCTCGAGCGGAAGGCTGTCCAGCAAGGCGGGATTGAAATAAAGGATATCCTGTAACCCGATAAACGACGATTTTATCTCTGAACGAAGTGTCGCCTCCGGATAGGTTTCTGCCAGCTGCTCAAAAGATTCGAAGCCGGCATTCGCGTCCAGCTGAAGTTTGCTGTTGTCCGTGAGCAGCACAAAGTTTTTGATCGAAGCGCTATCGGTCGAGATCTTCAGGTCGGCCTCGAGTGACCGGAGCGCGAATCCACTTTTCTCGCGAAACGAAAAATTTTCAAGCTTCATCCTGATGTCCTCACCGTCGAGCGCCAGGTCTTGTGCTTTTATTCCCAGGTCCGTGATCCACAGGTGATCGAAGTCTACGCTGCCGCGGTTATGCGGCTTACGAAAATCATAGAACTGGATGCTGTTGTCAGAAAGATCGAGGTTGGCAAGGCTGAGCTTCCAGCCGCGTTTCTTCTCCGCCGGAGCGGGTTTACCGGCTGCGGATGCCTGCATCGGGCTAACAGCCGAAGAACCAGCCTGCCCGTTGATGGCGTGCTTGCCCGACAACTGCTGGTAGGCAATAAAAGTACGGTGCAGGGAAAATTCATCCAGCGCAATGACCTGGTTTTTGAGGTCGATCTTATCAGCTTCGAGGTTCGTTTCCCCCAGGTCGAGCCTGATCACCTGTCCCGTTTGCTGTTGTGTATAATTGGCGACGATGTTCTTTAAGGAGACCTCGCCAAAACTCAGATCGAGGGTGGCCGCCGAATCTGGTGCAGATTCCGTTGCTGCTGCTTCGCTAAGTTTGGTTTGGGTAAAGTCGGCGCGCGTATCAGCCAGCGTTACAGATTCAATACCGAATACATAATTCTTGAGGTCGAATTTATCCATCTCCAGCTCAAATTCGCCGAGCCTTACATCCGCAATGTTGCCGGCAAGCTGGTCGTGATAATGCGCGTTGATCTTTTCAAGTGTGATCTTTTCAAGCGAAAAATCCCAGCCTTTCTGCTCGAGGGTATCGGGTACGGCCGTGGAATCGCCGGCGAAAGCCTCCATTATATAAGAGTAGTTGAATGCACTGTCACCGGCGTTACGCTTGACATAGGCCGTTGTGTTTTCAAGGTTTATATTATTGAGTTGGATCTCGTTGCGGGTAAGGGCCCACAGGTCCGTGTCAACCGAGAGCTTGCCGGCGTAAAGCAGTGTATCTTTTGCCTGGTCTTCGAGATAGAGGCCCTTTAATACGATGTTCTTGGGAAACGAGATATACAGACTTTCGAGCGCTACAGGGGTGCCGATCTTTTCCTGCAGAAATGAAATTGCTTTTTGTGTGATCTTATGCTGAACAGCGGGGATCTGCACCACCGCGATCACGATCATCAACAACGTAACGATGGAAACTACTACCCACCCAACGACCTTGAGTGTGGTGATCAAAAACTTTTTCGCTCTATGCTGCATGTGGTCTCCTGCCGTGTTGTTTGTGGCCGGAAGTCAAAATCTTGTGCCCTCTTGAGTCGGTGATCAGTGACCGGTAATCGGTAACCGGTGATCGGTAATCAGTGATCGGCTTGGTTGGTTATCACTAACACCGATTACCGGTTACCATCTACCGATTACCATTTTACAGTTATGAGTACAAAATTCTACAGTGAAATTGAAGTGCTTAGGTTTACCCAGATCTTTTTTTGTTGTTCCCGTCCATTTTTACCCAGTTCGTGCAGCGGCGGCAATGGCATACTAATAGAATCTGAAGCGGATGTGATGATGATAAGTCTTTCAAGATGAGATTGCGTAACTTTTTGCTTCGCGTTGCCGATATTCATCGGTTTGTGGTGCAGGTGATCAAACATTTTTTTATGCCCCCTTACGAGGTGAGGGAAATAATCCGGCAGTGTTTTGCGGTGGGCAACCGGTCGCTTTTCCTGATCACTTTTACGGCGTTCATTGCCGGCATCGTGTTCACCAGGCAATCGCGTCCTTCGCTGGCCTCTTTCGGTGCGGAATCATGGTTGCCGTCGCTGGTATCTCAGGCGGTTGTAAGGTCGCTGGGGCCATTGATCACCGGGCTGATCTGCGCCGGCAAGCTCGGCTCGAACATAGGGGCTGAGCTTGGCAGCATGCAGGTAAGCGAGCAGATCGATGCCATGGAAGTATCGGGCACCCGTCCGTTCTCGTACCTGGTGGTGAGCCGGATCACAGCCACAACGCTGATGCTGCCGCTTTTGGTGGTGTATGCTGACGTGGTGGCGCTGCTCGGATCTTTTATGACCGTGAACTTCATCAACAGCTCGAGCTTCGCACTTTATTTCAATGAGGTAGCTACCAATGTCACGTATCTCGACGTGTTCTCTTCGCTGATCAAATCTGCTTTCTTCGGATTTGCCATCGGGCTGGTGGGAAGTTATGCGGGCTACCATTCCGAGAAAGGAACTACAGGTGTGGGCAAGGCAGCCAATTCGGCTGTGGTCATTTCCATGATCCTGATCTTCGTCATCGACCTGCTGGGCCTTCAAGTTACTAACATCTTTCGCCGGTGAGCATGCATTATCCTGAAACTTATACAAGCACCAGCCATCACGCCGAAGGAGAACGGAATGTGGTAGCTACTGTGCGCAACCTGAAAAAATCCTTTGGCGACCGGGAAGTGCTAAAAGGTATGAACCTTGACCTGTATGAAAGTGAGAACCTCGTCATCCTGGGAAGATCAGGCACGGGCAAGTCTGTGCTCATCAAGTGTATGGTGGGTTTGATCAGGCCCGACAGCGGCACCATAGAGGTATTGGGCCAAAATGTGTTCTCACTCAACCCTGATGAGCTCAATGCGCTGCGCCTGCAGGTTGGATTTTCTTTCCAGGGCAGCGCGCTGTATGATTCGATGACGGTGCGTGAGAACCTGGAATTTCCGCTGAAGCGAAACCTCAAGATCTTCGACAAACACAAGCTGGAGGAACTGGTCACCACGGCGCTTGAGGATGTTGGCCTCGCGCACACCATCAACCAGATGCCGGCAGAATTGTCTGGTGGCATGAAGAAAAGGGTAGGCATTGCCAGGACCCTGATCCTGAAACCGAAGATCATGCTCTACGATGAGCCCACATCTGGCCTCGATCCCATTACTTCCATGGAGATCAACGACCTGATCCTTTCCGTGCGGGAGAAATACAAAACATCGTCTATCATTATCACCCACGACATCAGCAGTGCCAAACACACTTCGGATCGGATCATCGCCCTGATTGACGGACAAAACAAAATGGAAGGAACTTTTGAAGCGTTGTCGGAGACCACTGATCCTGACCTGGAACCATTTTTTAAGTATTGAATAAAAATTATATAACCGTGGAAACAAAAGAAGTAGCGCAACAGATCAAGCTTGGGGCCTTTGTGCTGGTGGGACTTGGTCTATTTCTGGCAGCTGTGTTCCTGATCGGCAGCGAGAACAATGTTTTCAGCAGAACCTTCACCATCTTTGCTGAGTTCAAGAACGTGGAAGGCCTGAAGGAAGGTGACAATGTATGGCTCTCCGGCGTAAAGGTAGGAACGGTGTCTGATGTGCGCATCGCCTCGCAGGGCAGGGTGATCGTGAAGATGACGCTGAAAGATAGACAGAGCGAGTTCATCCGCAAAGATGCCGCGGCGTCTATCGGGTCCGATGGCCTTGTGGGCAATAAGATCGTTGTGCTGCGTCCTGGCATGTCGTCACGCCCGGTCGACCCGGATGACACTATCAGCACATCTTCTCCCGCCGATACGCAGGAGCTCATCAACATCGCCAAAGACGTGGGAGAAAATACCCGTTCGCTCACGGCAGACCTCAGCATGATCGCCAAACGCATCAATGAAGGACAGGGTGTGGCAGGGGAGCTGCTCAACGACGGTGCGCTGGCCCAGGAGCTTCGCCAGGCAGTGAAATACCTCACCACCACCAGCAACAACACGGCCCTCGCGTCAGCAGAGCTTCACAAACTTTTTTATGACCTCCGGCACGGTGACGGCCTGCTGCCGGTGCTGATCTCTGACACGGCGTATTCGCAAACTTTTAAGAATGCCATCAATAATGTCGAACAGATGAGCGCCAGCGCCGCCACCGTCTCCGGTAACCTGCAGCGCCTGTCAACCAAGCTGAACGATAACGACAACGCCATTGGCGCGCTCCTGACAGACGAAGCCCTGGCGAACAAGCTGAAGAACACCATCTCGAACACGGAGCAAGCTTCCCAGAAGCTCGATGAGAACATGAAGGCCATGCAGCACAACTTCTTATTCCGCGGATATTTCAAGAAAGAAGAAAAACGCGCGAAGAAGGAGGCGGCTTCCTCGAAGCAATACTAGTTCAGTCCACGGTCCACGGTCCACAGCAGTACCGCGCTGAAACCGGTATTGGGTGAAACCGTATTCTGAGCGATGGATGAGGGTGGTCCCGATGGCTATCGGAAGTGCGAGAGAAGGACCCGTGATGTTAACTGCGTAATTAGTTCTTGCATCTGTCTAAACTTGCGCACTTCGCTTGAAGGGGATGCTTCGCTCCCCGCATGCTCCCCACATTCCTTGCTCAGCATGACGGAATAAGGGGGCTGGTTTCGCGCGTAGATGGAACACTGCCGTGGACTGTGGACTGTCGACCGTGGACCATGGACTACTTCTTCCTCAGCATCCTTTTAATCGGATTCTTATGCTCCAGTGCAGCGGTGGTCTCGTCACCCAGCAGCACGGCCCAGGGCTTCAGGGAATCGATCCTTTCAAAAATAACTTTCATGATGGCAAGGCCGGGGATGCACAGGAACATGCCGGGTATTCCGCAGAGCGCGCCTCCAACCACCACCCCAAGGATGATGGCCAGCGCGTTGATCCTCACCTTGCTTCCAACAATGTAAGGCAGCAGAATGTTGTTATCCAATACCTGTACAGCACTGAGGATCCCAACCACCCAGAGCACGTTGAAGCCCGGATCGGAAGACACCAGCGTGACCAGCACACAGAAGAGGTTGGCGATGAGCATGCCGATGTATGGAACGATGTTGAGCAGCGCGGAAATGAGGGCAAGGAAGATCGGGTACTTGATGCCGAGGATCAGGAACCCCGCTGAGTTCAGGGCGAACACGATCACAAGCTCGATCAGCATACCGGTAACATACTGCTGGCAGATATATTGTGACTCGTCCAGGATCTCCGTCACCCTGGCTTTTTCGTTTCGCTGGAATACTTCGATCAGGAAACGTTTGAACATGTCTTTATGATAGAGGATCAGGAATGTATAGACGGGAAGGAAGATCACATAAGAGACCATCTCCGTCAGCGTAAGCACAGTACGTTGTACGAGGGTCGGTGTGTCGTCAGACATCTGCTCGGCGGTTTTATCGATGTATTGGTTCTGATCGCGAATGGCGATGTTGAAGGTGTCATAGACCCAGTGCTTCACAGTGGTGGCCAGGTCTTTCAACCTGTCTTTCAGCGTAGGTATGTCATCGAGGAAGTGACTTACCTGGCTGGAAAGAAAATACACTACCACGCCGATCACGCACAAGGCAAGGATAATGCTGATGAGGATGGAGGCAACGCGGTCTAACCTCCTGCGGACCAGGAAACTCACAACAGGATGGAGGAGGATGGCTAACAGCATGGAAAAAAAGAGCGGGATCAGGATGCTCTTTCCAAGGTAAAGCGCTGTTGCAAGCAAAGTGATGGTGATCAGGTTCAGACTGATGCGCAAGTATGCCGGTGATTCGCCGTTGATATTCATGTATTTAAGAAGCAGCCGCTCGATACTGCGGCTAAAATGCTATGCCGGAGACTGAAAAGGAGCCAGAAGCCAGGAGTAAGGAGTCAGGAGGGGAAGGGGAGGTCAACGAGACATGGTACGGTGTTATTTGAGAAAATCAAGGAGTAGAGCAGCATAGGTTAAAGACAAAGATTTTATGAAATATTACAGGCTACCGGTTTTGTTCGTGATGATGGTTGTGCTCACAAGTTGTGAAGCGATCGGCGATATTTTCAGCGCGGGTATTTATACTGGCATATTTGTCACCGTGGCGGTGGTGATCATTATCATCGTGTTGGTTGTGAAGCTCAGCAACCGTAAATGACCGGCTGAAGCAGCAGTTCGTTGCTGGGTACGAAGCTACCCATATTCAGATGGCGGGGAAAGAGAATACACACAGAGATGAATTTCGTCAACCGGAAAAATTACCTTATACCATAAGTCATCCACTCCGTACAGAATATCCGTAGACAGCCGGCAGCATCAGGAACGTTATTGTTATGAACCCCTCGGGTAAGCAAACAATCAAACCGTTAAAATATGGAAACAGAAAACACACCCATGGATGATGCAGCAGTAAGCGCATTGCCACCGGCTACCGGATCCAGTACGATCAATATCGGAACTTCAGAGCGTATTGTTTCCGCATTTGGCGGAGCGGCCCTGGCCGTTTGGGGCCTGCGTAATTTGAACAGCGCCACAGGCATCGGCATGTTATTGAGTGGAGGATACCTGATGGTCAGGGGTATTTCCGGATATTGTTATTTAAGCAACATGATCGGCCGCAACACAGCGGATGTACAGAGGCAGTCTCCTGCCATGGAGATCAGAACCACCTTCACCATCAACAAGCCGCGGTCAGATGTTTATGCCTTCTGGCGCAAACTGGAGAACCTTCCGAAGTTCATGCAGCACCTTGAAAAAGTGGAAGAGCTTGACGACAAACGCTCCACCTGGACTGCCAAGGTCCCCGGTGTTGGAGCAAAAGTTTCGTGGCAGGCAGAGATCACCAGCGACATCAGCGGTGAGCTGATCTCGTGGACCTCGCTACCGGGCTCTACCGTTGACAACGCAGGCGAAGTAAGATTCAGGGACGTGGCCGGGAAAGGAACCGAGCTCGCGGTTTGCATCTCCTATCGTTTGCCAGCCGGCGACCTCGGAAGCATGGCTGGAAAATTGTTCAACCCTGCCATTGAAAGAATGATGCGCGATGACATCCGCAGCTTTAAACAATTGCTTGAAACAGGAGAAGCTGCCGCGGTGAGGGAGAGCAGAACGCCACAGGCCGTTTGAAAAAATTGACAGTTGACAAGAGGCAATTGACAATACTCGCCCTTTTGTCAACTGTTTTGTTGTCAACTGTCAACTGATTTAAATCCTTGCCTGGTAAGTATACAACTCAAAATATCTTCCTTTCTTATTGATCAGCTCATCGTGTTTGCCTGATTCGGCGATCTTTCCTTGTTCTATCACGAGGATCTGGTCGGCCTGACGGATGGTGCTGAGACGGTGCGCGATCACAAATGTGGTTCGCCCTTCCATGAGTCGTTTGAGACTTTCCTGGATGAATGATTCGCTTTCGGTATCGAGGTTGGAAGTAGCTTCGTCGAGGATGAGCACCCGCGGATCAGCCAGTATAGCCCTGGCGATCGCTACCCGTTGGCGCTGACCTCCGGAAAGTTTTACGCCCCGTTCACCGATCACGGTATCCAGCCCCAGCTCGAAACGATCGGTGAACTCATTTACGTGGGCGGCGCGCACAGCAGCAAGCAATCGTTCTTCTGAAGCATCGGGCCGCGGAAACAGGATGTTCTCCCGGATGGTGCCTTCAAACAGGAAATCATCCTGCAGCACACCCCCGAGCTGGCTTCGATAACTCTCAAGCTTCACCTGTGAGAGGTCGGTGCCGTCAACGGTAATGGTTCCCAGGTTCGGATTCAGGAAAGAGGCGGCGAGTCCGGCGATGGTTGTTTTGCCGGAGCCCGACGTGCCGACAAGCGCAGTAACAGTTCCGGCCGGCGCATGGAAGCTGATGTCGTTCAGCACGTTCTTCCCTTCTTCGTAAGCAAAAGATACACGGTTGAAAGAGATGTCGCCACGGATCTTACCGATAGCGATGGTGCGCTGGATGCCGTCATCTTCCGGCGCCATGTTCATGATCTCTTCCGTGCGATCAAGTCCTGCGAAAGCTTCCGTGAGCTGGCTTCCGATGTTGCTCATCTGCACGATAGGGGCGATCATAAAGCCGAGGTACAAGGTAAAAGAGAGGAAGTCGCCGAAAGTGAGGTCGCCTTCAATGATCATGTAGCTGCCAATGCCCATGATGCCCGTACTGGCCAGGCCGAGCAGTAATGTGGCCGAGCTGGTCACCAGGCTTGTGGAGGTGAGACTCTTTTTAACGTTCAGGAACAGTTTCTCCACGCCACGTTCGAAGGTTTTGATCTCCTGCGCCTCGGCGTTGAAACCTTTGATCACACGGATGCCGTTGAGCGTTTCGGTAAGCCTTCCGGTCACCTCTGCATTGATCTTGCCACGTTCGCGGAAGATGGGGCGGATATACGAAAATGCTTTTAGCGAAATGAGCCCGAAGATCAGCACGGGCACCAGCACGTACAGGGTCATCATCGGACTGATGCGGATCAGCAGCACCAGGCAGATCACCGCGCTCAGCAAACCACCCACAAGCTGCACGAGGCCTGTGCCTACCAGGTTCCGCACCCCTTCAACATCGGTCATCACCCGCGACACGAGCGCACCCGACTTGGTGTTATCGAAGAAACGGATGGGAAGTCGCAGAAGCTGTTTCTGAACCTGGGCGCGGAGCACGGAGATAAGATGCTGCGCTTCGACACTTAAGATCTTGGTTAATAGAAATGACGTAACTGCCTGAACGATAATAGATCCGATAACAGCAATTAACAAAAGCTTCAGCATCCTGAGATCACCTTTTGCGATCACGTCGTCCATCAGGTACTTGGTGGCGCCGGGCAACACGAGACCTGCAAGCCTGCTGATAACGATCAGGATGAGTCCTATAAAAACAATATTTCGCCTGGGCCAAACAATGGTTCTGAAAACGTGGCCTATGGTTACGCGTGACTTTTTCATGTTATGATCATCAGAAGGTGGAAATGGGAGCCGTCATCAGTGATGGGACGCGCTGCCCGCCGGTTTATTGTAAATCTGTAGAAAAGTTTTCACTTCTGAACCGGCCGTTGTTAAAAATAGCCGACAGTGATGAAACGTGGCGCTGTTTTTTTCGGAAGATGTTGTTTGAGTTTAACCTTAAAATCAGGAGGAGTTATGAGAACGTTCGAAAAAAGTTATGAGACCGATAACCGTACCGGAACCAACCAGGAAGGTCCCGATGCAAACCGGCCGTTGGAGCGATTGACCGCTACCTCCATTATCGGAGATAAGGTTGAGAATGCGCAGGGCGACGATCTCGGTTCAATTGATAACCTGATGATCAACATCCATACAGGACGGGTTGAATATGCCGTGCTGGAGTTCGGATCGTTTCTCGGGATAGGCGGAAAGCTGTTCGCGATCCCCTTCGAGGAACTGAGGGTTTCGCCTGGACGTCATGTATTTATCCTCAATCGTGATAAGGATTACTTGCGCATGTCTCCGGGGTTCGATAAGAATCACTGGCCCGATACGAATGACCATACTTATTATGGCGATGTAGATTCGTATTGGGGTTATTCAACTATGCCGTAGCTCAGGTGTCCTACACCTTAAGGCGTAGGACACTTTCCCCCCGCAGGCGGTAAGCATTCATGGCGGTGTTGCCAAGCTTTTCGGTGAGGCGGTGGTTGACGATGGCACCCACCGCCGCGCCGATACCCGGAACGAGCTGAAGAAGTTTGGCAATGTCTATGTAGTCGCGGTACTCCTGCTGAAAGCTTCGCCAGTCGAATTCGTTGATATCTTCCGGAAGCTGCCGCTCGTACGTTTGCCAATCCTCGATGATAGCATAAACTTTATTGCGATGAACCTGGCTCGAGAACGTGAGCTCAAAGATGTGGAGCAGAAAGATCCTTTCTTTGTACCGGGTCACGTCGTATCCGTACAATGCGGCGATCTCAAAAAGCATCTTCATTTTCAACGTGAGCCACAAGGGAAAATCGGCAAGCCCCAGCAGAATTCCTCCGGCCCCAGTGAGGGCACCTTCTGCCGCAGCCGTGTTCCTGTAGAATTTGATCCGTTCACGGATCCGTGTTTCGCGGGCTTCAAGAGATCCGCTTCCCATGGGCCACGGTGTAGTGTATTCTGCGCCAAAGCATACCGCACGAATCATGTGTTTGATGGCGGTAGTGATGGCGATATGGACCTTTTCAGGGATGACGCGGTTGATTCTCACCTGCAACTTTTTAGCAAGCTGTCCCGTAAAAGAAGCCTTCCGCTGCATGCGCAGTTTCCATTGATGGAGTTCATGCTGGGCCATTACTTCGTATGCAGTCATCCGTTGCCAGGTCTAATTTGAATTTAATAAATGCAGTCGATAGGTCATAGTCCATAGTCCATGGCAGATTGGCGAAGGTCTGGCAGTGCTTCGTAACGTGACAGATCAGCACTGCGCGGCTGTGGACCATCGACCCTGGACTATGGACTTTCTTCGAACATTTCGCCGTTTTATCCGGAAGCCTATATCGAGGAACAGCATTTTACGTTATTGCAGATATTAAAGAAAAATATGCCTGATCTTTTACGGTCTTTGTTGAACAGGTTGCGCGCGTTGGGTCACCGTCCAGGTATTTTCCGCAGGATCTTCAAGCTCATCCTCCTGCTTGTTGCAGGAGTTGCCGGCGTGGTACTGTTGCTTGTGCTGCTGGTGTGGGCAGGCGCATTTGGAGCCATTCCCGATAAAGAAGATCTCGATAATATTCAACACCCGCTGGCCAGTGAAGTTTACAGCGCCGACAGTGTGCTGCTTGGACGCTATTATCTTCAGGAGCGGTCTCCGGTCACACTTCCGGAGCTTCCTAATAATTTGAAACAAGCACTCATCGCAACAGAAGATTCCAGATTTTATGAGCACAATGGTGTAGACCTGAAAAGTCTTTTTCGTGTATTGATCAAGACTATCCTGCTGCAGGATGAAGGCTCGGGTGGGGGCAGCACCCTCACGCAGCAGCTCGCTAAAAACCTGTTTCCCCGTAAATCGCATGGCGCGCTTTCGATGCCAGTGAACAAGATCCGGGAGTTCATCATCGCCCGCAGGCTGGAAAAGGTGTATTCAAAAGACGAGATCATACTGCTTTATCTCAACACCATTCCTTTTGCTGACAATACCTACGGGATCAAAACTGCAGCCGACCGATTTTTTTCCACTGCCGTGAAAGAGCTTACTGTTGATCAGTCTGCCGTGCTCGTAGGTATGTTGAAAGCGACACACTCGTATAACCCGAGGTTATTTCCCGAGCGCTCCCTGCAGCGAAGGAATGTTGTGATCGCCCAGATGGAAAAGTACGGTTATATCAAACCGTGGGAAAGCAAAACATACCAGGCAAAACCGCTGGCTCTTCACTACAACGCCACCACACACAACGCCGGACTGGCGCCTTATTTCCGCGCCTACATCCAGCGCGAGCTGCTGGAATGGTGTAAGGAACACAGGAAACCGGATGGCAGTCCCTATAACCTGTATACTGACGGGCTCAAGATCTACACCACCATTGATTCGAGGTTACAGCGTTATGCGGAAGAAGCGATGAAAGCGCAGATGAAGACCCTCCAGGAACGGTTCGAGAAGCAACTCAACACGTCGAGGCTTGCAACCATCGCCCGTGATAAGCTCCGCCTGTTGCCACAATACCAGACGTTGAAAAAGGAAGGGCTGACAGAAAAAGAGATCATGGCCAGGCTGAAGGCGCCGGTGAAGACAAAGGTTTTCACCTGGAAGGGCGACCGGGAGGTAAAGATGAGCGTATACGACTCGCTGAAACACTACATCCAGTTTCTGCAGGCCGGCGTGATGGCCATGGACCCGCAGCACGGCAGCGTAAAAGTATGGGTGGGTGGCATCGATCACCGTTTTTTTCAGTATGACCATGTGCGTGAAACCACGAAGCGGCAGGTAGGCTCCACGCTGAAACCACTGCTTTACGCGGCAGCGCTGGAACGTGGTGTGTCCCCGTGCGACTACATCTCGGCCAGAAAAACTTCCTATACCAACATGGAGGGCTGGACTCCCGAGAACACCGAAGAGGAGACCTATGAACGCAAATACTCCATGGAAGGAGGATTGTCAGGATCGGTGAATACGGTCTCTGTGAAGATCCTCGAGAAGACGGGCATCGATAACGCCATCACCATGATCAGGAACATGGGCATCAAAAGTAATCTACCGGCCGTACCGTCGCTGGCCCTGGGAACACCTTCTATCTCGGTGATGGAAATGGTGACCGCCTACAGTGTGCTGGCGAACCAGGGGGTGTACCTTGAACCATATTATCTGGAGACGATCACCGATCAGCAGGGCAACGTGCTGGAATCCGCAACAGAAAGAAGAAAAGGCTCCCGGGTACTTTCCAGGGAAACCACACAGATGATGCTTCACATGCTTCAGAGTGTGGTGTCTGAGGGAACAGGCGCTGCGTTGCGTAATAAATATGGCATCACCAACGATGTGGCTGGCAAGACCGGTACAACGCAATCGAACGTGGATGGATGGTTTATGGCCGTGATGCCGAGGCTTGTCATTGGCACCTGGGTGGGGGCAGACGATCCGCGCCTGCATTTCAGGAGCACAACGCTGGGGCAGGGGGCTGCAACGGCGCTGCCCATTGTGGCGGGTCTTTTGCAACGCGCCAACCAGGACAAAACCCTGAGTCCCGTGATGCAGGCGAGGTTTGCACCCCTGTCGTCACAGCTGCTTGACAGGATGGATTGCAAGCCTTCAAAATCGAATAAAAACTTTTTTGAAAGGATCTTCCGGAAGAACAAAAAGAAGAGTGTGAAGGTTACAAAGTTTAAGAGGGGATGAAGAGTCCACGGCCACAGTCTACGGTCCACGGCAGGTAGTGTTGTTTCTGAGTCATAACCCTGAAACAGATCCTATAATCGGGGTGTAAAGGGGAAACTTGGGAGACTCTACCGTGAACTGTGGTCTGTCGACTGTGGACTAACAAAAAATTAAGCTCGTCTGTTTGAGGCGGATGTGCTCCATGGCTAGTAGTGTTCCCGTTAGTTCTCAGGGGAATGCTACTAGCTTATCAAATAAAAAAAGAGTCCCCGCGTTACCAGAGACTCTTCCAACAAACATCTCAAAACCAAATCTTACGAGGCTGCCCGGTATGCCGAGGCCACTATTTCTTCGAGCAGTGCTCTTTCTTCTTTTGTAAACTCTGTAGAGTTCTTTTTGGCGTTCTGTGATTCGATGAAAGCTTCCAGCGAAGGATAGAACTGCAACCGGTGTTTCCAGATCAGCTTACTGCCGATCGCTTCTTTCAGCTCGCGCAGTTTCACTTTTTCGTCAACCCAGTAGAGATCGCTGAAGAGCTCCTGATCGCCAGAACCTCCATTGTATCCGGGCATCAGCTTCAGGTCGGAATCCTCCAACCGCTTGCCGACATCCTCCCGGAAATCCGTCTTTCCTGTGATATAAATTGTTACCCAACCCATCTTATTTTCAAATGCTATTAGTTCAAAATCGTGGTGTGAAGCTTGTTATTCTGTATTTCAGGTGCATCGCCAAATACTATTCTGCTTGTCAAGAACCGGTGAAACCCGGGGAAGCTGCGATGATCAGTTTAAAAAGTGCTTCACTACCGTATGTACAACGAAACGGTTGTGCGGAAGTTTCGTTTTTTGTACAAAGATAAGTGGTACGAACCAATCACAGGACCTACCCGAATTGGAAGCAAAAAGCGTTGCAAACGATTCATGTCCGAATTATTTTCGGCAAAGCAACACCTTTCAACTTTAATCTTCTGAAAAGAAGGCTTTCCTTAAGCGAAATCTGTTTGAAAAAAAACTAGAAAAATTTTTCAAGAAAATCCCACTGCCTGATCTGGGCGAAAAACTCGGAGATCGATGCCGGATACAGCACCATGCAGAACACCAACCCGAACAAAGCACCGTAGAGGTGTGCATCGTGATTGATGTTATCGTTTGATTTCCTGCCCTGGTAATAGGAGAAGACAACGTAAAGTGTTCCCATGATAAATCCGGGCAGGCACAATGCCGCGAAAAGGCAGATGGGCGCAAGCGGTTGAAAAATGATAAAAGCAAAGATCACCGCCGAAACGCCACCCGAGGCGCCCAGTGAATTGTATCCCGCATAGTTCTTAAACTTCTGGTAGGAGGGAAGGTCGGAGATGACGATGGCGAGCAGGTACAAAACGATGTAATAGATCGCCCCGGCATCGCCAAAAACATACCCGAAAACACGTTCCACTGCCAGGCCAAAAAAGTAAAACGAGAACATGTTAAACAACAGGTGCATATGATCCTTGTGAATGAACCCTGACGTGATAAACCGGTAATATTCATGGTTCCGGTGAATGCGGTAAGGATTCATCATGAATTTCGAGAACAGGATTTTCTTTTCCCAGGCCAGAAAGCTAACAGCAACGGTAATGCCGATGAGGATGTAGGTGATCATATGAGTTGGAAAGATAGTGAAAAAAGAAGTCAGAAGTCAGGAGCCAGGAGCGGCGGGTGTTAGGTTATAATGACGTGCTTCGAAGCTATCGAATCCATCTCAAACAGGTGCCAGGCATCCCTTAATCACAGTCCCCATCCCGGATCGGAGGCCTTCTGGCTTCTGACTCCTGGCTCCTGGCTTCTAGTCCTTGGCATAATTATGCTCGGAGAGACACCGATGAAGAAATGGTGGATCGGCTGTTCGGGGTTTTACTACAAGGGTTGGCGGGGCGCTTTTTACCCTGAGAAGCTGCCGCAGCGAAACTGGTTTGAGTACTATTGCCAGTATTTTAATACGGTAGAGCTGAACGTTACTTTTTACCGTTTTCCCAAGCTGACAGACCTGCAGGGGTGGTTCAAAAGAAGTCCCGGCGACTTCAGGTTCACCGTGAAAGCGCCCAGGCTCATTACCCATTATAAGAAGTTCAACAACGCAACACGCGAAACCCGCGATTTTTATAACACCGTCAGCAACGGCCTGGAGGAGAAGCTGGGCAGCATCCTGTTTCAGCTCCACCCGCGCATCGAGTACAGTGAAGAGAACCTCTCCCGCATACTGGAAACACTGGACACCGCCTACACCAATGTGCTCGAGTTCCGGCATCCCAGCTGGTGGCGCGACGATGTCTACAAGACCCTGAAAGCGCACAACATCACGTTTTGTGGTATCAGCTATCCCGACCTGCCGGACCCGGTCATCAAAACAGCTTCAGCAGTATATTACCGTTTTCATGGTGTGCCGCAACTTTACCTGTCATCCTACAGCAACCGGCAGCTTCAACAGACTGCAGACGAGCTTAAACGTTTCAGGAATGTGACTGATGTCTACTGCTACTTTAACAACGATATCGAAGTAGCTGCGGTGAGGAATGCGAAGTCGCTGCAGCGACTTGCGAAAGGAGTAAGGTTGAAAGAAGGAGTAAGGAGTAAGAATTAAGGAGTAAGGAGTCGCTGTTCGAAGGCTGTGTTATTGACCATTGACCACTTCTACCACCCCGATGCGAGGGGGGCAGGTAAATTTTACCGGGTCGTTCTTTCGTAGCCCTCCTTACTCCTTGCTACTTACTCCTTGCTCCTTTTTCTCTCAATTCAAATTGAAATTCTCATTATTCTGCCTGGTAATTCTAGAGGCCGCAACAAGCGCGTGAATGAGCAGGCCGATAACAAGCGCTACCGTGATCTGCAGGGTCATGAGCATATCGCTGCTGGAGGCAATACCTTTTGAGTTTTGGATGAGGTCAAGGCCTACGGATGACTGGATGCGTGTGAGCTCTTCAAGGTAGTGGATGGTGCTGAGCAGATCATTTCTGCCTTCGCGTTCATAAAGTTCCTGCGCATGCTGCGGTGATTGTTGGGTCCATTCACGGAGGATACGGCTTTCCACGTTGTTATAATGTTGTACCCTTCGTTTGAACTCGGCCAGGTATACAGACTCTTCCTTGATGAGCAAGGTCTTCTCGAATTTGGCGATCAGGTGCATGATCGAGTCGCTGTGGCTGCCCAGGTTCTTCCTGAGATCGCCTACTGAGGCGGCTTGTCCTGTGAAGAGGAAGTGCTCCATGAGCATCCTTCTTTTGTACAGGTTGCTGGTGAGATAAAAGATATCGGTAGCGGGAATGAGTCTGTCATAATAGATGGAAGAGAATGACTGATCGAGGTTTTTCATATTCCTTCTTTCCATTACGTTGGTGAGGCCTATCAGCAGCATGATGCCGGCCAGTAAAAAGGCCACCTTCAGTTTTTCGCGGATAATGAACGTCCATTTCATAGTAGTGGAGTTTATGACAATATACGTTTTAAAGCCGATGGGGCCATAAACCCCTTCAAGGACTTTTCACGGGGTAACTTTTATTAAAATGAGCATGCTATCGGTAAAACCCTTGAAGGGTTGTGCAATCGACTGGAATTAGGACCTCGGGGGAAGAAAAGGTTGGGGGAATAACTTTGTGAACAGTTTTCATGCACCGAAAGTTCCGTGCTGGCCGGTAATGGTAATTGATTTTCATTCTCAGTTCTGTAAAAATTTTTTTCTCACCATGAACAAAGGCCAACAGCCACAGCGTTATATCGATGTGAACAATTTAAAAGCCATGAAAAAACTTAAATTATATATGATGGCGGCATTGCTGCTGATGATAGCGGGCAGCTGCGCGGTTACAGATATGGATCGCACCGCCGATTTTAATCGCTATCGCACCTTTGCCTGGGGTAAATCTGAGGTGGAGGTGACGAACCCGGTTTATAACAGTGGACTGATCACCAAAAACATCAAGGCTACTGTTGAGAAAGAGTTTTCGAAACGCGGTATCATAATGGATAAAAAGGATCCGGACTTCCTGGTAAGCTACCACACGTACACTGAACAGAAACAGGAGAGGACGGGTGGTGGATATTATGGATACGGATATCCTTTCTACCCGATGCGGTTTTATCCTTACTATGCTTTCGGCTGGGGCTTCCCTTACGGGGGATGGGGAACTCCTCCGCGTGAGCGCATGTACACCGAAGGTACATTGATCATCGACATCACTGATAAGCAAACGAACGAGCTGGTGTGGCGTGGCACTGTAAAAGGAAACGTAGACAATGTTGGTGCCCTGCAGAAGCAGATCGCAAAAGGTGTAAAGGCTATCATGAAGAAATATCCGGTGCCAACAGACGAACCGCTTAAGATCATACCGGATGAAAAAGTAATTGGTTAGTAAAGTAGTGAGTTAGTTAGTTTACGGAAAGAGCCTGGTGACAGGCTTTTTCTGTTTAATACAGGTTCACGCAAAGACCACGAAGAAGACGCAAAGCGCGCGAAGAATTTTTTAAACGCAGAGACCGCTGAGAAACGCGGAGGGCCGCAGAGATTTTACCGTATCCTCAGCGTTCTCTGCGTATCCTTTGCGGTCTTCGCGTTTTGCAATAATGCCCGAGCCTGCTTCTACGGGAATTCCCGTATTGGCATCCCTGAAAACCGTGAACTGAATAGACAGTACAAAAAAAGTTACAACAAAGCCGATCTTTTAGCCGGCTGTTTACGTACAAGGGCAGAAGCTACATTTGTTAAATGCTGCTGTTAGGCTTGTGAGTCCAGGAGACACTGAGATTGCCTGGGTTCGTTTAGCGATCCCATGAATTCAAGAGAGCGATCTTAGTTGATAATCTAATATAGTAAGTTGGCTTTATGACGATGCTGGAAAAGGCGGACGCAGGTGTGTGGCAAGACCTGTTTACCTCCATTATTGAGGACGCAGATTCGAATGTTCTTTTACTCGATGATGAGTTCAGGGTGATCACACTCAACCCGGGTTTTTACTGGATCTTTCTGGAAACCTATGGCATCGAGCTGAAACGGGGTTCCTCGATCCTCGAATCGATGGAGGCAGTGAACGCTAACCTCACCCACGAATGGAAAGAGCGCTGCATGACGGCGTTCAGCGGTACACCGATCAAAGTGGAAGACGTTTTTGAGCTCGACGGCAGAAAATACTACTGGGAGATCCACTTCAAATCTGCAACACGTCCCGATGGCACGCAGATCATTTCCGTGTTCAGCAGAGACATCACGGTGCGCAAGGCTTACCAGCGCAAGCTCCTGGAGAACGAAGCCAACCTGCGCTCCATCCTCAACACCATCGAAGACAGTCTCTGGCTGGTGAACACCAACTACGAGCTCATTGATTTTAACAAGGACTTCTTTAAAAAATACAAGCTCGCTTACGGTGTAAAACTTTCGAAAGGAAAGAACATCCTGGAGCTGTTGCCGGAGCACATGCCCGAGCTGCGTGAGATGTGGCGGGCACGGTACGAGAGCGCATTGAAAGGAAGAACCGGAAAGTACTTTGACACCTATCTTGTCGATAAGGACTGGAGAACATTTGAAATCAAAACTTATCCCATCGTGGAAAACGGAAAAGTATCGGGACTTACGGTGTACTCGCGTGACATCACCAACCAGACCCGGGCCGAAGACCTCCTGAAAAGGCAAAACGAGGAGCTGATCAAGATCAACGCGGAGCTCGATCGTTTTGTGTACAGTGCCTCGCACGACCTGCGCGCGCCACTGATGTCGGTGAAAGGTTTGCTCAACATGATCAGGCTCGATCCGGACCAGAAGAACGTGGAGCATTACCTGAAGCTGATCAACACCAGCGTGGAGAAGCTCGATCACTTCATCTCCGATATCATCAACTACTCCCGCAACTCACGCATGGATGTGATGCCGAAGGAGATCGACTTCAATTTGTTGCTGCAGGAATCCATCGACTCGCTGAAATACATGGAAGGGGCCGCGGACGTGAGAAGCATCCGGTGCATCAACGTAGACGTGCCATTCTATTCCGACTACAGCAGGCTGCTGATCATTTTTAACAACATCATCTCCAATGCGGTGCGCTACCGCGATCACTGGAAAGAGGATTCATACCTGAAAGTTGATATCACGGGAGATGCCGAAAGGGTAGTGATCTCTTTCAGTGACAACGGTGTAGGTATTGCCGACGAATATGTGGACAAGGTGTTCAAGATGTTCTTCCGCGCCAACGCCGACAGCAAAGGATCAGGACTCGGACTCTACATTGTAAAAAGCGCCGTTGAGAAATTGAAGGGCACGATCAGGGTAAGCTCGAAGCTGGGAGAGGGGACTTCGTTTACGATCGAGGTACCGAATTTGAGACCGTAAGGTCCATAGTCCATGGTCGATGGTCCATGGTCGATGGTCCATGGCAGGTACGACTGAACATTCACGGTCGGAGCCTACGCTATCAAGTTTACACGACGTGTCTACGGACCATGGACTATCGACTATGGACCATTGCCTACGGTCCTTTGCCTAATACCTTCTATTTAAGCAAGGTTATGATAAACGTTCTGCACGTCATCATCGCCTTCCAGCACTTCCACGAGCTTTAGCACTTCATCCTGTTCGGCTTCACTGAGCTCTTTGGTGGTGGTGGGAATGTACTGAAGCTCGGAGCTCTTGGCTTCCAGGTTCTTCGATTCCAGGAATTTCTGCATGTGGCCAAATTCGGTGAACTTGGTATACACCACGATCTCTTCATCGCTCTTTTCAATGTCTTCGGCACCAGCATCGATAAGGTCCAGCTCGAACTCGTCGAGGTTCAGCTTGGCGGGATCGAATTTGAAAACACCGCGGCGCTCAAACATAAAGGCTACGGAGCCTGAGTTGCCCATGCTGCCACCGTTCTTGGAGAAATGGAGACGGATATTGGCAACCGTGCGGGTTGGGTTATCGGTGGCACACTCTACAATAATGGGCACGCCGTGGGAGGCGTAACCCTCGTATGTAACTTCCTGAAAATCTTTCTCTTCCTTGGATGATGCCCGCTTGATGGCAGCCTCTACCCGGTCTTTGGGCATGTTGGCGCCTTTGGCGTTCTGGATGGCCATCCGCAACTTGGGATTGTTCTCGGGAAGGGGGCCTCCCTGCTTTACTGCGATGGCGATGTCCTTGCCAATGCGGGTAAATGCCTTGGCCATGCGGTCAAAGCGTGCGAACATCTTGTGTTTCCGTTTTTCAAATATGCGTCCCATGGGCTGATGGTTAAGGGCCGCAAAATAAATGAGTTACCCCAAACCTCAAAAACTGGCCGGAAGAAAGATTTTTCAGGATTTGACCGATTGCGGGCTCATGGAGGCGCGTTGGGCCTTCTCCCAGACAACGGTTTGCTGCCCTTTCAGGTACCGAACAAAGCCTGCATACACCGAAAGGTTCATCACCATAAAATAGTAGGGCACAAAAAATCCCTTGATGGACACATCCTTATCTCTGAACGCATATCCCAGCGCGGCGAGCCCGTAAAATCCCAGCTGGGCGGCCAATGCAGCCATATAGAACCAGGAACCCTCCAGCGCAAGCCAGAAACTGCTCAGAAAAACAAGGGGAAGAAACAGCGGGGCCAGCGTCCAGCGCAGCACACGGTGTGAAATGTACTGAAAGCTCAGCATCCCATGCCGGAAAGGGTTCAGCAAGGTCTTCAGCCTGCCCATGGCCTGAAAACCTCCCGCGCAGATCCTCACTTTACGCTTCCACTCTTCCTTTACCGAAGCCGAAGCCGTTTCAATGGCGTAAGCTTCCGGTTCATAGACAAAACGGTATCCCCGCGCGGCAATGCTGAGCGACAGGTAAAAGTCTTCGATGATCATGGTTTCGTCAGGCTCCTCGTACAAGGCGGTGCGCACGGAGAACAATTCGCCCGCGGCACCTACAACAGAATACACTTCGGAATCTTTTTTCTTCAGGAACGACTCGTATTTCCAATACAGGCCTTCGCCTGCGCCCGAGGCATTGTCTTCATCCTTTTTAAAGATCCGTTTTTCGCCAGCCACACCTCCCACGGTGCTGTCCTGGTAATGCCTCATAATGTTCATCACCGCGTCACTGTTCAGCTGTGTGTTGGCATCACAGAAGATGACAAAGGGTGTTTTCACTGCTTTCATCACCCTGTTTACAGCATGGATCTTTCCCCGGCGTTGGGGTTCGTGAAACAGCTTTACGGCATGAAATTTTTTTACGATCTCCGGGGAGCTATCGGTAGACCCATCTGTAACGATGAACACCGATAACTTATCCTTTGGATAGTGTAAGGCTAAAGTGTTCCGGATCTTGTCCTCGATAAATTGTTCTTCATTATAAGCAGCAATCAGAATAGTGACTTCAGGCAACTGACTTTCGTGCTGAGCAGCAGGCGCTTTCTGACGGCCCTTCAGTTTTGACAGGATAAAGATCACCAATCCATATCCAATGTAAGTGTAAACAATAGTGGCTAAACCGGTCCAGAAAAGATAAAGTGCGGGTGAGGTCATGAGATTGAAATTGAACTGTGGAAAAAATGTAACATCAGACTATCAGGGTTATTGTGTGAGTGATTTTTATCTGTCTTGGGTCGATAATATGCAGTTGAAGCGATTTGTGTTTTTTTGCCTTGTATCAGGTATAGTAACAATTTTATGCCACGCGGGAATTTATGCTACGCACGCCCGCATCAGCGGAGCGATGAGCGATGAACAACCTGTTCCGGGAACGGGCGATGACGGGGCTAAAAAACCTTCCACACACGACGATCACGCCACCACCATGAAGGGAACGCCCGTGACCATCAACGTTCTTGCGAACGATGGCAAAGGAGAAGGTGATGATGACGATAACGATGAAGAAGAAAATAAAAATGACGACGAGATCGACGCCAGCACGGTGGATCTGGATCCGCCAACGCATGAGATAGACAAAACGCGCAACACGCCCAAAGGAGATTACACCGTGAACGATTCAGGCGATGTAACCTATGTTCCTGCTCCGGACTTTACAGGTGTCTCATCGATCGAGTATACCGTCAACAATAAAAAAGGAGAAACATCCAAACCTGCCACACTCTCCATTACGGTCACCGATGCTGCCAGTGACCCGCCTGTGATCACAGGGCAGAATCCCAATCCGCTGACAACCGATGAAGATCAGCCCATTACCCTGTCGTTGAATAACCTGGTGGTCACTGACTCCGATAGTAATTACCCCAATGGATTTACACTTCAGGTGCAGGCAGGCTCCAATTATACCGTGTCAGGCACAACGGTGACGCCGGGCGCCAATTTTTCAGGCACGCTGTCTGTTCCAGTGACGGTCAGTGACGGAGAGAACAACAGCAACATCTTCAACGTACAAATTGCCGTGACGCCATCTAACGATGCACCTGTCATCACCGGTCAGCAACCCAACCCGCTCACCACAGGAGAGGATCAGCCCATCACCATCCAGACGAATCACCTCCTGGTGACTGACCCTGACAACACATACCCCAACGGATTTTCACTTACACTTACTGCAGGGTCAGGTTATACCGTATCCGGAACTACCGTAACCCCCGCGGCTGATTTCACCGGTACGCTTACCGTGCCAGTGACCGTCAGCGACGGACAGGCAACCAGCAATACTTTTTCGCTCAGCATCCTCGTGTCAGGAACAAACGATCCACCTCAGATCACGGGCCAGTCTCCGTTGAGCGTTGATGAAGACAACAGTCTCACCATTATATTTTCAAACCTTCAGGTTACCGATAACGACAATACTTATCCTGACGGTTTCACCATTACGCTGGGGGCCGGGCCGAACTATACGGTTTCGGGCACTACGATCACGCCTGCCGGCAACTATTCCGGTCCGCTTTCAGTACCGGTCACAGTTAACGATGGCACCAGCAGCAGTGCGCCCTTCAATCTTCAGGTCTCTGTCAACGCTATCAACGATGTGCCGGTGATCACGGCACAAGCGCAGCTGGCAACAGCGGAGAACCAGCCGCTTCAGCTCGACCTGTCTCATTTTACAGTAACCGATGCTGACAACCCTTACCCGGCGGGCTTCACATTGTCTGTGTTGCCGGGCCAGAGCTACACGGTATCCGGTACTACCATTACGCCAGCTCCGGGATTCAGCGGAACACTATCGGTAGGGGTATCCGTCAGCGACGGCACAGCCAGCAGCGCCGTTTTTAACGCACAGGTTACGGTGAGCCCCGTGAATGATCCGCCCGTGATCACCGGGCAGAGTGCTTTGTCTGTAAATGAAGATAACCAGTTTACAATGTTGTTGTCAAACCTTACTGTAACCGATACAGACAATAGTTATCCCGCGGGATTTAGCCTCACGGTTTTGCCGGGTACCGGTTATTCTGTTTCGGGCAACACAATTACACCGGCTCAGAACTTTACCGGGACACTGAGCGTCAGTGTGGTGGTGAACGATGGTGCGAGTGACAGTGCACCTTTTCCGGTACAGGTATCGGTGATGCCCGTGAACGATGCGCCGCAGATCACTGGCCAGCAGCCACTGAGCACAATGGAAGATCAGTCTCTGCTGCTCGAGCTTCAGCACCTGGTAGTGACCGATCCTGACAACGCGTGGCCTGCCGGATTTACGTTGCTGGTATCACCCGGCGCTAACTACTCCTTGTCGGGAACGACGATTACACCATTACCGAATTTTCAAGGAACATTAACCGTACCCGTTCAGGTGAACGATGGCGCCCTGAACAGCAATGTTTTCCAGCTGCAGATTGCCGTCACGCCGGTGAACGATACCCCTGTGATCACGGGCCAGCTTCCCCTGAGCACGCAGGAAGATGTACCGGTCACCATCCAGCTCAGCCACCTCGTTGTGATGGATAATGACAGCCCGTATCCCTCAGGCTTTACGTTGAGTGTCTCGCCTGGTGACCACTATACAGTTTCCGGCACAACGGTGACTCCCGCACTGGATTACACCGGAACCCTCAACGTAGGTGTAACGGTGAGCGATGGAAGTACCTCGAGCCCGCTTTTTGTTTTTCAGATCCAGGTAGGAGATACGAACGATCCTCCTGTGATCACAGGCCAGGCGGCGCTCAGCATCAATGAAGAGCAGGCATTCACGCTGGGACTGGAGCACCTGACTGTTACAGACCCCGATAACCCTTACCCTTCGGGTTTTACGCTGCTGGTAGCTTCCGGTGCCAACTTCACTGTATCTGGAACAACGATCACACCTGCGCTCAATTTTGCAGGGCAGCTCGTGGTGCCTGTCAGGGTGAATGACGGAGTCAACAACAGCCCTACGTTCAATCTGCAGATCCAGGTGAACCAGGTCAACGACCCACCGGGTTTCAGTGCCATCGCGGGCCAGCGCATTCCGGAGAACACCGTTTCTGCCACGGTGGCGATCACCGGAATTTCCAAAGGGCCGGGAGAAAATGATCAGCAGCTCACGTTCATCGCTACGTCAGGCAACACATCGGTGATCCCCGATCCGGTGATCAACTATTCACCCGGATCCACCACGGCCACGCTGGTGTACAAGCCTGTGGCCAACACTTCGGGCACGGTGACCATTACAGTCATTGCCATCGACAACGGCTCAAATGTGGCCCCGAACCAGAATTCCTACTCAGCGTCGTTCCAGGTAGAGATCGTGGAGATCAACAGCGCGCCCACATTGGATGCCATCACAAGCTACACCATTCCTGAAGACGCTCCCCTGCAAAGTATTTCCCTGCGCGGCATCACGGCCGGGGCTGGCGAGAATCAGCCACTCACCATCGGTGTATTCACGGATAAACCCGAGCTGTTCGAGGTGCTCGAAGTATTGTACACAAGCCCGGGTGGGACCGGAACATTGCAGGTGAAATCAAAGCCCAATGCATTTGGCACGGCCAGCATCACCGTAAAGGTCACTGACAACGGGTCATCAGTAGCGCCCAGCGTTAACACGATATCGCGCACGTTCACTTTCACGATTCAACCCGTGAACGATCCGCCTGTATTCACCTCAACACCAGTGACGGTGGCCGCTGTGAATGAACTGTACGAATACGTTGCCGAGATCAGCGATGTGGAAAGTAATGCATTGCCTTTTTCCGCACCCGTAAAACCGGCATGGGCCTCGCTCACCGGTTTAGGGAACGGCAAGGCAAAGCTGAGCGGGATACCACCATCTTCCGCCGCGGGCACAACACCCGTGAAGATCGTGGTAACAGACGGAGGCGCTACCGTTGAACAGCAATATTCATTGATCGTGAATAACAGGCCGCTGACAGCACCACTGGCGGTCAGCGTTCAGGAAGATCAGGCCTATGCATTTCAGTCGCAACAGATCACAAGCCTTTACGCCGATATTGACCATCATCCGTTTTCAGCCATGCTGGTGACTCAGAAACCCGGATTCGGCAGGTTGCTCCTGGCAGGGCGTGAATTGAAAGCGGGAGACACGATCGCGGCAGCATCGGTGGGCTCGCTCGTTTATGAGCCGGGTCTTAACTACGCAGGCCTCGATGCGTTTTATTGGAAGGCGGGCGATGCCTATCACTTCAGCGCTGCCGCGGCGCCTGTGAACATCGATGTGCTTCCGGTAAATGACGGTCCGTCCATCACCCTGGAGACCGACAGCCTGCAATATGAAGTGAACGGTGAGCCTGCCTTCATCACCTCGTTGTTTGATGCCGACGATCCGGACGACGATTCGCTTGCCCGTGCCGAAATAGGTTTCAGAACGCAAAACTACCGCCCTGATCTCGATATGCTGTTGTTTGAAAATACGCCGAACATCAAAGGCTTTTATGACTTCCAGGCCGGAAAACTTTCGCTCACCGGTTTGGCACCCATAGAGGAATACGAGCAGGCTATACGCTCCATCCGTTACAATCACCTCAATACACTGGACCCCACGCTGGAATTGAAAACGGTCTTTTTCACCCTGCACGATGGAAAAGTGTGGGGCGAGACCCGCGAACGCACCATCAGGATGCAGTATACTTTCATCGAGCTCGAGATCCCTTCAGGGTTCACACCCAACGGAGACAATGCCAACGATACCTGGGTGATCACGCGCCCGGGTGGCCTGGAACAGCTGACGAAAGCCGTGATCAAAGTGTACAACAAGCGCGGGGTACAGGTGTTTTTCGCAGAGGGTTTCAACCGTACGTGGGATGGCACCCTCAACGGAGAACTGTTGCCCGCTGACACTTATTTCTATTCCATTGACCTGAACCTGAGAAGTAAAAAGACCTACAAAGGAATTGTTACGATTTTACGCTGAACTATGAAGAAACTTTTATCAGGCATAGCGCTTGCCATCATGTCCACCACGCTCTATGCGCAGTACGTGCCCAACAACTCGCAGGCATTCCAGTTCATGTCATTGTTCAACCCTGCCTTTACCGGCGTGGAGAACTACGACGACCTGAAGCTGAGCTACCGCCATCAATGGTCGGGCTTTGGGAAATACGCTCCCAAGTTCATCAACCTCTCGTACCAGAAACGCATCAAACATCCGCTGGACCTTATGTATAATTCACAACGCCTAAGCAGTCTGGCAGCCACGCGTACGGAGCAGCTCCCGCGGTCGAAACGTATGATCCAGGGACTCGGTGTGAATGTGTTCCAATCGAAAGTGGGCATTCTGAAATCGATAGGGGCGGGCATGAGCTATTCGCTCAATTATCCGCTGAGCAGCAAGTCGCGGCTTGCGTTCGGACTCTCGGCCCTGGTGGAGAACCGGAAGATGGATGTTGCTTCCGTGGATGTACGCGATCCGGATGAATATTACAATTACCTGCTGAGAAGCTCCAGCGCACAAACTGATCTCAACATTCGCGCGGGTGCATTGTTGTACCTGGAGAATTTTTATATCGGTGTTTCCTATCTGCCACTGGTCAACATCGCGCTTCAGTCTTCCGACCTGGCCATGGAAGATCCGTTCTACCGCGGGTCGGTGCAGGCAGGCATAGCGTTTCCCGTGAATGCAGACATCACGCTCAAACCCAGCATCCTGGCGCTGCTGCAGATGAACAACGACCTCGTTGTGGACTATGGTGTAAAGGCATCCATCCAGAACAAAGTGCTCCTGGGCCTTACGTATCGCGACATCAAGAGCGGTGTGGTCATGCTGGGCTTCAACATCAACGATACGTTTACGGCAACCTATTCTTTTGAAATGTCAGTAGGTGATTTCAGAAAGTTCGACGATGGAAGCCACGAGCTAGTGATGGCTGCGCGGCTGAACAACCTGAAAAAATTCACGCAATATATATGGTAAAGACATCGGTACTCTGTTGTTTTTTGCTTTGCTGCTCGTCACTGGTGTTCGCTCAGCTCCTGGAGTTCCACGATGTGACCAGGCTGCCCGGCACGGTGAACACTTCGGCCGAAGAAGGCATGCCGCTGCTATCGCCCGATGGCAAAAAACTTTACTTCAGCCGTGCGTTGTACGAGAACAACGAAGGTGGCGAATACGCGGGGCAGGATGTGTGGGTGAGTGAGCGGGTTAACGGGTCGTGGAAAAAAGCGACGAATGCCCTCGGGTCTGTCAACAACCGGAATAACAATGTGACGATAGGCATGAGCAGGGATGGGAACACACTGTATTTTGTGGATGCGTCACCCTTCCACAAAATGAACGGTATCTACTTCTCAAAACGGACGGGGAATAGCTGGAGCCGTCCGCAGCTGATCTACATTCCCGGCATCGATAATTTTGATTTTATAGGATTTTATGTTTCACCAGACCTGGATGTGATCTTTCTCTCCATGAAAGCACCCGACAGCCGGGGCAGTGAAGACCTCTATTTCAGTGTTAAAGATATTGCTGGTGCATGGAGTAAACCGCGCAACCTGGGTGCTACTGTCAATACCTCAGGTTATGAGATCTCGCCCTTTCTTTCGGCAGACAAAAAACGTTTATACTTTGCCAGCAACGGTCACAAGGGAATGGGCGACGCGGATATTTTTTACAGCGAACGCCTCTACGACTCATGGGAAACCTGGTCGGTGCCGGTGAACCTCGGAAGCAGCGTGAATTCTAAAAAGTTTGACGCTTATTTCTCAATCTATGGCGACAGCATCGCTTATTTTTCCAGCAACCGTGAGAGCCAGTATGCAGACCTCTATCAGGCCAAAGTACATCAGGGTAAAAGCATTCTCGCACAGGGGCAGCGTTACGTCACAGCAGACGAGTGGAACAGCATCGTTGGCAAAAATGTCAATGCCGATTTCGTATTCCCCCACAAGTCGTCGCTGCTTACCGCGGCCCAGAAGGAGCTGATCTTTTACATCGTGAACAAGCTCATGCTGCAGAAGGATTTAAGATTCCACCTTGTGGTAAAGGAGGAGGAAGACAGCGTGGTGAGCAGGGAACGCCTGAAGGTCATCAATGAATACCTGAGGCGGTCGGGCATAGATCCTTCGCGGGTGAACGAGGAGCAGGTGTTCGACATTGAAAAAACACAGCGGGGAGTGATAGAGGTGAGGTTGTATCAGTGAAAAAGGAGTAAGGAGTAAGGAGTAAGGAGTAAGGAGTAAGGAGTAAGGAGTAAGGAGTAAGG
>NZ_JAHESF010000033.1 GCF_018598225.1 Chryseosolibacter histidinae | reverse complement strand
CCCCCCCCCCCCCCGCTGTTTTTATACTCGCCCACCAGCCAACACTACATTGCCTCTTGTGTCGTGGGCTCGGAGTTGTGGATAAGAGACAGCAATAATAACAATGAGCACCACCAGGGTACCGAGCAGCGAGCCACCCCGGGTCCTTTTCTTTCTGACAGGTTGCGAGTCTGCTTTATACTCACCGGCAATGGCTTTGATGATGGCTCCCGTGGCCGCGGCAACGCCACCTTCGTAATTGTCCTGCCTGAAATAAGGCGCAAGCTCATTCCGGATGATCTGGTTGGCAATGGCATCGGGCAGCGGACCTTCAAGGCCCTCACCCACTTCGATACGCGCCTTCCTGTCGTTGATGGCAATGAACAGCAGCACACCATTATCGTTTTTCGCCTGCCCCAGCTTCCAGGCTTCCGCCACCCGAAGCGTATAATCTTCGATCACCTCACCGTTCAGCGAGGGCACGATCAGCACCGCGATCTGGTTGGAAGTAGAGTCTTCATGCGCTTTCAGAACCTGCTCGAGCCTGCTCACGAATTCCGGAGAAAGAACTTTGGCTTCGTCATGCACCCGCGTGCCCCACAGCTCAGGAATGGCGAGCTGCGCAAAAGAGAAGAACGGAAAAAGTAAGGCCAGGAATAATAAATGCTTTTTCATGTCTGAAGTGAAGTAAACGGAAATGGGGTTTAATTGATGCGAAGGTCGTCGCGCAGCTCGTTCACGTCATCGGGGGTTTTATGGAATCCCTTCTCGAGTAGGATGTCACCACATCGCCTGATGCCAGCCTCGATGCCGTCGATGATACGGCCTTGCCTGATCTGCCCCACAAGGTCAGCTACTATCTTGTCCCATTCCTTCTGATCAACCACCTTGCTGATGCCGCGGTCTGCCATCACGATCACCTCGTGCTCGAAAAATGAGATAAAGATCATGATGCCCGTGCGATGACGTGTGGCGAAAACCTCCTCTTCAAGAAAGGCATTCTCCGCGCGCTGCCGTGTACACTCATCCATCTGCTTCTGGCTGATCAGCAACCTCCTGAGCGGCACCCACGCACTCACCAGCAGCGAGCCGAGAATACCGCTGAGCACCACCACAAAAAATATGAACACCGGATCGTAGTAGAGCGTGTTGCTGGCATCGGTGATCACGTAACGGTCAACCACGATCACGAGCGCGAAAGAGATCAAAGCGAGTATCACACCTCCCTTGTAAGTAGCTGTTCCATACTGGCCGCTGTTCTCCACGATCACCGGAACGATCTCCCCTGAAATTTTATTCTCGGCCTCTTTCACAGCACTTTTGATGCGCTGCAGATCTGCTTCACTGAATGTTTGCCTGAGTTTCATAACATCGGTTTGAAGAGTTAAAGATAGCCAACCAAAAACGGTGGCGGATGAATTTATTTCACGTGCGTTTTAATGAAGCTGTTTCAGGTAGAGCTGAATGGTATTCTCGAGCCCCAGGTAAAGCGCATCGCAGATCAGCGCATGGCCGATCGATACTTCCGCAAGATCAGGGATATTGGATTTCAGGAATTTAAGATTGTCGAGGTCCAGATCGTGGCCCGCATTTACCGCCAGGCCCAGTGATGTTGCCACCCTGGCACTTTCGATGTAAGGCTTTACGGCCACATCGCGGTTCACATGATACTCCCGTGCATACGGTTCTGTGTAAAGCTCGATGCGGTCGGCTTTCAGTTTGGCGGCACCTTCCACCATGCGCGGCGACGGGTCAACAAACAACGATACCCTTACTCCCAGCGACCTGATTTCGTCCACAACGTCTTTCAGCAGCGCAGCATGCCTGAGTGTATCCCACCCGGCATTCGAGGTGATGGCATCGGGCGCATCGGGTACCAGCGTTGCCTGTGCCGGCCTTACTTCGCGGATCAGCTTCAGGTAGCGAAGGTCGGGATAACCTTCTATGTTGAACTCCGTTTTCACAACATCTTTCAAAGCAATGACGTCGGCATAACGGATGTGGCGCTCATCCGGACGCGGATGTACCGTAATGCCTTCAGCACCAAAATTTTCGCAATCTTGCGCAGCTTTGATGACATCCGGATTATTTCCCCCCCGCGCATTTCGGAGTGTGGCAATTTTATTAATATTGACGCTGAGTCTTGTCACAGGTAGTGAATTTAGATTGTTAGCATTTAACCGTATACGGGATTTTTTGTTTCGAAATTAACACAACATCAACAATTTATGAGCCTCAAACAGCAAATCGATAACGACATCAAGAAAGCCATGCTTGCCAAGAACAAGGAAGAGCTTGAGGCTTTGCGCAGTGTCAAGTCATTGATCCTTCTGGCGGAAACTGAAAAAGGTGGTGCAGCCGATATTTCTTCCGATGCCGAGAACAAACTGCTGATGAAAGCCGCCAAACAAAGAAAGGAGTCGGCCGATATATTTGTGCAGCAAAACCGCAAGGATCTTGCTGACCGTGAGCTCTTTCAGCTCGAAGTGATCAGCCGGTACCTGCCCAAACAGCTGTCGGAAGATGAGATCAGGGCAGCGGTTCAATCCATCATCCAGGAAACCGGTGCCAAAGGTCCGCAGGATATGGGTAAGGTAATGGGCGTGGCTACCAAAAGACTGGCCGGACAAGCTGATGGCAAAGTGATCTCCGACCTCGTGAAAAAACTTTTGACCCCTTGAGCGGTATTGATATTGTTATCTGCGTCATCCTCCTCATCGGCGCTTACACTGGCTTTAAAGAAGGTTTTTTAATGGAGCTTTTTTCTTTCCTCGCCATCCTGCTGGGGGTGCTGGGCGGATTCAAGCTGATGGGCTGGGCCATGCTGATGCTGGGCGATAAATTCAATGTCGATCAGAAAGTGCTTCCCTACGTAGCTTTCGCAGTTGTCTTCATAGCCATTGTCATTGCCGTCAGGTTGCTTGGTAACCTGATCAAGGTATCCATCGACAAGACCTTTCTCGGAAGGGTAGACCAGGTGGCCGGCGCTATCCTGGGATTTTTTAAGACCGCTTTTTTGTTAAGTGTAATACTTTGGATCGTGGATTCTCTCAAAGTAGATCTTCCCCTGCGATGGACAGCCGATTCGTGGATTTTACCGAAAGTGGCTGGTTTCGCCCCGGTTATTACAGGCTGGATCGGCGAATTTTTCCCGGTTTTCAAGGATGTTTTCTAATGTGGCAAGGGTTCATTTTAAAAACTTTTATTCTGATTTTTTTTTGCTTTAATTATCGGTATTAATCGCTCGTATGTCAATCGTCGTTAAAGAAGAGAACGGTTTCAAGTTTGTTGATGAAGGTAAAGGCCAGGTCCTTTTATTATTACACGGTTTATTCGGCGCCCTCAGCAACTGGGAGGGCGTTGTAACCCGGTTCTCGAAGAATTTCAGGGTAGTGATCCCGATGCTCCCTATTTATGAAATGCCCATCAAGGAAGCCGGCCTCGAAGGCCTGAGAAAATTTGTGGAAGAATTTGTCGCTTTTAAGAAGCTCGACAACCTCATTATTATGGGAAACAGCCTTGGTGGCCATATCGGACTGCTGTATACCTTAAAGAACGCCGAAAAAGTTAAAAAGCTGATCCTTACGGGAAGCTCGGGCCTCTTTGAAGATTCCATGGGCGGATCATATCCCAAACGGGGCAACTATGACTATATCAGGGAGCGGGTAGCGTATACTTTCTACGATCCCAATGTTGCTACCAAAGAGCTTGTTGATGAGGTGTTTGAAACAACCAAGAGCATTCCGAAGTGCATGCGCATTGTGGCCATCGCCAAATCGGCACAACGCCACAACATGGCCGAGGAAATACCAAATATCACGGCACCGACGTTATTGGTTTGGGGACTAAATGATACAATCACACCCCCCATGGTGGCGCATGAGTTTAACCGCTTGATACCCAACTCGAAACTGAAATTTATTGATAAATGCTGTCACGCGCCCATGATGGAGCATCCGGAAAAATTTAACGAGCTTGTTGAGGATTTTCTGGTTACTTAGGTATTGTTTTGTTCTATCAAGTTACAGGTGAGGACGGAGAAAACCAGTAGCTACTAAAGCCCATAGCTATGATTGCAGAAGATCTTATAAACCACATGATCCCGCCGCTGAAAGGCACAGACGACGCCCACAAAGCCATTGTCTGGATGGAAGAATTCCGCTGCAATTACCTGCCTGTAGTAGACGGCGGACATCTGATGGGATTCATCTCCGAGGAGATCATCCTCGAGACCAACGATATTGAAAAAAGTGTCGGCGACTTCGACCTGATCGGTCAGATGAGCTACGTTCACCTCGACACTCACTTTTACGATATCCTCAAGGTTGCTACCGACAACAAGTTACAGATGGTTGCCGTGCTGAATGAAGACCAGCAGTACAGCGGCGTCATCACGGTACAAGACACGCTCACCTCCTTTGCGCAGACCGCGGCCGTACAAATGCCCGGCGCCATACTGGTGCTGTGCATGAATTACGTTGACTATTCCCTGGCCGAGATCAGTCGCCTCATCGAAGAGAACCACGCCAAGATCCTGAGCAGCATTATTAAAGAAGATCCGCTCGATGCCGGTAAGATCAGACTCACGCTGAAGATCAACCAGTCTGACATGTCGCGTATTGTTGCCACCCTCGAGCGCTTCGGTTACAAAGTGATCGGCCGTTACCAGGAATCAAAACCCATCGAGAACGAAAAAGAGCGCATCGACATGCTGTTGCGTTATCTCGATATTTAATACCGTCCTCACCTCTTTTTTACTTCAGCATCCGCTTCGTATCTTTATCCTACACTTTTTCTGGCTTACATATTTTTAAACGCATCAAAGTAAATTGATGAAAATCGGGATTCACGGCAAAGAATTTACGCGCCAATCCGCACCCTTTATCCAACGTATTTTTGAGATCCTTTCAGAACATGAGCTCTTCATCTCAGCCAAATTCGCCGCGGCTTTAAAACACCCCGTGTTTAAAAAGTTTCGCTATACAGTCTACCAGCCCGGCGATTCAGTAAAACATATCGAGCGCTTTATCAGCATTGGAGGTGATGGCACTTTGCTGGAATCGGTGTCCCATATTGGTACTGCGGAAATCCCGGTGCTTGGAATAAACACCGGAAGACTTGGTTTTTTGGCCACAATCAGCCGTGAAGAGACCGAGCATGCTTTGGCACAGGTTGTGAATGGTTCATTCACGCTGGACAAACGGGCATTGCTGCGGCTGGAATCAAGCCAGGATATTTTCGGCAAGCTCAACTTTGGCCTGAATGATTTTACCATTGTTAAGAAAGATACGTCTTCAATGATCACCATCCACACCTATATCGACGGAGAGTTCCTGAACTCTTACTGGGCAGATGGGATCATCGTGGCTACGCCAACCGGCTCAACGGGATATTCCCTGAGCTGCGGAGGACCGCTCATCTTTCCCCGTTCAGGCAACTTTGTGATCACGCCCGTGAGCCCGCATAACCTTACGGTGAGGCCTATTGTGGTCTCCGACAGCTCGCAGATCTCTTTCAAGGTGGAAGGAAGAAGTAAAAAGTTTCTCGTGTCACTCGATTCGCGCATCGCAACCATAGACAGCGCAATCGATTTAAAGGTAGGCAAAGCCGACTTTAAAGTGAACCTCGTGCAACTGGAAGGTCAACATTACTTCAAAACCTTACGTCAGAAATTGAACTGGGGACTGGACGTCCGTAACTGAGAGCTGATTTTTTAGTACCTTTATAGTTTATTTGGCTGATTTATAGTGGCTTAATCGGATTGGTGATGAGAAAATTCTTTTACCTGAGCATTGTTGTCTGTTTGCTGTTCTCGGCGCACGAGAGCATGGGTCAGATGAACCGCAAGGCGATCAAAAAAAATAACAGGCGGATCTCCTCTTTCAAGGGACGCAAATTCCACTTCGGAAAAGAAAAACGTTACAATGCCCTGGGTGTTTCGCTCAGCGCCCTGAACTACTACGGCGATCTTGCGCCCAAACCTTCAAAAGTAAGTACCGACATCAGTTTCACCCGGCCTGCAATAACGATCTCACTTGGCCATCGCTTTGGTCCGCGTTATACATTGACCACTGCCTTCATGTTTGGAACCCTGAGCGGTAGCGATGCCGAATCAGCCGATAAGGGCGATGCGAGCAATGGCATGTACCGTTATAACAGGAACCTCTCGTTCAGAAACAGGATCAAAGAGCTTTCCGTAACGGCCAGCCTCGATCTGTTCGAGAACCAGGCTACCTATATCAGCAGGGTGGTATGGACACCATACATCTATGGCGGTTTGGCCGTGATCCATCACAACCCCCAGGCCCTTGCTCCTGAAACCGGCGTGGATGGGCAACCCCTGGCCGGCGGTGGCAAATGGGTAGACCTGCAGCCACTCGGCACAGAAGGGCAGCATGCAACCCTGCAGTCAACCGACGCGAATGCCGGCATCAAACCGTATAAATTAATTCAGCCCGCCATACCATTTGGCTTCGGCGCACGTTTCAGGATAAATGAAGTGATGGATTTTTCTGCTGAGCTCGGATTCAGGTATCTGTTCACAGATTACATTGACGACGTAAGCCGCAGTTATGTAGACCTGGGCGTGTTTGGCAACGACGAGCTGGCAAAAGCGATGTCGTACAGAACCGGCGAGCTTGCCGAGTTTAACCCGTCAGCCGTCAATACAAGTTTGGAACCGTATACCGGAAGAGATCAGAAGCAATACTATACGCTTGCTGGTTATGGCCGCGAGTGGAAGGGTGACGATGGCTCAAGCAACGTGCGGGGTAACAACAAAGACAAGGATATTTACATGGTAACAACATTTCGCCTCACTTATATTTTGGGTAAAACATTTCATCGTGCTAAATTCAGGTAATGAAATTTTTTCCGGGAGCCCTTTTATTGATTGCAACACTCGTGTCGGGCGAGCTGCTGGCACAACGTTCTGAAATAGGCTTCGGAATAGGCACATTCAACTACACGGGCGATCTTGCCCGCACCTATAGTTTTGCAAACTCCAAACCCGCAGGCACTGTCTTCTACCGCTCTAATGTGAGCAAGGTGGTAAGCTTCAGGGCTGCCCTTACCGCGGGTAAGATAGGCGCCAGTGACAAACGGCCCATCGACGCGTTTGCCCAGCAGCGCAATGCATCGTTCAACATCTTCCTCATGGAGGCCTCCCTGGCGATGGAATATCACTTCCTGAACTGGCGCGAGACCAAACACATCCTCCGGTATTCTCCTTACCTGTTCGGCGGCATGGCCCTGTTTGGCATGTCGGGCAATGGAAACAAGACCGCCGAGTATAGCAACGTGCAGGGCGCTATTCCCTTCGGTGCCGGCATCAAGTACATCGTCAACCCCAAATGGTATTTGGCCCTCGAGTTCGGTGCCAGAAAAACCTTCTTCGATTACCTGGACAATGTTTCTGTGGGCAAGCAGTCGCGGAAGAATTACCAGTACGGAAACCCCTTCGATAATGATGCTTATTATTTCCTGGGCATAAGCGTCACCAGAACTTTTTACGATATCCCCTGCCCTACAAATCCTTATAAATAATCCTTAATCCAAAACTTTCGACCAGGTACCCCAACGTATCTGCCACATCCTCATTTACCTTAAACTTTTTTGCTAATTTTGCACCCCTGTGGCTTCATTTAAGGAACATATAGACTTTAATAATTTACCCCGCCATATCGCCGTTATTATGGACGGCAATGGCCGCTGGGCAAAGAAAAAAGGAGCGATGCGCATTTTCGGCCATCGCAATGCGGTTCAGGCTGTTCGCGATGTTACGGAGTGCTGTGGCGAGCTGGGTGTAAAGTATCTTACGCTCTACGCCTTTTCCACTGAAAACTGGAACCGGCCAAAGGAAGAAGTAGACGGGCTCATGGAGCTGCTGGTGAATACACTCAAGCAGGAGATCGGCACGCTGACAGAGAACCAGGTGAAGCTCATGACCATCGGCGATACATCACATCTGCCTGCGGATTGCCAGCGAAACCTTCAGTGGGCCATCAACGAGACCAGGAACAACAGTGGTCTTACGCTGAATCTCGCTTTAAGCTATAGTGGGCGATGGGAGATCATGAAGGCCGTAAAACAACTCGTTGCCGATGCCAAGGCGGGGAAGATTGAGGAAAAAGATATAAACGAGCAGGTTTTTGAGAACTATTTGCAGACTTCCGGCATCCCAGACCCGGAGCTGCTCATCAGAACCAGCGGAGAATTGCGTATAAGCAATTTCCTTTTGTGGCAAATTGCCTATACGGAGCTGTTTATCACACCTACCCTGTGGCCAGATTTCCGGAAAGAGCATTTATACGAAGCTATATGGTCATATCAGCAGCGCGAACGCAGGTTCGGAAAAACGAGTGAACAATTGAACCCGGTTAGTCGATGAAAAAATTTCTAATTATCGTTTTGGTATTCAGCACGGCTTCTGACATCTGGGCGCAGTTCAGAAGGAGAGATCGGACCACAACACCACAGGCAAGCGAAAACAACCTGAACTATGCCAACCCCGCCGAGTACACCATTGCGGGCATTGAAGTGAAAGGTATTAACGTGCTCGACAAAAATGCCATGATCTCCATCTCGGGGCTCAAAGTAGGCGATAAGATCAAGATACCGGGCGATGCCATCACCGGAGCCATCAGGAAGATCTGGAAATACGGCCTCGTAGGAGACGTCAGCATCGAAGTTTCAAAGATCGAAGGCACCAACGTTTACCTCAACATCGTGCTGGCCGAACGCTCACGCCTCACCGCCTTCTACTTCACCGGCATCAATAAAACACAGGAGTCAGGACTTAAAGAAGACCTCAAGCTCATCCGCGGAAAGATCGTGAACGACGCCATGGTCAGAAATACCGAGCTCGCCGTAAAGAAATATTTCGTCAAGAAAGGGTTTTTGAACACAGACGTGAAGGTGATCCAGGAACGTGACACCCTCAACCAGGACGGTATCAAGCTGAAGATCGCTGTAAACACCAAGTCGAAGGTGAAGATCAACGCCATCTCCTTTGAAGGGAACGATAACATTGACGATGCCACCCTCAAGCGCAAGCTGAAAAAGACCAAAGAACATCCGCGGTTCGTGCTTCACCGCACCATCCTCCGTGAGCTCTTCGCACCAAAAAAATACCTGGAGCCTGCTGAGAAGGTGAGCTGGAAGCAGACGAAGGAATTTCTCAACGAGAACATCAAGCTTAACATCTTCGCCAGCTCTAAATTCATCCGCAGCGAATACGAAGAAGACAAGAAAAAGCTCATCGAATATTACAACTCTAAAGGCTATCGCGATGCGGAGATCGAAGTAGACTCCATCTACAATCACAACTTCAGAACCATTAACATCGATTTTAAGATCTACGAAGGTCCCAAGTACTACTTCAGAAACATCATCTGGACCGGTAACTACATCTATACAGACAAACAGCTCGATGCCGTGCTGGGCATCAGCAAGGGCGACGTTTACAACAAAGATCTGATCGACAAGAAACTGCAGTTCAATCCGAAAGGAATGGACATCAGCGGGCTTTACATGGACGATGGCTACCTGTTCTTTAGGATCAATCCCGTTGAGGTGGCCGTGGCCGGCGATTCCATAGACGTGGAGATGCGCATTTCGGAAGGAGAGCAGGCTACCATCAACGAGGTAACGATCAGCGGCAACGAGCGCACCAGCGACCACGTGATCCGCCGCGAGCTCAGCACCGTACCCGGACAGAAATTCAGAAGGTCAGACATCATCCGCACGCAGCAAAGCCTTTCACAGTTAGGATATTTTGCGCCTGACAAGGTAAGCCAGAACCTGGTGCCCAATCCTGCCAAAGGAACGGTTGACATCGAATGGAAAGTGGAAGAACAATCAAACGACCAGATCGAATTGTCGGGTGGCTGGGGAGGTTACTATGGCTTCGTAGGTACGCTCGGCCTTACCTTCAATAACTTTTCTATCAGGAACATCCCGCACCTCAAGAACTGGAAACCGCTTCCGGTGGGTGACGGTCAGCGTCTACAGCTGAGAATGCAGGCCAACGGACGCCAGTATCAGAGCTATAGCTTCTCTTTCACAGAACCATGGCTCGGCGGACGCAAGCCACATTCTTTCACGGTGAGTCTCAACAGCTCCGTGCAGCGCTCGCTGTATGGCTACCAGATGCCGGACAGCACAACAGCCAACCCGACCATGAAGGTGCATAGCATCACCGTTGGTCTGGGACGCAGGCTTGAGTGGCCCGATAACTATTTCACACTGACAAATTCCGTATCGTACCTGCGTTATATTCTCAACGATTGGGATGCGGGCCTCGGGTTCTCTGACGGTGTGTCTAACAGCATTACCTTCAACACCACGCTGGCCCGTAACAGCGTCAACGAGATCATGTACCCGTCACAGGGATCAACGATATCGTTGAGCCTTACGCTCACACCACCGCACTCGTTGTGGAGAGGTCTTGACTACAGCGATCCGAACCTGGATCCGGCCACGAAATTTGCATGGATCGAGTTCCACAAATGGATGTTCGACGCCAAGTACTACCTGCCGCTCGACAATAAGAAAAAGCTTGTACTGGAAGCCAAAGCGCACTTTGGATTTATTGGCTCATATTCCAGAGAAGCTGGTATCGGGCCGTTTGAGCGTTTCTTCCTGGGTGGCGACGGACTGGCCGGAGGTTTCAACTCATTCCTGTTAGGCCAGGAGATCATCGGCCTGCGCGGTTACCAGAACAACAGGATCACCCCGCCGCTGTATGACCGCTATGGCAGCGTGAGCCCCGGCAGAGGTGTTGTGCAGGGTGGTGTTGTGTACGATAAACTGGGATTGGAGCTGCGTTACCCTGTAACCACCGGTAGCGCCGCAACCATCTACGGGTTCATCTTCACGGAAGCCGGTAATAACTGGAACAATTATGAAGACTTTAATCCGTTCAATTTATACAAATCGGCAGGCGTTGGGGCGCGTATCTTTATGCCTGCGTTTGGTTTGATAGGTCTGAACTGGGCATATGGTTTTGATAGGCTGCCTTATGCGCAAGACCGCAGTGGATCGCAATTCCACTTCACCATTGGTCAGCAAATCAGATAATTATGCGGGTTTATTTAATTCCAATATTTTTTCTCATTTTCGGCCTGAATTTTGTCAACGCTCAGAGGTTCGGGTACATTGATACGGATTTCATCCTGAATAAAATGCCCGAATACAAGAAGGCACAGGACGAGATCAACCAGCTCTCTGAAGCCTGGGAAAAGGAGGTTCAGGACATGTCCAAAAAAATAGAGGGCATGTACAGCGCCTACCAGGCAGAGCAGGTACTGCTCACGGAAGAAATGAAAAAAGAGCGCACCACAGCCATCCAGAAAAAGGAAGCTGAGATGAAAGAGTACCAGAAAAAGGTATTCGGCTTTGGCGGGCTGTTCTTCCTGAAAAAGCAGGAGCTGATCAAACCCATTCAGGATAAAGTGTGGGACGCCGTAGACAAAGTTGCCAAGCAGAATAACCTGGCCATTGTGTTCGACAAGGCCGGCGAGCTGGTGATGATCTACACCGACCCGCGTTACGATTACACGGATTTTGTGCTGGATGAGCTGGGGCTTGGCGATCCGAACGATAAGATTAAAAACTAACTTGATTAAAACTCCATGAGAAAACTTGTTTCACTTCTTGTGCTGACCCTGGGCTTTTTTGCCTCTCAGGCACAAACCACCACTGCATCCGTTAAGATCGGCTATGCTGATGTAGATTATATTTTCAGTCAAATGCCCGAAGCCAAACAGATCGACTCCGACCTGAAGGCAACGCAAACCATGCTGAAAAACCAGATCGAAGGCAAAGCGCAGGAATTCCAGAAAAAACTTCAGGACTACAACGCAAACCTCAACACCATGCTTGATGCCGTTCGTCAGAACACTGAGCGCGAGCTTCAGCAAATGCAGCAAAACCTGGAGAAGCTTCAGCAGGATGCACAAACTACCATCCAGAATAAACAAACGCAGCTGATGGAGCCCGTTTACAAAAAAGTAGGCAAAGCCATTGAAGATGTTGCCAAAGAAAACGGCTTCACCTTTGTTCTCAACCAGCAGATCGGCGGCCTTGACGTGATCCTTTATGGTGACGAAAAAATGGATGTTTCTGACCTCGTACTGAAAAAGATGGGCGTTACACCCGCTCCGAAGCCCGAAGCAAAAGCTGGCACACCTCCTAAACAATAGGCAGTAGGCATAAGCAATAGGCAATAACGCCTTACTATAAGAATAAAAATACAAAGCCTTCCTGATATCAGGAGGGCTTTTTTACTTAGTGGCTTTTCGTGTTCTTAGAGTCTTCGTTGGCAAAAAAGAAATTTTTCTATGATCATACCCAGTCTTCTTAAAACCGGCGATAAGGTTGGCATTGTTGCAACCTCCAGGAAGATCGATGCCGCTGACGTTGAATTCGCGGCGAAGGTGCTTGAGTCGTGGGGATTGCAGGTGATCATTGGCCGTAACATTTTCAGCAGCAGGCACAGCTATTTGGCTGGCGCTGATGAAGAACGCCGCGCGGACCTGCAGGAGATGATCGACGATGCGGCCATCCGCGCCATCATCTGCGCACGGGGTGGCTATGGAAGCACCCGCATCATCGACAGCATCGATTTTTCAGGTTTCAGCAAACATCCCAAATGGCTTGTAGGCTTCAGTGACATCACGGCGCTGCACCTTCGTCTGAAGAAAGAACAAGTGGCCAGCATCCACGGCACCATGCCTGTTTTGTTTTCGCGGCCCGACTCTGCCTCCTCGGTAGAAAGCCTGCGAAGACTTCTGCTGGAAGGTGAGTGCAGCATCGACGCAATACCGTCTCCGTTCAACCGTATGGGTACTGCATCAGGCATGGTAACGGGAGGAAACCTGTCGCTGATCGTCGATTCGATCGGAACTTCCGGAGAGCCCGATACCAAGAACTGCATCCTCGTGCTGGAAGAAATTGACGAATATTTTTATAAGCTCGATCGCATGCTCACACAACTTCGCAGGGCCGGCAAGCTTCAAGACCTTCGTGCGCTTGTGGTGGGTCACATGACCGATATCAAGGAAGCAAGCCTCGGCTTCGGCGAACGTGTGGAAGAGGTCATTCTTAATGCGGTGAAAGACTATTCATACCCGGTGGTGTTCGGTTTTCCATCAGGCCATGAGAACCCCAACTACGCCTGGGTACACGGAGGCAAAGCCGAGCTCATCGCAGACGCAAAAAAAGTATCGCTGTTGTTCGAAGGATTCAAAAAAAGAAGTACTGTATAAGCGCATACGCACCCAGGACCAACAACGTAATGCCCGGGATCTTTTTCAAAAAGGTGTTTCCCTGAAATTGCCGTACCACCCTCCTGGCCAGGTACGCCAGAATGATCAGCAATGAGAGGCTGCCAAGCGACACACCCAGCAGATAAAAATGAACTTCCATGTTTGTGTCGAGGTCGATCCACCGCTGACTTTTGAGGTATGCCGTCATGGCCACCCAAAATGGCAAGGCTAGTGGATTGAGCAATGCCAGTAAAATGCCCCTTCTGAAGCCACTCTCCTGGAAGCGTTTGGCAAAAGGTGATGGCTTTTGTGAAGACCGCAGGCTGATAACACCGAGCACGGTCATCACTACGCCAGTAATGATCCTGAAATTGGCCGTGATCATCGGCGAAGAGGTGATGAGATTTTCAAACTCAACTGCCAGCCATGCATAGGGATATTCGATGAGGGCTGCGGCCAGCGCAAAACGCCAGGCAGTTGAAATGCGATGCTCGAGGCCCAGGCCAATGATGGTGAGGTTCATCGTACCGGGAGGAATGGTGCCGATGAAGCTGAAGAGGAAAGCGATCGATAAAGTCAACAATGCTTCCATGATGCTACTGAACCGCTTTTTTAAATGCACGGTAAAACGCCAGCGCCTCGCGATAGCTCAGATAACGGACGCCAGCTTGATGATTTTCCCGCGAGATCTCGAAGATCGTTTTCCAGTGCCGGAAGAGCACACCCACTGCCTTGAACAGCCCGAAAGCAGGATCATAGATGTGCGCAGGCTCGGCACCACATCCGTTCAGCTCCATGATCTTCACGCGGCCTTCGTAAAGATCGTTCAGGCTGGCGCAGCGTACATCAAATCGTCCAAAATAAAATCCATCGATCTGTTTGCTGATCCGGTCAAAAGATGAAGACAACCGGTCGTTGATCAGGTGATTTCCATCGAGGAACCTGGTGCCCATGGCATGATTGCCGATAGAGACAAGCTCGATCGACTGCCCCGCGGGAATCACCTCTTCAAGCCTGTCGCGGTACGCCTCCGCCAGTTTTTTCCACTGAAGTTTGGCCCTGTCTTTTTTCATGATGAGCTGCTGAAGCGTGGATGTTCCGTCTCCGGTCACAGAAAGCATCTCTTTTGCGACAATAGAGACCACCTTTCCGTTGGGCTGTGATGGATATCGCTGATAGAACACACCGAACTCCAACGGCAGGTCTACAAAATCCTGCACCAGGAAATTGATCCTGATCTTTTTAAGGTACGATTCAACATCCGCTGCCGATGTTATTTTTTTCACCATGAATCCGCGCTCGCCCAGCTCGGGTTTAAAGATCACAGGGAACGTAAATCCATACTGGTTCAGTGTTTTCAAAACTGTGTCGCTTGTTGCCGGAAGGAGAATGAGCTTCGTGCGCGGAACGAAGGCTGAAGGGATCTTGCTGATCACATCGTATTTCGATTCGCCAAACATGCCTCCCATGGCGATGCCCGGATTGGATGCCGAAAAGAAGGTCAGCGATCGTGAACGAAGCGCGAGCCAGAAAAAATAAAAGAACAGCGGGAACTGAAGGATGCCGAATGGCCAGTACTCCCAGTTTCTGAGTTTGATAAAAAAATTACTGCGTGTAATTTTTTCTAGTCCTCTCATGCTGCAGTGAAAGCTGAATTAATGATGAACAGATACAGCCGCTTCCCTGTACCGCACTGTTGACGCAGCCACACCAAAATCAGGAGGCAGTGAGATGTAAGGCGCCACTTCACGGATGCCGATCTTCATGATGGCCATATGGTGCACCGCGTGTTCGATGTTATACACCAATTCGCGGACAGCATTCGTCTCGATGGAAATATATTGTTCCTTATCAGGATCGAACCCAACCTCAAGTCTGAGCGGTTTGTTGTTGTCTCGCAGCGCGCTCACAAAGCCACGGATGCGGCGAATGGTATTCAGTGCCATGAGCTTGTCTGTTTCGGTCAGTCTGTCGTGTGCCCGTTTGTCATAATTCACAACGCCACGCTCAAATCCCTGCTCAAAACAGATAAAAAACTCCAGCGTGTGCCGCAGGTGCTGACCAATGGTCGACTGACTTAAAGCCTTTGATGGTTTTGTAAAATCGCGCCCATCGATCTCCTGTAGGAGTGCAGCAAGCTGATCAAGGATCTGGGTGCAAACTTCCGATACGTTCATGTCTTCCCTTAAGCTAACAAAGATAAACTATGATTTATTTGATTGACATGATGATCTGGATTTAAGAGCAGGATTATACCAGGATTAAATGATTTACAGACCTATTGGAGCCCTTTATCGCAAGAATCCCGTTTCCGGATGTATTCTCATCCTGTGAATCACGTTAACCCAATAAATCCTGGTTTAATCCTGTAAATCTTGTTAATCCGTTAATCCTGGTTTAATCTTGGTTAATATCATACATGAAGGAATTGGCACGGACCTTGTTTTCGTTAGATAAGAAAAACTGAGGGTTGTGAAAATGAAAAAGTTAGTGGTCGCAGTTCTTTTGGCAACAGTTTCTACCTATGCCCACGCCTATATCTCAGGCATCGCTATTCAAACAGATAAGAGTTCGAATATGCAGGTTTATGTAAACGGAAAGCTCTACAACAAAACTCCCGAGAAGTTTGTACGCATTAAAAGCAAGCCCGGTTTATTTCACGTTCAGGTGAAAGTGCTCAATCCTTATGATAAGAACTGGTACGTGGTTCGCAAAGACATCAAGGTGGAAAAGGGATATGAGTTCTATTACAAAATGGTATTTGCAAAAGGTAAAAAACCCAGTATCCAGGAGGTAAAAAGATATCCGGTATACAGCAGGTACTTCCTGAACCCCATGCTTTACAACAAGCATCCCGTGACGTAATCAGTTAACAGTTGACAATAAAACAATTGACAAAAGGCCCGTTTCAAGCTTAAGATCAGTATTTCAAATCCATTGTCGATAATCACTGGGCATTTGGCATCTTAAATCGACAGGCCGGTCTGGTACCTTAAACCCTGACCGTTGTCAACAGCCCCATTGTCAACCGTCAATTATTTTCTCTTGTCTCTCACCAGCAGCGCTACTACCAGCACAATGGCGGCAAGGGTAAATATGTTGCATCTGAAAAAGTGAAAGGGTCCGTGCCAGTTGAAAAGACCGTCGAACATCCATCCGAAAATGCCGAAGATCGCGCCGAAAATGCCACCGATAGCTCCGGCCATGGCTCCGAACACCGCACCGATAACCCCTATCACGATGCCAAACGCACCACCGACAAGCCCAAGCGCTACCGGGAACATAATGATGCAGATCAGAACAATGAAAATGGTGCCGATGGTCTTGGTTATCATAGCAGTAATGGTTTGACTTTAAAATAATCAAAGCCCATTCCAGATTACCAAAACGCAGTTTTCAGCGTGATTTAAAAGAAAAACCCCGGAAAGTCCGGGGCTTTTGTTCAAATCTGTACAGCCAGCTGTTCACATTCTTAAAAGGGATATTCTCCCTTGTCGATGGCATAACCGGCGATCTTTCTTCTGGCCTCTTTCAGGTTATACGGTTCCATCTTGGTGAAACGTTTCAGGCCGAGCAACATCAGGCGCAGCTCATCTCCTTCAGCAAAGGCATAAATCGCTTGTTTTCCGGCAGAAGCGGCCTTTTCAACAGCCTCGTGCAGGTAAACAATCGCTATTTCCTTCTCGATCTGGCAATTTGCTTCGCCCCGCAGGCCAATCAGTTTTTCCACGCGCAGTAATGTAGATTCCGCCACGTAAGCCTCGATCAGCATATCGGCAAGGTTCATCAGCACCTCCTGCTCGTCTGAAAGCTTCATCATAAATTTCTGAACCGCTGCGCCGGCAACCATCAAACCTGCTTTTTTGAGGTTCTGGAGCGCTTTTTTCTCTTTGGCAAAAACGGCTGAATCGTCGCTGGCGCCAAAATCAGGTATCGCCATCAGCTCTTTCTGCACCGCCATGGCCGGCGTCATCAGGTCGAGCTGGCCTTTCATAGCCCGTTTCATCAGCATGTCGATGGTGAGCATACGGTTGATCTCGTTGGTACCTTCGAAGATGCGGTTGATGCGGGCATCGCGATAGGCGCGGTCCATAGGCCCTTCAGCAGAAAAACCCATCCCGCCGTATATCTGCACACCTTCGTCTACCACAAAATCAAGCACCTCCGAGCCGTGCACTTTCATGATGGCGCATTCAATGGCAAAATCTTCCAGTGATTTGAGCTTGGCTTTCGCCGATTCCAGGCCACCTGCCACCAACGCGTTGTAAGCATCGTCAACATTCTGGCCCGCGCGATAACAGGCCGACTCGCTCGCATAAACTTTCACCACCATTTCGGCGATCTTATGCTTGATAGCACCAAAGTTTGCAATCTGCGTTCCGAACTGCTTTCTTTCTTTCGCGTAGTTGATGGCCGTAGAAATGGTTTTTTTGCTGCCGCCGATCGCCGCAACTGCCAGCTTGATACGACCAACATTCAGGATATTCACCGCGATCTTGAATCCATTCTCCCGTTCAGAGAGCAGGTTCTCAACCGGCACTTTGCAGTCGTTGAAAAAGATCTGGCGGGTGGAAGATCCTTTGATACCCATCTTGTGCTCCTCCTCGTTCATGGTGATACCGCCAAAAGCTTTCTCAACGATGAAGGCACTGAGGTTTTTATCGTTGTCGATCTTGGCAAACACAATGTATATATCAGCAAAGCCGCCGTTGGTGATCCACATTTTCTGACCGTTGATCACGTAGTGTTTTCCATCTTTCGATAACACCGCTTTTGTTTTTCCGGAATTAGCATCTGATCCTGAATCCGGTTCAGTTAAACAGTAGGCAGCTTTATATTCTCCGGTGGCCAGCTTGGGAAGATATTTTTTCTTTTGCTCCTCGTTTCCATAGTATATAATGGGCAATGTACCGATGCCGGTATGGGCCGACAGTGCCACTGCTACCGAGTGACCGGCGCCAATTACTTCCGCCACAAGCATGGTGGTGTTGAAGTCCATTCCAAAGCCGCCGTATTCAGCAGGTACAGAAGTTCCAAGCAAACCCAGCTCGCCCGCTTTATCAAGCAGTGACGGCATGAGCTTACCATCTTTCATCGAGTCGATCTCATCGAGCCGCGGAAAAACTTCTTTTGCAAGAAAATCCTTACACTGCTGTTCGATCATTTTCTGCTCTTCATTAAAATCTTCAGGAATGAAGATCTCGTGTGCTTCCGTGTCGCGGATCAGGAACTCCCCTCCCTTGATCGCTTTTTTAGTTTCTGTTGCTGCTGCCATATCGTGAAATAGATTTGAGTATTGAGATGTGAGATATGAGATCAATTCAGAAGTTCGTAGATCCCGGCCACGCCTTGTCCGCCGCCGACGCAGGCCGTTACCATTCCGTACTTCTTATTTCTTCTTCTTAATTCATTTAAGAGCGTGAGCGACAAACGTCCTCCCGAGCTTCCGAGCGGATGGCCCATTGCAATAGCCCCTCCGTTCACATTCAGTTTGGCCGGATCAATGTTCAGGTCACGAACCACGGCCAGCGACTGTGCTGCGAACGCTTCGTTCAATTCGATCAGGTCGATGTCGTTCAGTTTCAGTCCCGCTCTTTCAAGCGCTTTCGGTACTGCTTTCACCGGTCCTATACCCATAATGCGCGGATCAACACCAGCCACCGCGTAGCTCATCAGGCGCGCAATGGGTTTCAGGTTGAGCTGTTTCACAAGGCGCTCCGACATCACCACGGCAAACGCGGCGCCATCAGTGGTAGGTGAAGAATTTCCGGCCGTAACCGATCCACCCAACGCAAACACAGGTTTGAGTTTTGCCAGCACGTCCATGTTGGTATCGGCCCTCGGGCTTTCATCGGTATCCACTACAAACTCGCGCGTTTTCTTCTTGTTGTTCTCATCCACATAGATCTCTTTGGTGGTGATGGGCACGATCTCTTCTTTGAACTTTCCCTCCTGCTGTGCCTTGATGGCTTTCATGTGCGATTCATACGCAAAACGGTCCTGGTCTTCACGCGAGATCTTGTATTGCGCGGCAACCTGCTCGGCGGTTAAGCCCATGCTGGTATAATAGGTTGGGTTCTCTTTGGCAACGGTATAATTAAGCGCCGTCTTCCAGCCCATCACCGGCACCAGCGACATAGATTCGGTACCTCCCGCAATAATGCAGTCTGCCATGCCGGCCTGCACTTTCGCCGAAGCAATGTGGATCGCTTCAATGCCCGATCCACAGTAACGGTTGATCACCATGCCAGCGTTGTCGATACCCAGCGCCATCAGGGCGATCATCCTTCCCATCTGCATGCCCTGCTCCGCTTCCTGAACGGCATTGCCAACAATGAGGTCATCGATCATTTTGTTCTCCAGGCCAGGAACAGATTTTACCAGCGCCTTGATCAGGTCTGTCGCAAAATCATCAGGACGGGTAAAACGAAATCCGCCTTTTTTAGCACGAGTGTTTGCTGTTCTTTTCGCCGCAACGATATATGCATCCATATCTTTAGTTTTAATCGTCAATGTTTTCTCTTCGTTTATAGTGCAGATTGTTTCCTGCGGATTCCGCAGATAGGCGCAGATTTTAGTGTGCCTTTATCTGCGTTCATCAGCGTGATCTGCGGGACCTGCATTTTAATTCCGCAATGGCTTTCCTCCCGTGAGAATAGACTGAATTCTTTCAAGTGTCTTCTTCTCTCCGCAGAGGGAAACAAAGGCTTCACGCTCCAGGTCGAGGAGGTATTGCTCACTTACTTCCTGTGGCGCCGTGAGATCTCCGCCGCACATTACGTTGGCGATCTTCATGGCGATCTTCGCGTCGTGGTCTGAGATGTAGTTGCCCATGCGCATGCCGTTGACGCCGGCCATGAACAGCGCCATGCCTGTTCTTCCCTGTACTTTAATATTTTTTGCCTGTAGCGGCATGGTATAACCTGCTTCGGCCAGCTCGATCGCAGCCTGTTTCGCATCTGCGATCTGACGGTCGCGGTTGATAGAGATCCTGTCATGCGAGCGGAGGATCTTCATCTCGCGGGCCTCTTCCGCAGACAACGCCACTTTTGCCGTAGCGATGTTCATGAAAGCATTCTGCAAGGCGTTGAGCTCCACATCACCTTCCTGCAACGAGTCTGAAACACGTTTGGTAAATTCTTTGGTTCCGCCGCCACCGGGGATCAGGCCCACACCCACTTCAACAAGGCCAACATAAGTTTCGGCTGCAGCCTGCACAATGTCTGCGTGCAGCGTCATCTCGCAACCTCCGCCGAGGGTTCTTCCCTGCGGACAAACCACTACGGGTACGGATGAGTAACGAAGGCGCATGGTTGAATTCTGAAATGCGCGCACCATAAAATCGATCTCATCGTAATCCTGCTCGATGGCGTACATGAACACAAGGCCCAGGTTTGCACCCAGCGAAAAATCCGCACCCTGGTGTCCCACCACAAGACCGCGGTAATTTTTCTCCGCCAGGTCGACGGCTTTGTTCAGACCTTCTATCACAGAGCTGCCCAGGGTGTAGCTCTTGCTGTGCCATGAGAAATTGATCACACCGTCGCCGAGGTCAGTCACTTTCGATTCGGCATTCTTCCATACGATCTTATCGCTCAGGTTCTCGAGGATGATGAACTCTTCTTTACCCGCGATCTGCTTGTATGACTTCGATGGGATATCGTAATATTTGCGTTGGCCACCTTCCACTTTGTAGAAGCTCTTGTTACCGGAGGCCAGCATGTCGTACACCCACTGCTTCGGCTTGTAGCCCATGCCCTCCATGTTCTTCACCGTTTGCTCCACGCCAACAGCATCCCAGGTTTCGAAAGGACCAACCTCCCAACCAAAACCCGCGCATACAGCATCGTCAATTTTATAAAGCTCGTCTGCGATCTCGGGAATGCGATTGCTCACATACTGGAACAGTCCGTAAAAAGAGTCGCGGTAAAATTCTCCGGCTTTGTCCTTTCCGGCAAACAAAACCTTGAAGCGCTCTTTCAGGTTGTCGATGGTCTTGGTGGTTTCAAGCGTGGCAAATTTCGCCTTCGCTTTCGGCTTGTATTCAAAGGTTTTGAGATCGAGGGTAAGGATCTCGCTCTCTCCTTTCGCGCCTTTTACTTTTTTATAAAATCCCTGACCTGTTTTATCGCCCAGCCATTTGTTCTGCTCCAGCTTGTTGATGGCTTCCGGCATCTTGAACATTTCACGGCCCTCGTCATTGGGCAGTCCGGCATAGAGTCCGTTCGCTACTTTGATCAGTGTATCGAGGCCCACCACATCAGAAGTTCTGAACGTTGCTGATTTCGGCCTGCCGATCACCGGACCGGTAAGCTTGTCGATCTCATCGATGTTCAGGTCTAGCTTGCGCATGGAGTCGACCGCTTTCAGGATCCCGTAAATTCCAACACGGTTGGCGATGAAGGCCGGCGTATCTTTGCAGAGCACGGTGGTTTTGCCGAGATAAAGGTCACCGTAGTGCATCAGGAATTTTACGATCTCCGGATCTGTCTTCGGTGTGGGAATGATCTCCAGCAACTTCAGGTACCGCGGCGGATTGAAGAAGTGTGTTCCGCAGAAATGTTTCTGAAAGTCGTCGCTTCTTCCTTCGGCCATCAGATGAATTGGAATGCCCGATGTATTGGAGGTGATCAGTGTTCCGGGCTTCCGGAATTTTTCCACTTCGGTGTATACTTTTTTCTTGATGTCGAGATTCTCCACTACCACTTCTATGGTCCAGTCGTAGTCCTTGATCTTCGCCATATCGTCAGTGAAATTTCCCAGCCTGATGCGCGAAGCAAATCTCTTATCATAGAGCGGTGCCGGGTTCGACTTCAAAGTCGAGTCGAAAGAGCTTTGTACAATTCTGTTCTTGACCGCGGGGCTATCTAGGGTCAGATTTTTTTTCTTTTCCTCCTCGGTAAGTTCTTTCGGTGCAATGTCGAGCAGCAGTACTTCAACACCAATGTTTGCGAAGTGACAGGCGATGCGTGAGCCCATAATTCCTGAGCCCAGTACCGCAACTTTGCGGATCGTTCGGTTCATATTCTTTTTTCGTTGAGCGAAGCTATTTTGTCGTAGATGTTATTCTTTTCTATGATGCGGTTGATCTTCTGAAGCACTTCGAAAAATACGTTGAGCTTCTCCGGCTCGATCAGCTGCCGTATCACATCATTGAAGCGTAATACCGTCTCCCGCGATTTCTCTTTTTTCTTTTTACCTTCTTTTGTGAGCACGATCCGCACCAGGCGTTTGTCAGAAGAATCCGCTTCGCGATAGATCAATCCCTTCTCTTCCATGCTCTTCAATAACCGTGTGAGACTTCTTGCTTCAAGGCCCATGAGCGGTGCGATCTTGGTAGCCGGCGTGCCTTCTTCCGAATTGATGTTCAACAGAACGAAGCCCATCGACATCGTAATGTCATGCTTGCCCGCCTGTTGATTATACATTCGCGCAATGGCATGCCACGCTGCCTTTATATTATAGTCTACCGTTTCCTCCCTGCGCATACGTTTTCAGAGCGTTAGCGAAGGTATAAAAAAAATGGTATGCATGCAGAGTATTCCGGAAATTTTTGAAAACATGGGGCGGATTTAACATTAGGGACTCATACGATTGTAAAATATCGTACCCGGAGCAGATTCCGAAAGGTCCATGATCCATAGTCAATGGTCCATGGAAAGTACATCAAAATATCCATTTACAACGCTAAAAAGCAGAAATCCCTTAACACCATCCTTTTGCTTTCTTAAAACTGTCCTTTGAAAACAACCCTCCGGCCATGGACTATGGACCATCGACCATGGACTTTTTTTCCAATTGCCTGCAACCTTGTCTCTTCTCCAGCGTCTTATGCATAAGAGTATTATGTATCAGGCAACTATGCATTCATCCGAACTCCTGAAAGGAACGCTTCAGACCATTGTTCTCAAGATCCTGGCCGACCATGGCAAAATGTACGGTTATGAGATCACCCAGCGCGTAAAAGATCTTTCAGATGGCACCATCCTACTAACGGAAGGTGCGCTCTATCCCACCCTCCACAAAATGGAGGCGGAAGGACTTCTGAAAACGGAGACCGTGCTCATGGGCAAAAGGGTGCGTAAGTATTATACGCTTACGCGCGATGGCAAGAGCGTTGTTCAGGAAAAGGTGCGCGAGTTCGCCGCTTTTATGAAAACCATGTCTGCTTTATTGAACCTGCAAACTGCGTAATGGCACAGCTCAACGCCCAGCATATCGACTACATCGTCAAAGACCTGACCTACCGGGGCATCATTCTCGAGGGATTCAGGGATGAGGTGATCGATCATGTTTGCTCGGCGGTGGAAGCAGAGCTTGAGAAAGGTGTACGTTTCATTGATGCCTATCATCACGTGCTGCGCAGCTTCGGCCACACTGCGGGCCTGCGCAAAACACAACAACAAACTTTACGGTACGAAAATCAAAAGACAAAGATCATGTTGAAGAACTATCTCACCATCGCCATGCGCTCGCTGGCCAAGCATCGCTTTTATTCTTTTGTCAATGTTGCCGGGCTCGCTACCGGCGTGGCAGCCTGCCTTGTGATCGTGCTGTTCATCCAGCATGAGCTGAGCTACGATCGTTATCATGAAAAGGCAAACCGCATCTTCCGCGTGAATGGCGAGATCAAGTTTGCCGACAATCATTACAAACTTGCTGTTGCACCCGCCCCACTGGCCGACGCCCTGCTGCAAGACTATCCGGAGATAGAGACCGCGGTTCGTTTTCGTCAGCGCGGCACTTACCTGGTGAAAGTCAGTGACCAGGCCGAGAATATCCGTCAGGATGGTGTAGTATGGGCCGACAGCACTTTCTTTAAAATTTTCTCCGTACCTGTGATCAGCGGCAACGCCGGTAAAGCGTTGAAAGAGCCGAACAGCATTGCCATCAGCCGGAAGGTGGCCGAAAAATTTTTCCCCGATGGAAACGCATTGGGCCAGTCGCTAATTCTGGACAATCGTTGGAACCAAAAGGTCACCGCCATATTTGAAGACATGCCTGTCACGGGACATTTCCATTTCGAGATCATAATCTCGATGACGGGACTCGAAGAAGCAAAGAATAACAAATTTCTCGCTAACAACTTCAATACTTATCTCTTGCTGAAGAAAGGTGCCAGCGCACAGGCACTGGAAGCAAAACTGCCGGACTTCGTTGAAAAATATATAGGCCCGCAAGCTGCGGCAGCCGTGGGTGGTGATTTTACAATGGAGAAGTTCAGGGCAGCGGGCAACAAAATCGAGTATACGCTCATGCCCTTGCGCGATATCCACCTCCGCTCAGACCTTACAGCGGAGCTCGAGGCTAACAGTGATATCACCTATATCTATCTGTTTTCCGCCATCGCGCTTTTTATTCTCGGCATCGCGTGCATTAATTTTATGAACCTCTCCACCGCACGCTCAGCCAACCGTGCCAAAGAAGTGGGCGTTCGTAAAGTGATGGGCTCACTGCGTTCACACCTGGTTCGGCAGTTCCTCACAGAATCTTTTTTACTCAGTCTTTTTTCTTTCGCGCTCGCCGTGGTGCTGGCCTGGTTCCTGCTTCCCTTCTTCAATTCGCTGGCACATAAGGAGCTCTCGATTCCTTTTTCCGATCCTGTTTTCTATGGTGCGATGTTGCTCGCCGCCGCGGTGGTGGGTATGCTGGCCGGTCTTTACCCTTCATTTTTCCTTTCCGCATTTAAACCGGTGAACGTGCTCAAAGGTCAGGTCTCGCTGGGCATGAAGAGCGGACTCATCCGAAGCACACTGGTGGTATTCCAGTTTGTGATCTCCATTTTTCTGGTGGTGGGCACACTGACAGTGAACCGCCAGCTAAACTATATTCAGAACAAGAAGATCGGTTTTGAAAAAGACCAGGTGCTGGTGGTGAATGATGCTTATGCGCTGAGCGATAAAGTGGAGGCCTTCAAGAATGAGGTGCTTCAAAATAACTTCATCAAGAACGGAACCGTTTCAGGTTATATTCCCGTCAATGGCGGATGGAGAAGCAACGACACCTATTGGCCCGCAGACAGCGAACCTACCCAGGAAAACATGGTAGGCATGCAAGGCTGGGATGTTGATTACGACTACGTGAAAACCATGGGCATGACCATCAAGCTGGGTCGTGATTTTTCACGGGAGTTTTTGTCTGATTCTTCTGCTGTGATCATGAATGAAGCTGCCGTGAAGCAGTTTCGTTTTGAAAAAGATCCTATCGGCAAAAAGATCTCCACCTTCGGCGGCGATAACCCGGACGGCAGCCCCGACCGTAATTCAATAAAGTCATGGACGGTGATCGGCGTTGTAAAAAATTTCCATTTCGAGTCGCTGAAAGAAAATATAACGCCGCTCTCGTTGTTCATCAAAAGAAGCAACGGATATGTCATCTTCCGTTTCAATGCTGCCAATACACAAAACGTGATCGCCGCGGTAGAGAAGAGCTGGAAGAAACTGGCACCCGGCCAGCCATTCCAGTATTCATTTCTCGACGAAGACTTTGGAAGGATGTACGCGTCTGAGCAACGGCTCGGAAAAACATTTGCCGTTTTTGCAGGCCTCGCCATCATAATTGCGTGCCTGGGTCTGTTTGCACTTACTTCATTCACGGCCGAGCAACGCACAAAAGAAATTGGCATCCGCAAAGTTCTCGGGGCGTCGGTTCCCAGCATTGTGATGCTGCTCTCGAAAGAGTTCAGCAAGCTGATCGGTATTTCGTTTTTACTGGCTGCGCCGCTTTCATGGTTTGCCGTGAACTGGTGGCTGCAGCATTACACCTATAAAGTGGAAATTGGAGTTCTCGTGTATCTCCTGGCCGGCGTTTTTGCTTTTCTGGTAGCATGGCTAACCATGGGCTATCAATCGGTGCGGGCGGCAACGGCCAATCCGGTGAACTCGCTGCGCAATGAATAACCGATGAGATTAACAGCTGACCATATCAGCTATATCGTCAGGGATCTCCGCTACCGGGGCATCGTACACGATGAACTTGAAAATGAGCTCACCGATCACATCGCCACGTGTGTTGAAAACGAGATGGCTTCCGGAAAAAATTTCATCGAAGCCTATCACACGTGCTCCGGTCGTTCGGTCATACTTCGGGGCTGCGCCAGATCCAGCGCCAAACGATCCATTCAAAAAATCAAAAACCCGCGCTTATGTTAAAGAACTATCTCACCATCGGTTTTCGAAATCTGCGCAAGCATCGCTTCTATTCTTTCATCAACATTGCAGGACTCGCCATTGGCCTGGCTGCCTGCCTGATCATGGTTTTATTTGTGATGAGTGAGCTCAGCTACGATCGCCACTTTAAAAACGCCGAGCGGATCCAACGGGTGAACTGCGAGATCAAGTTCGGCAGCACCAATGCGAAACTTGCTACCGTAAGCGCAGCGCTCCCGGAAAGGCTTTCGGAAAATTTTCCCGAAATAGAATCAAGCGTAAGGATCGTCAGACGCTGGGGTCCGGTGCTGGTAAATAGAAACGACGGAGAGCGTTTCAAGGAGACTGAAATGGTGTGGGCCGACAGCTCTTTTTTCAAAGTCTTTTCCATTCCCGTGTTGCATGGCGATGCAAACCGTGCCTTAGCAGAACCTAACCAGATAGCCATCAGCAGAAAAATGGCCGAGAAATATTTCCCGGAGGGAAACGCTGTGGGACAGTCGCTCTTCCTGGATGACGAGAACTATCAGGTAACGGTCGTTTTTGAAAACTTCCCGGTAAATACCCATGTTCATTTCGAGGCTATCCTTCCAATGGCAAATCTTGAAGAATCCAGGTCTTCCATCCTGATCGGCGGCGCCGGTTTTAATACTTACCTGCTGCTGAAGGAAGGCACGGACGCGAAAAAGCTCGAGACAAAATTTCCAGAGATCGTTAAGAAGTACGTTGCACCGCAGCTCGCCGGGATCGCAGGTTCGGATTTCTCTTTTGAAAAATTCCTGAAAGACGGAAACACCTGGACGTACAGCTTAACACCACTTACCGATATCCACCTGCATTCAAACCTCACCGATGAGCTGGAACCTTCGGGCAGCATCACGTATGTTTATTTGTTTTCGGGCATCGCGTTGCTGATACTGGTAGCAGCATGTATCAATTTTATGAACCTCTCTACCGCACGCTCGGCTAACCGCGCAAAAGAAGTGGGCATGCGCAAGGTGATGGGTTCGCTCAGGCCACACCTGGTGCGGCAATTTATGATGGAGTCGTTGCTGCTCATGCTGTTTTCAGTGGCGATCGCGCTCGTGTTGGCCCAGCTGTTCATTCCTGTTTTCAATGACCTCGCCCTTAAAAAAATTTCGATACCCTTTTACGATCCGGCATTCTATGCGATCTTATTTTTAAGCACCCTGGTCGTTGGTGTTTCCGCCGGACTTTATCCTTCGTTTTTTCTATCAGCGTTTAAACCGGTAGATGTTTTAAAAGGCAAGCTATCGCAGGGTGCGCGAAGTGGAGCGATCAGAAGTGTGCTGGTGGTCTTCCAATTTTTGGTTTCCATTTTTCTCATCACAGCCACCATAGCCATCAACCGGCAGCTCACCTTCATCCATCAAAAAAAACTCGGGTTCGAAAAAGAGCAGGTGATCGTTGTCAAAGAAGCTTATCTGCTTGGCAACAGGATCCGGGCATTCAAGGAAGAGATGATGAACAACAGTTTTATCAAAAGCGGATCCATCTCTGGCTATCTTCCTGTAACCGGAACCTGGCGCGGGGGCGATACTTTCTGGAAAGAAGGAACCGTTTCTTCAGGCAACAAAGTGGATGATATGCTTCATTTGGAAGTATGGAACATCGATCATGATTACCTGCGAACATTGCAGATGGAAATAAAAGAAGGCCGGGGATTCTCTTCCGAATTTGCGTCCGATTCTATTAGCATAATTCTGAATGAAGAGGCCGTTAAAAAATTCGGCTTCGGAAAAAATGCATTAGGACAGCGGATCAGCAGAATTACTGGCAGAAAACCTGATGGAACACCGGATCCAACCCAGTTGACGACCTGGACCATTATTGGCGTAGTGAAGGATTTTCATTTCTCGCCCATGAAAACGATGATCAAGCCACTGGCTTTCCAGCTGCGCCAGAGCACCGGTAACATCATTTTCCGGTTTCAGGGACAGAATACCGCGGCGGTTATTGAGGCCGTTCAGCAAACCTGGAGCAAATTTGTGCCTGATCAGCCGTTGCTTTACTCATTTCTGGACCAGGATTTTGAAAAAATGTATGAATCTGAAACCCGGCTGGCTACCGTCTTTGGCCTGTTTGCCGGTTTGGCCATTATGATTGCCTGCCTGGGTCTTTTTGCGCTTACCGCATTCATGACCGAGCAACGAACCAGGGAAATCGGCATTCGTAAAGTTCTGGGCGCGTCCGTTACCAACATTGTTGTGCTTATTTCACGTGAATTCAGTAAGCTGATCCTGATTTCCTTTATTATTTCTATTCCTTTTGCCTGGTACGCCATTTCCCGCTGGCTGGAGAGCTACAGTTACAAAACAGAAATTGGCTGGATGGTGTATGCGGTTTCGGGAATTATTGCTGCGATCATTGCGCTGTTCACCATCGGCTACCAATCGATCAAGGCGGCAATCGCCAATCCGGTAAATTCCCTCAAAAACGAATAAATGAAAATCGGCTTTTTACAAAAGTGCATTTCGGCCCTGGAAACGCATTTGACGATTTGGAACTCTCGTGTGCTTCCGCCGATTCTTTGCCAGATCAAAAATTCAAATTTGACCCAGAAACAAAGATTCGATTTCGGCTAAAATAAAAAAGTGCATTTCCGTTACTGAAAATGCACTTTGAATTTTTTCGAAAAATCAGTTGATGGTCGGCTCCTGTTCGCCAGAAAAATCGCCGCGAAGAGTCCGGAATCGCTTCCGGGCTTCGGCCGCAAAAACGCTTCCGGGGTATTTGTTCAAAAATTCGCGATAGATCTCCATAGCCTTTGCCTTGTTTTTAAGCTGACGCTCGTAGATCTCGGCCTGAAGAAAGTAAGCGTCGTCACTCAGCACGTCGTCAGGGTATTCCGTTAAAATTTTTTGCAGCAGGCCGATCGCCTCGTCAAATTCGCCGCGTTTCATGCGCATATTCGCTTCCAGCCAATACACATCGTCGAGGATGGTCTGGTTTGAAAAAGTTACCGTGCCTACGGAGCCCTGTTTCAGATTTTTTATTTTTTCCAACGCTTCGTTTTGTTTGTTCTGATACAACAGCAGCTCTACGGCCGCATACTGCTTCAGCGCTTCGCCCACAGAATCGAAGGCGATGTTTTCTTTGATGCGCATGCTCAGCTCCATGGCGTCATTGGCGATCTCGCGGGTTGTAGCTTCTTTGAGAATGTCCAGGTGCTCTTGCGAAAGCCGGAAATCGCCCTTGTAATATGATAATTTGGCGTTTTTCAATTTCGCTTCGTAGCCCACCGGGTTTTCTTTTTGCGTTTTTTCAACCTGGGAGTACAAGAGTGTCGATTCCCACGGTTCGCCTTTGATGAGGTAAATATCACCCAGGTCGAGCTTGGCTTTCGATTTCAGGTAAAGTGACGCCCGCGGATTGAGGATAAGTTTGTTCAGGATCTGGATCGAGGAATCTTTCTGATCAAGGAAATTGGCAAACAGCAGCGCCTCGTTCCGGGTGGCTTCCAGCGAATTGGCGTTGTCCGGATATTTTTCAATGAATTTGTGGTAGTCGTCGATCAGCGTTTTTACAGAATCGACGTTTACCGGGAAGCTTCCTTTTACCCGGGCTTCCCTGGTCCGGATCAGACCGAGCCTCGCCAGCAGGTGATTTGACGTGCCGGAGTACTCCCGGATCACATACCGGTAAATTTTTGACGCGTTTTCGTAATCCTCGTTGTCTAGAGCGACTTTCGCCACCTCCATGGACTTTTCCCCCTCCTTTTTGTAACGCTTGTCATAAGCCCTTGCTTGGATAAATGAAGCGTAGAAGTTTTTCTGCTGCATTGTGACCCAGATCAGCAGATCTGAATAAACTTCCACATCCGGATTTTTCTGCACTTTGTCGTACAAGAGCCGCTCCAGGCTCTCCAGCTCCTCGGGCTTGGTCAGCAGCGCCTGCATCACATTTTTTACGTACTGGATGTTGGCCGAACTCTGGGTTACATAGCTGAGGTATTCCTGAACCATTTTATCCTGCTGGCCCTGGATGCGATAAAGCATGGCCAGGTCGAGGCAAAACAGGTACGGGTTTCCCAAAAAGCTGCGGGATTCATTCAAGGTCAGGATAGAGTATTCCGTCAGTGAACGTGCAGCCAGGTAATCCGACATCATTTTTGAAAGCTGCACATTGGACTTTACCTCACCGATAATATCGCGCAGGTAACGGTCCGCTTTGCTCAGGTCGCCGGAGCGCACATACACCAAACCAACATCGAGCTTGTATTGCATGTTCTCCGGATCGCGGCGCAGAATTTTTTTCAGGTAAGCGTGAGCTTCTTCGTAGCCGCCCAGGTCCAGCAACAGGTTGATATAATTGTTGTGGATCAGCGGAACGTTGGCATCACTTTTACTAAGATCCTTGTACAGCTCAACCGCCTTCTTCTTGTCACCCTTCAGAAGGTATTCATTGGCGAGCTGGATCTCACTGTGGTTCTGTGCCGAGAGCACCAGGGAGGTGAGCAGGAAAGGAATTAAGAAAACTGCCTTTCTTATTATTAGTATTAAATTATATATATAATAGATATAATAAGCCATGTTGAAAAGTTGATAAATAAGCGTTCCCGGGCCTTGTGGATTTGATGTTAGCTAAAATAAGAAATCAAATACTTAATGTTCAGCCGTTTATCCTTTTATCAACATGTTTTTTTTGTGTGCATAGATCTGGTGTGGGTATTTCCGGATGTTAGCAACTGTTGATAAAGGCTTACCTGTACACATCAGGCGTTGTCAGTTCTTGGTTTTAACGTTGTACACAGAATTTAGATTCCTTTCTGAAAGTTGTCAACATAGGTTTCAATAGTTTATCAACATTGGGGAAAGCTCAAATTCCCAGTTTGTTTTCAGCGGAATGGTCATCGAGCCCTTCTCATCTTTGTAGTAGAACAAACGTTCAGGCTCCTGTCGTTTGAGATAATTTCCTGGGTCCCATGCGTTGTTGGCGTTTGTGTCAATTACTACCCGCATCATATAGTCGCCGGCTTCGAGATCTTCGAACTGACCCTTTGTTTTGTTAACCATTTGCCTGAGAACATTCAGGTTTTTATCGAGCAGCTGGACAAGGAAGTTCTTTTGGGTAGTCTTGATCTGGAAGATGATCATCGCAAGGTCTTCGGTCCTCAATGGATTTGTGGATTGGGAGGTACTCTTTGAGGTATCACCGTCTACACTGATAAAACTTCCTTTACCCAGGTAAATCTGATTTGTCTTGTTTTGATTTCCCTTTTTTGTCGGTTCGGGTTTCTTTGGTTTCTGTGGAGGGTCAGTCGTTTCAGTTTTGGGTTTGGCGAAGAGCGCTTTATCTAATGTTTTGGTAATGGTTAGTGTATTGTGCATCTGTTCCCATACAAGATCTTCTTTAACAAAAGGTATTCGCGTTGCAGAGTCTACCTGGAAGTAAAGGCTGTCGAAATTTATCTCTGTGATGGGTTTGGTGAAAGTGAGCACTGTCTTAAGCGATCCTTTATCGGCAAGCAGTGAGGTTGACTTGAAGGCGATCTCGAACTTTTCGGGGGTTACCTCTCTCTCTGAGATCTTGGCATAGAGTAACGTGTCAAGCTTGTTGCCGATACTATCTTCCGCATGAAGGTTCACGGCAAGACTGTCACGATCTGCGAAAGTGTTGTAGAGTTTTATGTTGGCCTGATCTTCACCAAAGGAATATAGTAATAGTGTAGTGTCAATAGCCTTCAGTGAGAATGTCTTGAGATTCTTTGTAGCGCGGATATTGAAGTAGGTATTGTAAGGTCTGGCGCTGGTAAGTTTCAGAGGCCGGGCATCGAGCCTGATCAGGCCGATCTCGATCCGAGTGGTGTCCTCGACTAAGTTGATAGAATCTTTGAGGAACCCGTAGGCTTCCGTTCGGCTGTCGGCGGTGAGGTTCCTGTTCTTGTCATCTATCGCATAGATGTAATAGACATCCGGTCGAAGGTGGTCTATTTTAAAGTTTCCCTTTTTGTCTGTTTTGGTAAAGTAGGTTGCCGGATGTTTGAGAATGTTGAAGGTGTCGTTGCGCGGATGGATGGCAACCGTTGCTTCGGTGATCTCTTTTCCTTTGAGCAAGTCATAGACATTTCCCTGAATGGAGAGGGAGTCGATGTAGCTGCCGGTGCTGATGGCGAGCTGCAGATTTCTGACAGGGTTTTTTTCTGTGACATCCTGAACGGCATCGCGGAAGTTAAAGGTGTAGGTGGTGCTGTCTTGGAAGTCTTTCTCGAAGGATACGATGATGGAGTTCTTTTTCGCCTTCACTTCGAAGTCTTTTCCCATGGACGGCGTGATGATGAGTTGCTCCTTGGGATTGTTGGCCGCTACCATTTCTGTGAACTCAAGCTCGATGCTCCGGCCTTTGAAATTAATGGCTTCGTTTTGTGGGTTCGCGTTGACGAGCCTGGGTGGTATGGTGTCTTTAGGCCCTCCGGTGGGTGAGGTTTGTTTTGCGCACGAGAGTACAAAGAGAAAGTAGATGGGCCAGTGAAGATTCTTTTTTAAATTCATTTACGTACCAGGTAGATCAGACTTGAGTATTCATTGGGTTTAGCCAAAGCGTTCGATCGGAATCCATTCACAAATCCTTGTATGAATCCACCGATGGAGCTTCTGCCGCTGCTGTGTTTTTCGCTCAACATGCTCACGTAGAACGCATCTAGCTTCATCGGAATTATTTTTTCCAGGGTGAGGCCGTGCTTCTTTAATAGTTGGCTCATGGTTGGTTCGCTGAAATGCCAAAGGTGGCGCGGTACATCGTAACCAGCCCAACGTTCCTGATAAGTGCGAGCATCATAACTTTGATGGTTCGGTACAGCAATAAACATTATGCCATCTTTTTCCAGTTTGCTCTTGAGCTGTTCGATCTTCTGATTGAGATCGGGTACGTGCTCAAGCACATGCCAGAGCGTGATCACCTGGAAGCTTCCTTCAACTTCTTCCAGGGTGCTGTGAACTTTGCCGGCGGTGAGCTCGGCTGCGTGCGCCCGGGCGATGTCGGAAGGTTCTACCCCAGTAGTGACAAACCCATTTTGTTTGCATGTCTGCAGAAACTCTCCAGTGCCGCACCCGAAGTCGAGAATGGTGCTTGAGTTGCCTTTCGATCGGAGATTCTCTTTTACAAGATTCAGCTTCCATCTTAGGGTATAAAGTCTACTTGTCTTGTAGACTTTATCAAACAAACCTTTGGATTTTTTTGCGTGCGATACGTAATCGTCTGATAAATAGTAGCGGCCCAGTGCTTCATTGGTTGGCCGTGGTGAAGTGATCACCAGTTTACAGTTTTCGCATTTGATCAGTTGAAATGTTTCATGTGAAACAGTATGGTCCTTACACTTGAGGTATGGGCGGAACACTTTGCCCTCACATACCGGACACTGGTTAACTGCGATCATTATTTGCCGAGATAGATAGTAAGCACAGAAATGTCTGAAGGTGAAACACCACTGATGCGTGAAGCCTGACCAATGGTTTCAGGTTTGATGCGTTTCAGTTTTTCTCGTGCTTCGGATGAGAGAGCTTTTACCCTGTCGTAGTCAAAGTCTGATTTGATCTTGAATGTTTCAAGCGATCCGATCTTTTCAGCCAGCTTCTGTTCACGGTCTATATAAGCTTCGTATTTAATGTGTACTTCGGCCTGTTCCTGAACTTCCGGGGAATATTTGCCGATCAATTTTTCAAGTTGCTGATCGATTGATTTGATTTCCTTCATTCCAAGGTGCGGCCTCCTGAGAAGATTGATAACGGGGATTTTCTCGCGGATGGTGGCCGTGTTGAGGGTTGAAAGATCTTCGTTCACCACAGAAGGTTCTGCCTTGAACTTTTTGAGCTCCTGAATGAGTGATTCGATATCCGCTTTCTTATCGACTAGCTTTTTCATTCTCTCATCGCTGGCTAGTCCAAGCTTATGGCCGAGCTCGGTCAGACGCAGGTCGGCATTGTCCTGGCGGAGTAGAATCCTGTATTCAGCCCGTGATGTAAACATCCGATAGGGCTCCTGGGTGCCTTTGTTGACCAGGTCGTCAATGAGTACGCCGATATAGGCTTCGGAGCGTTTCAGGATGAAAGGTTCTTTATCGTGTACTTTGTTATGAGCGTTGATGCCGGCCATCAGTCCCTGGCAGGCTGCTTCTTCATAACCTGTAGTGCCATTGATCTGCCCTGCGAAGTACAGGTTTTCTATTACTTGAGTTTCCAGGGAAAGCTTAAGCTGCGTTGGGGGAAAGAAGTCGTATTCGATAGCATATCCGGGGCGGAACATCTTGGCGTTCTCAAATCCTGGTATTTTGGTCAGGGCTTTATATTGAACATCCTCAGGCAGTGAGGTTGAGAACCCATTCACGTAGATCTCTATGGTATTCCATCCTTCGGGCTCTACAAAGATCTGGTGGCGGTCTCTTTCGGCAAACCGGTTGATCTTGTCTTCTATAGAGGGGCAGTACCGGGGGCCAAGGCCTTTGATGCGTCCCTGGAACATGGGCGACCTGTCGAAGCCCTTCTGAAGCTCGCCATGTACATCATCGTTGGTATAGGTGATCCAGCAGCTTACTTGTTTGTCTAAGGGCCTTGTGTCAGTGAAGGAGAATTTGGAGGGATTCTCGTCTCCTTTCTGTTCTTCCATTTTAGAATAGTCAAGGCTTCTGCCATCAATCCTGGGTGGTGTGCCTGTTTTCATTCTTCCGGATTCAAACCCCAAGCTTACCAGCTGTTCCGTTATACCAGTAGCTGATCTTTCAGCTGCACGCCCTCCTCCGAAGTTCTTGTCGCCTATATGGATCTTTCCGTTGAGGAATGTGCCGTTGGTTAGTACCACCGCTTTGGATTTGATCTCAATGCCCAGGCTTGTGACGATGCCTACCGCCCTGCCGTCTTTCACTATGATCTCTTTGGCCATTTCCTGCCAGAAGTCTACGTTGGGAGTTTGTTCCAGGGCTAGGCGCCATTCTTCGGAGAATCTCATGCGATCGTTCTGGGTTCTGGGGCTCCACATGGCTGGGCCCTTGGACATATTGAGCATTCTAAATTGGATCATGGACTTATCTGAGATGATTCCAGACATTCCACCCAGAGCGTCTATCTCCCGGACGATTTGGCCCTTGGCTACCCCTCCCATTGCTGGATTGCACGACATCTGCGCAATGGTGTTCATGTTCATAGTAACCAGCAGCACTTTTGACCCCATAGCAGCCGCTGCAGCTGCCGCCTCACAGCCGGCATGACCGGCACCAACAACTATTACATCATATTCTCTAAACATCTGTATTGGAATTGACCTTATTCGATAAACGTTTCACGTGGAACGAAACTTGTCCACAAAATCCTTCCACAACTCCACAATTGGTTTCACGTGGAACACTGTCGTGGAGCAAATCATTCGATTCTAACGCAAAGATAGATAAGCATCTTCTTTTTTGCGCATCTCCTTTTTCTTGGCAGAAGTCTTGTCGGAATAGCCAATGAGATGGAGAACCCCGTGGATCACCACCCGGTGGAGCTCATCTTTGAACGGCAACTCCAGATTGTCCGCGTTCTCTTTTACCCTATCCACGCTAATGAAGATGTCACCCTCAAGCTCTCCCTTCACATCGCTGTTGTCGAAGGTGATGATATCAGTGTATGTCTTATGGTTAAGGTATTGTAGGTTAATCTTGAGCAGATCTTCGTCAGAGCAGAAGATAAAGTTCAGCTGTCGGAGCTTTCGCTTCTCTTTTTTGATTGCGGCCTGGATCCAGGCGGAGGTTTTACGGGGTTGGGGAAACTTAAAGTAATCTAACTGAGAAAAGAAGTTAATGGAGGCCATCAGGCGTTCATGTAAAAGCTGAGCTCTACGATCCGGCCATTGTCTTTGAATTCCACTTCGTCAGAAAGGTGTTTCATGAGGAAGATGCCTCTGCCGCCGGGCTTCTCCAGATTCTCAGGGGCAGTAGGATCAGGGAGGTTATCGTAGTTGAAGCCTGAGCCTTCATCCTTAACAGTGAACTTCAAAAGGCTGTCTTGCAGGGAAAGGCTCAGGTGCACGTTCTTAGACTTGTTGTTATTGTTGCCATGTTTGATGGCATTGTTCACCGCCTCTGTAACGGCAATCATAATATTGCCATAGATGTCATCGTCCAGGTGGAACTTGTCCTTAGCGTTGTCAATGAAGCTCTCAATCATTCTGATATTCTCTGTCATTGAAGGAACCTGGATGCTGATCGTATTTATCATGAATGCACTGTTATTCATTGTTACCCATTCTCTTAAAATATTCACTTACCTCTTTCTTATAATAAGGGTAAAGCTTAGGCGGAACGGTTTTCAGCAATTCTACTTCTTTTTCTTTGAGCCGCAAATATTCTTCAAAGGCCTTGGGTATTTCTTTTTCATAATCCTTGGCAGTCTCGCCTTTGCGCTCATCATCCATGTCTTGCTCCCTCATCGACTTCTCCGTTTCAAGGAGCCGGGTCATGATCTCCTTCTGCCTTTTGATCATCTGCTCTGTGATCTGCTTATTCACCAGCTCCATTTCAGTCTGTTCCATCTTGGAAGGGAGATCTCCTCCCGGCATCTGTCCTTCATTCTTCATCTTCTCCTGCATCTCCTGCAGCGCCCTTCTGATCCGCTCCTGTTCAGCGGCCATCTCTGCTAATTCCTCTGAAAGCTGACGTCCGCTCTTTCCACTATTCTTTAACTCCTGGATCTTCTGGTTCAGTTGCTGCTGCATCTGGCTCAGGCTTGGCTTCTGCCCTTTCTTCTGGTTCGACTTCTTCATTGAAGGCTGGGCATTGGCCATCATCTGCATCATCATATCGAAATGATCATCCAGCATCAGCGCCAGGTTATTGATAGAAGTCATGGTCATCTGCATCTCACTTGAAGCCTGGGGCCTTCTGCGCTCGCGATTCGATTCAATTACTTTGTCAAGGTGGTTGTTCAGCTCGCCAATCTCTTTCGTGATGAACGATCCCATCATCGGATCCTTTTTACCTAATGCCAGCAGACTATCCTCCAAAACCTTGGCATCATCTTTCAATTTCAGCTGCAACTGGGCCAGTGTATTGAAGCGCGGGTCGTTCTGCTGAAGCTCATTGAACTCCTTCATCAATCCCTCCTGGTCAAAAGACAATTTCACCAGGCCGTGCAGGATCTGACGCAGCGATTCCAGGTTCTGCATATCCATCTCCATCATCATAGAGCTTTGCATGCCTTCCATCTGCTGTTGCATCTGCTGCATCTGTTCCATGGCTTTCTTCTGGGGCTGCTTTGACTTTGAAGGTTGCTTCTGTTGAAGCATTTCCTTGCTCTGCTGCTGCTGGTCCTGAACTTCTTTGGAATCCTGCTCGCCAGGAAGCTCGTCTTTCTTATCGAGCTCGTCTCCCAGCTTCTCAAGCTCCTTGATCTTCTCAGTGGTCTCTTTGAACTCTTCCATCAGCTTCTCCTGATCTTTGGCCAACTCCTGGCTGTCTGTGTTCTGGGAATCTTCATCGCCACCCTTCTGGTCCTTCTGATCTTTGTTGTCGCTGTTCTCCTCTCCGGCTTTCTGATCTTTATCACCGCCCTTGCTTTCGTCTCCCTGCTTATCCTTGTCTCCTTTGCTATTCTTCTTGTCGTCTTTCTGATCCTTGCCTGACTTCTGTTCCTTCTCCAATGATTCTGTTTTCTCCAGCAGCTCCTTCTGCTCTTCGATCTGCTTCTTCAGATCCTGGATGGTTTGGTCAAGCTTGAAGTCGTACTGCAATTGCTTGAAGAGCTCCAGCGTACGCTCCAGTTCCTTTTCAAGATTGTTGGTGTTCTGGTTGAGCTTGTCGAGGAGTTTCTGGATCTGCGATACATCGGTGTTCTCATTCAGCAGTTTCTTCAGCTCTTCAAAAAGCTTTTTGGTCTCTTCATCCAGGAGCTCGTCCATCAATTTCTTGATCTGCTCCGCCTTCTCCTTGATGCGTTCGTCCTGTTCCGTAAATGCATCCTTCTTGTCTTCCAGCAATTTGTTCTGCTCTTTCAGCTGCTCCACCATCTGGTCAAGTCCCGTCTTTTGCTGAATGATATCTTCCAGCATTTTCTTGTCCTGCCAATCGAGGTTCTGCTTGCCTTTTAATTTCTGGTTGGCCTGCTCGATCTGATCCTGCAGACGTGTTGCTTTGTCTACACTCTTATCGATCTGCGATTGTGTCTGTGATTGCGAGCGGCTGATCTCGGCGATGAGGTTGTCTTCTGTGGGCACCAGGAAAGTATAACTTGCCGAGCGGGTTGACTTCCTTCCATTCACGCCGTCGTTATCCCATACCTGGAGGTAATACTCGAGCTGGTCGCCGGGACTGAGTTTTAGTGAATCAATGGACCAGTTGTAAAAGAAGCTTTGTTGTAACTGGTTCCGGGAGATCGGGATCTTCACCTCACGCTTCAGGATCTCTTTCTGATCTTCGTTGCGGATCCGGAAATTCAGTGACAGTTGTGTAACGCCATAATCGTCGCCGATCATACCACCCAAGATCACGCGCTTGTAAAGCACTGAATCTTTGAAGTTGTTCACAACGATCTGCGGATACTGATCTTTAACTACATCAACCCGGTACGCTATCTTTTCTTTGTTCCGGCTCCTGTTATTTTCCAGGGCGATCTCGTACTGATCTGGCTCTCCGAACTTTTTTGAGTAGCTAAATGTCTGATTATCAATGCCTTGAAAGTCATTGGGCTGATTATCAGAGGCAAAGGTGATGTTGGCCTTCTCGGCATTGGAGGTCATCAGCTTCCAGCGAACCACGGTGCCCTCGGGTACTTCGAGGTTGCCGGCGTTCACGATCTTTTCATTCTTGCGCAGAATGTAGCGCGGGTACTCGAGCTCTACGGTGAACTGCGTTACCTCGGGACGGCTGACCAACTCCACCTCGTAAGCTTCAGAAAAGAAACCCGCAGCTTCCACCTGGAAATCCATCGGCTGCTGAATTCTTTCGATCGTGTATTGAAACTTGCCCCCGCCGAGACTCTCCATTTTGAAGCGCTGGTTTTTAGAAACGATGTAAGCGCTGGGAGGAATGGCCTCGCCTTTGAGCTCGAGCTCGATGGTAAAATCTTCGTTGTAAAATGCTGTCAGCGATTTATTGCCGATCGCAAAAGTGAAGGGTGCTTCGGGTGAATATTCACGGTTGAAGTGAACGATGCGGTTGGTGCTTTGGAAGAGGATGTTCTGGTTGATCAATAAAATGATGAGCACAATGCCAACTGGAATGGCGAGGTACTTCAGGTACTTTCTGTTTTGCCTGAGGTCAACAACGGTGTCAAAGGCAAGCGGCTGAAACTCTTCGGACTTCTGGCGGATGCTGGCATAAGCGAGACCGGAATCTTTGCCGGCGCTCTCAAGCTGGATCAGGTTCACCAACCGGTCTTTCACAGAAGGCATGGCGGCGCCGATGATGCGCGCGGCTTCTTCGTCATTCAGTCCACGCTTGGCGAGCCACCAACGGAAGGGTTGGTTCAGAAACCGGAAGGCACAAAAACCCGCTACCCCAAAGAACGTTATGAAGATGAGCAACCGGCTCCATTGGCCCAGCCATAGGGCGTGCTCGAGCAGAGAGGCGAGCACAAAATAACCAACAAGAACCGCCAGGGTGAGTATCACCCCCCTGATAAAGATATTGAGGTAATACTTTCTCTGAAAAGATCTGATCTTTTCATGAATATGCCCTACTCCATCGCTCATCGTCCAGACCGTTTAAATTAGAAAACGAAGTTATGCCACTCAAAGTTGAGTTCAGAACTAATATAAGCTCTATTCAAGTGCAATCAAAGCCAGGAAAGAGCACCGGCTTTGCCTTGCTGTTACTGGTCGGGAGACGAGGGAGTGTACTGCCAGTCGTACTCTTTTTCGAAGTACTCCATCACGTGCATCTTCAGGAGTTTCTCCTGTTCCAGCAGATCGAAGTGCGGTAATTTTTTGACCAGCTTCCAATGGGGCCATCCCTGCTGATCGTGACCTTCAAGGATATAGTAACCGGCCAGGCTCAGCACCTTGCAAATGCCGATGTGCATCAGGTCTTGCTTCTCCTCTTTGGAAAATGTAAGGTTGCCTTTTCCCAGCTCTTGTACACCGATGAGAAACAATACGCCGTTGAGGTCTTTGGGTTTTTTGCCGATGATATCATTCAGGTCATCGAGCAGGCCATTCCATTTTCTTTCAAGGTCCAGGTCGCGCTTAAACATGCTGAAGCTCCTCCCAGAATTCAAAGGCTCTTCTCAGGTGAGGTATAACAATCGTGCCGCCGATCAGGGTGGCCACGCCCATGGCCTCGTTGATCTCGTCTGTTGTAAAGCCAACCTCCTTACATTTTCCCAGGTGGTATTTTACGCAGTCGTCGCAGCGCAGCACCAGTGAACAGGTAAGGCCGATGAGCTCTTTTGATTTTATATCGAGATGCCCTTCCGCGTAAGCATTGGTATCGAGGTTGAAGATCCGCTTAATGATCAGGCTGTCGGAGTCCATGATCTTCTCGTTCATTTTGCTGCGGTAGGCATTAAAGTCTTCTACTAATCCCATAAGTATTTTTGGATAAACCTGATTAAATTCAATTTAGTTTTTCACAACAAAGATATTATTGATTTGAACAATTCAGCAGCCCTCGACATACTCCGCGATTTTGTGGCTCTTTTCTTTCCACGTTGTTGCACCGGTTGCCAGGGGGCACTGGTGCGTGGGGAGGAGCTGATCTGCACCAATTGTATGCTCGAGCTTCCCCGGTCATATTACCACCTTGAAAGAGAGAACCCGTTCTACAACAAGTTCCGGGGCCGGCTTCCCGTATCGCAAGTCATCACGCTCTTTAAGTTTGTGAAGGGGAGCCGGGTTCAGCACCTGCTGCATGCGCTGAAGTACAAGAACCAACCGGAGCTCGGGGTAGCGCTGGGCAGAATGTATGGCAACGACCTGCTCCATGCGGGTTATGCGCGAAAGTTCGACCTGATCATTTCCGTACCGCTGCACAGCTCGCGGAGGCGGAAACGCGGATATAATCAGAGCGAAGAGTTTGGCAAAGGTTTGTCAGAGGCGTTGGGTGTTCCGTGCCGCGATGACCTGATGGAACGTATTGTCAGCACCAATACCCAAACCCGCAAATTGCGCTTGAGCCGGTGGCAGAATGTGAGCAATGTTTTCAGGGTAACCCGGCCTGCCGAGATTGACAACCGGAAGATCCTGCTGGTAGACGATGTGGTAACAACGGGGGCGACACTGGAAGCTTGCGGGCAGGCGTTGATTGATGCGGGGTGCAGGGAATTGAGCATTGCTTGTATTGCAGCGACCCAGTGAAAAGGAGCCAGAAGCCAGGAGTAAGGAGTCAGGAGTCCGGACCTTCCGATGGAGTCATGCAAAGTTGAGCCTGCGTACTTAACCGAAGGCGGTTGGGAGGAAGAAATCAGCTTATTGGTAGGAAACAAAAAACCCCGTCTTTCGGACGGGGTTTCGGATATCTTTCAGAGATATGGCCTAGTAGTTGGAGCCGGCACGGATCATGGCGCAGCGGAAGCCGATGGTTGCGGCAGCTGAGTCCTGATCGAGGTAGCGGCGTGTACCGGGCGACATCCAGTAAGCTACATCTTTCCATGAACCGCCTTTGTAAACGCGGGCACGGTCAGTGATCAATGAGGTAAATGCTTCAGGGTTTTTCTCCTGGTTATTGTAGTTCTTGGCGTCATCCAGGAAACCATCCCTGCGGATAGGGTTCAGGTCATCGAAGTCCTGGAACGACATCGGGCGGTAAACGTCCATCACCCACTCGCTCACGTTACCGGCCATGTTGTACAGACCGTAATCGTTCGGAGGGAACTCATATATATAAGAAGTGATGAGGGCACCGTCGTTCAGGCGGCCAGCAATACCGGCGTAGTCACCACGGCCTCTTTTGAAGTTAGCCAGCATAAAGCCCATCTGTTTTCCATAGGGGTTACGAACTGCGTGACCATCCCAGGGATAGATGCGCTGGTGGGTTTGCATTTCTTCCAGCCACTGAGTTCCGATCAGGGCCTGAGCAGCGTATTCCCATTCAGCTTCTGTAGGCAGGCGGTAAGAAGGCACCACGATACCAGATTCCAGCGGAATGCGGCCATCGCTTTCGGCATATTCTTCACCCGCATCTTGTGCAAGCTTGATGTTCACAGCCTGGGTTCTCCAGGTAGCGTATTTGTTAGCCTGATTCCAGGTGATACCTACCACAGGGAAGTAACGGAAACCAGGGTAACGGAAATAGTGATCAACATAAGGATCGTTGAACGCAAGGTGGCTTACCCATACCATGGTATCAGGGAGGGCTGCCTGGTAAGCTTCCTGCGAAGAGTCTTTCGCCAGGTAGTGGATATATTCGAGCCAGTGAATGTTGGCGATCTCGGTTTCGTCCATGTAGAAGGATGCTACGGATACCGTTCTTTCGATGTTATCGCGGAACGACATCACATCTTCCTCGAAAGAGCCCATTACTGCACGGCCTCCTTCAATGAAAACCATGTTGGGAGCGTCGGGCTGACCTTCATAGGCATTCACCATGAATCCCCCGGCGTCTTCATCGTTATACGCCAACCCTGTGGCTGAAGAAACCTGTCCGGGATTCTGGGCTGTGGGCTTTCCACCGCCACCACCGAACAACGAGCAGGCTGATAGAGCTACTGATCCGCCAAGCACAAACAAAAGAGCTCTGAAAGAATACTTCATTTTAGTTTTTGATTTAAAAGAATTGCTAATATAAGGACATAATCAAGTGTTTTCCAAGCAGATCAGTTTTAAATCATACATCTTTAATACAACACCGAAGATCGTATTACACCACTGAACATTCCGACGACCTGCCTATTTGAACGCCGAGCCCTGGATGTTATTGCATTTGAGAAAGAGCAGTCTATTTCTGGGAATATTCCTACAGCAGAAGTGGTAAAAAACAGCGTTTAACAAACCTTTAAAGCGGCCAATTACCATGGCACGTTATTTCGTATATATCACTGAAATTTACCTTACCATGTATACTCTGCAGGATTTCAGGATCATGCCGTTTGAAAAGAAATGTGATCTTATCACTTTTAGCGGAAGTTATCTCAGCCAACGTACTTTGGGAGAATGCAAAGTTTTCCTCTACCACGCGAGTAAATTTTTTATCGAGGTATTCTATTCACCCAAGCATCAAAAGGTGCTTATGATCAATGCCTTCGACAAACCTATTGGACTCGATCCTTATCTCGACAAGATCTCGTTGGAAGATTTGAACGGCTGACCGGTCATCTGGGTCAGCAGCTCAATTGCGGAATCTACTGTTTTGATGTTCTCTACAACCAGCATGGCCTTGCCGGCACTGTCTTTCATCTTGCATTGCCGCGAATGCTTTTGTACGAAACTAAGGATCTTTCCGAAGGTATCGGAATTGAAGTAATCGTCCTTGTTGGAAATGAAGTAAGCCCTGAGCTTTTCATTCTTGAGGCTGAGCTTTTCAAATCCCAGCTGTTCACCGAGCCAGCGCAGCCGCACTGAGTTGATGAGCTCTTCTACTGAAGGCGGCAGCGCTCCGAACCGGTCTTTCACTTCTCGTGTGAATTTCTGAAGCTGATCTTCGTCCTTGATATTGTCGAGGCGTGAGTACAGCTGCAGTCGTTCGCTTGTATTGTTCACATACGTTTCAGGGATCAGAATCTCGAGGTCTGTTTCGATCACGCAGTCCTGAACAATGAGCTTCGCTTTTTCGGCGAGCTCTGCCGCGAACAGATCTTTGAAATCGGTCTCCTTCAATTCCTGGATAGCGTCGTCCAATATCTTGTGATAGGTATCGAAGCCCAGGTCGTTGATGAACCCGGTCTGTTCCGCACCCAATAAATTACCCGCACCGCGGATATCGAGATCGCGCATCGCCACCTTAAAACCATCGCCCAGCTCCGAGAACTCTTCGAGGGCAGACAACCGCTTGCGCGAATCAGACGTGAGCAGCGATGCCGGCGGCGTAAGCAAATAACAAAACGCTTTTTTGTTCGACCTTCCCACACGGCCCCGCATCTGGTGCAGGTCTGAAAGTCCGAACATGTGCGCCGAGTTGATGATGATGGTGTTGGCGTTCGGGATGTCCAGACCGGACTCAATGATGTTGGTTGATACCAGCACATCGTATTCGGCATCGATAAACTTCAACATTACTTTCTCCAGCTTGTCGCCGTCCATCTGGCCATGGGCTATGCCGATGCGCGCATCGGGCACCAGTTTGTAAACGGTGTTGGCAATACTTTCAATATCGCTTACACGGTTGTGCACAAAAAACACCTGTCCTCCCCTTCTCAGCTCGTAGCTCACGGCATCGCGGATGATCACTTCATCGAATGTATGCAACTCGGTGGTTACGGGCTGGCGGTTGGGCGGAGGTGTGGAGATGATGCTGAGGTCGCGGGCACCCATCAGTGAGAAGTGCAGGGTTCGCGGGATCGGCGTGGCCGTGAGCGTGAGCACGTCAACATTTACTTTCAGTTCCTTGAGCCGGTCTTTCACCTTCACGCCAAACTTCTGCTCTTCGTCTATCACGAGCAAGCCCAGGTTTTTAAACTCCACGTCTTTGCTCACAATGCGGTGGGTGCCGATCAGCACATCCACTTTTCCTTCCTTCACTTCGGCCAGGATATTTTTTATCTCCTTTTCTGTCTTGAACCGCGAGATGTATTCAACCTTTACGGGAAAGTTAGACAACCGGTCGCTGAAAGTGCGGTAGTGTTGCATGGCCAGGATGGTGGTGGGCACGAGCACGGCAACCTGTTTGCCTTCGGTGGCAGCCTTGAACGTTGCGCGGATGGCCACCTCGGTTTTTCCGAAACCCACGTCGCCGCAAACAAGACGGTCCATCGGGTGCGGCATCTGCATATCGCGCTTCACATCTTCGGTAGCCTTGGCCTGGTCAGGGGTGTCTTCGTAAATGAAAGACGACTCAAGCTCGGCCTGCATAAAACCATCAGGCGTATAAGCGTAGCCAGGTGATGTTTTCCGTTTCGCGTAAAGCTCGATCAGCTCTTTGGCGATATCCTTAACACGTTTCTTGGCTTTGTTCTTTTTCGTTTCCCACTCCTGCGTTCCCAGTTTATTCACCAGGGGTGGTGCCCCATCTTTGCCGGAATACTTGGAGATCTTGTGGAGTGAGTGGATGCTCACGTAAAGCAGATCGTCATCGCGATACACAAGCCTGATAGCTTCCTGCTCGTGCCCGTTCACTTCTTTTTTCTCCAGGCCGGCAAATTTGGCAACGCCGTAATCGATGTGTGTTACGAAGTCGCCAGGCTGAAGTGTTTGCAGCTCGCGGAGGGTGAGCGCTTTGGTCTTGGAGAATTTTTCTTTTGCGCGATAGCGGTGAAAACGTTCGAAGATCTGGTGGTCTGTGTAACAGACCATTTTGAGGGCCATGTCTACAAAACCTTGCCGCAGCGAAAAATCCAGGGGCTGAAATTGTACCTGCGAGCTGATCTCGTCAAAGATCCCTTTCAGGCGCTCAAGCTGGCGCGGCATATCGGCTGCAATAAAATTACTGAAGCCCTGCAGCTGGTGATCGCTCAGGTTGCCCGCGAGCAATTCAAAGTTCTTGTTAAAAGAAGGTTGCGCCGAAGACTGCCACTCGAATGTTTGGGGTTGCTCCAGCACAAAGCGTGAACCGAACTCGATGCGCGAAAAATTCTGTGACCGTTGTAAGAACGCGTAGCCCTGGTCGAACAGTTGCTCGGGGCTTGCCACCACCTGGGTGTTGCCACTTTCTTTCAGGATCTTATCGAACGAGCCTTCCACTTTTTCGAAGCTCTTCTGGATGATGTCGCAGGTGAACTGAAAGTCTTTGAACCACAAACGGGTTTGCGGCGAGATGAACTCAAGAAACGACTGCCGTTCTTCCTGCACCAGCCGGGTCTGAACGTTGGGGATCACGCTGATCTTGTCGTGGTTACCCACGGAGAGCTGCGAGCCCGGTTCAAATGAGCGGATGCTGTCTACTTCGTCGCCGAAAAGCTCGATGCGGTAAGGCAGCTCGTGCGCGAAGGAGAATACGTCTATGATACCACCGCGTACGGCAAACTGCCCGGCCTCGTAAACGAAGTCGGTCTTTTCGAAATCGTAGTTATGAAGGAACTCTTCCAGGAACGAGATATCGAGCTTCTCTTTGAGGGTAACGGTAAACGTGTTCGAAGCCAGCGATCGTTTATTGATCACTTTTTCGCTCAGGGCTTCCGGGTACGTGATGATAATATCGGCCGTGGTCTTGTTGGCCAGGCGGTTGAGCACTTCGGCCCGCATGAGGATGTTGGCGTTCTCGGTCTCGTCAAACTCGTAGGGCCGTTTGTACGACATCGGAAAAAGCAGGACCTCGCGGTCGAGCAGGTTTTGCAGGTCGTTCTGAAAGTAAGCGGCTTCTTCCCGGTCCTGGAGCACCACCACATAATCCAGCGGGTGAACCTTGAAAGTTGCGGCCAGAAGTATGGCATCGAGGCTTCCGGAGAGGCCTTTGATGCGGATGTTTTTCTGTTCAGATGCTTTGATCCTTGCGGCCACGGTCTTGACCAGACCATCCGCGCGATAGATGCTTAAAAAATCGTTCGCCTTCAAACTGCCGTTAAATCCTTTATTCCTTAGCGGGGAAGCCGCAAATATACAGGCATTTCTATAATTTTGGTGCCATGAGTTTCTTTCAACAGCTTTTCCTGTATGTGAGTTTCATGGCGCTGCTCTTTTTATTGATCGGCCTCTACAAACCGTGGGTGATGTTATGGTGGGAAGACGTTCAGAACAGGAGAAAGGTGATCAGGGTTTACGGGCTGGTGGCGCTGGTGAGTCACGCCGCCTATTGGGGAATGGTTTTATTAGGCTGAATTCAGGAGACATGAAACAAATGTTAATATTTCTAACGGTGCTGATAGCGCTGACAGGCTGTGCCAAAAAAGAAAAAGAAGTTGAACAGAAACCGGTGGCTGTACCCAACGATCTTCCGGCCATGACCATCAGCCTTCCGGATGGAAAAACCATTGATGCCAAAACCCTTACGGGGAAAAATGTGCTGATCCTCTTTCAGCCCGACTGCGATCACTGCCAGCACGAAGCGGAAGATATCCGTGAACAGCTTGCCTCCTTTGCGGGATATACGCTGTACTTTGTGTCGTCTGCACCGATGGCGGAGATTCAAAAGTTTGCGGCAGACTATAAATTGTCAGGGAAAGACAACATTGTGTTCGGCTGGACGGCTACGGAAAATGTGCTGAACAACTTCGGTCCCATCCAGGCGCCTTCGGTTTATATTTATACCAACCAGGGAAAGCTGGTGCAACAATTCAACGGCCAGACTGATGTAAGCGTGATCGTGAAATACCTGTGATCACTTTACCCGACGGGCGGCCACCAGGAATTTTTCTATAACGCCCGAAAAACCGATCAGGAATTTTTCACCACCATCTTTCAAACCTGTTTTCTTTTTCAGCTCCTCCACGGTGAGCGGGTAATTGCGCGTGGTGATATTTGCCTTTCCTTCCGGGAAGAATGGTTTCAGGCTTTTCGCGTCAGGCTTAACCCGCGCCTCGATAAGGAAAATCCTTCCGGGAAAATCTTCGGCGAGAAGATCTGCAGTATACAAATGTGTGCTCGACTGAATTTTGGCAAGCTTAAAACGCTGGGCTATGGTTTTGAACGCGCCGGCTTTCAGGATCGCGGCATTGGGCTCATACAGATACACAAGTGGATCGGAGAACTTTGCTATAGTGGTGGCTTCATCCGTCAATGAAAATGAAAAAGAATCGTGGCGTTGTTTCAGCAGGTTAACGCTGTGGATCAGCGGCTCGCCATTAAAATCTTTTTCTGCCAGGAACAGCAGCTCTTTCACTTCGTTGTCGACGGCCACTACATAAACACTTTTTACAAAATCGAGCGCTTTCAAGGCCAGGCTGATGTCGAGCAGCGGAGAAGCTTTTACGAGAAGGTTGTCTGTTTTTTCAAAGATCGTGTGTTGAAGGCTGACAATATCGGGTTCGCTATCCGTAAGTGTGAAGACCTTTTTGTTTGAAGTTCTTCGCGACGGGTCGATGAAGACCAGGTTAACCTTTTCGTTCAGCTGTGCGAGAAATGTCTCGGCCGTGGTATTGTGATGGCGGATGTTTGTGGCGCCAAGCTGTTGATGATTGTGCTGTGCTGTTTCAAGCAAACCTGGATTGGGTTCCACGGCATCGAAGTGGGTAAAGATCCTGCTAAGGAAATAAGTGTCGATGCCCAGACCAGAAGTTAGATCGATTGCCCGTGCAAGAGGTTTGTCGCCATGGGCGGCCAGGGCTTCCGTGATGAGCGAAGACTTGAAGCGGGCGGTTTGTTCAGAGGAAGTCTGTTCAAGGTTTATTGCGGGCGGATAGACGATGCCAGGTGTTTGATAATACAACGGAAGTTTTTCCTTGGCTTTTCTTCGGCCGGCGATCTGCTCAGCTATAACAGCTGAGGGCACTCCCAGTATTTCTTTGTGCCGCAGAACGAGGTCGCGCTCATCATCATGTTCGTGTGTGATGATATAGTTCTGTACTTGTTCTGAGAACAGAGATTCAATTATTGCTTTGGCCTGGTTTTCCAAGTTTTTGTTCAATCCTTAGAAGCACGTCCCTGACAGGGGAAACATTATTCGGATTCTTTGAATACTCCCTTAAACGTCTGTTAAGAATCTTTTTTTTTCTTGACTTACCTGGATTCTGTCTAGGGATGAAATGATCTTTCATGGCTTCTTCCTCAAAAGTAATGAAAGCCTATAATAAACGACAACTTGCAAGAATTCAATTGACCGTCTTTGCCCGCGCTTTAAAATGTATAACGATGTTGCGCAGGTAAACGAAAATGCCCATGCCTTGTGCTACGAGCAAAACCGGATCGAGGCGATAAGATGCGTAAGCCAGGATCATCACCGAGGCAACGCTGCTGATCACCCAGAAGCCCAGCGGCAAAATGGAGTCGCTGTGCTTTTCTGAGTAATACCACTGATAAATGAATCTCAGGTTCAGCATCAGCTGGCCTACCGCGCCAATGGCGATGATGGGATGCGATAGGTCGCTATTGCTAAAAATATCCTGGAGCTTGTTCTCTGAACCCATCACGATCCAACCGAGCGCCAATACCGGCAAAGCAAAAATGATAACCCGGATGATGAGCGGAAATTTCACCCAGTCGTTTTTCAGCTGCAGATTGCGGATGTAGATCAGGTACGACAACGTTTGCCCGATGATGATCACCAGGTCGTTACGGATGATGCCATAGATGAGGAAAAGAAAGGATGCCATCAGGCTCAGCTGCCAGAAGATGGTGGGAGAAACCACCTTTCCCTTTTTTTCAGAAAGCAATAACTGCACGATCAGGCGGGCGCCAAAAAGTGACTGCGCAAAGAAGCCCAGACCATAAATGCCGTATTTTTGAACAAATTCCATGATTGAGGCGCAAAGAAACAGAAAACCAGTCTAGAACCCATCTCGAAAATAGATTTTAAGGAAATTTCAAGTATTTGGCCATTATGCGAGGCGTGCTTTTGCTGCTCATACAAGAGGTAGTCTGAACAAAAGGCCAACGAAGCAGAATGGGCAAAGACGCCGGAAATTTTCAAAAGGTATTTTTGAGATGGGTTCTAATCTATAATTGCAGATATATCGGATTAACGCACGTAAGTTTGAAGCGTGGAAGATCAGGGATTAAAAAAATATGACCTTATTGTTATCGGCGGAGGTGCTGCCGGCTTTTATGGTGCCATCCAGGCGGCAACACTGAAACCGGGTCTTCAGGTGCTACTCCTCGAAAAGTCGAACAAGCTGCTGGCGAAGGTTAAGGTTTCCGGCGGAGGTCGCTGCAACGTGACCCATCACTGTTTTGACGCGGCGCAACTTTCCCGCCATTACCCAAGGGGTGAGAAACCACTGCGGAATGTTTTCAGAACCTACGAAGCTTCTAAAACAGTTGCCTGGTTTGAATCGAAAAATGTAAAGCTCAAGACCGAAGACGACGGTCGCATGTTCCCTATTACTGACAGCTCCCAAACCATCATCGACTGCCTGATGCAGGAAGCGCAGCGCCTGAAGATCAGGATCGAAATGGGCGAAGGGGTTGTGAAGTTAGAGAGGGATGGAAGTGGATTCAAAGTGCACACCCAGACCGGTAAGACCTATTACAGTAATAACGTTTTGACTGCCACGGGCGGAAGTCCCGGAAAACAGGCCTACGACTGGATCGCCAATGCAGGTCACACCATCGTTCCTCCCATTCCTTCGCTCTTTACTTTCAATGATTCTGAAAAAAAATTCAGTGACCTGATGGGCGTGGCGGTGCCGGCGGCAGAAGTAAGGATTGCCGGAACAAAACTTTCGCAGGAAGGTCCTGTGCTCATCACGCATTGGGGACTGAGTGGCCCGGCGGTGATCAAACTTTCGGCCTGGGCGGCGGAGCACCTCCACAACATCCAGTACCAGTTCACGGCGCTGGTAAGCTGGATCGGTCCTGCCAAGGAAGATGACATCCGGCTGCAATTGCTCGAGCACAAAAAGAATCGCGGCAAGCAGAAGGTGCTTTCCAATCCTTTGTTCGCCCTTCCGCAACGGTTATGGGTGCGGGTTTGCGAGCTTGCCGATATTGATGATAACAAGATCTGGGCGGAGTTGCCCCAGAAGAACATGAATCGCCTGATGGAGTTCCTGATCCGGTGCCCCTTTCAGATCAAGGGTAAGACTACCTTTAAGGAAGAGTTTGTTACGTGCGGAGGCGTTGACCTGAAGGAGGTTGACCTCGCCACTATGCAGAGCAAAAAGATGCCCGGGTTATATTTTGCAGGCGAGGTATTGAACATCGACGGTGAGACCGGGGGCTTTAATTTCCAGGCTGCGTGGAGCACCGCTTACCTGGCAGCCAAGGCAATTTCCGTAGCGCACTGGTAACTATTTGCGGGTAGAGTCGTCTCCCCCGCGCAGGGGTGGAGTGGGTATGGGTGTCTTCCATAGACCACTGAATTCTTCTTTTTTGTCACAAAACCATAACAAGCAAAGCCCAATAGCTTTATATTTCTCTAATCATTAATCCTAATTGCGCATGAATCAATTTAACAAGTTTGTATCCAGATCGTGTCTTGTAATGGCAACGGTCATACTGGCTGCCTGCTCTCCTGGCGAGAAGAAAGGCAGCGAAAGTTCATTTAGTGTACCGGTTGAATATTATAAGCTCGACAACGGCCTGCGTGTGGTGTTGTCTGAAGATCACACCGCCCCCACAGTTGTTGTAGCGGTATATTACAACATCGGTTTTCGCATCGAGCCGAAAGACCGTACAGGTTTCGCCCACCTTTTTGAACACATGATGTTTCAGGGATCGCAGAACCTGGGCAAGATGGAGTTTGTGAATATGGTGCAAAAGAACGGTGGCGTGCTGAACGGCTCAACCCGTTTCGATTTCACCAACTACTTTGAAGTGATGCCAGCCCACAAGCTTGAAACGGCACTGTGGGCCGAAGCAGACCGCATGAAAGGGCTCGCCATCACCCAGGAAAATCTTACCAACCAGCAAGGTGTGGTGAAAAACGAAGTAAAAGTGAACGTGCTCAATCAGCCTTACGGCGGATTTCCATGGCTCGATATGCCGCAGTATGCCAACGAGAACTGGTATAATGCCCACAATTTTTATGGTGACCTCGCTGACCTCGACTCGGCCAAACTGGAAGACGTAGACAAATTCTTTAAGACCTTCTATGCACCCAACAACGCCGCGATCTCTGTGGTGGGCGACTTTGATAAGGAGGAAGCAAAAAAATGGATCCAGCAATACTTCGGAGGCATCGCCAAGGCAGAGCTTCCGGCCAAACCCGATATTGCTGAACCCGCTCAGAACAAAGAGAAACGTTTCACCAAAGAAGATCAGCTGGCCAACAAACCTGCTATTGCCGTGGCGTACAAAATGCCTGACCGTAACACACCGGAGTATTTCGCGATGGGCCTGATCGATCAGCTGCTCGTGCAGGGCAGTGACAGCAAGCTCTACCAAAAGCTGGTACAGGAAAAAGGTTATACCGGAGGCGTGAGCGGTGGCATCAACTACCTCGGCAATATGTTCAACTACAACGGTCCGATGCTGTGGATGGCCGACCTCATTCACGATGCCAACGTTCCGGCTGACTCTATTCTCAAACAGGTAGATCAATCAGTGGCCGAGCTTGACAACGTTACACAAGAAGACCTCGACATGGCCATTGTCAAGATCCGCTCAAGCCTGTACGATAACCTGGGTGGTGTGTTCGGTGTGGGTCGCGCTGACCTGCTGGCATGCTTTGCCTTGTTTGACGATGACCCGGCGCGCATCAACAAACTCGAAGACGAGTTCAAGAAGGTTACGCCCGAGGTGATCAAAAAAACCGCGAGCGAGTACCTGCGTGCTACCAACCGCACCATTTTAATTGTAGAACCTAAAGCTGTAAATCAATGAGAACATCCTATAAATTTTTAAGCTGTGTTGCAGCAGCCTGTTTCCTCTCCTTCGCAGCGCTCGCGCAAAAGCAGACGCCGCCCGAAGGAGGCAAGCCACGCGATTTCCAACTTCCCGCCAAGAAGGTCGAAAAGCTGGGCAATGGTCTTTCTACCACACTGGTGCAATACGGTGCCATTCCTAAAGTGAATATCAACGTGATCATCAAAACGGGAAACATCCATGAAGGACCTAATGAAGTATGGCTCGGCGACCTGACCGGCAACCTGATGCGTGAAGGTGGAACCACCACGATGGACTTCAAGACCATCGCCAAAAAAGTTGCCGCCATGGGCGGTGAAGTAAATGTTTCTACGGGCCCTAATCAAATGACGGTCTCTGGTTCAGTGTTGTCAGAATTTGCGCCCGACCTGGTGAAGATCCTCGCCGATATTGTGATCAATCCCGCGTTCCCTGCCAGCGAAGTGGAGCGCCTCAAGAATGACCTCAAGCGCCAGCTCACCGTTCAGAAAAGTGTTCCGCAGAATCAGGCCACGGAAAAATTCAGGTCGATTATCTACAAAGACCATTCTTACGGAAGGTATTTCCCCACGGAAGAAATGCTTAACTCGTATACCCTCGACATGGCGAAAGGATTTTACGAAAAGAACATCGGCGCCAAACGCACTGTGGTGTATGCCGTTGGTAAATTTGACGAGGCCGCCGTGAAAAAGGCCATCGAAGAAGCTTTTGGAAAATGGAAAGAAGGTCCTGAAGTAGATTACCCGGTAGCCACACCGGTAAAGACCAACGAAGTAGCGATGATCGATCGCAAAGGCGCCCCGCAGACCACTGTGCTGCTGGGACTGCCAACGCTCGATCCCTCCAAACCTGACTACCTTCCGCTGCAGGTAACCAACTCGCTGCTGGGTGGTTCATTCGGGTCGCGCATCACTGCCAACATTCGTGAAAATAAAGGTTATACCTATTCACCTTTCAGCACTATCAGCTCGGGCTACCGTGTGGCCATCTGGTATGAGCAGGCTGATGTTACCTCGGAGCACACCGGTGCGTCGTTACAGGAAATTTCCAAAGAGATCAAACGTCTTCAGAATGAGCCGCCGTCGGCCGACGAGCTGAAGGGCATTCAGAATTACGAGGCGGGTATCTTTGTGCTGCAGAACTCAACACCCGGAGGTATTATCAATCAGCTCAACTTCCTCGACCTGCATGGCCTGAGTGATTCATATCTTACCGATCGTGTGAAGAACATCTATAATGTTACGCCGGAGAAGGTGCAGCAGATGGCGAAAGATTATTTCAAATATGAAGACATGACCCTAGTGCTAGTGGGTGATAAAAAACTGCTGGAGAAGCAGATCAAAGAACACCAGAATGCGCTGAAGGTGAAGTAACGATTTGTTTGAGTTATAAAAAGTCAGGTGATGAGCCTGACTTTTTTGTTTTCGGTGTGTTATCGTGAATGGTCCTGAGGCCTCTTGAATTACGAGCGTGCGTGATGTGCCAATGCATGCATCTAACGATTTAGAGTTCCTATGGCACATGAAATGCCAAAGACACAATATCCATGGGCTGCGCCCATGGATATTGACATTGAGGCCCTTCAGGCCTCTCGGTAACGCGGTGTCCCGAAAAACCGGAGGCACTGCTACGACTCCGAGACGCTTTGTGTAAATAAAAAAGTCAGGTGATGTGCCTGACTTTTTTATTTGGAGTTGTGAAGTCTCCTGAACTACGAGCGTGCAGGATGTGCCAAGGAATGCATCTCGCGAACGACCTATTCACCTTTTAGATTATCAACCAGATTGGTAAATGCTGCGCGAAGGGTTTGCGAGCCGATGGTGATCGCACCCAACAGCAGCAGGATGAGAATTCCTGTTAAGGCAAGGGTAACCCCGATCTCGGTGTGATAGGCGATGAGCTCGAGCCAGAGGTTGTTGATGAACCACGCTGCCGGAAGACCGATCGCGATGGCCACGAGCAGTATTTTCAGAAATCCTTTTGACAACAGTATGACAAGGGCCTGGTCAGAAGAGCCCAGCACCTTGCGGATGGAGATCTCACGCATGCGGGTCTCGATCGTGTAGGTGGCCATGCCCAGCAATCCGAGACACGAGATCATGATGGCGAGTGCGGCAACTACGCCGAGAACATCTACCAGGTCTCCGAACAGCGTATTGTAAAAGAGCTTGATCTCGGATTCCACCAGCTTGTAATCTACTTTGAGTCCGGGGTTTACAACGCTCCAGGCTTTTTCAATCGTCTTGCTCGCCGAGGCTTCTGTACCGGTGTATCGCACCTGCAGTAAGTTGGCACTGGAGTCGTGCCACATGAGCGCCAGCGGCCCGAGCTTGCTCATCAGCATCTGGTGGTTGTAGTCCTTAACAACTCCGGCAATCACTTTGCGGCTTGAGTCGGGCCGGTACATGACCTCTTCACCAACAGCCTCGGCCGCCGTTTTGAAATCAAGCGCCTTCACGGCCTCCTCGTTGATCACAATGAAATTTTTGTTGCTTTCGCCATTCGCAGCAGCAAAGAAGTTTCCGGCAACAAGCGCCACCTCCATGTTCTTCAGGTAATCTTCATCAACCAGGTAATAGCTGAAGCTGGTCCAGTCAGGGTCTTCCGTCTTCTTAAACTCATTGCCCCATTCCACGCCGGCGGAAGGAACATGCGAAGACGCCGTGACATTTTGAACATTGGGATATTTCAGCAGCTCGGATTTAAGTGCCTGGGCCGAAGTGTTGTTGAGCCTGATCATGATGTTGTCTTTCATGTTGAACCCGTAGTCTTTTGTGAGGAACAGCTCTACCTGCCTGTACATCACCAGGGCGGAAAGAATAAAGATCAGCGAGATGGAAAACTGAGATACCAGCAACGCTTTTCGCATGCCCATCTTCGAGAACAGCTTCACCGTGGTGAGACTTTTTAAAACTTTCACAGGCTGGAATCCTGACAGCACTACCGCAGGGAAAAAGCCCGCGAGAATTCCCACCACCGTGGCGAAAACCATGAATACCGCGAGCACCGCATAGTTGGTCTCGAAATTCCACATGAACACCCGCACCAGGGTTAGCTGCAGCAGCAGCGGTTTGATAAAGATCAACAAAAAGAAAGCGAGCACCAGGCTGCACAACGCCACCACAACCGACTCGGATAAAAACTGCATGAAGATCTGCCACCGCGCGGCGCCTGCCACCTTGCGCACCCCGATCTCTTTTGCGCGCCTTAAAGAACGGGCAATGGAAAGGTTGGTGAAATTAAAACATGAGGTGAGCATGATCACGGCGGCCAATCCGCTCAGGAAGTAAACGATCGCCCAGGGCAGAGACGGTCCGATCGGGTTGTTCACCAGCCTGCCAGGTGTCACATCGTTGATGCTTTGGAGGCGGAACTTCGCTTTAAAAACGTTGGGGTCTGTGACTGTGGCAATGTGTTGCTGATAGATCTTTTCGAAGTATGGCTCAACATCGCGAACCTCCCTGCCCTCCTCCAGCAGCACGTAGGTCCATCCGTTCCAGAAGTTCAGCCAGTCGTCAAGGCTTTTTCCAAATTTGCCTTCTGCTTCAAGGCTTTTTACGCTGGCCATGCTGCCGAGCGCTTCGAAGAAAATGTGCGACTTGTTTTCCGTCTCTTTCAATACACCCGTCACCGTGTAGGTGCCAACGCCTCCTACCTTGATGGTTTGGCCTATGGGATTTTCTTCATTGAACAGCTTGCTTGCAGCTTTCTGCGTGAGCACAACGGTGTAAGGCTCCTGAAGCGCGGTGCGTGGATTGCCGTATCTGAACTCGTACTCGAGCACGTCGAAGATCTCTGGGTCGGCGAAAAAACCTTTTACGGGAATATTCACATCCTGGTTCTCGAATTCAAGCCAGCCATTGCCGAAGCCGCGCCTGATCCTTACCACCTTTTCGAAACCGGTATAATTTTCAAGCAGCTCCTGCCGCAGGGTCATGGGCGAGCTGGCGTTATCCAAGCTGCTTCTGTCTTCGCCTTTTTCATTCACGGCGAAAGTATTGACCCTGAAAATACGGTTGCGTTTTGTGTTGTGGCGGTCATACTGCATCTGGTCGGCCACCAGCATAATGATGGCCATGCAGATGGTCATGCTCACGGCCAGGCCAAAGATGTTGATGGCCGAGAAGAATTTGTTGCGCACGAGGTTGCGTATCGCTACCTGGATATAATTTCTGATCATGATTGGAGGTTATAGAGACGGAATTACACTCAGCTATTTGTTCAGCTCCTTTTTAACGATGAAGTAATAGATCAGAAAGCCCAGCGAAACGGCCACGGCAAACAGACCATAGGGCAGGGATGAGCGTCTGTCAAAATCGATGTACTCCATGATAATCAGGGAGACGCCCGCAAAAAAAACGATCAGTCCCCATTTAAGAGAAGCATATTTGTTTTCTTCCGTGTGCTTTTTAAAGATCGCCTGCGCATCGTCATTGACGTATCCTTTATCGATCATTCTCTTTTTCAGGATATAGTCTGTCAGCGTTCGGGTAAAAAGAAGGATACCACCGGCGAAGCTTCCGATAATAGTGAGCGGCATGAGCACGTTTTTCAAATTTTCATCCATATACAGATTGATTAAATGTTAATTTTTGGGTTTTGCACGTGAGACACCACACCTGCCCCGGAATGTTGCAGCCGGATCAAAAAAACTTTGGGCCTGAAAATTTTTATACCTTTTCTGCAACATTGGGTGGACGATGCTTGTCAAACGCAATCAATGATTGATGACCGGATCCTGGTAAAGAATGTATTGGCTGGCGATATGCAGGCTTTCAGGCTTTTGATCAGGCAGCATGAAAAACTGGTGGCCCATATGATCGGCCGGCTGGTGAAAAAAGACGAAGAGCGGGAAGAACTGTGCCAGGATGTTTTTTTACGCGTTCATGAAAAGCTTGGAGAATTTTCGTTCCAGTCTAAGTTGTCGACCTGGATCGCCACCATTGCTTACCGGTACGCGATAAACCACCTGCGGAAGCAAAAAATACGGTTCGCAGACCTCCCTGACGAAGAAAGTTTCACCAAACACTTCATCGAGGAAACTGACCCGGAAAGCATTGTTGAGGAGGGCGATACCGACGCGTTTGTGCTGAAGCTGGTAGACGAGCTGCCGCCACAATACAAAACCGTGCTTACGCTTTATCACGTGGAGGGTATGACCTACCCGGAGATCTGCGAGGTTACACAAATGCCGGAGGGCACTGTCAAGAATTATCTTTTCAGGGCCCGCAATTTGCTGAAAGAAAAAGTAAAGAAGTATCTTGGTAAAGAAGAGCTGTTATGAACCATTACGAAGAAGAGCTGCAAAACAATATTGAAGCGGGGCGGCCCACAGCCGCAGACGATGTGGATGCAAAGGCCTACCGCGAAGTATTCCGTGCCCTCAGCGCGCCGCCCAAAACTTCTTTGTCCTCTGATTTTGCCGACAGGATCGTAGCCCGGATCGAAGAAAAGCAGAAACGCGAAAGTAAAAAAGATGTGATCTGGTTCGCTTCAGGCATAGGCGTGATGATTTTAGTCTTCGTAGCCACCATCCTGTATACGGGCTTTAAATTCGACCTCGGATTTTTAAATGACATGTCAGGATATGCAGGACTTTTCATCTTTGGCGCTGCCTTTATCCTGCTACTGAATATCCTTGACAAAAAGCTTGTGATAAAAAGCACAGCAAAATAAAGGGATTGTGTTCTCAGCCTTCATCTCCGAAAGGAGAATGCAGGTTTCCCGCAGATTGCGCAGAAAATAAATTCAACAACATCTGCGGTCATCTGCGGTCATCCGCGAGATCTGCGGGAACCAAACCAGCACATTAGTTTCTTATTTGAGCCCATCCCTTCAAGGTTTAACATGTAAACGGCGAAACGTCCGGAAGAGCATAGATTAGCAGTTGTCTGGTACTTTATTGGCGATCAAACGTCTGAAAAACCAGATCAAACACAGGCATGCAATGAAAGCATGATTTTTTTCATTTTCTGGCGAGCGGCAATATCGTATCATTGAGAATGAAAAAGTTTTTTATCCCCATTCTCACCCTGATCGTCAGCTTCTCTTTCGCACAGAAATACCAGGGCGATAGCTGGAACAAGATCAAAACCTCGGGCTCAGGCACACTGGCCGTGGTGTATTACGAGCAGCCCGGGCTCATCCAAAAAGGAAAAGATGGTAAAATGGAGGGCGTGTGTGTAGACATGCTTTCAGATCTTCAGAAGTTTGCAGAGACCAAACACGGCAAGAAGATCACCATTCAATATGTTGGCCAGGAACCGGAGTTCTCGGGTTTTCTGAAAGAGATCCAACATTCCGGCAACGTTCTGGGTGTTACCAACACCAGCATCACCGAAGAACGTAAAAAGATCCTGCAGTTCTCTCCGCCATTTATGAGCACCCAGCTTGTGCTGCTCACCAACAAGAATACGCCGAACATTAAAAGTCTTAAAGAGCTTTCAACGGTTTATTCGGGATTCACTGCACAGGTGATCACAGGCAGCACACACGTAAAGTACATCGAAGAGATCAAGAAGCAATATTACCCTCAGCTCACGGTTACGTATGCGCCTTCCAGCGAAAGCGTGATCAAAAACCTGTCGGCCAACCAACGTGTTTTCTCCATCCTTGATTTTACAGAATACATCGGTGTGGTAAGAAAGAAGATCCCTGTAAAAAGGCAGGAGGTTGAGCTGGGCAACCCGGAGCAGCTCGGCTTTATCATGTCGAAGCAAAGCGATTGGGGTCCGCTGTTTAAAGAGTTTCTCACAGAAGATTACCGCAAGAGTGTACGGTATAAGGAGATCATTGCCGAGAACCTGGGCTCGTCTTTCCTGAGCCTCGTTAGATAGAGTCCACAGTCGACAGTCCACAGCATTCCGGTGACTTGTCAACTGCTCGTGACATGAAGCTGGCGGCTCGTAGCCATAAATAAAAAATGCCACCCTTGTTCGGGGCGGCATTTTTATTGGAAACTAATTTCTAGTACACGAGGCTTTTTTCCATCATAAATTCTGCGATCTGCACGGCGTTGGTAGCAGCGCCTTTGCGGAGGTTATCGGCAACGATCCACATGTTGAGCGTGTTGGGCTGAGAGTCGTCTCTGCGCAGCCTGCCTACAAACACTTCGTCACGACCTTTTGAATTGATCGGCATCGGGTATACGTTGTTCTTGGGATCATCCTGAACAATAACACCAGGCGTGCTGGCAAGTGTAGCGCGTACCTCGCTGATGTTAAAGTCTTCGTAGAACTCAACATTCACCGCTTCAGAGTGGCCGCCGATAGAAGGAATGCGAACTGTTGTTGACGTAACGCCGATGGTCTGGTCGCCCAGGATCTTGCGGGTCTCGTTCACCATCTTCATTTCTTCTTTGGTATAACCGTTGTCAAGGAATGTATCGATGTGCGGCAGCGCGTTCATGTCGATCGGGTGAGGGTATACTTTCGGACCGTTGATGCCTTTGCGTTCGTCCATCATCTGCTGCACGGCATCTTTTCCGGTGCCGGTCACTGACTGGTATGTAGAAACCACAATGCGCTTCAGCTTGTATTTCACGTGCAGGGGCGCCAGGGCCATTACCATCTGAATGGTTGAACAGTTGGGGTTTGCAATGATGCGGTCATCAATGGTGAGCACATGGCCGTTGATCTCGGGTACAATGAGCTTCTTGGTGGGATCCATTCTCCAGGCTGAAGAATTGTCGATCACAATGGTGCCGGCTTCGGCAAACTTGGGAGCCCATTCAAGCGAAGTATTACCTCCGGCTGAGAAAATCGCAATATCCGGCGCCAGCTTCACAACTTCTTCCATGCCCTTGATCTTGTATTCCTTACCCTTGAAGGTAATTGACTGTCCTACTGATTTGGCGGAGGCTACCAAATACAGTTCATCAAACGGGAAGCTGCGTTCCTCCAGCACACTTAAGATTTCCTGGCCAACCAATCCGGTGGCGCCTACGACTGCGAGTTTCATTTTAATTTTGTAGATTAGAAATACAAAAATAGTGTTTCCCTCTCGCACTATGAACAACAGCAGGAAAATATCCTTGTGTTTTCGGCATAATCTCCGCCTGAAAACGATTACTATGCTTGTAACAGTTACAGGCATTTTCACCCAACAAGCGTTAGGTCAGGTTTCAGAAGATTTCTCCGATGGAGAATTCACGTCAAACCCCGCCTGGAGCGGATCTTCAGCACATTTCACGGTGAACGCTTTGCACCAGTTGCAGCTCATGAACACTGCCGCGGGCACATCGTATCTGTCTGTTCCGTTTTCATTTTCATCGGCACAAAACGTGCAGTGGGAATTCTTTGTGAAGCAGACCTTCGCAGGCTCTGCTTCCAACTTCGGCAGGGTTTACCTGGCCAGCAGCCAGCAGGACCTCACCTCGCCGTTGAACGGATATTATCTGCAGTTCGGGGAAGCCGGCACCAATGATGCGGTTGAGCTCTTCCGGCAAACAGGTACGAGTTCAGTCTCCGTATGCCGTGCAACACTTGCACAGATCGCCAGCGCTGTGAATGCGCGCATCAGGGTAACACGAAGTTATGCCGGAGCCTGGACCCTGTTCATCGATTATGTTGGCGGAATAAATTTCAATCAAGAGGCAACGGGTGTGGATGCCACCCATACTTCGGGTTCTTTCTTTGGCATCAGGTGCACTTATACCGTAGCCAATGCCACGCGTTTTTTCTATGATGATATTTCCATCGTCAGTCACGCCGTTCCCGATCTCCTTCCGCCAACAGTATCTGCTGTCAGCGCGCACTCTTCCACCACATTGGATGTTCGTTTTTCGGAGCGGTACGATCCACTGACGGCACAAGACCCACTGAACTATTTGCTTTTGGAAGGAAGTTTAAATCCGGTTTCTGTAACACAACAAGATGACGAGACCATCAGGCTGGCGTTTGCTGCACCTTTCAGGAATGGCTATTCGCAGAGGCTTGCTATGAAAGGTGTAAAAGATCTGGCCGGGAATGTGATGGCCGATACCACCACTAGCTTTACATTCTTTCAGCCAGTGCCGGCAGTCCATAAAGATATTGTGATCACCGAGATCTTCGCAGATCCGAGTCCGTCGGTTGGGTTGCCTGAAGCAGAATTCGTGGAGCTCTTTAATCGCAGCAGCGAGCCGTTTGATCTGTCAGGCTGGCAATTCACAGATGGGAGTACTACGGGAGTTCTTTCAACACGCATACTGCTTCCGGGGGAATACCTGATCGTTACCACTCCGGCTGCCCTCTCGGCGTTTTCAAGATTCGGAGACGTTATAAGTATTTCACCTTTTCCTTCGCTCAACAATACGGCTGACATTATCAGACTGAAAGATCCGCAAGGAAGAACCATCGACTCGGTAAGTTACTCGGCTGCCTGGTATCACCATGATGATAAGAAAGATGGCGGCTGGACTCTGGAACTGATCGATCCTTATGATCTGTGCAAAGAGGAGGCAACTAACTGGACGGCCAGTGTACAAGAAACCGGTGGAACTCCCGGTGTTCAGAACTCGGTGTTTGCTCACGTACCGGATCTGTCGGGCCCAAAGCTTGTTTCAGCAACAGCACTTGCCGCAGACCGGGTAAGCCTCACTTTTAATGAGAGGCTGGATGCGGCGTTGCCAGCGGTTACTAATTTTATCGTTGAACCGTTACAGGAAATTTTTTCTGTCTCCTTTGTTGATGAGAATCGTACCCACGTCGGCCTGGTGTTCGCCGGTGCGCTGGACTCAGCGAAGGCCTACACCATTTCTGTTAAGGATGTTTTTGATTGCCCCGGCAACATCATTCAGTCTGCGAACGCTACGGTATCGTTCAAATTGGATACAGTCCGGCCCCGCGTTGAATCCATCCGGGTTGTTTCTGCGCGAGAACTGATTGTCGAGTTCTCTGAAAAATTGAATTCAACATCAGCAGGCCAGACGGCCGCATTTTCAATTTCAGCACAGATCGTTATAACTTCTGCTGCGGTGTTACCCGATCAGTCATCCGTTCAGTTGATGCTTGCGCAGCCGTTGATCAACGGATATGAAAATACCATCGCCATTAACGGCATCACTGACCTTGCGGCGAATGAGATGCTGCCAGCGGAAAAGAAGTTCATGTTCTTTCAGCCTGTTGCCGCCGTCTACAAGGACGTTGTGATCACGGAGATCTTTGCCGATCCGGCACCAACCTACGGACTGCCCGAAGCGGAGTTTGTAGAAATTTTCAACCGTGGCGAACATCCATTCGATCTCAAAGGCTGGAACTTGTCAGACGGAAGTTCCGGTGCCACGCTTACGAACCGCATCCTGCTGCCACAACAGTATCTGATTCTGTGCCTTTCGGCAAAAACATCGCTGTTCATTTCTTTCGGCAGCGTGATGGGCACGGCGGTGTTTCCTTCGCTGAACAATAGTGGTGATGTGCTGATGCTGCGGGATGCCGCAGGAACGATGGTGGATTCCGTTCACTATGACGCAACATGGTATAAGGATAACGAAAAGAAAGATGGCGGTTATACGCTGGAGCTGATCGACCCTGACAATGTTTGTGCGGAGATGGAAAACTGGGTTGCCTCGGAGGATGATCGTGGCGGAACGCCCGGTGCACAGAACTCGGTTTTTGCCAGCAAGCCCGACCTCACCGGTCCGAAGCTCGTATCTGTTTTCCCCGCTGCCGACACGGTGTTATTGTTGCAATTCAATGAGAAGCTCGAAAAAAATTTGCCATTGACGGATAACTTTTCCATTACACCCACACATGCGGTAAAGCGTATTATGTTTGCCACCCAGGCGCTCACCTCCGTTTATCTCACGCTTGAAGAACCCATGCACAACGGCGTGAGGTATACGCTTACGGCAACGCGCGTTTACGACTGTGCGGGAAATGTTTTGCAACCTGACTTCAGCAGCGCCACTTTTGCTTTACCCGAAGTGGCAGACAGTGCCGATGTTGTGATCAACGAGCTCCTGTTCAATCCCCGCCCCACGGGTGTTGACTTTGCAGAGCTGTTTAACCGGTCATCGAAGTTCATCAACCTGAAACACTGGAAGCTGGGTAACTGGCGCGATGGATCGTTGGTGAATACCACAGCCTTGTTCGAAAATGATTTCCTGCTGGAGCCGCAAGCTTACCTCGTGCTGACCGAGGATGGAAATATTTTGAAAGGAGAATATCCCCGGGCGAAAGAAGAAACTTTTGTTCAGATCAATTTGCCTTCGTTCCCTGACGATGAGGGCTCCGCAGTGCTCACAAACGAAAAAGGGAAGATCATCGATGCCTTCTCTTATAGTGATCAACTTCATTCTGTTTTTTTTAAAGAAGACGAAGGTGTTTCGTTAGAACGGATCAGTGCCTGGACATCTGCGCATGAGGCTCAGAACTGGAAGTCGGCCAGTGCCGATGCCGGTTTTGCCACACCGGGTTATGCCAATGCCAACGCCAGGGCTGAAGGCGATGCCGATGGCGCCATCACCGTTGAACCGGAGATCTTTATTCCGCTCAGCGGCCAGCCAGACTTTGCCCAGATCAGGTACCATCTTGACCGTGGAGGGTATGTTGCCAACATCCGGATCATCGATGCGCAGGGAAGACAAGTAAAGCAGCTGGCCAACAACGAGCTGCTGGGTACAGAAGGTTTCTTTAGATGGGACGGTGATCTAGACAGCGGTCAACAGGCGCGGATCGGAGCTTATATGATATGGGTCGAAGTATTTGACTCAACCGGTGAAGTGAAAACTTTTCGAAAAAGGGTTGTCGTGGCCGGGGAATTCTGACATTCAATTTCCCGCAGATCACGCAGTCCCCGATAGCCGGTTGGGATTATCGCAGAGGTTTTCTAAGAGGGTCTTCCTCTGCGTTGGCTGCGTGATCCGCGGGAGATTTTTAAATACTTTGAGTCAAATGTCCCGCATATTACGCGGATATACGCAGATGCCCTTGCATTTTAATCTGCGCCAATCAGTGGGATCTGCGGGACATTGCATTTATTGATCGTCCTTATAAATAAACGTCTTCCCTTCCCCTTTTTTACGAATGTATCCACGATACATGCCGGCGCTGCTGAACGTCATGGCGATATTTCCCTGCCGGTCGAGCGCAACAATACCACCATCGCCTCCCAGCGCAGGTAATTTCTTCATCACCACGCCGTCCGCCGCTTGCTCGAGTGAAAGTCCGCCGTATTCCATCATTGCTGCAATATCATGCGCCACAGAAAGCCGGATAAAATATTCTCCCCATCCAGTAGACGACACGCCGCAGCTTTTATTATTTGCATAAGTGCCCGCGCCGATGATCGGAGCATCACCGACACGGCCATATTTTTTGTTGGTCATACCGCCGGTTGAGGTTGCTGCCGCGATATTGCCGAACTGATCGAGTGCTACGGCGCCTACGGTTCCAAACTTTTTATCTTTGGTATAAGGATCAATCAGCGCAGCCGTTTTGCTGGTATCTTTTTTCAGCGCATTCTGCAGTTGCTCGTATCGCAGGGAATCAAAAAAGTAGCTCGGGTTTACGATCTCGAGGCCCTGCTCTTCGGCAAATTTTTCAGCGCCTTTTCCTATGAGCATTACGTGTTCGGATTTGGTCATTACGGCGTAAGCGGCTTTAATGGGATTTTTAATGGTGGTGACACCCGCCACCGCACCGGCCATAAGATTGCTGCCATCCATGATGGAGGCATCGAGCTCGTTCTTACCGTCATGGGTGAACACGGCACCCTTGCCTGCATTGAACAAGGGAGAATCTTCCATGATCTTGATGGCGGCGATCACCGCATCAACGCTCCTTCCACCATTGTCAAGCACACTATATCCTGCCTCCAAAGCCTGTTGCAGTGCATCATGGTAGGCTTTTTCCCTCTCGGGCGTCATATTTTCACGTTTTATCGTGCCCGCGCCACCATGGATCACAAGGGTGATGGGTCCAGGTGCCATATCCTGGCGGGAATCTGCCTTTTTTATCTTTTCACATCCCGAAATCATCAAAAAAAGAAGGATTATCAGTAACGAATGCTTCATAAAAAACTGTGTAATGGAGGTTAATATGAGATTTAAGTTATCAAATCAAGATGAAAATTTTGGTGGGGTTGGAATTTTCTGTAATATTTTTTGTTTTAGAGGGCAACCTGATAATTTTGCGAATCTTTTACCAAACGGAGGAACTATAAAACAATGGCTAAGAAAAAGACACCTGCCAAACCGTCTAAAAAAGCAGCGAAAGCTAAACCCACAGCGAAAGCTAAGAAAGCGTCTCCTGTAAAAGCAAAAGCAAAACCCGCGGCTAAAAAAGTCAAGGCAGCAACCCCCAAGAAGGCAGCGCCCAAGGCAGCTCCCAAGAAAGAGATCGCTAAAAAGGTAGTGGCTAAAAAAGCGGCGCCGGCCCCCGTGAAGAAAGCCATAGCTCCTCCGCCAAAAGAAGCCCCCAAAACCCCCGCGGCAACCGCAGCAAAAGTAGCTGCGAATGCACAACTAAATTTTTTTCAAATGCCCAACCAACGCCCCATGGCACACAAGCCGTCTAAACCCTCTTCACAGTCTGAGGATAAGACGCGTTATTCTGAAGAAGAACTGAAAGAATTCCAGCAACTGATCACCAAGAAGCTCGACAAAGCGAAGGAAGAATACAAGATCCTGAAAGAAACCCTGAACCGTAACAACGATGAGGGTACTGATGCTACTTCGGGCGGAAATACCAAGGTGCTGGAAGACGGTGCAGAAACCGCCGAGAAGGAAAACCTCAGCCAGCTGGCCGCACGTCAGCAGAAATACATCACCAACCTCGAGAATGCCCTGATCAGGATCAAGAACGGAACGTACGGCATCTGCTCCGTTACCGGAAAGCTGATCTCGAAAGAAAGGCTGATCGCTGTGCCGCACACAACGCAGTCTATTGAAGCGAAGCTAATGCAGCAGGATTAGCTCCCTCGTATTTCCCGGTGGGAAATACGGTCCCTCTTTGGCAAGAGGGACGAAATGCCGAGCACGAACGAGAAGAGAGTCTATACTTAAACCACCTGGAACTTGGATTTTTTACAGAATCACATCGAAGCCCTGATATTTTGTTCACCCAGCCCGATCAAGCTGGCCGACATTAAGGCATGTTTGTCAGAAATGTTCAATGCCGATGTGCCTGAAGAAGACATTGTGGGGGCTATCCAGCGCCTCGATGAAAAATTCCAGGCGGAGGAATACTCTTTCCAGCTCTTCAAGGCCGCGGGCGGGTACCAGTTCCTCACCAAACCTGCCTACCAGGCCAGCATCAGCATCCTGCTCAAGCAGCAGTCCAAAAAAAGATTGTCTACCTCCGCGATGGAGACACTTTCCATCATTGCGTATAAACAACCCATCTCCAAAACGGAGATCGAAAACATCCGTGGTGTGAACTGCGACTATGCCGTGCAGAAACTGCTCGACAAAGGTTTGATCGAGATCACCGGCAAGGCTGACAGCATTGGCCGGCCGATGCTCTACGGCACAACGAATAAATTCATGGAGTACTTCGGCATCAGCGACCTCGTTGAGCTGCCTACACCAAAAGAATTTACCGGCGAAGTGAACAGCATAGGCCAGAACACCGAGACGGCAGACACTACAGAATCATCCGATACAACAGAATCACCCGAGACAAAAGAGCCTGATGGCCAAGCGTAACCAATCCGGACCTTCTTCTGGCAGAAGAGGTTCTTCGCGTTCAAACAGCGGAGAAGGATCGTTTTCCGGAAGGAAGAAATCATCCGACAAGCCATTCAGGAAATCTGACTCAAAACGTTCAGGAACTTCATCTTTCGGAAAAAGTGAACGCTCCGGCGATGGCCGCGCTTTCAAAAAATCCGGCGGATACGGTAAAAGAGGTGACGATTCATCTGAATCGGGCAGATCATACGGCGCCCGAAAAAGCGGCTATTCGTCCGGACCGCGCCGGTCAGGAGAAGGCCGCGGAACCGGTAAACTGTATGGCAGAAGAGAGGACGATTCATCCGAATCTGGAGGGAGATCATACGGCGCGGGTAAGCGCAATTTTTCATCCGGTCCGCGCAAGGGTGGCGAAGAATCAGGCGGAGGACGCTTTAAGAAATTCAGCGGTACTGATTCCGAAAAACCCAGACGCCGCACCCGCGACAACAATTCCGAAGATCGTGGATACAACAGATCAGACAAACCTTACGGTAAAAGAGGTGAGCGCTCATCAGACTCTGGCGACAGGTCTTATGGAAATAAGAAGAGCTCGTTCTCCAAAGATTCCGGTGGAGGCCGTTTTAAGAAATTCAACACGGTAGACTCCGACAAGCCCTCAAGACGCAGGGGAAAGGACGACTCCGGCGAGGAAACTTCATCGGAAAGCCGTTTTAAAAAGAAATCATTCGACAAACCTTTCGATAGATCAGAACGCGGGGGCAAACCCGCCCGTGAGCGAAGAGATTCATCGGGTGACGAGCCCAGAGGCTTTTTCAAAAAATCGAAAGACAGGTACGCCGAAAAACCGAAAGGCGCCCGGTCAGCCGAAGATGTAACAGCTCCCGCCCAGACAGATAAGATCAGGCTGAACCGCTACATTGCCAACAGCGGCGTATGCTCCCGCCGTGAAGCAGACGAGCTCATTAAAATGGGCCTGGTTTCCGTGAACGGAAAAACCGTTACGGAGATGGGTTATAAAGTCAATCCCGGCGACGAAGTACGTTACGAGAACAAGGTGCTGAAGGCCGAGAAGCCGGTATACATCCTCATGAACAAGCCCAAGGGATTTCTGACCACCACAGAAGATCCGCAGGAGAGGAATACCGTGATGCACATCATCGGCAACAACGTAAAAGAGCGTATCTACCCCGTTGGCCGCCTTGACCGGAACACCACAGGACTTTTATTGCTCACCAACGATGGTGACCTGGCCGATAAGCTGATGCATCCTTCTTACAACGTAAAGAAGATTTACAAAGTAGAGCTTGACCGCCCGCTCACCAAAGCCGATTTTCAAAAGATCACGGAAGGTGTACTGCTGGAAGAAGGCCGTGCCGTGGTAGATGACCTGGCCATTGTCTCTGAAGATGGCAAAACCGTGGGCGTAGAGCTTCACATCGGCTGGAACCGCGTGGTAAGAAGGATCTTCGAAAGCCTTGAATACGAAGTGGTGCGACTCGACCGCTCCGTTTATGCAGGCCTCGATAAAAAAGACCTCAGCCGCGGCCAGTGGAGATTCCTCAGTAAAGAAGAGGTCGTTAGATTAAAACATTTTAAATAAGTACGATCCGATAGCTATCGGGAACGATTACGAGGTACGAAGTTCCGTACCTCGTATTTCGTACCTCATACCTTCTTCTTCCGCTCATCCCTTTTAATCCAGTTAATCCGGTATTCCTGTTCCTTATCAGGGAACGGTGTCCTATCTTTATTCCGGGTAAATTGTCAAACTTGGTAATCCTGAATCCAGAAAATCCGTTAATCCAGTTTTAATCCCTAAAACCCCATAAAATCATGGTCAACATTGAGACTATACCCCCCTTCTACCGCGGTTATGTAGAAAACGTTAAAGACATGGATATACTGGAAGCCATGAAACATTCTAACGACGTTATGCTGAAGCTTGTGCGCAGCATTCCGGAATCAAAAGGCGAATACCGGTATGCCGATGGAAAATGGACCATCAAAGAGGTGCTGGCACACATGATGGACGCCGAGCGGATCATGTCTTACCGTGCGCTAAGGTTTTCGCGTAACGACAAGACGGAGCTGCATGGATTTGAAGAGAACGATTATGCCCCGGAAGCCAACGCCCACGGCCGCACCATCCTGCAGCTGGCCGACGAAATGGAACGGCTGAGGCTCGTTACCATAGACCTTTTTAAAAGTTTTACACCTGCCATGCTTGCCCGCGAAGGCACGGCTAACAAGGTAAAATTCACGGTGGCAATGTTCGGGCACATTATTCCCGGACATGAAACACATCACCGCAAGATCTTAACCGAACGTTATCTTTAATAATGCGCATTATTTGTTCTCTGCTCCTGCTGGGCTTGCTCGCCTCCTGTTCCCCGATATCGAGACCGGCACTTACAAAAAAATTCAACGGCATAGAAAAAGACCTGAAAGATCATACGGGCTTTATTCTCTACGATCTTGACAAAAAGAAAAATGTCTTTGAATACAACTCGGCCAAGTACTTTACGCCGGCATCCAACACCAAGATCTTCACGATGTTCGCTTCGTTCAAGATCCTGGGAGACTCCGTTCCGGCGCTGCGGTATGTTCAAAATGGCGATTCACTGATCTTCTGGGGAACGGGAGACCCGTCGTTGTTGTACAAGAATGTTTTTAACAACAACCGGGTTTACGACTTCCTCAGAAATGCGCCCGTACCGTTGTATTACTCCTCCTCAAACTTTCACACTTCCAGCCTGGGTGACGGCTGGGCATGGGACGATTACAACTACTATTATTCAGCTGAGCGATCGCCCTTTCCCGTCTATGGCAACATCTTTACCGTGAAGCTCGAGGGCGATTCACCGCGCATCTATCCGCCGTATTTCAGGAAACATTATTCCAGGGGAGAGCAGAAGGAAAGGAACCAGTTCATTCGCGAGATCCACTCGAACGACTTCAAGTTTCATCCGGGCCTGAGACGATCAAGCACCCGGGAGTGGGATATTCCAATCAGGGTCGACAAAGATATCATCGTAACGCTGCTGTCAGATACCCTGAAACGTGACGTGAAACCGGTGAGCAAGCTGATCCCTCAAAACACAAAGACGTTGTACAGCATGCCAGTCGACAGCCTGTTCCGTGTGCTGATGCAGGAGAGCGATAACTTTATTGCCGAACAGCTGTTGCTGATGTGCGCCGATGCGGTAAGCGACAGCCTTCAGCCCGAGATCGCCATCAAATACGTTAAAGAGAATTTTCTGAAAGACCTCCAGGACGAGCCCTCATGGGTGGATGGCTCGGGATTGTCGCGGTTCAATCTGTTCACGCCGCGCTCCGTAGTGCAGATGTGGCAGAAACTTTACGAGATGGTGCCCCGCGAGCGGCTGTTCCCATTGCTGGCTATCGGCGGAAAGAAAGGCACCGTGAAAAATTATTACAAGGGAGACCCGCCGTATCTTTTCGGCAAGACAGGCTCGCTGAGCAACAACCATTGCCTCAGCGGTTTTTTGATCACCAAGTCGGGCAAAACACTGATATTCTCGTTCATGAGTAATAATTTTGTAGCCCCCACGAGCAGCGTGAGGAACAACATGCAGGAAATTTTAAAGATGATCCATGAACGTTATTAAGAGCACCGTATACCTTACCTTAACACTTTTTGCCTTTCAAACCGCGGCACAGACCCGCGATAGCCTCGATATCAAGATCGGCCAGATGATCCTCATCGGTTTTCCGAAAGCGGAAGTAGATCAGCAGGTGCTGCAGGAGATCAGGGAAGGCAAAGTGGGCTCTATCATCATTTTCGAAAAAAATATTCCGCCGCGAAATTCTTTTGTGGCGCTGAAGAAGATCGTGTGGACCTACCAGCAGGCGGCTCCCATTCCGTTGCTGGTGAGCATCGACCAGGAAGGCGGCCGCGTAAACCGTCTGAAAGACAAATACGGATTTCCGAAGTCAATTACCGCTGAGGCTATGGGCAAATCACCCTCGCTCGATTCGGTGAAATTTTACAGCGAGGCAACGGCCACAACACTGGCAGGCCTGGGCATCAACGTGAACTTCGCCCCGGTGGTCGACCTTAGATCAAACCCAGTTAATCCCATCATCGCTAAAGTAGGCCGGGCCTTTTCGGCGAATGAAGACTCCGTAACGCTGATGGCGAAAGAAGTGATCAGGCAACACCGTAAATATGGTGTGCTCACGGCGCTGAAACATTTTCCCGGCCACGGCAGCTCGAAGGATGACACGCACCTGGGCATCGCTGATGTAACCAACACCTGGGAAGACCGCGAATTGAAACCTTATCAATCTTTGATCGATTCCGGTTATGTGGATGCGGTGATGACCTCGCACATTGTGAACCGCAAGCTCGATCCCGATGGCCACCCGGGAACATTGTCAGATGATGTGCTGGCAGGTATCCTGAGGCAACGGCTGCACTTCAACGGCGTGGTGTTCTCTGACGATATGCAGATGCACGCCATCACTAAACACTATGGTCTTGAAGATGCCATCCGGATGGCGGTGAATGCCGGTGTAGACATCATGACCTTCTCAAACAACATTGCCGGCAGCGATGAGCGCACGGTAGACAAGGTGCACGGTATCATCAAAAGAATGGTGGAGAACGGCCAGATCAAACGGCAGCGCATAGACGAGAGCTACGCCCGTGTGATGCGCATGAAAAAAAATCTGCTGACCCGCGACAAAGAAGCGATCTACAAACAAGAGCTGCAGGAAGCGAGCCGGAAACTGGATGCAGCGAATGCCGAGCTTGCTAACTATGCGCAATACAAGGATGTGATCGCCAAAGCCGAAAAGAAAAAGAAGAAACGGTCGAAAAAGAAATAGGCCGGATCCATCCTTTCAAAAAGGAATAACCTATGCCTCCTTACAAGATCAGCGCCGCCGCGACTCCGCAAGTGCCCATTGTGATCAGTGTTCCGCATTGCGGCACCGCGTTTCCCGATGAGCTCAAGGATCAGTATGAGCCATCACTGATCAGCGCACCCGACGATACAGACTGGTTTGTAGATCAGCTTTATGATTTTGCGCCGGCCATGGGCATGACCATGATCAGCGCTGTTTACAGCCGTTGGGTAATAGACCTCAACCGCGATCCGCAAAGCAAACCTTTGTACACCGATGGCCGCATCATCACCGGGCTTTGTCCCACTACTGATTTCCTGGGCAAGTCGTTGTACGGGGATCAGCGAACCGAAGTAGAAAAAAAAGAAGTGGAGCGGAGACTTCAGGCCTACTACTGGCCTTACCACCAGAAGATCGGTGAGCTGCTGGATGATCTCAAATCAAAATTTGGTAAGGTGCTGCTGTGGGATTGCCACTCGATCCGCCAGGTGGTTCCTACCATCCAGCAAGAAAAATTTCCCGACCTGATCCTGGGAAGTGCTGACCAGACCTCAGCACAACAGACGTTGATCGATACAGCATTGAAAAATCTGGAGTCGGCCCGCTATTCACTGCAGCACAATCATCCTTTCAAAGGAGGTTTTATTACCAGAAATTTCGGCAAGCCCGGGGAGCAGCAACACGCGCTTCAGCTCGAAATGAGCAAAGTGAACTACATGGATGATGCCGAGCTGCGGTACGATAACATCAGGGCCGATCGCATGCGTGAAGTATTGAGGTCTACGCTGCGTTCACTGGCTGACCAGCTGATGTCAAAATAACTTTATAACGGATGAAGTTTTTTCGCTTTAACGCCCTGCTTCAGTCTTCGGGCTGGCTTAGTCCCGCTTATGTGGGCATCGACGCCGCTGGCAACATTGCGTACCTGTCAGACCAGGCTCCCGAAAATTCTGCGGGCATCGAGCATGTTCAGGGTTATGCCTTGCCGGGATTTCAGAATGCCCACTCCCATGCCTTTCAATATGCCATGGCAGGCCGCGCAGAAACGCACAAGCCCGGATCGAACGATGATTTCTGGAGCTGGCGTGAAGCAATGTATGCCTGTGCGCTGAGCATGGATCCCGACCAAATGCAGGCGGTGGCAGCCATGCTCTATGCAGAGATGTTACGGAAAGGATACACGCACGTGGCGGAGTTTCACTACCTACATCACGACAAAGACGGGAAGCATTATGCCAACCTTGCCGAAATGGGTCTCCGCCTGGTGGAGGCTGCCTCCATCGCTGGCATCGGCATTACGCTGATACCAGTGTTCTACCAGAAAGGCGGTTTTGGAAAAGATCCGCAGCCACGTCAACGCCGGTTTATCTCGAAAAATATTGAAGATTATTTTCACCTGCTCGATGATTCGGCTCACGCCATCAAAAACTATAAGCATGCGTCCCTGGGATTCAGCGTACATTCCCTGCGGGCGGTTGACGCAAAAAACATCATACAGACTTTTCAGGAAGGCCCGCAGCAGATCCCCTTTCACCTGCACGCCGCGGAGCAGCTGAAGGAGGTTGAAGATTGTGTAGCTCACCTGAAGCAGCGGCCTCTGCAGTGGTTGCTGAACAGCCTGCCTGTGAACGACAGGTTTCATATTGTGCATTGCACCCACATGACCGACGATGAAGTAAAGGGTCTGGCAGCAAGCGGTGCCCATGCCGTGCTCTGCCCCGGAACGGAAGGCAATCTCGGCGATGGAATTTTCAGGCTCACGGATTTTGCTTCGCACAACGGAAGCTGGTCTATCGGCACCGACAGCCATATCAGTCTCAACCCGCTGGAAGACCTGCGCTGGCTCGATTACGCCCAGCGTTTCACCACCCATAAACGCAACACCTTCGATGATGGTGCGCGCATCCTTATCAACAAGACCATCACCGCAGGACGCAAGGCCATGGGTGCTGAACGAAACGATTTTTTTGAAACAGGGCACTCCTTCGATGCGGTGATTCTTGACGCGAGGTCGCCCCTGCTTGCGCACGGAAATCTTTCTCACGTGCTTTCCGGAATACTGTATACGGCAGACAGCGCAGATTTTCTGGGAACCTTGGTGCGCGGCCAGTGGAAGGTGAAAGACGGACATCATGTTAACGGGCGTGCCATCAGGGAGTCATTTGTTACAGCAATGAAAAACATTTCTTTTTAAAAGATCATGGAGTATATCGTACGCAAGGTTCAGGCAACAGATAGCGCCCAGGTGGCGAAGATCATCCGCACCGTGATGCCTGAATTTGGTGCGAGCGGCGCCGGCTTTGCCATTCACGACAAAGAAGTAGACGACATCTACAAAGCCTACACGCAGCCACGCACCGCATACTTTGTTTGTGACCTCAACGGCGAGATCATCGGTGGTGGAGGCATAGCACCATTAGAGGGCGGCGACGAGAACACCTGCGAGTTAAAGAAGATGTACTTCCTGCCCGAAGGAAGAGGCAAGGGACTGGGACAAAAAGTGCTGAGCAGCTGCATTCAAGGCGCGCGTGAGCTTGGCTTTGCTTTCTGCTACCTCGAAACATTTAACACCATGAAAGATGCCATGAAGCTCTATGAGAAGAACGGCTTCGAACAGATCCCCGGTCCGTTGGGCAACACCGGGCATTTTTCATGCGATGTATTTTATCGCCTTAAATTATAAATCAAAAGCCACCAATCAACGATCTCCCTCAGATGCAAGAACAAAATCCCGGTCGGGATGATATATCGGTAGCTGAACAATTGGCGAGATAAAGCAAATCCCGTCAGGGATGACATATTCATACGCATGGTAAAGATTTCGGAAATAGCAAACGAATATGCCATCCCTATGGGATTCTATTGCCACTCTATTTGGCTTACTACCGATATTTCGTCTCTAACGAGACTTAAGCTTAGCTCCTGTTTCAAGTTTGGTTGTGTCGCTGTATTGCAAACGCAATTCTTTCAACGCGGTCTTCAAAGAATCGGTGAGCGTTTGAAGCTCTTTTCTTCCGTAAAGATTATTCAGCTCGTGCGGATCAGCTTTGAGGTCGTACAACTCCCACGCATCTATGTCATTGTAGAAATGAATGAGCTTGTAACGGTCTGTTCTGATGCCGTAATGTTTTTTCACTTTGTGCGCGCCGTAGGGGAATTCATAGTAGTGATAATAAATACCTTTTCTCCATTGTCCTTCATTTGTCGATGTTAACCCCAGGAGCGACCTGCCTTGCATATCGGCGGGCACGGGTACTCCGGCACTTTCGAGCACCGTGGGCGCAATGTCGAGATTCATGACCAGGTTGTGATTCACCTGGCCTGCTTTTATTTTTTCGGGGTAACGCATCACCAGCGGAATTCCCAGTGACTCTTCATACATAAAACGTTTGTCGTACCAGCCGTGCTCACCGAGGAAAAAACCCTGATCGGAGGTGTAGATGATCAGCGTGTTGTCGAGCAGGTTTTTGCTTTCCAGGTACGCCAGAAGCTTGCCGATGTTCTCGTCGACAGAGCGCACGCAGCTCAGGTAATCTTTGATGTATCGCTGGTATTTCCATTCCTCCAGGGCTTTGCCGTTGGGGTTCTTTTTGTAGAAATCATCGGAGATAGGTTTGTAATACGCGTCCCACTGTTTTTTCTGCGCTTCGGTGAATCGTTGGTAATCCATCTGCCAGAATTTTCGGCCGTCGCCACCCGCGTGCCCTCCCGTGCCGGGGTCTTTCATTCCTTCGGGCATCATGAGCTTGAGATCGTAGGCGTAAAACATATTGCGGATCTCCATGTCCTGCTCGCGGGCAGCGGCAGAGCGTGTCTTGTAGTCATCGAACAGTGTGGACGGCGCCGGGATTGCTACACTGTCGAATGCGCCAAGGTCTTTCAGGTTGGGCATCCAGTTGCGGTGAGGCGCCTTCTGGTGTAGCATCAGGCAGAAAGGTTTGTCTGCAGGGCGCGCGTCAAGGGTTTGAAGCGCAAGATCGGTGATGATGTCGGTGGTGTATCCTTCTTTGCGGATGGTATCGCCCATCTGCACAAGATCGGGATTGTAGTAGGTGCCCTGGTCGATGAGGATGTTCCAATAATCGAAGCCCGTGGGTTTTGTCACGAGGTGCCACTTGCCAACAACCGCGGTGTAGTACCCAGCTTGTTGCAGGATCTTTGGCAGTGTCACCTGGGTGTTGTCAAACCTGTCGTTGTTATCGCGAAAGCCATTGATGTGACTGTATTTTCCTGTGAGGATCACCGCGCGTGAAGGACCACAAAGCGCGTTGGTAACAAACGCATTTTCAAAGCGGATGCCCTCGTCGCCCAGCCTGTCGATGTTGGGTGTTTTGATAAGCTTGCTGCCGTACACACTTACGGCGTTCTTCGCATGATCGTCTGTCATGATCATGATGATGTTGGGCCGCTGCACAGGTTGCTGCTTCTGCTCCGTTTTGCAACTGACAAGAATAACATCGGAAGTATATAAAACAAAATACGTGTTGCGCCAATGAAGCGGATACGGGATGCGTAGATCATGATTCTTTTCCTCCCGTCTAAAATAATTATTTCTGTTGAGTTATTCCACGGTATCGTAAGGGGTGAGCCGCGGGATCCAGCGCGGAACGTGTTTCTTATAGTGCTGGTACTCGTCTCCGAAACGCGCCAGCAATCCGGGTTCTTCCGAAAGCATAAAATAGATCGTGTTGATCACGAAGAAGGTGGCGGCCCAGACCAGGATGCTGGTGGAATGAAAAACAAGCGTTTCGCCGATGAGGATAAAAAGAACACCGGTGATCATAGGATTTCTGCAATAACGGTATGGCCCCACCACCACCAGCTTTTGTTTGGCAGACCACGGCGCCAGCGTGCCTTTGCCGATGGTTCTGAACAGGAATACAGTGTACAGGAATAACGACAATCCGCTTAATAAAAAAAGAAAACCCACAGCACGGATCAGCAGATGATCGCTGATAAAATGCTGCACCGGATCATAGATCAGGTAAGGAATAATGCAGGTGACCGTGAACGGAAGGATCAGCACATCGCGAAGGTGAGCAACAATGGAAGGGGTCTTCATAAGCCTCAGCGTTTGATCATGATCATGCCTGCGCCAAAGTTTTCGTTGGGTCTTTCAATGAACCCCAGCTCGGCATAAAATTTCTCACGACCCTTCGAACACATCAGGCCGATATTGGTATTTTCTCCGGCGGCTTCATCGGCCCAGGCCAGCAGCTCGGTCATGATCATTTTACCAATGCCTTTTCGCTGGTGACCAGGATGTACGATCACATCGGAAATGTGCAGGTAAATGGCGCCATCGCCCACGATCCTTCCGAACCCTGCGAGCGTGTTGGTCTGGTCCATGATGCAGACTGAAAAAAGCGAATTGTCGAGACCTTTCTTCGCCCGCGATTCCTCGAAGCGCGGCCAGCCTGCCAGTTGCCGGAGAGAATTGAACTCGCTTACCGTGGGTGTCCGTTTTTCAATGCGGTACTCCATATCGGCTTACTCCTGGGCGAATTGTGATTTCCAATCGCGGTAGCGGTTTTTGCTGATCTGCGTGATCACGTCGTGGATGGCACCGGCCCAATAGTTGCGGATGCCGATGCCCGAAGGTTCTCCCCTCAGCCGGTCGTGTATCAGGATCTCTTTCGTTGTCATGTTGATGGCCACGAAATGAAACCACGCTTCTGTTGACGCTTTGTTCAAAGCTTCTGCCACGAACAGCACGCCGATGCCTTCTTTCCCGCTGGTATTATAACTGCTGATGAATTTTTCGATGTCTTCCCTGCTGTACTGCGGTGCATTATGCGTTTCCAGCGCTTCTGTCGGGGCGTTGGCGTTGATAGCCGTGATCATATCGAGGTCATAGAACACTTTGTCTTTTCTGAGCATGCCGGCTACGTCATACTTTTCACGTTCATCAGGGATGAGGTTGTTCCATCCGGGAAAGTAGACGGATTTGATTTGGGTGGCATTTTTCTCGCCGGCGCTGCCGAACTGGGCAAATTGTCCGATCAGCTTCACGTGCGAAAAGTCGATGCCAAGCCAGCTCACTTTGGTATTGCCGGAAGCGAAAAGGTCCTCCGCCTTTTGTGCATAGCCGGTGCCTACAAGAAGCAGTGCCATGAGGGATAACAGTATTTTCATAAGGATGGGGTTATAAGCGTTTATACGATGGTTTACTTGTTGTGTTCTTTTTCGTAGTGTTCTTTGAGAATGTCTTCGGCAAAATCGTTGGCGAGGTCGCGTACAACGGTATGCACGTGGTTGGCATTGTTCTGTGTGTTGTCATACTCGATGAGCAGCATCGGACCCTGGATGCGGTAGTAATGTCCGGCTCCGGGTTGCATGCTGCCCGCCCAAGCGAAGCTCAGGTTCTCGATGCCCGCCTTCCGGATGCGCGCCATCAGTTTGGAAGAGAAGCCCAGCTGATAATTTTTTACATAGAGATCCAGCAGCTGCATCAGGATCTTTTTCTGATCGTCGTTGAGCTCCCGGTACGAGATCCCTTTTGGGTCAAGCATCGAGGCATTACGATCGTTGCCCGAGATGATCTCAGCAGGCGCCGTGTCAGAGAACCGCGCCGTTTTCAGCTGATCTTTTGAAAGCGAGTTTACCAGTATAAAGCCCAGGTCTGTTTCCTGCTTCAGCACCTGCTTTCCACGCTCGGGGCCACGCGGCACAACGGCCGGGTTAGCGCCCATAAACGAAGGCGTGGAGGCTTCAACAACACCTTTGAGGGAAGTAAAATTGAGGGCGAGGTGATGACCTTCAATGCGCCATCCCCAGGGTTGGTCAGCAGAAGGCTCGCCGAAAAATGTGAAGTAATAGTTCTGCGGATCGCGGTAAGTGTCATTTGCGGACCGTCCCTCAACATCTCTGAGAATGGCTTCGAGCGCAAGGATGCCTGATGCTTTCTGATAACCCTGATCGCTGAGCGACGCTTTCAGCAGGCTCATGGCCGCGGTTCTTTGCGTTGCATTCATGTCGTGAAATGAAAGGCCATTACGCGAGCGGGGCACAAACCACCAGTTGACGCGTTCACTGTCGTTATAGGGATACATGACCTTGGCTTTCAACGTTTCGTCTAGTGTTGCCAGGAATTTCGTAGCCTGAACCATGTGGTCAGGAGTCTGGGCGTTTGCGCTTGCCAGCAGGGTGAGCAGCACGATGAAAGACCAGGTGAGTTTCATAAGGTAGTGTTTTTGTTCCCGCAGATCGCGCTGATTACCGCAGAAATTTTGTGATTTATCTGCGAGCATCTGCGGGAAACCGCATTCTGAAGTTACACATTCCACACATTTCATGCCTGTCTTTTCATGTCAACGGTGTATTTTAGGGCCTGTTTAACTTAAAAGATTATGGCACAGACCAAACTTGGCGACAATACCGTAAACACTTCGGGCAATCTCCCTCCGGTGGGCGCAACGGCCCCTGACTTTTCACTGGCAGCTACTGACCTGAAAGATGTGAGCCTGAAAGAATATGCAGGCAAAAATGTGATTCTGAACATCTTTCCAAGCATCGATACCCGCGTTTGCGCGATGTCGGTAAGGGAATTCAACAAGCGGGCTACGGGTGTGAAGAACACCGTGGTGCTCAGCGTTTCGAAAGACCTGCCCTTTGCACACAAGCGGTTTTGTGCCGCCGAAGGCATCGAGAACGTGGTGATGCTTTCTGATTTCCGCAATAAAAGCTTCTCCAATAACTATGGTACTGAAATGACCGATGGCGGAATGGCCGGCCTCCACGCCCGCGCCATTGTGGTGATCGATCCCTCCGGAAAAGTAAAACATACCGAGCTCGTTCCTGTGATCGGGCAGGAACCCAATTATGACGCTGCGATCGAAGCTCTGGGCTAGGGACTAGAAGTCAGGAGTCAGAAGCCAGAAGTCAGAAGGTGTCTGTCAATCCCTAAAATTGGTTGACCGTTTTATACTAACCAATTACCATTGGGCAAACATGAACCTGAGGTCCTGTTT
>NZ_JAHESF010000032.1 GCF_018598225.1 Chryseosolibacter histidinae | reverse complement strand
AGACAGGGCACTCCTATCGGAGTGAAATGCATTTAGCTCCGGATGGAGCTCCCTGTTTATAGAATGGAATGGTTGGTTCATATTGGGCTCCATAGGAGCCTCCTGATGGCACGTCATTGGGAACGAGGGCATGTGTGTGGGCCTGAGCGGAGTGAAGAATCCCCTTCTAGCAGAATGCGCATAACAAGACAGATGCAAGAATTAGGCATGCAGTAAGGTTCGGGGGTTACTGAACGACAGCCCTTACTCCTTAATTCTTACTCCTTAATTCTTACTCCTTTTCAAAAACAGGTAAAGGCAGCAGCACCTCGAAAACCGCACCCTCATTCTCACGCCCGGTAGCTGAAATAGAACCATGCATCCGTTCAACGATCTTTTTGCAAAGTGCCAAACCCAGGCCAGTGCCTTCGAATTTGTCTTTTGAGTTGAGGCGGGTAAAAGGAGAAAAGATCTTCTCCGCGAATTTCTGGTCGAAGCCGATGCCGTTATCCCTGATCAAGATCTTCACATAACGTTTGCCGGTCAGCAGGGCAGGGTCGGGGGGCAGCGTTTCTGCGGGAGCGGATGTGATGGTAACAACGGCGGGTTTTCCAGGCCTGGTGAATTTAAGCGAATTGCCCACGAGGTTGCTGAACAGCTGATACACGAGCGTCTGGGACGCTTCTACAACGGGAAGGTTACTGTAATGCAGGGTGGCAGCGGTCTGCTCGATCGTCAGCTCGAAATCGGCATCGATGCGTTGAAATACTTTGTTCAGGTCTGTCAGCTCATGTTGGTCAGGTTGCCCGTTCAGCGATGAATAGTTGAGCACACCCTCGATCATGTCGTAGATGCGGTTGATGGCGGCTTCGATCTTGTGCAGGTACATCTTACCTTTTTCGGGCAGGTGTGTCTCGTAGTCGTCGATGAGGAACGAAGTAAACGTCTGGATCTTTCGCACAGGTTCTTTCAGGTCGTGGCTCGCCACATGGGCAAACTGCTGAAGGTCGTCGTTGGATCTTTTCAGATCAGAGGTCCTTTCTTCCACCAGCGAGATCAGGTTATTGGAGAAAAGCTTCTGATCATGGATATCCGTAAACGAGCCGATCCATTTCAGCACCACGCCTTCGTTGTTCTTTACCGGAACACCGTGTGCGAAGTGCCACCGGTATTCTCCCTTCGTGTTCCTGATCCTGATCTCTCCCCGGTAAGTGTTTGCGTTTTGAAGGCTTCTGGTCCAGGCGCTCATAATGGCGTCCATATCGTCAGGATGCACCAACTGGTGCCAGATATCAGTATTCACAGTGTCGAAGCCTGAGTACTCTTTCCAGCGACGCGATATATATTCAATGCTTCCTGCGGCATCGGTCATCCAGACAAAGGCCGGCAGGCTTTCAGCAAGGGTTCTGAACTGGCTGGCGATCTCTTCGATCTTCTTGCGCACAAGCACCTGGTCGGTAACATCTGAGGCCATCACCGTAACGGCGGTCACGTTGTTGGCTTCATCGAGCACAGGTTGATACACATAGTTGTAGTATACTTCCTGTGGCATACCGTTCTTGATAACCACGGCTTTTTCTTCGCGGCCTGTGTGGGTTTGGCCAGTATTATAAACCTGACGAAGCAATTGTGGAAAAGGCTGGTCGGCCAGCTCGGGCAATACTTCCAATAACGGTTTGCCAATAATGTCATTGGTTTTACCCCACGATTGAAACAAGGGCTCGTTGCCAAAAGTGATGGTAAACTCCGGGCCACTCAGGATCAGGAAAATGCTCGGCGACTGCTGGAGCACGCTCCTGAATTTTTTCTCATTTTCTTCCAGGGTCTTCCTTGCCTTTTCCCTGATGGCCGTGATGTGCAGTTGCGATCGGATGCGCGCCAGCAGCTCTTTTGAAGAGAAGGGTTTTACCAGGTAATCGTCGGCGCCGGAGTCGTACCCTTCTATCCTGGATTCTTCACCCGCCCGCGCTGTGATGAGAATGACAGGGATACCTGAAGTTTCAGAGGAGTTCCTCACCTCCTTCAGCAGCTCGAGGCCGTCCATCACCGGCATCATAATATCGCTCAGTACCAACGCAGGCCGTTCTGTTTTTATCTTGTCAAGCGCGTCACGGCCGTCAGATGCCAGCACCACGCGGAACTCTTCCGCCAACAGTCGCTGAAGATGAAATCTCATGTCGGCATTGTCGTCGACCACCAGCACGGTAGCGCGTTTGTGTATGGCCTCTCCGTTGTCGCTGATCGATGCCGGTCTTTGCAGCAGGGCTGCAGCTTCTTCAAGGTATCCTCCGGGGATTGTGGATGTGTGCTCATTGCCTTCTGAGATCAATGCCGGCGGCAGGTGTTCCTTTCCGAGGGGAATGCGCACGCGGAAGCTGGTACCCTGACCAGTTTTACTTTCAACGCTGATGGTACCGCCGTGAAGCCTGACAAACTCCCGTACCAGCGACAGGCCAATGCCTGATCCTTCATACGTTCGGGCCACCGAATTCTTGACGCGGTGAAACCGTTCGAACATGTTGGGCAGCTCTTCTTCGGGAATACCCACACCCGTATCGGTTACACAAAGCTCGGCGTAACGGTCGGCGGAAGTAAGCGACACCGTGATGCTTCCTTTCAGTGTATACTTGAATGCATTCGACAGCAGGTTGAAGATGATTTTCTCCCACATCTGTTTGTCCACATATACGGCGTGACTGTCGGACGAAGCGGTGAAGATGAATTGCAGTCCAGCCTTTTCGATGAGCGAGCGAAAGTTTGCTGCCAGGTTGCCGGTGTAGGTACTCAGATCTACCGGCGTGAACGATGCCTGGTAGCGGCCACTTTCAATGCGGCTGAAATCCAGCAGGGTGTTCACCAGCTTGAGCAGGCGCAGGCCATTGCGGTGGGTTGTCTCCAGGCTCTGCCGTTCATGGGTGTTAAGGTTAGTAGCCTTCTCGAGCAGCTCTTCCAGCGGGCCAAGCATGAGTGTGATGGGTGTACGGAACTCGTGGCTGATATTGGAGAAGAAGGCTGTCTTGGCTTTGTCGATCTGTTCGAGGGCTTCCGCTTTTTTGCGTTCCTCCTCCAGCGTTCGTGCGTTGCTGATGCCGGTGGCGATGTGGTGCACCACGAGCTTGTAAAAGCTTGTATATTTTTCGTCGAGTAAACGATGCGGGTTCACGCCGATCTCGAGAACAGCATACGGTGTCTTCGGGTTGCCGGTGGTCACGGGCAGGGCCAGGATCTTGTTGGCCGGGATCTTCCAGGGGCCGCACGCAAGCTGCGCTTCGTTGCCGCTGTTATCCTTCACTACAGGGCGCTGCGTTGAGATCGCTTCACGGATGTGTGCTTTGCCACCACTGGCAGACGCATCGTTTGCTGGTATCTGCAACAGCGTGCCATCGCCCATGGCCTGGTGCAGCATAAAGAATGGAAAGTCTTTCGGGTTTTGTGCGATCACCTCCACGGCTTTATCATAGACGTCGCGTTCGTCCTTTGCCTCCGAGATCTTTTGTGCCAGGTCCTGGAGCGTTTTCAGCTGGCGTTCTCCCGTCACTGCCTCCGTTGTTTCGGTGATGGCAGAGAATACGCCGCCTACTGCATTCGATTCTTCCCTGATGGGACTGTAGGAGAAAGTGAAATAACATTCTTCGGCAAAACCCTTGCGGTGGAGAAGCAGGAGCAGGTTTTCGGACCAGGTTGCCTGACCCTCTTCGATCACACTTTTCAGCATGGGGCCGATGATGGGCCATATTTCGGGCCACACCGCTTCACCTTTCGTGCCCAAGGCGTTCGGATGTTTGGTGCTGATAATGACGCTGTAGGCATCGTTGTAGATCTTGACATGGTCTTTGCCCCACCAGATGAGGATCGGGAACTTCGAATTGAGACAGATGCTCACCGTGGTGCGCAGGCTTTGAGGCCATTTCTCGATAGGGCCCAGTGGACTCTTGCGCCAGTCGAAGTTACGGATGCGCTCACCCATCTCGCCGCCACCAGAGAGGTAAGCGGGGAATGTAGCTTTTGATCGTACTTGGGTGACGATATCCATAGGGCGGGCATTGTTCAGTATTCAATTTACCGAAAAACCAGACCTCTCCGATCGTTTTACATAGCGGACCCGTTAATTTACATGGCATGATTTTTTTCCATCCAGTTGAATCACGCAGTATCCATCTGCGATGCCCATTGAGATTTTAAAACCGTTTTTTTAAAATTGAGGCGTCGGGTAAACAAACCTGGCAGGCATATGAACACGCCGAAAATTGTCTTTATCATTGATGACGACGCGGACGACCGCGAGATCTTTACCGATGTGCTGAAAGATATCGATGGCGCCTTTGAAGTATGGCAATCTGAAAGTGCCGATGACGCGATGCTGCGGATGCGCCTGAGCCGGAACCTTCCACAGTACATCTTCCTCGATCTGAACATGCCCAAGGTGAACGGCATGGAATGTCTGAAAGCACTCAAGGAAAATTCACACCTGAGTCCGATCCCCATATTTCTGTATTCCACCACGGTAAAACCCCGGGACGTAGAGCAGGCGCGATCGCTGGGCGCTTCGGGTATTATCAGCAAGACCAGCAACATCAAAGCACTGCGCAAGGCACTGGCCAAATTACTTTCAGGTGAACCGTTGGAGCAATACACGTTGTTTGTTTAGGAAGAGTCCACAGACCACAGTCGACGGTCCACGGCCGAGCCACGCTGTTCAAAAACTGTAATTCTGAGTCGATAGGTTTGTTTGGTATACGCCCAGCAAGGATTCCTTGATCGCATGCGGTACACTTACTGTAGACGCGCACCGAAAGGGTTATGATCTACACCGTACGTCTGTGGACCGTGGACTGTCGACCGTGGACTATTCTTTTTTTTGAGGGTTGCCTTTTTTACCTTTCACGTATTTAACCCCATGATCGAAACCTCCGACAGCGGTACGCTGAAGCTTCTGGTGACCACCGTTCAGGAACTGTCGCTTGCCCGTGATCTTGAAGCTGTGATGAAGATCGTGCGCACGGTGGCCCGAAAGCTGACCGGAGCCGATGGTGCCACATTTGTTTTGCGCGATGGAAACCTTTGTTTTTACGCAGACGAGGATGCCATCAGTCCGCTTTGGAAGGGGAGTCGTTTCCCCATGCAGACCTGCATCAGCGGTTGGGCCATGATCAACAAGGTCCCCGCCGTGATCGAAGACATTTACCAGGACAGCCGGATCCCCCATGATGCCTATCGCCCTACGTTCGTCAAAAGTCTGGCGATGGTACCCATCCGGGCCATAGCTCCCATTGGCGCCATCGGCAACTACTGGGCTACCCATCATCTGCCCACCAAAGAAGAGGTGAACCTGTTGCAGGCCCTGGCGGATATTACTGCGGTATCCATCGAGAATGTAAATGTATACCGGGAGCTGGAGCAGCGGGTTAAAGACCGCACGGCCCAGCTTGAAGCAGCCAATAATGAATTGGAGGCATTCTCGTATTCGGTGTCACACGATCTGCGGGCGCCCCTGCGTTCGATCATTGGTTACGCCAATGTGCTGGAAGAAGATCATGCACGGCAGCTGGATGATACCGGCAGGCGCGTGCTGCAAACCGTACAGCAGAATGCCGGGAAAATGAACACGCTCATAGACGAGATGCTGCAGTTCTCACGGGTAGGCAAAAAGCCCCTGGAAAAGACACCGGTTGACAATGAAAAACTGGTGCGCTCCGTCATCGAAGATCTGAACCATTCCACGCCCAACAATGCGTCGTTCGAGATCGCTGCATTACCTCCCGTCACGGCAGACGAAGTGTTGCTGCAGCAGGTGTGGGTAAACCTGCTCTCGAATGCCGTGAAATATACTTCGAAAAAAGAGCAGCCCATCATAACGGTAGGTTCCTATAAGAACGGGAACGAGATGGTATACCTCGTAAAGGATAACGGCGCGGGGTTCGACATGAAATACGCAGAGAAGCTGTTCGGAGCGTTTCAGCGGCTCCACAGAATGAACGATTTCCCCGGATCGGGTGTAGGCCTCGCGTTAGCCTATCGGATCATCACCAGGCACGGCGGAAAGATCTGGGCCGAAGGAAAGGTAAATGAAGGAGCAACTTTTTACTTCTCATTACCCATAAATCCACAGTAACGAAACTTGTAAAAACGACCGCTGTCCCTAGTCCCCCATCTCAAATCTCATATCTCCTCCCGATAACTATCGGGACTACCTCGGAATAAAAAGCTTCCAGCGGTAAGAATCCACTTTTTCAAAATAGGCGGGCCTGTTGTTGATCAGGCAGCAGACACTGGGCAGCGTCAAAAGCTGATCCAGGGCCAGGTTCTTGGCCGACACAAAGATCCTGTAGGTCTCCAGTGCATGCTGAGGTGTTGAGAAGGTCTGTATGACTACGTCAGTGAGGTTCATCTGGTCTACGGACTTGGCTACGGAAAACACTATGCCCATGAAAATTTCAGTTCGACCCCCTCACCAAAAAAAATGTGCCCGAATGGTGAGGGTGATGTTTTGCCAACTGGTCTGGTGGAAGGTACGAGATACGATCTCGATAGCTATCGGGAACGAAGTACGGCGCTCGATTGAAACTTACGTACCTCGTACCTTACGCAGCTCGCCGAAGCTTGAGCGTGGACCAGCGCAATGGCAGCGAACGAGGGTTCAAACTCTACAGGTCCAATGGATTCCAATCCTGTTAATCCAGTTAAATATGGTAGTTAATCCTGGTAATTAATCCAGCAAATCCTGTTAATCCTGTTGTACGCTCGGTGTGATCGCCAACACGGACACCTAGGCAGCTAACCGGCTGTAATTCAAATTTTTATCTGCACAATCAGTTCTTTTTTATCAGCCACGCCTTATTTTTGTCATACCATTAGTTTTCCCCAAACCCCAAACAATCTTTTCTATGGCAAAAATAATTTTAGCTGAAAGCGACCATGACAGTCGTTTCATGCTGAGCAGAATATTGCTTGCCGCCGGCCATCATGTACAATCTTTTGCCGAAGGAACCGAGATCGTCAACGGTAACGTTACACTACCCGATGTTTTCATTCTTGATCAGCAGATCTCAACCATCGACGGACTTGCATTGTCAAAGTTCCTCAAGATCAAAACCGAGACGAGGAAGATCCCCATCATCATGCTCTCTGCCTACCCGGAGATGAGAAGAAAAGCAAAGCAGATCGGCGTGAGCGCATTCCTGCCCAAACCTTTCGCAGCACGCGAGCTGTTGAACGTGATCGGCAGGCACACGAGCCGGTGATCATTACTCGTTCTTCAATACTTTTGCAGGATTTGTCCGGGCAGTCTTCAGGGTCTGCCATCCGATCATCACGCAGGCGATGCCCATCACGATGAGGCTACCAGCTATCAGTCCTGACATGTTCAGCGGTTGATGGTAGGCAAATTTCGGCAGCACCACCTTGTCGAAAAGCATCCAGGTGGCTGGCAACGCGATGAGCATGGCTACCACGAGCAGTACCAGGAATCCACGACTCAACAGCAGAACAAGACTTCCTTCACCGGCGCCCAGCACTTTGCGGATGCCGATCTCTTTCAGGCGCGTTTCTGTAGGGAACACCACCATGCCCAGCAATCCCAACGACGATACACACACGGCCAGGAATGCCAGGAAGCCGATGACCTTTACCATCACAGAGAACTGGTTGTACGTTTGTTCGATCTGGTCATCATAGAATTCTGCTTTGAACGGATGAACCCTGTCAATTTTTTGCCAGGCTGCTTCAATGGCGGCCATCGTGGAAGGCAGGTCCGTGCTGGCGATCTTGGCGTTCACAAATCCATGTGTTTCCTCAGCGGTGTAACGGAACGCCACGGGACTGATCTTGTCTTCCAGCGTGCCGTAGTGAAAGTCTTTCATTACACCGATGATCGTGAGTTTTTTTCCTTCGGGAGTGAGGATCTGTTCTCCCAGCGCTTTCGCGGGATCGTGGGGTGAGATGTTGAAGCGGTTGAGTAACTGCATACTGACGATCACTTCACTTTCTTCTGCATGGGCGGGGCGGGCACTGAAATTTTTGCCGGCGATCAGTTTGTGTCCATGCAGGGGCAGGTAATGTTCATCAACATAATTCAGCAGGATCGAGGCAGAGTCGTTGAGATCTTTGTACTTGGCGTGCATGCCGTAAATATTTCCCGTGCTGGTGATGATGCGCGACGTTGAGAGGGCAGTAACCGCAGGCAGCTCCGAAAGCTCTTTGATGAGCAAGTCGCTTTTATTGCCCTGCATGTGGATGTTGAGAACGTTCCCGGTGGCAAAGCCGAGGTCGAACGTGAGCAGCCCGCGGTATTGCTGATAGCCGATGATGGTGGTGGTGATGAATACCAATGAAAAGGTGTATTGAACCACTACCAGTGCCTTGCGCAGGCTTACCTTGTGAAACACTTTAACGGAAGAAGCATCTTTCAAAACCCTGATGGCATTGATGCGGGAGAAGAACAATGCCGGCAGAAAACCAGCCACGATGCCCACGGCCACCGCCAGGCAGACGAACCACGCAACAAGGCTGGGTGAAAGCTCAAGTGTAAGCAGGCCTGCCAGGATAGGACTGAAGGAGAGGAACTGGGTTCTCAGGAACAGGAAGAACAGGAATGAAAAGAGCAGCGAGAGCAGCGCGATGATCACGGACTCAACCATGAATTGCGTGCGCACGTGTCCCCTGAATGCGCCCATGATCTTGCGGATGCCTACTTCACGCGAACGGCGCAATGCCCGCGCTATAGAAAGATTGGTGTAGTTGACACAGGCCGAAAGAATGACCACCAGCGTAAGGCCGGCCAGGATCCACACGGCGATCTGGTTGATGCCCGGACCAATGGGGTTTGCCAGCTTCGCGTCCATGGGAATTTGTTGCAGCGGTTGAAGCTTTAACATGATCTGGCGGTCGCCCATGCCCGCATTTTCAGCAGCGCAGAGTTTATCGAGCGCAGCCTGTACCGTTTTGGCGTCGCCGTTTTCAGGCAGCACAACATACGTATAGTTCGAGAAGATGTTCCGCCAGTCGAAGAAGTCGCCGTCCAAGTCGGGCTTCTGCAGCACCACGGTAGAGAAGGAGACCAGCGCCTCGAACTTCATATGCGAAAGTTTGGGAAGATCTTTCATCAGCCCGGTCACTACATACGTTGTGGTGTCGAACTTCACAGTCCTGCCCAAAGGCTCCGCCAAGCCAAACAGCTTGCGCGAAGTTGTTTCTGTCAGTACAATAGAATAGGGGTCTTTCAGTGCAGTGGCGCGGCTTCCCCGCAGCAACGGAAATGTGAATACATCGAAGAACGACTCATCGGCCCATAATCCTGAAAGGGGTATGGTCTGGTTGTCGATAATAGCGTCGCCGCCAAATCCCCGGCGCATCTGTGTCACACGTTCAATACCGGTGATCGCCTCGCGGATCTTGTCGCCAGCCCGCACCGAAGAGGTGGCCAGTCTGAAAGGTGATCCGCCCTTGCGCTGGTCTGCGGTGATCACGCGGTAGATCCTGTATTTCTTTTCATGGAAGCTGTCGTACGAGAACAGGTCCTTTACGATGGAGAGGGTGAGCAATCCCACCGACATGCTCACGGCGAGTCCTGCGATGTTGATCGCTGAAAATAATTTGTTGCGCACAATGCTGCGCCCGGAGGTTTTGATGTAGCTGCCGATCATAAGCCAATGGATTAACAGGTTAAGGAATTCAGGTTTTCGTACAGTATAGGGCCGGAAGAATTTCAGCACGTCGATCACATAGATCAGCCGCGCACGCAGGAGGCCCTTTGTTTCCAGGTTCCGCTGAAAGTACTCATTCAGATCGCCCTGCAGGTCTTCCAGCAGCTCGCGCCTGCAATACCACGTCAGCAGATGTTCTGCCCACCGCGGCGGATGCGGATTTTTCTTTTCTTTCATATTCCTCCAGGACATCATCCCGCGATTAATTATTTAAATGTATGTAAAATAAGATTAAAATCCCTACCCCATCGGCAGGTCATTTGGTTTTTCTTTGTAAAGAGAATTGATTGTCAGTTGTTTAAGGGAAGTCTTTGTCCCATGTCTTCCTCCGAAGACCGTCGTCCTGAGCGACGCGGGTGCGGTGGCATTGCGCGAGCGAAGGATCCCCGGGTCGCTTACTGCGTACTTAATTCGAGCGGATGTTTTGCACTGAGCACTTCGCCATCAGGGGATTCTTCACTCCCTCTTCCAACCACGCATGCCTCGTTCAGAACGACGCAAGTAAGGGGGACTACCGGCTCACCGCAGCAACAACATCGCCAGCACAAATCCTGTGAGCAGGGCCAGAAGCATATAGACGAGCACCTGTTTCAGGTTAAGGCCTGGTGGTTTGCTCCTGAGTAAGTCGAGCTCTTTTTCTTTTCCGGTGAGCAGGTTTTTGTACACCTGCAGCTCGTTCTCATAACCGAGCTTCACCTGGCTTTTGATCTCTTCGGCAAGACGTGCTTTGGAACCCTGTATGTCTTCAATGGTTTTGTTGTAGAGTTGCCGCAGGTGATTGCCCAGCGCCGTGGGTGTGATGAAAGATTTATCGGCCATGCGGTCGAGCAGTGACACGTCTTCACGGTGGCCGATAGCCGTCATGAAATAAGGTTCGAGCAGCAGCGCGCTTTCTGACAGCTCCAGGGTGTTGAAAATTTCGAGGCCGCTGCCACCACCGCGCGCCAGGATCACGATGTCGGATTCATCGTCATCGAAGACGGTGCTGATCTCCTGTACAGAAGTGAGGCTGATGCGGATAAAACGTAGGTTAAAGAAAGCAGCAGCTTCACCCAGCGCATGTTCGATGTCCTGGTCGATGATGGAAGTGGTGCCGATGTATACCGAGATGAGGGGAGGTTCGTTGCTCAGGATCCGCCTGGTGAGGAAACCATCCACTTCCTTATATCCTTTATTTGCCTTCCGGCGGATGAGCTCGAGTGCCTTGTGCTCCGTATCGGAGAATGCCGCTTGTTTGATCTCGTGCAGCTCGCTCAGGTTGAGGTGGATGCGGATGGCGCCGCCTTTCTCTTCCAGCTTCCGTGTAACAAAGCCTGTGAAGTCGATGACCTTGTAAGGAACAAGTCGTTCGCGCATGATGGCAGGTACTTTCAGCGTCATGCTGCTGCCGGTAGCTTCGTCAGAAAGCGTATCGTAATAGTAGCCGTAATAGTCCACACCCTTGCCGGGCTCATAGATGCCTTTTACCCGGATGAGTGTATGCTCGGCAGCAGGCGCTTTGATCGCGTTATTAAAAATATTGAGAATGGCCTGCGGGGAGTAGGTCTGAAGAACCTGCGTATTATGAGGTTTGGATGATGTCATAACTAACAGCATCCAATATCGTCATAATTTCCTGCCAATTGTTGTCATTTTTGTTTGATCTAGCAGCATTCTCAAGCCGCTTGCCTCCGCCGTTGTTAGTATTCTTCACCAACCACCTCATCGCCTTGCCATTATATATAACGCCACAGCAGTTGGTCTCCCGCAGATTCCGCGGATATGCGCAGATAATGTGTAATTAAAAGTTCTGCGCTAATCTGCGTGATCAGCGGGAACTGAATTTTTGCGCCGTTGCGCCGTTGTTGGTGTTCTTCACCAACAACACTCAGTTCTGCGTTGATCTGCGTGATCAGCGGGAACTGAATTTACCCACCTACTGGCTCCTGAATGTATCCACCGGATTTTTACTGGCCGCCCTGAACGACTCGAAGCTGATAGTAAGCCACGCAACAATGAACGACACCGCGCCCGAGATCAGGAACACGGAAACGCCAACATCGATCTTATAGGCAAAGTTCTCCAGCCACCGGTTCATAAAGTAGTAGCCCAGCGGTACCGAGATAGCAAACGCGATGGCGATGAGACGGATGTATTCTTTCGATAACATGGCGATGATGCTCTGCACCGAAGCGCCTACCACTTTGCGGATGCCGATCTCCTTCGTTTTACGTTCAGCCACATAGACAGACAATCCATAAAGGCCAAGGCAGGAAATGAGCAGGGCGATGGTGGTGGAGATGATCAGTATGGTAGAGGTCCGCTCTTCAGCCTTGTACAGGGTTTTGATGTTGTCGTTCACGAAAATGCTTTCGAAGGGCGCGTCGCTGATACGTTCGTTCCATATTTTTTTCATGGCAGCTTCCACCTGTGCGTACGAGACCATGTCTACGGTGGCGGCAAGGTACGGGAAAAAATTCCTGTTGCCCGAGAGGATAAAGAGCATGGGCCGGATCTGGCGGTGCAGCGAGAACTGGTGAAAGTCCTTCACTACGCCGATCACCGTGAACTCATACCGTTCTGCGCCGGGCTGAAAATAGATGGTTGAGCCCACGGCATTTTCCAGCGGAATGCCGAACGCTTTCAGGCTCGATTCATTGACGACGATCTTCGTGGTGCTGACAGTATCGGTAGGCACATTGTCCTGGCCTACGATGAAGTCGCGACCTGTGATGAGCCTGATGCCCATGGTTTTGAAGTAGTCGGCATCCACGTTCACGATGTCATGCGTGATGGTCTGGTCGCTGGTAGCCCCTTGTTTGAAGATACCCCAATCGCGCGTCAGCGGTGTGGAGGGAATGCTGGAAGTTGCCGAAACAGTACCGACACCACTCAGGGCCTCAAAGCTTGTTTTTAACGACGTGTATTGTGCCGCAGCCTGTGCTGTGCGGAGCGGGATCATCACGACCTGGCTTGTATTGAAACCCAACGACTTCGACTGGATATATTTCAGCTGTTGCTGGATGATGATGATGGACGAGATCAGCGCGATGGTGATCACGAACTGAACAACGACAAGTGTTTTTCTCAGCCACTGTGAACCACCGGCCAGCGATTTTCCTTTCAGGATATGCGCGGGTTTCAGAGACGAAAGAAAGAATGCGGGGTAGCTTCCGGCGAGCAGTGTGGTGACCACCCCGATCACCAGTGTTGCCGCGATCATGAACGGAAGATTGTTGCTGTTGAGCGATAGCTGTTTCTGCATCACAGAATTGAAAGACGGCAGCGCCAGCAGAACGATGACAAACGCAACGGCCAGGGCGAACAGTACAATGACCATCGACTCGCCCAGGAACTGGCGGATGAGGTTATGCCTGAAAGCGCCCATGGATTTCCGGATGCCCACTTCGCCCGAACGTTGTGCCGACCTGGCGGTGGTGAGGTTCATGAAGTTGATGCAGGCCAGCAGTAAGATGAAGATGCCGATGGTGGCAATGATATAAATATAGGTGATGCTGCCGGCGCGCTCGTCTGAAGCGCTCTTTCGTATGTCAGAGTATAACCTGATCCTGTCAAGGGCTTGCAGCTTCAGTGTCTTCTGCCTGCCGGATTGTTTCAGAACTTCGCCAGCATGCATTGCCACCAGCTGCGGGAATTTCGCTTCCAATGTTTTGGCGACGGACGGATCTCTCAGCTTCAGGTAACTCCCCACAATGTTGTTGTCGGCCCAGGTGGTCTGGTTCAGCACCCAGCGGCCCCATCCGTCACTGTTCATGTTCATGTAAATGTCGGCGTCGAGGTGTGACGGGAATACCGGTGTTGCAACCACGCCCGTGACCCTGAACGTATCCGAGGTTGTGCCGCTGTTGATGATCAGCAGCTCGTCGAGCGGACTTTGCCGGCCGAAGATCTTCTCTGTGAGGTGTTGTGACAGCAGCACGGAAGACGGGGCGTCAAGTGCTGTGAAGGCGTTGCCTTCCAGTAGCGGATAGGGAAAAACGTCCAGAAAAGTTGAGTCTACGAGGAACGCATTTTTTTCGAAGAACGATTTATCCTGGTATCGCACGATATTCACCTCTGTGTTCAACGGTTTCATCACGCGGGTGAAAGTTTCAATGTCGGGCAACGCCTGTGCAAGCCCGGGTGCGATGGGTGGTGATGCGGAGGCAACAGTTTCTTCAACGCCATCCCTGATAAAGGTTGTGTTGACGCGGAAGATCTTTTCGCGGTCATTGAATCCTTTCTCATAATTGAATTCGTCCTGGATGTACAGCGTGAGCAGCATGCAGCAGGCTACCCCGGCAGAGAGCCCGAGGATGTTGATGAGCGAAAACACTTTGTTTTTCACCAGCAGGCGAAGCGCGATGACGATATAGTTTTTCAGCATATCAGATAGGTTTCAGGAACTGACGGAGTTGTTCTTTTTCGGGAGAAAGAACTCCGGAAACTGGAAAAGGTTGCAATGCCTGGCCGAGAATTTTTCGGGAGTATTTGGCCGGATCGCTTAAAAACAGCATTCCCTGAAAAGTGGCCCGGTATATGAGGGTTAACCGGCGTTAAGTAAAAGGGATGTGCTGGCGGCGAATGATTTCTGCGAAAGATCAAAATCGGGTGATGTATGGAATACCGGTTGATCATATTCTGCGTTAATTGGGGCCGGTTATGCACCCTGCGAAACATTAACAAAACTTAACCATGAACCCCTTACACCTCGAAGGCACGCCTGACACACCCACGATCACGCTCAACAAAGCGGATGGAATATTTGAAATAGCAGGAAGATCGCTGCCGGAGGATGTCATTGAATTCTATTCACCAGCCATTGCGTGGATGAAAGAATATGCCAAGGCGCCCAACCCCACAACCGTCTTCAAGTTCAAGCTCGATTATTTCAACACGGCATCATCCAAGGTCATCCTCGAGCTGCTGAACGCTTTAAAAGATATCAAAGGCATGCAGGTGGAATGGCACTACCTGGAAGATGACGAAGACATCCTGGATGCGGGGAAAGAGTTTGCTGAGCAGGTAACCGTTCCCATCACGTTCAAGGCCGGCTAGCCAGCGCTTTTGTCACCCGCCCGATGCCGAACTGGTCTCCGGCTTTTACTGCTTTTTTGCCATCCATGTGGATCTCCACCACTTTTTCACTGTGTACCGCGTTGCCGTTCTCATCTTTGAGCGTTGCCACGATCTTTTTCGTTTTCACGTCGATCACTTCTCCCGTTGAAGGATAGGCATATTTTCCGTCCATGCTGAAGGTGATCCATCCCGGCTGATCCCTCACTTCAATACTCTCTTTCTGTTTGGGCGGCATCACGGTGTTGTCGAAGATGTGCAGGCGCTGGTTGAAGGCATCGCAGAGCCACACCTCTTTTTCATCGGGAGAAAGTCCCACGCCGTGACTGGGACAGCCATGTCTTTTCACAGGTCCCTGGCTGAAACCTTCTACTTCAACACGGTGTAGCCTGGTGCCTGATTGCAGGTCGCCCACCTCGAAGCCCAGCAGCCCGTTGACGTTGACATAACACAGCGTTTGTGCGCCGTTGATGGTGAAGGGGCGGATGGCGTTGCTGAAAGGACCGACCTGCTTCACTACGGTATGGCTGCGGGTATCTGCCACGCCGAGGGTATTGGTCCTCAATCCCGCAAGGTAAACTTTGCTGCCGTCGGGCCCATAGAGTGTGTTGTGTGCCCCGGAGTTGGTCACGATCTGTTTAATCACGTCGCCGGTCTCGGCATCCACCACATGCCAGTGCTCTTTTTCCAGCGAGGGCAGGTAGATAAGCTTTCCATCAGGCGATATGGAGAGGCGGTCGCAGCCACCCTCGTACTTCTTTTCCCACAATACTTTTTCGGTGGCGAGGTCCACCCGTTGCAATGCTTCGAGGGTGGTCACATACATGCTGTTGGTGGCGATGCTCACGGCCACACCTTTCACATTCGAAGGGGTGCCATCGTCTTTGAGACCGCCAGTGGGGATCCGTTTTACAAAACGATGCCCTTCCGCCACATCAAACACCAGGATGCCATGACCGCCATACTCGAGGTAATTGCGGATACCGGGTGTTGCCACATACAGGTACTGACGCACTTTTGCCGGCGTGGCTGTGGTAGTCACCTGCTCTGAAGACGTCCACGACACAGCAACAAAAAGTACAGCGACGCACGCAATAAAAGTGAAGATCCTGGCTTTTAGACTCATACGCAACAGATTTTAAGGTACCATATGAAGATAACCGTTACCAGCACCATGCACAAGCCATTTGGGCTGAGCGGGGAGGAGTCCACGGTCGACGGTCCACAGTCCACAGTCTGTGAGGTCTACCATCATCCTGAACGGTGCAGGCACGAGGATCCCGGTTCCAAAGGAGAATTGCCGTGGACCGTGGACTGTGGACCGTGGACTTTTCAGGAACCTTCCCCTCTTGCGCGGAAGTTACTTCCGTGCGCTTCTTCTCCAACCAGATCAGAGCATCCTTTCCACCGTGGAACTTAGTTCCACAACCCCAGCGTTATCGGGGAACAATTGGCTAACATTCACTGCACGGCCGTGGACCGTGGACTTTTCAGGAACAATTTTTATCGCATAAACAACAGATTTTATCACCCGTACAGACTATGACATCACTACCACCCCGTACCGGCAACCCCATCATCAGGCATAAGTTCACGTCAGATCCTGCGGCCATCGTATACAACGGCACGGTATACCTGTATACCGGCCACGATGAGTCTCCGCCGGGAACGCAGGGTTATGTGATGAACGACTGGCTATGCTTCTCTTCCGAAGACATGATCCATTGGAAAGAACATCCCGTTCCCCTGAAGGCAAAAGATTTTGCCTGGGCGAAGGGAGACGCGTACGCCTCGCAGGTTGCTCATCGCGATGGAAAGTTCTATTGGTATGCGGCCGTCACCCATGCAAGCTTTAAGGGCGGCGCCATCGGTGTTGCTGTAGCCAGTAGCCCTGCCGGCCCTTTCACCGATGCGCGTGGCTCGGCGCTCATTACAAACGATGAGGCTACCCGCACCATCATCGATCCGGCTGTTTTCATCGATGACGATGGCCAGGCTTTTCTTTTCTGGGGAAAGTCGAAGTGTTACTACGCCAGGCTCAAACGCAACATGACCGAGCTTGACGGTGCCCCAACAGAGATCAGCGTTCCCGGATTCGAGGAAGGCGCGCACGTGCACAAGCGTGGTGAATGGTATTATCTTTCGTACGGATTTGAGTTTCCTGAAAAGGTGGCCTATGCCATGAGCCGCAGTATCGATGGCCCCTGGGAATTCAAAGGTATCCTGAACGAGCTTGCCGGCAATTGCCAGACCAACCGGCCCTGCATCATAGACTTCAAAGGAACCTCCTATTTCATTTATCACAACGGTGGACTCCCGCAAGGAGGAAGCCATCGTCGCTCCGTATGCATTGACCACCTTTATTATAATGCTGACAGCACGATGAAGCGGGTGATCATGACTACGGAAGGCGTGCTGGGAGGTACGAGGTACGATTTACGAGGTACGATTTAATGCAGATCGAGCTGTCGTACCTCGTAGATCGTACTTGTTTCGCTATTATTAAAGCTCGGGTTAAGGTTGTAACTTGCCGGCACCCATTGGCTTTAATACTATGATTGCTGTCGATAAAGTTTTTATCCTCGCCTTTCCTGACGATCTCGAAAAGAAAAGGGCGTTGTTCGAGGCGCGACTGAAGACGCTGCCCTTGCCGGAAAATATACCGGTTGAGATCCATCCGTTACCTTCCATAACAGAAGTGAATCAAACCCTTCGCGACTACGGGCTCCTGCCTGTGGAAGGCGGGATCCGCTGGGAGGAAGCAAGCCGTGCCTGCGGCCATTGGAATGTGTGGCAGCGGCATGAGCAACACGACGCAGTGCTGGTGCTGGAGGAAGGTTTTTTGCCGAAGTCGGATCATTATCAGGTATTGCGTACAGACGAACCGTGGGAGATGATCTACCTGGGCCGTTTCGCGTATGGCAGCGATATTCCGTCAGAGGCGCGGGGTATGGTGAATCCCGGATACAGCAACGGCTCGTATGCTTATATGATCAACGCGGCAGGTATGCGGAAGCTGGCAACCTCGCAGTACGATCAGAACGTGATCCCGGTAGGGGAGTTCCTGTCGGCAATGCACGACGCCCATCCCTCGGAGGATATTACTGCGATGTTTGCGCATCGCCTTACCGCCTTGGCTCCCATGAAAAATTTTATCGAGCATGAAGTTTCCGTCAATGGCACAGACGAAACAGCTGCTGACGGGTACAAACCATTGCATCCCGGACTTTTCGAGTTTGAAGGGGAGGCCAGGGAAACCTGGGTGAAAAAATATGTGAACCCCCAGCTGGTGCAGCGGGAGTTCGACCTGATCTGTGATGAGCCCATCGACAACGTTTATACTTTTCCGCTGTTCACGGAGCTGTTCTGCAAAGAGATCATCGAAGAAGCCGAGCACTTTGGTGAGTGGACAAGCTATCGCGGCAAAGACAATCCGCCCACGGATATCAAGCTCGACTCGCTCGGGTTTCACGACATCTACAGCAGCGTACTGAAAGAATTTTTCTTTCCACTGCTCTATCACAAATACCAGCTGAAGGGCGAGGCGTGGAAGCGGCTCAACGCTCAGCATTTTATCGTCAGGTATATCGCCGGTGAACGCGCGCACCTGGGGTTGCACAACGACGGAAGTTATCTCTCCATGATCGTTACGTTGAATACAGACTTCGAAGGCGGAGGAACGTTTTTCCCGAAATTCAAAAAACTGGTCAAACCCGATCAGCCCGGCTATGCATCCATTCACCCCGGCCTGCTGGGATACCTGCACGGCGCAAGACCCATCACCCAGGGCAAACGTTATATCCTGACATCGTTCTTTTTCATGGGCACCCAACATCCTTTTGCGGAAGGAAACTATTAGGCAATTGACAGTTGACAAAGAACAGTTGACAGCGTTCGGTGAATACCTACCCGGCTGTCTTTCAATTCGAAGCGAAAAATACCTGGTCAGTGCCCTGCTCGTTGTCAACTGCGCCCGATGACCATCGGGCATTGTCAACTGTCAACTGTTCGCATCCGGTCATGTTGCTATGAAAACGAACGCCTCGAACAGAGATTTCCCCCATTTCTCCCCCAAACCACGGCTGGCATAGTATTGGCCAAGGCACAGCATACTTTATTATATCTTTCGCATTTCAGTACGGCATGATCATTCAGAACTATCTCCTCATCTCCTTACGGAACTTAATCAAGAACAGGGTTTTTATCGGCATCAATGTTTTCGGGATGGGTATTGCCATTGCCTGCAGCGTGATCGCCTACCTGAATTTCAGGTCAAACCTGTATTTCGATGCGCATCATGAGCATGCGGGTGGTGTCTATCGCGTGAGCGCCATACGCGAGGTGGCATCAGAGGAGAAGTCGAACGCTTCGGTGCCAGTGCCCCTGGGTGCCGCCATCAGGGCGAACGCGGGCGATGTGAAGACGGTGATGCGGTATTACCCGTCGCGCATACAGGTGAGTGTGAAAGACGACCTCGCGCCTGTATTGCTCAGCTATGTGGATCCTGAATTTTTTAAAGTGTTTACGTTCCGGTTCCTGTCGGGCAAACCGACAGCGCTGGAACATCAGTCTGCTATCTTTCTTTCCGCGAGCGCGAGCAAAAGACTTTATGGCACTACCGATGTGTTGGGAAAGACGGTGCGGCAGGTAACGCCCGCAGGAGAAGTGAAAGAGTATGAGATCGCTGCGGTGTTCGAAGATCAGCCCATCACCTCGAGCTTCCAGGGCGACGCGTTTGTTGCTTATGACAATTACTTCGGCACTGGCTCCCGCGACCGCGATGACTGGTCGCAGGTCAATAACCTCTTTGTGCAGATCGAGCATCCGGAACGCATCGCGGCATTGGAAAAGCAGCTGCAGACATACCGCGACAATGTGAATCCGGTTGCGAAGAATTATCAGGTGAAACGTTTTTACCTCGAGCCGTTTGCCGGCATGGCGCAGCGCGATTCACGCTCCGGTTTTGCGGGTGCCCTGACAACGGCGTCGACACCTTTTCCCATTGTGATAGCCCTGGCGTTGATGGCGTTGCTGATGCTGGCCATTGCCTGCTTTAATTTAACGAATACGCTGGTGGCTATTTCCACCAAACGTTTAAAAGAGATCGGCTTGCGCAAGGTGATGGGCAGTGAAAGGATCCACCTGGTCATCCAGTTCATCGGCGAAGCGGTGCTCATCTGTTTTGTGTCGTTCCTCATCGGCCTGGGCATGAGCGATCTGCTGGTGCTGGCGTGGAACGAAATGTGGCCTTTTCTCAAGCTGGAGCTGAAGCTGATCGAGAATATCGACGTGCTGCTGTTCCTCGGAGCGGTGGTGCTGGTCACCGGAACGCTCTCCGGTGTTTACCCGGCCTTTTACGTAAGCAGGTTTCAGCCGGCCCAGATCCTGAAAGGCAAGATCGAGATCGGTGGTACCAATTATTTTACAAGGACGTTGCTGGTGCTGCAGTTCGCCTTCTCGGTAACGGCGCTTTTCTTTTCCATCGCCTTCTATCAGAATTCACTGTTCCAGAAAAATTTTCCCCTGGGCTTTGCGCACAGTGAAGTGCTGGTGGTACCGGTGAAGTCAGAAACGGAGTTCGATAAGATGCGGAATACTTTGATCCATCAACCCGGTGTTGCTGCCATGGGCGGATCTGCCGACCACGTTTTCAGCACGCGCACCACGCTGCCGGTAACGTGCAACGGTATCGATATCGAAGCGGACCTGCTTCGCGTAGGAGAGGGTTACCGCAGCACCCTGGGTTTTGAGCTGCTGGAAGGACGTGACTTCAACCCCGCTTCCGAGAACGACCGCAAAGAATCGGTGATCATCACACAAGACCTCGCCGAAGGTTTTGCACCGGCGAGTGCGCTCGATAAAACCATCACCATCAACGACTCGGTGAAGCTGTACGTGATCGGTGTGATCAAAGATGTTTACAGCCGCGGCATGTGGAAAGAAAAGGTACCCATGGTGCTGCGTTACACAGGCAAAGAAAATTACCGGAACCTGATCGTGCACACGTCAGGCGAAAAAGCAGCCGGCGTGGCCGCGTACATGAAGAAACAATGGAGCGAGCTTTTTCCCGGCAGACCCTACATGGGGTATCGCATGGATGAGATCATCAACGTTGCAGAGGACGTTAACAGGAATGTTACCAGCATCTTCACGTTCCTGGCCATCGTTGCGCTGCTGCTGTCGATCGCCGGATTATATTCTTCCGTGTCGCTGAACATCGCCCGGCGCCTGAAAGAGGTGGGCATCCGCAAAGTGTTCGGCGCATCCATCGCGCAGATCATCTGGGCCACCAACGTACAGTTTGTTGCCATCCTCACGTTGTCAATGCTGGCGGGATGCTGGCTCGGCAGCATGCTGGTGGGTGTGATGATGAAACAGATCTGGACCTATTACCAGGCCGGAAACATCGTTACTTTTTCAGTCTCTGTTATTACGGTGCTCTGGCTGGCCTGCATCATGATCGGCTCCAAAGTTTACCAGGCCGCGTCGGAGAATCCGATTCATGCCTTGCGAGAAGAGTGAGAGGAGTCCACGGTCCACAGTCGACAGACCACGGCCGCGACGCTATGCCACCTGTTCCGTTGATAGCTATCGGTCGATTTGTATCACACTAACTTGCCGTGGACTGTGGACCGTCGACTGTGGACTATTCAAATCAATACCGCCTTCAATTTCTCCTCCGAGAGCGGCTTCGTAAGATAATGTGTGATGCCCATCTGCCGGGCTTTTTCCACGTCTTTGGGGTCGTTCGAAGAGGTGACGATGATCACGGTGATCCTTTCCTTGTTGGGCATATTCAGTCGCTGAAAGGCTTCCAGGAAACCGAAGCCGTCAAGCACGGGCATGTTGAGGTCGAGCAGGATCACATCGGGTGTAGCGTAGGAGCCAGTAAAATAATTGTTGAGCAAGTCGAGCGCCTCACGGCCATTCAGGGCAGTATGGATCTCATTGGCAATGCCCATCTGCTGAAGGGTTTTTGTGCTGAGAAAATTGAAAATGTTATCGTCGTCAACAAGCAGAACATTTTTCATGGGTTTTTGGGTTTGGACTCGGGATTAAACAAAAAACCCATGATACCTTCCCGGATAAGAAGGGTCATGGGCTCCAATTTCAAGATAGGGAAAAAGCGGTTATGCTGCAACCTCAGGGCTGATGGAACCCAAAAAGGAGTAGTAGCAAGAATTAAGAATTAAGGAGGTTATAGCGTGTCATTTGTAAAAAGCTGCTGATCGTCGACGCTTCTCTACAGGTATGTTATTTTATACGTACCTTCCATAACCCCCGGCGTGGTACGATTCATCACCAAATATTGCTGAACATATGGAAATAACATTCGGTAAGGAGTACTTGAACGAGCTCGAAGCGGAAGTTGCTGCCACGCGCAAATGCCTGGAGCGGATCCCCGAAAACCTTTATGGCTGGAAGCCGCATGAAAAATCGATGGCGTTGGGCTATCTCTCATTGCTGGTAGCGGAGATCCCGAAATGGATCAGCCACATCGTGGAGAAGGGCGATATAGACCTCGGCAACTTCGAACATTTCAAGCTGAGCACTACGGCCGGGCTGGTGGCCCATTTCGATGACAACGTACGGGGAGCGAAAAATGCACTGCAGAAAGTTTCAAACGAGGAGCTGGCCAAAACCTTCAACCTGAAGGCCCAGGGACAAATAGTTTTAACGTCTTCGAAAAAAGATATCATTTGGTCATCGATCAATCACTGGGTGCACCACCGCGGACAACTGACGGTCTACATGCGCCTGAACGATATCCCGGTGCCCTCCATCTACGGACCTTCCGCGGATGACAGGGGTTGAGAAGGTACGAAGTACGAGATACGAAGTACGACCGTACCTCGTATCTCCCTCCTGCGCTGAAGCTCCAGCGCACGGGCCAGCGCACCTCGTACCTCGTACCTTCTAACGTCCTCTTGTTCTCCGACCCCGAACATTTTAAAATAATCCATCTCCTTCTGATGCGCACGCTGCAATTTGGCGTAACTTCAGTACATGACACGACTCTCTCTCTTGTTATCACTTGCCGGAGTGCTGGTGATCTCCGCGTTTACCTGGGGTTTCTTTGCGCATCAGCACATCAACCGGCTGGCAGTGTTCACACTTCCTCCCGAGATGATCGGCTTTTATAAAAAACACCTGACCTATATTACGGAAGCTGCGGTGAATCCCGACCGGCGACGGTTTGCTGTTCCGGAGGAAGCACCACGGCACTACCTCGATCTTGATCATTATGGCGACAGCGCCCTGTATAAAATGCCCAGATTCTGGAATACCGCGGTTGAGCGCTACAGCGAAGACACACTGAAAGCTTACGGCATCCTGCCCTGGCACATCCAGCGCATGTACCTGCAGTTGCGCGATGCTTTCCTCGTCAGAGACCCGCAGCGTATCCTGAAGATGTCGGCCGAGATCGGGCACTACCTTGCAGACGCCCACGTGCCCTTGCATACCACCGAGAACTATAACGGTCAGCTTACGGACCAGGATGGCATCCACGCTTTCTGGGAATCGCGCCTGCCGGAGCTCTTCTCGCAGGATTACGATCTTTTCACCGGTGGTGCCACGTATCTTGATAACACCCAGCTTGAAGCCTGGAAGGCCATCGAATCGTCACATCATGCAGTGGATTCCGTGTTGCAGTATGAACGCGCACTCGCCCTGAAATTCGGCGAAAGGAAATATTCATTCGAGGTCAAGGGACAACAGACCATGAAAGTTTATTCGAAGGAATATGCCAGGGCCTATCACGAAAAACTATCGGGCATGGTAGCGCGGCAGATGCGTGTATGCATCCGGCGCATCGGCAGCTTCTGGTATACAGCCTGGATAGATGCGGGGCAACCTGACCTGCAGGCGCTGATCAACTATACGCCAACCGAGGCAGAGCTTCAGCAGAACAGGAAAGAAGTAAAAGAATGGAAAGAGTTGCAGCGAAAAGAGGATCGGCCTAAAGTGAGGGAGCATGAAAGCGGGGACTAGTCCGACCGCACAACCCTGAACTTCCTTTCATTTCTACTAAAAACACTTTTACTTTACAATTTACGTTCCTTTATTTCATTAAATAAGTTTCCTATGCGCCGTTGCCTGTTCCTCCCGTTGTTGTTGACCATCATCTTCTCGTGCTCTGATAAAAAGAATTATACAACACCACCCTCCGTCACGCCACCAGGTGCGAAAGCTTTTTCACTCGATTCACTCTCGCGTCACACTTTCAACTGGTTCTGGGACCTGGGTAACTCTGACAATGGACAGATCCCCGATCGCTGGCCCACCGAGAATTTCTCCAGCATCGCTGCCACAGGATTCGGACTCACCACGTACCTGATCGGTGTTGAACGCGGATACATCACGCGCACCCAGGCAACAGAAAGGGTGCTGAAGACCCTGAAGTTCCTCAACGACCTTCCCAAGGGCGATGCAACGTCAGGTGTGGCAGGTTATAAAGGTTTCTTTTATCATTTCCTCGATCAGAAGACCGGCCTCAGGTTTCAGGAAGTTGAGCTCTCGACAATAGACACCGGCCTGCTGATGGCGGGCATCCTCTCGTGTCAAACCTATTTCGACCAGGATACCGCCGATGAAAAGCAGATCCGTGACCTGGCCGATGCACTTTACCGTGCTGTGGAGTGGGACTGGGCCATGAACGGCGAGTCTACCATGAGCATGGGCTGGCATCCGGGGCGGGGATTTATTAACGCGCGCTGGCAGGGATATAATGAAGCAAACATTCTTTATGTGCTCGCATTCGGATCGCCTACGCATACCATTCCCGCGGGAAGTTGGGACGCCTGGACTGCTACATACCAGTGGGCAACCTACCAGGGCCAGGAGCACGTGAACTTCGGTCCCCTGTTCGGTCATCAGTATTCACACCTGTACATCGACTTCAAAGGCATTCAGGATGCATATATGCGGGAGAAGGGCATCGACTATTTCGAGAATTCGCGCAGGGCTACCTACGCCAACCGGCAATATTGTATTACCAACGCCGCCGGATTTGTTGGCTACGGCGAGAACGTCTGGGGGCTGACGGCCTGCGATGGACCCGGCAACGACAACAAACGAAACCCCAACATCGCCTTCCAGGGATACAACGCTCGGGGTGCGTCACAATTCTACTTGCAGGACGATGGCACCATAGCCCCCACGGCCGCGGGCGGATCGATCCCTTTTGCGCCGGAGATCTGCATTCCCGCGCTGGAAGAAATGTACAACCGCCATGGTGAAAAACTTTATGGACAGTATGGTTTTAAAGATGCCTTCAACATGACGATCGAATACAAGGACGGCACCAAAGGCTGGGTAGACAAAGATTATCTTGGCATAGACCAGGGACCGATCGTGATCCAGATCGAGAACCACAGGAACGGTTTTGTATGGAACCTGATGAAGAAGAATCCCTACATTGTTGCGGGCCTGAAGAAGGCGGGTTTTACAGGAGGATGGCTCCAATAATTTACGTCCCGATAGTATCGGGATCAGATTTTCGATTGATGATTTTTGGGGCAATACTTAAAGCTTGCATCTAAAATTGTACCTCTAAAATCTTAATTCTGAAATTATTAAGTGTCGACTCCCCATTTTTGAATGTGGGAGAAATTGAAGATATTAGGAAAAAGCTAAAAATTTGAAGTGAGATGAGGCGATGGTTGGCCATTTTTCTGATTCTGGGATTTTCCACAGGGGGGCAGGTATGCGCGCAGGAACCTGTGGAGGTCAGCGATGCCATCAACGAGCGCGACTTTATGCCGTATGAGCTCACCATCCTCACGGATACCACCAATACGCTCACCTTCGCAGACATCACTTCGCAGAAATTCGCCGATCACTTTGTGCGCCATTCGGGATACCAGAACACCGATTTCAGGAACAATGCTTCGTACTGGATCCGGTTCCCGTTAAGGCATACCACATCTACGGACAAAGTCTGGCTACTCGAATTCTATGACCAGACCATCGATCACCTCGATGCCTACATCCCGGATGAAACCGGTTCGTATAAAAAGATCAGCATGGGTGACCAGCAACCCTTCACACAGCGCACCTTCATGCACAAGAATTTTGAGGTGGTGCTGCATATGAGCTCAGACACTACCCTCTGTTATTATTTCCGCGTGCGGTCGCACGAGTTTGCCGATATCAGGATCGCTTTCAGGTCGGTGAACCGCTTCGTGTATTACGCCCTGAACGAATATTTTCTGTTCGGCACATTTTACGGAATGATCGTGATCATTGCGCTCTATAATTTCCTGATGTACCTGGCCATCCGGGAGATCAAGAACATCTTTTACATCATGTACATTCTCAGCGTTGCGGCATATGCCATGAGCTACGACGGCATCGGCTTCCAATACCTGTGGCCCAACCATCCCGAATGGAACAATTATGCGGTAGGCATCACGCTGTATTCCGTCATCCTCTGGGGCCTCATATTCACCAGAAGATTTTTGAGCACCCGTGCCAACGCACCAGGGCTTGACCGGGCGCTGAAAGGAATGATCATTGCCCGTTCTGCATTTTTTGTGATGGAGCTGTTCCTGTTCCCGCAGCTGCTCACGCTGCGCACCATCGAGATCATCCCCCTGTCGCTGATCTTTTACACCGCCATCGCTGTGTGGAGTCGCGGCTACCGGCCTGCCCGCTTTTTTGTGATCGCTTACGGTATTCTCTTCGCCGGATTTTTCATTCGCACACTGGTATACTTCAACGTGCTGCCCTTTACCACGCCATTGCATTACAGCCTTCACTTCAGCTTTGCCTTGGAGATGCTGTTCCTCACGTTCGCGCTGGGCGACAGGATCAGGATCCTGAAAGATATGCGTGACAGGGCCCTGAAACGTATCATCCACCAGCATGAGGTGAACATGCAGCTGAAAGACAAGGTCACCCGCGAGCTCGAAGACAAGGTGAACGAGCGCACCAACGAGCTCAACCTCAAAAACAGCCAGCTGGAGGAAAGCAATCAGAAACTTGCCCGGCAGTCAGTGGAGATCAACCAGATCAATTCCATGCTCGACCTGGACAACTGGAAACTGAAGAACAGCCTGAAGGAGGTGCTGAACGAGCGGCTGATGGAGAAAACGATGGACTACAAACAGTTCCAGACGTTGTACCCCGATGCGCTGTCGTGTTACCGGTTTTTAGAGAACCTGAAATGGGAGAAGGCATTCCATTGCCGCAAATGTGAGAACGAGAAATACTTCGATGGCGCCCAGAAATTTGCCCGCCGGTGTACCCGATGCGGCTATAATGAGTCGATCACTGCTTTTACGATCTTCCACAGCATTAAATTCCCCATTGAAAAGGCTTTTTATATCGCCTATCTGGCTGTGACCGGAAAAAAGGATTACACCCTGGAGGCGCTGGCCAACCAGCTGAACCTGCGCGTAAATACCGTCTGGGGCTTCAAGCACAAGGTGACGGAGCGTATCCAGGAGCTTGAAAAGAAGGGGAACCGGCCCACGGCATCACGCTGGGAAGAGATCATCCTCTTTTATGAACCCCATCAAAAAGGGCACGACACCCGGCATAAAGTGCTCGAAGACGGCCTCATCGGCTAGGGTAAAATGGAAGGTCTGGAACGCCATGTTTTTCTTCCACAAAAGTGAAGGCACCAATACCCTGAATTCCCGCAGCAATCGTTTGAAAATAATGTTTTTCTTCCGCAAAAACTTCGCGGGAGAATTCGGCAAATCGACCCCGTAAAAGGCCAGTTTTAAACAAAATATCTCCCCAAAAATCAGCCTTCTCTCTAATTTGATGAACTGAATCTGGAAGGATCACAGCCAATTCAGAAAATCTATCATGAGGAGAGTTTTTACTTATCTGATGTTCACGCTGTTACCAGCGATGGTGATGGCGCAGGTCCGTACCGTTACCGGGAAGGTCACTTCCTCTGAGGATGGTCTGCCCTTGCCTGGCGTTAGCGTGGTGGTACAAGGCACCAATAAAGGAACCGCAACGGATGCTGAGGGGCAATACAGCCTTGAGCTGGCGCCGTCTGAAACCACATTGATCTTTTCGTTTGTAGGATACAAAACACAGGAAGTTGCGGTTGGCGAGCGTACCACTATCGATCTTGTGCTGGAAACCGACTCGCAAATGCTGGAAGAAGTGGTGGTCATCGGATATGGAACAGTAAGGAAGTCGGATCTGACCGGTGCGGTTTCTTCTGTCAGGGGAGAAGACCTTACAAAGATCCCGGCTGCTTCGCCAATGCAGGCGTTGCAGGGCAAAGTGTCCGGTGTTCAGATCACCACCAATACAGGCGCTCCCGGTGCGGGGCCCATTGTACGTGTGCGAGGTGTTGGTACCTTCAACAATGCCGACCCTATTTTTGTGGTTGATGGCGTGATCCTCAGTGACATCAATTACCTGAATGCCGCCGATATCCAATCCGTTGAAGTGTTGAAAGATGCTTCTGCCACGGCCATCTACGGATCGCGCGGGGCCAACGGCGTGGTGCTCATCACCACCAAAAGAGGCACCCCCGGCAAAGAAGGCATGTCGGTCAACGTCTCTGCCGAATACAGCATTCAGCAGCTGCAGAAAAAGATCGACCTGTTAAACGGCCGTGAATTTGCCATCATCGCCAACGAGCTGAGGCCTGGTTCTTATAACAACGTTGACGCGGTGCCCAATACCGACTGGCAGGATCAGGTGTTTCAATCAGCGCCCATCCAGAACTACCAGGTTTCCGTAACCGGATCGACCCAAAAAATGGAGTACTACCTGGGCCTGGGTTATTTCAACCAGGAGGGCATCATCCCCAAATCGAACTACGAACGTGTAACTTTGCGGTTCAATAACACTTACCGGCTGGGCGACGCCGTTCGTGTGGGAAGCAACCTGAGCTTTACACCTTTCAAGCAGCAGAACACACACATCAATGCGGCATTCAACGCATACCGTGCGCAACCTACCATTGCGCCGCGGCAGCCTGATGGCAGCTATTCACCGGTGCCGGGCGTTGGCAATCCGCTGGCTGATATCGAGTACACCAACAACTTCGACAATGTGATCCGCTCTGTGAGCAATGTGTTCGGAGAGGTGGACATCCTGAAAGGTCTTACACTGCGCACGAGCTTCGGTGTGGATGTGGAATACAAGAAGAACAGGAGCTACACGCCTCAGTTCTTCGTGAACGCACAGCAGGAGAATTCAACGAGCGATCTTACCAAGTTGTTCGAAGACCGTGCGAACTGGCTGTGGGAGAATACGATCAGCTACAACAAACAATTAGGCAAGAGCAGGATCAGCGCCGTGGCCGGTTACACCATGCAGGAGTCGACCACTGAAAAAATGGAAGTGGTGGGTGAGAACATCCTTCGTGACGATGAAGACCTGTGGTACATCAATCCGGATAACATCAATGGAGGCCGTGTGAAGAATGAGGTGCTTCTCGATAACTACTTTTCGATGATGTCGTACCTGTTCAGGGCGAACTACACCTTTGATGACCGGTATCTTTTCACAGCCACTTTCAGGAGAGATGGATCGTCGAAATTCATCAGCAAGAACCGTTATGCCAATTTCCCTTCGCTTGCCATTGGATGGAATGTGATCAACGAAGGCTTTATGCAGGATGTGGGCAAGCTTTCCAATTTCAAAGTGAGGGCCAGCTGGGGTATCGTAGGAAATGAGAAGACGAAGTATGACAGGCAATATTCCGGCGTGCTGAACGGCGTGGGTGCCGTGTTTGGTCAGAATGAAACGTTGTATCCGGGATCTACCTATGGCGAGTCGGGCAATCAGAACCTGCGCTGGGAGCAGACCCAACAGATCGATGCCGGCGTTGAGCTGGGATTCTTCGATGACCGCCTGAACATTGAGCTGGACTATTTTCACAAAACCACGGAAGATATCCTGATCGACCTGCCGGTGCCCGGATATCTCGGTAACGGTGTGGGGAAAACAATTACCTACAATGCTGCGGAAGTCCTGAACAGAGGATTTGAATACAACGTATCATGGGAAAGCGAGTGGAATGGTTTCCGCTACAGGATCGGTACCGTAGGCACCACGATACACAACGAAGTGCTCAATGTATTTGGATCAAAAGATCCGAATGATAAGTTATTCAATGCCAACAGCACCACGGCCACATCGGTAGGCCGGCCCATAGGATCGTTCTATGGTTATGTGGTGGATGGCATTTTTCAGAACCAGGCGGAGCTCGATGCCTATCCGCACAGGTCGGACGCCGGTGTGGGTGATCTCCGGTTTAAAGATGTTAATCCTGATAATGCGCTCACCAGCGACGACCGTACTTACATCGGCTCGCCCATTCCCACATTCCTCTATGGGTTGAACCTCGAGGCGGGTTTTAAATCCTTTAACCTGTCATTCGATTTCCAGGGTCAGAGCGGAAACAAGATCTACAACGAAAAGGAGACCGTGCGTGTGGAGATGTATAATTTCGAACAACACGTGGCCAACCGCTGGAGGGGAGAAGGTACAAGCCAGACCGAGCCGAAAGCGAGCATCGGAGGTTATAACTTTTTACCTTCTACACGTTTTGTGCAGGATGGCTCTTATTTCCGCCTGAGAAACGTAACGCTCTCTTACAAACTGCCGGCGGGCCTGCTGACAAAAATGAAAATGAATGCGGCCAGCGTGTATGTGCGTGGCACCAACCTGTTCACCATCACCGATTTTACGGGCTATTCTCCTGAGGTCGGTTTCCCCCTCGACAGAAATCAGTCAGGCGTCAGCTCTTTGAACACCGGAATTGATGCGGGTACATATCCCGTTTCTGCCATTTATTCTTTAGGCCTTAATCTCACATTCTAGTCAAAGCCGGAAATGAAAAAGTATAACACAATGAAATCGATAACAGCTTTTACGCTTGCTTTTTTATGGATCATTGTTGCAGGGTGTAGCGATTTTCTCGAAAAACCCCTGCAAGGCAAGCTCACGCAGGAGAGCTTTCCCGTGACGGCCAGTGATGCTTTGCTGGCAACCAATGGCGTGTACAATATCATGCGCACCAATGCCTTTCACCAGGGTCTCTTTCCTATTCTGGATATCATGTCAGACGACGCACGGAAGGGAAGCAATCCTGACGACGGAGCCGCCGATGTGGGGCCTTACGACAGGTTCCGGCATATCCCTACAGAAGGAAATGTGAGCCGCTGGTGGAGCACGCTCTATGAAGGTGTGAAACGCGCCAATGTGGTGATTGAAAAAGTACCTCTGATCTCCATGGATGCAACGCTTAAAGCCAGGTATATCGGAGAAGCGAAGTTCCTGCGGGCGTTGTTTTATTTCGATATGGTGAGAGCGTGGGGAGGTGTTCCGCTCGTCACTACAACAACACCTTCCACTACACTGACACGGGCGTCGGTGCAGGAAGTTTACGAGCTGATCAGGGCAGACCTGCTTTCGGCGATCGAATCGTTGCCTGAAAAATCCGAATATGCCCCCGGTGACCTTGGCCGGGCTTCCAAAGGTGCGGCCAAAAGCCTTTTGGGAAAGGTCTACTTGTTTCAGGGTGACACACAAAATGCTGAAAAGTATCTGATGGAGGTGATCAGCTCGACACAGTACTCGCTGATGCCCAATTTTGCCGACGCCAACAGTGAAGCAGGTGTACACGGCGCCGAATCGATCTTCGAAATAGGCGCTCTTCCGTACGAACAAATAGAGAACGGAGGAAACCAGTATGCCAACGTGCAGGGTGTACGCGGAACGCCCAACAGGGGCTGGGGCTTCAACAGGCCGTCGCTCGACCTGCAACGTTCCTTTGAACCCGGCGACCCCCGCCTCGAAGCAACCGTTATTTTCCTGGGAGAAGTCATAGACGACATCGCCATTGTCGGCGACGGTCAGACGCCCGATGAAACAAAAGATGCGCAGGGAAACCTTATCGAGATAGAATGCTATAACCAGAAAGTGTGGACAAAAGGGACCAATGTTCCGACACAGTTTGCCCATAACCGGCGCCTCATCCGGTATGCCGATGTGCTGTTGATGGCTGCGGAGGTTCTCAATAAGAATAATAAACCGGTACAGGCATTGGAATACCTGAACGATGTGCGTGAGCGCGCGCGGGCAGGAAATCCCGCGGCACTGCCTGATATCGTTACAACAGACAAGACCGCGCTTGACGAAATAATTTTCAACGAACGCAGGCATGAGCTGGCCATGGAAGGACATCGTTTCTGGGATCTTGTTCGCACCAACCGTGCAGCAACGGTGCTCGGACCGCTTGGATTCATCGCCGGAAAACACGAGCTGCTTCCCATACCTCAGATCGAGGTTGACCTCACACAAAAACGGATTGCACAAAACCCCAACTGGGATCAATAATAGTAGCAATAAAATAGACAGAATCGTTTAACCCTTAATTTAAGTATGAACATGAAAAAATTGAATTTTATCCTTAACACGTTGCTGGCAGTGGCATTACTCGCTACTGTTTCGCTGATGACGGTGAGTTGCGATGATGACGAGCCCCCTGCTTTGACCCTTACTTCACTGACAGCAGGCACTACTGATCTGAACGGCGCCACAAGCGCAACAGGAGTACCGGTAGCTTCGCCGATCACCGCGACGTTCTCAACAGGCGTTGATGCTTCCAGCACAGGTTCTATTACGTTAACCCGTCAATACGACAATGCCGTTGTTCCTACTACCATTACTGTAGATGGCGCAACTGTTACCATAGATCCCAATGACAACTTCGGCACCGGAACACTCTACATTCTGAAGTTCGATGCGGGTCTGAAGAGCACAGGCGGTAAAACACTCAAGGAAGCAATTGAAAGGAACTTCACATCAGAAGGTACCTTTGCACCTCCTGGTGCCATAGCGCAGTGGACCTTTGAAGACAACGCCAACGACGTGGTTGGCAATTATGACCCCACAGCCAATCAGATCGTAGCCATTACATACGGTGCGTCGCACAATGCTGCTTCGGGCAAAGCCGCTGTATTTAACGGAACCACCAGTATCATCGAGGTCTCCAATGGCGACAACCTGATGAAGACCAGCGACTTCACAATGAGCTTCTGGGCAAAACCGACACCGCATACCGATAACCCTGACAAAGGACATTTCGTGATGGGATTGGGAGCGTTCTATGGTTTCCAATTCGAGATCCTGGGCGGATACGCTGGCTGGAAGATGCCTGTAGGTTATACGTATAATAACAACGGAACAGTGGGATGGGCAGCAGAAGACAACGAATTCAAAGGTGATGGCAAGAACAAGGACAACGGCGGATGGAAAGGTTTCCTTTTCACCAAAGACCTCACAGCCACCGGCGGACCGGCCACCATGCTGAAGGATAAATGGGTCAACATTGTTTTCGTGTACAACGGCACAACCAAGCACGGCTACTATTACGCCAATGGTGAGTTGATGCGCGAGTTCGATTTCAACCTGTGGACCAACGACCAGGGCGTAAAAGATAACAAAGCTTATGTTACCGGATTGAAGTACAATGGTGTAGCACCCGATGTAGTGAACGAGCTTGCCTTTGGTTTTGTACAATCGCGCGCGGGCACCATGTGGGATGCAGAGCCATGGGGTGGTTATGACCTGGCCAGCGCGAACCATTTCAAAGGTTCTCTTGATGATGTTATCGTGTGGCACAGACCGCTGACTGCCGCCGAGATCACCCTGATGTACAACTCAGGAAAACCTTAAGCCGGTCAAAAGGATCTTAGTTAGTTAATTTTGTTTTTGGAAGGTTTCCGGGAGAACCTGGAAACCTTCTCTTTCTATTGGCTGCGGATACCCATGATAACACAATTAAAAAATTATGCAGTTGCTTTTCTGCTCGCCTGCCTGGCCCTCGGCGCATGCGATAATGAACCGGATGAGCCTGCAGCCGGAAAGCTTCAGCTTACCACCATTCGCGTAGGAACTTACGCCCTCGATCTGACCGATCCATCGAAGAATACAGCAGCGCCCACAGACAAACCTATCTTTATTCTTTTCAGCGATGTGCTTGATGTTACCAAAGCTGCTCAGGCGGTTCAGTTGAAAGTTAAAAGCACAGGCGAAGTTGTTGCGCTGACCTTTTCTTTTCAGGATAGCGATAAAACCATTGTGGCGCAGCCTGGCGCAGAACTGAAGGCCAATGAAACGTACGTGCTGTCCATTTCAAAAGAGCTCAAAGGCGCAGGCAAAGAAACATTTCCAGACTTCACCACCGAATTCTACACCGTGCCAGGTGTTCTTGAGATCAAGTCGCTGACGATAGCAGGCACTCCGGCGCTGAATTCAGCGCTCATCGCTGACGTTTCGCTGGAAAACACCAAAATTGAGATAACCTTTTCAGAACCTGTTGCGCCGGCAACCATCATTTCGCAGAACGTGTATGTGAACGGAGCGAATGGTGTAGTACCGTCTTCGCTGGTGTTATCAGAACAAAATTCGAAGCTCACCATCACACTGACGCAGAAGCTCAGGGATCTTTCGCAATACCTGCTGGTGATGTCTGGCGAAGTGAAAGGCGCAAACAGTGAAGCGCTTACACACTATACCCGGAAGTTCTACACAGCGCAGGACCCAACGCCTGATTTTCCTGTGATATCAGACGAAGCGCTGCTGACGTTGGTTCAGCAACAAACCTTTAAATATTTCTGGGATTTTGCCCATCCCGCCAGTGGTATGGCTCGTGAGCGGAATACATCCGGCGATCTCGTTACCAGTGGCGGCTCGGGCTTTGGCATCCTGGCCATTATCGTGGGCATCGAAAGAAATTTCATCACACGCCAGCAAGGCCTTGAGCGCCTTGATAAGATACTCGATTTCCTGGAGACGGCCGACAGGTTTCATGGCGCATGGTCGCACTGGATCAACGGCAACACCGGTGACGTCATTCCCTTCGGCACCAATGACAACGGCGGAGACCTGGTGGAAACTTCTTTCCTGATGGAAGGGCTTATCACATTTCGCCAATACCTGAATGGAGCAGACGCCGCTGAGCAGGCATTGATCGACAGGATCAACGCGCTGTGGCAGACCGTTGAATGGGACTGGTATACCCGCGGAGGACAGGATGTATTGTACTGGCACTGGTCGCCGGACAAGCAGTGGATCATGAATCACCAGATCAGGGGATACAACGAATGCCTCATCACGTATTTCCTGGCTGCAGCTTCTCCTACACATACTATCAATGCTTCCGTATACCACAAAGGCTGGGCGAACAATGGTTTGATCAAAAACGGAAAGAAATTTTATGACATCACGTTGCCGCTGGGCAGTGATTATGGCGGCCCCTTGTTCTTTACACACTACTCTTTTCTGGGGCTCGATCCGCGCAACCTCAGCGACACCTACGCCAATTACTGGACGCAGAATGTCAATCACACACTGATCAATTATACGTATTGTGTGGCCAACCCGAAGAAGTTCGCGGGGTACAGTGACGAGAGCTGGGGACTCACGGCCAGTGACAACCCATCAGGGTACGACGCGCATTCGCCCACCAACGACCTGGGCGTGATCACGCCAACGGCCGCGCTATCGTCGTTTCCCTATTCACCGGAGCAGTCTATGAAAGCGCTCAAATTCTTTTACTACAAGCTGGGCGACCGTCTCTGGGGACCGTACGGTTTTTACGACGCCTATAATATTACCCAGGGCTGGACAGCCAATTCATACCTCGCGATTGACCAGGGACCTATCGTTGTAATGATGGAGAATCACCGCACCGGTCTGCTGTGGAACCTGTTTATGTCGGCACCTGAAGTGCAGGTGGCGATGGATAAGCTGGGATTTCAAAATTGATTGTAACAAACATTCAAGAATCAGAATATGCTTAAAACAATAAGATATGTAACGATCTGCCTGATGGTGGTTTTCTCTTTTGCGGTCGAGGCCCAGGAAAGGAAGATCACATCGACGATGAACACGCCAGACATGGACAAGTTCATCACCAACCTGATGAGCAAAATGACCCTGGAAGAAAAGATCGGCCAGCTCAATCTTGTCTCCGTAGGTTTTGATGTAACCGGACCCATTGTAAGTGAGAACGTGGAGGAGAAGATCAAGAAAGGATTGGTAGGCGGTGTGTTCAATACGTTTACACCCGTGGCCGTGCGCAAGCTTCAGGAGATGGCTGTGCAGAACACAAGGCTGAAGATCCCCCTTCTTTTCGGGTACGATGTTATTCACGGTCACCGCACCATTTTTCCCATACCCCTGGGGTTATCTGCCAGCTGGGATCTTGCCACCATTGAAAAAAGCGCGCGCATTGCAGCAGACGAGGCCAGTGCCGATGGACTCAACTGGGTATTTTCACCCATGGTAGACATTGCCCGTGATCCACGCTGGGGCCGCATTGCAGAAGGTGCCGGTGAAGATACCTGGTACGGATCGCGTGTAGCCGAAGCGATGGTGCGGGGCTACCAGGGTGGCGACCTTGCCCTGAACAACACCGTGATGGCGTGTGTAAAACATTTTGCCTTATATGGGGGAGCCCTGGCAGGCAGGGATTACAATCCTGTAGACATGAGCGAAAGATCCATGTTGCAGGATTACCTGCCTCCGTACAGGGCTGCCGTGGATGCCGGTGTGGCCACCGTGATGACGTCGTTCAACGATATCAACGGTATCCCTGCTGCCGCCAACTCATGGCTGATCAATGACCTGCTGCGCAAGCAATGGGGCTTCAGGGGTATGGTGGTGTCGGATTACACATCCCTGACCGAGCTGGTGGCCCATGGCGTGAGCGCCAATGAATATGAAGCTGCCGCCGATGCCTTAAAAGCCGGCAACGATATGGACATGGTGGGTGAAGTGTACCTCAATAACCTGGGCAAGCTCACACAGGATAAAAAAATTGTGGTGACGCAGATCGATGCGGCGTGCCGGCGTATCCTGGAGGCCAAATACAAGCTGGGCCTCTTTGACGACCCCTACCGTTATGCCGATGAGCAGCGCGCCAAACAAACGCTGATGAAGAACGAATACCGGGAGGCGGCGCGCGACGTTGCCCGCAAAAGTATTGTGCTGCTGAAGAATAACAATAACGCGCTGCCCCTGAAGCCTGGCGCCTCCGTTGCGCTGGTAGGACCACTGGCCAGAAGTCAGCGTGATATGATCGGCAACTGGAGCGGTGCCGGCGACTGGCAACAGGCCGTGAGTGTTGACCAGGGACTGAAAAATAGCCAAGGCCACCTGCAGATCAACTATGCCAAGGGTGCCAACATTACAGACGACCCCGTGCTCATTCAAAGATTGAACACCCATGGCGGCAATCTGGAGATCGATCAGCGGTCTTCCGAAGCCATGATCAGCGAAGCGGTTGAAGCGGCCAAAAAATCTGATGTGGTGATCGCGGTGGTGGGAGAGTCGCAGGGCATGACAGGTGAAGCCTCCAGCCGCGCCGATATTTCGCTGCCCGGAAAACAGCTCGACCTTCTCAAGGCATTGAAGAATACCGGCAAGCCGCTGGTGATCGTGCTGATGAACGGCAGGCCATTGACCCTTCCGTGGGAGCAGGCCAACGCAGACGCTATTGTTGAAACATGGTTTTTAGGAACCGAAGCGGGCAACGCCATAGCCGATGTGTTATTGGGTACCTACAATCCCTCAGGTAAGCTCACGGCTACTTTCCCGCAGCATGTGGGTCAGGTGCCGTTATTTTATAATCACAAGACCACGGGCCGTCCCTATGGCGGAGAGATGCTCGATAAGTACAAGTCGCGGTACCTGGATGTGAGCAACGATCCGTTGTACCCCTTCGGCCATGGGTTGAGCTACACCACCTTCAGCTACGGAGACGTGAAACTCAGCAAAAATGAGATCACCACACAAGATAAGCTTACGGTAACGTGCCAGGTGAAAAACACAGGCACGCGCGCAGGAGAAGAAGTAGTGCAGCTGTACGTGCAGGATGTGGTAGGCAGTGTGACACGCCCAGTAAAAGAGCTGAAGGGATTTCAGAAGATCATGCTTCAACCCGGAGAATCGAAAGAGGTGACTTTCACATTGACGCAACAGGATCTTTCGTTCTACAGGCGCGACATGACGTTTGGAACAGAGCCTGGTAAATTCAATGTGTTCATCGGCGGAAATTCAAAAGACGGGCAGCGCGCCTCGTTTGAGCTGAAGTAGTCGATCAACCCCAACCCTAACCCTTTGAGGGTTTTAAACCCCTCAAAGGGTTGTTATTCCCTTCGCTTCAGCAGATCGCGGGAGATATCTTCCCACTCTTTTTCCAGGGTGCTGCCGGGCATCGATCTTCCGGCGCGGTGATACCAGTACGAGGCATTTCCTGTATCGCCTTCTTTGCGATGAAGGTAAGCGTGGATCCAGGAACCTTCAGGGGAATGGATATCCTGTGCAATGTTGTGGGATGTTTCCCAGTCGCCCTTGCCATCATACCAGAGCGCTTTCAGCAAGGCGCTGATGCCAGACGGAGGCTGCGGAGCGGAGAGGGAGGATTTGAATTCTTCTAGAGTCATTAGAATGAAAGTCGATAGTCCATGGTCCATAGCATCATAGTGGACCTTTAACCGTTTGTGTTCTGAGACAAAGTGATCATTGAGGCGGAACTTTGCCGATTCACAACACTAACCATGGACTATCGACCATGGACCATGGACAATTTTTTAATTCTTCACAGGATAATAAACTTCCGTGATCCATTTGGCGGTATCTTTTTCAACGCCGGGATCGGTTACATAAACTTCCCAGGGCGCGCCGTTGGATTGAAGCTTTTTGAATTCCATGAACTTGGCGATTTCGTTGTGCGTGGCTTCGAGCTTCTCGTAAGCGCCTTTGTGGATGGCCTTCACAGCGTTGCCACCTTCGTTTGTCATCACCGCGTATTTGGAAGGCAGCTTGGCATTGGCCGCTACCGGCAGCGCGCAAACCATATCCATCGATGTTTCGCTGTAGCTGGGATACAGGGCGAACGGTGCGCCGGCCAGCTCCACTTTTGATTTCTTGAGCGCTGTGAACAGTTCGCCGTACATTCTCGACATCTCTTTGCTGATGGCCTGCATATCCTGTGGGTTCATGGTGTGCTTCAGGCCCACGTAGGTAACGGGAGCAACCTTCTCTTGTGTGATGGCAACAGAGAACCTCGGTTTGCCTTCGGCCAGTTCTTTGATCTTGTTGAGGTTATGCTCAAAGGCTTTGTTCATCTCGGGGCGCATGAACACACCCATCCAGCGCACCAGCGGATTCATGCCAAAATCGGAAGAGAAGCTCATGGTCACTTTTGTGGCTTCGCCTTCGGGCTCAAAGTCATACCACGCTTTGGCGGTACCCTGTTCCATAAAGTCGAGGTCGGCCTTGATCGCCTTGAAAGGAGTGCTTTCGGTGATGGTGAGTTTGCCATTTCCCATATCCTGGCTGGCCCAGGTATAAAATGCGCCTGCGCCTGCTGTTTTCTCTCCATAGTTGATCGTCATGGTAGTGTCAAGCGTGTTCCAGTACGACCAGCGGTTCCAGTTCTCCAGGCCGTTCACTTCTTCAAATGAATACTCGGCCGGCGCGTTCACCGTAATGCTGCGCGAGATCTCCATCTTTCCGGGAAGAAGGAAACCAACAATGACTAACAGAACGATCAGTCCCAGTAGTCCCAGTAAAATTTTTTTGATCATAGAAAATAAGGTTAGGGGAGGTGTAAAGAGTTAATATAATGAAAATATAGCGCTTCGAAAACGTTGTAAATCTATTAAAAAATCAAAAAATTAGGGTGTACCCTAACCTTTAAATCCTATGAGTTTCTTTAACAATCCTAATCGTATTCCTGAAAGTTATGGCCTGCGTATTGGAGTAGGTCTCACGGTGTATTTTCTGGTCATGCACTTTACGGGACTGTCACACCACGTTGAGTTGCGCTTGCTGAACCTGCTGATCCTTGTGGCTGGTGTGTACTTCGCCCTGAAGAAATTCAAGGAAACCCACGGCTCCAATCTCAATTATTTCAGAGCGCTGATCACCGGCGTCGCAACAGGCGCGATCGGCTCCGTGATCTTTGCCGTATTTCTTTTCATGTACATGAAGCTGGATCCGGCCCTGATGGACTCCATCGTTAAAAATGAGCCCATGGGTCGTTACCTGAATCCTTACATCGCTTCCTTCATCGTAGCACTCGAAGGACTGTTCTCCGGCCTGCTCGTTACGTTCATCCTGATCAACTACGTTCACACGGATGAAGTGAATGTACCGATCGATCAGAAAAGTTGACAATTGACAAACCCGATAGTCATCGGGCGCAATTGACAACGGATTGGGCCTGGGCATCCAGGCGGCTGCTTCGAATCGGAGCACGTAAGTTGAAGCAACCGTACACGTTGTCAATTGTGTATTTGTCAACTGTCAATTATTTCCCTGCGGCACAGTTTTTTTGAATCATTCTCAAAAGGAGTGGTTATGAAAAATCTGAATCTTTGGAACAGACCTGATCGCATACCTGAAATTTATGGGACGCTGATCGCATTGGGACTGATCGTATATTTCTTTGTCATGTATGCGCTCGGTTTAGTGCACATCATTGAGCTGAGGCTGCTGAATTTGTTCATTATGCTGGGCGGCATTTATTCTGCCATGAAGCAATACAAACGCACGCATGCCGGGCACCTGAATTATTTCCGCGGCCTGAGCATTGGTGTGGCCACGTCTGTGATCGGGGCTTCAACATTTGCTGCTTTCCTGCTGCTGTATCTCAAGGCGGATCAGAACCTGATGGCCTCTATCATTGAAAGAGAACCCATGGGGCGTTTCCTCAATGAATACATTGCCGCCGCCGCAGTAACACTGGAAGGAACATTCTCGGGCATGACGATCACGTACCTGTTGCTCAATTACGTCGAGACCGACAAAGCAACCATGTAGTGGTTATCGGTATTCGGTAACCGGTCTTTACGGAACTGCTGAATACCAAACACTGATTACTGATCACCGGTTTCTTTCATCCAAACAACCTTTTGTTCCGGATGGTGGGCCTGACTTAGGATCGTTCCGTACAAGTCAGGCCTTCTTGCTTTTTTATAACGATAACCTCCGCTCAGCTGAAGTTTCTCGTACGTGAGTGTTGCCACGGCAAACTCATCACCCAGCTTTCTGCATTCTGCCACGATATCACCGAACGGGTCCAGGATCATGGCGCAGCCGTTCTTGAGCTGGTCGTCGTCCATCCCGATAGGGTTTGAAAAAACTACATACACCCCGTTGTCGTAGGCGCGGGCCGGCAGCCATTTCATGAGCCACGCGCGGCCTTTCAGTCCATCGAATTCGGCCCGGAGCGATGTGGGGTCTGCTTCGCGGTTATGCCACAGCTGCGGATCTACAAATCCGGCCCCCGGCCGTGTTGAAGGCGTGCACATGGTGACGTGCGGCATGAAGATGATCTCTGCGCCCAGCAATGCCGTGGCACGCACGTTCTCAATCACATTGTTGTCGTAGCAGATCAGGATGCCACATTTCCATCCCATGATCTCGAATACGGTATACCGATCGCCCGGTATGAGGTGAGGATTGATGAAAGGATGAAGCTTGCGGTGTTTGGCCACCAACCCGTTACGGTCTACACAGACGTACGCTTTGAAAAGATTGTCCGCCGCGTCTTTTTCGAACAAACCTGCCAGCACAACGATGTTATGCGCTGCGGCGATCTGCTGAAGCCTCCGGATGCTTTCGCCGCCCGGGATCACTTCGGCAAGGTCAAGCATTTGTTCTTTTGAAAGATGCCGGGCAAAAGTATAACCCGTAATGGAACATTCGTGGAAAGCAATGGCATGCGATCCCTGCCGGGCTGCGGCTTGGGCCATCGCCTCGATCACGCCCAGGTTATACGTTTTGTCGCCACTGCGGTTCTCGAACTGGGCGGTGGCTATTTTGATTGGGTTCATCAATGTGAGTTTAAGCCGATGGGAGAAGTACGAGGTACGAAATACGAAGTACGAAATACGAAGTACGATGAATGCAGACTGGGCTATCGTACTTCGTACCTCGTATCTCGTACTTTTACACTACAACTGATTATTTCAATTCCAACTCAATCACAGTATCCACCTCATCAAGCTTCTCTTTCGGTATGCTCAGCGTGATGCCATACTGGTTCTCCAAAAACTTCACCGGTGTTTTGTCTGCGAAAAGTGTTGCCGACTTGATCTTCTTACCCCATGACGGAATAAGCAACGAGGCATCATACCATTTCAGGATATGAACATACACCTTGTTTTCCTTCTGTGTGGTAACACCCCAGTCGCGCGCTGTGAGCGGGCCACCACGGGTGCCATAGAGGGTCTCGCCGTATTGTTTCAGCCAGTCGCCCATTTGTTTGAGCAGCTCGATGTGCTCAGGCTGGATCTTGCCATTGGGCATGGGGCCTACATTCAATAGAAAATTGGCGTCATAGCCAGCAGCCTTCACCAGGTACTGGATGAGCTCCTTGCGGCTTTTGTGCCGGTCGTCCTTCAGGTTGAATCCCCAGGACTGATTGATGGTCTCGCAGGTTTCGCGGGGCAGCATGCCGATCTTCTGCTCGGGTGAGAAACCGGTGGTGTTGTGGCCCGGCAGGTCTTTTTCAAACATCTGAAAATCTTCTCCTTCGTAGGGCGCGCGGTGATGATTGCTGCCCACCAACGCTCCCGGTTGAAGTTGGTGAATAAGCTTGTAGGTCTTTTCGAGCCGCCAGTCAGCATCCTTTTTATCCCACATGCCATCGAACCAGATGCCTGCCACATCGCCGTAGCCGGTCAGGAGCTCCGTTAGCTGGGCGTCCATGTAATCGAGGTATTTGTTCATATCGCCGCGGTCAGGACGGCCCGTATAATTGCCACCGGTGTTGCCACGGGGAAAATAATCGGGATGACGCCAATCGAGCTGTGAATGATAGAAGAACAGCTTGATGTCTTCTTTGCGGCATTCGTCGGCTAGCATTTTCAGAACGTCTTTCCCGTAAGGTGTGCGTTTCACGATGTTATAGTCAGACACTTTGCTGTCCCACATGGCGAAACCATCGTGGTGTTTGCTGGTGATGGTAATGTATTTCATGCCGGCGTCCTTGGCCATCTTTACCCAGGCCTTCGCGTCGAACTCGGTAGGGTTGAAAAAAGCGGGGAGCTTCTCGTAAGTTTTGATGGGGATCTGCTGCTGGTGCATCACCCACTCGCCATCGCCCAGCACGCTGTACACGCCCCAGTGGATGAACAGTCCGAATTTAGCCTGCTGAAACCATTCGCGGTTCTTCAGGTTTTCAGGTGATGGTTCGTACTTCCACTGTGCGTAAGCTCCGTGAAGCAAAAAAAGAAGCAGTGTAACAAGTAAGAGTTTTCTCATGGTTTGATCGATTAGAAGAGTTAAAGATAACCAGCGCGTTGTATTTTCGAAAACGTGGCTTGGGCTCCGAAATTTTGTCACAAAGGCCCTCCTTCGCTATCGCTGCGGCGGGCGCGCACAAAGCACACAGTAGCAGAAAGAATGCAAATGAAGCAGGACACACTGTAAGCACTTCTTCGTGGCGGGATTCTTGATTTCAACGATCGGCCGGGTTTGTTTGATTACAGGCGAAATCACTTAATTTAGGGACTTTAAACACCTTATGCGCTACCAGAAGATCAACCAGCGGCTTTTCACCAATAACCGTAAGAACCTTGTTAAAAAACTGAAAGGCAATGCCGTGGTGGTGGTCAATGCCAACGATATCATGCCCACCAACTCGGACGGCACCATGCGTTTCCGCCAGAACAGCGACCTCTTTTATCTCACGGGTGTAGACCAGGAAGAGACCGTGCTGGTGCTTTGTCCCGATTTTCCCGATGAAAAATACCGCGAGGTTCTTTTCCTCCGAGAGACCAGCGAGCTCATCGCCACCTGGGAAGGCCACAAGCTCACCAAAGAAGAAGCGCGCGAGCTGACGGGCATCGAGACCGTGTTGTGGACCACCGAATTTCCGAAGCTGTTCAACACCATGATGGTGATGGGCGATGTGGAGCGCGTTTACCTGAATACAAACGATCACTACCGGGCAGAGATCGCCGTAGACAGCCGCGATAACCGTTTCATCAAATGGTGTCAGCAAAAGTATCCGCTGCATAAGTATGAGCGGCTGGCGCCCATCATGCATGCGCTGCGCTCCGTCAAGTCTGACGAGGAGATCAAGCTGATGCAGCAAGCGTGCAACATCACGGAACAGGCTTTCAGGCGTGTGCTGAAATTTGTGAAACCCGGTGTGATGGAGTACGAGATCGAAGCGGAATACATTCACGAGTTTTTGCGCAACGGTTCCCGCGGATTTGCCTACGAACCCATCATTGCTTCGGGGGCCAACTCCTGCGTGCTGCATTATATCGAGAATAACAAACCCTGTAAAGATGGTGACGTATTGCTGCTGGATGTAGGCGCCGAATATGCCAACTACAACGCAGACCTCACGCGCACCATCCCGGTAAACGGCAAGTTCACCAAACGCCAGAAAGAAGTTTATGAGGCGGTGCTCAGGGTGAAACGTGCGGCCACAAAGATGCTGAAGCCCGGTGTTGTTTACTTTGAATATCACAAGGAAGTGCAGAAGATCATGGAGAGCGAGCTCGTGGGCCTGAAGCTGATCGATCGCAAAGACATCAAGAACCAGCCCAAAGAGAAACCGCTTTTCACAAAATACTTCATGCATGGCACAGGGCACCAGCTCGGGCTCGATGTTCATGATGTCGGTAACATGTATCACAAGATGCAGGTGGGGCAGGTATGGACCGTGGAGCCCGGCATCTACATCAAAGAAGAAGGCCTGGGTGTGAGGATCGAGAACAACGTGGTCATCCGCAAGAACGGTGTGCTCGACCTGATGAAAAATATACCGGTAGAGGCCGAAGAGATAGAAGACCTGATGAATGAAAGATCATGAAACTGATGAATAAAAAACTGGTGAGCTTTGCAACGCTGCTGGCCTGCAGCTTTTTGGCACAGGCGAGTGAGTTCTGGCTTCAGCCACTGAAATTCGTTCACAGGCCGGGAGAAGATCTGGTGGTGAACTTCAAAGTAGGCGAGGGCTTTGTGGGTGAACCGTGGACCGTGAAGAAAGATAGACTTGAACGCCTCGAGCTGCATCAGAAGAATACCCTGAAAGACCTGAAAGGTCAGGTTGTGGAAGGAGATAAAGACAACCTTAAAACGCCGCTGACAGCAGAAGGCACTTACCTGCTGGCGATGCAGAGCACTAACGCTTCTTCTGAAATGGAAGCCGAAAAATTCAACGCCTACCTGAAAGACAACGGACTGGACGAAGCCTATGGTCAGCGCCGCAAGACAAACACGATGGCTAAGAACGGAACGGAGCTGTATGCCAGGTATAGCAAGCTCCTGGTGCAGGCAGGGGAAAAAACAGACGCCACCTTCAGGAAGGAGGTGGGATTTCCGGTGGAGATCGTTCCGGAGCAAAACCCTTATACGCTGAAGGTAGGCGACCCGGTGAAGTTCAGGATCCTGTATATGGGCAAGCCGGTGTTCGGGGCGAAAGTAAAAGTCCTGAATTTTAACAACAACCGCACCACCGCACAGAACATCTTCAGCCAGCAAGACGGCACCATCGAAACGCACATCAGCAATCCCGGGAGGTGGATGGTAAGTTTTGTGAAAATGGTACCATCAAAAGATCCGAAAGCAGACTGGCAGAGCTACTGGGCGACCCTGGTGTTTGGGATAAAATAGTCCACGGTCCACAGACGACAGTCCACAGCAGTTAACCCCTAGATGACAGTCTTTGTATCATTCACGTACGGCCGTGGTCTGTGGACCGTCGACCGTGGATTCTACCGGAGCGAAAAAGTAAAATTGACAACAACATCAAATACATGAACGATAAAATCCATTCTAATCAGGCTCCGGAACCCGTAGGCCTCTATCCCCATGCCCGGAAGGTGGGCAACCTGCTTTTTCTTTCCGGTGTGGGGCCGCGCAAAAGAGGCTCGAAAGAGATTCCAGGCGTCACGTTGGATGCTGCGGGAAACATTGTCAGCTACGACATCGAGCTGCAGTGCCATAGCGTGTTTCAGAATGTGCGGTATGTGCTGGAAGCATCAGGCTCACGTTGGGAGAACCTGGTGGATGTAACGGTATTTCTCACCAACATGAAAAAAGACTTTGCGATTTATAACAAAGTCTACGCAGAATATTTCAAGGATAACCAGCCGTGCCGTACAACGGTAGAGATCACGGCGCTACCCACGCCTATAGCGATAGAGTTGAAGTGTATTGCTACGGTGTAGGCTTATGCTACACTGAAAAGCTTTCGCCGCAGCCACAAGTGCGGGAAGCATTGGGGTTGATGAACTGGAAACCTTTTCCGTTCAGGCCATCGGTGAAGTCGAGTGTGGTACCGAGCAGGTAGAGCAGGCTCTTTTTATCGACGAGGATCTTGATGCCCTTGTCTTCGAACACCTGGTCTGCAGCGTTCACTTTATCGTCGAAACCGAGATCGTACATCAGGCCTGAGCAGCCACCACCTTTTACAGAAACACGAATATTGTGAGCGGGTGAATGTCCTTCTTCCTGTCTCAGGGACATGATTCTGTCTTTGGCTTTATCGGTTACGTTGATCATTTTTTCAAACGGTTAAAATCTATGATATCGGGTTGAGCACAACGCTGAATACAGTGATGGTATTCATGTCGCGGCCATAGTATAATTTCTGCAGCGCATCCATGATGTTGCTGGCCTTGAAATAGGAGGTGTGCAGCTCCTTTCCACCTTTGGCCACCCACTGTATCGTGTAAGAGCTTTCCTTCTCTTTGTAGTTCTGAACGTAATTCAGCATTTTTTTCAGAACGTCGATCTTGTCAAAACCTACTTCGCTGTGAAAAAGAAATGCCTGGTTGTGCCGCGGGTTGATGGTGATCAGGTCGAGCCTGGTCTTACCCTCCGAAGATGTGTATTCAAACACCATGTCGGATGTGCGCAACCCCAGGTAATCTTTGATCTCCTGCTGAATACGGGCTGCTTCAACGTGCATTTCACTTAGGGTTTCGATCATGATCGGGAAAGTTTCACTGCCTAAAAACTTTTGATTTCGGCAAAAAGTTTCTTCTTTGGCTTACAAAGTTAAGCAATTATGGAAAAATTGGAACATATCGGCATTGCGGTCAAAAATATAGAAACAGCCAACAAATTGTTCGCTTCATTGCTGGGGCGCGATCACTATAAGATCGAGGAAGTGGCCTCTGAAGGCGTAAGAACCGCATTTTTTGAAGTTGGAGGTGTCAAGATCGAGCTGCTGGAAGCCACCCGTGAAGATTCACCCATTGCCAAATTCATCGAGAAAAAAGGGGAGGGAATTCACCACCTGGCTTTTGAGGTGTCAGACATCCGTAAACGTTTGCCAGAATATGAAGCGAAAGGATTTACACCACTGAGTACAGAGCCAAAAAAAGGTGCAGACAACAAAATGATTTGTTTCCTGCACCCAAAATCGACACGAGGAGTTTTAATAGAGCTTTGCGAAGAGATCAGAACTTCTTCTTCATTGTAGCGGCACTTTTTCCACCAAACTGGATCTCGTTATAATATTTCTGTTTTCTCTTCCCTTCTTTGGTCTTGTAGTAGGATTTTGGTCCACAAGCACCGACAAGAACCGAGACTGCGAGCAGAAGACCAATGGCCTTTTTCATATTGTTGTTAGGTTGGTTATTAAGTAACATAGATACGGGTATATCATTAGAGGTGTATGGTCAATTGGGCCGGAATCTTACTTTTGCAGGATAAATAGCCGCTTAAAGCGCTCAAAAGCCGGTTACTATTCAAAAATATGAGTGAAAAACGCATCGAAATAAGCCAATTAGGCGAATTTGGCCTGATTGACCGCATCAACCGCCAATTTACGTTAAAAAATGAATCGTCGCTAAAAGGTATTGGCGACGACGCGGCCGTGATCCAGGCCTCCGGGGATGAGTGTATGCTCGTTTCGACAGATATGCTGGTTGAAGGCATCCATTTCGATCTCTCTTATGTGCCCATTCAGCACCTCGGTTACAAAGCGGTGGCTGTGAATGTTTCAGATATCGCCGCCATGAACGGGAAAGCCGAACAGATCACGGTAAGCATCGCGTTAAGCAACAGATTTTCAGTGGAGGCGGTGGATGCGTTGTACCAGGGAATCAAAACTGCCTGTGAGAATTATAACGTGGACCTGGTGGGAGGTGACACCACATCCTCCGCAGCAGGGCTGGTGATCTCCATTACCGTTCTCGGCCGCGCTCCAAAATCGAAGATCGTGTACCGGAAAGGAGCCCAGGTGAATGACATTATTTGCGTTACCGGTGATCTGGGGGCAGCCTTTATGGGACTGCAGGTGCTGGAACGTGAGAAGCAGGTGTTTATGGCCGATCCTGGCATGCAGCCAAGCCTCGAAAAATATGAGTACATGGTCGGCCGCCAGCTGAAACCCGAGGCACGCACCGACATTGTTTTCGACCTTGAAGAAGCAGGTGTAAAACCTACTTCCATGATCGATGTTTCAGACGGGCTGGTCTCCGAGCTTTTTCACCTCTCGCGCCATTCGGAAGTAGGCATCCGCATCTATGAAGACAAGGTGCCGATCGATCACATGACATTTGAGACCGCCGTTGAGTTCAAGCTCGACCCCATCACCTGTGCCCTCAACGGAGGCGAAGACTATGAGCTGTTGTTCACCATACGCCAGGAAGACCAGGAAAAGATCAAGAAACATCCTGACATACACATGATCGGCTATGTGCATGACCGCAAGAATGAGCGGGTGATGATCACCAAGCAGGGCAATACAGTTCCGCTTCGTGCGCAAGGATGGGACCACTTCACGGAGTAGTTTAGTTGGACAGCCTTCGTTAAGGCCGCGACGTGCAAGGAAGTAGGTGAGAAGGTACGAGGTACGAAGGACGAGGTACGGAAAACCTCCGATCGAGCGTCTCGTACTTCGTATCTCGTACTTCGTACCTATGCAAGTTAGGCGTGAGAAGAAACCGGCTGGTGGACACTGAGTGGCAGCAGTACCGTGAACGTAGTGCCTACATGCTCGATGCTGGTGATGTGAAGCTCTCCTTTATTCAGCTCGATAAATTGTTTGCACAGCAGCAGTCCAAGCCCTGTTCCTTTTTCATTGGAGGTTCCTTTTTTCAACATGGGCTGATCGGCCGATAATATTTTTTTCAAATACTCAGGGCTCATGCCGATGCCCTTGTCCACCACGTTGATCTCTACAAAGTCATCCCTGCGTTTACAGGTGATGGTTACCGGGTTACCTTCAGAGGTGAACTTGAGCGCGTTAGACACCAGGTTTCGCAACGATACATAGATCATGTTCTCATCGCCGTGCAGCATAATGTCTTCATGGCACGAGATGCTGAGCGGTATTCGTTTCTTGTCGGCAGTGAGCTGGTACAGTCCGCGCAGTTTTTCAAACAGGTGGTGCAGGGCAAAAGTGCTGGGCGTATATTGAATGGTGCCCATCTGCGACAACGACCAGAACAAGGTGTTATCGATCAGGTCGAGGGAGTTGGTGACGGAGTACCGGATGCTGACGGCGTGTTTTTTCAGATCTTCCACCGGGATCTCGTGCGCATGGTCGATGAGGTATCCTAAAAAACCTTTCAGCGTGGTGAGCGGCGAACGCAGGTCGTGTGACAGAATGGAGAAGATGAGGTCCTTCTTCTGGTTCAGGATCTGCAGCTCCTCCCGCGACTTCTCGATCTCGGACGTTCTCATCTTCAGCAGCTCTTCGAGGCGTTGCCGGTCGTATTGTGCTTTTCTTACATAACTTCTGATAATGGTCATCACCAGGAAAGCCACCACGCATACTGAAAGCAGGATGAACCACCACGCCCGCCAGTAAGGAGCGGCGATGATGATAGGCAGGCTCACGATATGCTCCCGTCCGTTGATGCCGGCGGTTTTCAGCTTAAAGTTGTAAACACCGGGCTGGAGGTTGGCATACGTGACGTTATTTTCATTCGACACTTCCTTCCACTCCTTTTCGAAACTTTCGAGCTTGTAGAACAACGTATACCTCTTGGGTTGTTTATAATGCGGAATAAAAAAATGGATGCTGACGAAGTTCTGCTCGAAGTCAAGGATGAGCTTGTCGGGGATCTCGGTGATCCTTGACACTACCGGGTCTTTTGCCAAAGGGTTTTGTACCGATACACTGAGGATCTCCGGAACCACATTCTCCTGCTCTATTTCGATCTCGCCGGGATTAAAAATGTTGATGCCATTGATGCCGCCAAAGATGAGCTGGCCGGTACGGGTCTTCGCATAGGCAAGGCGGTTGAATTCTTCTTCCTGCAGGCCTTCGCTGATGGAAAACGAAACGAATCGTTCTGTGCGCGGGTCGAACCTCACCAGCCCATTGTTGGTACTGAGCCAGAGGTTGCCCTGGTCGTCAGGCAACGTGGCGTATACCGTATTGCTGGGCAGGCCGGTCCGGTTATAGAATTTTTTCGGAGGCGGGATGGCGTCGATGTTCGAGATGTCCACTTCCCAGAAGCCGGCGTTGAAAGTGCCTACGTACAATTTGTTGCCCACCTGCTGAATGGAAAGCACCAGCAGCAGCGATCCGTTGGCAATAGAGGGAAGATCCCGGAAAGGCATAAAACGGAATTTTCGCGCAGCGCTGTTATATACCGAAATGCCTTTGCCCGATCCTGCCCAGAGCCGTTGCTCGTCATCCAGATACAGGGTGGTGAGGTTCACAGCCTGTGGGTCGCCGGCATTGCCGAAGCTTTCCGTTTTACCGGTGGCGAGATCATGGATGAAAACACTTCCGCTGTGAATGAAATACAAATTGTTCTGATGCCGTATGATCTGCCGTACGTTTTTGCCTTTGGTTTCAGACCACAGCGGTTCGAAAGGTGAGAATTTTTTTGTCTTGCGATCGTACTGCAGCAGCCCCCGCGGTGTGCCCACCAGCATGATGCGGTCATTGAAGGAGGTGATGTACAGGGGAACGTGCAGACTGGAATCGCCACCGGGGCTTACCTTGATGGGTGTTGTCGTTTCGTTTTCGAGGTCGATCACGTTGATATAACCGCCGTCGGTGCCCGTCCAGATCTTGCCGTCATTGTCTTCGTATACACCCCTCACCATATTGTCAGTGAGCGAGATCCTGTTCAGCGGATTGTGGTAGATGTGCCTGAACTTCACCTGCTTGCGGTCATACTTGTTCACATCGCCGGTAGCGCCGATCCAGATGATGCCATCGCGGTCTTCGAGGATGCTGAAACAATTGTCGCTGGAGATGGATTTCACCGAAAAAGGATTTTTTCGGAGCAACAGCGTACGGTCCTGCTCCATGCTGTAAACCACGAGGCCACTTGCCTTGGTGAGGATCCAGATGAGTCCGTCGCGGTCTTGCGTGATGCCCGAGATCTTGCTGAAGAAAGGTGACTCAGATGAGGGAAAGTGTTTGACGAATTTTCTTCCCGCAAGGTCATACACCAGCACACCCTGTTTTTCAGTGCCGACCCACAACTGCTTTTGGCGATCGATGAACACGCTGGTAGGGAACGTGTGCTGGGGCAGGTCCTTTCCAGGCCAGTCGAGGTCGATCACATCGTTCACCACACCTTGCTCTAACGCCATCACTTTTTTCTGGACGCCAACATACAGTGTGGGCCCATGAGCGACGATGGAGATGGGATGCGGATACTGGCTTTGCGGACCCGGCACCTTCTTCAGCGTGTCGCGTTCGATGTGGAATAGTCCTGAAGTAAACGAAGCTGCCCAGATCTTTCCATCGGAAGTCTGCGCGATGTGGTTGATGATGGGAGGTTCTGTCTGCGAGGGAAGGAGAGCAAGCTGATCGGACTGGTAATCATAAGTTACAATGCCGTACCGCCGTGTTCCCAGCAGAAGCCTGCAGGAAATTTTATCGTAGAAGAGATACAGAATATCCTGCGGATCGAGTATGGCGCCGTTGTTACCGATCTCCTTGTATTGACGGAATTTGAATCCATCGTAACGGTAAAGGCCGTCGCCTGCCAGCCAGATCAGCCCCAGGTCGTCCTGGATGATGTTGGTGACCTGTGATGAGCGGATGGTGCCCGGAATGCTGACGCGTTCAAAGGCGATATCTTTGGGAAGCGACTGACTGCTTACCGGCAGACTGATTAAAAAACAGGCGGAAAGAATGATCAGACATAAAAACAACCGCATGTTTGCCTGTTCGATCATGGATCAGTCTTCAGGGTATGGAATGAACACGAAGTTGGTAAAATCTTTGTCTACAACAAACAGGCAGCAAAATTCATCCGGGTCTTTATACGCGGCCTGAAAGCTTTCCTGGTCTTCTACCAGCCCGCGCTGCACAAACTCATCGAGGTAGGTCACATAATAGTTCCACTCCAAACTGGCGGTTGACCGGTCTAAGAGAATCTGTCCGATGGGCTGCTCTTCCTTGCACACGGGAAAAACGGGAAAGTTTGAAAAACCTCTTTTGCGGATCTGATACGATGCTTCCTTGAGGGTATCTGAAACCTTCACAAAATCGCGGGAGATAGTTCCCAGGTATTTTCCATTTAACTCCGGATCGTTTTGCATGCTTTGATCAAATAACCGCTAAAATAATAAGAACCCGCACTTGATTCAGTGCCTGTTACAAATTAGCTTCATTTTATAAATTTATTCAAAATACGAGTCCTGAAGAATTTTATCGTTTACCCCGCCGCGCTCGCGCTCTTTCTTCACCTGTGCCTGCCGCTGGCTGCTCAAAAGAAGAATGACGCCTACCAGCTCTCCATCCGCAGGGCATCGTCTGCGGTCATCATTGACGGCGTGATGAATGAAACCGCATGGTCTGAAGCAGACATGGCCACCGATTTTTTTATGGTGCTTCCCATGGATACCAGCGCTGCCAGGGTACGCACCGAAGTGCGCATGACCTACGACGACAACAACCTGTACCTCATTACGGTTTGCCATCACTTGGTGGCCGGCCCTTATATGGTGGAATCGCTACGCCGCGATTTTGTGTTCGGCAAGAACGACAACTTCCTGCTGTTCATGGATACGTTCGACGATCAGACGAACGGTTTTTCTTTCGGCGCCAATGCTGCGGGTGCGCAGTGGGACGGCATCATGTATGAAGGTGGAAAAGTCGATCTCAGCTGGGACAACAAATGGACCTCGGCCGTCAGCAATGAGAATGATAAGTGGGTGCTCGAGATGGCCATCCCTTTCAAGACCATCCGTTACAAAAAAGGTATCACCCGGTGGGGCATCAATTTCAGCAGGCTCGACCTGAAGACCACTGAAAAGTCAAGCTGGGCTCCCGTGCCGCGGCAGTTTCCCACGGCTTCACTGGCATACACCGGCACCCTGGTGTGGGATGCGCCTCCGCCTGCCGTCGGGTCCAATATCTCCATCATCCCTTACGTGCTGGGCGGCGCTTCACGCGATCACCTGAACAATGGCGAAACCGTCTATCGCAAGGATGCCGGCGCCGATGCCAAGATCGCGGTGACCTCTTCGCTGAACCTTGATCTTACCGTGAACCCGGACTTCTCGCAGGTGGAGGTAGACCGGCAGGTAACGAACCTCGATCGTTTCGAGCTTTTCTTTCCCGAGAGGAGGCAGTTCTTCCTGGAGAACGGAGATCTGTTTGCAAACTTCGGCTATGCCACCATCCGTCCGTTTTTTTCGCGGCGCATCGGCCTGGGTGTGCCCATTCAATTCGGGGCACGCCTCAGTGGAAAGATCAACAAAGACTGGCGTGTAGGGGTAATGAACATGCAGACAGAAAAGGTACAGGCGACAGCGCTTCCATCGCAGAACTTTTCAGTGGTGGCCCTGCAGCGACGGGTCTTTGCACGGTCGAACATCGGCGCGATCTTCATCAATAAAGAATCGCTCAACTATCATCCGTTGCCCGAAGCGATCCAGTATTCGCAATACAACAGGAATGCGGGCCTCGAATACAACCTTGCCTCCTCGAACAATTTGTGGACGGGCAAAGCGCTGTTCCTGAAGTCGTTCAGTCCCGACAGAAAAAACCGCGATATGTCTCATGCGGCCCACCTGCAATATGCCAGCCGCGAGTGGAACGTGTTATGGCAGCATGAGTACGTGGGAAGAAATTACAATCCCGAAGTAGGATACGTTCCGCGCAGGGGATATGTGAAAATGAGTCCCGTGGTCAGTAGGTTGTTCTTTCCAAAGGGCACGCGCATTTTAAGCCACGGCCCGAAGCTCGCAGTTACCGCTTTTTTCAACGAAGCATTCGGGCAGACCGACCAGGAGAACATCCTGACGTATCAGGTCACTTTCCGCAAGCAAAGTACGCTCGCCCTCTGGGGTGGTAACAGCTACATCAAGCTGCTGCAACCTTTCGATCCCACCAACTCAGGACTCGACTCACTGGCAACCGGTACACGACACAAGTGGAGGGCCTGGGGACTCGATTACATTTCGAAACCACAAAGTGTGTTCACGTGGTTGTTCTCGTTGCGCCAGGGTGGATACTATGCACAAGGCTCGCGACTGAACCTGGTGGGCGAGGCCGGCTACCGCATTCAGCCATACGTGAGCTTTATTGTGAGCAGTACCTACAACTATATCTCGTTGCCGGAGCCGTGGCTTAACAAAACGTTCTGGCTTATCGGCCCGCGCCTGGATGTTACCATGACCAATAAATTATTCTTCACCGCCTTTGCGCAGTACAACGAGCAGCAGAAAAATGTGAACCTGAACACCCGCCTTCAGTGGCGATACAGACCTGCTTCCGATCTGTATATTGTCTATACGGACAATTACGTGCCGGAGACTTTCGGAGTCAAGAACCGGGCACTGGTGGTGAAGCTTACCTATTGGTGGAATTTGTAGTGCATTTCCCGCAGACTACGCTGATTCACGCTGATCTGATACTGCTTTATCTGCGTTCATCTGCGTTCATCTGCGGCAACAAAAAACACACCGATTATTGCTCTCCGATCTTGGATTTGCAAAAAGCACTGAGCTCGGGAAAGAACGTATCGAACTCTTTTTTAAAGTCATCGAAATTCGCTTTCAGGTCGTGCACGGCTTCTTCCATTTTTGAATTGAACGATGTGCGTCTGGCCATGCCTGAGAGGGCGCGGTGGATGCCTTCCAGCTTTGCGTAGTTCACCAGCCAGTTGCCACTCACCATATACGGTAGCATGTATTTTACTTCTTCTGGCAGGATAGACTCGAAGCTTTCCACGAGGTGATACGCGCGGTTGGCGTAGGAGGGCAGAGGTTCAGTGTGATAGAGGTTCCAGTTGCTTGCTAAAAAGTGATCGTAAAAAACATCCACGATCACACCCGCATAGTGCCGGTATTTGGGACGGAGCCGGTTTTTGCTCGCGGCCACCACCGGGTGTGTATCGGTGAACGCATCGATGGACCGGTGCAGCTGAATGCCCCTGACGATCTCCGGCTCGAATTTTTCAAGCGCATTCCTGCCTTTCACAAAATCGCCAATAAAATTCCCCACCATCAGCTTTGGGTTCTCTCCCGATAAATATAAATGCGCCAGAAAATTCATGCTCCTAAGGTAATCAAAGTCCACAGACCACAGCAGATAGTAGTCAGACCATTGCGCGCAAGCCACGAGCGTGATAGTGGTCCGACGACTTTACTTCACCGGCACGGCCGTGGACTGTCGACCGTAGACCGTGGACTATCTAACCAAGTACTGAGGACGGGTTTTGATCACGAAAAAGATCCTATTTCAATGACTTGCATTGACTATTTGTCATTTAGTTGGTAGGTTGGAAGTCGTTTTGATCGCTAAAGCCCAAGTTTATGTCTGCCATTGCTCAAATGAAGTTGCTGGTGAACCTTGCCCAGATCGATGGACGGGTGGGTGATCGCGAGAAGAATTACATTGTCAACATCGGGCGGGCCAATGGCATCTATCCGGATGAGGTGATGCCGCTGCTGGAGCAGAAGCATGACCTGATCATACCCGCCAACCTTTCACGCGACAAAAAATTCGATTATATCTTCAGTCTCGTTCAGCTCATGAAGATCGACGAGCGCATGTACCGCGAAGAGATCATCTTCTGTTCGCAGATCGCCACCAAGCTTGGGTATGACCAGCAGGTGATGTTTGAGCTGATGCTGCACGTGAGAGCGGCGGCCATGAGTGGTGTGGAGATCGAATTGTTAAAATCAGTTACGGCAAAATATTTAAAAGAATAACCTCTTATGAAAAAAATTTACCTGCTGCTGGCGGCGCTGGCCATGATCTCTTACGCCCACGGGCAAAGAACACTGGTGCATTGCGGCAACCTGATCGATGGCAAATCGAACGAAGCGCAGCCACAAATGAGCATCATTATTGAAGGCAACAAGATCACCGCCATTCAGAAAGGTTTTGCAAAACCCGGCGCTGATGACAAGCTGATAGACCTGAGCCAGAAGACGGTGATGCCCGGGTTCATCGATATGCACGTGCACCTGGAGAACGAGACCAACAAGGATCAGAATCTGCAGCGCTTCACCCTGAACGATGCTGACGTTGCGTTCCGTTCAACGTTGTTCGCCAAAAAAACATTGATGGCCGGTTTTACCACGGTGCGCGACCTCGGTGGCTCCGGTGTGAACATTGCCCTGCGCAATGCCGTGAACCAGGGTATCGTAGTCGGGCCGCGCATCTTTACGGCAGGCAAGTCCATCGCCACTACGGGTGGGCACGCTGACCCTACCAACAGCTACCGGAAAGACCTGATGGGTGACCCCGGACCGCGTGAAGGTGTGATCAACTCGCCCGAAGAAGCAAGGCAGGCCGTTCGCCAGCGTTACAAAGACGGTTCAGACCTGATCAAGATCACGGCTACGGGAGGCGTGCTCAGCCTGGCGAAAGACGGATCGGGCCCGCAGTTCACCGATGAAGAGCTGAAAGCGGTGATCGAGACCGCCAAAGACTATGGCATGCACACCGCCGCGCATGCTCACGGCACAGAAGGTATGAAACGGGCCGTGCTGGCAGGTATTACCACCATTGAGCATGGCACCAAGATGACTGAAGAAGTGATGGACCTCATGAAGCAGAAAGGCACCTTCTATGTGCCCACCATCACCGCAGGAAGGTTTGTGGCCGACCAGGCGAAAGTGCCCGGCTACTATCATCCGCTCGTAGTACCCAAAGCCCTGGAGATCGGCCCCCAGATCCAGGAAACCTTCAGAAAGGCTTACAAACGTGGCGTGAAGATCGCGTTCGGAACCGATGCAGGTGTGTTTCCTCACGGCGACAATGCCAAAGAGTTTACTTTTATGGTAGAGGCTGGCATGCCCCCGATGGAAGCGATCAAGTCGGCAACGGTAGTCAACGCCGGCATCCTTGGCATCACCGATAAAGTCGGCACACTGGAGGCCGGCAAGCTTGCCGATATTGTCGCTTCAGACGAGAACCCGCTCACCAACATCAAAACCCTCGAAAAGGTATCCTTCGTGATGAAAGAAGGGGTTGTGTATAAAAACTGAGGTATTTAAATATTGCAATCGGTTACAGATTAAAAAAGGGTTCCTTACGGACCCTTTTTGTTTATGCAGGGCGCAGCGATCAAACTGGTTTACCACCGCTTCCGAAGCCAACCACCCCTTACTCCTTACTTCTTAATTCTTACTCCTTCTCCTGGCTCCTGACTTCTGGGCTCCTGGCCTCCAGATTCCAATTCCTCCCTCCGAATTCTTAACATTTCCCCCTTCCAACGGTCAAAAATTCATACTTTTGCAGTCCACATTTAGAGGACTACAGACGGGGTATGGAAAACATCCGCAATTTTTGCATAATCGCTCATATCGACCACGGTAAAAGTACCCTGGCAGACAGGCTGCTGGAGTTTACCGGCACCTTGACCAACCGCCAGATGCAGGCGCAGGTGCTTGATAATATGGACCTGGAGCGCGAAAAAGGCATCACCATCAAGGCCCATGCGATCCAGATGAACTATAAGCTGGATGGCAAGGAATATATTCTGAACCTGATCGATACCCCCGGCCACGTGGACTTTTCTTACGAAGTATCGCGGTCCATCGCCGCCTGCGAAGGCGCCCTGCTGATCGTGGATGCCAGCCAGGGGATTGAAGCCCAGACCATTTCCAACCTTTACCTGGCCCTGGAGCACGACCTCGAGATCATCCCTGTGATGAATAAAATAGACCTTCCGCATGCCATGCCTGAGGAAGTGACTGACGAGATCGTAGACCTGATCGGCTGCAAACGCGAAGATGTGATCCGCGCCAGCGCCAAGGAAGGCATCGGCATCGAAGATATCCTGAAAGCTGTTGTAAACAGGATCAAACCTCCGAAGGGTGATCCAAAAGCCCCGCTTCAGGCCATGATCTTCGACTCTGTTTTCAACTCGTTCAGGGGCATCGAAGTATATTTCCGTGTGATCAATGGCACCATCCGCAAAGGTGAGAAGGTGAAGTTTGTGAGCACCGGCCAGGAATACAACGCCGATGAGATCGGAGTGCTCAAGCTGGAGAAACAACCGCGCAACGAGATCGGTGTTGGTAACGTGGGTTATCTGATCTCCGGTATCAAGGTTGCCAAAGAAGTAAAAGTAGGGGATACCATCACCCATCCCGGCCAGGAAGGTGAGGCCATCAAAGGTTTCGAAAACGTGAAGCCGATGGTGTTTGCGGGTATCTATCCCGTGGAGACCTCGGAATTTGAAGAGCTCCGTGCTTCCATGGAGAAGCTTCAGCTCAATGATGCCTCGCTGGTATGGGAGCCTGAAACTTCCGCCGCGCTTGGCTTCGGATTCCGCTGCGGTTTCCTTGGCATGCTGCACATGGAGATCATCCAGGAGCGCCTCGAACGTGAGTTCAACATGACGGTGATCACCACTGTTCCCTCGGTTCAGTTCAAGGCATACCTCACCGATGGCACCGTACAGGATATCAACGCCCCCTCGGAGATGCCGGACGTTACCAAAACAGAGCGCATCGAAGAACCTTATATCAAAGCACAGATCATCTCCAAAGCAGAATACATCGGCCCTATCATCAGCCTGTGTATGGACAAACGCGGCGTGATCAAGAACCAGAATTATCTTACTACCGACCGCGTGGAGCTCACGTTCGAGATGCCTTTGGCGGAGATCGTGTTCGACTTCTTCGATAAGCTGAAAAGCATTTCGCGCGGTTATGCTTCGCTCGATTATCACCTCATCGGCTTCCGTGAATCAGACATGGTGAAGCTTGATGTAATGCTGAACGGCGACAGGGTGGATGCGTTGAGCGCCATCGTGCACAGGGGCAAAGCGCAGGAGTGGGGACGTAAGCTTTGTGAAAAACTGAAGGAGCTCATTCCTCGTCACATGTTCGAGGTAGCCATTCAGGCCGCCATCGGGCAGAAGATCGTAGCCCGCGAGACCATCAGCGCCATTCGCAAGAACGTGCTCGCGAAATGTTACGGCGGTGATATCTCCCGTAAGCGCAAGCTCCTGGAAAAACAGAAGAAAGGTAAGAAACGCATGCGCCAGATCGGAACCGTGGAAGTTCCTCAGGAAGCCTTCATGGCCGTGCTTAAAATTGACTAAATGCCATCTCCCGCTGATTCCGCAGATGTAAGCAGATATGTTTGCAAATGATCTGCGTTTATCAGCGATCCCGATAATTATCGGGACTGCGGGAACTGTATTTTGAATAAACACCAACTGAAGAATGTCAGAGCTGACTCAAACCGCTGCATACACCCTCATCGATGGCCGCAAGGTATCCACCGATATCAAGAACGAGATCTCCCAGAAAGTTGCGCTGCGTAAACAGCAGAACAAGAAGATCCCGCACCTGGCCATTATTCTTGTAGGCGACGATGGCGCCAGCCAGACATATGTCGACAACAAGGTGAAGGCCTGCAAGTCGGTGGGATTCCATTATACCATGATGCGCTTTGCCGATACCATCAGCGAAGAGAAGCTCATGAAACACATCGACCACGTGAACAACGACGACGATGTGGACGGATTCATCGTACAGCTTCCGTTGCCGCCACACATTTCGGTTGAAAGGATCACCGAGAAGATCCGCTCCGACAAAGATGTTGATGGTTTTACCAATCACAATTTCGGCAGCATTATTTCGAAGAACCCGCTGCTGATGCCCGCCACCCCTTTTGGTGTGATGGAGCTGCTGCGGCGTTACAATATCGAGACTGAAGGCAAACACGCTGTGGTGGTTGGCGCAAGCCGTATTGCCGGCGCTCCCCTGAGTATGATGCTCACGGAGCAAGCCCATGCCACCGTCACCATCTGCCACAAATACACCAAAGACCTTTCGAGCTTTACCCGCGCGGCAGATATTCTGCTGGTGGCTGTTGGCAAACCCGGCCTCGTCACGGCCGACATGGTAAAAGAAGGCGCTGTTGTGATCGATATCGGCACCACACGTGTAGAAGGTCCTGAGTATCCCAAAGGCTGGGCCATCAAAGGGGATGTAGATTTCAAGAATGTATCGCGTAAAGCATCATACATCACGCCTGTTCCCGGAGGTGTGGGGCCCATGACCATCGCTTCTTTATTGCTGAACACACTGCGCGCCACGGAGCTGCGTAACCCCTGATGATTTCAGATTTACGATCTCAGATTGACAATTTTAGAGCGGCCTTCGGGAAATTTGAAATCTGCGATTAGAATTGAAAACCGTGAAAGCAACAGATACCATTTCGATCAATACCCTTCCCGTAATGGAAGATTTCTACACCATTCAGGGTGAAGGATTCTACCAGGGCTCGGCAGCCTATTTTATACGGCTTGGAGGTTGTGATGTAGGCTGCGTGTGGTGTGATGTGAAAGAATCGTGGGACGCCGCTGCTCACCCACAGGTTCAAATTTCAGACATCGCAGAGAAGGCTGCCGCTAGCGGGTCGCCCATTGCCGTGATCACAGGAGGTGAGCCGGTGATGTATGACCTCACGCTGCTCACCCGGGCGCTGAGAGATGCCGGTATGAGAACCCATATCGAGACGTCGGGTGTGTATCCGCTCACAGGCACGTGGGACTGGGTGTGCTTCTCGCCGAAGAAATTCAAAGCGCCGCATCCCTCCATCTTTGAAAAAGCAAACGAGCTCAAGGTCATCGTCTTCAATAAAAGCGATCTCGGTTGGGCGGAAGATTTTGCAGCAAAAGTTTCGAAGCAGTGCAGGCTGTACCTTCAGCCGGAGTGGTCTAAAGAAAAGGAGATGCTTCCGCTTATCATCGAGTATGTGAAAGCCAATCCGAAGTGGGAGGTTTCGCTGCAGATTCATAAGTATATGAACATTCCATAGACCGCGTTTGTACAGTTGCCGGTTGCCGGTTACCGGTTCAGGGTAGTACTATGCATCAAGGTTGATGTTCTTCCTGAAAAGTGAATCAGAGGTCTGAACCATTGAAGCGTGTCTGCACCAACCGGCTATCTGGTAACCGGCAACTGGCAACCAGACTGAACTTCAAATCTTAAATTTCAATTAATGTCCATAGATGAATTTACCAGCACGTTGAATGAATGGGGAAGCCAGCGCATCCCTTTTTTGTTTCTGGTGGATTTTGAGATGAAGAAGCCACTGGCGTTCAGGTTGTCTGAGATCGACCCTGCAAAGCTGATGTACAATTTCAACGGTGTGACTAATGTTCCCGCGAAGGAGGTAAACAAACGGGATCTCGCGTTTCAAAAATTTCCCCTCTCGCTGGATGAGTTCAGGAACAAGTTCAGCGAGGTGGTCCGGCATCTCGAATACGGTGATTCGTATCTCACCAACCTTACCGTTCGTACCGCCCTCGATATCAACCTGCCCCTGCGCGAGCTCTTCCACATCAGCCAGGCCAGGTACAAATTGCTGATGGATAACAGCTTTCTGGTATTCTCGCCGGAGATCTTTGTTCAGATTCGTAATGGCAGCATCTTTTCCTATCCCATGAAAGGCACCATCGACGCGGCCATTCCGCAGGCGCGGGAAAAGATCCTGCACGATGTTAAAGAGCTGGCGGAGCACGTTACGATCGTAGACCTGATCAGGAATGACCTGAGCCGTGTGGCAGGCAACGTGCGAGTAACCCGTTTCCGGTATATTGATGAGCTCAGGACCAACGGCAAAGTGCTGCTGCAGGTGAGCTCGGAGATCACGGGCGAGATGGAACACAGTTACCTGGATCAGTTGGGAACCCTCATCGTAAACCTGCTGCCTGCCGGCTCCGTGAGCGGCGCTCCCAAGGCCAGGACTGTGGAGATAATTCGGCATGCCGAAGGCGAAGACCGCGGATATTATACCGGTGTGGCCGGCATCTTTGATGGGCAGAATTTTGATAGCGGTGTGATGATCCGTTTTATTGAGCAGCAGGGCAACAATATGTACTACCGAAGCGGCGGAGGCATTACAACACAAAGTGAACTTGAAAAAGAATACCAGGAAGTAATCGATAAGATCTATGTCCCTCTTGATTGAATCCATCAAAGTGGTCGACGGCCGGTTTTGCAATTTATTTTATCATGAGCAGCGCATGATCAGGTCGCTCAATGCGTTATGTGGTGTGGACGAAGATCTCAATCTCGAGCATTTTTTGCAGGAGCTTCAGGTCCCGTCACAAGGCGTTTTTAAATGCAGGATCGTGTATGACGAGATGACCAAGGAAGTAGAGTTCGTTCCCTATGAGCCGAAGCCGATCAGGTCGTTGCGTGTGGTGGAGCATGACCGCATCAATTACGAGTTTAAATACAAAGACCGCAAAAACATAGAAAAATTATTTGCCTTGCGGGAAGATTGTGACGATATCCTGATCGTGAAGAAACGCCACGTCACCGATTCGTCTTTCGCGAACATCGTATTGAAGCGGGACGGCGAATGGTATACACCGTGGTCGGCGCTGCTCAAGGGCACCATGCGGCAGAAGCTCATCGATAATGGAACCATCGCGGAGGAAGAGATCACGGTGGCCGACCTGCCCTCGTTCCAGACCTTCAAGCTCATCAACGCCATGCTTGAATTTGATGGTCCCGAAATTGATGTATCGCAGATTGTTTTATAGCTTTCGAACATGATCCGGATCCTATTTATTCTCCTCGCCTTTGTGGCGTTCCAGGCCGTTGCGCAGACCAACCTGAGCACAAAATCAAAAAAGGCCATCGAGCTCTATACGGAGGCAGACAACTTCAGGGTGCGGGGACAGTTCTCTCAGGCCATTAACCTGCTCACACAAGCCCTTGACAAAGACAAGGAGTTCGTGGAGGCATGGTACCGGTTAGGTATCGTGTACCTCTCGTTGAAAGATTTTCAACAGGCGAATAAATACCTGGAGAAAGGCCTCAGTCTCACAAACGATCCGAAAAAACAAAAGGTATTCTGGTACGACCTCGGTGAAAGTTATTTTACCCTGGGGGATTATGACAAAGCGGAACAATTCATTTCTTCGTTCCTGAAAGAGGAGGTAGCCAACAGGCAGAAGATAGAAAGGGCCAACCTCCTGCTGCGCAACATCAGGTTTGCCAAAGAAAACAGAGAAGCTGCGTCCGCCTACAAGCAGAAGAAGCTCAGCGATACCGTTAACAGTTTTGTGCTTCAATATTTTCCCGTGCTCACTGCCGACCAGCAGGCACTGATCTTCACGCGCAGGCTGGGGGGCGGAGCCAACGATGATGAAGACCTCGTGATCACACAAAAGAATGCAAAGGGCCGGTGGATGGCACCTCAATCCATTTCTGACAATATCAACACCAGGCTCAACGAAGGCACCTGTACTATTTCCGCGGATGGCCGCAAGCTGATCTTCACATCCTGCGTGGGGCGCGAAGGTTATGGAAGCTGCGATCTTTTTGAAAGCCGTAAGATCGGAAACCAATGGACAGCGCCACGCAACCTGGGGCCTGCCGTGAACAGCGCCGAATGGGAGTCGCAACCCTCACTGTCGGCCGACGGAAGAACACTGTACTTTGTTTCGGACCGCCGCGGAGGACTGGGCAGAAGGGATATTTGGGTATCGACACAAAACGATAAAGGAGAGTGGACCCGGGCGAAGAATGCAGGCAAACCGATCAATACTGTGTATGACGAGATCTCGCCCTTTATCCATGTGAACAACCGCACGTTGTATTTTGCCTCCAACGGGCTTACAGGTTTTGGTGGTTACGATCTGTTCTTTACGGAGCGCGACACAGCACGGGGGTGGAATGCGCCGGTGAACATCGGCAGCCCCATCAACAATCATGAAGACCAGTTCTCGCTGTTTATCACCGCTGATGGAAAGAAAGGTTATTACTCGCACGAAGAGACGCGGCCTTCGGGTTATTCGGTGAGCTACATCTACGAAGTGGAGATCCCCGAAGAGCACCAGATCAAATTCAAAAGCAATTATGTGAAGGGCGTTGTGCGCGATAAGGCCACCCGCGAGCCCCTGCTGGCGAAGATCGAGCTCTTCAATCTTGAAAAGAATGAGATGGAGTCGCTGGTGGAGTCTGATTCTGTGACGGGGCAGTACCTCATCGTGCTCACCCAGGGCGCAGAATACGCGTTGTATGTGAATAAGAAGAATTACCTGTTCCAGAGCCTGAACTTCAATTATTCGGAGGTGAGCAACTTCGAGCCCATTACGCTGAACATTGACCTTGAAAAAGCGAAGGAGGGTACCATTGCCGTGCTGAAAAATATCTTTTTCGACGTGGATAAATATGAGCTGAAAGACAAATCGAAAACCGAATTGCAGAAGATCTCGAAGTTCCTGCTCGATAATCCAAACCTGAAAGTGGAGATCAGTGGGCATACCGATAACTCAGGTTCGGCCACCTATAACAAACAGCTTTCTGAAAAACGCGCGAAATCTGTATATCAGTACCTGGTGGAAAATGGCCTGGATCAAAAAAGGCTCACCACCAAAGGTTACGGTCCTGATCAACCAATTGCAGACAATGCTACAGAAGACGGACGTCAGCAAAACCGTCGGATAGAATTTAAAATAGTACGCTGATCTCATTCAGATGATCTGACCGTTTATCACCGCGTTTGTAACATTTTTTTATCGTTTCAGTCTCACCGACTTCCATTAACGTCTGCGCTATCACGTTTTTGCAAAATTTTATCGCGTCATTTTTTTAATGGGAAAAATTTAAACAAATAAAATTTGGCCTTACACGAGCTGTTGTTGACGTTGTGCCGCTTTCATGAGCAACAGCTCTAAACACCCTGATAACCAACGCAAATCCGATGCCTCTTAAGAAAGTTATCAAGTGATGAACGGTAAAAATGTTTTAGTTCCCGAAAATCAAAAAAAAATTTCAAGTGACATTAGATGTTATCCATACCGTTGTTTGGGTGATATTTCTCATGTAATAAATATAATCTTTTGTGTTAGAGACGTTCTGCACATTAAAATTTTATTATAAGTTTGAGCCCTAAGTTTAAACATTCATTAACCTAAAATTACGTATGAAGAGAATTCTACTATTCTGCTTAACAGCGGTGTTCGCGCTCGCTAGCAGCGAGTCATGGGCTCAGGATAGGACGGTCTCGGGTAGGGTGACTTCCGTTGAGGATGGATCACCACTTCCTGGAGTGAACATTGTTCTGAAAGGAACAAGTAATGGTACGGCTACCGATGTCGATGGCCGTTATTCTTTGTTAGTGCCTGCATCAGGCGGCACGTTGATCTTCTCCTTTATTGGTCTTGAAAGCCAGGAAGTTGAGATCGGAACAAGAACTACAGTTGACCTGACAATGTCTGCCGACGTCAAGCAATTGACGGAGGTGGTTGTTACTGCGATGGGTGTTGTAAGGAAACCGGATGAGATCGGTTATTCGTACGAGAGCGTTGGTTCAGAAGAGCTGACCAGGGGCAGAAGCAACAACTTCATCAATGGTATGGCAGGTAAAGTAGCAGGTCTGCAGATCGTTCAGACCTCCAGCGGTGTTAACTCAGCCAGCCGTGTTACCATGCGCGGAAGCCGTTCTTTCACCGGTGATGCCCAGCCTTTATATGTAATTGATGGTATTCCCGTTGATAACACACAGTTCCAGCCTTCATCTACATCTGCTTCACAGGTAGACGTTGGTAACCGCGTCGGTGATATCAACCCTGACGATATTCAGTCAGTGACAATTCTGAAAGGCCCCTCGGCTGCTGCGCTCTACGGATCGAGAGCTTCTAACGGTGCTATTATTATCACTACAAAAAGTGGTAAGGATGTTGTAAAGCAGGGAAGGAAATCAGAAGTGAGCTACACAACCTCTTACACCATGCAGGATGTGATGTTCATGCCCAAATTTCAGCACCAGTTTGGTCAGGGATATGACCTCAATACATACGTTCCTTACGAGAATACCAGCTGGGGCCCTGCCTATGATGGCTCTACACGTCCCGTAGGATCTACGTTAAGTGATGGGTCCCGCCAGGAGATCATTTATAGCGATAAGAAGAATCACATCCGTGATTTCTACGAAACAGGTACTACTTTTCAGAACAACGTGTCTTTTTCAGGTGGCGATCAGAAAAGCTCTTTCTTTATCTCAGCTGCCAATGTTAACGTAAAAGGTATTGTTCCTAAAGATGAGTTTAAACGCAACAACGTTCGTTTCAATGGTACTACCAAGCTAAGCGACAAATTAACTGCCAGGGCAAACGTTTCTTATAACAGGAACATCCAGGACGTTACGCCTACAACGGATATCGTTGACCTTGTTATGAATACACCTTCCAGCATCCGTCTTACGGATTATAAAGACTGGAGGAATAATAAATTCGCCACACCCAACGGATACTTCAATGGTTATTACGAGAACCCTTACTGGACCATTGATAACAACCGGTACAAGAGTGTGCTGGATAGGATCCAGGGAAACATTGAGGCTGTTTACTCACCGGCCAAATGGCTCGATGTAACCTACAGGCTCGGTACCGATGTTTACACCGATCAGCGTAAAACAACCAGGGCAAAGGTATCTTATACCACTGCCTACGATCGTCCATCAGATGATCCGGGTTCTGTAACAGATGCCTCGCACACTGTAAGGGAATTTACTTCCGATCTGTTGTTCACTTTTAAAAAGAACTTCGGCGACTTCACCACGCAGGCGATCCTGATCAACAGCATCCGTCAGCGTGATTACAGGTACATCAGTCAAAGCGCCAATGCCCTCGTTATCCCAGGTCTTTATAACATCTCAAACAGACTCGGCGAAGCCACTGTCGATGAGAGACTGGAGAAACAAAGGGTTTATGGTTATGTCGCTGACATCACCGTGGGTTACAAAAACTTTGTTACTTTGAACCTTACCGGACGCAATGATCATTCTTCTACGCTTCCGACCAACAAGAATTCTTACTTCTATCCCAGCGCTAACCTGAGCTTGGTGTTCACCGAGGCAATACCCACACTGCGCGGCAATAACATCCTCAGCTCTGGTAAGATCAGGGGTGGTGTTGCTAAAGTAGGTAAAGACACCAATCCTTACCAACTGGCAACCGTATTCCAGGTTGAGAGCACTACAAGCACTGAAACATCTTACGGATTCCCGTACGGTGGTCTGGCCGGGTACACCCTGGGCAACACTGTGCAGTCTGCTACACTGAGTCCTGAGTTCACAACTTCTTATGAAGTAGGAACCGAGCTTGCTTTCTTCAATGACAGGATCAACCTGGACGCTACTATCTACAAGACAGTAAGTACAGACCAGATCTTTGCCGTACCGATCACTTCAACAACCGGATTCTCTTCAGCTACCATTAACGCTGGTGAGATGGACAACAACGGTATCGAGTTGGCATTGAACACACAGATCCTTAACCTCTCCAATGGACTGCAATGGAATCTGGGTGTTAACTACTCCTACAACAAAAGTAAAGTGGTTTCCCTGTATAAAGATTCCAAAGAACTTTCACTGGGCAGCGGTAACCCTGTACCCCGTGTAATTGTTGGCCAGCCGTTCCCTGTATTGTACGGAACTGGTTACGAAAGAGATCCTCAGGGAAGAGTTATTGTTAATGAGGATGGCTTACCCATCGCAAGCCAGCAAAACAAGAACCTGGGTCAGGTTGCGCCTAAGTACATCGTTGGCTTCAACACCAGCCTTTCATTCAAAGGTGTAACGCTTGCCGCTGTGGTGGAAGCCAGGGGCGGAAACGTATTCTATTCAGGAACAGGTTCTACACTCACCTTCACCGGTGGTGCTGCGCTGACTGCTTATAACAACAGACAGCCGTTCGTATATCCTAACTCAGTTCAGGAAGTATCTGACGGTGTGTTTGAAGCTAACACAACCAAGATCGATGAGCCAGGTGGAGCTTTTGACTACTACTACTATAACTACAGATCGTATGCTGAGAACTTTGTCAGAGACGCATCTTTTGTAAAAGTACGTGAGATCTCCCTTGCCTATGATTTCCCCAAAGCTTTGATCTCTAAGATCGGGTTCATCAACAGGGCATCACTTTCCCTGGTTGGACGTAACCTCTTCATGTTCCTGCCGTCTGACAACCCGTTTGCCGATCCTGAAGCTAACGTGTTCGGAACAAGCCAGATCGGAAGGGAAATTGAAGCACTTCCTCCTACTAGAAACTACGGTGCGACTCTTAACCTCGTATTCTAAAAGCATTAATATCATGAAAAGAATAAATCACTTTTTAATCGCCATCGCCACTGTAATGTTTACGGTGACGGGCTGTGAAGATGACTTTCTGGACGTAAACACCAACCCCAACAGGCCTACGGTGTCTACCCCTGACCTGGTGTTACCGAGTGCCCTGTATACATCGGTGAAACGTGTAAACGTAGAGCTGAACGTGTTGGGTAACTTGTGGGCCGGAAACTGGACTCAGGCAACCGACTTCCTGTTCTATGGAACGCAATTGTCTTACGGTGTGAACCCTTCCACCTACAACGGTATCTACAATGAGATCTTCAACCAGTCGCTGAATGACCTGAAATACATCGAGACTGAAGCTACCAAGAGCGGTGACGCTAACTACGTGGCAATCGCGAAGATCATGAAAGGTTACAACTACCTGTTGCTCGTTGATCTGTGGGGTGATGTGCCGTTTGATGATGCACTGCAGGGCACAAACATCCTGACCCCGAAATATGAAGACGACGCAATTGTTTATGACAAAGCGCTGGCATCAATCGATGCTGGTATCGCAGCGATCGATGCAGATGGCGAGACCCCTGGAGACGATGACATCTATTTCCATGGTGACATGGAAGCCTGGCATAAATTCGCCAATACACTGAAGCTCAGGGCTTATCTGAGAATGTCAGCAGTGAATGCTACAAAGGCCAAGCAAGGCGTTGAGTCTATCACCGGAGGTTTTATTGGTGCTGATGAGACCGTGTTTGCTAACCCTGGCTTTTTGAAAAGCACAAACAAAATGAACCCGTTCTATGCCACGTATGGCTATAGCGTTGCGGATGCGATTGTGAGCAACAACAAAGCAACCCGTGCCGCTGACTTTGGCATGAACTTCCTGAAGAACAACAACGACCCCAGGCTTGCCAGGTTGTATAACAAGCCCACCGGTGACGACTACAAAAATGAATTCCGTAGCATTCCTACCGGTACCAGGGAAACACAACCTAACAAGACCTTCCTGGCATTGTCAGGTATCGGCCCCGGTATTATCGATGATCCGGGCAACGATGATGACAATGAGAATGCCGATGATTTCGGCTTTGCAAAATCTATTGTTGTGTTCAGCTCTGCCGAGAGCTTGTTTCTTCAGGCTGAAGCAGTGCAAAGAGGCTGGCTGTCTGGTGATGCAAAAGCGTTGTATGAGTCAGCTATCACAGAGAACTTTAAACTGCTGGGCGTAGGAGCCACGGAAGCAGCATCAGCAGCTGCAGCAGCCACTTATTATGGACAGGCTATTAACAATGTGGGCTGGAATGCTTCAACCGATAAAATTGAAGCCATCATCACCCAAAAATGGGTTGCCTTGAATGGTATCAATGGTATCGAAGCATGGAATGAGTACAGAAGAACAGGTTTCCCTACCGGAATGCCGATCTCTGTTACTGCCCTGACCCCTAAATATCCGATCAGAATACCTTATGCCCAGGATGAATTCGCTAATAATGGCGATAACGTGCCTCCGGCATCCACGGTATTTGATCTTCCCGTATTCTGGGATGCGAATTAAGATTTTGCCCTTCGTTTAAAAGAAAAGGCTACCCAACGGTAGCCTTTTCTTTTTAATATACAGTTCTACTTCCCGTAATATTAAGGAGTCCGCCTTATTAATATGGAGTCTGTCCTGGCGGAATTCCGGGTAAATCTTACATTTTCAAAAAAGGCCCTTTTTGTAGTTTGTTGCCATTTCTCCCAGTTTCTAACCCTTTATGGAGGATATTTTTGGACATTTAATACAATATTTTGCGCTACCTGTCTCTGCCAATTAAGAATTTTGTCCTAAATTCGAACACTTAAACTTAATTTTTCATTAACCTAAATTTTACTTATGAAGAGAATTCTACTATTCTGCTTTACAGCGGTGTTTGCACTCGTAAGTAGCGAGTTGTGGGCACAGGATAGGACGATCTCCGGCAGGATTACCTCAGTTGATGATGGTACGCCACTCCCCGGGGTGAATGTTGTCCTGAAAGGCACCACTAACGGAACGGCTTCCGACGTTGATGGCCGTTATTCATTGACCGTACCCTCAACAGGCGGTACACTGGTTATTTCATTCATTGGCCTGCAGTCGCAGGAAATCGAGATCGGCGCCAGGTCGACCATCGATGTTTCCATGTCAACCGATGTTACACAGCTCAGCGAAGTTGTGGTAACTGCGTTGGGTATCGAAAGGAACAGGAACGAGCTTGCTTACTCAGCTCAGCAGGTGAACGGTGACCAGCTCACCCAAAACAGGTCTGTGAACTTCGTCAACGCCCTTTCCGGTAAAGTTTCTGGCGTGGATATCAAAACCAACAACACCATGGGTGGTTCTACCAACGTGGTGATCCGTGGTTATAAATCCATTTCTGGCAACAACCAGGCACTCTTCGTTATCGACGGTATCCCCGTATCAAATGCCAACACCAACACTGCAACCCAGCGTTCAGGTGGTGTAGGTGTTGATTACGGTAACGCTGCTGCCGATATCAACCCTGACAACATTGCTTCAGTTAACGTTCTGAAAGGTGCTGCTGCAACCGCCCTGTACGGTTCACGCGCCGCCAACGGTGTGATCATGATCACTACCAAAAAAGGACGGAAGAACTCCTTCGAACTGACCGTGAACAGCGGTGTTACCTGGGGTAAGATCGACAAGAGCACCTTCGCAAGGTATCAGAAAGAATATGGCGGTGGATATGACGGCGTATTCGCTGCAAACCGCACGTATGACGATGGCTCATTGCCTGCCGTAGTTTTCGGCGATGACGCTTCATTCGGTCCGAAATTCGATGGCCAGCCCGTTTATCAGTGGGATGCCCTTGATCCGTTCTCGCCTAACTACCACAAGGCAAGACCTTGGGTAGCTGCTGCCAACGATCCGAGCACGTTCTATGAAACTTCAGTAGCCTCAAATCAGAGCGTGTCGCTGACCGCGGGTGGTGATAAAACCACTTATAAGTTTGCCTATACCAGAAGTGATGAAAAAGGTGTACTGCCCAACAGTACCCTGGACAAAGACATGTTCAACTTCTCGGCATCCTCTGAGCTTACCAAAAAGCTGACCGTAACAGCCGCTGCCAACTATTCTAAGATCCAGGGCGTTGGCCGTTATGGCACAGGTTACAACGGACGTAACCCTAACCAGACCTTCCGCCAGTGGTGGCAGATGAACGTAGACATCAAAGAACAGGAAGAAGCTTACTTCAGGAACCGTAAGAACGTAACCTGGAACTGGAACGGTGCCGCTACAGGACCGCTCTATAGCGATAACCCGTACTGGTCACGTTATGAGAACTACTCTAACGACACCAGGGACCACATCTTCGGTTACACCACATTGAACTATAAAATTACCGATTGGTTGAGCGTACTCGGCCGTATCGGACATGACGCTACTACAGACATGCAGGAAGAACGCCTTGCAGTAGGAAGCGCCGGACAGGCTCAGTACTCAAGGTTCAACAGGTCTTATAGCGAGACAAACTATGACCTCATGCTGAACTTCGATAAGAACATTTCCGACGACATCAGCTTTAAAGGTTTGATCGGAACCAACATGAGAAGGAACCGTATGACCTCGATCAGGGCCCTCACAAACGGCGGATTGGTTGTTCCTAAACTGTACTCCCTGTCTAACTCCGTGAGCCCTATCAACCCTCCTACAGAAGAGTATGAGCGCGAAGGTGTTGACGGTCTGCTTGCCAACGTTAACCTTGGTTTCAAACAAATGGTGTTTGTTGAATTGTCAGGACGTCGCGATAAGGCAACAACCCTCCCAAAAGGCAACAACGCTTATAATTACTACTCAGCTGCCGGTACTTTTGTGTTCTCAGAAGTTGTTAAAACGCCCTGGTTGTCTCTTGGAAAACTGAGAGCTAACTATGCCCGCGTAGGTAACAACGCCCCTGCACTGAGTGTTTATGACGTTTATGACAAGCCGACTGCTATCGGATCAATCCCTTACTTCTCACTGCCGAATACTAAAAATAACAAAGACCTCAGGCCTGAGTATACCAACAGCTATGAAGTTGGTGTGGAAGCCGAGTTCTTCGACGGCCGTGTAGGATTTGACTTCACCTGGTATCAGGCTAACTCATTTGACCAGATCCTTTCCGTTACAGTTACCGGCGCTACTGGTTACACCGGAAAATGGGTGAACTCAGGAGAGATCCAGAACAAAGGTATCGAGGCATCAGTTTTTGTTGTGCCCGTGCAAACAGAGAATTTCTCATGGACCATCAATGGTAACTTTACCAGAAACAGGAACGAAGTGATCTACCTGTATGGCGAAGGCGCTGGCGAAGTGAAAAACTACCCTATTTCTACCTTCCAGGGTGCAGTGAGTGTTAACGCTGCGAAAGGAAACCCTTACGGTGTGATCAGGGGAACCAACTTCCGCTATGTAAACGGCCAGCGACTGGTGGGTGCTAACGGAACCTATACTCCTTCAGCAAGCTCTTCTGAGATCATCGGTAACCCGAACCCTGATTGGTTGATGGGTATCAACAACAGGCTGAAATTCAAAGACGTTACCCTGAGCTTCCTGGTTGACATGAGGCATGGTGGCGATATCTTCTCACTGGATCAGTTCTACGGAGAAGGTACTGGTATGTATCCTAACACTGCAGGCCTGAATGCAAGAGGTGTTGCTTCAAGGTTGCCTGTTGCTGAAGGTGGTGGCGTATTGTTGTCAGGTGTACAGGCAGACGGATCTCCTAATACCGTATATGCTGAGAACCAGAACGGTTCAGGTCTTACACCTTTCGGATATGCAGCAAACGACTACGCTGGTGCTCCCCGCGCATGGTATGTGTATGACGGAAGCTATGTGAAGTTAAGGGAATTGGCCCTTTCTTACTCCCTGCCGCACAGCGTGATCGAGTCATTCAAAGTATTGAAAGGTGTAGACATTTCATTGATAGGACGCAACCTGTGGATCATCCACAAAAACATGGAGTATGCCGATCCTGAAGAAGCCCTTACGTCTGGAAATACCAACGGAGGCTATCAGAGCGGTGCCTATCCTATGACAAGGACCTATGGGTTTAATGTTAAACTGACATTCTAGAATTACAGCTATGAAAAAAATATTAATGTTACTTCTCCCCATCGTGCTGCTGACCGCCTGCGTCGACAGCCTCGATGACTACAATGTCGATCAGAAAAAAGCATCGTCAATACCTCCGCGCACATTGTTTACCAATGCGCTGAAAGGTCTTACCGATATTCTGACCACGCCGAACGTGAACAGCAACAACTATCGCATGTTCGTTCAGCAATGGGCTACAACCACCTATCTGGATGAGCCTCGTTACAGCATGACCAGCCGCCTATATTCACAAAACCTGTGGAACGCCGTCTATCGTGACGTGCTGTCTGACCTGAAAGAAGCAAGGCGCCTCATCGACCTTGATGCAACGCTTGATCCGGCTGTAAAGAACAACCAGCTGGGATTGATCGGCATCATGGAAGTATACTCATGGGACGTTCTTGTGAAAACTTTCGGTGGTGTACCGTATTCAAAGGCGCTGGATCCTGAAAACCTGCTTCCTGAGTACGAAGACGCTCAAACGATCTATACTGACCTGATCACGCGCCTGGATACATCTCTCGGTCTGCTGACCAGCGGCTCAAGCCTGGGAACAGCCGACCTTATTTACGGCGGTGACGTAGCCAAGTGGAAGAAATTCGGTAACTCACTGAAGCTGAAGATGGCCCTGACCATCGCAGATGTTGACAATAGCAAAGCCAAGACTATGGCCGAAGCTGCTGCAACAGCTGGGGTACTCTCTGCCAATACAGAGAACGCTCGTTTCCCTTATATCGCTGCATCGCCGAACAACAACCCGATATCGGCTAACACCAACCCGATCTTCACTTCACGCGAAGACTTTGTGGTTGCAAACACCATTGTGGATGCAATGAACACACTGAACGATCCGAGAAGACCTTTCTACTTTACAACAGTAGGAGGTGTGTACGTCGGTGGTCAGTATGGTTATCCCAATACTTTTGCAAACTTCTCTAAACCCAGTGCTAAAATCACTGACCCTACATTTGAAGCGTTACTGATGGATTATTCAGAAGTGGAGTTTAACCTGGCAGAAGCCGTTGAAAGAGGCTATGCTGTAGGCGGAACTGCGCAAGCACATTACAATGCTGCAGTTACTGCCTCCATTACCTATTGGGGTGGTACAGCAGGTGATGCCACTACTTACCTGGCTCAGCCCGGCGTAGATTATGCAAATGCCGCTTCTGGTGCTACTTACAAAGAGAAGATCGGCAAACAAAAGTGGATTGCCCTCAACAACAGAGGCTGGGAGGCATGGGTAGAATGGAGAAGGCTGGATGCTCCGGCGTTGACCCCTCCGCTCGCTTCGCTGAAGATCCCTGTACGTATGATCTATCCTCCCAGCGAAGGAACCGTGAACACCGCTCCTTATGAAGCAGCCGTAGCAAAACTGGGTGGTACAGATTCACCCGATGTGAAGCTCTTCTGGGATAAATTCTAATAAAAGAGATCGCTTATAAGCTTGAAAGGCTACCCAACGCGGGTAGCCTTTCTGTTTTATATATTTGCGGATATTGAGAGAAATTATGCTCTACGTCTCCCGCAAAGAACACTTCAACGCTGCCCACAAGCTCTATAATCCGGCCTGGACAAAAGAGAAGAATACCGAAGTTTTCGGGCCCTGCGCCAACGAGAACTGGCACGGCCACAACTTCGATCTGATCGTCACCGTTAAAGGATTGCCGGACCCTGACACCGGATTTGTGGTGGATCTTAAAAAGCTTAGCACACTGATCAGGAACGAGGTGACAGACAAGCTTGACCATAAGAACCTGAACATGGATGTTGACTTTATGAAAGGCAAGCTTGCCAGCTGCGAGAACCTCGCCATCGAGATCTGGAAGATCCTGGACCGGAACCTTCCGGCGATCACCGCGTTTGGAAAGCTCCACTGCATCCGCCTTTATGAGACGCCCCGCAACTACGTAGAATATTTTGGTGAACCGCTTCAATAGACTTAAAAAACGCTGATGCGATATTATTTAGTAGCCGGAGAGCGTTCGGGCGATCTTCATGGAGGAAATCTTATCAATGCCATCAAAAAGCACGATACAGAGGCAATATTCAGGGGATTTGGTGGGGAAAACATGAAGGCAGCCGGCATGGACCTCGCCGTGCATTATTCCGATATGGCCTTTATGGGCTTTGTGGAAGTGCTGAAGAATATCGGGACCATTACCGGGTATATCAAAAAGTGCAAGGCCGATATCCTCAGCTACAAGCCGGATGTGGTCATCCTCATTGATTATGCGGGCTTTAACAGGCGCATCGCCACCTTTGCCAGGAACAATGGCATCAGGGTGTTCTATTACATTACGCCCAAGGTATGGGCCTGGCGCCAGAAACGCGCGCTTCAGCTGAAGGCCAACGTAGACCGTATGTTCGTGATCCTTCCTTTCGAAAAAGACTTTTTTAAGAAATTCGATTGGAATGTCGACTATGTGGGAAATCCCGTGCTGGATGCTGTGAAAGCACACATTCCCGACCCTGAATTCATGAAGAAGCACCGCCTGCCGTCAGCAGGTCCGTTGGTGGCGTTACTTCCGGGAAGCCGCAGACAGGAGGTACAGGCCATGGTGCCTATTCTGGCAGCCGTAGCCCGGCGGTTTCCTGAATATCATTTCGCGGTAGCGGCCATCAATAACTTTAACCAGGATTTTTACGGGAGCCTTTCGGCTTTGCCCAATGTGACGCTGGTGTACGAAGACACGTACAACCTGCTGCTCCATGCGCGGGCAGCCATTGTCACATCGGGCACAGCCACGCTGGAAACAGCCCTGTTCAAGGTACCCCAAGCCGTTGTTTATAAAACCAGTGCCTTTACGTATAGCATCGCCAAGCGCCTGATCCGGGTGCCCTTCATATCGCTGGTGAACCTGATTGCAGACAAGGAAGTGATCAAAGAGCTGATCCAAGGCAAAGCGAACGCAGAAGAGATCGGCAATGAGCTCAGCTCACTGGTTGCGGATGGAACCTACCGGTCAACGATCCTCAAAGATTATGATGCGGTTTACAAGGCGCTCGATACGGGCTCGGCTTCCGAAAACACGGGAAGGCTGATGGTAAAATACCTTCGGGAGTAAAGAATTTAGAATCTAGGAGTTAGAATTTAGAATGTGTAGGTGCTACTGCTAAGATTCACTCCTACATGCTAAATTCTATATTCTAAAATTCTGTTCTTACGCTACCTTCAGCTTGCTGTACTGTGACTTGTTGAATTTCTCTTCGGCGTAAGCCCTGCTGATCACCAGTTTCTCAGAGTTCTTTTCAGAGGGAAGCTCGAACATGGCGTCATTGATAATGGCTTCACAGATGCTGCGAAGACCACGGGCACCGAGTTTGAATTCAAGTGCCTTTTCTACGATGAATTCGATGGCCCCTTCTTTGAACTCGAGGTCAATGGTTTCCATCTCGAAAAGTTTCTTGTATTGTTTCACCAGGGCATTCTTGGGCTCTGTCAGGATCCTTCTCAGGGCTTCCCTGTCAAGCGGGTTCAGGAATGAAACCACGGGTAAACGGCCGATCAGTTCGGGGATCAGGCCAAAGCTCTTGAGGTCCTGAGCGGAAACGAATTGTAATAAATTGTCTTTGTTGATGTCGGCAGGGTGGAGGCCGTCATGTCCGGCCACAAAGCCGAGCGGTCTCGTGTTCAACCTGTTGCCGATGAAACGGGAGATACCTTCAAACGCACCGCCGCAAATGAACAGGATGTTTTCGGTGTTGACCGTGATCATTTTCTGATCAGGGTGTTTGCGGCCTCCCTGGGGTGGAACGTTTACTGCCGTGCCTTCCAGCAGCTTCAGCAATGCCTGCTGAACACCTTCTCCGCTTACATCGCGTGTAATGGAAGGGTTATCTGACTTGCGCGCGATCTTGTCGATCTCATCGATATAAACGATGCCGCGTTCAGCAGCCTCAACGTTGTAGTCGGCGGCTTGCAACAGGCGTGTGAGAATACTTTCTACGTCTTCACCCACGTACCCGGCTTCCGTCAGCACGGTGGCGTCGGCAATACAGAATGGCACCTGCAGGATCTTGGCCAGCGTACGGGCAAGGTATGTTTTGCCGGTACCGGTTTCGCCCACCATGATGATGTTCGATTTTTCAATGGTAACATCACTGTCGAGCTTCCGCTGCATCAATCGCTTATAGTGGTTATAAACAGCAACGGAGATAATTTTCTTTGCTTCATCCTGGCCAATGACGTACTCGTCCAGGAATTTTTTGATCTCCCGCGGTTTGATCAACTTAAAATTGGGAGAAAAGCCGGTGTCGTTCTTACTGCGTTTCTCTTCCTGCAGGATCTGGCTGGCCTGCGTTACACACTTATCACAAATGTGGGCGTGTATACCCGAGATCATCAGATCAACATCTTTCTTGCTTCTACCACAAAACGAACAGGTTACTTCAGCCATAATTGGACGGGAGTTAATAAAAAAACCGATGTGCCGGTCAGACCACAAAGGTACTGAATATTTAGCACATCGGTAGTGTTTAATTTTTTCAGGCTTTTGTGCTCTTTTTCCTTTCCAGCACTTCGTCTATCAGGCCATAATCCCTAGCCTCGGCTGCACGCATCCAGTAATCGCGGTCGGCATCTTTTTCGATCTTCTCGTATTTCTGGTTGCTGTGTTTTGCCAGGATGTTGTAAAGATCCTTTTTCACTTCCAACGTTTGTTTTAACGAGATCTCCATGTCGGAAGCCTGGCCCTGCATACCACTCATCGGCTGGTGGATCATGATGCGGGAGTGCACCAGGCCTGATCTTTTCTTGTCGGCACCGGCCGCCAGCAGCACAGCACCCATGGAAGCGGCTAAACCGGTACAGATGGTGGCCACATCGGGGTTGATATAATGCATGGTATCATAAATACCCAGGCCGGCATAAACAGAGCCACCAGGGCTGTTGATATACATGATGATGTCTTTTTTAGGATCTGACGATTCAAGGAACAGAAGCTGGGCGGTGATCAGGTTGGCGATCTGGTCATCGATGCCCATTCCCAGGAAAATAATGCGGTCGGAGATCAGGCGGGTAAATACGTCAATGGCGCGGAAATTACCCGGGCGCTCTTCAATAACGTATTGCGTCATGTTCTCGATCTTGTGGGCATAACTGTCAATGGTATTGCCGCTCATGCCCAGGTGGTGGACAGCATATTTCCTGAATTCGTTGTTATGGTTCATAGTACAATATTTACGATTTGTGTGGTTAATTATATGGGTTGAAAGTTTAATTGCGGTTAAGTTCCACGGATGAACAATCTTAGCTATACTCAGCTTAAAATACAACCTTAAAACCCGCTTGAAGCAAAAATGGTTTTACCCTGCTCGGATAAAACCATTGACGCATTCTGATAAATTTTATTGTTCCCGGCTACGGTCCTTTTAGGGCACAAAACTGACCGGGTTTTTGCCACTGCCGGATCAGTGCTTATGCTCTTCCACGATCTTCTTGAACTCATCCACGCTCACCTTCTTTTCGTCGATGGTGATGTGCTCCTTAATGTATTGCACGATCTTCTCGTTCTTGAGCTGGTTATACAGGCGCATGAAGTTCTGGCCGTTCTCATTAGACAGGTAGTTGTCTGCAATGGAATCGAGCTTATCACCCAGCTGCTGCGCAATGGCAGGGCCTCCGAACTGTGCCACGATCAGGTCTTTAGCCTTGTTCTTCACTTCTTCGGCCTCAACGGAGATCTTGTTGTCGTCAGCGATCTTCGTTTTGATCAGATCCCACTTCAGTCCGCGCACGTATCCTGAGAATTCCTTGTCCAGGACAGAGTCGGTCACTTCACCTTTGCTGGTAGCCTTGAGCCAGGTCTTGAGGAACCCGTCGGGCAGATTGATCTTGGTGTTGTCGAGGAAATAATCTTCGATATAGTGCTCGAGGAAATGATCGGTCTCACGTTTGTAGTTTTCGGCGATCGTTTCACGGATCTTGTTCATGAATTCCTCTTCGGTCTTCACAACGTCTTTTCCGAACACCCTGTCAAACAGCTCCTGGTTGATCTCCGCAGGCTCGGTGCGGCTGATGGTGGCTACTTTGAGAACGTATTTTCCCTTTTCGTTTTTCGCTTCTTCCTCGGAGATGCCAAGCACCTGGGCGATCTGGTCGGCGTCAGTGAATGCTTTGTTGATCTCGAATTCTATTTCATCGTCCTTCTTGATGCCGATAAATTTCTTCTGCTCTTTTTTATCAACCTTTTCAACGGCGATGAAAGCATGCTCGCGTTTCACGGTGCCATCTTCACCCCGCAGCTCGCCAAAGAGATTGTCTTCTGCAGCGCTGGTCTCAGGATAGCTCACTTTACCGAAACGTTTCTTCAGGTCGGCCAGGGTCTCGTCAATAACCTTCTTATCTGATTCGATGCGGTAAGCTTTCACTTTCACTTTTGATGAGAGGTCGTAGCTGAAATCTTCAACCATGCCGATCTGGTATTCGAACTCGAAGTCCTTCTGGCTGTCCCAGTCGATGCCCATAGCCTTTTCCTGGTCGGGAAGCGGCTCACCGAGGATCTTCAGGTTGTTCTCCTTGATATAGTCTGAAAGTTTGTGAGAAAGCAGATGGTTGATCTCATCTACGAGAATGGATTTGCCAAACATTTTTTTAATGACGCCTGACGGCACCTTGCCTGCCCGGAAACCTTTGATATTAGCTTTTCGGGCATAATCCTTAACTTTTTCTTCAACGTGAGGTTGATAATCCCCCTCAGTTAGTCTAATTTTAATAAGACCTTCGGTGGTGCTTTTTTTGTCGAGTGTTATTTCCAAAGCTTAAAACGTTTGTGTTGCAGAATAAATTGAGAACCCTCAATACCGTTGAAAAATTCAGTACCGAGGGTTCATTTTGTCCGGATGGAGGGACTCGAACCCCCACGCCTTGCGGCACCAGATCCTAAGTCTGGCGCGGCTACCAATTACGCCACATCCGGCTGTAAAACCTTGTCTGCCTGCGCCAAAGACCCGGCAGATAGTTTGCCAGGCCAGCAGCCTCGAGCGGCTTTTGTTTATGTACGCTTGCACCCCAGGCGTCTGTGGGGGCTTTCCCGCCATAGGCGGAGCAAAAAAGGAGCGCAAATTTAGAGATAATTCGGAATTAAAGAATTGTTTCCCATTGTTTAAGTATTGGAGTTTAAACAATTTTAAGTCATTAACTTAAGGTTAAATATTCCTTCCCGGCGTCTGTTATTTAAGATAATGAGGCTGGAAAAGGCTAAAAATTCAGTGGTCAGATGATGGTAATAGATGCCGAGCAGGAGAAAAAAGAGATCATAAACAGATACAGGAGGTTGCTCAGGAAAGCCAAGCCTATATTAAAGGAAGGCGATGCGAAACTCATCAAGAAAGCTTTTACCATGGCCCTTGAGGCGCATAAGGACATGCGCAGAAAATCAGGAGAGCCCTTTATATTCCACCCCCTGGCTGTTGCTGAGATCTGTACCGAAGAGATCGGGCTGGGGACAACATCCATTATCGCCGCCCTCATGCATGATGTGGTCGAAGACACCGACATCGAGCTGGTGGATATCGAACGGATGTTCGGGAAAAAAATAGCACGCATCATAGACGGCCTCACCAAGATCCGCGGTGTGTTCGAGTACGGAACCTCCCAGCAGGCGGAAAATTTCCGTAAGATGCTCTTCACCCTGTCTGAGGATGTACGGGTGATCCTCATCAAGCTCGCCGACAGGCTTCACAACATGCGCACCTTAGACAGCATGCCGCGCAACAAGCAGCTGAAGGTGGCTTCCGAGACCATCTACCTCTATGCCCCTCTGGCGCACAGGCTTGGTCTGAATGCCATGAAAACGGAGCTGGAAGATCTGTACCTGCGTTTTACAGACCGGCCCATTTACGAATCGATCGTTCAGAAGATCGATGCTACCAAAACTGTCCGCAACAAGTTCATCAAGCAGTTCATGGTGCCCATCAAGGATGAACTCGATACCCTCAAGATCCGGTACGAGATCAAAGGGCGCCCTAAATCCATTCACTCCATCTGGAATAAAATGCGCAAGCAGAACATCCCTTTTGAGGAGGTGTTCGACCTGTTTGCCATCCGCATCATACTGGATACGCCGCTGGAGCAGGAGAAAGCCCTTTGCTGGCAGGTGTACTCCATCGTTACCGACTATTACACACCCAATCCTGACCGCCTGCGCGACTGGATCAGTACACCCAAGGCCAACGGTTATGAGTCGCTTCACACTACGGTGATGGCCAAGAACGGGCAGTGGGTGGAGGTGCAGATCCGTACCAAAAGAATGGATGAGATCGCCGAAAAAGGCTACGCCGCCCACTGGAAGTATAAAGACACCAATACCACGGCAGAATCGAACCTTGAAAAATGGCTCGCCCGCGTGAGAGACCTGCTGGAACAGAACAATCACTCGGCCCTCGATTTTGTAGACGACTTCCGGGGCAATCTTTTCAGCGATGAGGTTTTTGTGTTCACGCCCAAAGGTGAATTGAAGACGCTGCCCTACGGCGCCACAGCGCTGGATTTTGCCTTCGAGATCCACACCCAGGTGGGCTCTAAATGCATCGGCGCGAAGGTCAACAATAAGCTGGTTCCTATTAATAAGTCTCATA
>NZ_JAHESF010000031.1 GCF_018598225.1 Chryseosolibacter histidinae | reverse complement strand
CTTCTTCGGTATCCTGGTCGATGTGATCGATGATGCCCTTCACCAGCGCATGGGTGATCCGCTCTTCCACGGTACCCTGGCGCCACTCGTCATCCACTTCTTTTTTCTTGGCCGAGCCTTTTACTTTTTCGGCGTAATCGAGCAAACGTTCTGTGGCATCGTCTCTCCGGTTGAGCAGCACATCCTCCACACGTTCCAGCAGCTCTTTTTCGATCTCGTCGTACACTTCGAGCATGGTAGGGTTCACAATGCCCATATCCATACCGTGTTTGATGGCATGGTAAAGGAAGGCGGCGTGCATCGCTTCGCGTACCTTCTGGTTTCCGCGGAAGCTGAACGATACGTTGCTCACCCCCCCGCTGACGTGGGCATGGGGAAGGTTCTCACGGATCCATTTCGCGGCCTTGAAAAAATCGAGCGCATAATTCCGGTGCTCTTCGATGCCGGTGGCCACGGGGAAAATGTTCGGATCGAAGATGATATCCTGCGGCGGGAATTTGATCACGTTCACCAGCAGGTCGTACGCACGTTTGCAGATGGAGATCCTGCGCTCATAGGTGTCGGCCTGACCTGCTTCGTCAAACGCCATGACCACCACGGCAGCGCCATATCGTTTCACCAGCTTTGCCTGACGGATGAACTCCTCCTCTCCTGCTTTCAGGCTGATGGAGTTCACGATACCTTTTCCCTGCAGGCATTTCAGTCCAGCCTCGATCACTTCCCACTTGGATGAGTCGACCATCACGGGTACGACAGCGATCTCAGGCTCGGCTGCCATGAGGTTGAGGAATCTGACCATGGCGGCCTGCGAGTCGAGCATGCCCTCGTCCATGTTCACGTCGATCACCTGGGCGCCACCACGCACCTGGTCAAGGGCCACCTCCAGTGCTTCCTCGAATTTGTCTTCCTTGATGAGCTTCAGGAATTTGGCGGAACCCGTCACATTGGTACGTTCACCAATATTGACAAAGTTTGATTGTGCGGTGATCTCAACCGCTTCAAGACCACTTAATTTAAGAGTATAATTCATAGTTCTTAAGTCCATAGTCCATGGTCCATAGTCCATGGCTATTTCAGTGTATTTCTCAACGCCTGAATACTTTTGATTAAGATCGTTAGTTTATTGTAAAAGAAGTCAAACTGTTCATTAGGAATCAATCTCCTCCTCCTAGCCAGAAATAGACATCCGACTACTTCAATCGCTGACCGCAATGAGTATCCCAAAAACTTTTTGAACTCGGGATTGCTTTGCCCGGTTGATCCTTCGGCAATATTCAACGAAATGGAATCTGATGCACGTTTGATCTGTGCAGTCAGGACATACAATTCATCTTTAGGAAAAAGCTTTACCAGATCAGAAACTTCTCCTGAAAGGTCAACGGACATTTCCCATACTTTTAATTTTTCAAATTTAAAGGCCATGATTAGAAAGGGTTTATTTTGAACATATACTAACTGCCATGGACCATCGACAATGGACCATGGACCATTCGCGGTTTATATTTTTTGGCAACTTCTGCGATCTTTTTGATGTGGGCTGGCGTTGAACCGCAGCATCCGCCGACAATGTTCACCAGCCCTTCTTTGAGGTATACCTCTATCTCTCCCGCCATCTGTTCGGGAGTCTGATCATAGTGACCGAACTCGTTGGGCAAGCCTGCATTGGGGTGCGCGCTCACAAAGAACGACGACTTCTCGTTCAGCACCTGCAGGTAGGGTCTCAAGGCCGATGCACCCAACGCGCAGTTCAACCCGATGCTCAGCAACGGCACATGTGATACGGATACCAGGAACGCTTCTGCCGTCTGGCCTGACAAGATCCTTCCGCTGGCGTCGGTGATCGTACCCGATACCATCACGGGCACCTGCCTGCCGGTTTCCTCAAACAGTTCCTGGATGGCAAACAACGCAGCCTTCACGTTCAGCGTGTCGGTAATGGTTTCCGGCAGCAGCATGTCAACACCGCCGTCGAGCAGTCCCTTGGCCTGTTCCTTGAACGCGCCTTTCAGCTCGTCAAAAGTGATGGCCCTGTAACCGGGATTGTTCACATCCGGCGACATGGAGGCAAGCTTCGTGGTGGGCCCCATGGAGCCCGCTACAAAACGGGGTTTGTGAGGTTCTTTGGCCGTGAACTCGTCGGCTACTTCGCGGGCGATCTTTGCCGCCTGGTAATTGATCTCATACACCATCGACTCGAGGTGGTAGTCGGCCTGGGCTACCCACGTGCTTCCGAAAGTGTTCGTCTCGGCGATGTCGGCACCAGCTTCGAAATATTGCCGGTGGATCTCTTTGATAACGTCAGGACGGGTAACACTTAACAGGTCGTTGTTACCTTTCAGGGGATGCGGATGATCTTTCAGACGCTCGTTGCGAAAGTCTTTTTCCTCCAGCTTGTAACGCTGGATCATCGTACCCATGGCGCCATCCAGTACGAGGATACGCTCCTTCAAAATGTCTTCGATCTTCATGTAGGGCTTCCTTGTGTTATGCTTGGTTACTGCTATCCAGAGAGCCCGGCTATGGTGGGTTACTTATCTTTTTCCACTTTCCCGGCCAAGCCGGGAGGCAGATGGGAGTTAGCACAACACCTCGTCCCGGCTCAGCCGAGACTTAAGATAGGATGCTAAGACGTCACAGGGCCCATTCCCTCGGTCTTTCTGGATAAGCAAGTGCAAAGAAAACTATAAGATCGGTAATAAAAAAATCGGCTTACCTGAAAATATACCCCACCCGGAAGGCGGTGGTAGGTGACAACCTGTTCGCCGACCTGTGCGAAGGTACAAGGTCAAAAGGGTCGTCTTCATACGTGTCTTCGTAAGACGTTTCTGCAGGCACACCCATGGCCTTATACCGGATGAACCGTTGCGCAACGCCGAGATGGTACTCGATGCAGACATGCCTGCCGAACCGGTGAAAAAGGCCAACTTTCATCGCCAGTCCCGGTTCGCGGTAACGCACCGGGTAAGTATAGTAGCGGAAGTAATCGCAGCCGCCCTGTGGATCGTCGCAGTGAACACCAAAGGTACCTGCCTTTCTGAAATCTACGTAATTATAGAAGAACTCGGGCGCAAAAAAGACTGCATTGCCGCCAAAAGGTATATAGTAACGAACATCCAGCTTCGCCTTGAACCCCTTCTTGTCAAAACCATTCTTCGGATCGATCGGGTCACCTGTGTCAATCACATAACCGGCATCCCACTGCAGTGAAAACTGGTCTGCAATTCGGTGCTCCACGGCCAGCTGAAAAGTAGGATAATATCCAAACAGGTGAAGCGGACTCCATTTCACCGCAAGCACGGGAGGCGCAGATCTTCTTACGCGAACACTGTCAGCCTTCTGGGCATAGGCCGCACAACCCAGGAACAAGAGCGGGAACACGAGGGTTTTCATGGCGCGACTGGAATATGACTTAACTGGCGGATGTTGAGCACGTCGCTGTAATCGTACTGGTAGATGCCTGTATTGCCTGTGAGCAGCAGCACGCCCTGGTTGGGGATCACATCGTAGGCGTGCAGTGACGTGTAGTGTTTTACCTGTTTTACATTGGCTGGATCGGCCACGTCAAAAACCTTGAGGCCGCCGTCGCCCTGGCAAACGAAAAGCAGGTTGTTGTCGACACCCAGGCCGTAGGGGGTCTCGGTAGCATACGAGCTGACGCGTACCGGGCTGGAGAGGTTCCTGATGTCGATCACCTCAACGGCATCGAAGCCGGTGGTGCGGCAGTCGCTGACGCGCAAAGTGACATAGGCATACTGACCTTGCACCACCACGGGATCGCAGGCCATAATGTGGTTGTAAAATGAAACAAACTTGGGAACAGCGGGATTGGCGATGCTGTAAACATACATGCCGTTGTCAGCGCCCAGAAAGAGGTTGTCGTCCTTGGCGAAGATGGTTTCGATGCCAAAACCAGCTTCCACAGCGCCTGACGAGGTGAGTGCACCATTGGCTTCGACCTGGAACACCTTGATGGTGGTTTCGTTGGCCACATAGAGATGGTCCTTTGCCAGCACAAACCTGGCCATAGAGCCGCTTTTGCCCTGCAGCGGGCCTGTGGTTGTGTCATCGTCACAAGCGGCCAGCAGCACGCACAATGTAAAAATTGCCACGAATATCCGCGATCTTACCGGTAGCATTCTGGTTTTTTTAAAGTGGTTAAAATCCAGCCAATCACCTTGCCCTTCTCAGGGTCTACACATTCGAAATAACGGCCACGCCTTTCCCATTCCAGGGCAGAGTCATCGGCAGGCGGCAGGTCATTGCTCCAGGAAGAGATGCGGCTGATCTCCTGGATGTTGTTCAGGTCCGTGATCTGCAGGGCCACCAGGTCGCCGATGTGATCCACATACAGCACATTGTTCCGTACAGCCATATCCACATTGCCATAAACACGAAGAAAACCGACGGGCTTGGGAGCCGACGGGTCTGTGTTATCGATCACATGGATGCCTTGAGATTGTTCATTCACCAGCAGGTACTTGCCATAAACGTAGATCTTGCCGGGTTTCTTCAGGGGCCTGGCCTCCTGGAATTCGATGCTTGCTTCCGCATCGGTGGCATATACCGGCTTGTAGCCTTCAACCTCGTCAACCGGGAATTCGGGATAAGGATCTCCCGGCGGACACCCACTGAGTACCAGGCCAAGTGCGGCGAATAGAAAAAGTTTGATAGTTTTGCGTATCACAGTATTATTGACCCATAAATGCGCCGTCCGGTTGTAATCTGGATATGAAGAAATTGTTAACTGCCATTCACGATATCGATTGAAACTCGCTGCCATAGACATCGGCTCCAACGCTATTCGCTTCCAGGTGTCCACCGTGCTGGACAACAGCCCTACATTCCTGTTCAAAAAACTCGAGTACGTCCGTTTTCCCCTCAGGCTTGGCCATGATGTTTTCTCTACCGGGAAGATCAGCGCCAAAAGTATTGAAAAGTTCAAGAAGCTGATGAAGGCTTTCAAGCTGCTGGTGGAGCTCTACGAAGTGACCGACTACATGTTTTGCGCCACCTCGGCCATGCGTGAATCGGAGAACGGCCCCGACCTGGCGGAAGAGGTCAGGAACGAGCTGGGCATCACGATCAATATCATCGACGGCAACCGCGAAGCGGAGCTCATCAACAGGGCCATCAGCTCCTTCCTCACCAAAAAGACGTACCTGCATATCGATGTGGGCGGTGGAAGCACGGAGCTGAACCTCTATGTGGATGGAAAAAAAATCAAAACACGTTCGTTCAAGATCGGATCGGTGCGGGTGCTCGAGCAAACGGACTCGCCTGCCATGTGGGAAGACATGGAACGCTGGGTGAAGGAAAATGTGAAGAAGGAATACGGCAAGGTCACTGCCGTGGGAACCGGTGGAAACATCAGCAAGATCTTCGAGCTCGCCAAGCAGAAACCCGGCAAGACCCTTTCCATCAAAAAAGTAAAAGAGATCCGGCAGATGATCGAAAGTTATTCGCTGGAGCAGCGCATCTATCAGCTGCAGATGAACCCTGACCGCGCCGACGTGATCGTCCCCGCCAGTGATATCTACACCAAGGTGATGGAGTGGGCACACGCCGCCAGCATCCTCGTGCCCGAAGTAGGTCTGAAAGATGGCATCATGTTGTACCTCTACGAAAAGAACACACAGCAGAAGAAGTTAGAGTTTTAATACCGGTTCACGCAAAGGGCGCGAAGAAGCGCAAAGAACGCTAAGGTACGGTCGCGCAATTTACAGCAGAATTGCTTTGCATTCTCTAATGATATTCTAACCTCCTTTAAGCGCAGAATCGTCTCTCAAACATACATGCCTCTGCGGCCTTTGCGGTTTCTTTGCGCACTTTGCGTTTTGCATTTATTGCATTTCTGCTCACAACCTATTGCGTTTGATCGTGCTCTTGCCCTTCTTTCGTTCGCCGGTCCTGAGATCTACAAGGTAGGCAACTGAAAGGCGGATGCCCTGGTTGCGCGAGCGAAGTACATCCTGGTAGTAGGTATCTTTGAACATACCGTTGCGGGTAGGATTAAAAAAACTATGGCCGAGCTCGTACCGGAGGTTTACCATAAATTTCCGGTGGGTGACAGGTTCAAAAACAGCGCCTGCCGTGAGACAGAGTCCGAGCTGGATGCGGTTGGCGTCTGCTGCGATGGTCATTTCATCGGAAGGTGTATCGCCCGAACCCGGGTTGAACTGGATGGTGTAAGGCTGATCCGATACCAGATTGTCACCGTAATCAACGTAGGTGATCTTTCCTTTGCCGCCCAGCCAGTAGCTCACGTTAGGCCCAAGTCCCACGTAATATTTGAACTCTTTCAGGCGCCCGAGCTTTGCTTTGAAATCAACGGTGTAGAGGATGGGCACATCGATGTAATGATAGGTTACCCTGTTCTTCAGCGGCTCACCGCTCTTGCCTTCGATGATCTTTCCCTTGGTAGAGTACAAAAAAGAAGTGTGTAAAAAAAACCTTTTTCGCACCAGAAATGACAACGCTGCCCCTGCGTGGTAACCCGGCACAGGTTTCACTTTGTAAAGATCTTTGTTTTCTTTGTCACCGAAGCTAATCCATGAATACTGGCCTCCGGCTACGGGGCCAACCAGGATTTGCGATAAGGACCGATGTGCGGAGAACAAAAAGAAAACAAGGGCAAATGCTTTAATTTTCACTTGGCTAGAAAATAGTCAGTTTATCAGCAAATTCAGTTAAGAGCACCAAGTAAACGGCTAATCATAACTGAAGAAAGTAAAAAACGCCGTATATTGTACTGTTTTCTATGAATGAACTTTTTGAGCATTTGAACTTAACTATTCATTCGTCTGAGCAATAAAGGCCTAACTTTTCAAGCGAGGTTCGCAGGAACATCCTGCATTTTTTGAATGACCTGGGCGCTTGGGTTCATACTTAATATAAAGGATGCGTAATTGCTTTTACGTTTTAGTGCTTATTCATTGTTTAACCCACGGCAGAACCATTGCTCAGAACTATGCTGTGTACAACAGCTATTACCTCAATCCATACCTTTACAATCCTGCGGAAGTCGCCACTGAATACAGCTACCTTTTTGTGAACCACAGGCAACAGTGGATGGGCATCGAAGGTGCCCCGGAACTTACTACTGTAAGCTTCAACACCATGATCAACGAAAGCCGCGCGGGCATCGGTGTAAAGGCTTCGTCATTCAAGCGCGGATTGCTCACCACCTCGGATTTTTTGTTCACGTATGCCTACAGCGTTTCGCTCAACCAGAAGAGCAACATGTACTTCGGTCTCTCCGGCGGCGCCATCTCCAATACCATCGATATTTCGCAGGCCGATCCTATGGACCCTGCCATCGCAAACTACCTGGCCAACAACATGCAGCCGGCCGCGAACTTCGGCATGGTGATCAAATCGGCAACAGGCCTGAACTTCGGCGTCACACTGCCGCAGCTCTTTGCGCCCAAGTTCAACAGCGCAGGTTCGTTCGTAAACACCACAACGTCTCCCCTCGACAACGTCGTCATCTCCACCTCCTTCAAACGGAAAGTGGAAGGTAAGATCGTGAGTCGCCGCAAGCGTGGTGTGCGTGCGAAAGTGAAGACCAACGACGCCTACGCTCCCCTGGAGTTCTATGCGTTCTACAAATATTCGAAGGCGGGCAACAACCAGTTCGAGGTGATGGGAAAGCTCAACCTTTCGCAGAACTTCTGGCTGGGCGCTGCATACCGCCAGTCGTATGGCCCCACAGGATCGCTTGGGTTTTCCATCAACAGATTCCTGCTGAGCTACTCGTATGAGCCCGGCAATCAGCCCGAGGCTGCCTTCTCGCGCGGCACCCATGAAATGCAGCTGGGACTGCGGATCGGCAAGCCTAAAAAATACAGGCGCGAGGCTCCCGTGCTCAGGTCTACCATCCGGGTTGCCAACGAACAACACTCAGCACGCTTCCAGCATAAGGAGGAAGATCCGGATGACCTCCGCGACCAGGGAGCCGTGAAGAAAAAATACTACGTGGTGATCAGGGCCTTCGGCGATTTCACCGCGGCGGACATCTACAAGAAAAAGCTCATCAACGAGAAATACAACGCCAACGTGTTCTATAACGAAGCTGATAAAAAGTACTATGTGCACGTATTTGAGACCACAAAGGCGGCAGAAGCACACGAAGAGACCCGGAACCTCAAGCATTATTCAAAACTGCGGGAGGCCAGGGTGCTGATCGTAACCATTAAGGAAGAGTAGGTTACATTATGACGGGTAAAGGCGATTTATGTACTCGCAGTCCATGGTCCATGGTCGATAGTCCATGGTTAGGGCTGGAAGCAGCATCGACTATGGACCATCGACTATGGACTTTGATTTTAACCACAAAATGATGAAAATACTCATTGCAGCAATGCTGACTATTGCAGGGTTGTCTTCATTTGCGCAGCAACCGGTGATCACTACCGTAAACAAGCTGAGCGCCGGAAACCAGGAGGTTGTTACCATCAAAGGCAGCGGATTTGGCACGGATGCTTCCAGGCTGGCTGTTTTTTTCGGGGCCGTGAAAGGTACGCTCAACGCCCCTCCCACCGACCAGGTGCTGGAGGTAAAGGTACCCGCGGGAACCACTTATGAGAAGATCTCGGTAACCAATACCACCTCGGGCCTTACAGCCTATACACCCCACAATTTCATGCTTAGCTTCGGTGGCAACACGGGCTTTGGTCCGGCCAATCTCGAAGGCCCTCAGCGCGACTTCACCGCCAACAACGGCCTGTACGATATCTGCCTCTGTGACTTCAACGGCGACGGCAAAACCGATGTGGCCACCGCCAACCAGGGATCCAGCTCCATCAACATCCTGGTGAACAATACGGCATCGCCAGGCTTGAGCAACATCAGCTTCTCCACGCCGGCGATCCCACAAACCCTCATCAATGCGCTCACGCTGCTCATCACCTGCGGAGACCTGAACGGCGATGGCAAACCTGAGCTCGTGCTCACCGAAGAAGGTGACAAAGACAGGATCTTCGTGCTGCAGAACACCACCACCGCCGCCACACCAACCTTTTTGCCTGTAAAGGTCTTCCGGATCACGGGTGAAAAGCTTCACCGCACCAAGATCGCCGACATCGACGGCGATGGAAAACCGGAGATCGTGGTGACCAGCAAATCGTCAGAAGACCACGACAACAACTCCAGCACACCGGCTATCGGCAACCTGTTCATCCTGAAGAACCAGAGCACAACCGCCACGGTAGCTTTTGCCTCCACACCGGTAAAATATCCGTTGCCCGGCCTTGTCTCCTCCAGCGCGCTGGCCGTTGACGACCTCAATGAAGACGGCAAGCCGGAGATCATCACAACGCCCTACCTGGTGGCCACAAGCCCCATCGCGATCATCGCCAACAACAGCACTCCGGGAAACATCTCACTGGGTGCCATTACAACCATTCCGTTCGACAAGCCTATTGTAGAGCTCAGGGTGGGTGATCTCGATAACGACCAGAAGCCCGACATCGCCGCCACATTCCTCATTTCCTCGGAGATCAGGATCATGCGCAACCAAAGCTCCGGCAACACCTTTACGTTCGCCGCACCAAAGAGCTTCCTCACGGAAGATTCACCCTGGGGGCTCGATTTCGGCGACCTTGACGGCGACAGCAAACCGGATATTGTGGTGACCTCCATCGCCAAAAATTCACTCACACTGCTGAACAACAAAAGCACTTCCGGCAACCTCGACTTCGACCGCTCCGTGGAACCTACAACTTTCATTCACCGCCACCTTGGCATCGGTGACATCGACGGCGACGCGAAACCTGACGTTGCGTTCGTCAGCGCAGACAACAATGGCGTGACCGTATCGAAGGTTTCCATCCTGCGCAATACATCCTGTATCAAACCGAAGATCAGTCCGGAAGGGCCCCTGGAAGTTTGTGCGAACCTGCTTCCGCTCAAGCTGACCTCGAGCGTGAGCCCGGGCGCTACTTATACCTGGAAAGAAACCGGATCCGGAGCTACTGTGCAGACAGGGCCGAGTGAATTTTACAACGTGGCGGCTGCCGGCGATTTCACGTATACGGTGACTCTTACAGCCGAGGGTGGTTCATGCGCGCTTACCTCCGTGCCAGTGCAGGTAAAAGTAGGGACGAATACACTGGGAGGCACGGCGACATTTAACAGCAACAGTCCTGTTTGTATCGGAAGCACACTGAATCTTTCCGTTGACAACCCTCCGCCACCGGGCGCAAGCCGTTACGAATGGACGGGACCCAATGGGTTTTCTGCCACCGGCGCCACCGTATCGCTCACCAACTTCAGAGATCCCAACGTGGGCCGTTATTATGTTGATGTTTATGCCGGAAGCTGCATTGCTCAACGTTCAGAAGTGGTGGTAAGCGCTATTGCCCTGCCAGGTTTTGTGATCAATACCGGTGGTCCTGACATTGTATGTACAGCAAACAGAACACTTTCCGTAACATCGGCGTCAGGATTTTCTTACCAATGGTTCAAAGCCGGCGTGAGCATTCCCGGTGGCAATTCGGCCAGCTATCTCGCCGATGCATCGGGTGAATACTATGTTGAGGCAACCTACACCGGATGTACGGCCGTGAAAGCAGACGCGGTCACGCTTACTTTTGCCACCGCCCCTACACCAACTTTTACCGCACCATCAACGGCGTGTATGGGCCAGAACATCACATTCACCAACCAGTCAATTACAGACCCGGATGTGGTAGCTACCGCGGCATGGGAATTCGGCGACGGCAACACATCAACTGAAACCAGTCCCATTCACAAATACCTTACTACCGCAGGCTCTCCTTTCAACGCCAAGCTCACCGTATCATACAGCAATGGCGCATGTGCCGCCACCACATCGAAGAGCATCACGGTGACGAGCGCGCCGGTGGCAACCATCAGCAACACAGGCAACAAATTCTCGTTCTGTCCCGGCGACAGTCTCAAGCTCGAGATCACAGGTCCTTTCACTGGTTATAGCTGGAGCACCGGCGCCACCACACAGTTTGTATACGTAAAAAGCGCAGCCACTTACTCCGTGGATGTTACCACGGCAACAGGTTGCGTCATCAACGCCACCCGCGAGGTGAAGCTCTTCCCCGAGCCACAAGTGACCATCACCGCAGACCCTGCCGAGGTGGCCGAAGGCCAGTCGTCAGTGCTGACGGCAGCTGGTTTGCAGAACTATCTCTGGACACCCGCAGACGCCCTGACGAGCGCTTCCGTTCCCAACCCTACGGCTACACCACTGGTGACCACCACCTACACCGTAAAAGGTACCGATACCAATGGCTGCAAAGGTGAAGCTGTCATCGAGCTTCGCGTGCGGGAAGGTTCTATCTACAGCAAGATCTCGCCTTCAAAATTCTTCTCGCCCGACAATGGTGACGAGTTCGGAAAGTTCTGGCTGGTAGACAGGATCGAAGAATATCCGGGTTGCCAGATCGTTGTGTATGACGATAAAGGTGTGAAGGTGCACGAAGCAAAACCTTATCATAATGATTGGGACGGAACATTCAATGGTCGCAAGCTCCCTGACGGCGTGTATTATTTCGTCATTAAATGCGAAGGCGAGACCACAAAGCCCAAAACCGGCAGCATTACCTTATTACGGTAAACTTTTTGATACAGGTCGTCGATGTAAAATACCAATGGTCGCCCGACTTCTTCATTACGGCTAAATAGGCCCCCAAACCTTACATATAAACGGTTACAACCCACACAGGAAGCCTCATAAACCGGCTGTATACGCATATTCGTATATCAGAAATTTGTAAAAACAAATACTACCTGTATGAAAAGGTTAGCTGTTTTGCTGATGCTGTGCCTGACTGCATTTACATCACTGAAAGCACAGGAGGTCTGTAACAATGGAAGGGATGATGACGGAGACGGATTCATTGACTGCTACGACCGCGATTGTTCCGTCAGCACATTCTGCAAAGATTTCTATCTGGGAGAAGATGCGCAGTGCGAAGTAACACCGCCGGCCTTCCCCCAGTTTACCATGGCGCTCGATTTCGCTTCGCCGAATGAAACTACCAACCACCTGTCAAGGATGGCGATTGGTGACCTCAACCGCGACGGCAAGCCTGAGATCATCACCATGAACCGATACACAGACCGGTTGTTCATCCTCAACGGTACAGACGGATCGATCCAGCAACAAGCCACCGTAGACTTCGAGCCGCAATGGGAGATCGCTATCGCGAACATCGACAATGACAACTGCGGTGAGATCTTCTTCTATGGTATTGAAGATCCTCCGGGCGACAACAACTCAACATTCCATTTTTACGCCTATGACTGCAGCCTGAACCTGATCTGGCGCAGCGAGCCCCTCAGGGGCGAACCCGTGAACTACGGGCTTGCCGATTTTGACGGCGATGGAAAAGTCGAGCTCTACGTGAAAGACGCCATCTACGATGCGCATACAGGAACGAGGATCGTAAAATCAACAGCCTCCAGCTGGTCGAAGACCAACGGCGGCCCCGTAGCCGTTGACATGGAAGGTGATGACAAGCTCGAGCTCGTGGTGGGCTGCGCCATCTACAGCGTAGACCTCGGCAACAGAACACTGGACAACGGTTCGCTCACGCTGCTCAAAAAACGCAACGACTACTTTATCAGGAATGAGTTCAACGCTACCAGCGTGGCCGACTACAACCAGGATGGATCCCTGGATGTGCTTGCATCGGGCTCCACCGGAGCTCATGGCGACAACACAACCATTTTTTTCTGGGATGTGAAGAACGACACCATTGCCACGTACTCGGATCCCATTCCGGGTAACTTCACGATCTATGCCTGCCCTACCCAGACGGGTGAGTATTACAAGAATGGCTGGCAGAACGGTACGGGAAGGATCAACATTGCCGACCTGGATGGCGACGGCAAGCTGAACATTTCCTATGTATCCGGAAAATTCCTCTATGCGCTGAACGAACGCCTCGAGCCCATGTCGTGGAGTCCCAAAACAGTGAATGAAGAAACTTCGGGTTACACCGGATGTACGCTGTTCGACTTCAACGGCGACGGCAAATCGGAGATCGTTTACCGCGACGAGCGTTTTCTCTACATCATCAACGGAACAACCGGTACGGTTTACAACCAGCAGGCCTGTGTTTCGAGGACCAACCGCGAATACCCGATCGTGGCCGATGTAGATGCCGATGGTTCGACAGAGCTGTGCGTCACCTGCGGATTTGATGACGACGATGCGATCGCCAATTTCTGTAACCTCGGCTACTCACGTTACTCGCATGTACGTGTGTTCCGTTCGGCCAGCGACCCATGGGTACCGGCGCGCAGGGTATGGAATCAGCACGGTTACTTCAACGTGAACGTCAATGACGACCTCACCATTCCCATCAAACAGCAAAAGCATCACCTGGTATTCTCTACGGGTAACTGTACCGTTGGTCCTAACAGGCCGTTGAACGGCTTCCTCAACCAGGCACCTTTCCTGAACATCGATGGCTGCCCCACGTACAAATCACCGGACCTGGCTTTCGTCAACAATTCACTCACGGTGAACCCGCCGACCTGTCCGGGCCAGAACTTTACGATCTCTTTCCAGGTGCAGAACACGGGCGACATGTCCCTGAGCGGTAGTGTGCCCATTACATTCTACAACGGCAACCCCATGGCTGCTGGCGGTATCAAGCTGAATACGATCATGGTGCCGCTCAACCTCGGGGTGGATGCCATTCACACCATCACGAATGCCACGGTCAACGGCCCGGGAGGTCCTTTCACACTTTATATCGTGCTCAACGATGCCGGTACAAAGGTGCCCCCCATCACATTGCCCAATACGGATTTTCTTGAATGTGATTATAGCGACAACGTGATCTCCACACCGGTCAATCCCATACCCGTAGCCATTACGGCGTTAAAGGTGGCAGATAACATCAAGTGTACGGGAAGCACTTCGCCCGATAACGGCGCGGTGAGAGCCTTCATTCCTGTAGCTGGCGGTGGCGAAAATACCACGTCGTACAATTTCTACTGGTCTGACGGCGCGGTGGCCAAACCCATTCCCGCCGACCATACCGGCGCCTCTGTGAACGGGCTCGCCGAAGGTACTTACACCGTGTTTGCCATTCACAAAACCGCGAACTGTAGCTCTGCCTCCGCTTCTGTTACCGTGGGACGTGTAGACCGTAATATCCAGGCGAAGATCGTGCTGGAGAATCCTTACGACAATTGTAAGAACCCCAACGCCAAGCTCAGGGCCATTGTCAACGATACAGATAACGACGGCATTGGGGAACCTGTGGGACTGTTTACGTTTGCCTGGTACGAAGGCCAGGGAACCATCACCGATCCGCAGATCAGTGTGAGCCACATTGCCACCAGCCTCAAGCCGAAAACCTACACGGTGATCGTCACAGAAAAGGCCACCGGGTGCCGCACCATCGCCTCGTACGACGTGATAGACAATTCGATCAAGCCTGTGGTGACGGCCTCTGCGGTAAGCATCACCTGTGCATCGGGCAACACCGGCAGCGCCTCCGCCACCGTGAACAACGTAGTAACGGGATACAAATTCGATTGGTACAACGGCAGCAATGTGAAACCCGCGCCTGATTTTACAGGTGACAATTACACCAATCTTGGCGGCGGCTCCTACACGGTGGTAGCCACGCACAACAGCTCACAATGTGAGTCGACGCCGGTAACCGTTACCGTGAATCAGTCCGCGCCGGTCACGGTTTCAGTGACCGGCTCCACTAACCAGACCTCCTGCGATCCTGCCCGGCCCAACGGTGCTGCATCGGCGAACGTGGGTGGCAATACACTGGGCTACGCCTTCGAGTGGTTCAGGGGCCAGAATACCCTGGCGGCGAATCGCATATCGTCTTCGGCCAATGCAACAGGACTGGCAGCTGGGATCTATACCGTGAAGGCAACCCTCGTATCTACAGGCTGCTCAGACACGGAGCAGGTGACCATCGCTAACGCCGTTGTAACACCCTCTTTGATAGTGGGTGCTGTGGCCAACCAGATGAATTGTACCACACCGGATGGAAGCGTTACCGTGAATGTATCGCTTGACTCTCCTTCTGATTATACCTTCTCATGGTTCAACGGCACTGTCGCGGATGCAACACCTGACTACCCTGATACGGATCATGTGCTTGACGGCCTCACCGCAGGAACTTACACAGTGAGGGCCGTACACAAAACGAAGCATTGTACCACAGCGCCGATCACAGCCACTGTAACCGATGTTACACCGGTTACCACCATCGTGCAAAACAGCGTCCCTAAACTGCCCACAGATTGTAACGCCAACGACGGGGAGCTGGAGGTAAAAGTATCTGCCGCAGGCAATACGCTAGGCTTCACGATCGAGTGGTTCAGGAACGCAGACACTACACCATTCGCTACCGAGACAGGCGTTACCATTTCGAAGCAGGTTCAGCTGACCAGCGCGCTGTATACCATCCGCGCCACAAACCTCAACACGGGCTGTTCGGTGACGGAAGCATTTGAGCTTCCTTTTGCAAGCGCGCAGTCACTCACGCTCGTGTCGGCCAACCCCGCCACTACCTGCTCGCCGAAAAATGAAGGTGACCTCACGGTGCAGCTCGAGCCCACCGATGCCGTCATTCCCGGGCCGCCTCCGATAAGCTTCTCGGTTGGCGATTACATCGTGAACTTTTACGCGGGACGTGGCACGTCAGGCACACTGATTGAATCCAGGCCCGGGGCGGCAGGAATATTGAACGGAGACGGCACCGCCAACTACACACTCAGCGGTTTAATGCCAGGCTTCTATACCATCGTTGCCGTGGAGAACAACCCGCTGCTGGGCAACTGTCCCTCGGTGCCGCTGATCGTGGAGATCAAACATGATGTTACATACCCTGTTATCGCTACAACATTGGTCGATGCCAATATGAACTGTACAGGCACTACCGGCAGCGGCAGGATCGAGCTCAACATCGATGGCGTCGCTCCCGAAAGTGATTATGATTACGCATGGCACGAAGGCGCTGATGCCACCTCACCCCTGCTCGGTACAGGTACAGGAGGAAGCACCGCTAACGGTGGGGCTGTAGCATCGGGACTTCCCGCTGGTCTATTCACCGTGGAAGTGACCAACCGGGCTACGCAATGTCCTTCCGTTGCCACGATACAGATCCTGAATAATCCACCGGTGATCTCCATTCCGGCGGCCAGCATCGCCATCACCGATGTCACGTTCTGCGATCTGATGAACGGCGGCGCAGCCTCGGTATCCAACATCAGCGAAGGCACAGGTACCGTTCCGGTAACGAGCTACACTTTTGCATGGTACGATGCCAGCCAGAATATATTGCCCAATGCCGGTGCACCCAATACCACCAGCAGCATCAACGGTCTTACGGCAGGTACTTATTATGTGATGGCAACCAAGAACGCAGGTACCGCAGGCCTGAACTGTGCTTCCGCGATGGTGGCCTTCGAGATCGCCGATAAAACCAAGGGCACCATCAACGTTGTCCTGACAGGCTTCACCAAACCAACGCGATGCCTGAAACCCGCAAACGTTCAGGGACAGCTTGTGGTCAACGCTTACGGTGGCGTAGCAGGCACTACGTATTCTTACAACTGGTATGCGGGTACCTCCGCCAGTGGCCCCGTGCAGTTCGCGGGCCCTGCATTTACAGGCATCAGCATCCCCGCAGGGCAAACGTCCATCACCTACACCGTGGAAGCGATCAACAACCTGAATCATTGTACCATCAGAGAGACCTATACGCTTCCCCTGGAAGTTGCGCCTGTAAACATCACTGCTTCGGCGGCACCGGTTACTTTCTGCTCTGCGGATGACGGTGCCGTGTTCGCCACTGTGACCAGCGGGAGCAGCTTCGACTATACCTATAGCTGGGACATCGGAAACACCGTGACAGTACCCGGCGACTACACCGGAAAAGGTGTGAACAATCTGGCGATCGGAAACTATACCGTGGTGGCGGTAGACAATCTGGATTCTTTCTGCCAATCGCCTGTAGTAACGGTAACCATTGATGATGGCAGGATCTATCCGGTGGTGTCGGCCACTGCCCTTGCGCCGCTGACCCTCTGCGATCCTGCAAGACCCGACGGTGTTGCCAGGGCTACCGTGAACGGCGACATTGTGAACTATGATTTCGACTGGTACCTGGGGAACCCTCCCGCGGGCACGCCCCTGTTCAGCGGAGCCGAAGCCGGCAACCTGGCAGCCACCACCTATACCGTGGCAGCGACCCACATCGTTACAGGATGTTCCAGTACCGCCACCGTTGCGATAGACAAAGCTACCGTTCCGATACCGATCCCACAGGTGGAGCTGATCTCCAACGTAACCAGCTGCGCGGCTGATAACGGAGCGCTGGCGGCCTCTGTGAATGGAAACACCGGTGATTTCATTTTCCACTGGTATCCAACCGATCCGGGCACACCGGCCGACACCACTTCTGCGCGTTATAAGGGAGAGATCTACAGCAACCTGAGCGAAGGCCGGTACTACGTTTCGGCTACGAGCCGCCTCACGGGTTGTATCTCAGGCCCTGCGAACGGGGATATTATCGAGGCGCCCGTTTATCCTGACTTCGATTTCAGGGCAACGGCGGCCACCTGCGGACAGGAGAATGGCTTCCTGGCGATCTATATGCTGAACGATACCGATATCGCGAGTGTGATCTGGACCGGAAACGGTATCACGGTTGCCGAGCCCAGCATCCAGGACATCCCCGCCGGATACTATTCCGTGACGGTGACCTCCGTGCTGGGATGCGCTACTACAAAAGACATTGAAGTGAAAACGGAGATCCGTCCCTTCAATGGCGTATCGCGGAACATCGACAGCAAGAACGACATCTTCCTGATCAGCTGCATCGATGAGTTCCCCAATAACCTGGTGAAGATCTTTAACCGCGCGGGAACGCTGGTATACGAGGCAACAGGATACGACAACATAGAGACCTACTTCGATGGGAAATCCAACAAGGGGCTCAGCCTGATGGGAAATAACCTCCCTGACGGCACTTACTTCTACATCATTGACAAACGCGACGGCTCCAAGCCAATGGCGGGATACCTGGAGGTTGTAAACTGATAATACCATGGCAAAAGTTTATATGAGGATTTTTTGGGTGGCGGTACTGTTGTCAGGGTCTTTTACCGTGAGCATGGCACAGCAGTACCCTGTTTTCACGCAGTACTATTTTAACGAGCTGGTCATCAATCCTGCCTATGCGGGAAGCAACGTTCAGCTCAGCGCCACCGCCATGTACAGGAACCAGTGGGTGAACTTTCCGGGTGCGCCGAAAACATTCAACTTCAGCTCGCATACTTCGCTCATGAGAAACAAGGTGGGTGTAGGCCTTATGGTGAATCACGACGAGATCGGAAGTTACAGGAACAACCATATTTACGGAAGTTACGCGTACCGCATCCACCTGCAGGAGGCTACGCTGTCCATGGGCTTGCAGGCGGGCATCAACCTGCTGGGCGCTGACTTCAGCAAGCTCGACCTCAACAATCCGGACGATGCCGCCTTCCACAATATTGTCAACGACATCAAACCCAACTTCGGCGCAGGTGTCTTTTTCAGTAAGAAGAATTATTTCCTGGGCTTCTCCGTGCCATTCATCCTCAACAACAAAGTGGCCACCACGGCGGAGAACTTCCTCTCGGAGATCCGCGAAGCGCGTTACTACTTCATCAGGGGTGGTGCTGTTTTTCCCATCGACCGCATGGACCGCGTGAAGATGAATCCATCGGTGCTGGTAAGGGCGCAGGAAGGTCAGCCACTGAGCTTCGACATCAACAACGCCTTTATATTTTATGATGTGTTCAGCGTTGGTACCTCGTGGCGCCTGGGCGATGCCTTCATCACTTACATCGACCTCAAGCTCAGCGATAAGATCCACTTCGGCTACTCTTACGACTGGACGGGCTCAGACATCAACGGCTTCTCCAACGGCTCCCACGAGTTCATGCTGAATTTCCGTTCCATCATCCGCGGCGTGCATAAGAACCCCGAGTGTCCTCAGTATTATAATTACCGGTAGATTGGGAGGTACGATTTACGAGGTACGATTAAGCGATACACCTCATGCTTTGGACTGTCGACCGTGGACTGTGGACCCTACCTACGCTGTGATCGAAGCAGCAGACTTCGTTTCTATAGACTCATCGTTCTTCGAAGCTCAAAACAGCTTCGCGTCCATCACGATGTCTTTCGTGACATTGTAGAACTCCTTGTGGATGTTGAAGGCCTGCTCTCCGTTGAGCTCCTTGACCATGTACGATCCGTCTTCCTGCATGATGTAAGAGTTCACGTTGTCTTTCAGGTTGTAGCGCAGGTTGTTGATGGCCTGTTTCTTGAGGATCTCTTCCTCGAGCAGGAACAGTGATTCGATGCGGCGGTCAAAGCTTCGCACCATGGCATCGGCGCTGCCGATATAAACCTTGGGATTTCCCGCGTTGTGAAAATAATAGATGCGCGAGTGTTCGAGGAATTCGCCCACGATGGAGATCACTTCGATGTTCTCGCTCAGTCCTTTTCTGCGCGGGCGAAGGCAGCACATGCCCCGCACGATCAGCTTGATGGGCACACCTGACTGGGAGGCTGCGTAGATCTCATCGATGAATTCTTTATCTTGTAAGGAATTGAGCTTGATCACGATGCCAGCGGGAATACCGTTGCGCGCGTTATAGGCTTCTTTCTGCAGCAGGTTGCAGAGCTGAATGCGCATATCACGCGGCGATGTGATCAGGTTACGGTATGTAGAGGGCTGCGAATGCCCTGTAATTACATTGAAGAATTCTGAAACGTCCTGGGCATAACCTTCGCGGGTGGTGAGCAGACCGATGTCTACATAAAACCGTGAAGTTGATTCGTTATAGTTGCCACTGGACAGGTGAACATAACGGTAAACCTTGTCGTCGTCTTCCTTGCGTACAATGAGCAGCAGCTTCGTATGGGTCTTCAGGCTGCTGACACCGTAGATCACAAAACATCCTGCTTTCTGCAGGCGCTGTGCCTCGCGAAGGTTGTTCTCCTCGTCAAAACGCGCTTTCACCTCGAACAGCACAGACACGTGTTTTCCGTTCTCCGCCGCCTTCAGCAACGCAGCCGTCACCCGCGACTCACGCGCCACCCGGTAAATGGTGATCTTGATCGAAAGCACATAAGGATCGTCGGCAGCTTTCTCCAGCAACTCCAGCACGGGCTCCATGGAATTGTACGGATGGTGTAAGAGAATATCGCGCTCTTTCAGCACCTCGAACAGATCGCGTGTGCCCTGCTCGGGAAAGTTCAGTGGCTTAATGGGATCGCGCGGGTGTGCGCGTCGTGTCTTGAACTCCTTGTGATTCACGATCTGGAGCAGGCCCGTGAAGTCGACCATGCTCTCTTTCGAGATGTAAAAGATGTTGTTATCGTCAAGGTCCCACTGGATCTTCAGCAACCGCATCATCCACGGGTCGGGATTCTCTTCCACTTCCAGCCGCACCACCCTTCCGCTCCGGCGTGTCTTCAGCTTTCGTTTGAGGTCTTCCAGGAAGTTTGATTCGATGTCCTCACTTTCTTCCAGCGTAAAATCGCCGTTCCGGTTGATGCGGAAGAGGTTCACGCTGGCGATCTCCACGTTCCTGAAAAGGTGGTGGATATTGTTCGATATGATGTCTTCTACGGGCACGAACTGGATCGTGTCGTCGGTCACGATCTCGTAGAACCGCGGCAGGTTATGCGGCACCTGGATAAACGACACCTTGAGCTGGTTCTGTTGATCGGTCGGGTTCTTGGTCACCACGCCAAACAGCAGCCTGTTGTTCATCAGCACCGGAAAGGTGTGGTAGTTATCGAACACCATTGGCGTGAGCATGGGAAAGATGGTGTGATAGAAATAATCATTCACACGCTGAATGCTTTCCACTGACAGGTCGCGGTATTCGGCAATGATAAAACCGTTGCTGTGAAAGAGCGGTTTCAGTTTTTTAACGTAGTACTCATTCTGGTCCTTCACGAACCGCTGGGTCTCTGCCAGCATCAATCTCCGGAAAGGTTCTTCGCGCAGGCCGTTGTAATCAAAGCGCTCTTTGCCGTAGTCGATGTAATTGTAAAGGCTTCCGAGCCTGATGGTGCAGAACTCGTCGAGGTTGGAAGCTGTGATGGAAAGAAATTTCAGCCGGTCAAAAATACTGCGGTCGATGTGCCTGGCTTGGTCCAGCACACGGTAATTGAATTGCAGCCAGCTCAGATCACGGCTGACGTAATTGCTCTCGATGATCTGTTGCGCAATCTTTTCCGTTGAAATGACCGTTTCGTTCATGTTGTTTGAATTCGGTGTCTAAAAAAACAGGCCAACAACATGATCAAATATCAATGCGTGCGTATTTCGCGTTCTTTTCAATGAATTCCCTGCGGGGCGCAACTTCATCACCCATGAGCATGGAGAAAAGGTGATCGGCTTCTGCCGCCGATTCTATGCTCACCTGCTTCAGTGATCGTTTTGCCGGATCCATGGTGGTGGTCCACAACTGCTCAGGGTTCATTTCACCGAGACCTTTGTAACGCTGCACATTCACTGAATCTTCTTTACCCGCACCGATCTCTTTCACGATGGCGATGCGCTCTTCTTCTGTCCAGCAATAACGTTCCTCCTTGCCTTTCTTCACCAGGTAAAGCGGAGGAAGCGCGATGTAAACGTAACCGTTCTCGATGAGGTCTTTCATGTAACGGAAGAAGAACGTCAGGATCAGCGTGCGGATGTGACTTCCGTCAACATCGGCATCGGTCATGATGATGATCTTGTGATAACGGAGCTTGCTAAGATTGAGCGCCTTGTCATCTTCCGGGGTTCCGAAAGACACACCCAGGGCAGTGATCATATTCTTGATCTCTTCGTTCTCGTAGATCTTGTGCTCCTGCGCCTTCTCAACGTTCAGGATCTTACCGCGCAAGGGCAGGATGGCCTGAAAATTACGGTCCCTTCCCTGCTTGGCAGAACCACCAGCGGAGTCACCTTCCACCAGGTAGAGCTCGCAGAGGCTGGCATCGGTGCTGGAACAGTCGGCGAGTTTACCCGGCAGCCCGGTTCCTGTGAGCACGTTCTTGCGCTGCACCATCTCGCGTGCCTTGCGGGCGGCATGACGTGCCTGTGCTGCAAGGATCACTTTGTTCACGATCAGCTTCGCTTCACGCGGATGCTCTTCCAGGTAATGGCTGAGCATCTCTCCCACAGCCTGGTCAACCGCGCCCATAGCGTCTGAGTTGCCAAGTTTGGTTTTGGTCTGACCTTCGAACTGCGGCTCGGCCACTTTTACGGAGATCACCGCCGTAAGGCCTTCACGGAAATCGTCGCCACTGATATCTATCTTCACTTTTTCAAGCAGGCCCGACTTGTCTGCATAGTTCTTGAGGGTACGGGTCAGCGCCCTTCTGAAACCGGCCACGTGTGTGCCGCCTTCATGGGTATTGATGTTGTTAACATACGACACCAGGTTCTCCGTAAAGGATGTGTTGTAGCTCATGGCCACCTGCACGGGGATCTCCGACTTGTCGTTCTCCACGAAGATGGGCTCGGCGATGAGCTTTTCGCGGGTGGCATCGATGTACTCCACAAATTCGCGCAAGCCGCCTTCTGAAAAGAAAGTATCCCTGCGCGCTTCTCCCTTCTCGTCCTTCTCGCGAAGGTCTTCCAGGTTGATGCGGATCCTGGGGTTGAGGAACGCGAGCTCACGAAGACGTGAGGCCACGGTCTCATAGTTATATTCCGTGATGGAGAAGATCTGATTGTCAGGTTTGAAATGTACAGTGGTTCCTGTGCGATCAGATTCGCCGATCACACGTACAGCATACTGCGGGTTACCGCGCTCGTACTCCTGCTCGAAGGTTTTTCCTTCGCGGTAGACGGTCACGATCAGTTTTTCAGACAACGCATTCACGCACGAAACACCCACACCGTGCAAGCCGCCGGAAACCTTATACGTGTTCTTGTCGAACTTTCCACCGGCGTGGAGTACTGTCATTACCACTTCAAGCGCCGAGCGTTTTTCTTTCTCGTGCATATCTGTGGGAATACCGCGCCCGTTGTCTACTACGGTAATTGAATTATCTTCATTGATCGATACGGAGATCTCATCGCAATAACCGGCCAACGCCTCGTCGATCGAGTTATCTACTACCTCCCAAACCAGGTGGTGCAGGCCTTTGATGCCTACATCCCCGATGTACATGGCCGGACGTTTGCGGACCGCTTCTAAACCTTCTAAAACCTGGATATTACTGGCTGAATAATCGGCTGGAACTTTACCTTTAACTTCGCTCATTTTAAAGCTTTAAAACCGTCAAAAATAAAGCTTTTTAGCGCCTAAACAGCATTTTTCCAGTGAAAAAACTCAATTATTTTATGCTGTTTCTCAACTGATCCTGACACGTTTTGCAGATATTAACTAAATCCTTAGTTTTAATGCATGATGACAATAAAACGGCATTTTTCAGCGGTCATTTTTTTGACTTTTCTCACCTTCTTCTGCTCCGGTAAAATACAAGCGCAGGGGCAGCTGTATGGTGAGGTAAGGGTGCGCGTTTTTCGCTCTGCCGCCGACTCGCTGCAGCTGATCGCGATCCAAGATAACATCGATGCAGAGCTGAAACGAAAGCCGATGCGGCAAAAGAAGTTCGACAGCCTCATGACATTGCAGGGTAAGCTTTATGAGGAGGCCATTATCTTCAAGACCATCTACCGGCCGGGCCGTGATTTCATAGTGACCGACAGTCTGCTTCGTGTTACCGATTTCAGTGGTATCACTAAAGTATGTGTTTATAACAAGCGTGAGATCCCGGAGGTGCTCTGGAAGTGTACAGCGCTCGAGGTGCTGGAGCTTATCGGCACTTCCGTGGATGCATTGCCCGAAAAGCTCAACACCCTGCCGAGGCTGAAGGCCATTTATATCTATCAAAACCACGCTCAAAAACCGCTGCGGTTGGCGGACAACAACACGGTGACCTCGCTTACCATCACCAACGGCAACCCGGCGGGATTACCGCGGTCATACAAGAACTTCAAAGCGCTTACCAGGCTCGACCTGGAAGAGAACGGACTCATACGTTTCCCCAACGGGGCCCGGCACAACAAAAAACTGACCGAGCTGAGCCTGCAGCGTAATGCGCTTACTTTAAAAGACCGTATTAAAAAACATCCGTACCTCGAACGGCTCTCGCTGCATGAGAACCAGATCGTGCATGTGCCCGCCTCTGTCAGGAAGTGCCCGAACCTCAAAAAGCTGAACTTCAATTCCAACAAGATCGCCAGCGTTGATGCGGCCATCGGAAAGCTCAAAAAACTGGAGCAGCTTTCATTTTACAGCAATCAGCTCACATCGGTGCCAAAGGGAGCGTATAACCTGCGTACGCTGAAGGAGATCGATCTTTTTCACAACCGCATCGAACAGCTCGATCCCGCGTTCTGCCAGTGGAGCAACCTGGCAACGTTGTATCTCTCGCATAACAATATGGTTGCGCTGCCGGAGAATATCGACACGCTGCGTCACCTCGAAGGGCTTTACGCGTGGGACAACCGCCTGGGGACGTTACCGGAAAGGATCGGCAACATGAGCAGCCTCCGGTATCTGCGCGTGAATAACAATTACCTGAAAGTGTTTCCTGGTTCACTGTTGCGGCTTACGGCCCTTGAAGAGCTCGATATCTCTCACAACTACATCACGGAGGTGCCCGAAGCCATCTTCGATTATCCCAGACTCAAGATCCTGGCCATGGTGAACAACCCCTGGAACGACGCTGTGCTGAAGCTGCTACCGGCAAAGGCAGAAGCTTTGAGGGCAAAGGATGTGTATGTGCACATTACGGAGGAATGAATGGTTACCGGTTGCCAGTTGCCGGTTGAGAGCAGGCTACGATTTAACGGTTGACCTTCGATTGTAAGATCAAAGACTCAGTCGTGATGACGTAACACCGAAACGAACCGGTAACTGGTAACCGGCAACTGGCAACAATTTAGTGGTGTACCGTTAACAGCCATGCATCGCGGAAGATCTTCATCTTTCGATACTTGTCTCGTTCCGCTTTTGCTTTTTCGATGTTATCGGTGTGGGCAAGGTAGACGTACCACAGGTTCTTCTCGGTAAGGTGGCCGTGGTCGGTCTTGAAGCCGTGGCCGTTCAATCCTTGCGAGAAGTGTTCGGCGTTGATCTTGGAGCGGAATACGCCGGCGATCACATAATCTCCGAGGTCGAGCTCTTCGCTGTGGTTACCGCGCTTCACAAACTCGTGGCGTTCGGCATGCGGGTGAAAGTCTACATGCTCATCATGCTGCTCGGTAGGGTTCGCAGCGTGGGTCTCGAGCCTGGCGATCTTTTCTTTTTCCTCCTGGTGCGCCGGGTGCAGGGTATCGTGCACATGAGGCATTTCCCCCAGCTTCGGTTTCGGCGACTGCGTTTGCTTAACAGGCTGCTGCACCACTTCGGGTTTCTTTTCCGGAGTCTTCACCGGTGTAGTTTCTGTTTTTACAGGCTGCTCCGCAGGTTTCTTGGCTGGCTCCACGGGCTTTTTGGCCACCGTCTCCGGCAAACGTGCCTGGTGATTCTGCTCTTTTACAGGCGGATGCTCTTCTTTTACCGCAGGCTTGTTGGCCTTGTTCTGGGCAATGGCCTCGCTGGCCGAAGTGTACTTATGATGCTGAAGGCGTTTTTCCTTATCGGTATCCACAAATGAATAGAAAGGAATATCCTTTCGCCTCGCGCCCAGCAGCAAGGTGAGCTGCAGCTCATGCGAAGGACTGTTCAGATCACTTCCGCTCTCCATTTTGAACGTATAGCCATAACCTATGCCGAATACCTTGTTGAAATGAAATCCCGCAAAGGCAGAGCTTCCCATATGTTGCTTATAAGATGCGCCCGCCCATACCACATTGTTCACGTGATATACAAGGGCAGCTTCGAGCTGTGATGGTATTCCGGTGTTGAGGCGGTAAACCACGTGTGGCTCCAGCATGTGTTTGTTCTTGTACCAGTAAAACCGGTTTGAGGCGTGAAGCACTACAGACTGCGTGGGCTTAAAGGCGGAGGTGCCCCCTGAAACATAAGGGCGCTCAAAAATGGCGGGCAATGCAATACCCCCATGAAATGACTTGATATGGAGTGATATACCTGCATTTCCCTGCAGGAACGAATTAGTGCCATTGGCAAGGGCCGGATCGTTGGCATCGTCTACGGCTGATAAGTCGATCGAGCTCACGCCAGCGCCCGCGGAAAGGCCAAATCTGAGCGATTTAAAGTCGCCCAGCGTTACCGTATAAGCGCCTGATACGAGCCCGGAAGTAGTGTTAAAAAGGCCCCGTTTATCATTGATGATGCTGGCTCCCATGCTCACGAACTTTTTCATCGGGGTATGGAAGCTGAGGGTTCCTACCTGTGGACTGCCCTCCACATTCATCCATTGCCTCCTGTAGGTCAGGTAAAAAGACGGGCGTCCCTCAACCCCGGCATACGAGGGGTTAAAGGCGTACGGGTTGACGAAGAACATCACATTCTCCTGCGCAGAAGCAGAAAAAGCGATAAAAAGAATAAAAATATTCGTCTTAAGGAGCCAGAATAGCTTCAATCGTGAGTTCATTCCAACGCGTAGTGGTTCAGCAATGTGCAGATTAGTCAAATTAACTGGAACGGGCAAAGGTAGCGGTTATTAAATAACTTTACACCCGATCTTAAAGCCTAAATGGAGAAATTTTCCCGGGATGGAAAGGAAGTTGACAATTGACAAATCCTGATGGAAGCCATCAGGGCAATTGACAAAGCGTAAGCCATTGTCAATTGCCCCGTTGTCAACTGCCAATTATTCTTAATGGCTATAAACGTTAGGACACTCTATGTTCCCGTGCAGTTTTCTGATGCGGGTGCGGAAATTGAGCATGATCTCGTGTGATCCTTTCGAAAAACGGCGGATGTCGGACGTAGTCCAGTCGTACGAATATCCCACATAGAATTTTTCGCTGAGCTTGTAGTTCAGCAACAGGATGGCGCCATCACCGGAGCGGTAAGACGTACCGATGCTGATCAGCTGATCGAAGACCACGTTGAGGTTGAAGTCCACGCTCAAGGGGGTTCCTTCCTGCGCGCGTACGAGGACGGAGGGCTGAAGCATTACCCTTTCTGTGCGTGGATCCAGCGGCATCTTTACACCCACGTTCAGATAATAGAACCGGGGCGTTCTTAATTGCTCCAGGTTTCCGCTGAACAATTTTGCATGGGTCAGGATGGTCGGCACAGAGAATCCGGCAAACACCTTCTTGTCGTAATAGAAAAGTCCACCGCCGAAGTTTGGCTTGAACTCATTCATGAACACGTTAAAGATCGGATCCTGTCCCTGTTTCAGGGTCAGCTCTTCGAAGTCAGCCTTGAAATTGTTGAATCCCGCAGAGACTCCCATGGAGAAAACGCCTCCTCCTGGCACCCTGATGGCGTAAGCATAATTCCCGAACAGACCGTTGTTGCTGTAGCTTCCGATGCGATCGCTCGTCACCAGGAGTCCGGCACCTACCCTGCCCTTTCGGAAAGAGTTATGGATGCCCAGCGTGGTGGTCTCCGGCGCACCGGGAAAGTTCACCCACTGGTTCCGGTAAGTCAGTGTGCCGCTGAACTGAACGTGGCTGCCTGCATACGCAGGATTGATCAGCAGGCCGTTGAACAGATACTGAGAGTAAACGATGCTTTGCTGCGCCCTCAGGCCGAGGGGCAGCAAAACGATCATTCCTATAATAATTATCCCGGTCCGTAACCGCATCATATTTCCCCTATTTTCTTAAAAGCTCAAGATAACCAGTTTTCGGTTTCGAACCATTTCCTTTATCAATGATATAGAAGTATGTTCCTTCAGGAAGCTCTCTGCCCATGAGGCTCAGGCCTTCGTTGGAGGTTCCGCTGAACACAATGTCGGCGTTGTTGTATCCCTTCGACTGGTACACCAGTGTTCCGGCACGGTTGAAGATCTTCACCGAGTTGTTCGGGAAGTCACCGATACAGGATATCTCGAAGAAATCATTCTGACCGTCACCGTTTTGCGAGATACCGTTGAACACGAGGATCTCTGGCAGGATCTCGAAGTCTTTCGTGATCTTACAATCCTGCGACGTGGTCAGGGTCAGGGTGAACGATCCTTTCGGAAGCGCGGTGGCGATCTGCGTGTTTTGCATAACACCGTTGATATCCCACTCCACCGACTTGATCTGCACATCGTTCAGCAGCTCGAACTTAGCTTCACCAATATTGGCTTCGCAATGCGTAGGAACGGTGGTGATATCAAATTCCGGGTTCTTCATCAGCGGCAACACCTGGGTGATCACAGGAGCCGACACGCAGCCCGAAACAATATCCGTAGCGGTTGTCGTGTAAGGCCCCTGGTCGAGATCGCGGTAGAATTCGCCATTGGCATCGGGCACGGCTTTCAGCGACGAACCGTTGTACCACTGGATGGTGTAATCAACCGTATTTCCGTTCACGTTCGCCTGCAATGCTCCATCCGGAGGAGGCACGCATCGCGTAAGGTGAGACAGTATCACCACTGACGGCGAAGGCACTTTTACAGGCACATTTTCGATCAGGATGCTCTTCTCTCCCACGCAACCTGTCACCACGTCTGTAGCCTGTGCGGTGTAGGTCACAGCGCGCAGTCCGTCAACTTCGGCTCCGTTATAGAATGGTGTACCTCCCGCTGCGGTGGCGCCAAGGAACCAATCGAATGAGTAACCGACGATCGTGCCGTTCACGGTAGCCCTGGCCACACCGTTAGGACGCGCCGGGTCACAGTACGTAAGCGGGTTTTTCTGCTCGATCACCACCGGAGGATAGATCCGTCCGTCCGTGACCTCCGTAGTTTCCGGCACCGACACACAGAAGTTGTGGTTCAGGTCTCTGGCGATCACTGTATAAACACCCATCGGGGCATTGGTAACATCGTTGGTAGTGAACTGGATCGGTCCGCTCACGGTTGCGCCGGCGTACCACTCGTAGGCGTACAGGCTGGTGCTTCCCTCAAGCGGCGCGGCAAACAGTCTTCCATTGTTAGTCAAGCAGTTCGACAGCGGCACAGCAGAAGCAACCACCCTGATGTCGAGCGTATCCGTAGCAAACTTGTAGGTTGCAATGCTCGGGCAATGGGTAAGATTGTTCGTTACCCTTACCGTATACTCCTGCGGATCATTATAGAAGATGTTGTCAAGTGTATTCGGGAAAGCGACCGTCACAGGCGTTCCTGTTTCATCCGGACCTTCGAACCATTCAAAAGTATAGTTGGTCAGGTCTTGCGTGCCGTCTGCAAAGACAATGAGCTCACCCGGAGTTTCCGGCAACACACAAAGCTTCGGATTGACAAAGTTATCCAGGCTGATCGTAGGATAAGAGTTTTTGTCTTCCACTACTGAACGGCTGAAGAGTGATGTACAGCCCACGTTGTTGGTGATCTGAACGAAGTACTCGCCAGCTTCCCGGTTCGGCAACACGTTTCCGCCGGCCGAGCCATTCACCACACCGGTAAGCGGAGCCTGAGTTTCGTCAAACCACTGGAAGGAGAACCTTGCTTTGTGAGCAGCATTGTTCTTCACATCGAAGTCGGTGGTTGCACCGTCTACGGTTTCCTTGATCAGCTGCACCTCGAGTTGTCCGTTCTGCGAAGGAGCACACAAGGTCTGCGCCGTTGCCTCAATATTGCTAAAGAGGTCCGTAGGGTTAAAGAGGATCGGCAGCGTAGCAACGTTATCACATCCGCTGTTAGGTGAGTTGATGTCTACTACACGCACGGCATAGTCTCCCTGCAGGCGTGCGTTGAGGCCCGTGAGGGTTGTGCTGGGTCCGCCAAGAGGAGCTCCGCCGGTGGTTGTGCCGGAGAACCATTCATAAGTATAACCTGCTGTGCCGGTGGTGAGACCTTCTGTTACGGTAGCAGAGATGCTGCCGTTGAAAGGCGCCACGCAGGCAAAGTTCGCGATAGAGCTCAGGTTGATGGCCGGTTTTACGGTCTTGTCTTCGATCACTACCGGGAAAGGCGGTGTTATACAGCCTGAGCCGGGGCCACCAGACTTGGTACCTTGTATAGAATAGGTGCCTGCTGCCCTGCCATTGAGGATGTGGTTATTCGGCGCCACCGGTTGAGGCGTGATCAAACCACCTGCATCGCTCCACGCGAACGTGTAGATACCAGGCAAGCTCATATGCGTAGCGCTGGCGGCGTTGATCGTGATGCTTCCATTCACAGGTGCACAATCTGTCTGATCGAGCTTGTTAACAGCTTTGATCTCAACCGTGGGCAGGATCTGCTGGATCACAGCCTGAACCATTACAGATGCACATTTGCTGTCTCTGTTGGTCGCCACTAAATTATAAGTAGCGTGCTGCAGGTTGTTGAACATATTGTTCACGCCGCTGAAAGGTCCGACGCCCAGCGTAGCCGATGCTGCCGCAGGAGTTGAAGTCCATGCAAAGTCGTAGTCATAAGGGGTACCAACAGGGCTGCCAGGCACTGTGGATTGGTCCACAATATCAACTTCCAAGCTTCCAAGGTAATTGTTATCACAAACCGTGTTCGGGGTTGTGGTCAACGTCACCACCGGGTATTTTCTTCCATCCGGAATTTCCACCCTGAAAGGTGCGGAGGCACAGTTGAGGCCCGGGCCGTTGGCGTTACGTCTGGCCACAACATAGTAGTCAGGGTCGGCGCCCACGGTAGCATAATTTGTTGAATCAAGTAACCTGGACGCACCGGTGAGCACCTGGTTGCCACCTAAAGTTCCACCCCTGAACCAGGTAAAGGTAAAGTCTCCCAAACCTACAGGCGTGTTGATGGTCTGGGGAGCACCCGCGCGGTCAACAAACCTGATCTGTTTCACTTCCAGGCTTCCGCTGGCCACGCAGAACAGCTGCGCATCAGGGTCTACATCCTGAACGAAGATCGGTGTTGTATTTTCTACCACTTCTGTTTGTGCATTGCTGATACAGCCTGTCTGATTGTTGGTCACTTCAAGCTTGTAAATACCATGCCTCAGGCCATTAAAATGGTTGTTTACACCGTTATAGGCAGGACCTCCACCCGTAGGCGTCATCACGCTTCCTGTCCAGTTGTAGGCATAAGTAAATACTGTCGTAGCAGGAACGGTGGTCGGGAACGACGAAGCATCCGTCACGTCCACGTCGATCTCTCCTTCAAATGTCATAAGAGCGCACGAGGTATTGCTGAACGGTGTCAGCACGATGTTCGGGTTTTTGCTCTCGTCTTTGATCTCAAGTCGCAAAGGTGCTGATTCGCAATCCCGGCCAGGGCCGTTGGCGATACGTTTGGCCACAACAAAGTAGTTGGCGTCCGCACTGATACCACTATAGTTCGTAGAATCCAATAATGCAGCTGCATTTCCTACGGTGGCGCCATTCCTGGTCCATGCAAAACTGAAGTCAGCCAGCGGAGCATTCTGCATCGCCCCTGCCCTGTCTTCATAGCTCACACTCTTCACTTCAAGGCTTCCACTGTTATAGCAAACCAGTTGCGCGTCGGCATCGGTAACCTGTGTAAAGATCGGCGTGGCGTTCTTGATGATGGTGGTATTTGCTGTAAACACGCAACCCGTCTCATTATTGGTAACCGCCAATTGATAATTGTTATCCTTGAGGTTCGTGAACACATTGTCGTTTCCGTCGAATACATTGGGCATCGCTGGCGGAGGCGTCGCGCTGGTCCATGCATACGTGTAGCTGAACACGGTTGTAGCCGGAACGGTGGTCGGGAACGGCGAGGCATCTGTAACCTTCACCTTGATCTCACCTTCAAATGCTGTCGCGTGACACGAGGTGTTGCTGAAAGGCGTGAGCAGCACGTTCGGTTTTTTGCTTTCGTCTTTGATCTCAAGCTTCAACGGTGCTGATTCACAATCCCTGCCAGGGCCGTTTGCCATACGTTTGGCCACCACAAAGTAGTTGGCGTCTGCGCTGATCCCACCATAGTTGGCGGAATCCAATAACGCAGCTGTGTTTCCTACTGCCACAGCACTCCTGGTCCATGCAAAATTGAAATCTGCCAGCGGAGCATTTTGCAGCGCTCCCGCCCTGTCCTGGAAGGTTACACCTTTCACTTCAAGGCTACCGCTGTTATAGCAGAACAGCTGCGGATCGATGTCCACATTCTGAACGAAGATCGGTGTTGTGTTCTTAAGGATGTCAGTACTCTCTGTATGCACACAGCCTGTTTCGTTATTGGTAACGAGCAGCTGGTAATTGTTATCCCTGAGGTTCGTGAACACATTGTCGTTTCCGTCGAACACATTCGGCATCGCCGGCGGAGGCGTTGCGCTGGTCCATGCATACGTGTAGCTGAACACTGTTGTAGCGGGAACGGTGGTCGGGAACGGCGAGGCATCTGTAACCTTCACCGTGATCTGACCTTCAAATGCGGTCGCGTGACATGAGGTGTTGCTGAGCGGCGTGAGCACCACGTTCGGGTTTATGCTCTCGTCCTTGATCTCAAGCTGCAGCGGTGCAGATTCACAATCCCTGCCGGGGCCGTTTGCCATACGTTTGGCCACCACAAAGTAGTTGGCGTCTGCGCTGATACCACCATAGTTGGCGGAATCCAATAACGCAGCTGTGTTTCCTACTGCCACAGCACTCCTGGTCCATGCAAAATTGAAATCTGCCAGCGGAGCATTTTGCAACGCTCCCGCCCTGTCCTGGAAGGTTACACCTTTCACTTCAAGGCTACCGCTGTTATAGCAGAACAACTGCGGATCGATGTCCACATTCTGAACGAAGATCGGTGTTGTGTTCTTGAGGATGTCCGTGCTCTCTGTATGCACACAGCCTGTTTCGTTATTGGTAACGAGCAGCTGGTAATTATTATCCTTAAGGTTCGTGAACACATTGTCGTTTCCGTTGAATACATTGGGCATCGCCGGCGGAGGCGTTGCGCTGGTCCATGCATACGTGTAGCTGAATACCGTTGTAGGAGGAACGGTAGTCGGGAACGGCGAGCTATCCGTAACCTTCACCGTGATCTGACCTTCAAATGCGGTTGCATGACATGAGGTGTTGCTGAGCGGCGTGAGCACCACGTTCGGGTTCTTGCTCTCATCTTTGATCTCAAGTCTTATCGGCGCTGATGAGCAATCCTTGCCCGGGCCGTTGGCAATGCGCTTGGCCACCACAAAGTAATTGGCATCCGCGCTGATACCACCATAGTTGGCGGAATCCAATAACGGAGCTGTGTTTCCTACCGTTGCCGCATTCCTGGTCCATGTGAATTCAAAATCAACCAGCGGAGCATTCTGTGGCAAGCCAGCCCTGTCTTCATAGCCCACACTCTTCACTTCGATGCTTCCGCTGTTATAGCAGAACAACTGTGGATCAACATCGATAACCTGCGTAAAGATCGGCGTGGCATTCTTAATGATGGTGGTATGTGCTACAGAAACGCAGCCTGTCTGGGCGTTGGTTGCTGTAAGATCATAAGTACCTTCTTCAAGACCGTTGAAATGATTGTCAGTACCATCATTACCCGCGGTCGGACCGGGAGGCGTAACACCAGCCGAGGCAGTCCATGCGTAGCCGAAGGTAAATCCACCCGGAGGAGGTGTCACCGGCGAGGCATCTGTAATATCGACATCGATCTCTCCTTCAAACAACGCCGGGTCACATGACGTGTTGCTGAACGGCGTCAGCGTGATCACCGGGTCGGCGCTCTTGTCAAGGATCTCTACCCTTAAAGGCGTGGTCTCACAGTTTGCACCGAAGATGCCCGCTGCTGAGATACGGCGGCCTACTACATAGTACGTGCCTGCACCACCGGTAGCAGGAGCATCGGGATAGTTACCCCCACCGGTACCAACGTTCAACGACGTCCCGGTAATGAGTGCGGGTACACCGGCTCCGTCTTGCAAAGGCGCTCCGGATGTAAATGTTCCGGGTGTGCCTTTGAACCATCTGAATGCAAAACCTGCATTGATCGTCGTAGCGGATGACGCATTGAACACCTCCGCTGCCTGTGAGGTCAGGGTTCTGTCGATGGTAATTTCCGTCGCCGCGATATCGCCATCGAGGTTACATACCAGTTTATCATTGACAGTGTGGGCTGTAATGGCAAGCGCGTACTTAGCATCCAGCACCGAGATGGCATTGTCGGTACGACAGGCATTCTCCTGATTTTCCGTTGTTACGGTATAAGCCGCACCACCATTGTGCGTAAGCGCGGTGTAATGCTTGAACAGCGAACCATTTCTGTTGGTAAGCGGTGCCACTACAGCGGGCATGATGCTGTAAGTATACAATGAATTCTGAACTGCAGCCTGAGGCGATACAGTAGTAGTTTCAATGGAAATGCTGCCTTCACCGATCAACGGATCACATGACGTGTTCGGGCTGGACGTGAGCACCGGAACAGGCGCTACGTGCTTATCCTGAACTACCACACCGATGGCGGGAGAATTACATCCCACACCTTTGGTTCCGGCAGGACCGGCAAGCCTTGTAGACCTTACATAATAATTCTGATTGCCTCTGCCCTGTCCCATGACACCGGCAACATAACCTGCTTTTGTAGCATCGAACACCCTTCCGCCACCGGCTTCGTTAGCCTGATAGATCGGTGCGGGCAATGTTGCATTATTATACCATGAGTACTGGTAATCATTTACCGTGGCCGGGCCTACTGCTGTGATGTTCACACTACCGTTTGACTTCGGCGCACAGAAGGTATCATCTGTAACGGCCACTGTAATGGTAGGCATCACTGGCTGGTCAGGAATGTTCACAAACTTGTCGATGGTACATCCGCTGTTGACTTCCTCAACAGAGATCTGGTACATGGCTGCACCGAAACCACCATCGAAGCCAAAACCGAACTGCGCATCCCTGAACAGATCCCTGGCGGTTGCCGTCGGCATGGCCACTGGGAAAAGGGCGGGTGTTGTCGCTGGAGTAGCCAGCGCAGAGGTCACACCGGTGATCCGGTAATTCGGAGCAGCGGTTGTAAGGTCAAGCGGGTCTTTGGTGATGGTGATGCTCACTGATCCATCGGCAGATCCATCCACACATGCCGTATTGGCTGTTACGCTGTTGATGGTAACGATCGGGCTTAACGCATCCACATCGATCAACGCTGTAGTGAATACAGAGCATGCACTGTGGTCAATGATCTCTATGGTGTAACCCCCGGGATTGAGACCGGCAAACGTAAGGTCATAATCAGGATTACCCTGATAGCTTATTTTACACTTCGAGTCATCAGTGTCTACATCTCCGTCTCCGTCATTATCCACGCCGTCATTACAGTTCTCCCCTGCAACCTGCGGCATAGTAGCCGTGCCACTTGACCCGGTCCAAAGAAGATAAGAGTATTGTTTTGGTCCGGCAACCGCCGAAGGATCGACCTGCAGTTCAATCTCTCCATTTCCTGCCAGAGGATCACATACAGTAGAATTTCGCTTTACAATATTGATAACTGGCGCGTTCTGGAAAGGCACAAATTCCGTTCTGAAAGCACCACATCCGGTTGTCTGGTCGATCACCTCAATAGAGTAGGCACCGTCGCGGAGATCCCACATATCAGGAGGATCTACAAGGCCGGGAGGCGCTGCTGAAACCGGAGCAGGCACCGCACCGCCTCCGAAGACAGGCTTCGGTTGCGTAGTACCAGTAATGTAGTCAAAAGGACCAGTGTTGGTAGGGCCACCTTTGTGCCAGAAGACATCATAGGTAGCGCCCATCGGTCCAGTAATCGTAACGTCGATATTTCCATCGGTATTGGCACAGAAAGTAGCTGCCTTAACAGCGTCAATGGTGATCGTAGCTGCAACGGTCATGTCGTTGATGCGTACGGTGGCAACCTGAGACTCACATTTTGTGATCTCGTCACGTACCATAGAAGAATAGAAACCAGGTTTCAGGTTGAACTGTGAAAAACCTGCTGTGGTGGTGAACTGCGTGTGATCTGCGTGCGTCTTCACCGTCACGGGATCACTGGTATTCTGATTCAGGTAGAAGATCGTAAAGTCTCCGTTAGCGGTGCTGGTGAGGCCCACAGGTGTTGCCGTCAACTGGCCGTTAGGGGCGCTACAGAATGTCACAGCACCTGCTTCCGTCAGGGTTGCTATTACCGGCAACGTGATGTTATCCGGCACAAAAACAGACTTGGTGGTTTTACACTGTGTACCGCTATTGATGGCAAGCACGGTGTAGTCTCCGCTGGCAAGCACGGGCGTAGTTCTTCCGTCAACCAGTGCCACTTCTGGCAGTTCAGTTCCGACAGCACCAACACCTAAGCCTGCATACCAGTCGAATGTAATGGTACCAGTGCTTGTTGTTGTGGCTTCAACCTGTCCGTTAGGTGTTCCTGAGCACGTGGTCTGCTGCGCAAGGATGGACGTGTTCACTACCGGATATACAAGGTTATCAACCAGCGTAACAGTTCTCGGATCTGACACGCACTGGTCATTGTTGCCGTTAGACGGGTTGGTCACTGCTGTAACCTGCAAGGTATAAGTACCTGCAGGAAGGTTGTTGTATTGGTCAACCGGGCCAACTGTGGCGGCCATAGGGCCACCTGTCCATACTAAATTAAAGCCTGTATAACTTGCTAACGCAGTTCCGTGATAGGTAATAGGATTGGTGGTCTCATCGACAAAGGCAGTACCATTCGGTGTGGTGCAATGTGTATTGTCTGTCTTTGCCAACGGGCCGATAACAGGTTTCTTGCTGTTGTCCTGGATCAGGATCGTACCTGAATCTTTACAACCGGTCTGGTTGATGGTCACCAGAACCGTATAGTTTTCGTTGCCTTCCTGTCCTGTGATACCAGGGGTGGTAGCGGGCACTGCAGGGCTCGTCACCAGAGGGCCCTTGCGCCAGTCATAAGAATAGGTCTCTCCCCCGGCGGTGTTGGTAACGGCCACAGTGGCTGTTCCGTTGTCCGTTCCACCGGCACAGTTGGTAGAAGCGGTCATGCTGAGCGAAAGTGTGGGCAGCTTGAGATTATCCTTCACTTCTACGCTGGCCAGGTCTGATGTACAACCCAGCTCTGTGATGGTAGCCGTAGCGCTATAGAATTTGGCATCAAGGCTGGTGATGTTGGTAGCGGTGACTGCGGCAGCGTGAGGTACTGCCGTTGTCTGTCCATCATACCAGTTATAATTATAAGTTTTCGTGCCTGTATAGGCGCCGGCATATGCAAGCTGGTCTACGCTGGCTGTACCATTCTCAATATTACCGGGAACGCCAGCCACCATCGGATCACAAATTGTGTTCGGTGTCATCTTCAGTGTAAGCGTAGGCTTCACACTTCCATCCGTCACCAGTACCGTAGCAGTATTTTTACATCCGTTAGACAGTCGTGTAACTTCTACCGTGTAATTATTCGTAGCGCCGCCCTGGATCTTGTCAAGCTTGATCTGGTTGGCCGTAGGTTTCGGGTTAGGTGTTCCAGTACCGATACCGGTAAACCATGCGTAGGTAAATCCCGGGGTTGCAGCAGTTACGTTCGCGCCGTTCAGCTTGGTCACTTCCGCCGCGCCGTTCTCAAAGGCAGCACCCATCGTACAGTTCGTTGAAGGTGTCGCCAGTGTTTCGATCACAGGCAAAGCAACAACGTCCTGCACTTCGGTTGTAACCAGCGCCGACGTACAGCCAAGCTGATTGATCGTTACAGTACCGCTGTAGAAGCCGGCAGCAAGATTAACAATACCTGTTGTAGGAGGTGTTGTTGTTGCAGGTGCGTGCGCCACGGCGGTGGTGGTTCCATCGTACCAGTTGTAGGTCAGGGTCATCGTACCCGTATAACCACCGGTATAGCTGTAGGTATCCTGAGATACAGTACCATTTTTAGAAGTACCCGCGATAGCCGCATCACAGATCGAGTTCGGCGTGTTCTTTAACGTCAGCACAGGCTTCACGCTCGCATCCGTCACCAGCACGGTAGCCGTGTTCTTACATCCGTTAGACAGTCGCGTAACTTCTACGGTGTAATTATTTGTAGGGCCGCCCTGGATCAGGTTCAGCTTGCTCTGGCCAGCGGTAGGTTTTGTGCTTGCAACGGCAGTACCAGTGCCATCAAACCATTTATAGGTAAATCCAGCTGTTGTGGGTCCAGTCACATTCACACCGTTGAGCTTGGTCACGGCAGCGGCACCATTTTCAAAGGCGGCACCCATCGTACAGTTCGTTGAAGGCGTTGCCAGTGTTTCGATCACAGGCAGCGCAACCGCATCTTTCACTTCTCTTGTAGCAAGCGCCGAGGTACAGCCAAGCTCGTTGATCGTTACTGTAGCGCTGTAGAATCCGGCACCGAGCTGCGTAATGCCTATTGTAGGAGGCACCGTCGTTGCAGGTGTATGCGCCACAGCGGTGGTGGTTCCATCGTACCAGTTGTAGGTCAGGGTCATTGCGCCCGTATAAGCACCGGTATAGTTGTATGTGTTCTGTGTTACCGTACCATTTTTAGGTGTGCCGGCGATAGTCGCATCACAGATCGAGTTCGAGGTGTTCTTCAACGTAAGTGTAGGCTTCACGCTGCCATCGGTCACCAGCACGGTAGCCGTGTTCTTACATCCGTTAGACAGTTGTGTAACCTCTACAGTATAATTGTTAGTAGCACCACCCTGGATCAGGTTCAGCTTGATCTGGTTGGCGGTAGGCTTCGGGCTTGGTGTTCCTGTGCCTGAGCCGGTAAACCAGGCATACGTAAAGCCAGGTGTAGCCGCGGTCACATTCGCGCCATTGAGCTTGGTCACTTCAGCGGCTCCGTTTTCAAGGCCTGTGCCAACCGTACAGTTTGTTGATGGCGTAGCTTTCGTTACGATCACAGGCAGAGAAACCACATCTTTCACTTCTGTGGTGGCAAGCGCCGAGGTACAGCCAAGCTCATTGATCGTTACCGTAGCACTGTAAAATGCAGCGGGAAGCTGATTGATGCTTGCGGTCGGATGGTTCGTTGTCGCAGGTGTATGCGCCATGGCAGTGGTTGTTCCGTCATACCAGTTGTAAACCAGCGTCTGAGTTCCTGCATAAGCACCTGTATAAGTATAAGTATTACGCGATACCGTTCCGTTTTTAGGCGTTCCGGCAATCGTCGCGTCACAGATCGAGTTAGGTGTATTCGTCAATGTCAGTACAGGCTTCACACTGCCATCGGTCACCAATACCGTAGCGGTGTTCTTACATCCGTTAGACAGTTGGGTAACTTCTACCGTATAATTGTTGGTGGCACCACCCTGAATTTTGTCAAGTTTGATCTGGTTGGCGGTAGGTTTCGTGCTCGGAGTACCTGTGCCTGCACCCGTAAACCACGCATAGGTGAACCCGGGTGTAGCCGCAGTCACGTTTGCACCATTGAGCTTGGTCACTTCAGCAGCTCCATTTTCAAGGCCAGTACCGGTCGTACAGTTCGTTGAAGGCGTAGGCTGCGTTACGATCACAGGCAGCGCTACCACATCTTTCACTTCTGTGGTGGCGAGTGCCGAGGTACAGCCAAGCTCGTCGATCGTTACAGTGCCGCTGTAGAACCCGGCAGCCAGCTGCGTGATGCTTGCCGTCGGATGATTCGTTGTAGCAGGTGTATGGGGTGCACCTGTAGTGGTTCCGTCATACCAGTTATAGATCAATGTTTGGGTACCTGTGTAAGTACCTGCATAGGTATAAGTGTCGCGTGACACCGTACCATCTTTGGATGTACCTGCGATGGTTGCATCACAGATCGAGTTCGGGGTATTCTTCAGTGTCAGCACAGGCTTCACGCTTGCGTCCGCTACCAGCACCGTTGCCGTATTGCTGCAACCTGTTGAGGTCTTCGTTACCAGCACCGTAAAGTTATTGGTTGTACCTCCTTGTACTTTATCAAGTTTGGAGCTATTGGCTGTGGGATTCGTGGCCACCGAAATAGGTGACCCTGTTCCCGTACCCGTATGCCACTGGAAGGTATATCCGGTTACGCTGGCGATGCCAGTTCCGTCTATAGAGGTCAGTTGAGCGCTTCCGTTGATCTTGCTGCCACCTGCACCGGGGATACAGTTCGTAGAACCGGTTGAAGAGGTCACCAGCACAGGCAGGGCCGGTACATCCACTACGGCGATCGATGCCGGGTCAGAAGTACAATTCAGTGTCTGGTTGGTAACAGTTACCGCGTACGTTGCGCCATTCAATCCAGTTTGTGACGCGGTGGTTCCCCCGATGCCACTTCCGTTCTTCGTCCATGCGTAAGTATAAGTATGCGCAGGCAGCGAATTCGGATTGGAAGAGAAGCTGGCAGTGACAGAGCCCGTATATCCAGCGGACGCCGTACATACCGTGTTGTCTGTTTTATTGAGCGATAATACCGGCTTCGCGCTGATATTATTCACGGTCACAACCTGGGTGCCGAAACATCCTGTTACCAGGCTGATCGCCTTCACGGTATATGTGCCGGGAGCCCTGTTGGTGAGGGTATTGTTCTGAACAATGAAGCTGGTAGTGTCGCCACCGGTAAACCAGCGGAATTTATAACTTCCTGAAGGCGCGCCTGACGCAGTAGCAGAAGCGCCACCGTTGGGCGATGCCAAAAGACAGCTTGTGTTGTGCACCGGTGTAGGTGTTGCTGTGATCGCTGCTGTGTTGTTCACCACCTGAACCGGAACGGCCGGTGAAGGACATTTCGTGGTCTTGTTCACCGCTACAACCGTATAGAAACCTGCGGCCCTTCCGGTATAAGTTTGTCCCTTAAAGTCAACCTGTCCCGCGGCAGCCGTAGTATCAGGCGTGCCCACGTTTCCATCGAACCAATAGAATATGTGCGGACCATTGGTGGCTGTTGTTGTAACCTGTCCGTTAGCCGGGAAACAGTTTGTCTGCGGCGTCGGTGTAGGCGTGGCAGCAGGATACACTATATTATCTACGATAGTAACCTCTTCCGTATCCTGACATCCGGTTGCATTGTTCGTGGCCAGCACGGTATAGGTACCTGCCGCAGCACCGGTGAGATTTGCTCCCGGAGCCGGCAGAACTTCATTGACCGCCAGCGTATTACTTCCCTTGTACCACTTGAACGTGGCGGCTCCGCCCGTAACAGCAGCGATAGCCGTACCGTTCTTGCCCACACAGGCAGTCTGCGGCGTGAAGCTTGTGATGGACGTGGTAACACCCGCCACAGAGCCTACAGGCTGAATGAAAGGTCCTGAAATACAACCCGTGGCAAGGTTTTTCGCCACAACGGTATAGTTACCCGCCGTAAGCGACGAGTACGTTATACCTGTAAAGTCAGGCGATGTCTTTACCGTGTTACCGTTATACCATCTGAATTCATATCCTGCCGTAACACCGCCCACATTGGCAGACGCGCTTCCCGAGTTCAGCGGGTTACAGTTTGCCAGCGTCGCATTGGCGCTCACCGTGAATTGGGCAGTCTGATCAGGAACAGTTTCCGATTCAAGTGTTTTACAACCTGAAGCAATCTCCGTTACAACTACAGAGTAAGTAAGTCCTTTCGCTCCCGTCAGCACATTGGTCACAGACAGTTTAGTGCCCGTACCTGTACCGGTACCTTCATACCACTCATACGTAAAGTTTGACACGGGCAGACCGCCATCGGGTGTTACCGTAAGCTTGCCATCAGGCGCATTACAGTTTGTATAAGCGTGATCGATGTTGATGGTAGCGCTGATGTTGCGGTTCGATACGCCAACATTGACAACCGCCGGCGCCGAGCCGCAACGGAACGCCTTGTGATAGGCTACAACAGAATATGTGCCGTTGGTAAGCGGACTGCGCACAGCTCCTTTATATACGGCCGTCGTAGTGTCGCCAACAGTGCCACCGTTGAACCAATAGAATGTGTAACCTACAGTCACCTGGCTACCGCCCTCGAGCTTATACGCCTGGGCCGAACCGTTTGCTGCAGTCGGTGCACCACCGCACTGGATGTGGTCAGTTACCGCCGTAGTGAGCGGGAAGGTGGCAGGGTTGACCTGCGCCGAGACAACGTTGTTGATGTAATTACATTCCGTGAAGTTCGTATTGGGAAGTGCAATCGGGATCGACGTGCCCGCATCGTTCAGCACGGCGTATAGGGTGAAGGTCTTTCCGGTACCGTTCACCGTGATGTTATTTTGTTGCAGCGTGGCGCCAACCGCGAAATTGGCCAGCGGAATCTGGACCGTGTTCAGTTTAACTGCCCCTGCTACCCGGGGATCGCCGCTGTAGAACGTGATTGGAAGGTTGCCATTGAGCACCAGGTCACCCGTGTTCTTGATCGTGAACGATACCGTAAAATTCTGGTTCGGACACGTTGGTGCCGTAACGTTCATGAGCTGTGGATTGGCTATAAAAGAAACGTCAGCCGAAGCCATGGTCTTACAACCCTTTGAGTCAAGGATCGCCGACTGGTTAAGGAATGAGTTCAGGGCCCTGTTCTTACCAGGGGTACAAACGTTCTCCGAAAAGACAAGGTGATGTTTCTGCTGGATCTTGGGGATGGTGAGGTCATCATTGACGTTCACGTTAAAGTACGCGTGCTGGTTCCAGACCTTTCGCGCGGAAACCCATGGTTCGAGTGACGATTTATACGTTCGGATCACACCCGCGTTCGACGTCGTTTGACCATCGGCCCGACAGATCACGCATATTTCCGTGGCACCGTCTGCATCAACGTCTGCAACCACCGGATAGTCGTTGGTGGTCTGAGAGATACAGGTGATCGGCGGAGAAGGCTTACCGGTCTTACCGTTGAAGATGTAAAGGTAATCCTCGTCACGATATACGATCTCTGACGCGCCATCATTATTAAAGTCGAATACCGTCGTGCTCGTGAAACCCGACGACTGCTCTTCGATCTCGATGATCCAGTCTGCACTGTCTACCCCTGCCTTGCTCTTGATCTTGAGCACGTTCAAATTCTCGTCCAGTACGAAGAGGCGGCTACCCGATACGAAGGCGGCATTCATTTGCCCGTTGCCATCGATGTCGGCAATGTTGATACGCCCCATACCATACTTCCAACCGTTACCATCGGATTGTTTCGGCTTGTAAGTCTTGAATGTGTTCTTGGACACATTCCAGTAGAAGGCTGTAACGGAGCTTTGCGGGCTGTTGCTGGAAGCACCGCTCATAAGCACGTCGAGGTTGCCGTCCAGGTCATAGTCCGCAACAGACGTCATACTGTTGACGAAATTGTTATCGTTCGAGAAATCAATGCCTTTGGGAAAATATTTAATACCACCGAGGCCCGGCAGATCGTTGAATTTTTTCTCGATGCTGACGCTACCATTATTGGCTGTACCATTACCTACGTTAACGCCGTAGATCACACCACCCGCCACAAGCTCGAGGCCGTCGCAGCGTGTACAGGCATTGTCAGGCAAGATATCTACCGCCACTGAGCCAGCATCAACTTCATTCCAGTCGCCGGTGCCCTGCACCAGGATCGTACCGGTCTCGGCATCCATGATCTCGTTGCGGTAATAAAGCTCAGACTTGCCATCCTGGTTTAAGTCAGCGAGGGCCATGGTATAAGGCCTTCCCTTCACCTTCTTGGTCCACTGGCGCACGGCCTTACAGTCGAATTTTGATATATAGAAATCACCGTCATTCTGCTCGGCTACATAGATCTCCGCGCAGTTGTCGTTATTGATATTACCGATCGTAATGTCGTAACGCTCCGGGTTATCATACCTGGTGTCTCCCGAGAATTTTACCGCCAGCGTTTTGCCATCAAGAACGAATACTTTATCATATCCATAATGCGCTGTTACCACGTCAGGGGTACCGTCGCGGTCCATATCACCGATCACAAACCTTCCGTGGGTAGTGGAAACCCAGTCTGTGGACGTATTCTTAAGCAACATTGCAAAATCAGATCCCGGAGGCTTGGGAAGCTGACAAAGTTTGTCATTACCGGTGTAAGTACCGTCGCAGACGTTGTTATTGGCACAATCTCCATCAAAACAATCGATAAACCCATCGTTATCGTCGTCCACACCGTTGGCACAGTTGGACTCGGTCGCTTGCGCCAGGGTGAATGTGTAAGAACCAAGAAAAAGTGCTAACAGCAAAACTTTTTTCATATCAGGCATCTAAGGTTACGCTCACAGCCTCGGGGCTATGGGCTCTTTCGGTTATGGTAAAATTCTACTAAACGTTTAATATAACTGGTTGTGCTTTGGTAACACAGGGTCGTAAAAAACACAAAAACCCGTGTAAATATACTAACCCAACTAAACTATCGGTCAAAGAGTGTACCGTTCGGACCAAACTGTTTTTGCATTGGAATTATCCGGAACCGGGCGGCAGTTCCGGTATCGCGCGTCTCATTATGGGAGAAATTTGTACTGTTTTGGGACAAAAAATGAATTGACATCCGGTAAAAATTAAAAAATAGCATCGAAGAATTTAAGATTTGCAATGATTATCAATTTTGGAATTCCTGCATTATGTTTGACGTGCATATCAGATTTGTTGTAACTTTTGTATCGTTCAATTGCAAGAATACAACGTCGATATGCTACGTTGGCGACCGGCAATCTACAAATTAAATATAATGTGGTGTAAGAGAGTTATTCCTGTAAAATGTTGTGTGCTGGTGATCACAGGCTTATTATCTGTCAGTCAGGCCCGTGCACAGGTGGTTCAGACAGGGATCAAAAGCGGACTCAACATGTCGTGGGTGCGTTATGAGGATTCCGGGGTAAGATACAGGACCAATGTGCGTCCCGTACTGGGGTGGAATGCAGGCTTTGTTGCAGCCTTTAAGATGAAAGACCGGTTCTTTCTTAATACAGAGCTGATCTATTCCAGAAAGGGAAGAATAACAGTGAACGATAAGGACCACACGGTAGCCGAGCAGGATGAGCTGCGCGACAGGACCATCTACCAATATATAGAGATCCCGATCATTTACAACGTTCACTTCAAAGGACATCTGAAATTGAAGAACGTACGTAATTTTAAGTGGTACGCAGGCATCGGACCAAACTTCAGCTACTGGCTGAGCGGGAAAGGTAACATCTCCCATTATGACCTCACAGAATTCGGTGGACCTGACGCAAACCTGGATTATAAACTCAAGTTCGGGAAAAAACCGCCGGAAGCTGACGACGAATCATCGATCGTATACGCTGATGGCGTAAGGCGTTTTCAACTCGGCGTCAACATCGGCGGCGGACTCCTGCTGGAGCCTATTGGCAAGCAGAAGATCATGGTTGACCTGCGTTTCGAACTGGGACACACCTGGCTGGGCACAGGGGTAGCCGATTTTACCGTACCGGCGAAGTACGACGACAACCTCAAAGCACGCAACATGGGGCTCCGGTTCTCTGTCATGTACCTGCTCGAGCACAACCTCGATAAGAAAGTGCGCAAGCGCGGCAAGAGCGACTTCAAGAAGCGTAGACTGTAAGCATGAGTCCACGGACGACAGACCACGGTCCACAGTTGGAACCGGTTACAAAGCCAAAGAAATTGTTTAAATAGTCGGAGTGTAAAGTGTGACCCAAAAGTCCGGCAAGCGATACAACACGCCCCTGCCGTGGACTGTCGACTGTGGACCGTTGACTATTTTAACCTTGCCCCACGTCATTAAAATCATTTCCTTGCGATCTTAATTGATGTAACATCCGGTTACAAACAGTAGATTTACCCTGATTTATAGGCTTAAAGCCTGAAGGCCAACAATCCATGCAGAAAACAGTTAAATTCTTAACAGTCATTGCTTTGTGTGCAACGCTGAACGCCGCAGCGCAAAAACCTATAGTGCTTTCAGCAGACAAGGAGAACGGAGCGCTCAGGGAGGTAGTCACCCTCAGGGGCAGCGATTTTGGAAGTGACGCCACCAAGCTGAAAGTATTTTTCGGTGCCGCGACGGGTGAGATCAAAGAAGTCTCTAACCAGATCCTGCAGGTGCGTGTACCCGCGGGCGCTACTTACGATAATATTTCCGTCACCAACACTACCACAGGACTTACGGGGTACTCGCCTTTGCAGTTCGGCCTGAAATTCGGTGGCCGGCATGGATTGACCGCTGCCAATTTCATTGAAGGTCCTCACGTTCAGGCGGAGAGCGGGCTTTATGACCTTTACCTCAGCGATCTGAATGGCGACAACAAAGTTGATGTAGCTACAGCCAGTGATAAATCAAACCAGATGGCTGTTTTTCAAAACAACAGCACCACGGGTACCATCAGCCTGGGCGGTACATCAACGCTGATCAACGCCAAGTCGCTGCACGTTGCCTGCGGCGATCTGAACGGTGATGGCAAACCTGACATGGCTGTATCGGAAGGCGCTGACGGCAATCGCATTTATATTCTCAGGAATCAGGGCACCATGAATTTCACTTCCCTGTATTTTATCTCGCTTGCGGGTAGAAAAGTGAAGAAGGTAGCCATTGCGGATCTCGACCTTGACGGGAAACCTGAAGTGGTTGTCACCGACAAAGGAAGCAATGTTGTCACCATCCTCCCTAACAAAAGCACCGCGGGCGGAGCCATCACCTTCGGAACACCGGTAACATTCACCGTTACGGATGTGCCTAGCACCGATGCCCTGGAGCTCAAGGATCTGAATGGCGATGGCCTGCCGGAGATCGTCACCAGCAAGTTCAATACCGCCGTGAGCAACATCTATATCTGCCAGAATAAAAGTACTCCCGGCACCTTCAACTTCTCTGATATCACTACCATCAACATGAGCGGGTCGGTGATCAACCTCCGTGTTGGCGACCTTGATGGCGACCGCAAACCCGATATTGCAGCCACCCGTTTTCTGGGATCGGATGTTGTGATCCTGCTCAACCAAAGTACAACGTCACAGATCGCGTTCGGAACCCCCGTTCCTTTCGGCGCCAGTCAATTCCCTTCCGGACTTGATTTCGGAGACCTCGACGGTGACGGAAAAACCGACATCGTTACGGGCTCGGTCGATGTCAAATCACTGACCATCCTTAACAACAACAGCACACCTGGTGCGCTGAACTTCTCAACCGTAACCCTCGCCACGGATTTTGTGAGCCGGCATGTGAAGATCGGCGACATCGATGGCGACGCCAAACCCGACATCATATACACCAGCGTTGACAAAGACGGCCAGGCCGTATCGCAGATCTCCGTATTCAGAAACGCAACGTGCTTCGTACCCGTGGTTTCTCCTGCAGGCCCGCTAACCATCTGCAATGGGTTTGCCCTGGAGCTGACCTCCACTACAGGCGGTGGCGTTACCTACAGCTGGCAAAACGCGGGGGCACCTGTTGCCGGCACTGATCCGTCACTAGACATTACTGCCAGTGGTACCTATACGGTAACAGCTACCTCAGAGGGAGGAGCCTGTGCAGAAACTTCAGCTGTTGTGAACATCACGGTAACAGCACCCGGTGCGGGCCTCACACCCGGCGATCCGGAGGCCAACAGCAACACGCCCGTATGCACGGAGAATACACTGAGCCTTACTGTAAAAGATCTCGGCGCATCGGGTTACAAGTGGACAGGCCCCAATGGTTTTACGTCTGGCGCGCGACAGCCTTCCATCAGCAACTTTGCCATTGCCAATGCCGGACTTTATGTTGTTGAACTCATCAAGGACGGATGCGTGGCGAAAGTAGACTCTACCATCGTGGAAGGGATCAACAATCCGAAATTCACCGTTACCTTCAGCGGCTCCGAGCTGCTCTGCCAGGGCAGTACAAAAACGCTGAGCGTATCACCGGTATTGACCTCAGGATTCACGTACAAGTGGTTTGAACAAACCCAGGGACAGATCGCCGGCCAGACCTCGGGAAGTTATGGCGCAACTGCCTCAGGACAATATTATGCATCGGTTGCCTCTACGCATCCCGGATGCGCGCCAGTGGAAACACCCAAGGTGACGATCACCGCCGTGGCCATTCCGGATGCAGCCTTCACGCCATCAACCGTATCGGGTTGCATAAGGCAGGCAATAACGTTCACCAATCAATCCATTGTTGATCCACAGACAACACCAGTCTATACCTGGACCTTCGGCGATAATACCGCGACGGCGTCTGATGCAAGCCCGGTGCACACCTATACGCAACCGGCCACCTATCAGGTAAAGCTCAAGGTAACTTACCAGGATGGCATATGTCCTAACGAAGAAACAAAACAGGTTGCCATTGTCAGTGCGCCGCCGGTCACCATCACCAATCCGCGCAACAGCTTCAATCTGTGCGCCGGCGACACGCTCAGGCTGGTGGCGTCAGGTGATGCCTTTACAGCTTACGCCTGGAGTACCGGAGAGACTACACCTTTTATTATTGTCAATGAGGCAAAGACCTACTCCGTCAGCGTAACCAACAGCACGGGCTGTATCCTTGAAGCCTCTCAGGCCCTTACGCCGGTTGCGGCACCAACGGTAACAGCAACGGCACAACCTTCGGTAATCACTGTGGGGCAGTTCAGCATGCTTTCAGGCACTGGCCTTCAAAACTATCTGTGGCGCCCGGGGCTTTCGCTCAACGACTCTACCATCGCCAATCCCGTGGCCACGCCCTTACAAGATATTACCTACAAGGTGATAGGTACAGACATCAACGGGTGCAAGGGCGAAGCCACTGTTTCCATCCGCGTATTAGGTACCTCTGTGCTGGACCAGATCAAACCGAAGAACTACTTCTCCCCCAACGACGATACGGTGAACCCCTTCTGGACCGTCCAGGACATCGAGAGCTTCCCTGAGTGTGGCGTAACCATTTACAATGACAAGGGTGCGAAGGTCTTCGAGGCCAAACCTTACAACAACAATTGGGACGGAACGTTTAAGGGAAGCAAACTTCCGGGTGGCGTATATTATTACGTGATCCGCTGCGACGAAGAAAGCAGGGTGAAGACCGGAAGCATTTCCCTGCTGAAATAAAGTTGTACCGGGCCTGTTCAGGCCTGCATTATCCTTCTCCAGATTTTACGCAGACCTACCGGGCCCTCTTACAGAGAACCTGGTAGTTTCCTATATCCTTATGCATGTTAATGGTAGGAACACGTTGCCGGTGATTTGAAATTGGGCTCCGAAATCGATTGAAATGCGGCTTTTTTTCATTATATTGAATTATACCATTAACCGTCCGAGTTTATGAAAAAAGCGAGCCTAATTTTCAGTCTTTGTTTGCTCATGGTGCTGGCGGCACAGGGCCAAAAGACGAACAAAGTAAGTGACGTGGATGCCATTAAAACTGTTATTGAACAGGAAACGAAAGCCTTCTTCGATATTGACTACAAAAAATGGATGGAGAGTTGGGTTCATACACCATCGGCCTACTGGTCATATGCCGACACTTCAGGCATCAACTATTTCGAAGGATGGAATGCCATCGAGGTTGGCTTCACCGATTATTTCGTCACCTCCAAGCCGGCGAACATCAATATCGAAAGAACATGGCAGGAAATAAAAGTATACGGCAACGGCGCCTATGCACGCTTCAAGCAACGCCTCATAACGGATGGGGTACGCGGCCCCGAACAGGTGGAGATCCGTGTGCTTGAAAAAGACAAAGACAAAAATGCCTGGAAGATACTGCTGGTAGGCGTGCTGAAGAAAGAAGGATGAAATAGTCCACGGTCCACGGTCGACAGTCCACGGCAGTGTGGTGCAAGGCCGTCAGTCGGTGGATAAATTTTCATAGAGAGCATCGGAGGCCATCTTTGCCACGCGAGTCGGTCATCAATCACAATGGTCTGTAGACCATCCTGCAAATCAGGTAAATCAAATAAATCCTTGGTCAATATTGGCCACTGCGTAACATCACCAGCGTACAGCCTTCCACGGTTTCTATACCTTTCGCTTCGGCCATGCTTTCAAATTCCGGGTTCTCTGTTCCGGGGTTGAAGATGATCCGTTTTGGTTTGAGGCCCAGAATGTAATCATAATACTCAGGCTGCCGGTGTGGTCCGATATACAACGTCACTGTATCCACTCCGGGTACGGAAGGTTTTTGAAAGATATCGAGGATCTCCTTTCCTGATACGGCCCCTTCCTTGATCCCTACAGGAACGATCTCATGATTGTATGAAGTGAGCATCTTCGCCGCGAGAAAGGCGTAGCGGGATGGGTTTGTTGTTGCTCCTATAATGACGGTTTTCTTCACGTATTTTTCAGTATTTAGGCTTTTCAGCAAATTAAATGTTAATTAACGAACAAAATAAAACTAACTTCGTTCCCTAATCTTATAAAACTATGCACATACGTTCAGTATTGGCCGTTGCCTTTCTCCTGACATCGGCCTTCGTATCGGGACAATCGAAAAAAGACGACGGATACCGATATACTGTTGACCTCACCAGAGTGGTCGACGACAGGGTTTATGTAGAGCTCACGCCGCCTTCTGTTTCCTCCAATGAGATCACGTTCTACCTTCCTAAAATCGTACCCGGAACGTATGCCATTGCCGATTATGGCCGGTATGTGAAAGACCTGACCGCCGTTGATAAGAAAGGAAAAAACCTCCCGGTTGAAAAAGTGGATGAAAATACCTGGAAGATCAAGGACGCGAAAAAACTGGCCAAGATCAGCTATTGGGTAGACGACTCGTTCGACACCAAAGTGGAAGGCCCTGAAATATTCTGGCCCGCAGGAACGAACATCGAAGCGAACAAAAATTTCATTCTCAACACCAGCGGTTTCTTCGGATACATCGATGGCAAAAAAGAAGAGCCTTTCCAGTTCAACGTGGTAAGGACAAAAGACATGTATGGCTCCACGGGGCTGATACCCGTACAAACAGGCAAGTCTCCCGGCTCACTCAAGCTCGAAAAAACCTCGAACGACAACAACAAGGTAGTGGATGTCTACAAAGCCGTTGACTACGACCAGCTCATCGATTCTCCGCTGATGTACAGCAAACCCGACACTGCTGTGATCAAGGTGGCCAATACCGAGGTGCTCATCGGGTCCTACTCTCCTACCGGGAAAGTTACGGCTAAAGAGATCGCCGCCAGCATCCGCGAAGTGCTGATGGCCCAGAACGAATACCTCGGCGGCAAACTGCCCGTTGATAAATACGCTTTCATTTTCTATTTCACCGATCAGCCCGTAATGAGCTACGGCGCGCTGGAGCATTCATATTCATCGCTGTACTACATGCCTGAGATGACAATAGACCAGATGAACCAGCAGCTCCGCGATTTTGCCGCACACGAGTTTTTCCACATCGTGACACCCCTCACCGTACACTCTGAAGAGATCGATAATTTCGATTTCAACGATCCCAAAATGTCGCAACACCTCTGGATGTACGAAGGTGTTACGGAATATTTTGCAGGCAATGTGCAGGTGAAATACGGCCTCATCTCTCCGGAAGAATATCTCGAGGTGCTGCAAGAAAAGATGCTCACCAGCGACCAGTTCAAGAACGATGTGCCTTTTACAGATATCAGCAAGTTCACCCTTGACAAATATCACGACCAGTACTACAACGTATACCAGAAAGGCGCGCTCATCGGCCTTTGCCTCGACATCAAACTCAGGCAATTGTCAGGCGGCAAGTATGGCCTGCGCAACCTGATGATGGACCTTTCGAAGAAATTCGGAAAGAGCAAAGCTTTTAAAGATGACGAGCTCTTCCAGGAGATCACCCGCATGACCTATCCGGAGATCGGCGATTTCTTTAACCGGTACGTCAAAGGCACCGAAATGCTGCCCCTGGCGGAAGTGCTCAACAACGTTGGTGTGCTTTATAAGGAAGAGGAAAAATTTATGGACTACACACTCGGCATCGGCAACTCTGATATCGGTGTAACGCAGATCGACAACAAACCCAGATTACAGATCGCCTCTGCCGCCAACCTCAATGCTATGGGTAAGGCCATTGGATTTGAAGCTGGCGATGTACTGGTGAAGATCAATGGTGAGACCATCCCTGACCTGGGACCTGACCTCAGTGCGTTTATCCAAAAGCAGGTGATGTCACTACCTACAAGCAAGACATTATCCTATACCGTGCTCAGAAAAGATTCCACGGGCCAGATGAAAGAGACTGAGCTGTCGGCTCCCGTAACCCAGGTAGAGCTTTCCAGGAGGCACATGCTGGCCTTCAACCCGGAGGCTACTGCCGAGCAGCTTGCGCTCCGCGATTCCTGGCTGAAACCGTAATTTGTTTCCCGCAGATCACGCAGATCAACGCAGAGCTCTTCTGTATTATTCTGCGCTCATCCGCGTGATCTGCGGGAAATGCGTTTTTGCCACTGCTTCAGCACACCGTTCTCCATCCATCGCTGCCGACACGATACCACCCGCGTAGCCTGCTCCTTCGCCACAGGGGAATAATCTTTTGATCTGGGGATGTTCCAACGTGTCCTTGTCCCGGGGAACTTTGACAGGAGAAGAAGTACGACTTTCCACCCCGACGATCTGTGCTTCGTTAGAGAGATATCCCGGCATCTTTTTCCCGAAAGCTTTAAAGCCCTGCCGCAATGCCTCCACGAGAAAAGGAGGCAGTACCTCCCGCATATCAACAGACGTCAGCCCGGGTTGATAGGAAGTCTCCAGCAGGCTCGCCGATACTTTTCCATTTGCAAAATCCATCAATCGCTGGGCAGGTGCGTGCTGCGTTCCACCGGCCACCGCACATGCCCGCTGTTCGATGTCGGCCTGAAAGTACATGGCTGCCAGCGCACCATGTTTCATAAACGGTTTGTAGTCGTGCTCGTCCACCGCCACTACGATGCCTGAGTTGGCGAATTTGGAGTCCCGGCGCGACGGACTCATGCCGTTGACCACTACTTCTCCTGGGGCTGTGGCTGCGGGCACGATGAAACCTCCAGGGCACATGCAGAAAGAGAACACACCCCGCTCCTTCCCTTGCAGCACAGCCTGGTGAACCAGGGCATAGGAGGATGCCGGAAGCCATGGACCGCGGTCGATCTCGCAATGGTACTGGATCCTGTCAATCATGTTTTGCGAATGTTCTGCGCGAACACCCAGGGCAAACGGTTTGGGTTCGATGAGAATATTTTTCTGATGCAGCAATGCGAATATATCACGTGCCGAGTGCCCCGTGGCAAGGATCACGGCTTCACCTTCGATCTTATCGCCCTGCTGGGTCACTACCCCCCTGATGGTGCTGTCGGTGATCATCAGGTCAACCACCCTCGTGTCAAATCGCACTTCGCCACCGGCTTGCAGGATGGTCTCCCTCAGGGCCGCCACTAGTTTGGGGAGCTTGTTGGTGCCAATGTGCGGGTGCGCGTCGAAAAGGATCTTTTCCGTGGCTCCGTGGGCCACCATGATCTCGAGGATCCTTTTGATGTCGCCGCGTTTCTTTGACCGTGTATAGAGCTTTCCGTCGGAGTAGGTTCCCGCACCGCCTTCGCCAAAACAGTAGTTCGAGTCAGGGTTCACCACCTGATCTTTGTTAATGGCGGCGAGGTCTCTCCGGCGTGCCTGCACATCCTTGCCACGTTCCAGTACAATGGGCTTAAGCCCCGTTTCAATGAGCCTGAGCGCTGCAAACAAGCCTGCGGGACCGCTTCCTACAACCACCACTGCGGGCTTCCTGCTCACATCATCGTATTGCCGCAACGGCAGGGCCGGCTTTTTTTCAGGGGACCGGATGACCTCACAAAGAAATCTGACGATAACTTTTCTTCCACGCGCATCGATGGAGCGCTTGACGGGATTCACATAAACACTGCCATCATTCTTCAGCCCAAGCTTCTCGTAGAGGATGGCAGGAAATAACTGATCATTAAAGGCCTCTTCGGGCCAGAGTGTAAGTTCAACTGTACGCATAGAAAGGTATTTATCCTTTAAATTTTTTAGTCGTTGGACCACTAGCTGTGCGCCGGCCGCGCGCAGTCGTCTGACGACTCTCTACCGGAAAGAAAAAACCTTTCCGAAATTCAATCCAAAATGAAAGCTGGTGGACAGTCTCGACTGATTGATGTCGTCAAAAAATGAAGCAAAATTCGGATCAACGTCAAAGCCACGATAGCCGATATCGGCAGACACGAAGGCATCGATGGTGTAGCCCCGTGTGTTGTTGTGTTGCATAATGCGATAGCCTAGCAAAGGCCCCCATTCTATCTTTTGCTCCACGGCGCTGAATGTAAACACTTCCGTGGATGTTGAGGATATCTGCTGATTGATGAAATGTCCGAAGTTGGTGAACCGGATCTCGTGACCGAAGTACCACATGCCTGTCTTTATTTCATTGTAAAGTTTCTGCTTGATGGCGATGGCATAACCGCGTTCGAATTTTTGTCCTGCGGGGATGTTCAGGTCAAGCTGGAAGAACGGGTTCCGTATTCCGATGAATTCGAACTCGTGGCCCAGGCGTTCCTGAAGATAGAACTCCACGCCGAAAGGAAATCTTCCCGCAAAGGTCATCATGGGATTCCCTCCGATGATCACACCCCGGAACTCATTGAACCGTGCATCAAAGTGGGTAAGGCGTTTGGCATTGGATCCGGATTTTGTAGCCTTCCTGGATGTGACCATGGCCGTGATCTCCTTGGCCAGCTTGCGGTTGTCATAGAAGGGACGATAATATCCAGACAACTTCCCATCATTCTCATACAGCTCCCACGTTCCTGTTTTCTGATCACCTTCAATAGCGCCTTTCGTACCCAGTGTGCCATTGGGAAAATAACCGAAGTACGTGCCCTTGTCATTGGTGAAATCACAGGCACCCTCCAGCTTTCCGTCTTCATAAAAGTATTCCCACCTGCCGTCTTTTTTTCCATTCACGATCTTTCCCTTCACCTTCAGCTTGCCGGAAGCGTAGTACTCCCGATACTCGCCTGTACCTTTTATAAGGTTCGCCTCGCTTTTCAGACTTCCGTCTTCGTTCATGGTTCTCCAGCTTCCGCTCTTGACACCGCCAATGTATTCGCCAGACGATGAAACTTTTCCGTCTTCAAAGTAATACTCCCATTTGCCGGTGGGTTGGTCGTTCTCGTATTTCCCTTTGGAGGCAACCTGTCCGCCAGGAAAAAAATTCACCCAGTCACCATGACGTTTTCCATTCTGATAGTCGCCCTCGGATTCAAGTGTTCCATCTTCCGCAAAGAGACGCCAGTGGCCAACCTGCTTTGTTCCATTCTTGGGGCCTGTTGCCAGGATCTTGCCCGAGTGATAATATTCCGTGAACGTTCCGAAGTCATCGGCATAATCGATCTCGCCCTTCAGCACACCGTCTTCAAAATACGAGTTCCATAAACCCACGCGCTTGTTGTTGCTGTATTCACCGATCTCCCTCACCTGGCCATTCTCGTAATACATTTTCCATTCGCCGTCGCGGTTCTTTCCGTTGATGGTTCCCTCCATACTCTTCTGGCCGCTTTCGTAAAAATACTCCCACCGGCCATAGTTGGCATTTTGCCTGAGGATACCCCTCATCTTGAGGTTGCCGGTCTCATAAAAGAATTCCCACACACCAGTGGTCTCATTGTTGGTGAAATGGCCTTTTGATTCAACATTGCCGTTGAGATAGTACGAGATATACCGGCCGTGAGCGATGTTTCGAATAGTGTCTTTTACCTGGTAGGTTTCCTTGAGGTGCTTCTTTTCCAGGTCGTGATAAGTTTGCCGGGTAAAGCTCTGGCCAAACAATGCAGGCGCAATAGCCCACAGGATTCCCATGAGCGTAACTTTGTAACCGTACAACCTGCAGGCAGTCATTGGGTAAAATTACGATTTATCCAGGAATTTTGATTTAAACTCTGATCACGGTCATGCCCCCGTGCTTTTTCCTTGACAAGGGCTTAAAAAAATGGTAGTTTAGATTAGTTTAAGTACTCTCTCTAAAAATGAACATAGATCGTGTTAAAGAACAGATCAAGTTCAACACTGAGATCATTAAATTGATCGTTGTTCTTATGATCGCAACCGGCGGCGGAGCATTATCGTTGATTATTACAGGACTGACTCATGCCAGGGATGTGATCCTGGCAGCCATCGGAATGATTCTTGCAATTATTTGCTGGGTAATAACCTTTAAAAGGTATAAAGTAACACAAGACCTAATCAACAAATTATGATCTACGACATCATATCATATATAGTCATCGGTGGGTTGTTCGCAGCGACGATCATACCCCTGATTGCGTTACTGCGTCAAACCATCAAAGAACAGCGCGAACTGGACGAGGCCAAGAACTCAAAAAAGATGGAGCCCCACCAGCTTAAAACAGAAAGCTACGTCTTCAGCAGCGCAAAATCTTAAACAACTCATTCCCGCTTAGAAGATAACACACAAGCGACAATAAACTAACTGTTGTCTGCTGTTCATTTGCCACTTGCCTACTGTTGCATCATCAACTTTTTCACGGCAGCTATTCCCCACTCCTGCTTCTCTTCTTCAGACCATAATTCGGGAAAGAACATCCGCCGTTGGAATCTTGGCGGAAGGTATTTCTGCCAGTTGGTGCCGCCTGTAGCCTTCACATCTTCCGGATCTCTTTTCAGGTAAGTGGCTGCCGATTTGAGGTGCGCCAGCGGCCAGAATACATTGACCAGCGTATCATACTCCCTCAGCTTCCGTACGATCTCATCGCGCCGGGGAGAGTTTAAGAAATTAGTGCGATAGACATGTCTCAGATTTTTATCGAGGTATTTTATGCCCGCTTCGTGAAATTCGGCCATGTACCTATTTTCGAATTGTTGTAAAGTCAGGGTCTTCTTTCCCGTGGCGAGGTCAGTTGCACCACTTTTCCAATAGATCTTATCGAGCATAGCGGCGATATCCGCATTCTCAAGGGCGTTCCGTTCATGTGCCGCCACCAGGTTGATCATGTCGGTTGAGCCGATCTCGATGAACCTGTATTGGGCCGACTGAAAGCCACTCGCCGGCAGCAGGGCCATCCGGAATTTAAGGAACTGTTCTTTCTCCATACCATCAACCATGATGGCGAACGAGTTTTCAAGGTTCTGAAAATAACGGATCATGCGGTCTATTCTTTCGATGAAAAACTTTTCATCGATATTCTGGCGCGTGGAGATCTGCTCAATCTCCAGCATCACCAGCTTAAAATACAGCTCCGTGATCTGGTGATAGATGATAAACACCTTTTCATCGGGGAAACTCGTCTTGGGGTTCTGGAGGCTCAGCAGTGTGTCAACGTGCACATAATCCCAATACGTAAGGTAATCGGAATACAAAAGCCCATCGAGGTATGAAGACAGGTCCTGGCCCAGATAATCATACTTGGCCTGTAGTTTTTTAAGCTGGTTCAGAAGGTTTTCGTCTACCGGGTTATCTGCCATTACTGATCAATAAAGTGAATTACTTGTGTAAATTTGCCCGAAGTTAATTGAATAATCTAAATACTATGCCCAACCATACGCCCACCACTGAAACGAAGGGAAAGAAATCGTTAAAACAGGACCTGTACGATCACCCTGATCTTTACGCGGTAGATGACCTGCTGACGGAAGAGCATAAGCTGATCAGAAGCTCGATCAGGGATTTTGTAAAACGCGAGATCTCACCCTACATCGAAGACTGGGCGCAACGCGCTCATTTTCCGTACGAGATCGTAAAAAAATTCGGCGATATCGGTGCTTTTGGCCCGACGATCCCTACCCAGTACGGTGGCGGCGGACTGGACTATATCTCCTACGGCCTGATCATGCAGGAGATCGAACGCGGTGATTCCGGCATGCGCTCTACGGCCTCTGTGCAGGGATCGCTGGTGATGTACCCGATTTACAAATTTGGCAACGAGCAGCAGCGGAAAAAATATCTTCCGAAGCTGGCCTCCGGCGAATGGCTGGGATGTTTCGGGCTGACGGAGCCGGATCACGGTTCCAATCCCTCGGGCATGGTGACCAATTTCAAAGATAAGGGCGATCACTATCTGCTCAACGGCGCCAAAATGTGGATCTCCAATTCACCGCGTGCCGATGTGGCCGTGGTGTGGGCTAAAAACGAAGCAGGAAGGATCCACGGCCTGATCGTTGAGCGGGGCATGGAAGGATTTACCACGCCTGAAACGCATGGCAAATGGTCGCTGCGCGCCAGCACCACCGGAGAGCTGGTATTCGACAATGTTAAAGTACCGAAAGAAAACCTGCTGCCTGGTAAAGATGGCCTTGGCGCTCCGCTGATGTGCCTTGATTCTGCCCGTTACGGTATTGCCTGGGGAGCGCTGGGTGCCGCGATGGACTGCTACGAATCGGCCCGCCGGTATGCCAGTGAAAGGATCCAGTTCGGCAAGCCGATCGCTTCCTTCCAGCTGGTGCAGAAGAAGCTTGCAGAGATGCTTACCGAGATCACCAAGGCACAGTTGATGGTATGGCGCCTGGGGACACTGATGAATGAAGGAAAAGCCACCACCGTGCAGATCTCCGCAGCAAAACGCAACAGTGTGCACATAGCCCTGGAGATAGCGCGCGAGGCAAGACAGATCCATGGCGGCATGGGCATCACCGGCGAATACCCGATCATGCGTCACCAGATGAACCTGGAATCAGTGGTCACTTACGAAGGAACACATGATATCCACCTTTTGATATTGGGGAATCATATTACGGGAATACCGGCGTTTGTGTGAAAAGGTACGAGATAGGAGGTACGAAATACGAGGTACGAAGTACGTAAATACAGTGTTCACGTACCTCGTACTTCGTATCTCGTACTTACTTATTCCACGTAAGCAGTGAAAGTAAATCGTTGAACGGGATTTCTTGGATCGTTGGAATAGATCGTCACAGCTTTCTGCTGGGTGCCTGACCGGTCTTGCGGATCGAAGGCAACTTTGATCGTGCTGGAGTCACCAGGCTTGATAGAAGTTTTGGAAGCGCTTGCGGTAACGCAGGTGCAATTGCCTTGCAGCGAACGAAGTGTAAGCTCTTTTTTACCGGCATTGACGACCTGGATCTCGCGGACTGTTGGTGTATTACCTTTGATCCGGCCAAAATCCATGGTGCTGGTATTCATGCGCAGCTGGGGCGCCTTGGCAATTTCTTCAGGCGTAAGCTCAGGGAAGTAATCTTCAAGCGTAGCAAACACTGAAAAAGATTTAACAGGATTCACCTCGTCGCTGGTGTGAAGCTCGATGTTGTCTGACTGGAATCCGTATTGATTCTTGAGCTTGCCATTATAGCTGATCTTGAGCGTAGCCTTTTCTCCGGGAGCGAGCGTTTTAGGCTCAACGTCTGCCTTGATGTATTTGGGACTCACAACGGGTGCGGTGAAGGTGATCTGTTTAGCGCCGCCGTTGAGTATCGGGAACTCACGCACCGCGAACTCATCTTTCAGAAAGACCTTTCCCATGTTGAAAGATGAGGTCTTGAATTTCAGCGCGCCGTTGGTGATCAGGAAATCCGCATTGTTCGCTTTGCCCTCGCTGGAAACCTGGCCTTTGATATAGAGCACAACAGGATTGGCATCGAGGTCAGTAGTAACTGTTAATGATTTGTTAAAAAATCCCGGCCTTCCTTTGGGATTATAGCTGGCCTGGATAAATCCCGTTTTGCCCGGGTCAACAGGTTCTTTAGACCATCCGGGCGTGGTACAGCCGCAGGAGGCCTGCACAGTGAGTATTTTAACCGGCCTTGAGCTGTTGTTGGTAAAAACAAACTCATGGGTTACGGGACCCTTGTCTTCTGCTACGGTGCCAAAATCGTGTGTCTCTTCCTTGAACTGGAGTTGTCTGGCTTGCTGGGCGACAGCGGCAATGGCAAATGCTGCAAAAATGAGGGTGACTACTACTTTTTTCATGCTGGATTGTCTGTTTGACCGGATGCAAAATTAACGAATTCCCGATTCAATTAATTTCATAGGTGTGCCTAAATCCTTTTGTTTGCAACATTTTCTTTTCTTTGTGTCCGATATGGCAAGAATTCTAACTGGCATTCAAAGCAGCGGAAGACCACACCTGGGAAATTTACTGGGGGCTATCATTCCCGCGATCAAACTTTCGCAGCAACCCGGCAACGACTCGTTCTTTTTCATTGCCGACCTCCATTCCCTCACCACCATCAAGGATGCGGAGATCCGTGTAAACAATGTAAGGGCGGTAGCGGCAGCGTGGCTCGCATTCGGCTTTGATATCGAAAAGAATTTCCTTTACCGGCAATCGCGAATTCCGGAGGTCTGCGAGCTTACGTGGTACCTCAGTTGTATGGCGCCCTATCCGATGCTTGCCAACGCCACCTCGTTCAAGGATAAGTCCGAAAAACTATCGGATGTGAACGTTGGCCTGTTCACCTACCCGGTGCTGATGACGGCCGACATCATCCTGTATGACGCTAACTATGTACCGGTTGGCAAAGACCAGCGGCAGCACCTGGAGATCGCACGCGACATCGCCACGACCTTCAACAACCAATACGGCGAAACTTTTGTGATCCCTGAAGCGCGCATCTCCGAAGAAGTGATGACCATTCCCGGAACGGATGGCCAGAAGATGAGCAAATCGTACGGCAATATCCTCGACATATTTTTACCAGACAAAGAGCTGCGCAAGCAGGTGATGTCCATTGTCACGGACAGCACACCGCTGGAAGCACCGAAAGATCCGGACAAGGATAACGTTTACGCCATCTACAGCCTGTTGGCCACCGACGAGCAGAAGACCAACCTCCGGAACAAATACCTGGCGGGTAATTTCGGTTATGGACATGCGAAACAGGAACTCTACGAGCTGATCCTTCAGAAATACAAAACTGAACGTGAAGCTTTCAATTTCTACATGAGCAACCCGGAAGCGCTCGATAAAAAACTCGAGCAGGGAGAAGCAAAAGCCAGGGTGATCGCCCAGCAAGTGTTGGCGAGGGTGAGGAAGAAACTTGGATTTGTTTAGGAGTCCACGGTCGGGACAGTCGACAGTCCACAGCCATAGGGTGCTACGTTCTTTGAAGGTACGAGGTACGATTTACGAAGTACGATTGTTAACCATGGGCAGTATTTTGCCTACTGCCTATTGTCAATTGCCTACTGTTACTTCGCGCTCCACACCACTTCCTGCTTGTCTTTGCCGATGGCGAGGATGATGCGGGTGGGGCCGGGTACGAGGATCAACTTGGTATCTTTTCCTGCGAACTTATCAACTTCTACGGGTACACCTTTGCCGAGGTAGGCAATCGGCATCAGCACGTCGTTGTCAGGGCAGAGGTCGTCATGAACGTTCTGGAATGCCTCCTCCATGTATTCTCCGTACTCGTCCTGAAATTCGTCTTCGAGGTCGTGAAGCTGCTCTTCGAGGTCGTCGTACTTAGGGTTGTTATAATCTATTTTGGCCAGTTCTTCACGTTTTTTCAAGATCTCCTGGAGGGCTTTGTCGAGTGCTTTAACGTCCATAAGTGCATTTTTTCGTAAAGATTAAAGAATTCGCGGAATTACAAAAAAACTCTTTGAGCTTCATCAGAAATACGGCTGCATCCGGCGATTTCCGTCCGTTCTGAAGGTATAAAATTTTGTTCTGTCGTCGAAAATCCCGGTACGAGGAAATAAAAATTCACGGCTCCGCTTTTCACAGAAGTTCCTTTTTAACGCTTCTTTCATTGCGGTACAAGCTCTAATTTTACATGCAAACACTACAATATGAAAGAAGATTTTCTGCCCATCAACGGCACTGACCACATCGAATTATATGTCGGCAATGCCAAACAGTCGGCATTATTCTATCAGCATTGTATGGGCTTTGAGCTCATCGCTTATGCAGGGCCTGAAACCGGTGTGCGCGACCGTGCTTCGTATGTGCTGCAGCAGAACAAGATCAGACTGGTGCTTACTACGTCGCTGCAGAAAGATTCGGAGATCGCCAGGCACGTGCAGAAACATGGCGACGGCGTAAAGGTTCTCGCCCTCTGGGTAGACGATGCGCGCAAATCCTTTTATGAAACAACATCGCGCGGAGCCGAAGCCGCCCATGAGCCCCAGGTGAGCAAGGATGAATTTGGCGAAGTGGTGATGTCATCGATCAAAACGTACGGAGACACCATCCATACTTTTGTGGAAAGAAAAAATTACAAGGGCCCCTTCCTTCCCGGCTACAAGCCCCGCAAAACCAACGCGAAGATCGAATCCATCGGCCTGAAGTATGTCGATCATTGTGTAGGCAACGTGGAGCTGGGAAAAATGAACGAATGGGTAGGTTTCTATGAAAAAGTAATGGGCTTCAACCTGCTTGTAACTTTTGACGATAAAGACATCTCCACAGAATACAGCGCGCTGATGTCGAAAGTGGTATCGAATGGAAATGGTTATATCAAATTCCCTATCAATGAGCCGGCGGAGGGAAAGAAAAAATCGCAGATCGAAGAGTACCTCGATTTTTATCACGGCCCCGGTGTACAGCACATCGCCATTGCCACTGATGACATCATTCACACGGTGGGTGAGCTGCGCCGGCGTGGCATGGAATTTTTATATGTGCCAGATAACTACTATGAAGATATTCTGGATCGTGTCGGGAAGATAGACGAAGACCTCAAAGAACTTAAAAAACTGAATATCCTGATCGACCGCGATGAAGAAGGCTACCTGCTCCAGATCTTTACAAAACCTGTTCAGGACAGGCCAACCCTGTTTTTCGAGATCATCGAACGCAATGGTGCAAAATCTTTCGGCAAGGGAAATTTCAAAGCGCTTTTCGAATCCATTGAACGTGAGCAGGCTTTGCGTGGAAATTTATAATATCTCAACATACTTTCATCGGCCGGGTTTGTATTGACCCGGCTTTTTTATTTTTTTACGACCTCAAATAACAGACATATGGCCGAAGCACTTTTAGAACAGGTTCAGACAAAAGCCAAAAGCTGGATCAACAGCCCTGCGATCGATAGCGAAACAAAGGCACTGGTAAGATCATTGCTGGAAAAGCCTGACACCAAAGAGCTGATCGACAGCTTTTACAAGGACCTCGAGTTCGGTACGGGCGGGCTTCGCGGTGTTATGGGCGCCGGCTCAAACTGCATGAACCAGTACACCGTTGGCATCGCCACACAGGGCCTGGCCAACTACCTGCTGAAAACTTATCCCGGCGAACGTATAGAAGTGGCCATTGCGCATGACAGCCGTAACAACAGCCGGTTCTTTACGGAGGTCACAGCCAATGTGCTCTCGGCCAACGGCATCCACGTGCATGTTTTCGCCGAGCTGAGGCCCACTCCCCTGCTCTCATTTGCCATTCGTTATCTGAAATGTCACTCCGGTATTGTGATCACGGCATCACACAATCCCAAAGAGTACAATGGTTATAAAGCGTACTGGGCCGGTGGCGCGCAGGTTGTCCCGCCGCACGACAAAAATATCATTGAAGAAGTGAACAGGATCACCTCGTTTGAGCAGGTGAAGTTCAACGCAAATAAGGCACTGATCCATAACATCGGGTCTGAAGTGGAGGCTGCCTATTACGAGGAAGTGAAGAAGCTCATCCCGAATAAGGAGACCATCGCACGTCACAAGAACATTCCCCTGGTGTACTCCAGTCTTCACGGTGCCGGCATCACCATGGTACCGGAATGCCTGAAGCAGATCGGCTTTGCCAATATCCAGGTTGTGGAAGAGCAAAAGACACCTGATGGCAATTTCCCCACGGTGCAATCGCCCAACCCGGAAGAGCAGTCTGCCATGGAGCTGGTGATCAAAAAAGGAAAAGCTGCCGGCGCAACGATGGTGATGGCTACAGATCCTGACACCGACCGCGTGGGCATCGGTGTTCGTAAGGCCGACGGCGAGTTTATTCTGCTGAACGGGAACCAGGCCTTTAGTCTGATGATGTACTTCATCATGAAGAATCTGAAAAATACCGGCAACACTTACATTGCCAAAACCATTGTTACCACGGAGCTTGTGGATGCGATGGCCGAACGCCTCGGTGTGGAATGCTACAACACCCTTACGGGATTCAAATACATTGCAGAGCTGATGGGCAAGCTGGAAGGCAAAAAACGTTTCATCGCTGCAGGTGAGGAAAGTTATGGTTATATGGTGGGCGATTTTGTGCGCGACAAGGACGCAGTATCCGCCTGCGCGTTCTTCGCTGCCATGGCCGCCAATGCCACCGACGAGAACAAGTCGATGTACGACTGGCTGATCGATATGTATGTGGAATTCGGGTTCTATAAGGAAGGCCTTGTGAACCTGGTGCGCAAAGGCCAGCAGGGTGAGCAGGAGATCAAGGCCATGATGGAGAAGTTCAGGAACAATCCGCCGGCACAGATCAATGGAAGCCGCGTAACCAGGCTGCTGGATTACAAGACCCTGAAAGAGACAGACCTGATCAGCAAAAAAGAAACATCATTGTCGTTCCCGAAATCGGATGTGCTGCAGTTTTACCTGGAAGACGGAAGCAAGGTCTCTGTGCGGCCCTCGGGAACAGAACCGAAAATAAAATTCTACATCAGCGTAAACACAAAACTCAATTCAGCCCGCGATTTCGAGCAGGTGAACAGGCAGCTGGAAGAGAAGATCAAAGGCATCGAGCGCGAGCTGCTGGCCTGAGGGACTATGAAAAATACACTCATCGAATCATTCGTTTTTCTGTTTGAACGGGAGCTCGACAAGCTCGAGGCGGAGATCAAACAGTACCCGGATGAAGCTTCTGTCTGGAAACTTGAAGGTGATATCAAGAACCCGGGAGGAAATTTATGCCTGCACCTCTGTGGCAATCTTCAGCAATATATTGGCGAACAGCTGGGTCATTCGGGCTACCAGCGAAACCGTCCCCTGGAGTTTTCTGCGCGTGACGTTTCCAGGGCACAACTTCTCAACGAAATACAGAAGACCAAACTTGTGGTGTCGGCCACACTCAGGAAGCTGGATGACGAATCGATCCGGCAGATGTACCCCGAAGAAGTGTTGGGTTACCCGATGACCACGGTGTTCTTCCTGACCCATTTGCTGGCTCATTTGGGATATCATCTGGGGCAGATCAATTACCATAGACGACTTATCGGTCGATAGTCGATGGTCTATAGTCCATCGCAGAGCAGTGTGACATCGCATGAACGTCCATGGACCATCGACTATGGACCATGGACAATATTCCCTACATTAGCACTTTAAGCTAGATCTCTTGCAATCACTCAATAAGTTCCTTGCCGCTACTGCTGGTCTTGTCTGGTGGCCGGTATTATTTCTCATTATCGGAGGCGGATTATACTTCCTGTTCTACTCACGCTTCATTCAATACAAATATTTCTTTCACGCCATTGGGTTGCTCCGTAAAAAAGATGATCCCAACGCTCCGGGTCAGATCTCCGCTTATAAGGCCTTGTCAACAGCCCTGGCCTCAACGGTGGGTATAGGCAATCTCTCCGGCGTGGCCGCAGCGATCGCACTGGGAGGCCCCGGCGCACTCTTCTGGATGTGGGTTACGTCACTTATCGGTATGTCCACGAACTTCTTCACCAGCGCGCTGGCCAGCATGTACCGCGGCAAAGACTCCACGGGCGAGCTGCAGGGCGGTCCGATGTACGTGATCCGCGAAGCGCTTGGAAAACAATGGCAACCACTCGCGGTGCTCTTCTGCCTTTGCGCCATGATGGGATCACTGCCCATCTTCCAGGCCAACCAGCTCGTGCAAGCGCTTCTCGACATCGGGCTGAAACCTCTGGGGTTTGAAGAGGCTTTCTTTACGGTGGGAGATTCATCTGTCAGTCTTACCAAGCTCATCATCGGTGTATGCCTTGCGGCGTTCTGCTCCATCGTGATCGTTGGGGGCATTCAACGCATTGGTAACTGGGCCGGACGACTGGTTCCTGTCATGATCGTTCTTCACTTTGTTTCAGTGATGATCATCCTGATCAGCTTTGCAGACCGTATCCCCTACTATGTGGGCCTGGTTTTCACCGATGCATTTGCCGCAGAACATTATCACGGCGATCCGTTTTTGGGTGGTGTGCTGGGCGGTATTATCATGCTGGGTGTAAGAAGGTCTACGTTCTCCAACGAGGCTGGTATTGGCACCGCTCCCATGGCCATGAGCGCGGCGAAAAGCACGGAGCCGGTGCGTGAAGGTCTGATCTCGATGCTGAGTCCCGTGATCGATACGCTGATCTCCTGCTCATTGACAGCTTTCGCGATACTGGTAACCGATGTATGGCAAACGCCTGGCGCCAATGGCATCACGCTCACGTCGCTTGCCTACAGTGCCGCGCTTCCGAATGGTGGTAACGTTGTACTGCTCCTGTGTACTGTGGTGTTTGCTGTGAGTGCGTTGTTCTCTTACAGCTATTACGGCAGAAAGGCATTGTCATTCCTCATCGGCTACGAAAAAAGCGTGTGGTACGATTACTTCTACCTGGCCACCATCACGCTCGGCGCCATTGCCTCCATGGATCTGGTGCTGAACGTCATCGACATCGCTTTTGCGTTGATGGCCATTCCCACGATGATCTCCGCTATAGAGCTGGCACCGAAGGTTATGCGTGTAGCGAAAACTTATTTTGAAAAAGAAGTAAGAGGCAAAAGTAGGCAGTAGGCAAAGGGCAGTAGGCAAAAGATACGGGAAATTTACAAGTAACCGTTGCCAAATCCAGAATAGAGACCGAACATGATATTTATTCACGCCTATTGCCTACTGTTCAATAGCTGAAAGCTATTGAAGTTGCCTACTGCCTACTGTTATTTAACTTTCTCGAGATCAGCTTCGAAGAGATCGTTGCCCGTTTTTCCGGAGAGTTTCCATCTCCGCCCGCCAGCAAGAGAAAGTGTGCCTTCCATTGGCGAAATGCCTTGCGGATGTCTCCATGATATCTGCAACTGCCCCTGCGACTGATGGTCAAATGATCCGAATGTTCTTTGACGGTAATCGCGAAATTCAAAAACACATTCATTGGCCACGTCGAAGTAAACAACGGTCAGCACACTATCGCAGTACATGTCAGCAGTTCTGTCTTCATTGTTGATGCTGATCTTTTGAACAACATACTTGCCCATGATCTCAGGCGTCCTGTTACGAATTTTATAGGGTATGATCAGTAGCATGGGCGTTATCACCAACGCGATCCGCAAAACATTCTTGGTACTGCCTTTCAACCTGACCACAGGAAGATCTCCTCCGTCCCTGCTTAGAAAAAACGCCCTCAGCCGGTCGTACTCCGATAGCAACAGGTACACAATAGCGGTTATCAGAACAACAGCGTGAATAGCCACCCATGGATGAAGTTTGTAAAAAATATCGATCAACAAAATATTCAGCAGCACCGGCAGAAGGATGAAAATGCCGATCAGCCGCGTTCTGCGGAAAAGCAGCAGGTAGGCACCGGCGATCTGAAAAATGGCGACGGATACGATCATCGGATACGATCGCCCGAAATAACTCCAGGTGAGCCACTCCAGCGACAAGGTGCTGAAGGGTTCATCGAGCATGGCCATGGGCGTAAAGAACTGGAATCCACCGGCGATCTTCTGCCAGCCAAACATGGACAGGTCGAAGGCCAGCGCAAACCTGATCACACCCTGCCAGAAAGCAAGGGTAGATACAGAATCTATTGTTTGTCGATTTTCCCGTCGCTGCCATACAGGAACATACAGCAATGCACCTGCAATAAGCATCAGTCCAAGCAGGGCCATGATAGCTGGAGGTATCCAGTGAGCGGCGAACCTGTTGGCGATGCGGTGAAAACTAAACCCGCTTACCACGCCAGCCAGCAGGCATGACAGGATCTTGTGGTGCAGGGGAATTGTAGCCATATCTTTCATAACATTTGAAATAAGTATGGCCGAAAAGTAAGAAGCATGCCCGCACCCGGTGTTCCACGGGATACAACGGAACGTGTTTTGGAAGATTTTTCAGGTTATCGAAGGACTATGCTGAAGCCCCTCGCCTGTTGCAGCGGCCTTTTTAAACGCTGTGGGTGATAATCCTGTTACTTTTTTAAAAGTGGTGTTGAAGGTTGTTTTGGAATTAAAGCCTGCCTCATAGGCAATGCCTATCATGCTCAGGTGCCGGTGCCGATCGCTTTGCAGCAGCATCTTGGCCTGCTCAACCCTGTAACCATTCACAAAATCAAAGAAAGTACTGCCGAACCCGTTGTTAAGCACATACGACAGCTCATGAGAAGACAGGTCCATTCTCTCTGCCAGCGCCGGTAAGCCCAGCTCCGGATCGAGGAAGCACTTTTCAGTTTCCATTATCAGCACAAGCCGGGTTTTCAATGCCTCAATTTTGTCTGCCGCCACCCGTTCCTGCCTGGCCTTGTAATTACTTTCACGAATGATCTCGCCTATATCTTCGACCGCGCGGGCAGGAAACGCATAGATCTCACGCTGGTGTAGGGCGAAGTAGCTGATGAAGTAGATGGCTGTGAGGTAACCCAGCGGGCTGTAGCTTTCCATCCACGCAAAGTGAAAAAACACTTCATTGAACCACAACAGTACCATGAACAGGAGGCCCAGCAGAAAATATTTCAGCCACTGAAGCTCTACTGGCGCCGGCGATGAATATATGAGACGTACATTCTTCCGATGGCGAATCAACCTTGTGTAAGCACCAATCCAATAAATGATTACCTGGAGCTTGATCACCAGGAACATAAAGTTGCGTATATACGGCGCCATCACAGGAAACGATACAGCAGCGCGGTTCAGCAGCAACGGACCGGAAAAGCCCGGAGCTAACGCCGGCAAACAATTGATCGCGAAAAGTAAGCAGGGTACGAAGTGCCACAAATCTGCTTTTCTGAATTTTCTGTCTGCAGCCGTGAAGTATGACACGCTCAGGTACAACGCAGGGGCCATGGCAAACCGCGTGATCTCCGAAAGCAACGTCAGACGCACATACTGTGTGTCAAGTTTAAGGGTATACGCGATGTCGGCCAGAAGTGTAAGCCCGAAGCAAAACAGGAACGCGCTGAGCCAACGGTTAGCGATGCCGTTAGCCTTGCCCGGATTTACCAAACAAATAAAAGAGAGTAGAAAAACGCTTCCAGCACTCAGGCCCAGTATGATGACGGTGAACATGCTGCTTCTTTAGCTTGACCTCATGCAAATTAGAAAAAACCGGCAAAGGAGTGGTGTTACAGGGCTATCAATTGACCAATTGAACATTGATCATTATCAAGCTGCATTGATCTGCTTCGCTTCCGTAGCGTAAGGATAATCGAACAGTCCGTGCTCTTTGATGGCCTCCTCCACTTTATGCGGCACAAATTTTTCCCAGCCGGGCTCTCCCTTTCTGATCATGGCCAACACATTGTCTGAGATGATGTGAAGATGCTTCACGTAAGCGTCGTTGATGTCTTCGAGCTTGTTGTTATCCATCAGGTAACGGAAGAGATTTTTCAGGTTATCCGGAAGCTCCTTTTCAAAATCTTTGAGGGTGAACAGCTCATTGGAATCTTTTCGCAGCGCTGGGTAAATGTAGAGCTTCACGTTGCTGCCGAACAGCGACGCAAAACATTCAAGGATACCTCCGCGCAGGTTCTCGTAGGTTTTCTCTTCGAACACTTTTTGCAACGCATAGATGCCCATGGTGATGCCGATCTTCTTTCCCTTGGTGATCCGTGAGAGGTAGTCCACCAGGCGATAGTGCTCGAAATAGTTGGAGATGAGCACGTTCTGCCCCAGCGAGCAGATGATGTCGGCACGATGCAAAAAGTCTTTCTCGTCTATTTTGCCATCCGGGCTTAGGTCATTCAGCGTGAGCTCCGATACGAGCACGATCTTATTACGGTCTACGTCGGGTTCGTGTTTGAAATGTCTCCTGGAGGTCAGCAGCATGTCTACGTTGACATGTGTTACGGGGCGGAACCTGCCGCGCAGCACCAGCACGTGCTTTTTGTAAAGCTCATCTGAAGGCTGCATCACATCGCCGGAAGGCCCGAACATGGCCGCTTTTGTGAGGCCGTTCTTCACCAGCTTCAAGGCCATCAGGCGGTTATCAACATGTTTAAAATCGGGGCCGGAGAGTCTGAACATATCGATCTCGATCCTTCGTGCAGTAAGTCCGTCCAGTAACGACATGAGCAACTCTTCCGGGTCGCTCACAAACATACAGCCGTAGATCATATTCACGCCGATAATACCCAGCGCAAACTGCTGCTGCAACGGGTCGTTATCCTGCATCTTGACGTGGATGACACATTCGTTGGGTTCGCTCTTGGGTGTAAGCTGAAATCGCAGGCCCATCCAGCCGTGTCCCTGGTTGGTGCGCTCATAGTTGAGGATCTCTACGGTATCGGCAAAGGCGAAAAAGCGGGTTGTTTCAATGCGATGCGGAAGTCGCTCTGCCAGCAACACATACTCATGATCGAGCATCCCGGAAAGGCGGTCTTCGCATACATACCTGTCGCACACGCCGTAGATGGCGTCGCTGAACTTCATATCGTAGGCTGAAATGGTTTTGGCAACTGTTCCGGAGGCTCCTCCTACTTTAAAAAAGTTGGCTGCAACTTCCTGGCCCGCGCCGATCTCTGCAAACGATCCATAAATGGCTTTGCTGAGGTTGATCCGAAGGGCTTTTTCCTGTGTTGTTAGTTTCCTGAATTCATCCATAAGCCTTCCTAACGATAACGTGGTTAATTTAGGGAATTGATTCTATTTACCTTTTATGCGTGTAATAAATTTTGGTAACCTTCAAAACGGCAATCGCTCACCGCTATATCTCTAACTGTTTTTTGATAATTATAGTTTAAGCTCTACTTTTCCGCTTGATAAAAACGTAACAACTTCATTCTGAATGTCTAACCGCGGAAATTTTTCCGGGCGCCTCGGCTTTATCCTGGCTGCCACCGGATCGGCCATAGGCTTAAGCAACATCTGGCGCTTTCCATACCTGGCAGGACAGAACGGCGGCGCGGTTTTCCTGTTCATTTATCTGCTCTGCATATTCCTGTTCTGCTTCCCCGTGATGGTCGGTGAGATCGCTATCGGCCGCGCTGCTGGCACCGATGCCTACGGCGCCTACACCAAGCTGGGTGGAAAAAAATGGGGCCTGCTCGGCCTCTTCGGTGTGGTCAGCGGTATTTTTATCCTCTCGTATTACAATGTTGTCGCCGGATGGGCTTTCGGATACTTTATCGAGACGGCGTTCGGACCTTTGCTTGAAGCGAATGACTACGGCGCCTTTTTCAGGGAGTTCGTCAACAACATCGGACATAACTTTTTCTATGCCCTGGGATTTTTAGCGCTCACGGGATGGGCTGTGGTCAGGGGCATTCAGAAAGGCATCGAGACTGCAAACCGGATCCTGATGCCTTCCCTGTTCCTGATCCTGTTAGGCCTTATCATCTACAGTCTTACGTTGCCCAACGCTATGGCAGGGATCCGCTTTTATCTTATTCCCGACTTCAGCGAGATCACTGCCCAAACCGTATTCGATGCGTTGAGGCTTTCCTTCTTTACACTTTCGCTGGGCATCGGTGGTCTCATTACGTATGGGTCGTACGTTAAGAAATCTGAAGACATCGTTTATGCTTCGTCTGTGGTAACGTGGGCCGATACCATCGTGGCTTTCCTGGCAGGACTCATGGTGTTTCCGCTGGTGTTTTCCGCGGGGCAATCTCCGGCAGAAGGTCCGGCACTGGTCTTCATGGTGATGCCTGAGATCTTCCAGGGCATGGGTCCCGTCATCGGCAGAATTGTGGGGAGCGCATTTTTCCTGTTGTTGTGCTTCGCCGCCCTTCCCTCCTGCATCTCGCTGCTGGAGCTGCCCGTAGCCTACTTTGTGGATGAGAAAAAGTGGCCCCGCAAAAAAGTAGTGTGGGTGCTCTGTGGCGTCATCTTTCTGATTGGCCTGCCCAGCTTAATGAGCTTTGGTGCGGTACCGGCGCTGAACAAACTGATGTTCTATAAGGAACGCGACTTCCTGACCTTTGTGGCGGATCTCACCGACATCACACTCACCATCGGCGGATGTCTCATGTGCATTTTTATTATCGGGCGATGGAAGCTCTTCAACATGAATGCGGAGCTCACCCAGGGCAACCCCGGTTTCCCGGGATCATTCGCGCAGGCTTACATCAATTTTACCATCACCTGGATCTGTCCCCTGTTGCTGGGTGTGCTGTCAGTGCTCATCATTATCGATAAGTTCTGGGGACTCGACGCAATTAATCTCTGAAACGAAAGGGAGTATTGATTCGGAGTTTCTTCGAATCAATCAAGTTGGGATGAGGTCCACTGTCCACAGACGACGGTCCACCGGCATGCGGAGTAAATCCACAAGTAGATGCAATACTGCACGGCTGTGGTCCGTGGACTGTCGACCGTGGACCGATTGATTACTACTTCGCTAAATACTTCTCTTTCGCCTCTTTCTTGATCTCATCCCATTCTTCTCCCCGGGGAGGGGCGCCTTTCCTGAAAATATTGATCAGCCATTTAACAGTCTCCTTTTTCATGCCGAATTTCTTAACGGCTTCCTCGAAGAACTCGATCTCCTGTTTTTCAACGATATCATCTGCATAGATCATCAGCAGCAGATCATACAGCAGGTTCATTTTATCGTTATGGTTGTCAGGCACGTTTATCTTGTACTTCTCCTTGCTCTCGATCAGCTCTTTCACCTGCCGCTCCTTCAGGCCGTAACGCTTCCCGATCTTGTACAAAAGTTTCTCTTCTTTCTGGTGCACATGACCATCGATCTTGGCCAGCGCCATCAGGTTCTTGATGTGGTTCTTCTTGTAAGTGAGGTACTGGTGTTCGAAAAATCCGATCATAATTTAAGGCATTAAGGAATTAGGCGTTTGGCATTGGAGTTAGCCATGCACCAGGTAAAGGTAACGAACTTTTGTCAATTGTATTTTTTGTCAACTGTCAACCAATCACTCCACCCAGTCCGCTACAAACAAATTGGTGTTCCTGGTGCCGCCGTTGTTGCGATTGGAGGAGAAAACGAGCTTCTTCCCATCATATGAGAACATGGGAAATGAATCGAATACACCGTCGTACGTGATCTGTTCGAGGCCGGAGCCGTCTTCGTTGATCATGAAGATGTTGAACTGAAAACCGCGTGTGCCTTTATGGTTGGAGGAGAATAGTATCTTCTTCCCGGAAGGGTGATAGAACGGCGCCCAGTTGGCTTTTCCCAATGTTGTGATCTGTTTCAGGCCAGAGCCATCTGCGTTGCAAATGAAGATCTCCATTTCGGTAGGTGCCACAAGGCCTTGTGCCAGGTAATCGCGATATTCTTTCTTCTGCTCTTCCGTTTTGGGGCGTGAGGCGCGAAAAACGATCTTCGATCCGTCGGGAGAGAAGAATGCACCGCCATCGTAGCCCAGCTCGTGCGTGATCTGCTTCACGTCGGAGCCATCGATGTTCATGGTGTACAGGTCGAGATCGCCATTGCGTGTGGAGGTGAAAACGATCTTGTCACCTTTGGGCGAAACTGTGGCTTCGGCATCGTAGCCCTTTTCTTTCGTCAGCTGTTTACGGATCTTGCCTTTGAGGTCGGCTACAAAAATATCGTACGTGTCGTAAATGGGCCACAGGTATTTGCCCCCGGGTTTGCGTTCAGGTTCTCTGGGACACTCCGCACCGCCGAGGTGAGTTGAAGCATACACAATGGTCTTGTCTCCGGGAAGAAAGTACGCGCAGGTGGTCCTCCCCTGCCCGGTGCTGAGCATCTGTGGTTTTTTGTTGGCCAGGTCGTCGCCCGCTATGGAAGTAAAAAAGATCTGATCACATTTGAGTCCCCACGCCGGGTTGTTGGACTGGAACACGAGTTTCGAATTATCAAAGCTCCAGTAGGCTTCAGCGTTGTCGCCGCCAAACGTAAGCTGGCGCATGTTAGCCAGGTGCTTTTCTTCCGAATACTGCAACGGTGCCTCCTGAGCATAGAGGCTGGCAACAAATAAAGCGGGGATAACGAACAGGAATTTCTTCAGCATGGGGTCAATAAACTTTGCGGCGAAGATACATTAAAATCAGGCAGCGGCCACGGACTCCTGCTCTTTCAGGGCACGCCTGAGTATTTTGCCCACATTGGTCTTCGGAAGCTCTTTTCTGAACTCCACATGTTTGGGCACCTTGTAGTTGGTGAGGTTCTCGTGGCAGAATTTCAGGATCTCTTCCTGCGTAAGGCTCTGGTCGCGTTTCACAATGAAGACCTTGATCACTTCACCTGACTTGGCATCCGGAACACCGATCGCTGCTACTTCCAGCACTTTAGGATGTCCCGCGATCACGTTCTCGATCTCGTTCGGGAAAACATTAAAGCCCGAAACCTTGATCATATCTTTTTTGCGATCCACGATCTTGAAGAATCCATCTTTATCCATCTGTCCGATGTCGCCGGTCCTGAACCATCCGCCGGGGAAGAAGACGCCGGTGTTGTCTTTATTCCAGTAGCCTGACATCACCTGCGGTCCGCGTGCACAGATCTCGCCGCTCTCTCCCTGTGGCACCTGGTTGCCGTTGTCGTCGAAGATGCCCACTTCAGTACTGGGCATGGGGATACCGATGGTGCCTGGTCTGTGTTTGCCATCGAGCGGATTGCAGCACAACACGGGAGAAGTTTCGCTCAGTCCGTAACCTTCTAACAGCGGTGAGCCGGTCACTTCTCTCCAGCGTTTGGCCACCACATCCTGAACGGCCATGGCGCCACCTACGGCACCTTTGAGGTGAGAGAAATCAAGCTCTTTGAAACCGGGTGTGTTCAGCAGTCCGTTGAAGAGTGTGTTCACACCGGTCATGATCGTGAACTTGTGCTTCTTCAATTCTTTTACAAATCCCTTCATGTCGCGCGGATTGGTGATCATCACATTTTTCACACCGGTGCTGAACATCAGCAGTCCGTTGACGGTGAGTGCAAAAATGTGATACATGGGAATGGCCGTGATGATGATATCTTCCTTGTCAGCCCGCATGTATGGCTGAAACCAGTAGCGGATCATGGCGTTGTGCGCGATGAGGTTGCCGTGCGACAGCTGCGCTCCTTTGGATATGCCGGTAGTGCCACCGGTATATTGCAGCACCACCAGGTCATTGACTGATACTGTGGGCTTCTGAAGCTGCAGGCCTGCGCCCTTCTTCAGCGCATGTTTGAAGGAGATCGCGCCAGGGAGGTTGTACGCAGGAACCATCTTCTTCACGTTCTTCACTACAAAATTCACAAGCGCACCTTTGAAACCTCCCAGCATATCGCCAAGCTGCGTGACGATCACGTGCCTGATCTGTGTATGTTGAATGATCTTTTCAAGGTTACTGGCGAAGTTGGCTACGATCACAATGGCAACGGCACCGGAATCCTTGAACTGGTGCTCCATTTCGCGCGGTGTGTATAACGGGTTTGTGTTCACAACGATGAGGCCTGCGCGAAGGGCTCCGAGAAATGCGATGGGAAACTGCAGCAGGTTGGGCATCTGTATGGCGATGCGCTCTCCCTTCTGAAGTTTAAGATCCTGCTGAAGATAGGCGGCAAAGTTCCGGGCCAGCTCATCCACCTGTGCGAAGGTGAGTGTGGCGCCCATGTTCTCGAATGCAATTTTGTCTTTGTATTTTTTACAGCTCTCGTCGAAGATCTCCGTTACAGAATTGTATTCATACAACTTTACTTCATTGGGGACGCCTGCCGGATAACTCTTATACCAGGGAAAATCTTTCATAAGGTGCAGATTAATGCATGAATTAGTCAGTTCAAAGCAAACGATTGTTTGCCAGCAAATCAATAGGCGGGGGAAAAAGCCGTAAAAAAATAAACCCACTTCGTCAGATCCCTATCATAACAAAGTGGGTAGCTCTAATAACTCATTAACCTAAACTGAGCTGCTGTAGGAGAAGGGGTCGAACCTTCGCAGAGTGGTTAGGTAAAACCTGATCCTGGTAGTTTAGTGTATCAGGATCAGGAATTTACTTTATTCCTCATCTCCACCCTTCTGATACAAAGAAGGGCTTGTCTCCATCCCGATGAGCTATCGGGCAACAATCCTACAATTATAAAAACCAGGTCGTCTATCTGGTCATAAATCATGTCCCGAAAACCGGGACTTCATGGCTGTAGAGGGAGGGCTCGAACCTCCACGGGGAAGTTAGCTACAGGACAGAAAAAGAACATTTAGTGGTCAATCCGTTATCCTGCGTTTATCCCTTGCTCCCCACCCCCGAGACAGGAGGGTATGTCTGCCAATTTCACCACCCTACAATTTTATGTTTTCACTTTACCAGGCGGTATGTCTGCCATCCCGATAACCATCGGGATCACCACCCTACAATGAATATTGTTGATGAGGTCTTGAAACCATCTGTTCCGAGACTTTGCCCCGGATATGAAGCCGGGAAAATTGCTGTAGGGGAAGGGGTCGAACCTCCACGGAGCGGTTAGGTATGACCTGATCCCTGTCCGGTAGCTTAATCGGTACTAGGATCGGGGCGCATGCTTTATCCCGTGCTCTCCACCCTCGAGACCGGAGGGCTTGTCTGCCAATTTCAACACCCTACAATTTATTATCTTTCAATTTGAGAGGTTGTGTCTGCCATCCCGATAGCCATCGGGATCAACACCCTACAATTTATTTCGGTGTCTAGGATGTGTCTGTTACCCCGAGCGACCGGGACCCACACCCATCAATATTTCAATTTTTTTGAATCCCGGCTGCCGTTTGCGTCCGGTTGATTGTAAAATCTTTAACAAAGTAACATCAACACTACCTATTGGAACAATAAATCCACCTAATAATTGTATATTTTTTAATTATTATTAGTATTTTTGAATACTAAACAAAAACCAGATTTCGTCATGGCCGAAAATTTGAAAGTTGACAATGTCGACCTGAAGATCCTTGAGATCTTGATGCAGGATGCCAAAAAGCCTTATACAGAAGTTGCCAAAAAAGCCTTTGTTTCAGGCGGAACCGTACACGTGCGCATGAATAAGATGGAGGAAGCAGGTATCGTAGAAAAAACCACCCTCAAGGTCAATTACGCCAAGCTTGGATATGATATCACCGCCTTTATCGGCATTTTTTTACAGAAAAGTGCGCTTTACGACCAGGTAATGGCCACCCTCAAAGCCATTCCGGAAGTGACCAACATCCACTATACAACCGGCAATTACAGCATGTTTGTGAAAATCCATTGCAAAGACACTAACCATCTCAAACAGGTGCTTCACGATAAAATACAGCAGGTTGAGGGCATCGAACGAACGGAGACCATGATCTCGCTGGAAGAAAGCCTCGACCGCAGCCTGAATCTGATTCAATGAATCAATAAAAAGACGCCCGCTGAAACGGCTGCATGAGAAAACTGGTTTTAGTACTGATTATAGAGGTGGTCTATAACGATTTCGAAAAGTTCTATTGGTAAATACAGGGCCGGGAGAACCTTAAAATCAGCATTTTGTTATAGCTTTGTAAGTTAATTTAAAATTAGTCTAAATAGACTACGAATGAGTAAAGACAATCAGGTTTTAGAGGAATTAACATCCAAGGAATATGAGCACGGATGGACCACCAACATTGAAACCGAATCGGCTCCGAAAGGTCTCAATGAGGACATTATCCGTTTCATATCGGCCAAGAAAAACGAGCCTGAATGGCTCCTTGAGTGGCGTTTGAGCGCCTATAGGCAATGGACCAAAATGAAAGAGCCTAAATGGCCCAATGTTACTTATCCTCCCATCAACTACCAGGATGTGATCTACTATTCAGCGCCCAAGCAAAGCGCGAAGGCAAAAAGCCTGGAAGACGTAGATCCAGAGCTGATCAAAACCTTTGAAAAGCTGGGCATCAGCCTGACTGAACAAAAGCGGCTGACAGGTGTGGCCGTTGATGCTGTGATCGACAGCGTTTCCGTAGCTACCACTTTCAAGGAAACACTCGGCGAGCTGGGGATCATCTTCTGTTCCTTCAGCGAAGCCGTTCAAAAACATCCTGATCTCATTAAGAAATACATGGGCTCTGTAGTGCCCGTAAATGATAACTATTTCGCTGCCCTGAACTCAGCCGTATTCACTGACGGTTCCTTCTGCTACATACCGAAAGGTGTGCGTTGCCCGATGGAGCTTTCAACCTACTTCAGGATCAATGCCGCGAACACCGGACAGTTTGAAAGGACGCTGATCGTTGCCGACGAAGGCTCATACGTCAGTTACCTCGAAGGCTGCACCGCTCCCCAGCGCGATGAGAATCAGCTGCACGCTGCCGTGGTAGAGATCTATGCCATGAAAGATGCGCAGGTGAAATACTCAACGGTGCAGAACTGGTATCCCGGCGATAAAGAAGGCAAAGGCGGCATTTACAACTTTGTAACCAAACGTGGCCTTTGTGCCGGCGATGGCTCCAAGATTTCATGGACGCAGGTTGAGACTGGCTCGGCCATCACCTGGAAATATCCTTCCTGTGTGCTGAAAGGCGACAACTCTGTGGGCGAATTCTATTCAGTAGCAGTAACCAACAATTACCAGCAGGCTGATACCGGAACGAAAATGATCCACATTGGCAGGAATACCAAATCGAGGATCGTATCAAAAGGTATCTCGGCCGGTCATTCACAGAACAGCTACCGCGGCCAGGTTCACATCATGAAACGCGCCGAAGGAGCACGCAACTTCTCACAGTGCGATTCGCTGCTGATGGGTGACAAATGCGGCGCCCACACGTTCCCTTATATCGACGTTGAAAACAAATCGGCCAAGATCGAGCACGAAGCAACTACTTCGAAGATCGGCGAAGACCAGATCTTCTATTGTTTACAACGCGGCATCGACGAAGAATCGGCCGTTGCCCTCATCGTGAACGGGTATGCAAAAGAAGTATTGAATCAGCTGCCGATGGAATTTGCCGTGGAAGCACAGAAGCTGCTGGCATTGACCCTTGAAGGAAGCGTGGGGTAAACAGTTAGAAGTTTAAGATTTAAAGTTTAAAGTTGGAGATAGGAATATGTTATCAATAAAGAATTTACAAGCGAAGATCGACGATAAGCAGATATTGAACGGTATCAACCTCGAGATAAAGGCTGGTGAAGTGCATGCCATCATGGGCCCGAACGGTTCCGGCAAAAGCACGCTGGCTTCAGTGCTCGCGGGCCGTGAAGAATATGAAGTGCTGGGTGGCGAAGTAGAGTTTCTCGGCAAAGACCTGCTGGCGCTCGAGCCCGATGAAAGGGCACGCGAAGGCGTATTCCTGGCGTTCCAGTATCCGGTGGAGATCCCGGGGGTGAGCACCATCAACTTTATGAAAACGGCGCTGAACCAGATCCGCACACACCGTGGCCAACAGCCTTTGGATGCTGTGTCGTTCCTCGGGTTGATGAAAGAGAAAATGAAGCTGGTGGAGATCGACCAGTCGCTGCTGAACCGTGCGCTGAATGAAGGTTTCTCTGGCGGTGAAAAGAAACGCAACGAGATCTTCCAGATGGCCATGCTCGAGCCGAAGCTGGCGATCCTCGATGAAACCGACTCAGGCCTCGATATCGACGCTTTGAAGATCGTAGCCAATGGCGTGAACAAGCTCAGGTCAAAGAACAATGCTGTGATCGTGGTAACACACTATCAACGCCTGCTGGAATACATCGTTCCTGATTTTGTACATGTGCTCTACAAAGGCAAGATCGTAAAATCTGGCACCAAAGAGCTTGCGCTGGAGCTCGAAGCCAAAGGTTATGACTGGATCAAGGACGAAGTGTCGGTAGCTTAACCTGTTGAAGCCATGAGCGTGACTACTACAGATAACCTTACCGGACAAATCGTATCCGCAGTTCAGCAAAAGATCAATGTCAAGGCCGACCCGCTGCGAAACGAAGCCCTGCAGATTTTCCAGGAGCTGGGCCTGCCGGCACCTAAGCACGAAGAATACAAGCACACGCCGATCGCGCGTTACCTTGAGAAAAATTTCAGCTTCGCTGCCTCCCCTGCATCCGGACCGCTGGCCGATATAAAAAGATTTTTTATTCCCGGTGTTGATGCGAATGTGATCGTCATGATCGATGGCGTTTTTTCACAAGCGCACAGCCGGGTGATCTCTCCTGAAACAGAGATAAAAATTCAGTCGCTGGGCGAAGCGCTGGCTGCTAAAAATCCGGTGGCAACGCAGCACTTTGCAAAATACCTCGACATCAGAAACAATTCACTGGCCGCCTGGAACACGGCTGCCTGGAACCAGGGAATATTCATCCATGTGCCTGATAACAAGGTTGTGGAAACTCCGGTGATCATTTACTATATCAGCAATGCTACTGCCGGCGAAAATATTGTGGTTAACCGCAATCTGATCGTAGCCGGAAAAAACAGCCAGGCTACCGTGGTGGAGAAGTTCGATTCAACCGGCAGCGCCAATCATTTTACGAACCTGGTAACGGAAGTTTTTGTGGATGAGAATGCGGGGCTCGACCTGTACTCCATACAGCACGATCTCAATAACCGGTTCCAGCACAACATCACGGAGATCTTCCAGAAGAACTCCAGCCGCGTGAATACGTTCACATTCACCCTGCAGGGTAAATTTTTCAGAAATAATCTGCACCTGGCGCTGGATGGCGAGGGCATTGAATCGCACATGTACGGCTTGTACCTGCTTAACAGCGATACACTGGCCGATAACCATACCGTGGTTGACCACAAGAAGCCGAATTCGTTCAGCAACGAGCTGTATAAGGGCATCATGGATGAGAGCTCCAAAGGTATTTTCAATGGCAAAATATTCGTGCGGCCAAACGCTCAGAAAACAAATGCATTCCAGGCCAACCGCAATATTCTGCTCACGGATAAGGCTACAGTGAACACCAAACCTCAGCTCGAGATCTGGGCTGACGACGTCAAGTGCTCGCATGGATGTACCACCGGTCAGCTCGACGAGGAAGCGCTGTTCTACCTGCAGTCGAGGGGCATCAACAAAGACACCGCCCGCGCCATGATGCTGTACGCCTTCGCGGGTGAAGTGCTCGATTATGTAAAACATCCGCAGCTGAAAGACTACCTCGATTCGGTTATCAGTGACCGCCTTCATAAAAACTTTTAAGTATGGCTACTTCATCACCCGCAACAGCAACCGCTGCCCTTAACGTGGAAAAGCTCCGGGCCGAATTCCCGGTGCTCCATCAGCAGGTAAACGGTCGCGACCTGGTTTATTTCGATAACGCAGCAACCAACCAGAAGCCAAAGCGGGTAATCGATGCACTGGTGGGATACTACACAGGCTACAACGCCAACATTCACAGAGGCATTCATACGCTGGCAGAGAAGGCAACCAAAGCGTTTGAAGAAACGCGTCATACCGCCAAGGTTTTCATCAACGCACCCTCGGCAGAAGAGATCATCTTCACCCGTGGTGTTACCGAAAGCATCAACCTGGTGGCCGCCACGTACGGAAGAGCTTTTGTCAAGGAGGGCGATGAGATCATCATCTCTAACCTGGAGCATCATTCCAACATTGTACCATGGCAGCTGGTATGTGAGGAGAAGAAGGCCAAGCTGAAAATAATTCCTGTAAGCCAGGACGGTGTGCTGAACCTGGAAGCTTACAAGACCCTGTTGTCACCCAGGACCAGGATTGTTGCCGTGAACCATGCTTCAAACAGTTTGGGCACGATCAACCCGGTGAAAGAGATCATCCGGCTGGCACACGAGGCTGGCGCGGTGATTCTGATCGACGGCGCACAGGCCGGCGCGCATCTTCCCATCGACGTTCAGGACCTCGACTGTGATTTCTACTGCCTCTCATCGCACAAAATGTTCGGTCCCACCGGCACAGGGATCCTGTATGGCAAACGCGCGCTGCTCGAGAAGATGCCTCCCTACCAGGGCGGTGGCGAGATGATCAAGGAAGTGACCTTTGAAAAAACTACTTACAACGATCTCCCCTACAAGTTCGAAGCTGGAACACCTAACATAGCCGATGTGGTGGCATTCCGTCATGCGATGGAATTCATCAACGAGCTCGGCAAGGAGAACATTGCTGCGCATGAGCACGAGCTGTTGGTATATGCCACGGAGCGTGTCTCCAAGCTGAAAGGTGTAAAAGTGATCGGGCAGGCGAAAGACAAGGTTGGTGTTTTATCATTTACCGTTCAGGGTATTCATCCTTTCGACATCGGGCAAATGCTGGATGCGCGTGGCATTGCGGTGCGTACGGGTCATCACTGCACGCAGCCGCTGATGGAATGCCTGGGCATTGAAGGAACTGTAAGGGCCTCGTTTTCGGTTTATAACACAAAGAAGGAAATCGACCAGCTGGTTGAGGGATTGGAAAGAATTATTAATTTCATGAAGTGATCGTCAAAGGATTTCGGTCCCGAAAAAAATCACAAGTAGCATGAAATTGATAGTAAACAAGACCCACTCCACCATGAAAAACGAAGGAAAGATCCTCGAATTGCTGGCCGACATGGCCCTGAAACAAGACCATATGGTTGAAGAGCTTCGCACTGTGAAAGAAGACCTCAGCAATGTGAAGTCGGAAATAAGCAAGCTTAACGCGGGAATGACCCGGGTTAACTCCGAAATAGTCAAGCTTAACTTACAGACATCGGAAAATACACGCGCCATCTTCAAGCTATCAGACAAGGTAGAGCTACTGGTGGATCATGAGAAACGAATTTCAAAACTGGAGAACATAGTTCTTAAGTAAACATGGACAAACGGGCAGGGATCATGAAAGAAATCATTTCTTACCAAACCAACTCCACCATGAAAAACGAAGAAAAGATCCTCGAGCTATTGGCTGAATCCCTCAAAGGCCAGGACCGTATTGTTGCCAGGCTTGACGTTATGGACTCCAGACTGGACAACGTGGAAACCAAGCTGGGAAACCTCGAAAAAAGAACCGACCGGATTGAAGACCAAATGGTAAAGCTGAATCTTCAAACCGTGGAAAACACAAGAGCGATCTTTAAGCTTGCTGAAAAAGTGGAGCAGATCGCCGACCTCGGCAACAGGGTAACAAAACTTGAAAAGGTGGTCTACAAATGACGATCAGCCAGACACAAGACGAAATCATCAACGAGTTCTCCCTGCTTGACGGAGACATGGAAATGACCGTCTTCTACATCATGGAGCTGGGCCAGAAGCTGCCCGATATGCCGGAATCAGAGAAGACTGACGATAACATCGTAAAAGGTTGCCAATCGAAAGTATGGCTCACGGCAAAGCTTGAAAACGATAAACTTCACTTCACAGCCGACAGCAATACAGCCATCACAAAAGGACTGGTAAGCCTGCTGATCAGGATCTTTAATGGGCAGACACCCGAAGCAGTTCTGAACGCAGACCTCTACTTCATGAGCCGGATCGGCATGGAACGGTTTATTGGCACGCAACGTTCCAATGGCTTTGCGGCCATGATCAAACAGATGAAACTGTATGCCCTGGCTTTCAAAACTAAAATGGAAGTAAAATCATGAGCGAAACAGCAGAAAATATCGAACAGAAAGCGTCTGATGCGGCAGCGCCAGACCTGAAGGAAAAGGTGATCCAGGCCATTAAAACAGTCTACGATCCTGAAATTCCCGTGGATGTTTACGAGCTCGGGCTTATTTATGAGATCAACCTGTACCCCGTGAACAATGTTTACGTGCTCATGACGCTGACGTCTCCCTCCTGCCCTTCGGCCGAAGTAATACCGGGCGAGGTCGAGCAAAAAATAAAAGCCATTGAGGGGATCAATGATGTGAAAGTGGAGATTACCTTTGACCCGCCCTACTCTCAGGACATGATGAGCGAAGCGGCAAAGCTGGAACTAGGATTTTTATAATTTGTTATATAATTGGTTAATTTATAAACGACTATGTATCCTGAACAATTAGTAGCCCCGATGCGCGCCGATCTGACAAGTGCCGGGTTTACAGAACTTAAAACTTCCCAGGACGTTGAGGACCACCTCAAGCATAAAGGTACAACGCTGCTGGTGATCAATTCCGTTTGCGGCTGTGCGGCAGGTGCTGCGCGCCCCGGTGTAAAATGGGCCCTGCAGAATTCAGCTAAAAAGCCTGACCACCTGGCAACCGTGTTTGCCGGAGTAGACAAGGATGCGGTTTCAAAGGCGAGAGAATTTACATTACCTTACCCTCCGTCTTCACCTTCTATTGCCCTGTTCAAGGACGGTGAGCTGTTACACTTTGTGGAACGCCATCACATTGAAGGACGGAACGCCCAGATGATCGGAGCTCACCTCGTTGAAGTGTTCGACGAATATTGCTAAACATCAGACCTAGACATCATCAGATATCGGGAAGGCTGCAGTCATGTGGCCTTCTTTTTTTGTTATTTAACAATTCTTAACAAATGTTCGCGGTATAAAAGGTACACCGTCGGCTAAATTTCCGGCCGGGCCTTTTTACCTTCGTGGGATAAAAGGTATTTAACCGATAAAAAACACATGCGCATTCTGGCTATCACATGTTTGATCCTGATCAGTTCAGGTCTCTTTGCCCAAACCGGCTACAAGATCGGCTTCAAGGTACAAGGCCTGAAAGATACCACGGCCTATCTCGGTTTCTTTTTGCAGGAACGTACTTACATTAAGGATACCGCAAAAGTGAACAGCAAGGGTGAATTCCTGTTCGAAGGACGCACACCCCTCGCAGAAGGCGTTTACTTCCTCGTGCTGAACAATGCCAGGCTCTTCGACTTCATCGTAAGCGCCAACCAGCGTTTTAGCCTGGAAACTTCCACGGAGGACTTCATAAAAAACATGGTGGTAAAAGGTGATGAAGACAACAAGCTGTTCTTCGAGAATATGCTGTTCGTTGCATCCCTTCAGAAAGAAGCCGACCCTTTTGTGAAAATAGTTCAGGACAGCACCCTCAGCGAGGATCAGAAGAAAGCCGCACGCGAAGGCCTGAACAAGATCAACACCAAAGCCAACACCTACAACAACCAGATCATCAGCCAGCACCCGAAAACACTTACCACCCGGTTGCTGAAAATGAATACCCCTGTACATGTGCCCGATCCGCCTAAGAAAGCCAACGGCAACATTGATTCAACCTTCCAGTTCCGGTATTACCGGCAACATTATTTCGACAATTTTGACCTGGGCGACGAAGCCATGCTCCGCACACCCAAGGTCTTCTATGCGGAAAAAGTAAAAGATTATCTCGACCGTCTTTTTGTACAACATCCTGACACCATCACAAAAGCGATCAACAGCCTTGCAGCCATTGCTAAAAGGAACCAGGAAACTTACAAATACCTGGTCTGGAATTGCGTTGTAAACTATCAGAACCCTACCATCATGGGGCTGGATGTGGTGTATGTAAATCTTGTCGACAAATATTTCACTTCCGGTGAAATGGACTACTGGCTCGACAAGAAAACCATCCAGAACATGAAGGAGTATGCCGACAAGCTCAGGAGGGCCACCATTGGAACCGCGGCCCCCAACCTGGTGATGCAAGACCAGAACCTGCAGCCGAAAGCGTTGTACGACCTGAAGAACAAATACACCATCGTTTACTTTTTCAAACCAAGCTGCGGCCACTGCCGTGAAGAAACACCTAAGCTGGTGACTTTTTACAACGCCAATAAAAAACGTTTTAACCTCGAAGTTTTTGCTGTCTCCACCGATACAGCCATGCAGGAGATGAAGGATTTTATCAAGGAAATGAAAACGCCATGGATCACCGTGAACGGCCCCCGGAGCTACCTGAAAACTCATTTCATGAATCTCTACTATGCTGAGACAACCCCCACGGTTTACATCACGGACGACAAGAAGAAGATCATCGCCCGCAGACTCGATGTAGAACAGATCGAGGGATTCCTCGCCAACTACGAAAAGATGGCGGCACAGAAGAAGAAACCGCTATAATCCAAGGTACGAGATACGAGGTACGCAATGCTCTACTAACCTCGTACCTCGTATTTCGTACCTCGTACCTCCTATCCTACTCCGATCGCAGACTTTTTACAGGATCCATTAGCGCGGCGCGAACAGACTGATAGCTGATGGTGAGCACGGCGATGAGCAGCGACACAACACCGGCAAACACAAATATGTCCCAGCCGATCTCCGTTCTGTAGGCAAAATCTTTTAACCATTCCTGCGCCATATACAACGATATGGGTACCGCTATGACGAGCGAGATGACAACCAGCTTCAGGAAATTCACGGTGAGCAGGCTGAAGATATTGTTGATGGAGGCTCCCAGCACCAGGCGAATGCTGATCTCCTTGCTGCGCTGTTCTACCATAAAGGCAGAGAGCGCAAATAATCCAAGACAGGCTACGATGATGGCCAGCACGGCAAAGCTGCTGAAGATCCTGCCCACGCGGTCTACATCATCATACATGCGTGCATAACTTTGATCAAGAAAAGTATACCGCACGGGCTGGTTCGGCGAGAATGTTTTCCATACTTCCGACACCGCTTCGATGAGGCGCGGCATGTCTGCAGTGCTCACCTTTACCGACACGGTCTGCGGGCTGCGGCCAATCACCAGCATCAGCGGCTCGATATTTTGCCTCAACGACTCGAAATGAAAATCTTCCATGACACCAATGACGTCATAGGTTTTTCTGCCGTTGGTAACACGTGCACCTACAGTGTTTTTGAGATTCAGCGCTTTCGCAAGGGTGCTGTTGATCACAACGGCCTGTGAGTCGGAGCGAATGGCATAAGAAAAGTCTCTGCCTTCAACGATCTTCAGTCCCAATGTCTCTGCATAATCATGGTCAACCCTCCATTGCTGGCAGCCCACAGACGATGCTTCTTTGGTTTGCCCCTCGAGCCAGACAGGGCTGCCGTTGCGACTGGTGTGGGCTACCGGCAGAAATCCGCTGATGGAAGCGCTTTTTACGCCCGGCACACGCAAAAGCTCTGCCTTGAATGGAATGATCTGTTCCTGCAGCGTGTGTGCACCCTGAAGCAGTAAAACCTGATCTTTATCAAATCCGGTTTTTTTGGTCAGGATGTAATTCATCTGCCGGTTGATCACAAAGGTACCCGCGATGAGCACGATAGACACTGTGAACTGAAAAACCACCAGCACACTTCGGGTAGCGGCGTTTTTGCTTCCACGGCTAACATTTCCCTTGAGCACCTGCGCAGGGCGGAACGACGACAGGTAGAACGACGGGTAAAGTCCTGCCACGAAGCCTACGATCAATGCGCCTGCGCCGAGCATGGGC
>NZ_JAHESF010000030.1 GCF_018598225.1 Chryseosolibacter histidinae | reverse complement strand
GTGGATCTCGGTGTAATTCTTGTCAGCCTTCAGCCATTCTATTTCAGAGAAAGGAACCTTCAGGAAATTCTTGTGGCTGCGGATGAAGATACAATCCTTCAGGAAGATCTCTGACCGTTCTGCCGGAGCAGGTTGCTGCGCGTTGCTGAAGTTGTTCAACGCCATTTCGATAGCGATGTGAATATCCTGGTCCTTAAAAGGTTTGGTGAGGTAGCCATCAGGGTTTACCTGCTTTGCTCTCTCCAGGGTTTCCGGGTCGGTGTGTGAGGTTACAAAGATGAAGGGCCGGTTGAGTGACCTTCGTACTTCTGTGGCGAGGTCTACTCCATCGGGCGTTGCGCCCAGTGAAATATCGATGAGCACCAGGTCAGGGTCTGTTTCCCTGATCTTTTCCAACGCTGCCTGATAGTTGTCTGCTACCGCGGGCACCTCATAGCCCATGCGTGTAAGCAGGTAGTGAATGTACTCTGCTATCGATGGCTCATCCTCCACTACCAGTATCTTTGTGTTCATTTCGCTCTTAGAGGATTTGCATGTTAACGATGGCGTTGCCACCTATTTTATTATCTTTGGAATCAAAGCCCTCCGCTTCTCAACGAAGCTCTTGCCCCGAACGCGCTACACGCAAATTAATATAAAATTGATCTTCGCATACTGACCTCCTGTAAAAATGAAGCCAAGCCTCCCCGCATTTTTCCATTGCTCACGAACGGTTATTTGTATCAGAGTCTTTGCAAGGCTATTCTTTCTCCTGGTGATCCTTTCAGGGAATGCAGCCAACCTCCGCGCACAACAGAAAAAAGCCGATCAAAAAACGATCGACAGCCTATTGCTGGTGCTGAAACAGGCAGCGCCCGCGCGAAAGCCAGAGATCTACAACAGCATCGGCCAGGCGTATCACTCGATGCAGCAGCCCGGTGAGGCTATCCGTTATGGAAAAGAAGGATTAGCCCTGGCCCGGAAGCTGGGCGACCACAAGCAGGAGGCAATGGTCAGCATCACGATCGGCACAGCGTTTTTGAACAAGGGTGATTTTGATTCGGCGGGTTATTTTATCAGCAACGCTTACAACATCAGCAGCAAGAACGGCGACCTCGAAACCGAGGGCCGGTCATTGTCAACGTTATCGAACGTGCTGGGCCGCAAGGGACTGTACGACTCTTCCATTCATGCGCTTACCCGCGCCTTGTCGATATTTTCACAAACCAAAGATTCGGTTCAGCTGGCCATTGCACACACGAACCTGGGCAACCGCTACTCCAGCACCGGCGACTTTGCCAAAGCGCTGCTCAACCATCACAGCGCCCTCACCATTTTTGAAGCCCTCGGCGAGCAGGACAGGGCCAGGACCACACACATCGCCATCGGCAACACTTATAATAACATGGGTGATGAAGAAAAAGCCCTGGAGCATTATAAGAAGGTGCTGAACGATTACAACTTCCCCATGACGGATCATTACCGGGCAGTGCTCACCAACAACATCGGCGGTTTGCTCACCGAGAACTTCAAATTTGAAGAGGCCAAACCATACCTGTGGGAAGCATGGAACGTCTGGGGAAAAGACAGCACCAACTGTTTTGCCATCTATCCGCTCAGCAACCTTGGTGAGGTGTATTCGCATTTGAACAAACTTGATTCTGCGGAGATCATGCTTCGCCGGTCCATCGCGCGGGCAAAGAAATGCAACGAGCAGTATGTGGTGAGCGCGTCCATGCTCGATCTGAGTAAAGTATATTCAAAACGATCCAAGCACGACCTGGCGAAACAGCTGCTGGATCAGTCGTATGCCATTGCCCTAGAGATCAGGAGGAACGACATCCTGAAAGAGGCCTCTTATCTGTTGTACGAATATTACAAGGCACGGGGCAACTATGCGCAGGCGCTGAAATATTACGAATCGCACAAAGCCACCAGCGACAGCCTGCTGAATGAAGAGGGCACCAAAAAAATGGCGAAGGTGGAAGCCACCTACGAGTTTGAGCAGGAGAAGAAGGAAATAGAATGGCAGCACCAGCAGGAAGTGTTGGGTGAGCAGCTCAAGCTGAAGCGGCAAACGTTGCTGAACAGAACTTACCTGGCCGGAGCAGGTGTGTTGTTGATCATTGTGCTGATCATTTATCGCTCTTACCGAGTCAAACAACAGGCAAACCGTAGCCTTGCCGTTAAGAATGACGAGATCACCCGTCAGAAAGCAGCATTGGAAGCGATGAACCGCACCAAGGAAAAATTGTTGTCGGTGTTATCGCACGACCTGAAAAATCCTTTGTTCGGGCTGGAGGGAAGCCTTAATATGTTCCTGGAAGGAGCCATACCCCAGGAGCGGCTGCAGAAACACGTGCGCGACCTGCAGGTAAGGCTCCACAACACGTCCGATTTTCTGGAGAACCTCTTACAATGGACCAAAAGACAACTTACGGGAATAACGCCGAACAAGGTCTCCTTCCAGGCAACGCAGGTGCTGGACGAAACCATTAACCTGCTGGATCCCGCCGCAAGAGCCAAGCAGGTATTGATCATTCCTTCGGTATCTTCCGGGCTCACGCTGTATGGCGACTATGAGATGGTGAAAGTTGTGCTGCGTAACCTGGTGACCAACGCCATCAAATTTTCTCCCGAAGGCGAAAGCATCACCGTTTCCATCAGCAGATCTGAACAAACAGACCTCATTGCTGTGCATGACAACGGCGCGGGTATCAAAGGAGACAATAAAGAAGTATTCTCGCTGATAGGGCTTTCTGAAAAGGGCACGAAAGGCGAGACCGGCAGCGGCATTGGCCTGATGCTCTGTCGCGAATTTGTAGAGAAGCAGGGCGGACACATCTGGTTTGAAAGTGCTGCTGAACGTGGCACCACCTTTTACTTCACGTTACCCGTATACGCAGAAGCAAGCGTTACCGCCTGACGGCGGGCTTATATTTATTTCGTCCCTGTTTTTTTGCCATGTACACACACGGGCTGTCATTCCGTCCCCGCATGGCTATACGCCGCTGGCAATTATGATCTGATTTATTTACTTCGGGATAATATCCAGCAATGAACCCCTGCTGGCATGTGCAGAATTTGCCCTGTTCGTTCTGAAAATAATCGCGAACAACAGTTAACGAAAAGGACAGGGCTGTTGTCAAACGTGTCATCTGCACGGCACAATGTCTGAACTGGTGTTGGTCTTGGCGTTAAGAAACAAATCACTATGAAGATAGTTGCACTGGCCAATCACATCCTGGCCCTTCCCGCCTTGCATTACCTGGCGGAGAACAAATGGCTGAAAGGTGTGGTCTCTATCGAGAAGCAGCATGACTACAGTGTGCAGGTAGAGAACCTGTCGGTAAACCATGGTGTTCCTTTTTTAAGGGTTGGCCGTCATGAGCTTACAGGAAAGTTGAAAACGTGGCTCGAGGATATCAGTCCCGATGTTGTATTGGTCTTCACGTTCAGCTACAGGATACCGGAGTTGCTATTGGCCATTCCACGACTCGGCTTCTACAACTTTCATTTTGGTCCTTTGCCGCAGTATCGCGGACCGGATCCTGTGTTCTGGCAGATCCGGAACGGCGAGTCTGTTGGCGGTATTACGGTGCACCGAATGAATCGCGATTATGATGCGGGCCCCATACTTGTACAGCACCCGATCGCTTTTCTTCCGGGAGAAAGTTACGGGATCCATATCGGCAGGCTTGCCACCGCGGCAGTGGCGGTATTGCGCATGGCATTGGAAGAATTGAAAACGCCCGAGGCCACCGTGTTGACACCGCAGGATGAAGTGTCTGCCAAATATTATTCCAGGCCAACATCACTGGACCTCTGTATCAACTGGGAAGCGCAGACCGCCGATGCGATAGAGAACCTTGTCAATGCAGCCAACCCTTTTTACGGAGGTGCCATTGCGTCGTTCAGGGGTAAAGTTGTGAAGCTGCTGGAGGTGTCACCGGCGGAAGTAACCGGTGTTGCAGGAAAACGTGCCGGAACGATCGTCTATGCCGACATGCAGCACGGGTTGTTTGTAACCTGTAAAGACGATCGCTGCCTGCGTATCAACATCGTTCAGACCACAGAGGGTGTTATGACAGGTAACCGGATGGCAGCGCTTGGCGTGAGGACAGGCGAGCGGTTTGAGCCTGCAACAGTTTTTGAAAGTAAAGAATCAGAACATTATCCAACTTAAAAACACACAACAATTATGGATGCTTACTTAGGAGAGATCAGGATCTTTTCAGGCAACTATGCCCCCGCAGGATGGATGCTTTGCGCCGGGCAAACGCTGCAGGTCAGCGAGTACCAGGCGCTTTTTGCCGTGATCGGCGATATGTATGGTGGCGATGGATCGAGCACTTTCATGTTGCCCGATCTGCGGGGGCGCACAGTGGTTGGTCTGGGGCAGGGTCCGAACCTGACAAACCGTACCATTGGTGAAAAAGACGGCGAAGAAGCCGTCACGCTCGATAATACAGAGATACCTGCACACGCTCATAGCATACCTCAGCCGCAGGTTACGGTTACCAGCGCTGGCACGGCAAGCGCCGACCTGTATGCCTACAATGGAAATGCAAATTCAAAACCCATCACAACCGGCAGCTCGCTGGCGGTGATCAACGATGGAGCAAGATCTCCCGCGCTTTACAACACCGTAAATACCAGCAATGCGCCTAATGTCAAATTGAATTCGGCATCGATCCAGAATATTACGGTTCCAGCAATTCAGGTGAACGTTGCCATGCCCGCCACTACCGGTGTGATTGGCGCCAGCAATGCGCATGATAACATGATGCCTTATATTGTGCTCACCTATATCATCTGCGTGTCGGGCTATTTCCCGTCGAAGCAATAATTACAGGAGACTGTTCCGGAGGCGTGCTGTGATGCAGGCTTCCGGGGCATACTTTTATTTTTAGCCAATCTCAAATCCGATCCTTGGAAACCGGTTGATCACATAGTGGAATTTCAGAGGCCGTCCGTGATGCGCCTCTGTTGCCGTGAATAAAAATACCGGACTGGTGATGGCAGAATCTCCGGTGTACAAACAGTGATCGCCAAAGACCCGCACGGTGGTGAAGAGCACCATGTCAGCATGATCCTTGTGCGATAATTCAGGAATCGTTACAGCCGGAAGTTTGATGTATTCTTCGTCGTTATCGGTGAATACTTCGGGGCCCGCGTTGAAGGTATCTTTTGAAAGCGTGAACAGATGGCCTACCGGTGTGCGTTTCTCTTCACACCATGCTTTATGCACAAAGTTCTCGAGCGTAAAAGTCTGGTGGTCGATCCGGGGCTCTTTCTCATAACGCGTCAGTGAAACGTTGAGGCTGATCGCTTCCGGCAGGAATTTTCCTCCCGGCATGAGCAGCGGATGAAGATTGCGTGTGATAGCGAATTGGGGCTCGGCGTGAAGTCCCGCATCCATGGCTTCCGATACGATCATGTGAAACTTTCTGCCATCGGTGCGGGTGTAGGTCGTGGCATCGGCGGTGATATATTCCTCGATGTAGTCATGAAGCTCAGACTCCCGGATCACCTGCCGCACGCCACGGATGGCTTCCGGATGAAGATCGAGCAAATAAAGTTGTATGTCTTCCGGCAGGAAAAGCGGAAGCAGGGGGATCATAAGTGTGCCCATCGGTCCGCAGCCGGCATAAAGAATATGCAGTGGACCGTTAACGTCCTTTTTCAATTCTAGGATGGCTTCGAAAATGCCTTGCAGAAAGACCAGTGTTCTCTTTTTGTCGAGCAGGCATCGGCGGGCCTGGGCGGTGCTGATCGCTACGCCATATTTCAGATCCATACGTTGCGGGTCTTCAGCTTCAACACCTTCACGCGGGGTGAGCAGACCATAAAGACCATTCAACAATATTTCTTTCTCGCGCTGACCGTTGGCTGGCTGCAGCAAGTATGTTGTAATTGCCTCAAGTTTTTCCTTCACAGAAGGCCGATAATCTGACATGACGGGGTTTACAATACAAAGTTAAGCAACAGTAGGGCATGTGCCAAGTATCGAGCTTGTGAATCAGACAAATAGCAATTTTTGATCCGGCAAATACCTACGCATATATACGTAGAGATGGTATATCGGAACCCAGTGAAAGGCTTATTTTGGTTGACGCTTTTCTGCAATTCATCCACACTTTATCACCAGCCGTATATACGAGCCCTTTTTGTGAATTTTTAAGCACTCCGTATGATTTAGTTTTGCTCGATTTCTTCGCCAGACGCGTGAATTGCTATTTAAAGCTCAGGATGGGCTGTTAGAACGAACGGAAATCACGGTGTAGCGAAAGAATTCTGAAGTGTTTTAGTTTGGCTAAATCCCCCACAATGCAATGAGATCTGACATCAGATTCAGAATTTTTTTCACCGTTTTCTTTTTGCTGACCCATACCCTGGTCCAGGCACAGACCACCGGAACAGCAAACGGCACCTATGATTTCGGCTCGCTAGGAAGCATGAACAGCGGCGGATCAGGTTTTAAAACCCAGGGTGACAAATTCAAGGTAAGCAACATATTTGAAGCGGACGGCAATGTTATCTACGCTAACAATACCAATGACAACACGTCACAAACAGCAACGATCAAAGCTGAAGGCGGGTCTGTCTGCAAGCGTTTTACGTTGAAGAATATCGTTTTTTATAACTTCAATGTGGACAATGACCTGTCACAGTTCGACCTGGTGCTGAAAGACGCCTCCGGCACGCAGATCGCAAGCCATTCACTGACGGGCAATCAGACCATCGTCGGCGTGGGTTCCACTTCGGCCCTTAGCGATTTTAATAATTTAACACCCGCATTCCCGGCTGCGGGCTACACAAATGTTTCTGAGATTGTCATCATCTGGAAATATTCCGATATATCGATCTCTCCCGATGAGCTTACGTTCGCAAGCATTACGGTTGCTGATGTGAGTGCCACGCTTCCCTCTTCCAACAGCGCACCTACAGACCTGGCACTTTCCGCTAACACGATCGCTGAAAATGCAGCTGCCAATGCAACCATCGGCACGCTCAGCTCTATTGATCCTGACGCAAGCAATTCCTTTACCTATTCACTGGTGACGGGTACAGGTGACACAGACAATGCATCTTTCAACATCAGCGGAAACAACCTGCGCATTACGAATAGTCCCAACTTCGAAAGCAAGAGCAGTTACAGTGTTAGAGTCAGGACTACCGATCAGGGTGGCCTCACCTACGAAGAAGCTTTCACCATCACGATCACGAATGTGAACGAAGATCCCACGGATGTGGCATTGAGCGCTTCATCGGTAAACGAGAACGTAGCAGGGAACACCACCGTAGGTTCTCTGAGTTCAACTGATCCGGATGCCGGTGCTAGTTTTACGTACACGCTTGTGGCTGGTACGGGCGATACCGACAACGCTTCATTCAGCATCAGTGGAAGCAACCTGCGCATTACGAATAGTCCCAACTTCGAAAGCAAGAGCAGTTACAGTGTCAGGGTCAGGACTACCGATCAGGGTGGCCTCACGTATGAAGAAGCTTTCGCCATCACGATCACGAATGTGAACGAAGATCCCACGGATGTGGCATTGAGCGCTTCATCGGTAAACGAGAACGTAGCAGGGAACACCACCGTAGGTTCTCTGAGTTCAACTGATCCGGATGCCGGTGCTAGTTTTACGTACACGCTTGTGGCTGGTACGGGCGATACCGACAACGCTTCATTCAGCATCAGTGGAAGCAACCTGCGGATCACGAATAGTCCCAACTTCGAAGGCAAGAGCAGTTACAGTGTCAGGATCAGGACTACTGATCAGGGCGGCCTCACGTATGAAGAAGCTTTCGCGGTCACGATCACCAATGTGAACGAAGATCCCACGGATGTGGCATTGAGCGCTTCATCGGTAAACGAGAACGTGGCAGGAAATACTACTGTTGGTACATTGAGCTCCACCGATCCGGATGCCGGTGCTAGTTTCACCTATACACTTGTGGCTGGAACAGGCGATACAGACAATGCTTCGTTCAACATCAGCGGAAGCAACCTGCGGATCACTAACAGTCCTGATTACGAAAGCAAGAACAGTTACAGCATCAGGATCCGCACCACCGATCAGGGTGGACTTACCTACGAAGAAGCGTTTGCCATCACGATCAATGATGTTAACGAGACCGTGCCGTCTGTTACCATCAGCACCACCGCCGCCAGCACAACAGGCGTATCACCGATCCCGGTTACCATCGCCTTCAGTGAAAGTGTTACGGGTTTTGTAGTTGGCGATGTTACCGTAAGTGGCGGAACAAAAAGTAATTTCAGCGGAAGTGGTACAACGTATACCCTTGACATCACCCCTTCAGGCAATGGAACAATCACTGTAAATGTAGCAGCCAATGCAGCACAAAATGCTTCGGCGGCAGGCAACACAGCAGCTACCCAGTTGAGCATTGTTTACAACGCTTCCTGTGGTACGATGGAAGCCTCTCCGTATTACTTGAAGAGCCGCGTTTCCTTAAATCCGGCGTTGAACAGTTTTGCTGCAAATGACAATACTGGCTGGACACCCATTCACCGTTATGACACTGATGGCTTAGGCAATACATGGTCTGCTGCGACGGCGATCCCGTTCAGCTTTACCTTCATGGGTCAGGCTGTTACACAATTCTGCGTGAGCAAGAACTACCTGCTTACTTTCACTGCTTCCGTAGCCGGCGCTGCGGTGAGTGCGCTCATTGCAGACAATACAGCTTTACCCAATGCCAATCTGCCCGCCAATACCATCGCGTATTTCTGGGACAATTTCAATACGCCTCCGGCCGGCACGCAAGACGACGCCATTTATACCAGGGTATACGGATCAGCACCGAACCGTCAGCTCTGGATCCGGAATCATTCGTACATCACGGAAGGTATGACGTTCTCCTATGGCATCGTGGTGCTGGAAGAAACCACCAACAGGATCTATGTGATCGATCTCAGGAACGCAACGGCTAACGCAGGTTCGCGCACAGTCGGCGTTCAGAAGAATACCAACGCCTATATTCAGGATCCGGCGTCGCCCAATATAACATCTGTTAACGGTAACGTTACTGGTAATGCATTTCCCACAGCAAAGTACTGGATCTTTGAATCGCTTTCCGGTACAACCGAAACCTCTGTTCATTACAGCACAGCTCCTTCAATATTCGATGTGGTGGCACCTCCGCTGGCTGGCTCTGGCTCATTCTCTTACTTGTGGCAGCAAAGCACAGATAACAGCACCTGGTCATCCGCAGCCGGAACCAACAACCAGGCTACCTATCAGGCGCCCAGCCTGACGGAGACAACCTACTACAGAAGAAAAGTAACTGACAACACCTGCGGAGACGAGATCTTCGACGGCAAACAAAAAGTTACCGTTACAGCTACTCCGGTGAGTGTAACGATCAGCAGCATAAAGACCAGTCCTACAAATTCCAATCCGATACCCGTCAAGATCGATTTCGCGGAAGACGTGGTGGGTTTCATTGTTGACGATATTTCAGTGAGCGGAGCAATGAAGAGCAATTTTTCGGGCAGCGGCAAGAACTATACAGTTGACATTGTTCCTTTAGGAAATGGCGTCATCACCGTTGATGTAGCCGCCGGTGTAGCCGAGACACCGGGAGGCAGCGCGAACCTGGCGGCAGCCCAATTCAGTATAACGTATGATGGAACGAAACCTGCGGTGACCCTCAGCAGCACCAGCGCCAGTCCTACAAACAGCAATCTTATTCCGCTGAAGATCGATTTCAGCGAGAGCATCACCGGTTTTACAGTTGGCGATATAGTGATTACGGGAGGTACCGCTGGTAATCTCAGTGGTTCCGGTCAGCACTACTCCATTGATGTTTCTCCCACCGTCTATGGGGAAATCACAGTGGATGTAGCTGCTGACCTTGTGCTGGATGCCGCCGGCAATGGCAATACGGCGGCCACACAATTCAAGATCACATATGACAACGTGAAACCCACCGTGACCATCAGCAGCACCGTTGCAGGACCTACCGGTATAACACCCATACCGGTGAGCATCGCCTTCAGTGAAAATGTTACCGGCTTCGATCTTACAGATGTTGCCGTGACAGGCGGAACGTCAGCCGGTTTCTCGGGAAGTGGAAAAGATTATTCCCTGAATATTACGCCTTCTGCCGATGGTACAATTACGGTGAACGTTGCAGCCAATGCTGCACTCGATCAGGCCGGCAATGGCAACGTTGCAGCCACCGCATTCAGCATTGTGTATACCAGCTGCACACCGCCCGTTATTACTGCTGTTTCTGCCGATCAAACGATCTGCAGTGCAGGCAATACAATTTTTTCGGTTTCCGCAACCGGAAGCAATCTCACCTATCGATGGCAGGTTGACAACGGATCAGGTTTTACCAACATCACCGATGCAGGGGTATACCAGGGAGGTGCTACTGCCATGCTGACCATCACGCAGGCATCATACGCTTATAATGGTTACAAATACAGGGTGGTTGTATCGGGTGCATGCGACCCTGCAACATCCACTCCTGTTACGCTTACAGTATTGTCGCCAATAGAGGCCGGATTGATAGCAGCGGATCAGATCATCTGGTATGGCGATGTTCCGGCTGCGTTGTCAAGTGTGCAAAATGCTTCCGGCGCCGATGGCCAGCTTGTTTATCAGTGGGAACGTTCGACCAACGGAAATGACTTCACTGCCATTGCAGGTGCAATCGCTTCAACTTACGCTCCGGGAGCCATGTATGAGGACACTTATTTCAGGCGATCGGTGACCAACGCCTGCGGTAGTGCTAATAGCAATGTTGTAAAGATCGTTGTTGCACGTTATGAGCTGGACAAAGACCTGATCCCTAACGCACTTTTCCCCAACGGCACTACCCGCAATCAGACCTGGGGGATCTCGCACCTTGGGCTTACCGAGCCAGTAGAGGTCAGGGTATTCGACAGCACCGGACGTTTGTTGTTCTACACCAACGATGCGCAGCAGGAATGGGATGGCAAGCATAAAGGCAAAGACGCGCCGGAGGGCACTTACTTCTACACCATAGAGATCGCAGGAGAAAAAGTTCAGGGATCAATTCAAATCGTTTATTAAGATGACCATGCAGATAGTAAAGAATATAAGAACAGTTGTGGCTGCCATGCTGGTTGCCTGTGCGCTGACCAACGCATCGGGTCAGGCCAACAATACTTTCACACAGTACTTTCAGTTGCCTTACCTCACCAACCCGGGCTTCGCGGGCCTTCAGCAGTATACAGACATCAAGCTCGGATCACGTCAGCAATGGAATTCATACGACGATGCGCCGAAGAGCTACCTGGCAGCGATCAATCACCCTGTAAATTTTAAGTCGGTCGCCCCGGCTGAAACCGGTGCGAGCAATAACAAACCCACTACATATGCGGGCATCGGCGGTTTCCTGATCCAGAAGAACATGGGCGGATACAAAGACCTTCAGGCGGGACTGTCTTACGCTGTGCACGTACCTGTAAGCTCATCTTATCGTTTGTCACTTGGGCTCACCACCGCTTATTCAGGTGTGAAGGCCGACCTTGATAAATTTATCGTGCGCGATGAAAACGACTCTTTTTATAAGAGCATCGTATCCAACAATGGATCGCTGCAATACTTTACCGTGGATGCGGGATTGCTCCTTTCTTCAGACCGGTTCATGGCGGGCTATTCCGTGCTCACGCTTTCAAGCGCGCGGCTTGGCATCAATAAAGATGTGGACAGTGAAGACGAGCTTGCCACCAGGCACCAGGTGATGGCGTCTTACAATCATGTTGTAAATGCTGACTGGGAAGCAATTCCTTCTGTCATCTTTCGCCACGATAGGTTTGCGGGTTCTTCGGTAGCGCTGAACGTCAAGGCCAGGTACCGCTCGCAATTCTGGGGTGGACTGGGGGTAGACCCGGGAAATTCATTTTCAGGATTGGTGGGATTTTCTTTCAAAAACAATTTCAGCTTCACCTACAGCTACGAAATGAATGTGAGCGATGTGCAGAGCTATTCTGCCAGCGCCCACGAGCTGATGATCGGGATTTCGGTATTTGGTAAGGCTAAAAACAAGTTGTTGCTGTGGTAGAAAAAGAAGAAAGATCATAACCTTCAAGCCATGACCTTTCTGTTACCTAATTGAAGCAAAATCTATTGATCGTCTCGGTCTCTTTTCTGTGAGGACTTATCCTTCTTGGTGGAACTATCTTTCGTTGAATTGTCCTGCGCCATAGCATCTTTTACAATAGTTTCATGTGTGGCGTCTTTCAATTCTGATTCCTCTGCTTTCACAAGTTTCTTTTCGTCGCGGTCTACATAGAACAGCTCACCCTGGAATTTGTACACCACCTCGCTGTTGGGCCCTTCCTTGTTTTCAACCACCTCTACATCGCTCTGCGGCTGGCTGCTTTGATCCTGCACCATATTCCGATCATTATTGCCGTCCGTAGTGTCGGTGCGCTGCTGGTTTTGGTTTTGTGTGTTCCTGTACTGGTTAGAGCGCTGATCCTGCTGTTGCGCATTCACAACACCAGCCAAGCAGAAAAGAGCAGCGGTACAGATTACTAACAATAACTTTTTCATACCTGTATATTTAAATGATCTTAAACATGTCTCGCTTTCTTCATCAAACTATCGTACCCGCGTTGAATGGAATAAGGGAGCAGCCATCCCCGCGGGTAAGAAAAAACCGATCGATTACAACGACGTGCGATGACTTGAAAGATACGGCGATATTGTGTTGCCGCTGCGCCAGGGCAATTTTCAATGAAAGATCACCTAAGATGTGGAATTATGCATACACGCTCCGGCTTACTGCGGATAAACCAGCCGTTGTAAGCCGCTTGTTATAGCAGGCTTGTGCTGTTGATGATGCTGCCGCCGCGGCTTTTAAGATCTGCTTTGGCGGCGATGAATCCTTTGTCGTCGATGGAGCGGGTGGCGTCTTCAATGAGAAATGTTTTGAAACCCTCGCCGATCGCATCTTTGGCGGAATAGTATACACAATAATCTCCGGCCAGGCCACAGATAAAAACTTCTAGTACACCACGTTCACGTAAATAGCCCGCCATACCGGTGCTTCTTCTGTGGCCGTTGTCATAAAATCCGCTGTAGCTGTCGATGCGGGCATCCATACCTTTTCTGAAAATGGCTTCTGCCCTGTTAAGGTTGAGCGCCGGATGGAATGCAGCGCCCGGTGTGCCCTGGATGCAATGATCTGGCCACAGCACCTGGTCGAGGCCCTCCAGCACGATCTGCTCGAACGGTTTCTTGCCTGCATGATTCGAAGCGAAGCTTTTGTGGCTCTTCGGATGCCAGTCTTGTGTGGCAACCACCAGGTCAAAATGCGCTTGCAGTTGGTTTACGATGGGGATGATGGTTTCGCCCTGGCGTACCTCAAGGGCGCCACCTGTAGTGAAGTCGTTCTGGATGTCGACAATGATAAGTGCTTTTGTCATGGTTTTCTGTATTCACTTCTGAGCTGATCGCGCAAAGCTTTTAACCGTGGGCTTAACCCGATCTTGTAGGTATGAGGATTTTGAAACCGCTTGTATTCTTCCGGCAGCAGCCCGAGCCGTGCTTTGCTGTATTCAGCGATGAATGTCAACGGTTTCTTTTCTATCAGGATCTTCCCTTGCTCCATTACCTTGTGCAGCAGCGGCTCCTGCCTGAGACCGGCAAAAGAAGTTGACTTGTCTGGCTCGAATGGATGGTGCATTACATCGATCTGTGTTTCGTCGTGAAGCGTTATGCCATCGGCGCCGGCAAAATGTCCGTTGCCGTCGTAGATGCGGAACACCTGCTTTTTGTGCGGAAGGGTGATCTTCTTCAGGCTCTCCGAGATCTTGATGCGTGGTTTGTTCTGTGTGAGGCTGAGCTTGTATACGCCGTCGAGCGCCGCGTCGGGGTGGCCGGTGACCAGGCTCGTGCCCACGCCGAACACATCTATGGGGGCGCCCTGTTCGAGCAAGCTCTTGATCACAAATTCATCGAGCTGGTTGGAAGCAACGATCTTCACGTGATGGAGCCCCGCGTTGTCGAGCATCACACGGGCGCGCTTCGAAAGATAGGCGAGGTCCCCGCTGTCGAGCCTGATACCTTGCAGTCGCTGCCCTCGCTGTTCCATCTCTTTTGCAACGGTGATGGCGTTGGGCACGCCGCTCAGCAATGTATCGTAAGTATCTACGAGCAGCACACAATGGTCGGGCCGGCCTTCAGCAAACATCCGGAAGGCAGACAACTCATCGCCATGGTGCTGGATGAAGGAATGTGCCATGGTGCCCGAGGCCGAAACACCAAAATCAAAAGCCGCTTTAACGTTGCTGGTCGAATTGAAGCCCCCGATGATCGCTGCACGGGTAGCATGGTATCCGCCAAGTCCCTGCGCCCTTCGAAGGCCAAACTCCGCCAGGGTTCTTTCGCCAGCCACCTGCCGCATGCGTGAAGCTTTGGTGGCGATCAGCGTCTGAAAATTCACGAGGTTCAGCAGCAGTGTCTCGATCAGCTGCGCCTCGAGCATGGTACCTTCAATCCTCATCACCGGGCGTGTAGGAAACACAATGTCACCTTCGGCAGAAGCGTAAATGCTCCCGCGAAAACGGAAGCCCTTCAGGTAAGCGATGTATTCGTCGCGCAACCCGAGCTGTTTCAGGTTTTGAAGATCGTCGGCCGAAAAGTGTAGCCGTTCCAGCAATTCCAGCAGGTCATAAAGTCCTGCAAAGATCGCATACCCGCCGCCAAACGGAAGCTTGCGAAAAAAATAGTCGAATACCGCTTCGTGATGGTGATGGCCATTTAAAAAGTACACCTGTCCCATCGCGATCTGGTACAGGTCTGTGTATGTGGCCGTTAAATCCAGCCGTTCGGGATCAGTCATAAGATCGTTAAAAGTACAGTTACAATGAAAGACAACCAAAAGTAAGCCACAAGATCATCAAGAAATAGCGGCTTGAACGGAAGTTTCGCACTGCCCCACCGCCCTTGTTGGTGTTCTTCACCAACAAGAACCCGCACTCGCGCGGAAGTTTCTTCCCTCTACTCGCGCGGAAGTTTCTTCCGTGCGCTCTATTCCGAGACAGTCTTCGTAGCCCACCCTTTGAAGCGGAAGTTCCTTCCGCAATTCACTCTTCTGGGAACCTTTAACAACTCCTTAACAAGATTTGAGAAATCGTTAACAACCTGCATACCCTGCGAAGAATAATTTCGTGAAAACATTAGTCGTTTATATGAAAAAAATTCTTCCCCTTCTGATCCTTTTTTTAATTGTTGAACAGGCGCAAGCTCAAAAGGCTCCCGATCTGCTCGGTGCATGTACCTTTGAGCAACTGTTGAAGGAACCATACGCCGCATGGTATAACCAGAATCTCTCCGCCTATCAGCCCAATGGTGAGATCCTTACCCAGTTTCAAAAAGCTGATCTTTCAAAATACTCCATGAAGATCTTCTTCGGCTCATGGTGTGGCGACAGCAAAAGAGAATTGCCGCGCATGATCAAGGTACTGGAGAAGTTGTCGTTTCAGAAAAACAACATTACACTGATCGGTGTCGAAGACTCTCTGGCGTTGTATAAACAATCGCCTCAGCATGAAGAAGCCGGTCAAAACATCTACCGCGTTCCCACTTTTGTGATCTATAAAGGCGGCAAGGAAGTAGGCAGGATAGTGGAGTCGCCGGCAGAGACCCTCGAGCGTGACCTGCTGAAGATTGTGCTTAAAAAAGAGTACCTCCCCAATTACCGCAGCTATACCCTCATCGAGCAATGGCTGAAAGATGGGTTGTTGAAGGATGAGAATGTCAATGCACGCGGCCTGGCGTTCCAGTTGAAGCCAGTGGTTTTAAGCGAATCAGAGCTGAACTCTTGCGGTTATGTTTTATTGGCACAGCGGAGCATCAAAGAAGCAATTGCCGTTTTCCGTGTCAACGTTAATCTTTTCCCACAGTCGGCCAATTGTTTTGACAGCCTCGGCGAAGCTTACGCGATTGCGGGGTCAAAAGATAAAGCCATCCAGGCCTACGAATATGCTGTGCATCTCGATCCGAAAAATGAAGGTGTTGCTGAAAGGTTGAAGAAGCTGAAAGGAGAATAATGGATCTAACTCCGTATTTTGCGAAACGATTCAATTATTACGGCGCAATTATGTTCGCAAAAAACTGGCAGGTGATCAAGGATGACTCCCGCAGAACCTTCGAGGTCTGTGGTCAGGAACGCAACACCAATTTGTTTACCAACACCATTCACGGCATGCAGCGGGCAGGCATGAACGTAAGTTACGTCACACCACCCGTTACCAATAAGACTTCAAGCAAAGACACCGTCACCGTTAGCGGCTACACCAAAGAAGAGGGGTTGCACGACAGGCTGATGAAAACGTACCGGGAGATCACGATGGGGTCTGTGGATGAGTATGATAATGAGTAGTGGTTTCTGACTTTGGAATCTATACTACGCACGCACGGACCGGCATGCTGAGCGATGCAAGTGCGTTGGGCTGCGGGAACGAAGAATCCGAGATGACGAAGCGCATCAGTCGAAAAGCCGGCTCACAATCAAGATCCGAGCCAGCGACACGGATCCTTCGCTCGCACATCCTTCCCGCACGAACCGCCGCTCAGGATACCGGCTTCGGAGGGAGATTAGGATCAAAAGTTTCTGTCAGATCCTTCCATTCTGCGTTCATCGTTTTTATCAGATCTTCTTTCCATTTACGCGTTTTGCCTTTGATGTATCTCTCTCTTTCAAGAGCCTCCGTAACAAGTTCAAAGGGTTCGTAGTAAATAAGCTTGTAGATATTATACCGTGCCGTAAAGCATTTTGGATTTTGCTTTGTTTTGTGTTCCCAAAGACGAGTGAGTAGATCATTGGAGGCGCCTGTGTAAAGGACTGTATTTCTTTTATTGGTAAGGATGTAAACCCACGCAGATGGAAGCATTATTTAATTTAGCGAATTTTCTTGGAACTACACGCTTTCAAAATCCGGTATCCTGAGCGATGCACGTGCGTTGGCCGTTGCGGGAGCGAAGAATCGCGAAGTAACTGAGTGCTTCAGTCAAAAAACGACTCACAAGTAAGTACGCAGCCAGCGACACTAGATCCTTCGCTCGCACTGCCTACCCGCATGAACGCCGCTCAGGATGCCGGTTTCAGAGGGAGATTTGGAATAGTCTCACTCGACCTGTATTCTGGGCGATGCACGTGCGTTGCCGTTGCGGGAGCGAAGAATTCCGAGATGACGGCGTGCTTCAGTCAAAAAAACGACTCACAAGTAAGTACGCAGCCAGCGACACTAGATCCTTCGCTCGCACTGCCTACCCGCATGAACGCCGCTCAGGATGCCGGTTTCGGAGGGAGATTTGGAATAGTCTCACTCGACCTGTATTCTGGGCGATGCACGTGCGTTGCCGTTGCGGCGCGAAGAATTCCGCGATGACGGCGTGCTTCAGTCAAAAAACCGACTCACAAGTAAGTACGCAGCCAGCGACACCAGATCCTTCGCTCGCGCCTTCCTTCCCCTGATTAAAAACACCGCTCAGGCTACTGGTTTTATGACCGGCGAATCCTTCGCGCTACAATTAAATCAACAAAAAAAAATCGTATCATTGTCCGTTCGTTTAACCCCACTACACATGTGAATTAAAATCACACTGGTCCTGCTAACCATCTCAGTTGTAAGCCTGAAGGCACAGACTTGGAGTGGATCAACTCCCGGGAACATTTACTACAATCAGGGAAATGTCACTATTGGTGCCTCTACATCAAATACTGCCAACCTGCATCTTGGGAAGCAGGAAGCTCCTGCCAATAGTACGGGAGAAGTGTCAAGGCTGTCTATTCAGCCATATGGCCATACCGGTGCGCTATGGATTTTAAAGTCGCGTGATAATCCCAGTACTGCGTTTCTTGACATTTCATATGGCACGAGCACAGCTTTAACTTTCAATCACTGGGGTAGTATAGGCATCGGCACAACCATGCCCGCTTTCAGATTCCATGTCAGGGGAAGCAACATCAACTCTGAGGGGATGGCGTTAGGGACCACAACCACCGGCAACTTTGCCTTAACAAGTACTGATGGTGGTGCGTACGGTTTGTTTGCCGGTGTTAGCGGCACTGGAAGAGCCTGGTTACAAGCAGGCCGGTACGATACAAACACTGCATACGACATTGTTTTACAGTCTTCAGGTGGTAACGTTCTCATTGGAAAATTCTCTCAGAACAACACGGCGTATAGACTTGATGTAAACGGCGCTGTGCGATCAAATGAGGTTGTAGTCAATACGGATGGTGCAGATTTTGTATTTGATGCCGGATATGAGCTTAGAAACCTTGATGAAGTGGAGCAATATGTTAAGGAAAACAAACATCTTCCGGACATTGAGTCAGCAGCAGAAATGCAAAAGAACGGATTGGCGCTCGGCAAGATGGACATGAAGCTTTTGCAAAAGATAGAAGAGCTGACGCTTTACATGATTGAGCTAAAGAAGGAGATGAGTGAAATGAAATTAGAAAATCAGAAACTAAGAGACAGAATAACAGATCTCGAGAAGAACTGACAGAAATCTGGAGGCCTGAAGAAACTCACAGGGTTCTGAGCCCTGGTTTCACTCACTCCTCAAACTCTTCACCGGATTCACCATAGCAGCTTTGATGGACTGATAGCTCACCGTCAGCAACGTGAGCAAGATCGCCAGCGCACCCGTTACCGCAAAAACCCACCACGGTAGTTCAACACGATAGTCGTATTGTTGCAGCCATTCGTCAGCCAGATAATAGCTCAACGGCACCGCTACCAGAATGGAGATCGTTACAAGACGAACAAAATCACCTGAGAGCATTTTCCACAAACTCAGCGCCGACGCACCCAGTACCTTGCGGATGCCGATCTCTTTGGTGCGCTGGCTTACGGCAAAAGCAGCCAATCCGAAAATGCCGATGCAGCTGATAAAAATCGCCAGCGTTGCAAATATGGTGGCAAGCCTGCCAACACGCTCTTCGGTTTTGAACAATCGAGCATATTCGTCGTCCTGAAATTTGTAATCAAAGGGCGTTAGCGGATCATATTTTTTTATCACGGCCTCTGTCCTCTTCAGCGCTTCATGTGTGCTGATATTTGGATTCAGGCGAATGGTGAGGTGACCTTTGACGCGATAGTTGATATAGTAGAGGTGGGGTGTTTGGTTGACAAAGGGCGTCCAGCGGATCTGGTCTTTGATCACGCCAATGATCTCCCGCTCCTTATTGTCTGCGAATTTTAGTTTTTTCCCGATCACGTTTTGACCAGGATTTTTAGGATTGACAGGATTTTCGGATGCGATCAATCTCGCAGCCATCTCATTAATGATCACAGCAGAAGAATCTGAGGTGATCTCACGTGAAAAGTCACGGCCTTCAATAAATTGAAAGCCATTTGTTTTCGGAAAGTCGTGGCTGCAGCTGTTCATGCCAAACAATGGCCGTGTTGTTGGATCCTTTCCTTCCCACGTCAGTGATACATCGTCGCTCATGGCACCGGTGATCGGAAAATCTGATTTCGCCATGTCTGTTGCCGCCCCTGATGACAGCAGCTCATGACGCAGCGTGTTGTAATCCGCTTTGGCAAGCTCTTCTGTACGGACCGCCATGTTAACGATGCCTTCGCGGTCGAATCCTACCGGCCTGTTTTTGGCATGCTGGATCTGCAGGAACACCACCATGGTGCCAATGATCAGCACAATGGAAATGGTGAACTGGAACACTACCATCACCTTGCGCGGCAGCCCGGCTGACGACCCTGTTCTGAATACACCTTTTAATACCTTAACAGGATTGAATGACGACAGGTACAACGCGGGGTAACTTCCGGCAAGCACGCTGGTGACCAACATGAACACAAGCGATATCAGTATGAAACGAAGGTCGGTCCATGGAATGATCATCTTTTTCTCGGCCATCGAGTTGAACAGGGGCAGGCAGAGTGCGGTCATGAGCAGGGCCATCACAAAGCTGATCACCACGGTCATCAACGATTCACTCAGGAACTGGCTCACCAGTTGCCAACGCACTGATCCCATGACCTTGCGAACGCCAACTTCTTTGGAGCGTTTTTCACTACGCGCTGTGCTCAGGTTCATAAAATTGATACAGGCCAGCAACAGCACAAAGACACCGATGGTACCCACCATCCATACGAACCTGACCTGCCCGCCAATATTAACGCCGTCTTTAAACGTTGCCTGAAGATGCCATTTCTCCAGGGGCAGCAAGATCCCATTGGGATTGAGGGCCTTTATTGCACCGGAAGCTTTTTCAAACAACAGGTTTTTTATTTTCGGTTCCGCAGTCGCAAATGATGCATGTTCTCTCAGTAGCACGTAACACTCAAAATCAAAGTTATCCCAGTTGTCCATCTTTTGTTGCTGACCTCTGGAAAAGTAATAGGCCATTGGCATCAGCATCCTGACTTCTGCGAAATGGGAGTTCGCCGGAAAATCTTCAAAGACACCCGCTACCATCATTTCCTCGCTGTTGCCTGACTTGATCGTTTTGCCAACGGGGTTGTCGCCCAGCAGGTCTGCTGCCAGCGTTTTTGATAGAAGAACTGCGTGAACGCCTTTGAGTGCTTTGGCAGAGCCTTCGAGCATGTGCACAGAGAACATATCGGCAAACTGAGGCTCGACAAAAAGCCCCGTTTCGATCAACGTTGTTTCCTGGTAGCCGATCACGTGCTCGTAGGCCCAGGCTATCATGCTCACTTCCTCGAGATCCGCGCAATTATTTTTAAGCTCGTTGCCGATGGGCGCCGGCACGTCGTTGATGGTAAGCACCTGCTCGCCGAATGTTACGTGGTGATAAAGCAGGCCAAGCCGCTCGTGGTTTTTGAATGATTTGTTATAATTCACCTCATCCAGAACCCATAAGCCTATCAACAAGGCTACCGCCATGCCAATAGCCAATCCGGTGATGTTAATGAAAGCGTATCCGCGGGTCTTGGTCAGATTTCTCCAGCCAATAATAAAGTAGTTCTTGAGCATAGGGCTTTTCGTTTAGGTGGTACACACCGTATGATGCTGTTCATACGATTATAGTTTTAACGATTGCCCGGTTTTGCAAATTGCAGCTGGTTTACCTTTTATCACCGGCATACGATGATATTCGATGAGTTTTGCCTACCGCCCATTGCCTACTGATTCAGTATCTTCCTGATCTGGCTCGCTTCCAAATTGCAGTTGATCCACTCCTGGGCCATGTGCGTGCCGTACTTCTTGTAAAAGTTGATGGCCGGCTCGTTCCAGTCTAGCACCTGCCACATCATGCCGGTGCAGTTCTCTTCCAGCGCTTTTTCCATGGTGCGGTCAAACAACAGCTTGCCGATACCCTGACCGCGTTCGCTTTCCGTTACAATAATGTCTTCGAGGTAGAGCCGTTTTCCTTTCCAGGTAGAGTATCGCCAATAATACAGAGAGAGGCCCACAATACCGTTTTTATTCTCACAAACAAAAAAGCCATACACCGGGTTGGGACCGAAGCCATCTTCTTCCATCAGGTTAACAGTATTGATCACTTCATGTGGAGCGCGCTCATACTCGGCAAGCTCTCTAACAAGCTCGAGCACACGCGGCAGGTCTTCCTTACGGCCGGGACGGATGGTATTCATGCGCGTAAGATAAAAAAACGCTTTATCTTTTTCATAAAGCGTTCTCACATAAGCAACTTACTAAATACTCGCTTCCCTCGCAGTACTTCTGACTCCTGACTTCTGGCTCCTGGCTTCTAATTTTCACATATCATCCTTAGCAAGCGGAGGAACCACCCCCATATTATACCAGGCAAACGCATACTGGTCTGCCGTGACCTCGAGCGATTTCTTCAGGTTGGAAGAGGAGTGTCCCGACTTGACGTCCACGCGGATGAGCACCGGGTTCTCTCCCTGGTGATGTTCTTGTAAGGTGGCAGCAAACTTGAATGAGTGCGCTGGCACTACCCTGTCATCATGGTCAGCGGTGGTTATCAGCGTGGCCGGATATTTTACACCGGCTTTCAGCGCATGTACGGGAGAGTATTTTTTCAGGTACTCGAACATTTCTTTGGAGTCGTCTGCCGTGCCGTAATCATAAGCCCACCCTGCGCCGGCAGTGAATTTGTGATAGCGGAGCATGTCCATCACGCCCACCGCAGGGAAAGCCACTTTGGCCAGGTCGGGCCGTTGCGTCATAGTAGCGCCCACCAGCAATCCGCCGTTAGAGCCTCCGGAGATAGCCAGGTATTCGCTCGACGTATATTTCTCTTTGATCAGGTATTCGCCGGCAGCGATGAAGTCGTCGAACACATTCTGTTTGTTCAACTTGGTTCCGGCCAGGTGCCACTTCTCGCCATACTCGCCGCCACCGCGCAGGTTGGGTTGTGCATAGATGCCGCCGTTCTCCAGCCACACTACCCTTGACGTGGCAAAGCTGGGTGTAAGGCTCACGCTGAATCCGCCGTATGCGTATAGCCATGTCGGATTTTTGCCATTCAGCTCGAGGCCCTTCTTGTACACAATGAACATCGGGATCTTCGTGCCGTCTTTGCTTTCGTAAAATACCTGTTTGGTCTCGTAATCTTCAGGGTTGAAGTCTACTTTCGGTTTTTCGTACAATGCCGATTTCCCTGATGCGATGTCATATTTGAAAATGGTGGTAGGGTAGGTGAACGATGTAAAAGAATAATAGAGTTCCTTGTCTTCGGGTTTTCCTTTGAAGCCAGTAGCTGTACCGATGCCCGGCAGCTCGATCTCGCGCTCCAGCTTGCCGTTGAAATCGAATTGTTTCACCTCTGTTTTTACGTCTACCATGTAGTTGGCAAAGATCCTGTTGCCCGCAGCGTCGGCCTTCATCACGTTTTCCGTTTCAGGGATCAGGTCTTTCCAGTGTTCCGGTGTTGGATTCGAAAAGTCGACCACCACAATGCGGTTGTTGGGTGCGTTCAGGTTGGTATGGATCAGCAGCCGGGTGCCTACGTTGGTGAGCACCTCGTGGTCGTTGTCGAAATTGTTGACCACGGCAACAAGGTGGCCCTTCGGATCTTTCAGGTCCTGCACGTACAGCTCGTTGCCGGTGGTGCTGGTAGCAGCGCTCACTACGAGGAAACGTTCGTCGTCAGTGAGGTAGGCGCCGATGTAACGCCGTGGTGTCTCTTCGCCGCCGAACACCAGCTTGTCCTGGCTTTGGGGTGTGCCGAGCTTGTGATAGAAAAGTTTGTGATGCTGGGTTTTGGCCGAGAGCTCACTTCCCTTCGGCTTGTCATAGCTGCTGTAATAGAACCCTTCATTGCCTTTCCAGGCGATGCCGCTGAACTTGATGTCTTGCAGCGAGTCTTCTACAATGGTTTTATCTGCCGTGCGGATGACAACCGCCTTCCGCCAGTCTGAGCCGCCTTCGGAGATCAGGTAAGTGGCCAGTGCACCATCTTTGGTGAAGAAGATACCTGAAAGCCCGGTGGTACCGTCTTTGGAAAAAGTGTTCGGGTCGAGGAAAACTTCAGGGGTACCGTTGATTCCTTTTTTACGATACAGCACGCTGTGATTCTGAAGGCCGTCGTTCTTAAAATAGTAATAGTGATCGCCTTCCCTGGAAGGAGCGCCGAGGCGTTCATAGTTGTAGATCGACTCCAGCCTCTTCAGCACACGGTCGCGGTAATTGATGTTCTTCAGGTATGCGAAGGTTACATCGTTCTGGGCTTCCACCCATTGTGCAGTTTCCTGCGTGGTATCATTTTCAAGCCAGCGATAAGGATCGCTCACGGCCACACCATGGTAGGTGTCAACAGTATCAACTTTTTTGGTCATAGGATATACACTTCTGGGCGCTGTTTCTTTTGGTGTATTACACGAAACAAAAACAGCCGCCGGCAAGCCAAGTGCCAGTAATGAAATCAGTTTCATAGGAAAAGGGTTCAGATGTTTTTAAAAATAATGCCCCCTGCCATGGCGTACAAGTTTACTTTGATCAATGGCTCACTTTGGGCATTCGATCAGATCCGTTTTCAACAATTTACCCCATCCGGGGTGGCTCAGGCTGGTACGGCCTGGTTACATATCGTTAACAGATAGGCGTAATGTGTTGATGTATAAGCATTTAGATTAGAATATCCGGACGGCCGCCGCGCATGATCGCATCCAATCGTTTGCTAATATTGAATGATGATTATAAAAGGGAATACGTCTTCAGCCAGCGCCACCCGGTTCCAGAAAAAAATGACTGCCGTGGTGTCAGTACCCGGGAGCAGTAAGGGACAGGTTCTCAGGATCGGGCTCCCTTCATTGAATGGATTCTATTTTATCGAGATCCAGGACATCATCCGGTTCAGGTCCGAAAGCAATTACACCGTACTGTACAGCCATCAGAAACAGTACCTGATCACCCGCACATTAAAAAGTATAGAAGAAACACTTCGGGGTTATAATTTCTTTCGCATCCATAAATCGCACCTGGTAAATCTAGATCAGGTGGTGGAATACAGCAGGGCAGGACGGGGTAATCTTGTTATGGCTGATCAGGCCAATCTTCCGATAAGCCGTTTTGTAAAGGCTCACCTGGAAGAAAGGCTGTTACTGATCTAACCACGTCAAACTAACTTCAATTGAATGTGAACAGGTGTTGGCCACTAACGGATGCGATGCGTCCCGCGCCGAAAGTATTTTTACTCCATTGCAGCGACAGCTTCAGGGAGCTCTCCGTGATCTCGGCCACCGTTATCTCCAGTCCGTCATTCCGTGTTATTACGGTGCCTTCCTTGTCGGTGAACTGCCACGTGCCGCTGGCGGGCCAGATCGCATTCGCGGGATTTACCTGGTAATCTTTCACGGTGAACGTAAGCGTCATGCCCGCAAATAAAGTGGTCTGGTCCACACCGTCTACCTGTACGCTGCTGACGTTCCATGTTTTGCTTTTCAGCTTCGACAACACAGCATCACTGGGCGCAGGTTCTTCTTCGCTGCACGCCGTGAAGAGCATTATGAATGTCAGGCAGAGGACGGATGCCAGGCTGGTATTTTTTATTTTCATTTTCATTTCCTTTGTGATTTTGATGATGGATCTGTTTGTTACTTCTTCTCAAACTTGATCTGCTTCAGGCTGTGGTTGTCATAGATCTGTAAAATGTAGAGACCCGATGCCAGGTGCGCCGTGTGAACCACATGCAAGCCGTTGAGCACCTCTACAGCAAAGTGTTGCCGGATGCCGAGCGCCGATGTCATTTGCAACTCCGCTTTTGCCGGCAGTCCTGATACGGTAAGATGATCCATAACGGGGTTGGGATACAGGCTGATCTCAGTGTGTCGGCTTTCTTCGATGCCGGTGACGACAATGGCAAAGTCATCCGAGAATTCGCTCGCGCAGTCATCTATGGTGGTGATCACTTTGTAGATGCCAGCCTTCGATACTTTCAGGTCCTGGTTGGTAGCTCCCGCGATGGAAGTGCCGCCTACGTACCACTGGTTGCCCGATGCATTGCTCGAAGTAAGCACAGGAGCTTCAGTGTCGGTGAACGACGGGCGGATCACTGGTTTTGCAGGCTTCACGCAGAAGCTTCTTTCCACGGGCGCAGCAGCCAGGTAGTTGGCATCGCCGGCTTGCGTGGCTTTCAGCGTGATCCTTCCAGCGCTTGTAAGAGTCACCTGGCTGCCCGAAACAGTAGCCCTGTTCAGAGAAGGTGTTATGGTTACGGGCAGGCCTGAAGAAGATGTCGCAGTGATGGAGAAAGCGTCTCCCAGTGCTTTATCTGAAATGGCAGCGAACGAAATGGTCTGGCTTGCTTTGTTTACTACCAGTGTCTGCTCCTGTGTTGCAGCTTTATATGTGGCGTTGCCATCCTGAACAGCGCTGATGGTAACTGTACCCGCGCCGGTGATGGTGATCGTATTGCCGGATACAGTGGCGACACCGTTGTTACTGCTCGTGAAATGAACGGGCAGCCCTGACGATGCCGCTGCGCTTATCGTGAAAGCTGCATCTTTATAGGTTTTGGATGCCAGTGCTCCGAAGTTAATGGTCTGGGTCAGCTTGTTCACGGTCAGTGGTTGTGTGGCATCTGCAGCGGCGTTGTAATTTCCGTTCCCTGCCTGGCTGGCAACGATGTTCGTGCTACCGGCGCCCACAATGGTAACTGTATTACCAGTAACCGTGGCGACACTTGTGTTGGAGCTGGTGAAGGTTACATCGAGCCCCGACGATGCTGTGGCCTGCAATTGAAAAGGAGCATCACTCACCAGCTTCGGATCCAGTGATCCAAAAGCGATGGACTGAGAAGCTTTTGTGATGGTGAGGATGCCCGTTCCATTCACGATCGTGTACCGGGGGTCGGAGCCAGCTTGCGCGCCGAAAGCCCTGATCGTATAGTTTCCTACAGGACTTGTAGCGGTCGCGAGCACATCGGTATCAGGTATAGGCATTACGTTGAGGTCGGAAGGAACTTCATTATTCACGAACCCGGTGTACGAAAGTGTAAAAGCAGGATTGTCTGCGCCATATTCCCTCGATACGTCGTTCGGTTTCGCCGTCAGCGTTGCCTGCGTGATGGTGAGGGTACCTGGTGAATAATTGAAGCTGTAGTTGTTATCAGTCCCTCCCGAAACAGTTATATCATAAGTGCCGGGCCAGCTCAGCGCAGTGGCATCGGGTTCAGCTACTGGTTTTGTATCGATCACAGAAGCATTGTCACTGCCGATGAAACCGGAGTAGCTTAATGTGAACGTGGGCTCTGAAGCGCCATAGGTTCTGCTGGCGGCGTTCGCTGTTACATTCAGCGTTGCCTTGCCGATGGTCACTTGCTGCGTGGCGTCAGTGGCAGCCAGGTAAGATGCATTGCCCGCCTGTTTTGCCGTGAGCGTAACCGTTCCTGCTTTGTGAATGGTAGCGGCGCTGCCTGAGATTGAAAGGATGGAAGGATCGGAAGATTGATACGTTACCGCCAGCGCAGCGCTGGAAGTGGCACCCGGATCAAACGCTGCATCGCCATATTTTTTCCCGGTGATGGCAGCGAACGAAATGGTTTGTGATCCTTTGTTCACCGTTAAAGTTTGAGAAACAGGTGTCGCCTGGAAGTAGCTTCCGTTGGCCGCCGCGTTTGCTGTGAGCGTACAGGTTCCTGTTCCTACAATCGTAACCGTGTTGCCGCTGACGGTGGCCACGTTTGTATTGGAGCTGGTGATCACAATGGTGGACCCTCCCGATGGACCTGTGACCGTCACATTGAATGGCCCATCGCCCAGGCTATGCGCCGACACGGGTTGAAAAGTAAGATCTTGGTATGCCTTTGAGGCGTCAACCGCTACGATTGCATCCCTGTCCCAGCTTCCGGTAGTGGTGTTCAGATCGAGTATCTTGGTAAGAGTCTGGTTGGGCATGCTCACGCTGAACACACAGCCATTGCCAGTGTTAGACTGCATGCCTAATCCCCACAATAAACCGTTATATTCTGTGAGCGTGCTGGAAGGCATGCCAAAGGTAGTTGGGAAATCCACCACTTTGCTGATCTGCGGGCTGGTTCCTGCCGTGATCTTGAAGATCATGCCGTTGCCGTTGCTTCCTCCTTTGGCCACGCCGTAAATGTTGCCATTGCTGGCCGCCATCAGGCCTCCCAGTGATTCTGCACCCATGGTGGCTGCATTCGCGCCGCCCATACTGTAATAGTTGTAAACAGTACCATCGCGGCTCAACCGCCAGATCGCGCCCGCGTTGCCGTTGCCGGTTTCATTGGTGCCTCCGAAAATTTCTACACCGTACAGAAAACCGTCGAGACCAAAAACGATATCACCTGCGCCACCATATCCATCGGTGTTACCACCTGTTGTAAACGTATGAAGCACCGAGAAGCCGGTGCCGTCAGGCCTGATCCTGAAGATCCCCTGTGCACCGTAGATCCTTCCATAAAAATACCCATCATTGCCGTCTAAGAGTTGACCATAAGGTTGGCCATTCGCCGCCGGGAAGCTGAAAAGCACTGTTAATGCTGTTCCGTCGAGCTTCATGGAGAATAAAGTACCCCGACCGTTGTCGCCGCCATAGTAAGAGACACCGTACATCTTGTCGCCGACGATGAGCGGTTTGAAATTCATACTCGCCGCATTGTCTACGTTAGACTGAAATGTCTTGATGATGGAGAAAGCCGATCCGTTGGCCTTCATCTTGAAGATGTAGCCGTCGTTGCCCAGACCACTGTTAGAAGCCCCGTACAGGTAACCATCAGGCCCCTGGGTCATCCCTTTGAAAAGAAGCGATCCATTAGCGGCGTCTATCAACTTGGTGTAGGCCGTGCCATCTGACTTGAAGCTGAAGATCAGCCCCCCGTTATTAAGTCCGCCTGAGCTGTTTTTCGCTATAAAAAGTTGCTGCCCCTGCGCACCCGGCCGGAAAAAGAGCAACGCGGCAACAACAATTAGAATCCTGGTAAATAAACTCATGATTGTATTTTTCTTTCGAAGAAACTGCCAAAACATGAGCTTATCTGCCGGAGTGAGCGTAGGTTACACCGCTGAGGATGAATGGCTTGAATAACTGTGTGAATGTATGGCCACGGGTTTCAACCGTGGCTATCAAAGTGAACGAAGAAACGCGTGCAGGCTTTGATCTGTGGGCAGGTCGAATTTTTTGCGCAACCGGTGCCGCGCTACCTTCACACTTTCAGGCGAGATATCGAGGATGGAAGCGATCTCTTTTGTTTCGAGATTCAGTTTCATTAGCGCGCAAAGCTTAAGGTCTTTGGCGCTGAGCGAAGGATATTGCGACTGGATCTTTTCAAAAAAACCGTTGTTCACTTTTTCAAAATGAAGACGGAATCCATCCCAGTCCTTATCCATGTTCAGGCTCATTCTCACAAGGTTGTTCAGCGGATTGAGCCTTCCGGCAAGGGTATCAGGTAATGATTTTCTGATCTCAACGAATTTGGATTTCAGTGTGATGAGCGTTTCATTCTTCTGGATGAGGTGAAGGGCATGGGTCATCAGCTCCTTGTTCTTGAATTCAAGGTCGGCCCGCAGCCTGAGCTCTTCAGCTTGCCTGGCCCTGAGCTCGGTTTCCGCCAGCTCCCGTTTCCTGTCGATCATCTCACTGTTCATCCTGGCGATCTCGAGCTGTTTTTTATTCTTCAGGTTTCTCCGGTTGAATATCAGTATCCCCACCGTTAACAACAGCACCGTGCCTACTCCGGAAGAAACCAGGTACGCGCGTTTCAGCGTATTGTCTTTCGTCAGTATTTCGATCTCCTGACTTTTTTTCTCCGTCTCGAAATGTGTTGCAAGCCATGCCAGCTGCCGGTTCTTCTCTTCGTTCAACACACTGTCTGAATAAATACGGCTCAGCTTCAGGTAGTGCAACGATGCATCGTAGTTCTTTTCGGCTTCTTCGATCATGGCAAGAAAGGAAGCCGATTCCGCGATATCGTCTTTCATGTTCAGCTCCTCCGACATTTTTAATGCCGGTAAAAAATAATCCCGGCTCTTTTTGGGTTCATGCAATGCCCAATACGTTTTGCCGAGCGACTCATAACAATAGATCAGGGGCCTTTTATAACTGAATTGCTTGCTGAGCTCCAGTGCCCGCAGGTCGTAGTCAAGCGCTGTTTTGAGCTGGCCCTGTTTGCGGGCAAGCTCGCTCAGGTCGGTGAGCACACTCACTTCACCGCCTTTATTCTCGTTGATGGTGAAGATCCTGAGCGCGTCGTTCAGGTAATGCGCTGCGCTGTCGAGCTTGTCGGTTTTAAGATAGATCTCGCCCACACTTTGCCGCATGATGGCGGGCGCATTCCGGTCTTTCCATTCGCCATTGAATTCCATCGCCAGCAGATATTGCTTCAGCGCCTTGTCAAGCTCTTTCAGATCGAGATAAATGCCTGCCATACCTGCCATCGCATTGGGAACCTGCGACTCGATGCCATTTTTTTTGGCGATCTCCAATGCTTCCTTATAGTGGCGAAAACCCTCACCGTAATTTCCGAGCGTTCCCGTGTTCACACTGCCCAGGTTCATTTCATTGGTAACGGCAAGCTCCCACATGCCGAGCTGCTTGAGCAATACCGCGCTGCTGTCTGCGTAGGTGAGGTAAGCAGTGTGGTCGTTGAGGAACAAGCTGCAAAGCCCTTTGAGACGTAAGAGCTTCGCTTCACCGTGCCGGTACTCAGCTTTCCTGGCCAATGAAAGACCAGTTGTAGAAAGATCCAGCGCCCGTTGTGTATTCGTCTTCGTGTTTTTGGAGATCCACTTGATCCAGTAGTTGATCTTCGCTGTATCGGAAGGAAAGCTGCGCGATTCAAGGCTGTCAGCCGGAACAGGTTGTGCCCGTAAAATAACTGGAACGACTACGAAGGCTAAGAGGGTACAAAAACAAAACCGCATGCTGGGGGATTTCTGATCCCTGCTGTCTTGCGGGAATCATTAAGCATGAAAAAGTAAGAAACTTTTTCCCCTTTTTAAAATAGTCGTCAGACCACTGCCCGGCGCGCTGCTCTGTGCGCAGTGGTCCGACGACTAGGGTGGACTAATTTATCATCTCAAATCCCGTATACGGCACCAGCACTTTGGGGATGCGGATGCCATCTTTCGTCTGGTTGTTTTCGAGGATGCCTGCCACGATCCGGGGCAAAGCGAGGGCGCTTCCATTGAGCGTGTGCAGCAGTTGGGTCTTGCCTTCTTTGCTCTTGTAACGCAGCTTCAAACGGTTGGCCTGGAAGGTCTCGAAGTTGCTCACAGAGCTCACTTCCAGCCATCGTTGCTGGGCGGCGGCATATACTTCCATATCGAAGGTCATGGCGGAGTTTACGCCCATGTCGCCTCCGCAGAGCAGCAGCTTCCGGTAAGGAAGCTCGAGCTTCTCGAGCAGGCTTTGAACGTAGGCGCACATTTCATCCAACGTCTGGTATGATTCTTCCGGCTTCCTGATCTGAACGATCTCAACTTTATCGAACTGGTGCAGCCTGTTCAGCCCCCGTACGTGCGCCCCCCAGCTGCCGGCCTCTCTTCTGAAACACGGCGTGAACCCGGCGTTCTTCACAGGAAGGTCTGCGTCGCTGAGAATCACATCGCGGTACAGGTTGGTGATGGGCACTTCCGCTGTAGGGATCAGGTACAGGCCATCTTCGGTGATGTGGTACATCTGGCCTTCCTTGTCGGGAAGTTGCCCTGTGCCGTAACCGGAGGCTTCGTTTACCACAATGGGCGGTTGAATTTCCTTGTATCCCTGCTTTTCTGCTTCGTTCAAAAAGAAGTTGATCAGCGCACGCTGCAGCTTGGCACCTTTGCCCTTGTACACGGGGAACCCCGCACCGGAGATCTTGTTGCCGAGCTCGAAGTCGATGATGTCGTATTTTTTGATGAGGTCCCAGTGTGGAACGGCATCGCTGCCGAGCTGGGGTATCGTTCCCCACTCATGCACTTTCAGGTTGTCGTCAGGACCGCCGCCGTCGGGCACTCGCTCATGCGGTACGTTGGGCACGGAGTAGAGAAGTTTTTGAAGCTCTTCTTCAGTTTTGCTGAGATCTGTTGCCAGGTCTGCGATGGATCTTTTCAGCTCGGCTGTACGTGCCTTGATCTTTTCCGCTTGCTCTTTCTGGCCGCCTTTCATCAACGCGCCGATCTCTTTGGCGAGTGTATTGCTCTCTGCCAGAAAACTGTCATGCTGCTGCTGAGTCTGGCGCCGCTTTTGGTCAAGCGACAATATGCTTTCCAGCGTTGCTTCGATGTTCTTTAACCTTCTCTTTTTTAATCCGTTGATAACCTTATCCTTATCTTCCCGGAGCACGGAAACCTGGAGCATATTTTTATTGTTTATAGAATGGATTCCAAAATTAATTTTTTTGGAATGCCTGTGTTATTGATGCCGGAATAAAATATTTTTAATGGTTTGATAATGTTAAATTTTAGCCTATAATTGCATCATCATTCGGCTTTATCTCAAGCCCTCTGAATATAAATCCGGTATTTTGCTTTCGATTTTTTTACTTCAACACTGACTTTCCGTATTGATGCCAATTTCAGGACTATTCTGAATAGAACAACTTCACAACTTATACAAACACACAATTTCAATTTTTTTCTAAAATCGCATGTATACTATTGATGATCTGAACGTCAGACTTCTTTCTGAACTGAAAGAGATCGCTGAGGGGATGGGTATTAAAAATGCCAAAAAGCTTTCCAAACAAGACTTGGTTTACAAGATCCTCGATCAGCAGGCTGTATCATCAGATGATGCAGCTCCCGCCTCCAAGAAAACAGCTGCCCCCGAAGCAGAGCCCGAACGTAAGATGCGCCCCCGTAGACGTGAGAACGTAGCCCCTGCCGCTGCCCCCAAAGCAGAAACAGAACTGTCGTCTGAAGAATTGCTTGACTCCATCAACCTTGACTTCGACAACTCAGTGGCTAAGTTCGATGAAGATAAAGAATCATTCGAGGAGAAACAGCCCAGGAAAGATCGCGAGCGCGATTCATACGAAGACAGAAACGAACGCGAAGGCGCTCAGGAAGACTCACGCAGAGAACAGCGTGGTGAAGAGAGAGGCCCGCAGCAGCCGCGTCCCAATATCCGCGACTTTGATGGCGCCATCAGCAACGAAGGTGCACTCGAGATCATGCAAGACGGCTACGGATTCCTCCGCTCGTCTGATTACAACTACCTGGCTAGCCCCGACGATATCTATGTATCTCCTTCGCAGATCAAGTTATTCGGTCTGAAAACAGGCGATACCGTAAAAGGCCTCATCCGTCCTCCCAAAGAAGGCGAGAAATATTTCGCGCTGCTCAAAGTAGAATCCGTCAACGGAAAGACTACTGAAGAGATCCGCGACCGCGTTGCCTTCGAATACCTGACACCCCTGTTCCCCGATGAGAAGCTCAGGCTGAGCACCACGCCCGACAACATGTCTACGCGTATCCTCGACCTGTTCGCGCCCATCGGTAAAGGACAACGGGGTATGATCGTGGCACAGCCCAAGACCGGTAAAACGGTACTGTTGAAACAGATCGCCAACGCTATCGCTGAGAACCACCCCGAAGTTTACCTGATCGTATTGCTGATCGATGAACGTCCCGAGGAGGTTACCGATATGGCCCGCAGCGTAAAAGCTGAGGTGATCGCCTCTACGTTCGATGAGCAAGCCGAGCGCCACGTGAAAGTTTCAAGCATCGTGCTCGAAAAAGCAAAACGTATGGTGGAGTGTGGCCATGACGTGGTGATCCTCCTGGATTCCATCACACGCCTCGCCCGCGCTTACAACACCGTTGTGCCCTCTTCCGGTAAGATCCTTTCCGGTGGTGTGGATGCTAACGCCCTGCATAAGCCTAAACGTTTCTTCGGTGCAGCCCGTAACGTTGAAGGTGGCGGATCGCTTACCATCATCGCTACAGCCCTTATCGACACCGGCTCTAAGATGGACGAAGTGATCTTCGAAGAATTCAAAGGAACCGGTAACATGGAACTCCAGCTCGACCGCAAGCTCTCCAACAAGCGCGTTTACCCTGCCATCGACGTACCTGCTTCAGGTACCAGAAGGGAAGACCTGCTCATGAGAGAAGAAGAGCTCCAGCGCGTATGGATCCTGCGCAAATTTATGAGCGACATGAACTCCAACGAAGCCATGGAATTCTTGTTAAGCAAAATGAAAGGAACCCGCAACAACGAAGAGTTCCTCCTGTCCATGAACGGATAAAACTTTATTGTCTTACTAATAAAAAACGCAGCCCTCGAAGCTGCGTTTTTTTTATTTCTATCTCCCTAAGGTACGATCCCGACAGCTATCGGGAAGGATATGCGAAGTACGTGAGCCCACCAGTCGATCGAAGACTTTCCCCTTCTGACTCCTGGCTCCTTACTTCTGACTACTATTCTTCCTCTCATGAAACGCCCCCTTAAATTCGGGATCCTCTTTCCGTTTCTGCCTGTCAATCTCCCTCGCCATTTCCTGTGCTTCTTCGAAGGGAGTTTCTGCGATCTCAACTTCACGCGGCATTTGTTTCACCGGGATCTTTTCACGGATCAGTTTTTCGATCTTCTCGATGTGGTACGCTTCCGCTTTCGTTACGAACGTGATCGCCTTGCCTTCCTGGAAAGCCCTGCCTGTTCTGCCGATGCGGTGCACATAGTCTTCGTATAAGATCGGTACGTCGAAGTTGATCACATGCGAGACTTTGGTTACGTCGATACCACGCGCTGTAACATCTGTAGACACCAGCACCTTGAGATCACCCTCCTTGAATTCGTTCACGGCGTTGATGCGGCTGTTCTGTCCTTTGTTGGAGTGAATGACACGCACCGGTCCGAGTCCTTTTCGCTCAAGATACTTGAACACGTTGTCGGCAACTTCTTTGGTCCTGGTGAAGATCATCACCCGGTTGAATTCTTCCTGCTTCAGCAAGTATTCGAGAAAGTTGATCTTGGTCTTGAGGTTGGGCACCAGGTAAAGCTCCTGCTCAACCTGCGAGGCGGTGGTGGCTTGTGGTGTCACCTCGATCTTCACGGGGAACTCCAGGAATTCCAACGAGAGTCTTTCGATGCGCTCTGAGAAGGTGGCGGAGAACAAAAGGTTCTGTCGTTTACCAGGGATCACTTCAAAGATCTTCCGCAGCTGCGGCATAAAGCCCATGTCCATCATGCGGTCAGCCTCGTCGAGAACCAGGGTTTTGATCAGCTTGGTGGGCAGGTCTCCCTTGAGGTAGATCTCCATAAACCTTCCCGGTGTGGCAATGAGGATGTCCACGCCCTGGCTGATGGCTTCGGTCTGCGCTTTTGGACCGATGCCACCATAGATGGGCAGCACGCGCAGGTCGGTATATTTGGTAAGCTGGCGGGCATGATCGGCGATCTGCAACGTAAGCTCCTTGGTGGGTGCCAGGATCAGCACACGCGGGTCGGTGCCTTGTGCATACTTCACTTTCATGAGCACCGGAAGCAGGTATGCTGCTGTTTTGCCCGTTCCCGTTTGGGCGATGCCGATCACCTCCTGGCCACCCAGGATCAGCGGGATCGCTTTCTGCTGAATTTCAGTTGGTGTGCTGAAGCCGGCGTCGGCAACAGCGTTCAGAAGCTGCCGGTTAAGATTAAAGTTTTCAAAAGAAGGGATAGCTGACACTTTACATTTAATTTAGCGGCAATGAAAATTCTGATCACTAACGCAAATATAGTCAATGAAGGCAAGGTCTTTGAAGGTGATGTGCTGATTAAAGACCAGCTTATTGAGCAGGTGGGAAAAGTTTCTTCACAGCAGGCCGATAAGGTCATCGACGCCAAAGGCAAATTCCTGATGCCGGGTGTCATCGACGACCAGGTGCATTTCCGGGAACCCGGCCTTACCCACAAGGCTACCATTTATTCTGAATCGCGTGCAGCAGTGGCCGGCGGCGTCACAACCTTTATGGAGATGCCCAACACCAATCCTCCCACCTTTACGCAGCAGTTGTTGGAAGACAAATACAACATCGCTTCACAGACATCGCTCGCCAACTATTCGTTCTACATCGGCGCTTCGAATGACAACCTCGATGAGGTGATGAAGACCGATCTCCGGAAGGTGTGCGGCCTCAAGATCTTTATGGGTTCATCCACTGGCAACCTGCTGGTAGATGATGAAAAGACCATCGAAGGTTTCTTCTCGCGTTTCCCCGCGCTCATTGCCGCGCACTGTGAGCATGAGCCCACCATCAGAAAGAACCTGCAGGAATACAAGGAGCGTTACGGCGAAGATGTTCCCATCGAATGCCATCCGCAGATCAGAAGCGCCGAAGCATGTTATCTCTCTTCTTCAATGGCCATCGACCTGGCCCGGAAGCACGGCACCAAATTTCACATCCTACACATCTCTACAGCCCGCGAGACCTCATTGTTCGATAACACCATCCCACTCGAAAAGAAAAAGATCACAGCCGAAGCATGTGTTCATCACCTGTGGTTCAACGATACGGATTACAAACGGCTCGGCAATCTCATCAAGTGGAATCCGGCCATCAAAACAGCACAGGATCAGGCAAGCGTATTTGCCGCTTTGTTAGACGACCGCATCGACGTGGTGGCTACAGACCATGCGCCGCATACGTGGGATGAAAAGCAGAACACCTACTTCAAGGCACCTTCCGGCGGGCCGCTCATCCAGCACAGCCTGGTGGCCATGCTCGAGTTTTATCATCAGGGCAAGATCGGCCTCGAAAAGATCGTGCAGAAGATGGCGCACAATCCGGCCATTCTTTTCCAGGTATCGGGCAGGGGATTTATCCGCGAAGGATACTTTGCCGACCTGGTGCTGGTAGACCTGAAAAAATCCTGGAAAGTTGAAAAATCCAATATTCTGGCCAAATGCGGGTGGTCGCCGCTGGAGAATACCACGTTCAGCTCAAATGTGACACATACCCTGGTTTCGGGGCATTTGGTGTATGAACAGGGCAAGTTTGATGAATCGCGGAAGGGGCAAAGACTGCTCTTTAATCGCGATAAGTAACAATTGCTTTGGTATTTTCGGGGGACTATCTAAATTTGCGCTTCCAAACGGTGGATGTAGCTCAGTTGGTTAGAGCATCAGATTGTGATTCTGAGGGTCGCGGGTTCGAGTCCCGTCTTTCACCCCAAAAAAGCCTCTTTTCGGAGGCTTTTTTTGTTTTTCACACCTGGCGTTCCCCGGTCAAAGTATTTTTAAGCCTCAGCTCCGGGCGCTGTTTCCGTTTTACGGCAGAAATGTTTAACTCCGGTGACAAACACCAACAAACACCCCTTTTATGGATCAGCGCATTATCAATCTTTTTGATGAGTACACGCACAAGCCGCTTTCGCGGGAAGAATTCATCGGCAAGCTTATCAGGCTCACCGGCAGCGCGGCGGCGGCCATGGCGGTTCTTCCGCTGCTGGAAGTGAACTATGCCAATGCCCAAACAGTTTCTTCACAGGATGACCGGATCATAACCGAACGCATTACGTACCCAGGCGACGGCACAGAAATGAAGGCGTATCTGGCGCGGCCCAGGGGCGATGCTAAATACGGTGCTGTGGTGGTGATCCATGAGAACCGCGGCCTTAACCCGCATATAGAAGACGTTACACGCAGGGCAGCGCTGGAAGGCTTTATGGCCCTGGCACCCGACGCACTTTCACCACTCGGCGGCACACCCACCGATGAAGACAAGGCGCGGGGTATGTTTCAGCAGCTCGATGCGGCGAAAACGATCTCGAATTTTGCAAAGGCATTCGACTACCTGAAAACGCGCAAAGACTGCAACGGAAAATTTGGTTGCATCGGATTTTGTTGGGGAGGAGCGATGGCCAATAACCTTGCCGTCAACGTTCCTGATCTCAAAGTAGCAGTACCTTTTTATGGCCGCCAGCCCGATGCCGCTGACGTTCCGAAGATCAAGGCAATGCTGCAGCTGCATTATGCGGCACAGGACGAACGTGTGAATGCGGGCATCGCCGCGTATGAAGAAGCGCTGAAAAAAGCCGGAAAAAAATACGAGCTTTTTATGTACGAAGGTGCGCAGCATGCGTTTCATAATGACACGGCGCCGACACGATACAATGAGGCTGCCGCGAAGCTTGCGTGGAGCAGGGCAATGGAATTATTTAATAAAAACTTGAAATAACCGATATTGACGAGGCACTATTTTTTCAATAAGTTTCTGAATGATTACGCGGAGGGAGTTTACGAAGTTGTCGCTTGACAAGAAGATCAGCATGCTCTATGAGAATGGCACGTTCGTCATGGCCATTCGTTACTACGCGTACAAAGTGAACCTCTACCTCCTCGGGAATTTCTACCTCGAAGTGTTCGTCAACCACAAGATGGCCAGCATAGAAAAGATCGTGCCGCTGGACACCACGCATTCAAGAATGAAATTCTATTCCGACCAGATCAAACTTCCGATCGACATTCTTTCATAAGGCGCGGTTCTGCTCAAGAGGCTTCCCGCAGATCTCGCTGATCGGCGCAGATCAGAGCCTTGCATTCATCTGCGTGATTCTGCGCAATCTGCGGAAAATGCATTCAATAGAAAAAGCCCGGCGTTGGCCAGGCTTTCATATCATCATGTAAGATGTTTCTTACGCGGTTGCAGCAGTTGATTCTTCGAATTTCTGAGACATTTTCAGAATTACGGTCTTCTTGGCTTTGTAACCACAGTAGCCGCACTGGAAGTGTTTCAGCAATTCGCCTTCCACGCCAGCCGCAGGTGCTTTCAGGATCTCTTCCCTTACCACTTTGAAAGTTTGGTAGTTGCACTCAGGGCACTGCAGCGCATGCAGGTGGCCGGAATATTTTTCAATTTTAACGTAGCCGGTTTCTTCATCTTTCCATACGTCGTAGTCGATGGAGAATACATTTTCTTCAGCTTGCATACCTTCATCCAGGTAAGCATCTTCTTCATCTTCGCTCAACAGCTTCATAGCCTTGCCTGTTTTCGGAGAAATCCTGGGCTTATAGCGAAGGGCCTTCAATCTTTTTTCGATAAAGAAAGGATAGTAGAATTTCAGCAGGTTCTGAACGATCAGTGCTACGATCATACCCATTGAAACGGTGGTGAAAACGCGGACAAAAATCCAAAGGGCATTCAATTCGCTAACATTTGAGTTCGCAAAAAAGCAGCACCCGATGATCAGGATTATGGATGCCACCCACAATGTCATGATCTCACTCTTGTTGATAAAATCATACTTGGTTTTTGCATCACTCATCGTTGCCAGCCTGATTATGTGACCAATCACGATCAACACGGCAATCGCCCAAGCTCCATAGGCGATATTCTTAGCCATTGCATTCCACGGTGCGTATATTTCTTCCATGATATTGGTAGGTTATTTTTTGTCCACTGTAGCAAATATATAGTGCTGTTTTTACTTTACCTACAGTTGCCTGCAGGAATCTCCGATAAAAACCGGAATACAATTTAATATTTCTTCTGCTAAAGTAAAAACAGCGTTCTGTTCACGATGCTGAATTCAGGGGATTTAATACCATCGTTCATGACTTGGTAACTGTAATTTTTTCAAGAAAAGATCGGATTATTTCAAGCGATTTTTTTTCGTTTTCGAACATGCCCATGTGCGCCACATTCGACAAAATATAACGCTCAATCCGAGGCGAGCGGGCGGCCTGTTCCTGTACGGATTGCACGCTGATGCCCGCGTCTTTTTCACCTGCCAGGAAAAGAATGGGCTTGGGGAAAGTCGTCAACACTTCCAGTCTGTCGGGGCGGTCGCGCATGGCCTGCGTGTATCCCTTCACCGCGGCAGCATCGGCCTCCATGGAAATAGACCGCACCGTAGCAATGGCAGGGTGCTGTTGATTGACGAACAACGGTGCTATGAAATTGGAGGTGAACGCCGTCACCCCTTTTTTGTCTATGAAATCAAGCACTTTATTGCGCGACTCTCTTTTTTCTGCAGAATCTGCATACGCTGTCGAATGAAAGAGCACTAATCCGTTAAAAAGTGTGGGCGCTTTTTCGGCCATTGCTAACGAAACATAGCCGCCCATGGAATGACCGATGAGCACACTTTTATCTAAATTTTTAGATCGCACCCATGCTAACACATGATCGGCAACATCCGCTATGGAAAAGGGTGATTTCAGGCCCGGGCTTTTGCCGAAACCCGGGAGGTCGATCGTAAAAACCTTGAATTGTGCTGACAATTTTTCAGCGAAGCTGTCCCACATGCCCCGGTGCAGGGGAAAACCGTGGAGCAGGATCAGCGGCGCTCCGTTTCCGCGTTCCTGAAAAAAAAGATCGGTCATTATACTGTGCGGGAGACGGATTCCATCAGCTCGGTCACGGTTCTTTCAATGCCATCGGGATCGAACCCGCACTCCTGGTGCAGCTCGATCTGCTCGCCATGTTCCACCACCCGGTCAGGGATGCCCAGGCGTCTTACCTCAGCCGTATAGTTGTGGTCGGCCATGAACTCCAGCACCGCCGTGCCGAATCCTCCCTGGATGCAGCCATCCTCTACGGTGATCACTTTTTTGTACCGTGTGAATATTTCATGAAGCAGGTCTTCATCGAGCGGTTTCACAAAACGCATATCGTAGTGGGCGATCTCCACATTCTTTTTCAGTAATCGCTCGCAAACCTCGGTGGCATAATTTCCGATATGGCCAATGGTGAGGATGGCGAGGTCGTCGCCGTCGCGCAACTTCCTGCCCGTGCCGATCCGGATCTCTTCAAACGGTGTGCGCCAGTCGGGCATCATACCCTGCCCGCGCGGATAGCGGATCGAGAACGCCTTTTCTTTTCTCGGCAATTGAGCAGTATACATCAGGTTGCGCAGCTCCGATTCGTTCATCGGCGCAGCCACGATCATATTGGGAATGCAACGGAAGTAAGCGAGGTCATAGGCGCCATGGTGTGTGGGACCATCGGCACCGGCGAACCCGGCCCTGTCGAGACAAAAATTCACCGGAAGGTTCTGGATGCAAACGTCGTGGATCACCTGGTCGTAAGCACGCTGCATGAATGAGCTGTAGATGTTGCAGAATGGTATCAGCCCCTGGGTGGCAAGTCCCGCCGAAAACGTTACGGCATGCTGTTCGGCAATACCCACATCGAAAGCGCGGTCGGGCATTTCCTTCATCATGATGTTCATGGATGATCCGGAAGGCATGGCCGGCGTGATGCCGATAATTTTGTCGTTCTTCCTCGCCAGCTCCACGAGCGTGTGGCCAAAAACATCCTGGTATTTCGGAGCCTGCGGTGTGTCGTGTGTTTTTTTGTGGATCTCACCGGAGATCTTGTCAAAAGTGCCCGGTGCGTGCCAGGTGGTGGCGTTGCCTTTTTCCGCAGGGCCATAACCCTTTCCCTTGATGGTAACGCAGTGCAGTATTTTAGGACCCTTGATGTTCTTCAGGTCATTCAGGATCATCGTCAGATGGTCCACATCATGCCCGTCTACAGGCCCGAAATAGCGAAGGTTGAGCGACTCGAAAAAGTTGCTTTGGCTTAACAATGTCGACTTGATACCGTTCTCAACTTTGGAGACAATTTCCTGGGCACTTTTGCCGAAAGCAGAAAGTTTGCCCAGCAGCTTCCACACGTCGTCTTTCAGTTTGTTGTACGTTCTGGAAGTAGTGATGTCTGTGAGATAATCTTTCAACGCCCCAACGTTGGGATCGATAGACATGCAGTTGTCGTTGAGAATGATGAGCACGTTGGTGTCTGAAACACCGGCATGGTTCATTCCTTCGAAAGCGATGCCGCCAGTGAGGGCTCCGTCGCCGATCACTGCAATGTGCTGCCGGTCCTGACCTAAATACTTGGAGGCTGCCGCCATACCCAGCGCCGCGGAAACAGACGTGGATGAGTGGCCTACGCCGAAAGCGTCATATGGGCTCTCTTTCATTTTAGGGAAACCGGAAAGGCCCCCGTAGATGCGGTTGGTGTGAAAAGTTTCCTTGCGACCGGTGAGGATCTTATGGCCGTACGCCTGGTGACCCACATCCCATACCAGCTGGTCATGGGGTGTGTTAAAAACGTAATGAAGGGCTACGGTGAGCTCTACCACCCCCAGGCTTGCCCCAAAATGGCCTCCGTAAACAGACACATTGTCTATGATGAACTGACGCAGCTCGTCGCAAAGCTGAACAAGCTGCACCTGATCAAGCTTTTTAACATCGTCAGGACTGTTGATCTGCGCTAAAAGTTTACCCGGGGTAATGAGCATGGCCGTATATGCTTTGTGTATAAATATAAACAGTAAATCAATGTAAGTGTTTCATCAACAGCTTCCAACCTTCTCCCAAACCCGCAAAATTACTTATTTCTGCCTTCAACAAGGATTTTGAAGTATTATAAATAAATTTGTGCCTCCCTATGACGTCACAAGAGAATTTTGAGGTAAAACTGCCACTTTTTGAGGGCCCTTTTGACCTTTTGTTGTTTTTTATCGAGCGCGACGAGCTTGATATCTACGATATTCCCATTGCGAAGATCACCAACGACTTCCTGGATTATGTCCATCATATGGAAACCCTGAATATCGAGGTGGCCAGCGAATTCATTCTTGTGGCGGCTACCCTCATGCGCATCAAATCGAAAATGCTGCTGCCAAGACCACAGCTCGATGAGCAGGGCAATGAGATAGACCCGCGCGAAGAGCTTGTGAAACACCTGCTGGAGTACAAGAAATACAAATCGGTGGTGGATGTCTTCCACAAAATGGAAGAGACCGAGCTGATGAAAGAGAAGCGCGGCAACCTGATGAAGGAGCTGAAGGCACTGGCCGAAAGCACAAACGTGGAGGCCGAGCTTCAGGATGTGACCATCTTCAAATTGATGACGGTGTTTGAAAAAGTGATGAAACGTTTCGAGGCCGAGAAGAACAAACCCGTGCACCAGGTAATCCAATACCCGTATACGGTAGAAGGTCAGAAAAAATATGTGGTAGATGAGGTCAACAAACGTCAGCGGCTTTCATTCATGGAGCTGCTCCAGACATTCCCCACGCGCATCGGATTGATCTTTAATTTTCTCGCCATCCTTGAAATGCTTGCATTGCAGCAGATCAGCATCCAGATCGGCGAAGGTTACAATAACTTCTGGGTCACCAAACATGAACCCGCCGGGGAAGCGGTGAACGGTAACCAGTAATCAGTAACCGGTAAACTGTGTACAGAACAACACAGACAGTACGAACGCTCAAAACCGATTACTCATCACCGAATACCGATTACTGATTAAGCGTAGAGGTCGTTGTTGTCAGCCTGGGCTACTTCTGTAAAAAAGGCGGCTACTTTTTCAGTCACAGCCTTGAAGTAACGTTGCCCTTTTTCCGCTGACGCTTTGCGCGGATCGCCCACGCCCGTATCTTTTGTTACCTGCAGCCACTTGCGCTCAGACCACGCCCATCCTTCGCGAATGGCAGTGATGCGGAATTTTTTGGCAGCACCATCGCCTGCCTCTGACAGAGGTCTTACCAGGTGAGGCGTGAGGTGCATCATCACACTGGTTTCCATTTCGCCTGCATGGTCGTCTTTATTTTCGAAGTACTGTTTCTGATCAACAGCCTGATACCAGTTGCAGCTGCAGAGAAACATTTTCGGATACTGCAGCCCCAGCTCCCGGATCATGGTCTTGAAGTCGTTGCCACCGTGGCTGTTGAGGATCACCAGCTTGTAGATGCCCTGGCGGTTCAGCACGTCCACCACATCGCGCAGCACGGCAAGTTGTGTGCTGGGATTCATGTTCATATCGAGCTTCACATCGAACTGCCCCGTGTTTACTCCAAAGGGAATGCAAGGCAGCACCACCACTTTGTTACCCGCCTCCCACGAGATCCTGGCAGCCTCCGCAGCCACCTGCTCAGCTTCCACGATATCTGTTCCGTAAGGCAAATGATAGTTGTGGGCTTCCGTAGCCCCCCAGGGAAGCACAGCCAACGTATAGGCTGTTTCTTTTACAGTCTTCCAGTTATTCTCGGCAAGTATGTATGGACGCATGGTTTTTAGGTACGTCCCGATAGCTATCGGGATACGAGGTACGAAGTACGAATTTATTGAGGCAAACTACAAATCCAGGTACGAAATACGAGGTACGAAGAACGAGATTCCCACGTACTTCGTATCTCGCCCCTTGAATCGAACTATTTTCCCGGTAACGCAATCTTATACCTCCTGCCTTTCTTCACCGTCAGCTTCTCATCGCGCAGCCATGGGTTGTGGCGTTTGATCAGCTTGTAATTGGTGCCGTGATGTTTGGCAAAGTCTACCAGGCTCTTCACTGTTTCGGTCACCTCTACATATTCCAGCGGCTCTTCGTCGTAGTAATGCTTCGGATTTATTTTGAAACCGTAACGCACCGGGTTCTCTACGATCTCTTTGATGGCGATGATGCGGAACACGTAACGCGAGGTCTCTTCGTTGAGAAAAAGATCATAGTAGGACTTCTCCCGCTGGTTCTCGATGGCGCGTTCAATGCCGCCCATGCCGCGGTTATACGATGCCGCCACCAGAGTCCAGTTGCCGAATTTGCGGTATGCCTGCTTCAGGTATTTGCATGCCGCCTCCGTTGCTTTCAGGGGATTGTAGCGCTCGTCTACTTCGTTGGTGATCTCAAGTCCGAACTCCTGTCCCGAGGTTTTGAGGATCTGCCAGTAGCCCACCGCTTCGGCAGGAGAGACCACGTTCAGCAGGTTGCTTTCGATCAGGGGCAGGTATTTGAAATCATCGGGAATGCCATGCGCTCTCAAGATCTCCTGCATCTGTGGCAGCCAGCGGTTGGCGCGTTTGATAAGGAAGATGGTATTGCTGTGGAGGTAGATGTTGATCTGCAACTCTTTGTCTAGCCGCTCGCGCACATCCGGCAGCTCCATGGGAACCGGCTCGCCCGCAAACGTTACGTTGTTGGGAAGATCGTACGATATCGCCGGCAGCGGACCACTCTCCACGTTGAACTCCGGGGTTGCCACAGCCTCGTCAGACATGGTCTGCGGACTGGAACGATGCCTGAGCTCATTGTAGGAAATATAGGCAAATAGAATAATGATGGCGCTGAGCGCCAGAAAAATGGATAGCTGTTTCATTAAAAATTAGGCGATAACAAATACTTCGAATAGAACTCTTCAATCACTTTCACGGCGTCTTCCGGTGTATCTACCACGCTGAACAGGTCCATATCCTGGGCGTGGATCATCTTTTCGCTGATCAGCACTTTTTTGATCCAGTCAACAAGTCCATGCCAGTATTTTTTTCCCACCATCACAATGGGGAACCGTCCGATCTTTTTGGTTTGGATAAGCGTCAACGCTTCCGTGAGCTCGTCCAGCGTGCCGAAGCCACCGGGCATCACGATAAAACCCTGCGAATACTTCACGAACATCACCTTTCTCACGAAGAAGTAATCGAAGGTGATGAGCTTGTCTTTGTCGATATAGATGTTGCCCTGCTGTTCGAAGGGCAGAAAAATGTTGAGACCAACGGACTTGCCACCCGCACGGTGGGCGCCTTTGTTGCCGGCTTCCATAATACCGGGGCCGCCACCCGTGATCACACCGTAGCCATGCTGCACAAGCCTGAAGGCGATCTCCTCTGCCATCTTGTAATAAACATTGCCGGGTTTGGTGCGGGCGGAACCGAAAATGGTGACGCAGGGCCCAATCTTGGCAAGTTTTTCCATACCCTCCACAAACTCGGACATCACCTTGAATATCATCCAGCTGTTGGCACCTTTGATCTCCGCCCAGTCCTTATCCTTGAATGCTGTACGGATCCGGTTTTCTTCTTCCAGGGCCGTTTTCAGCAGGTCTTCATCTAATTTTTTCTTTCTGGTTTTCATGCGCGATATTCCTGATTAACAATTTCCGATCCCTATCGACCACCTTCGCGGCACGGTCAGGATCAGCAAGCCGCCTACCGGCAGACAGGTTTGAAATTAGAAATTTTATTTGATTAGAAACCTCATTTGAGAACCAGGTCGATCAGTTCCTTTTGTACGTTCCAATCCTTGGCCAGTTTGAGCATCGCAGTTGCTTCCATCTCAGTTACATAACCTTTGAGGTTATTAGCCTGCCACACCATGTTGATCAGCTCTATACGTTTGTCTTTCGGATAGTCGCCGATGATGTTGTTGAGATACTCCCTCGCCCGGTCAAATGCGGTGATATAATCTTCCGAAATAAACTGCAGTGCCCAGGTATACTCTGATTTTGCATCCAGCTCTTCCGATGTTTTGTCCAGGTCTTTCTTTTCTTCCTCGTCAAGTCCGTGGTAATGGAAGATCACCGATTTCAAAAGCATATATACCTTCTTTTCTTCAGAAGATTTCATGGGGTTGTTTGTAATGGGGGCCGGAAATTACCAAAATGGCGTGATAAACCCGGTTAAGAAATCAAAAATAAATCGGATGAGATCTTGTCGGCGAGCAGCCTGCCGGTTCGGGTGAGCTTTAAAAAATTCCTTTCAACCACGGCCAGTTTTCTGGCCAGCAGATCATTGATCAGACCACCGTGTTGCCCAAGCACATCATAGCCGTATTCCTGTTTCAGTTTCTCCAGGTCGCTTCCCCACTGTGTGCGCAGTGTGGTGAGCAGGTATTCGTTTACATGATCTTCTGTTGAAAGCACCTCGCGCTCAAAAGGGATCCTGCCTTCTTTCATCGACCGCACATACTGATGATTATTGCTCACATTGTACTGCCGGCTCACCTTGTCATACGAGTGGGCGCTGGGTCCGATGCCCAGGTAACGCTGCTGTTTCCAGTAGCTGCTGTTATGACGCGACTGATAACCCGGTTTGCTAAAGTTAGAGACCTCGTACTGCTCATAACCTTCGCGCTCGAGCGTAGCCACAAGCATCTCCAGTTGTTTTGCAGCGAGGTCATCATCCGCCGCCTTCAGCTTCCCCTGCGCAGCCCACCGGCCAAAAGCGGTCTTCTCTTCGATGGTGAGCGAATAAGAAGAGATGTGCTCCGGTGCAAGCTTCAGTGCGGCATCGATGTTGGCCTGCCATGCTTCGTCAGCCTGGCCGGGAATGGCATAGATCAGGTCAATGCTGATGTTCTGAAAGCCTGCCTGCCGCGCCTGCCCAACGCACTGCATGGCTGCGGTGGCATCGTGTGCACGGTTCAGGAATTTCAGCACGCTGTCCTGAAACGACTGGATGCCGATGCTCAACCGGTTGATGCCAAGTTGCCGCAGTTCCGCCAGCCTGGAAGGGGTAAGGTCGTCGGGATTGGCTTCCAATGTTACTTCAGCATCGGGTGCCACCGTAAACAATGTGTTTACAGGTTTCAGCAGCAGATTGAGCTCATCTGCGCCTAGCAATGACGGTGTGCCGCCGCCGAAATAGATGGTCTCAACCTTTTCGCCGTAAAGGTAATGTCGCTGAAGCAAGAGCTCGTCTGACATGGCGTTGAGAAGCTCCTGGCGGATGGCTGTGCTGGTGGAAAAATGAAAGTCACAGTAATGGCAGGCCTGCTTGCAAAAAGGGATGTGGATGTAAATTCCTGCCATAATAAATTCAAACTTACGTCCATTTCAACAATGACGCCAATTCGTATAGTTTTGTGTCATGAATAAATTTTACCGGCCGCTGCTTTTTGTTCTCCTGTTACCTTTCACTGCCTTGTTTGCCCAGCCGAAAACTGCTGAGGTGAAAGACCTGCAGTCTGCCTGGATGAAATATGAGAGCGGCACGTACAAGCTGCTGACGGAAACCCACGCATCGCCCGGCAACACGGTTTATTTTAACGTGGAGGCCGGTAATTTTCCAGGTGGCTTTTTGTCGGTAACTTCGGCGCGGCCCTTCTTTGTTTTTTTTAACGGCAAGCTTTCAGGTGAATACCAGAACCGGGCGTTGTTCCGGCTCGACAGCCTGGCGGGGGCGCATTATGCATCGTCGTTCTTTGTCACCATTTACCAGGCCAGCATCAATTCGCGCGATCTGAAGACCACCATCATCACCCGGCAGCAATATGCATCGGCAGCCATCGATATTTTCAAACCCTCGACGTACTTCAGAGACTTCGTTATCCTGTCGGGATTGATCATCATCATTCTTTTCCTGGTCACCATGCGGCTGAATCCTAAACTTTCCGCCGATTATTTCTCTGTTATCAGAATATTTTCCCTGCGTGAAGCAGATGACGCGCAACCCAACGCCCGGTTAACGAGCAGCGCCAACATACAGTTCTACATCGCGTGCAGTCTGCTGCTGGGATTTTATCTGATGATCGTGGTACACCATCTGCCCGACGAGTATGCCCTGCCGTTGTATTTTCAGGAGCGCACTTTCGGTGCAGTAGTGTGGCAGTGGATCAGGATGAGCGCTATTGTACTGGCGGTTTTCTTTACGAAGATATTGTTGATCTTTGCCCTGACGCGGTTGTTTGGGCTTCGTGGACTGGCGCGGGTGCATTTCTTCAACTGGGTGCGGCTGTTGCTGATCGTTTTTGGTGTGGCCAGCGTTGTGCTGTTCGTTTATTTTATCCTGCGAGGTCAGAGTCCGGGATTTTTTGTGGTGTTCCTGTCACTGATAACAGGAACGATGACAGCGTGGGTGCTGATCGTTTTTTTGAAACTTAACAGCAAAAGCGAGCACTCTATGTTTCATTTATTTTCGTACATTTGTGCGACCGAAATAATCCCATTGTTAATTACAATCGAGGTACTGTTCCAATAGCCAGAATACGTTACGTGCTGATATGAGTGAAATCGCTACTGACAGGATGCGTAAGGTAAAAAGCATCCTGGTAACCCAAGAGGCCCCAACTGATGCAAACTCTCCTTACTTAAAGCTTGCCGAAAAATTCAATCTGAAAATTGACTTCAGGCCGTTCATTCAGGTCGAGCCTGTGCCGGTGAAGGAGTTTCGTAAGCAGAAGATAGAGATACTCAATCATACGGCCATTATTTTTACAAGCCGCAATGCGGTTGATCACTTCTTTCACATCTGCCAGGAGCTGAAGGTGGAGATGCCGCCGGAGATGAAATACTTCTGCATCTCTGAACAAACTTCCAACTATCTTCAGAAGTACATCGTGATCAGGAAGCGTAAGATCTTCACAGGTCTGAAAACCGCTCAGGATCTGCTGGAGATCCTCAAGAAGCACAAGAACGAGAAGTACCTGTTCCCCTGCTCTGACATCCGTAAGAACGACATCCCGGATTTTCTGAAAGACAATGGCTATCACTATACGGAAGCGATCATCTATCACACCGTTGCCTCTGATCTTTCTGACCTGAAAGAGGTCTTTTACGATATACTGGCTTTCTTTAGTCCTTCCGGTATCAATTCCTTACTTGTGAATTTCCCAGATTTTAAGCAAAATAATACACGCATTGCTGCGTTTGGTCCTACAACGGCCAAGGCCGTCAGGGATGCAGGTCTCATACTTGATATCGAAGCTCCCCTGCCGAATGCCCCCTCTATGACGGGTGCGCTGGAATTATATATCAAGAAGGCAAACGGTATAAAATAACTTCTTCATACATTGGACTTTAGCAAAGTGTTACTTTTATTACACTTTAATTACATGCCCGTTGAAAGTGTCGAAAAAATAGACGTACTTTAAATCCTATTTTTTCATCTTAAATGCTGAAACGTACTTTTTATACGCTGCTGATTGTCATGTCTGGGGTATCGGTTCAAGCGCAGCAAGACCCGCAATTCACCCAGTACATGCTCAACAATCTGTATGTAACTCCTGCCTATGCGGGTGTAGAGGGCGTTACACAACTTACAGCCATTCATCGCAGCCAGTGGCAGGGTTATCAATCCAGCTTCGGCGATGGCGGTGCACCCACCACACAGATGGTGAGCTTCACAGCTCCGGTCTATAAAGTGAGAGGTGGTTTCGGTACTTATATCGTCAACGACCAGCTCGGTCCGCAAAACAATCTCGAAGCACAAGCCATGTTTGCCTATCACCTGGGTATCAAAGACAGCAAGCTCAGCTTCGGCATGAAAGCAGGCATCTATTCTGTATCGATCAACGGTACGTATTACCGTTATATACAGGATGGCGACCCGCAGATCATCACCGGAAAAGAATCGCAGGTGCGCCCTGACCTCGGGTTTGGCCTGTTCTACCGCTCGGAGAAGTATTACATGGGCTTCGGTATAAATCACTTATTGAAGTCCCAGTTTGATTTCGGTCTCAATGAAGCCCGCAATGCACTTGAAAACCACATGAATTTCACCGCAGGATATTTCTATGAAGTGAACTTCGACCTGAAATTGAATCCAACTGTCCTTGTAAAAACTGACTTCAAGGAATATTCTTTCGATCTGGGCCTGATCGCCACTTTGAAAGATAAGATGTGGGCAGGCTTATCGTTTAGACAATCAGAGGCTGCAAACGTGATGTTGGGTTATAGCTTTTTGAAAGACAAAGCGCTGAAATTCGGTTATGCTATAGATGTAGTGGTTAAAGACCAGGAGGCAAAAGAGAATTTTTCGCACGAATTATTGCTGAGCTACCAGCTACCCGTGGCAATAAATAGCGGCAAAAAAGTCGTCCGAACCCCCAGGTACAGACACTAACCGGCAACTGGTTTTGGTTTTTTTAAGATTTTGAGGAATTTGGTAAGCAATTTTTAAAATAAAGGTTATATAAGTTATCTTTCGAGTCTCAACCCATACATAGCTATAGAATTATGAACAAATCGGTGTCCAATAAACTAGTGATAATCTTCGCAGGTGCGCTGGCAAGTGCATGCGGACTGCTTGGACTGGGCGGTAAAAGTGGTGGAGACCAGGGAGAACTGGTCGGCGTACCGGGCAGAGAGGGCTGGGTGATGACTATTCCCTACGGAATGGTGCCAATCCCCGCAGGGACGTTCCATATGGGACAGGCTGATGAAGATCCTGCTTCCACGCAGATCAACTTCAACAAGCAGGTGACCATCGGCTCATTCTTTATGGACGATACCGAGATCACCAACAACGAGTACCGTCAGTTTACCAACTTTTTCCTGATCGATAATGGTACCATCGAAGGTTTTGAAACCATTGATCCCGAAACATTCAGACAGACTTTATACCCCGATACCACGGTATGGGTGAAAGACTTTGCGCACCACATGGGTGATCCTATTCAAGACTATTATTACTGGCACCCTGGCTATGACGACTATCCGGTGGTAGGTATCAACTGGGATGCGGCCGTGTACTTTGGAAAATGGAGAACCGCTTACCTGAACGACTACAGGAAAAGTGTAGGTGACTTCCCGATGCCTGAATTCAGGCTTCCTTCAGAGGCTGAGTGGGAATACGCCGCACGCGGTGGCCGTGACATGGCTAAATATCCCTGGGGTAACCCGTACATCCGCAACTCGAAAGGTTGTATGCTTGCCAACTTCAAACCCGGCCGTGGTAACTTCTACGACGACGGATTTGCATACACATCACCTGTTCAATCGTATTTCCCTAATGACTACGGGCTGTTCGATATGGCAGGAAACGTTTCTGAGTGGTGTCTTGACGACTTCAACCCTGCATCGGTGCCTACCGTATGGGATTTGAACCCTCAATATATAGATGAGAGAACCAACCCGGAAAGCAGCCAGTACAATCCTAAAGTTCCGCCCAAGAAAGTTGTCAGGGGTGGTTCATGGAAAGACGTAGCCTACTACCTGGAAACAGGTACCAGAACCTACGAATTCAAGGATTCTACCCGCGCTTATATCGGCTTCCGTTGCGCCCTCACGCACCTCGGTCGCTCGTCCGGACAAGAATTTTAATAATTGAAAACTCTCTTTATATTTAAAAACCCGTATTAAAGAATACAGATATAAACTTAAAACCTTACTAAAATGAGCAAGAAAAAAGGCGGATTTACTGCGCTTCTCTACAAAACCATAATGCCTAAAGTTTACGGTATTGGTGCTGCGGTTGTTATTATCGGTGCGTTGTTCAAGATCCTGCACATGCCAGGTGCGGATGAAATGTTGATGATTGGTCTTTCTGTGGAAGCCGGTATCTTTTTCCTGAGTGCCTTTGAGCCGCCTCATAATGAAGTTGATTGGTCAAAAGTATATCCTGAACTGGCAGACGAATATGAAGGACCTGCTGCGGCTCCCCGCATTTCAAATAAGCCTACCGCTTCGCTGACACAACAACTGGATATCTCTCTTGAAAAAGCTAAGATCGGTCCTGAGCTGCTCGATAACCTCGGCAAAGGCCTGAGCAATCTTGCTGAATCAGCCAAGAAAATGTCGAACCTTTCTGACGCTGCCGTTGCTACCAACGACTACGCTAAAAACGTTCAGACTGCATCCAAGTCACTGTCAGAAATGAACAAGTCATACGATGTAGCCATCAAGGCTGTGTCTGCTATGTCTGAAGCATCGAAAGATGCCGGCGAATACCATAGCCAGGTTCAGAAGGTAACTAAAAACCTTGCTGCTTTGAACTCTGTATATGAAATGGAGTTGAAAGATGCTGACAGCCATGTGAAGAACATGAACAAGTTTTACGAAAGCCTGACCGGTGCTATGCACGGACTCTCTAAAGTTGGCGAGAACACTACGAAGTTCACATCAGAACTTGGTAAGCTTACCGACAATATCACTGCGCTCAACAAAGTTTATGGCAGCATGCTCACTGCTATGAAGGGTGGCGCAAACTAATTTTTCTTAAACGAAATATTCAAATTCTAAACGAATATGGCAGGCGGTAAGGAAACACCCAGGCAGAAGATGATCGGTATGATGTACCTCGTACTCACCGCGCTTCTGGCCTTGCAAGTAAGTAATGCGGTTTTGGAGAAGTTTGCGATCATATATGAAACCCTTGAGGAACTTTCGCAGACAGCTACTTCAAAGAACCAGAAGATCTTGAGCGCCTTGATCGAAGAGAAGGGTAAAAGCCCTGATCCGAAGATCGTAAAGGCCCTTGAGAACTCAAGACAGGTAAGGGACCTGACGAAGACAACCATCGAAAGCATTGAAAAGCTCAAAGCAACAATGAAAAGCCTCTCCGGAACCACGGAGATCGATGAGAAGCTGATCAATGACCACAGCTCGAAGGTTGCTACCATGATGATGTCTCAGCCTGAAGGCAAGGCATTTGAAAAATTGTTGAATGACTATGTGACGAAATTGAGAGAGCTGTCAGGACTTGATGCGAAAGCATTGCCCAACCTGGCAAAACCTCCGAAGGAAATAGAAGTTTTCGCTAAAGATGAAGACCACGCTAACAAGGACTTCCTGACCTTTACATTCGAGAACACGCCTGTGATCGCTGCCCTTGCTTCTGTAACACAAATGCAGACAGAAGTGCTGGACTACGAAACAAAGGCGCTTGAAAGACTGAAGGAGATCGCCGGTGCCGGTGATGTGAAGTTCGATAGGATGGTACCTATGATCCGCAGCAAAGAATCGATCGTGGCCGCAGGTGCTACCTACGAAGCTGACCTGTTCATCTCTGCGTCATCTACTTCGTTCCAACCTGAAATGTTCATGAACGGATCGAAGCTTCAGCTCTTCGAAGAGAACGGTATCAAGATGGGTAAGATCAAATTCACCGCTTCTGGTGGTGCTTATAACAAAGACGGTTTTGCAACCAAGAGCTTTAAAGCAGAGATCAAACTGCCTGAGCAAACACTGGAGAGAACCGTTGAATACCTGGTTGCTCAGCCTACTATCAAGGTAACAACCGGTAATGCTCCCACGCTATACTTAAACTGCGGTAACAACGTTACTATCGAGGTGCCTGCGCTGGGAACAAGCTATAACCCTTCATTCTCTTCTTCCGCTGCGGAGATCAGAAAAGGCGACAAGCCCGGAAAAGTTACCATCATCCCCAGTGCACGTAAGATCGCTGTGAACGTTAGCAACGGTGGTACACCGATCGGCGTTCAGAACTTCGACGTGAAACTGATCCCTGAGCCCCGCTTTGTGGCTTACATCGGCAACACACCTGTTGACCTGCGCCAGGGTATTAAACCCAACCAGGTACGCAGCCTCAGGATCGTTATTGAACCTGATGAGAACTTCAAGGAAGAAGTTCCCAAAGATGCACGCTATAGCATCAAGGATATGGAAGTGATCATGGGTGCCGGACCCGTTGCAAAGGCTCAGATGCGTGCTACTAACAGCAGCCCTGACCTCGGCGCCTGGAGCAATTCAGCAAAATCTGGCGACAGGATCGTATTCTCCATCAGGGAGGCAGTGAGGAAAACGTACACAGACAAAGAAGAAAAAGTAGCGATCAAGAGCTCTAATAGTGTAGTTGTTATCCCGGTTAACTAAGGTATATGAAAAGGAAATTAATCTTTGCAGGTCTTTTTTCGGTTGCTTCCGCCTACGCCTTCGCACAGGCTGAGGTTGAAACAAACGAAGTGAACCAGGCATTCAAAGAAGAACTGGAGGAGCAGTATAACCCTAACTCGATCAACCCTATCGCCCTGTACGAACAACACTACAAGGTAAGGGTGTGGAGAACCATCGATCTGCTGGAAAAGCAGAACAAGGGTTTCTTCGCCAAGAACGGGGAGATCTCGAAGATTATCATGGATGCAATCACTTCAGGTGAACTGGTGGATATTTATGCCAGCGATTCCCTGACGACGAAGATGAGCAAGGAAGATTTCATGAAGCGGTTGCAGCAGCAAGGTTCAACGGATTATGCTCAGTGGGATCCTGCCAAGGATTTCTATACTGACGATATCGTTACCTACAACGGAAAGAACTACCGCTCGTTGCAAGACAACCGCGGTGCGAATCCCGAAACTTCTACCGACAACTGGACTCCTACATCAGAAGGTAAAGCCGTAAACTACGTGCCCAGCGATGTAAGCAACCTTCAGCTGATGGAAGACGTGATCTTCGACAGAAGAAGGTCAAGATTGTACTATGACGTTCAGGCCCTGGAGCTTTCAATCCCTGGCTCGAAGACCCAAACAGGCTTCAACCAGTCACTGGCCTGGGTTAAGTACAAAGACGTTGAGAAGATCTTCAGAGCACACCCTAAGAAGGCAATATGGTTTAACAGGCACAACACAGCACAGAACAAGAACTTCGCTGATGCCATCCTGTTGAGACTCTTCTGGGGCGCTATCAACAAAGTGCAGAACCCTGACAACGAGACCATCCTTGAGACTTACATTGCCAACGGCAGACCTTACAGGGAAGCTGTGTGGGCAACAGAGTGGATGGAGATCGAGCTCATGGAAAAAGAGCACAACCTCTGGGAATTCTAAGCTGAGAGAACCAATATTCATAAAAAAGCCAGGAGCAATTCCTGGCTTTTTTTATTTCGGCCCCTCAGGCGTTTCTTGTGGGGTGGTTTCTACTTGTGGAGTGGCTTCTATTGTCTTGCCCTTGACAAGCTCCGCTTTCTTGCGGCCCACAAGCGTGGTGAGCTCTTCCAGCGAAGCTTCACGGATCTTCTTCACCGATTTGAAGTGTCTCAGAAGCTTATCCGCGGTTTGCCTGCCGATACCCTTCAGCTCTTCGATCTCGGTTTTGATCTGCGCCTTGCTCCGCTTTTGCCTGTGGAACGTAATGGCAAACCGGTGCGCTTCGTCCCTCACATGCTGCAACAGCAACAGGCCCGGTGATTTTTTGTTGATATGAAGGGGGATGGGATCTTCCGGATAATAGATCTCCTCGAGCTTTTTGGCAATGCCAACGATGGGGATCTTTCCATACAGGCCCAGCTCTTTTAAGGCATCACAGGCGCTGCTCAGCTGCCCCTTGCCACCATCAACCAGGATGAGGTCTGGCAGTGGGCCTGCTTCTTCCATGATCCGTTTATACCGGCGCCCCACGATCTCCTGCATCGACGCAAAGTCATTGGCCCCCACAACGGTTTTGATATTGAAATGACGATAGCCTTTTTTGTCGGGCTTTCCATTGGCAAACCGCACCATCGAGGCCACCGGTGTGGTACCCTGGAAGTTCGAGTTATCGAAACACTCGATCACCAGCGGAAGTGACGTGAGCTGGAGATCTTTTTGAAGGATCGACAACACTTCAAGCTGTTTCGATTTTTTTCCTTCGCGCAGGATCTCCTTGTCTTTCTTCAGCTCGAGGCCGTTCTTGATCGACAAGCTGATGAGCTTTTTCTTGTCGCCGATCTTCGGGATGATATTCTCCGTGTCTTCGTCCAGCAGCGTAATGGGTACGTTGCTGAGAATGGTCAGGTTGTTCCCTGCCCGAAGCTCCTGCGCTGCAAAGCTCAGCAGGTCTTCATCCGTTTCGTCAGCCTTCTTCTTTACCTCAACGGTTTTGGAGTAAATGATCGCGCCTTCCTTGATCTGCAGATAGTTGATATAAGCGTAGTCAGGAATGCTGGTGATGGTGAGCACATCGATATCGGTGAGGTCGCGGTTCACCACGAGCGACTTCGTTTGGAACCTTTCGAGCGTGCTCAGCTTTTCCTTGAACTTTTGAGCTTTTTCGTATTCAAGGTTGATAGCGGCTTGCTGCATCTGGTTCTTGAAGTACTGATACACAATGCTGATGTTACCCTTCAGGATGTTGCGTGCCTGCTCGATCTCTTCCTGGTATTGCTCTTCCTGCTGAAGTCCTGCGCAGGGAGCCTTGCAGTTGCCGATGTGGTATTCCAGGCAGACCTTGAATTTGCCTTGCGCGATATTTTGCTCAGACAACAGCAGGCTGCAGGTGCGGATGGAGTAGAGCTTGCGCACAAGGTCAAGCACGTTCTTCATGGCCACCACGCTGGAGTAAGGTCCAAAATATTCGCCCTGTTCAGGAATGTATTTCCGGGTATAGATGATCCTCGGAAATCTTTCTTTGAGAATACAGATATAGGGAAAGGTCTTGTCATCCTTCAGCAGGATGTTGTACCGCGGCTGGTTCTGCTTGATGAAATTGTTTTCCAGCAGCAGCGCATCGAACTCGCTGAAGGCAACGGTATATTCTATCGACCTGATCTCAGATGCCAGGCGCAACGTTTTGCGGTTAAGACCGTGACTTTTGCTGAAATAACTGGTGACCCTTTTTTTGATGTTCTTCGCCTTGCCAACATAGATCAGCTCACTGTCTGCGTTGTAAAACCTGTATACGCCAGGTGACTCTGGTAACCGTTGAATAGCCTCCTTGATCTCGGCCATAGTTTTTTTAGTAATTGGTAATCGGTCTGGGGGTTTAACCCTTCTAAATCCCGAAAACCTTACAAATATTTTACATTTTCAGAGAAAAATACATTTCCAGCAGAATGCGCAGATCTACGCAGAAATAGTCCTCATATGGATTTGCGAAAATCAGCGTGATCTGCGGGACACTTATTGTGCTTGTGGTTTAAACACCGGTTACTGATCACCCGATCACCACTTACCGATTAATTGTTGATATCGTCCAGGGATATTTCTTTCTCTACGGGAACTACGCTGGTCGAATCCGAAGCATTGTGGCGGTTGCAGTCGAGCACGATATCAAGACCTGACGCCGGCCTTTTGAACAGTCCTTTGCCGTAGCCCACTTCCGGATGCTCGTAGACCTTCACCATATACTTGTCCCAGATGGGGCGCGCAGTTTTGCTGCCCTGCCCGAACGTCCAGTTCGGAAAGTGGATGGTGCGTTCGTCGCCGCCTACCCAGGCCCCGGTAACCAGGTTATGGGTGATGCCCATGTACCAGCCGTCAGAAGCATCGTTCGTTGTGCCCGTCTTGCCCCCGATCTCATTATCAACCTTCAGCGAATAGCTTATGCCCCGCGAGCTTCCTCCTTCTTCTTCAACACCACCTTGCAGCATATAGATCATTTTGTAAGCGGTTCGTTCATCGGTTGCCTGTCCTGTTTTGGGTACAAAACTTTCGATCACGTTGCCGTTCTTGTCTTCGATGCGCGTGACGTAGTAAGGCTCGATATGCATGCCGAGGTTCACAAAGCTGCAATAAGCCGATACCATCTCATACAAAGACACATCGCTTGTTCCCAGGGCCAGCGACATTACCGGATCCAACGGACTGGAAATGCCGAGTTGGTTTGCAAATTTCGCAACGTTGGCAGGCCCAACCTTGGCGATCAATTGTGCCGTGACCGAGTTCAGCGACCGCGCCATGGCTACACGCAGGTTCATCTTTTCGCCCGAACCGTAAGTTCCGTCTGAGTTCGGCGGATTCCACACGCCGCCCGGTACTTTGATGGTAGGAGAGATATCGAGCAGCTCGAAGCAGGGCGAGTACCCGTCTTCGATCGCCTTCCCGTAAACAAAAGGTTTGAACGTAGAGCCCGGTTGCCGCGTTCCCTGCTTCACGTGATCGTACTTGAAATATTTGTGGTTGATACCACCTACCCAGGCCTTGATGGCGCCGGTTTCCGGATCCATAGACATCATGCCAGCCTGCAGGAACCAGTTGTAATAACGAAGCGAGTCCATGGAGCTGAACAGCGTATCGCGCTCGCCCTTCCACGAAAATACCGTCATGGGCTTCTTCACGTTCAGCATAATGTTCACTGAGTCGGAATTTTCGCCATAACGCGCTACAAGATTTTTGTAGGTCTCTGTTTTTTTGATCTTCCGCTGAAGGAAATTTTTGATCTCCGCTTTGGTATCCGAATCGGTCCAGGGATTGCTGTTCTTCAGCTTCCACTGGGTTTCGAATTCCTTCTGCAGCTTGGACATGTGTTCGGCCATGGCTTCTTCCGCAAACTGCTGCATGCGGCTGTCAATGGTGGTGTAGATCTTCAAGCCCGACTCCCACAGATCGTAGTTATGGTCTTTGCACCACTTCATGAGAAAGGAGGTTAACACACTCCTGAAGTAAGTGGCCAGGCCCTGGTTTTGATTTTGAACGGAGAACTTCAACTGGATGGGTATGTTCTTCAGTGAGTCGTGTTCTGCTTGTGACTTGATGTAGTTGCGGGCGTAAAGCTTGTACAATACTTCATTGCGTTTACGCAATGCGTTGTTCGGGTTGCGCTGAGGATTGTAAAATGAAGGGTTCTGCAGCATGCCCACGAGCACCGCTGACTCCAGCACGTTAAGGCTGTCTGGCTGTTTTTGAAAATACGTTTCGGCGGCCACCTTGATGCCATAGGCGTTGCTGCTGAACTCGGCCGTGTTCAGGTACATGGTGATGATCTCTTCCTTCGTATAATTCTCTTCGAGCTGTACGGAGATGATCCACTCCTTGGTTTTGCTGACCAGGATCTTCAGCGGACCGCCAACACGGGTGAGTGTGCCATCGAGTTCATCGCCCCTTGTTCTGAAAAGGTTCTTGGCGAGCTGCTGCGTGATGGTGCTTCCGCCGCCACGGTTATTGAATGTCAGCAGGCCCCACAGCACGCGTGGGTAAGCCCAGAAGTCCATGCCGGAGTGATCGTAAAAACGGTGATCTTCTGACAGCAGCAGGGTGTTTACCAGATCGGGCGAAAGCTGTTCGTACGCCACCTGGCTCCTGTTATACCTGAAGTACCTTCCAAGTGATACACCATCGGCAGAAATGAGCTCAGAAGAAAGGTCGTTTTGCGGATTTTCGATCGATTTGAGGCTTGGCATGCCTCCAAATAACCCGAACAGGTCAGCCTTGACCGTATACACATATAGCGGCACGCCGATGACCACACACAAGAAAAGGATCCAGACGGCTTTTATTACTTTTTTGAACCACGGCTTCTGAAGCAAGAGAATGTTATTGGTTTTCCGCCGGGTAGTTTTTTTCGAAGAAGTGGATGTACTCATCAAGACCTTTGGTTCTGTAGAAGATGTCGAAGTTATCTTTGGTTATGACAAAATTATTGAATTTATGGTTTCGCAGCGCGGTTATGGACGGTAGCTTTTCGATGAATGTCTTATAATACGCTACGGCCGTACTGTTCCCGGGAAGGTCCGCCACAAAAGTGAGTGTGTATTCATCGTTGAGCACGAGGTTGCTCGTTTTCAGGTTCAGGTCCCGGTAGTTTTCCCTGTTAAAAGTTTCCAGTGCCGCGGAGGCAACGCCGTCCATCCGCTCGGAGCGTTTGTATACGAGCACGAAATAATGTGTTTCATCCAGCGAAAGGATATACTGGATGCCTTTGCGCTTCTCTTCTGTCTGCTGAAACTGTCGCGAAGCATTCAGTAGCTTTTGAGCATAGGCAGACAGCTCGTGGCCCTCGTGTTGTTTGATGAACTGATCGAGCTCATACTGGTATTTTGAGATGTTCTCGTTCTCGCCCGTAATGAGCACCGAAAGCAGGTCGAGCGAAGCGGTGAACGAAGTTTCTCCCAGGGCCCGCGCTTCAGAAATGGTCTGGCGGGCGGCAGCGTAATCTTTTGCCTGAAAACCTTCATAGGCTACCTTGTACAACTCCTTCTGTTTTTCAACGGCCAGGCTCGATTCCTTCAGGTAAGCCGGGTTGATGAGGATCTTGGCAAAGGTGGAGTTCGGGTGTTTGCTTTTCAACAGCGAGGCATACGTTTCGGCTTTGCCAGGATCACTGTCTTTGTAGATCAGGTACAAGGTGTAAAGCACTTCGGGCTCGTGGGCCGTTTCCGGGAAACGCCGCAGCAAGGTGGTATAGGTCTCCGCGGCATTCTCATTCTCCTGGAGCTTGAAGTAATAGATGTCGCCCAGCTTGAAGTAAGCTTCTTCGATCTTCGCCAATGCATCTTTCACCGCTTCGGGTGTTCGGGGGATCTCTTTGTTGAGACGGTTGTACTCCACATCCACCGGGTCAACTTTGGCATCCGGTGTAGCATTACCAGTGTCTTTAGCCACGGCCGCGCTATCGGTAGCAGTGTCAGCCGTCTGTCGTCCCGCGGTACTTCGCTGCGATCGTCGCCAGTTATCTTCGAGTCTGATGCTGCCCCAGATCCTCACGAACTCGTTCTGTCCGATGGCCATGGCAGAAGGGTTGCCAAAATACCACGCCGTGTTCTCGCCGCTGTCATTATCATTCGAGAACACGTTGTTGTTATCATTGGAGGCGATCTCCACACGGTTGGAGCTTTTTTTCTTCTTCGCGGCCTTCCTGTCTTCAGCCTTCTTACGCGCTGTGAGCACCGTATCGATCCGGGCCCGCAACCCTGCCGAGTCGAGTGAAGAGAGCTCCAGCAGGCTGTCCTGCCATTTGATGGTCTTCAGGTGTTTGACAAATTCGTTGAGGATCTCCGAGCGTGTTTTAATAGCCTGGTAGCCCTCGTAGTCCGTTGGCAGCGATGTGATGGCGCTGTCATAATAAGCCTGTGAGAGCTCGTAGTTGCGCAGCGTGTCATAGTAGATCTCACCCAGCCGGAGGTACGCCTCACCATCGATCCTTTTATTGTTACCACGCCTTACCGACAGGTTGAAGTTTTCGATCGCCTCCGGGATGTTCTTCTGTTTCAGCTCGAAGATGCCCATCTCGTAATAGATCTTGTCATGGAACTCCCTGTTCTTGGAATCTTTCAGCAGCTTCCTGAACGACTTGCGCGCTGCGTTGATGTCGCGGCTCCGGGAGATCTCCGTAACCTGGGCCATATACAGGCGTGCATAAAAATCAACCTCGTATTCAGGATTGGTGGAGATACATTTCTTATAATAGTTATAGGCTTCTGCTTCGAAGCCCAGCTCCTGGTATACCTGGCCGATGATGAAGTAGATCCTTCCCCGCCGGTCGCTCTTTTTCAGCAACGGGTCGGCGCTGGTCAGGTTCCGCACCATGTTATCATAGTCGTTCTGCAGCTGATAGAAGTATGCTTTTTCGAGGTGGAATTTTTTCCTGTTCGACCGGTTCAGCTCCTGCTTTTGCAGGTAGTCAATGGCTGCCTGTGCGTTGTTGAGTTCCTTGTGCTCGATGTACGTGCGGATCAGGTTGACGATGGCAAGATGTTTGGCATCCTTATTCTTGCTTTTGGTATTGACGTGTTTGAAAGTTTGTACAGCGTTGCCCCAGTCGAGGCTGTAAAGGCGGGCTTTGCCTACCAGGATGTAAGCGTCGTCTACCCACTTGCTGTTGGGGTGCCGCTGAATGGCCAGGGACGCCATTTTCACTGCCTCCTGAACTTCCTTATCATAACCTTTTGCCAGCGTTGAATCGAAAGTGGGAAACAACCTCAGGATCCGGTTATAGTCATCCACCTGACTTTTTCGTATGGTCGCCTCGATTTTCCGGATCTCCTCGTTGGCATAATAATAGCCGTTGAAGTGAGCCGTTGTGTTGTGGTAGGCTTTGCTGGTCCAGGTGTTTCTTTCCGACGAGCATGAAGCGGCTATACCAGCAGCCAGCACAAGAAAAAAATATAGGGGCAGTTTTTTCAAATGGCAATTATTAACCTACACAGAAACGCAAAAAACCTGAATTCAATATTATAATCAGGCAGAATATCTAATTTTGCAAAAAAACGGGAATATTTTGAAATGCCTATGCAGCGACTGTCCAACTTCATGAAAAATTCAACGAATTTACAGCGGCTGGTCTTCCATGTATCACCTAAAGGTATGGCCATCTGATGAGACCAAAGAAGACGCTTTCGAGCTGGCTTACCAACCGTTACCAGCTGATCATCCGCAATGAAGAGAACTTCGCCGAGAAGACCAGCGTGGGCTTCACGTATTCCAAGATCATTCTTTTTTCCGTGATCATTTTTATCCTGTTCCTGGTCATCAGCCTTTTCCTGGTGGAGACCGTGCTGGAGAAATGGTTCGACCCGAAGTACGAGCAGATGGTGCTGAACCAGCAGCTATATGGATTGGCCCTTAAGGTGGATTCACTGGCGCTGGAAGTAGACCGCAAGGACAGGTTCATCGCTAACTTTCAGCGTGTGCTGAGCGGCGATACGAGTGATTTTCACGACCCGGCAGAAATATTACGCGGAGAGACCCAACCGCTCACCAGCAAGCCGGCGGCACTTAAGCTCGAGCCCGTTGACTCGGCTTTCAGAAGAGACTTTGAAAGGTCTGACCTCTCGCTCATTACCCTGGCCAATGTCAAAAACCGCGAGCTGCAGGAGACATTTTTCTTCTCACCCATCGCGGGTTTTATCTCGGATCGTTACAATGTGAAGAAGAGTCACTTCGGTGTAGACATCGTGGCCAAGACCAACGAGCCGGTGAAGTGTATTGCAGACGGCACCGTGATCTTCTCTGACTGGACCCAGGATGGAGGATGGGTGCTCATGATCCAGCACAGCGCCAACCTGATATCGGTTTACAAGCACAATGCTGAACTTTATAAAAAACTTGGTACATTTGTCAACGCAGGCGAAATAATCTCTATAGTTGGAAACAGCGGAGAAATGACCAATGGCCCACACTTGCACTTCGAGCTGTGGTATAATGGCAACTCGCTGAACCCGGAAGAATTCGTCACTTTTTAAACTAAACAACTTATGTTCACTTCTAAAGAAGAAAAACGCGTAGCCGAAGAGATCAGCAACTCAAGCAACACCATCGGTAAAGGTACCTTTCTGGAAGGTAATGTAGAGACTTACGGTAACATCCGCATCGAAGGAAAGATCACCGGTAATGTCAAATCAAAATCCAAAATCGTGCTGGGTCCTTCTTCGCAGGTACACGGTAACATCACTTCTCAGAATGCAGACATTGAAGGCGAAGTAAAGGGCAAGATAGAGATAGCGGAGCTGCTGGTGCTCAAGGCCACCGCGGTGATCAACGGCGATATCTCTACCGGCAAGCTGGTGGTGGAGCCAGGCGCTGTCTTCAACGGAGGCTGTAAAATGGGTGCAGCTGTAAAAGACATTAAAATCAGCGAAAATGGCGCAGTTACCCGATCCCTCTCGTCCCAACAAGAAGTTAAATCAATATAATAGTTACCTTAAATACAGTGGCCTGGCGGTGCAGCTTCTGGCAACCATTGCCGTTTGCGGCTGGCTCGGTTACAAGGTAGACCAGTGGCTTGGGCTCAAGTATCCCATCTTTATGCTATGCCTTGGCCTCGCCGGATTTGCAGGCACCATCTACCAGGTATACAAGTCCATTAATCGCGAGTAATTTTGTTCAGGTTCTTTATTGCACTTTTGCTGACCGCGGCTGTTATCGCCGCAACCGTGCTGCTGGCGGCCTCTTCCGGATACTTTGCGAAGCCTTCCTTTTTCCTGAAAACGCTCATCCTCCTCACTTTCGCTACGGGAATGATCTATGTTTACCTGTATAAGGCAAATAAACCCGAATTCTTCCTGCAGTTATACTTACTAACTATGGTGGTGAAACTGCTTGCCTACTGTGCCTATAACCTGGTGATGATCATCAGCGATAGGGCCGCGGCTACCGGCAATGTGGTGTTTTTTATGGTCACTTATTTCGTATTCACCATACTGGAGGTAGGGTTCCTGTACCGCAAAATTACCGGCAGGGATCAGCGGTAAATTGGGGGGCAAAAAAGTTTTAAAAGATTTTTTTGTGGAGCTATTATTAATACCTTTGCGGTCGGATTTTAAAACCTTAGGAAAAACCCTAAATGACCGCGTTTCTCAACAAATTCAGCCGATTTTCGTTTGTTCTGACACTCCTTTTTCTGGGTGTTTTTTCCACCGGTTTGAAGGCATCTGAAAAGGCCGACGACCAGGGTGAAAAGTTCAATGCAAGCCAGGTGATCCTGCACCACGTGATGGATGACCATATCTGGCATTTGTGGGAGGGACACAATGGCACGATCTACCTGCCGGTTATCGTTTATTCATCTGAAAGAGGTCTTGATATTTTCTCATCGCATCATTTCTATGACGAGCATCACAACACCGTAGAATACAACGGCTACAAGCTCGATCACAATCATATTTATCTGGCCGATTCACACAAGGCGGTGCTCGATCTGTCGATCACCAAGAATGTGGCCATGCTTTTTATCAACGCCGCGCTGTTGCTGCTTGTTTTTTCAGCGGTATCGAGATCGTACCGTAAAAATGAAGGCAGGGCACCCAGCGGTGTGCAGTCATTCTTCGAGCCGGTGATCCTGTTTGTACGCGATGAGGTGGTGAAACCGAACATCGGCCCGCGTTACGAGAAGTTCCTGCCGTACATGCTCACGCTGTTCTTCTTTATCCTTTTCGGAAACCTGCTCGGCCTGTTGCCGGGTGCGGGTAACCTGACCGGAAATATCGCCGTGACGTTTGTGCTGGCCATCCTTACCTTTTTGATCACAAATTTCAGCGCCAACAAAGCTTACTGGGCGCACATCTTCTGGACACCCGGTGTTCCGCTTCCGCTGAGGCTGATCATTCTGCCGGTGGAGATCGTAGGCATTTTTACAAAACCGCTTTCGTTGATGGTGCGTCTTTTTGTGGCCATCACTGCCGGTCACATTGTATTGTTGAGCCTCATTTGCCTCGCCTTCATTTTCAAAAGCATGGCCGTGGGCGCGGGTTCAACGGTGATGGTATTGTTTATTAGTTTGATCGAGTTGCTGGTTGCCGGTATCCAGGCTTATGTGTTTACATTGTTCTCGTCATTGTACATAGGCATGGCCATCGCTGATCATGACCATGACGATCATCATTAAAAGGAATTTAAGATATCTCTGACGGGTCACCCGGCAGGGTTTGTTTCACTTAACTATATACACAATTATGTTATTAGCAATTTTGTTAGACATCAGCTATGCAATCATGGGTGCTGGCATCGGTGCTGGTCTGGCTGCAATTGGCGCTGGAATCGGTATCGGCCGCATTGGTGGCTCTGCGATGGAAGGTATGGCACGTCAACCTGAAGCTTCTGGTAAGATTCAAGGTGCGATGTTGATCATTGCCGCTCTTATCGAGGTGGCTGCTCTTTTCGCCCTTGTAATTTGCCTGCTGATCTCTCAGCTTCAAGGCTAAAAAAACTCAGGAACCTGCTTTCGGCAATAGGCCGGGCAGGTTTCTTACTTTATTTGAAACGATCTGATAAAATATAACTATGGAACTTCTCACCCCCGGAACGGGCCTGATCATTTGGCAGCTTATAGTTTTTGTGCTTTTGGTGCTCCTGCTTTCCAAGCTTGCCTGGAAGCCGATCATCAACTCATTGAAAGAGCGCGAGCGTTCCATCCAGGACGCCCTTGACACTGCCGAGAAAGCAAGGCATGAAATGTCACAGCTGCGGTCAGACAACGAGCGCCTGCTGAAGGAGGCCCGCGAAGAGCGTGAAAGGATCCTGCGCGAGGCCCGCGAAGTGGCCAACCGCATGAAAGATGAAGCGCAGCACGATGCCAAGAAAACTGCCGATAAGATCATCGAAGATGCCAAGGCAGCCATCAACATCGAAAAACAGGCCGCGCTGAAAGAAGTGAGGATCCAGGTTTCCATGTTCGCGCTCGACATCGCCGAGAAGCTCATGAAGAAAAACCTTTCCGGAGACAAGGCTCAGAAAGACCTCGTTGAAGGCTATATCAAAGACTTAAAGATCAACTAAGATCATGGCAGACTCAAGAGCAGTATCGCGTTATGTGAAGTCTCTCCTCGACCTCGCCCTCGAGCAGAAGGTGCTGGAGAACGTGCATAATGACATGATCTTCTTTTCAAAAACGTATAACGAAAGCAAGGACTTTGCGCTGATGTTGCGCAGCCCGGTGATCCCGCACGACAAGAAAAGGGAGATCCTGTCGAAGATCTTCAAAGGCAAGGTGAACAACCTGACCATGTCTTTCTTCGACATCATTACCAGGAAAAACCGTGAACCCCTGCTGGGCGCTATTGCGAAAGAATTCCACAATGCCTACAACGAGCACAAGGGTATCGGAAAAGCCACGATCACATCGGCAGTTCCCCTCGATGCAAAGCTGCGCGCTGAGTTCGAGAACCTCGTGAAAGCATACAGCGAAAAGAAACAGGTGGAGCTCGAAGAGCGTGTAGACCCCGAGATGATCGGCGGATTTGTATTGAAGGTAGGCGACCGTCAGATCGACGCCTCCATCAAGAACAAGATCAAGACATTAAAAATGAAGTTTAGTCAGAACCCCTATATAAAAGAATATTAATCTCTTAATTACTATGGCAGAGATCAGACCTGAAGAAGTATCAGCAATTTTACGTGAGCAGCTCTCACAAGCCCGCACCGATGCACAATTGGAAGAAGTTGGTACTGTGCTTACCGTTGGCGACGGTGTAGCCCGTGTTTATGGTTTAACACAAGCTCAGGCCGGGGAGCTGATCGAGTTTGAAACAGGACTGAAAGGTCTCGTGCTCAACCTTGAAGAAGACAACGTCGGCGCAGTATTGTTAGGAGATTACAGAGATATACGCGAGGGCGCAACCGTTAAGCGTACCGGCCAGATCGCTTCCGTAAAAGTTGGCGATGGCATGCTGGGCCGCGTGGTAGATACCCTCGGAAACCCTGTTGACGGCAAAGGACCCCTCAGCGGTCAGCTTTATGAGATGCCCCTGGAGAGAAAAGCTCCTGGCGTGATCTTCCGTCAGCCGGTGAACGAGCCCCTGCAAACCGGTATCAAGGCGATCGACTCCATGATCCCGATCGGTCGTGGCCAGCGCGAGCTGATCATCGGCGACCGCCAGACAGGTAAAACTGCTGTGGCCCTCGATGCCATCGTAAACCAGAAAGAGTTCTATGAAAAAGGCGAGCCCGTGTTGTGTATCTATGTGGCTGTTGGCCAGAAGAACTCAACCGTAGCCAACGTTGCTGCCGCCCTCGAAAAGGCTGGTGCAATGCCTTATACCGTGATCGTTACCGCTTCGGCGTCAGATCCCGCTCCCATGCAGTTCTTCGCACCTTTCACCGGTGCGGCGATCGGCGAATTCTTCCGCGACACCGGCCGTCCTGCGCTGGTGATCTATGACGACCTGTCTAAGCAGGCTGTTGCTTACCGCGAAGTATCGCTGCTGCTGAGAAGGCCTCCGGGACGTGAAGCATATCCTGGTGACGTGTTCTACCTGCACTCACGCCTGCTGGAAAGAGCCGCCAAGATCATCAACAACGATGCGATCGCGAAAAACATGAACGACCTCCCTGCCTCTATCAAATCACTGGTGAAAGGCGGCGGATCGTTAACAGCGCTTCCGATCATTGAAACCCAGGCGGGTGACGTATCAGCATACATCCCGACCAACGTGATCTCCATCACCGATGGTCAGATCTTCCTCGAGACCAACCTCTTCAACTCCGGTATCCGTCCTGCCATCAACGTAGGTATCTCCGTATCGCGTGTGGGTGGTTCGGCTCAGATCAAGTCGATGAAGAAAGTTGCCGGTACGCTGAAGCTTGACCAGGCCCAGTTCCGCGAGCTCGAAGCTTTCGCGAAGTTCGGCTCTGACCTCGATGCCGCTACCAAGCTTACCATCGAGCGTGGAAGAAGGAACACCGAAATCCTCAAGCAAGACCAGTACGCGCCCGTTCCTGTTGAAGAGCAGGTGGCGATCATCACGGCCTCAACCCGCGGTTTCATGGACAAAGTGCCTGTGAACAAGGTAAAACAGTTCGAGAAAGAATTCATCGAGCTGATGCGCGGAAGCCATGCCGATGTACTGAAGAACCTGCGCGCAGGTAAATTTGAAGATGCCGATGTCAACACCATCAAGAAAGTGGCCGTTGATCTCGCCAGCCGATACAACTAAGATCAGTCGTAAAGAAGCAGCATATTTTTAACGATAAGAGATGCCCAGTTTAAAGGAAGTTAAAAACAGGATCACTTCAGTGATGTCTACGCAGCAGATCACCAAAGCCATGAAAATGGTGGCGGCGGCAAAGTTGCGTAAGTCGCAGGAACGGATCATCCAGATGAGGCCGTTTGCGCTGAAGCTGAACTCCATTCTGAAGAACCTTTCTGCCGCCCAGCTTAATGCCGATGGCGACAACTGGTACAGCCACGTTCGTGAAGAGAAGAAGATCCTGATCGTTGCCGTAAGCTCAGACCGCGGTCTTTGCGGATCCTTTAACAGCAGCGTCTTCAAGGGTGTGAACCGCCTCATCGACGAGAAATATGCCGACCAGTTCAGGAAAGGCAATGTTACCGTGCTGGCCATTGGTAGAAAGTCTGCTGATTATTTCGGCAAACGCAAGTGCTCACTGGTAAGCGATTACACCGGTATCTTCGGCAACCTCGCGTTCGACAATGTTGCACGCGCAGCGGAGTACATCATGCAAGGCTTCCAGGAAGGCAAGTATGACAAGGTAGAGCTGGTTTACAACGAGTTCAAGAACGTAGCCACGCAGGTGCTCAGAACAGAGCAGTTCCTGCCCATATTGCCTCCTGCAAAAGACAATACCGCAAGCCAGGTAGACTACATCTATCAGCCCAGCCAGGAAGAGATCATCACCGGCCTCATCCCCAAGTCGCTGAAGGTGCAGCTGTACAAGGCGGTGCTGGATTCAAACGCAGCAGAGAACGGTGCGCGGATGACAGCCATGGACAAAGCTACCGAGAACGCAGGCGAGCTTCTGAAGCAGCTGAAGCTTACATACAACAGAACGCGTCAGGCAGCCATTACCAAAGAGATCCTCGAGATCGTGGGTGGTGCCGAAGCATTGAAGTCAGCATAATACAGTTTCTTTATAAATTTGTAAAAGAGACGCCATTACCTGCGTCTCTTTTTTTATGCACAGGATCATCCGATTATATCGCCTGTTCAACATCCTGAGCCTCGATATCGTGGCAGGAGCGGTGATCAGCGCGATGTTCTTTGCAAAGCTGCTGGGCGTGGCCATCCTGTCATACGGTCTCATGGCGCTGGGCCTCACGGTATGGATCATCTACACGGCAGATCACCTGCGCGATGCGAAAGCCATTGGTAAACAAGCCGCCTCTGAGCGTCACCGGTTCCATCAAAAACATTTCATGGTGTTGTTCGTGCTGATGGTGGTTGCGCTGGCCGCCGATACCATCATCATCTTTTTCATCCGCAAGCAGGTCTTCATGTGGGGCCTGTTCCTGGCAGCGCTGGTGGCCGTTTATCTTTTAGGGCAGCGATACCTGAAGTTTTTGAAAGAGATCTTCATCGCTGTATTGTACACCGCGGGTGTGTTGCTTCCATCGCTCTCTGTTACTAAGCTTTCCATCACTTCAGTTCACATGGTGCTCATCATGCAGTTCGGGCTCACGGCGCTGACAAACCTGCTGATGTTCTCGTGGTTCGACAGCGACACCGATACGGCCGACAAGCTCAGCTCATTTGTAACCGTGCTGGGCAGGCGTTTCACCGCCTATTGCATCTGGACATTACTGGTGGTGAACTTTGCGCTGGGTGTTGTACTTTGTCTCACCAGTGGCTGCAGCGGGCCAGTTTTTATTTTCTGGGCCATGAATGCAGTACTGTTGCTGATCTTTATTTTCCGTCACAAGCTGGTGCCCTACTACCGGCTCACGGGTGACGCGGTGTTCCTGATCCCCGGAATCTATCTGTTATGAGATCGCTGAACAGCTTCAACAAAGTGGCCGGTGTTTACGACGCGCTGGCACATGTGGTGTTCGGAAAAAGCCTGGACAAGGCGCAGCGCTTTTACCTGGATAACATACCACCTCACAGCAAGGTGCTGATCATCGGCGGTGGCACGGGGCAGCTCTTGCATGTATTGCTCGACCTGAACCCTTCATGCGAGGTGTGGTATGTAGAGGCTTCTTCTTCCATGATCGCGCAGAGCCGCAGAAAGATCAGCGATGCGCAGGGCAGCCGGGTTCATTTTATTCATGGCACCCAGCAGAACATTCCCGAAGGCCTTCTGTACGATGCTGTGATCACGCATTTTTTTCTCGATCTGTTCACCGCCCCGGCACTGGACGAAGTGATCCGTAGCATACAACCGCACCTGCAGCATAACGCGGTGTGGCTCGCCTGTGATTTTGTGGATGGTGGGAAATGGTGGCAGCGTTTGTTGCTGCGCATGATGTATCTGTTCTTCAGGATCACCTGCAGCCTGGATACAAGACAGCTTCCGCCATGGCAGCTGAAGCTGAGCCTTCATGGATTGGTGGAAGTGAAGGCTGCGTCTTTTTTTGGTTCTTTTATCAGGAGCGCTGTGCTGGTGAGAAGAACAGCTCAGTGAAGCATCATGGTGTCTTTGCCAACCTGCTGAACGAGCTCCGCTTTCTCTTCCATCAGCTTGATGATCTTGCGCAGGTAGTCGATCTCTTTTTTCGCCAGCTCGAGCTGACGCAGGTGTTCGGTATTTTCCTGCGAAAGTTTTTTGAGCTCAGCCACCTGGAGAACGTCGCCCGTCTCGGAGCTGGAAATATAGTACTGGAAGAAGTTGTGGTTCAACACCTGTGAGATCTTCAGCAGCAGCCCCGTGTCGAGGTGACGCTTCTTGAAGATCCTGTACACGTTCTGCCTCACGGTGCCAAGCTCATCAGCAAAATCCGTGAGTTTCATATTCTGATGATCAAATACTTCTTTGATTTTGTGTCCGATTTCCACCGCCATAACGTATAAGCATTTGTGTTCTATAAAGATATGTAAAATATAAGTTTACACTGGACTACTTCAGAGCCAGTTTTGTAACTAATATTTTTACAAAAGACAAAAAAACCGCTTAAAAACCCTTAAAACCATGAGTTTTGTTGAATCAACTGAAGCCCTGAGCAGTTTACAAAACATGATCAAGCCTTTTTACAAGGATGAGTATGCCACCATCGAGCTGGACGACTCCATTCCGTGCGTAAAGCTTACGCTGAATGGTGTGCCCCGATACAGTGAGCATTACAACTTTGTCCAGTCAAAAAGGATCGAGCTTGTAAACCGTGAGATCGGGAACTACCAGAGGCTGCACCTGCTCACCGACAGCCGCACTGCCGGGCCAGTTCTTGACGAGGACGTTGAACACTTCAAGACCCATGTGCTTCCAGCCATGGAACAGGCAGGGGTCCGCTACCTCGCCATTGTTATGCCCAGCAGCAAATTCACACAACTCACTATAAAAGAGATGACACAGCACGCGCAGGTAATGACTATCCGCTATTTCGAATCAATGCGCGAAGCGAGGCTGTGGCTGAGGAAAATTGGTGATCAGTAATCGGTGATCAGTAATCTGTACATCTCACAAAACCGATTACCGAATACCTGATTACCGATTACTTCTCAGACGGGTTTTTCTTTCCCGCCAGCAATTTTTCGATGGTACTGGCCAGGCGTTTTTCACGGGTATCTTCTTTCTTGGCAGAGCTCACCCAAACGGCGTACTCTTTTCTGTTGGTATAAGAAAGCGTGTTGAAGAATTTTTCTGCTTTGGGCGATCGTTTCAACGCGTGCTGGAGATCCTGCGGAACGTCTACCACGCGTTCTTCCGTGTCGCGCTCCAGTATTACCTTCACTTTGTCTCCGGCCTGTTTGCCAATGGCCTGGCGAATATCTTTTCTCAGGCCGATGATGTGGCAGCCTGTGCCCATGTTCGCCAGCACGCCGCGGTAAGGATGGTCGTCGAACCACGCTTTCACTTTTACCTGGCCACGGGTGCCATATACTTTTTCGACATCAAAAGGAATAGCGATGTAAGCAGTGTCCATTCCATCATCGGGCTTTTCGATCAGGGCTGTAAAACTCTTTCGTCCGCTTGCTTCACCTGTTTTATTCATACATCTGTTTTTTTCAGTTGAAAATATCGCATGATATGCTTACCCGAATATAGAAAGGGCTTGGCTGCATCCATGTATCGAAAATTGCTTTTGACTCGCCGGATCCACCGTACCAAATTAATGTTTGAACATACTGTAAAAGAACAAACTGCTGCAAAACCTTTCCTTTCCCTTGTTTTATAAGGCTTATAGGCTATCTTGCATAGTTGAGCTTTAACAGGCTCTGACTTAAGCGATTAACCTAGCCCAACCCCCACGTCAGTAACATGCAGGACCTCGTCAAGCATCTACCCGCAGTGATCTACGAGTATGCTATTCATGCGCATGGGGAAAAACGTTTTACCTACGTAAGCCCGAACTGCAAAAACATCCTGGGCATCGACGCCGGATCCATCATGAAAGATCATACGCTGGTCGAATCCATCATTCACGAAGACGACCTGGCTTATTTTAAAGATACAGCAATCGAGAGCAAAGACAACGAGTCTGAGTGGCACTGGCAGGGACGTGTTCGTGTCAACGGTTCTGTGAAGTGGGTAGAGTTCAGGTCGAGTCATGAACTGAAAGAAGACGGAACCGTGATCCGGAGAGGCATCATCCAGGATATCACTGAAAGAAAAGAGACTGCCCGCGAAAGCGAGATCCGTTATCAGGCGCTCGTAGAAAAGCTGCCCATTGGCATTGTCATTCACAGGCAGGGCAAGCTGATCTTTGCCAACGCGCAGGCGCACATGATCCTCGGCGCAAAGAAGTCGAAAGCGCTGCTGGGAGCAAATGTTCTTGATTTTGTTCATCCCGAATATCGTGAGTCCATTCAGCGGCGCATGCAGGAGGTTTCCGCCGGCGTGCCTGTGCCGATGATGGAGCAGAAATATATCCGGCTCGATGGAAAGGTTGTTGATGTGGAAGCCATGGCGTTCCCGTTTTCATTCCTGGGTGAGCCTTCCGTGCAGGTGATCTTCCGCGACATCACCGAAAAGAAACAGGCCGAGGCCCGCTTCAAACGTAATGAAACATTGTTCACACAGCTGTTCCAGAATGTGCCCATGGCCGTGGTGATGCTCGATGAGTCCGGCAAAGTATTTCAGGTGAACCGCGGGTTCGAGCAGATGTTCGGCTTCGAAAGAAGTGAGCTTCGCAGTCGCAACCTCAACGACTTCATTGTTCCCGAAGAGCTGCGCAACGAAGGCATCGATCTCAACAACCTCATCACTTCCAACCAGGTGGTGAGCATCGAGACCATCCGGAAACACCGCACCGGCAGGCTGGTGAATGTGCTGCTCTGCGGCGTGCCGGTAATGCTCGAGAATCAGACCATAGGCATTTACGGTGTGTATGTCGATATCACTGACCGAAAGCACGTAGAGGAAGAGCTGAAGATCAGGAATACCGAGCTCGATAATTTTGTATACAAGGTGTCGCACGATCTGCGCGCACCGCTTTCGTCTGTGCTGGGCCTGGTCAATCTCGCAAGGCTGCCCGGCAATACAGACAACCCGATGGACTACATCGATATCATCGGCGAGAAGATCTCCGCGCTCGATCACTTTATCGGCGATGTGCTGAGCCACTCCAAGAACCTGAAGATGGAAGTGAGCATCAGCAAGGTGGATCTTGGCAAGATCATCGACCAGACATTCACAGAGCTCAGCTACCTCGAAGGCGCCAAGGAGGTACGGCGCAGCATCAAGATCGAGGGCATCGATTTTTACAGCGACCACTGGCGCATTTCCGAGATCTTCAGGAACCTGATCTCGAACGCTATCAAGTACCGGCAGCTGGTGAGCAAGGATCCCGAAGTATCGGTGAAGATCCATGTTGACAACCTGCGCGCCGATATCAGTTTTTCCGATAACGGCATCGGCATTGAAGAGAAGAGCCTGAACAAGATCTTTGAAATGTTCTACCGCGCCACCGAGCAGTCAGACGGCTCCGGTATTGGCCTCTACATTGTAAAGAATGCTGTAGAGAAGCTGGGTGGCCAGATCTCTGTGGCCAGCAAAGCACAGCAGGGCACCCGTTTTAATATTATCTTGCCGAATCGAATTAACAGTATCATCAAAAGTACTCCGCTCGTTGCCGCACAGAGATGAAGATCTTAGAAGTCAATTCCCCGAAACTTGTCCGTGAATTTCTGATGCTTCCCGTAAGGCTTTACAAGCAGGAGCCTCGCTGGATCCGTCCACTCGATAAAGATATCGAATCAGTTTTTGATCCTGAGCGGAACAAGACCTTTCGCCATGGCGAGTGCATTCGCTGGATCCTGACAGACAACCAAGGCGAGACCATAGGCCGCGTGGCTGCTTTTGTGAACCAGAAAACGGTGAGCAAGGGTAACGATCAGCCTACGGGCGGAATGGGCTTCTTCGAGTGCATCAACAACAAAGAGGCGGCGTTCCTTTTGTTCGATCAGTGCAGGCAGTGGCTGCAGTCAAAGGGCATGGAAGCGATGGACGGCCCCATCAACTTTGGCGCCCGCGACCGGTGGTGGGGATTGCTCATCGAAGGGTTCGACAAAGAACCGAACTACCAATGCAACTACAACTTTCCCTACTATCAGGATTTCTTCGAAGCGTACGGATTTCAGGTATACTTTTATCAGCTTACTTTCTATCGTACGATTCAGGGACCCCTGGATGAAAGGCTTCATCACAAGGCCGAGCTGGTGGCGCGTGATCCCGATTATGAATTCCGGTATCTTCAAAAATCTGAGATCGAGAAGTTACCCGAATATCTGATGACGGTCTATAACAAAGCCTGGGCGAAGCGAGCTGAAAATCCGGAGCTTACGTTGGCACAGGCGAAGATGATCGTAAAGCAGATGAAGCCCATCATGGACCTGAAGCTTCTTTATTTCGGATTCTACAAAGGCGAGCCGGTGTCATTCTTCCTGTCGCTGCCGGAGATCAACCAGATCTTCAAACATCTCAATGGCAAGCTTGACCTTATCGGCAAGATCAAGTTCCTGTGGCATACATTGATGAAGACCAACCGCAAGGCTTTTGGCATCCTGTTCGGTGTTGCCCCGCCGCACCAGGGCAAGGGCCTCGATGGCGCCATGGTGCTCGCATCGCGCAAAGTGCTGCAGGAAGAGTATAAAAGGTACGATGAGTACGAGATGAACTGGATCGGCGATTTTAACCCGAAAATGATCAATGTGGTTCAGCAGGTAGGGGCCGATGTATCCAAAAGGCACGCTACTTACCGGAAGCTGTTCGACGAAACCAAACCTTTTAAACGGTCGCCCATTTTAAATTAGGCCGGCGGCAAACAACTTTTTCACATTCCTTGTTAATGCCTTACCTTCGCGGTTCGTTGGTGAAGAAAGCATGAAAAACAAAACCGGAGTTTTGCTGATCAACCTCGGCACACCTGACAGTCCGTCGGTGTCTGACGTAAGATCCTATTTATCGCAGTTCCTGAACGACCCCCGGGTGATCGATATTCCGTGGCTCTCGCGCAAGATACTGGTGAACCTGATCATCGTGCCGTTCCGCGCCCCGAAGTCGGCCAAGGTTTACAGCAAGTTGTGGACAGCCAATGGCTCGCCGTTACTGTACTACAGCAACCGTGTAAAAGAGCTGTTACAGCAGGCCCTGGGCAATGAATTTGACGTTCACCTGGCCATGCGCTACAAGAACCCATCGATACCCGATGTGCTTGAAAAAATGCGCAAGGCCAATTACGCGAAGATCGTGGTGCTGCCCATGTTTCCCCAATACGCTTCAGCTTCTACAGGCTCGGCCCTCGAAGAAGTGCTGCGCGTGATCAGGAAGTGGTGGGTGATCCCCGAGCTGAAAGTGATCTCACAATATTACGATCACCCTGATTTCATAGAAGGTTTCGCGCAGCGTGGCCGGCAGCACAACATCAACGAATACGACCACGTGCTCTTTTCATACCACGGACTGCCTGAGCGACAGGTAGACAAGGTTTACGCGGATGGGCTTTGCGCCAATCATGATTGTGAACATGAAGTTACCGAAGAGAACAAGTTCTGTTACAAAGCCACGTGCTACGCTACCACACGCCTGCTGGCAGCGAAGCTTGGCATCCCGCAGGAAAAATATACTGTGTGCTTCCAGTCACGGCTCGATGAAAAGTGGCTCAAACCTTTTTCAGATGTAGTAGTGGCCGATTGTGCAAAGAAGGGAATGAAAAAGATCCTGGTCTTTTCTCCAGCGTTTACGGCAGATTGCCTGGAAACCGTGATCGAGATCGGTGAAGAATACCAGGAGATCTTTCACAAACACGGCGGCGAAAAAGTACAGCTGGTGGAAAGCCTCAACGACCATCCCGTGTGGATCCGGTGCCTGCAAGACCTGGTGCTGCGCGAGCGCTAACCTTTGATCTTCTGCAGAAATAAGTGCCGATAGAGTGGTCCCACCGGCAGCTCCACCTTGCCGATAAAAGCGCTGGTCTGCGTATACGATGCTATTTTTTTGCGCGAGGCAATAAAAGAGCGGTGTATCCTGATGAAGTCATCTTCGGGCAGCATCTCTTCCAGCGCCGTGATGGTTTGTTTGGTGATGACCTGCCCGCCAGGTAAAAAGATCTTCACATAATCTTTTAAGCTTTCGATGTACAGGATCTCGTCAACCATCACCTTCACCATTTTCCGGTCTGCGCGCACATATAAAAATCGTTCGCTTTCACTGACAACCTTTTCTTTTTCAACGCCCACAACGCGTTCGTTGCTGGTGACCCGCTGCACGGCACGCCAGAAACGTTCGAGGGAGTACGGCTTGAGCAAATAATCAGCAGCACCCAGCTCAAAACCCTCTACGGCAAAATCGCGGTGTGCTGTGGTAAAAATAACTTTCGGAGGATTGGTGAGCGCTTTCAGGAACTCGGTGCCCGACACCTGGGGCAGGCAGATGTCGAGGAAGATAAGATCCACATGATGCTGCTGCAGGAATTCGAACGCGGCCACAGCGTGATTGCATTCACCGGCTACCCTGAGCGTGGGGGTACTGCAAATGTAGGATCGAAGGATCTCCAGCGCAGGGGGTTCGTCGTCAACCAGCAGACAGCTTAACTTGTTCATCACTTTCCGGTATTTTGATCTTATCGAGCTGCAGGGTCAGCTGCACAATAAAAGTTTCGGTGTCTTCAGTGATACGCAGCTCATGCGAAGAAGGATACATGAGCGCGAGTCTCTTTTTTACGTTCTGCAAACCGATCTGCGATGAAACAGTTCTGGCTTCACTTTCGGCGGTGCGTCCATTGATGAGCTTGAACTTGAGCACATCACCTTTCACCGTCAGGTCGAGACTGATCCAGGCGTTGGCGAGCATTTCGTGAGCACCATACTTGAAACTGTTTTCGAGAAATGGCAACAGCAACAACGGGGCGATCTTTTTATGATGAAAGTCGCCGCTGATGTTCACCGTGAGGTCAAGCCTTTCGCGCATGCGGGTTTTGCCCAGCTCGATATAGTTGTTGATGATCTGCACCTCTTTCGCCAGCGGAATGGTGAGGCCGTTGCACTCCGTGAGCGTGTACCGCATCAGGTTCGATAATTTTAGGATGGCGTCAGAGGTCTGATCCGATCCTTTGATCGAGAGTGAATAAATGCTGTTGAGTGTGTTGAAGATAAAATGCGGCTCGAGCTGCCCTTTGAGTAACTGAAGCTCGGCTTTCAGCTTCTCCTTTTCCAGGATCTCGTTCTCCACTTTTTTGAAGTACCAGTGTTTCACCAGCTTGATGGCAACGGCAAATCCTGCCACGGTCATCGAACCCCGGAGCCCACCCATGAACGAGTGGAAGAGGTTCAGGCGCTTGACCAGGATGGGCACCTCGAAAGCTTCCTTGAAGGGTATGATCAGGAATTTCTGAATGACTGGCGACATGAGCGCTGCCACCAGGATCAGCAGCAGCGTACCCCCGATGCCAGGCCAGTACCGGTTCTTCAGGATGTAACGCGGCAGCATAAAATAAATGATGCCGTAGCTCAGCAGCATGTGCTGTGGCAGAAATAAAAACGACTCGGCAAAAGACATCAGGAACAGGGGCTGGTACTCCGTGTTCAGGTAAACGAACCCATAAATGAAACCCATGAAGATCCAACATGCCACCCAAAATAGGGTATGCCTTCCGATGCGGTAGGCCGGCTCATCTGACAACACAAGCCTGGAAAAAAAATCGTCCATCACGTTAAACTACAACAAGGCGATTATAAAGTTTCGTTTTGTAACTATTTGTCGACTAAAACAGTCTTGTCGTAGACTAAAAGTGTTCATCATGGTGATGCCATCTTCGGGCTACGTAATATCAAAGCCTGTCATAAGAGTGAAAACACAACGCAGTAGTTTGCGTAATTCACCATCGGTAGTAAATGCAGTTCCCGCAGTCCCGATAGCTATCGGGAACGCAGATAGCGGAGATTTAGAATTAAGATATATCGGGAGAAGAACATCCCGTTAAAGAGTTCAAATCGGTTTCCTCGATTTGATGTTTGAATAGAGCGCCTGGCCATGGGGATGGCCAGGCTTTTTTTATTACGATGCCGCGATCTTATGCACGGCCTCTACAAACCTGTCAAGATCTTTTAAAGACGTGTATACGTGTGGTGTGATCCTCACGCCGCTAATATTCTCCCACTTGATGGCGGTAACGATGATCTGGTGCTCGAGCATCATGCGGCTGCTGATCGTTTCGGGTTCGATGCCATCGATGGAGAAATTGCCCAGCGCGCAAGCATACTCGGGCCGCAGCGATACATTCAGTTTCACGCGCGGATGTTGCTTCACCTTCTCACACCAGTAGTTCTTCAGGTAGCGCAGCCGTTCTTCCTTGCGTTTGTTGCCGATGGCGTTGTGAAAATCAATAGCCTGCCCGATGGCCTGCTCCTGTGCAAATGAGCGTGTGCCCAGCGTTTCAAATTTGCGGATATCGGCGCTCTGCGGTTTATCGTTGGGGAACAGCGGCCACAGCCCGGCGATGTTCTCTTTCTTCACGTAAAGCATGCCAGTGCCAAAAGGTGCGCACAGCCATTTATGAAGGCTGGTTCCGAAATAGTCGGGGTTGAAGTCAGGGATGCGGAAATCCATCTGCGCGAAAGTATGTGCCCCGTCTACAATGGAGATGATGTTGCGTTTCCGTGCTTCGTCGCACAGCTTCTTTACCGGCAGGATCTGGCCCGTCCAGTTGATCATGTGCGTAATGTGCCACACCCTGGTTCGTGCGGTTGTTGCATCGGTGAACGCTTTCACAATGGTGTCGTCGTTTTCGATGGGCAGCTCCAGGTTCAGCCACTTGATCTTGATGCCATCGCGAAGCTCTTTCTGCTTCCATGCCTGGATCATGTTGGGGTAATCCTGTTTGGTCATGATCACCTCATCACCTTTTGAAAGCGTGAGGCCATAGGTAACGGTGCCCAGCGCCTCTGTGGTATTGCGGTTCACGGCAACCTCTTCGTTGGAGGTGCCGGCAAGATCCGCAAGCTTTCGTCTAAGCGGTTCCCTGCCTCGGTCAAGCACTCCCCACATGTAGTAGGTAGGCCCTTCGTTGCTGTAATGGTAATAGCGGTCAACGGCATCCTGCACCACTTTGGGTTGTGGACTAACCCCTCCGTTGTTCAAATTGATGAGGGTGGGGGAAACTGTGTAAGCCTGTGCTATCCGCGCCCAGAGATCTTCGTCAGTGGCAGCGTCTGAAGGTGAAAGCCTGTTCAGCGAACGAAGCGCATCGGAGAGGTCTTCTGCCAATGCTTTGCCTGCCAGCGGTGATAGTGAAAGCGCACCCGCCACACCCAGTGATTTCCGAAAAAAAGATCTCCGGTTTGTCATGATACCAGTTTGAGGTTAATGAAGTCGAAGATACGAAAACCAGTCCATAATCGTAAGTACGAAATACGAGGTACGAAGTACGATGGCCCGATCTGCATTTCATCGTACTTCGTCTTTCGTACCTCGTACTTCCATTCTACTCCATGTCCTTCAACTCGATCTCCAGCGCTTTGGTGCTGATGTAGATCTCATTCAGTGAGAGCACCAGCGAGAGCAGCAGAAAACCGAGGCTCAGTCCGAAGATGCCATAGGCCCAGCCTTCGTAGCCGATATAAAAGAACAGCATGCAGAGCACGCAGCAGAAGAAGCTGGTGATGCCACTGGCCTGCATCTGTTTGATGAGCAGCAACCTTCTGCGCAAATTTTTGATCTGCTGACGAAGCAGGTTGCGGTCTTCCTGGCCTTGTTTGTATTTGGTGTGCAGGTTACGGATCAGCGTTGCCAGCGCAAGAAAGCGGTTGGTATAGGCAAGCATCAGCAGCGTAATGGCCGGGAACAGGAGCGCTGGTGTGTTGATGGAGATCTGCTGCATAAAATTTTAATGAACACGTTGCAGGCTTCTGAGCGACCTGGAGAACCAGCCCGTGAGACCCACCACAAAGATGGTCATGCAGCCGCCGAAGATCACCGATGGCACCGTGCCCATCAGCCTGGCCGCCACGCCAGATTCAAACATGCCGATCTCATTGGAAGACCCTACAAAGATATGGTTTACAGCAGAGACCCTTCCTTTCATGTTCTCAGGCGTAAGCGTCTGCAGCAATGTGCCCCTGATGATCACGCTGATGCAATCAAAACCTCCGCTGGCTACGAGAATGACCAGCGAGATCCAGAAGTTGGTGGAAAGCGCAAAGAGGATCATACAAAGCCCGAAGCCGGCAACACAATACAGCAGGATCTTGCCGGTATCTTTCTTGATGGGATGGTGCGTGATATAGAACGCCATGCACAACGCGCCAATGGAAGGAGCTGCGCGCAGAATGCCTAAACCCGGCGCGCCTACATGCAGGATCTCTTCGGCAAACACAGGCAGCAGCGCCACCGCGCCACCGAAGAGCACGGCAAAGAGATCGAGTGAGATGGCGCTTAAGATAAGCTTGTTGGTGAAAACGAACTTCAGGCCTGCCATGATCTTTTCGGTAACACCTTCTTCGGTGGTCACGGGAGGAAGCGGCTTGTTGCCAACACCAGACATCAGCAGCAGGCCGATGAGCGTGAGCACCACATCCACGGTATACGCTTGTGTTACACCGATGATCCCGTATAACAATCCGCCCATCGCCAGCCCTGCAATGGTGGCGGTCTCCCACAACGTGCTGTTCCAGGTGATGGCGTTGCTGTAGAGCTCCCGTGGGATCAGCTGGGGCATGAATGAAAAGAACGCGGGACTGAGAAATCCGCGGGCAACACCGCTGATGAAGATCACACTGTAGATGGGTATTACGCCGTATAGTGAAAAGAAATCGCCCGGCTGAAGCGTGAACAACAGCAGTGCAGCCGAGCAGAACAGCAGCGTGCCGATGCACAGCAGGATGATCTTTTTACGCTGCACCACATCGGCAACGTGCCCCGCATAAAGCGAGACACCGATAGAGGGAATGGCTTCCGCCAGCCCGATGAGCCCGAGCGACAACGTATCTTTAGTAATGGCATATACCTGCCAGGCTACCACAACAGACTGGATCTGGATGGCCAGCGTAACACAGAAGCGCGATGAAATATACAGGCGAAACTCAGGTATACGCAAAGCGGCGTATGGGCCTGAGGGTAGGGTACTGCTCATGCTACAGTACCTGTTTTATAAAACACACAAATCTCTGAACACATCATTGAAGCAATTTTTGAACAGCCTCCACAGCCGTTTTTCTCCGCACTTCACGTTCGCCGCGGATTTCGACAAAAGGTACGGATTGATTTGCCATTTCGTTGCGGTAAATGTTGAATAACCGTTCACGTTCGCCAGGATGCTCGCGCAACGGATCTTCCTGCCAGGGAATGTCTACATACGTGAGCAGGTACAGGTCGTAGCGGCGCGTGGCAATGGTCTTCAGGATCTCAGGGTCGCAATGGCCGAACTTGAACTCGCTCCATACTTTGATCACATACAGGTTCGTGTCGCAGATCAGCACCTTGCTGGCATCCTGCATCCATTCATCCTCCAGTCGCACCTGGCCATGCGCAATGGTGAGCAGGTCATGCTCAACATAGGGCCGCGTGAGGTTGCTCACGTAACCCCGGGCATATTCCGGCACCCACACGGTGTTGAAGTGATCGGCGAGAAAAGCAGACAGATCAGACTTGCCCGTGCACTCCGGCCCCACCACCGCTACTTTTTTAATATCTTTTATCTGGCTCATGCTGTCAAATTAAAATGACCTCCCGCAGCAGGATCCACGATCCCATCAGCAAGGTCAGCCACCCGAATGCCTTGCGCAGTTTCATGGAGGAGATCTTTTTCTGCAACCGGTTGCCAACGAGTATACCCGTTACGGCCAGCAACGTGATGGAGAAAAGGAACGGCCAGTCCATAGTATAATTAAGCACATCGCCCAGGAAGCCCATGAGCGAGTTGATGGCAATGATGAACAGCGATGTACCCACTGCAGTTTTGAAGGGCAGTCCGGTGAGGAAGACGAGCGCCGGGATGATGAGAAATCCGCCACCCGCGCCCACAAGCCCCGTCAGGAAACCGATGACGATACCTTCTACCACCACGAGGAAGGTTCTGAACCCCTGGTCGTCGGAGGCGAGCTCTTTCCGGCCCCGGATCATGGAGAAGGAAGCCAGGATCATGAGCAGGGCGAAAATACCCAGCACCAGGATCCGCTTGGTAAAAACGAAGCTCTCCGTTTGCCAGATCACATCCGGTATGGCTGGAACGATCCATCGCCGGGTGGAGAAAATGCTGATGATGGAAGGAATGCCGAACGCAAGGCCTGTTCTGACGTTCACCAGGTGCTCTTTGTATTTGGGGATGGCGCCCACAAAACTGGTGATGCCCACGATAAAGAGTGAATAAGCCGAGGCCGTGATCGCATCGACATGGAACAAGTAAACCAGGATAGGGATGGACAGGATAGACCCGCCGCCGCCGAGCAGCCCGAGAATGAGACCAATGCAAACGGATGCGATGTATCCTAATATTTCCATGAATACGCCGGACAATACCGGTGGAGGTTGATGGCGTACCGGATCATATCTTATCGTATTCTACAATAAAGGCGTCCGGGAATTTCTTTCTAAGGTTGTCCCTGAATTGTTCTGCTTTCGGCCTGGTGGGGAACTGCCCGATGATGAGGCCGTAATATTTGACCCCGTTCATGATCTTTACCTGAACGGTGACTTTCTTCTTATATGAATTCTTCAGGTTCTCCGAAAGGCGCATGAGGTTCACCAGCTCCTGGTAGGTGCCGATCTGCACGCCGTACCCTTTCGGATTCAGCCGTGAGATCTCGAAATCGTAGAATTCCTTTTCCTCAACCAGTACATGGTCAATGGTTTTCGCCGGGTCGCTTGTCTTGCCATCGCCGGCGTCGAGCACCTCGATCCTCACCTCGGCCAGGCCCTGGTTCACAAATCCGAGCCTTTCGGCAGCCGATTTGGAAAGGTCAATCACACGGTTCTCCACATAAGGACCACGGTCGTTGATCACCACTTCCACTTCCTCGTTGTTGGCGAGGTTGGTGACCTTTACCCGGGTTCCGAAGGGAAGACTTTTGTGCGCCGCCGTGAACTTGCTGTGCTTGTATTTTTCACCGCTTGCCGTGGGGCTTCCTTCAAACTTGTCGGCATAAAAAGAAGCCTTCCCGGTTTGAACCTGCGCAAAAGATACCGTCAGCAAAAAATGGAAGCTGAACAATAGTAACAGTCTCTTCATAAGCTTTTGGGTTTCGGCATCAAAAATAAAATTCATCCTCCAAATTCATAATTAATTTAAGGATGCTTTGTCGTTAAAAAACATGTTCTGCAATTCTTCAACTTTGTAAGAGGGCGAATTAGTTAATTATGAAATTTAACTATACCTTTGCCCGGCAAATAATGGTTCCTAAATTATTTGCCATGCCGCTCGATACTTCTAAATTTCTTTTCGAAGCGCTCACGTATGATGATGTGCTTCTTGTTCCTGCTTACTCAGAGATCCTTCCCAGAGAGACCGATACCTCAAGCCAGCTGACCCGCAATATCCGGCTGAATATACCGATTGTTTCGGCTGCCATGGATACGGTGACAGAGGCCGAACTGGCCATCGCGGTAGCCCTCGAAGGCGGCCTCGGCTTCATCCACAAGAATATGAAGATCGAGCAGCAGGCCGAACAGGTAAGAAAGGTAAAACGCTCCCAGAGTGGCCTCATCCTGGATCCTGTAACCCTGAATATTCACTCCACTGTACAGGATGCCGAGAACATCATGCGCGAGTTCAAGATCGGCGGTATTCCCGTGGTAGATGAGAACGAAAAGCTCGTGGGCATCATCACCAACCGCGATCTGCGCTTCCAGAAAGATATGAACGTTCCTGTTGAGAAGATCATGACCCGCGAGAACCTGATCACCGCCGCTGAAGGCATTACGCTCGACCAGGCCGAAGGCACCCTGAAGAAATACAAGATCGAAAAGCTTCCCATCATCAACAAGAAAGGCAAGCTTACCGGCCTTATCACGTTCAAGGACATCCAGAAGAAGAAAAATAAACCCAACGCATGCCAGGACAAATTTGGCCGCCTGCGGGTGGGCGCTGCCGTGGGCGTAACCCCCGATATTCTCGACCGCATCGAAGCATTGAAAACAGCCGGTGTTGACGTGATCAGCATCGACACAGCCCACGGCCACTCAAAAGGTGTGATCGAAGCCGCGAAACGTGTGAAGAAAAAATATCCGGAGCTCGACCTCATTGTAGGCAACATTGCAACAGGTGATGCCGCCAAGGCGCTTGCCAAAGTAGGCGCCGATGCCGTGAAAGTAGGCGTTGGTCCGGGCAGCATCTGTACCACCCGCATCGTAGCCGGTGTAGGCCTGCCACAGCTGTCTGCCGTATACGAATCCGCGAAAGCGCTGAAAGACACCGATGTGCCGGTGATCGCCGATGGTGGGATCCGTTTCTCGGGCGACCTGGTAAAAGCCCTGGCTGCCGGTGCCGATAGTATCATGATCGGATCGCTGCTGGCCGGAACCGAAGAAGCACCCGGTGAGATGATCATTTACGAAGGAAGGAAATTCAAGTCGTACCGCGGCATGGGCTCTATCGAAGCCATGGAAGACGGCTCCAAAGACCGTTACTTCCAGGATGTGGAAGACGATGTGAAGAAGCTTGTTCCTGAAGGCATCTCGGGCCGGGTGCCCTACAAGGGGCTGGTAGCCGAAGTGTTGTATCAGCTTGTAGGTGGCTTGCGCGCCGGCATGGGATATTGCGGTGCCAAGAACGTTGAGAAGCTGAAACAGGCCAAGTTCGTGAAGATCACCTCGGCAGGTATGTCAGAGAGCCATCCGCACGATGTGAGCATCACACGCGAAGCGCCGAATTACAGCAGAAAATAAAACTTTCGTTAGAGCCGATCCGGGAAAATACTTACGGAAAAGTACCGGATTTGGGAATCAATGCCTTGCAAAACCTCCCAATAACCTCAAAAATGAGGCATGGATTGATTTGCCCGTGATTTGCTGGTATACCCACGCCGTTGAAATAGTGCAATAGATTCTCACGTATTGCTGGGGCAGGCATTTCCCTGTTTTGTTTAGCCGGGTTAATTTGTTTAGATTTAGTATTGAAGGTGTGTCCAGCGGATTTTGCGTGCTTTTGCTGCCCATCACAGTCCTTTGATTTGATTTCAGATTTCAATCTTGTCTATATGAGGCCTTACAAGACTCTCGTGTTATTGGTCGTTCTCCTTGCCCCTATCGTTGCCACCGCCCAGACTGCGGGCCAGGTGATGTTTGTGGGATACAATGCCGATGGAACGGATGGCTTTTCATTTGTGACGTTTGTTGATATTGCGAGTGGCACCAATATCCGTTTTAACGATAACGAATGGAACGGAACTGCTTTTGATGCCGATGGAACGGATGGGTCTATGACCTGGACCACCGCAGCCAGCATCCCGGCCGGTACCGTTATCACGATCAACAACAGCCGGACAACTCCCTCGGCCAGTACCGGAACCGTTTCTGGCGGAACAATAGACCTGGACGCTGCCAATGAAGTGCTCTATATGTTTCTGGGAACCTCCGTTTCGGCGCCTACCACCTTCTTATCCGCCATAGCGAACAACGGCTTTTCGGCAGCCAACGGTCAATTGCCAGGTACCCTGAGCACCACTGCCAGCGCCATCTCGATCTCCGGGAACGAAGACGTGATGGTCTATACAGGAAGCACCAACTGTAACTCTACCGTTGCCGCTTGTGCCGCAGCGGTTACTGCGGCGGCCAGTTGGACAACGCAGGATACCTCAGCTGACGATTCAAATAACGGAGCACCCGATTTCCCCACGAACGTGCCCTGCGACTTTTTTGGCACGGCAATGTATCCGGCGGTCACGTATTATTCTTTCGCCACCGGAGCCTGGAATGCCAACACTTCATGGTCTCTCAGTGCCGATGGCTCCAGTGGCGCTGTGGCTGCCGGCGTATGGCCCAGACGTAGTGATAATGTGGTGATCAGAAGTGGGCATACCATTACAATAGATGACGTTACAGACAACAAAAGCGCTTGCGGTCTTTCGCCGGACGGACTTCCGAGAACAGACGTAGGTCCGGTGGCCTCCCTTCCCATGTTTTATCAAACCGGCAACATTCTGGTGCAGGGCACGCTTACCGTCAGTGGCGTTGAGATCATGGTGGAGGGCTACACACGTCTGATAGCGGGCAGTACCTGTAATCTTGGCTCGACCCTCGTAAATCTCGGATACCTTGAAGTAGATGCCGCCGCGGTGATGAGCGGCCTGGATGACATGATCCTGTCCGGAGCCAGCGTTACTATCATCAACACCAGCTCCACCCTGGCGGATGACCTGATCATCGACTATAGCACGGCCACGCTTTGTGGAAGTGGTACTACAGCGCTCACGACCAATGGAGGAAGCCGGATCAGTTACGTTAATGGGGCAGGGGTGAGCCAGATATGTACTTCGTTTCAGGTGACCTGCCCTAACGGAGGCTGCACGGGAGGAAACCCCAGCTTTCCGACGAACGGTACAGGAACGTTCATTTCAGGATATACAGGGCCCGGTGGCGTGGGATTTAGCGGCAATAATAAGCTCTGGCTCAAGGCAAATGATCTTTCACTGGCAAACAATGCCGCGGTCACAAGTTGGGCGGATGCGTCGGGTAACAGTCTCACCGCTACTGCCACGGGTGCCACCACTACACGGCCCACGTTCAATACTAATTCTGTTAACACAACACTTCCGTCCATAAGCTTTGACGGCGGTGATTTTTTAAACCTGGGAACTCCCAACGCGCTGAATTTTATTCCCAGAACCAATAACTGGTCTTTTCTTTGTGCTTTTAACGTTAATACAGGAAGCTCGGGAACATTTCTGTCCAAGGCTACCAGTGATGATAATAACAAACAGTATCAGTACACGATCGACTCCTCAACGCCTAACAGGTATACGGCATTTATAGGAGGCGACTTTCATACCGGCGCCGCTACTGCCACGGGTGCCTGGACTGTCGGCATGAGCACTACCAGCACGAACGCCACAACCGGTTTTAACACTTATCTGAATGGCACGGCTGACCTTACAGGACAAACGGTTGGCGACGGTTCAACCACAGGTACCGATGTATTGATAGGCGCCAGAAGAAATAATTCAACAACTGATTTCGGCTTCCCGCTCACGGGCCGTATTGCAGAGATCGCCATGTATAACGGGGTGTTGAATACAGCGCAGCGGATGATCGTCACCAATTACCTGGCAGCTAAATATGGCATCACCCTGGTAACAGCCAACGATGTGTATACGATGGACAATTCCAGTAACGGTAACTTTGACTTTGACGTAGCCGGAATCGGACAGGCCACTGACGCTTCAAATCATCGGGATGCCAGGGGATCCGGAATTGTGCGGATGTGGAATGCCAGTGGTATGGGTGACGGCGAATATCTGATGTGGGGACATGACGGCACCATACTTTACAGCAGCACTACCGCGGGTGTTAGTGCTCCGATCGAAGAGAGATTGTCAAGAACCTGGCGTATAAGTGAAACCGGAGATGTGGGTACGGTATCTGTCTCTTTCGATATCAGCCTGCTGGGCACGCCGCTCGGTTCGAACCTCCGACTCTTGATCGACCGCAATGGCACCAATGGTTTTTCTGATAATGATGTGACCCCTATCGCAGGTTCAACGGTAGGCACCACAGTGGTTTTTTCGAATGTGGATTTTCAAAACGGCGATCGTTTTACACTTGGCAACACAGACGTTGACGATCCGCTTCCCGTGGAGCTGGTCAGGTTCCGCGCCGTGGCCGAAGAGAACACCGTACGCCTCAGCTGGTCAACAGCATCAGAGACGAACAACGACTTCTTCACAGTTGAAAGATCCAGGAATGCGCAGGAATGGGAGTCCGTTCGGCGTGTACCTGGTGCGGGAACAACCAAGCTGATGAATCATTACGAGATCGTGGATGATGGCCCGTACCGCGGCGCCTCTTACTACCGCCTGAAGCAGACAGACTTCGATCTGCAATCAAAATACTCCGAACTGGTGCGTGTGGTGGTAGACCACGAAACCCCCATCACCCTGCATCCCAATCCCTTCCGCGATCATGTCAGGCTGCTGATCGATTTTGAGCCGGAGCAAAGCGAAGTCAAGCTTTACAACAGCAACGGCGTGGAGGTTCCTTTCTCCATGAAGAAAGAAGGCGCTGACCTTGTCATCACCCCGGGCAACATCCCCCAGGGCCTCTACATCCTCAAAGTGCTCGACCGCTTCGTCATCAGAACCGCCAAGCTCATCAAAACCGACTAACTGTAAAATGGTAATCGGTGACAGGTAATCAGTAATCAGTCAGTACCCGCCAGTGATATCCGGGGCCCGGCCCTTGTCCGTCCCTGAAATAGGTTGACCATAAACGGTTAACTTATGACAAGGAAAATTACAGTAAGAAGCTGTCGAGT
>NZ_JAHESF010000002.1 GCF_018598225.1 Chryseosolibacter histidinae | reverse complement strand
TTGCTTTACAGAAACAATCCCTTCACACAGAGGGGTCAGCTTGCTGGATTAGGGGGTCAATCATGCTGGAATAGTAAGTGTATCAAGAAGGGGCAGAATATAACATTAATCAGTACATTCTTTAAGAAGAGGGCTGAGCGATTCCCGATGTGCTGGAATAACGACAAAACAAATCGGGCGAAGTGCAATACATTGCCTTCTGGCTGTTGACACGGAAGCGAACACGCAATGTAGATTAGCAAACACTATAAGTCATGGCCTGGCGACATATTTCGTCCAATATGGCGTTAGTCGTTTATTAATTAATAGTGGTGTTCTTCCGGTACTTCTGCTTCATGAAAAAAAAACTCGGATTCAATTCAAGGTATCCGCTGAAGAAAACACAGTCTGACGAAGTTATCTCTTCATAACCAGGTTGGGAAAAGCACCTGCTAATTGTAAAAGCTCATTTACATATTCCTGTATGTTTCTGCCCTCAGAGGTGGATTGTGCTAATGCATTTCCGACCCGGCTTGAATGAAATACTTCTTTATAAAATAAATCGGCAATAACGATACCGTTTTGCGACATAGCATTTTGATCTAATTGGAAACTTAGAGGTAAATTTATTTTTGCCACCTGACTCAAGCAATTCACAATATATGAAAGTCGTATTAACGGATGAGGATGTGTGTGTTGTCGATAATAGATCTTTATGCCTTGCTTATAGTACAACAAGAAATACGAAAATATACTTGCAACTCCGATGGAAAGTATTTTTTGAATATTGTCTTCTGTTCGATCTTCCGTGTTAAGTTTTTTCCAGTACTCAATTAAATGAAAGCATATATGTTGGGCTGCATCAATGTCTGCATCCATTTCAAGAATATGTCTTTCGATGGAAAATGTGTTATGAGGGCCGTTGCCAGATTGCTCTGAGAACCAGTTAGCTAAGAGTGGAGAAGTCTGGATCAAATGCGCTCGTTCGTGATAATATGTGAAGAGAATTCCAAATTGGAACATAAAATGCCCTACGGGAACATCAAATTTTTCGATCAGTCCACCATAGTTTTTCAATAATAAATCATGAGATTGAAATATGGTATTCTTTTGATAGAACAAATCGTACAGAGAGTGTACTGTTCCCATATTTACTCCAATTACAAAGTAGCCATTCACCCTACCAGCTCGCGCATTTATTCCAAATTCTGGTCGATAGTAGAATTTTGCTGGAGAAATATTAAAATCATTGCAATGCTCCGCTAAATTTTCCTGACAAAACTGAAAGTATTTTTCATAAAGCTCCTTTATGGGTGAGCTTTCATAGTCGAATATATCGCTTATGTCAATTTTTGCTTTATCAGTTAGCTCAGCTATATTATCACGATAACTGTATTTCATTCTCTGTACGTAATGCAACAAGCGTACAATCTGCAAATTTTAGACACTTGCTTGCTCTTCTTAGGGTAACCCGATAAAACTAGTAATATTATTCCGTCGAATACTAAATCGTTAATCCAAATTCTTCAGCTATATCCTTTGTTAACTTGGACAATATTCTCTTATGAAAGTTGTTTGGGTGTAAATAGTTACCCATTATCAATTCTTTTACTTCGCTTTCAGATTTAAAAATTAAGTGATTACCGATTTTGAATGAAGTAAATAGGTTCTCAATTGCAGTTTTATTGTAGACATATGATTTTTTTAGAACATCTCCAGCAATATCTTTATGGAATCCGTATCGATCCTGAAGCCCAAATACTTCAATGTTAGCCATGGCTTTTTTTCTCTCTTTCTTGCTTACATTCTGACAAGGTTTGAGTTGCAGCGTGAAATCTTCGTTATTCACCAAAAAGTCAACTGCGTTAATACTAGTTCTGAATTCATACAATCCTTCTATGTCATCAATGAAAGGATGAAGATGTGTTGTAATCGAGAAAAGCTTCCTTCCTTTCAGGGCTCCTGAGTTACAGAGCGCGCAACTAGGTATCAGATTATAGAACGAAAGGGCAAAATAGGGGTAACGGTCCTTGTTCAAGAAGTGGTCGAATTGTGGACGGCATTTCATGCGCTTGTTCCTTATGGTAAAGGTAAAATTTCCATTACAGTATGGACAGGTGTTGGTATTCAAACGTTTAGCATGTCGATAAGCAACCGCCCCATGATCCTTGTCTCTAAAAGAATCGTCATCGAGGTCATAATTGAAAATTTTCGTGATTTCTGATTTGATTATATTTCTTGCATACGCTTCCCTTTTTTTAGTGTCTGTGATATCTTTTCCTTTCTTGTCTTTTAGAGAGGGGTTGGACAAAAGAAAATCTATTACCGCCTGTTCAACTAAGGGTTGAATGTTTTTTGCAGCTTCGTTCTCAAGTATATCTGGGCGACCAGTAATGATTGTTTCAAGATTTAATTCGAGGTAGCGCATTGTCGGCTTTAGATAATCATTTGGATGGGCATGCAGTTTGCGGTGTAACTGTAGCTCTTTCTTAATATCGTTAAAGAAAATGTTTGCCTTAGCGTCTAAATCGACAAGAGTATGTGGGCTTCTAATCATTTTTTTGCTTTTTGATGGTTGATTTCATCAATTCTTCGTTGTAGCATACGCAGCTCTTCATCCAGTCCGAATTTCTCCAACCACATATCTTGCAATTTTCTCTTAAGCACGGGTTCCCCGATCACATCTATTGTTTTCTTATATCCTTCGTTAGGTGCTTCGTTTTGTTTCAGGGGTTCTTTTAGGTAGTCAATAATTTTATTAATTCTCTTTTTTGCAAATTCACCCATTAATATGCCATCCATGTAAAAAGAATTAGAAAAAAGGGTATGAATGTTGGCGCCAAATGTTTGCTCTCGGCTATTGTGCTTAGAATGGAAGGTTGAAACTTTGTTGTCTATCCATTCAACGAACAGAACATGTGACTTCGGTAAGTCTGATGAAAGGAACGGCGTATTGGCGGTTATGATCAATTGAAGCGTATGTCCTTCAAATAATTGACTAAGGAAATTGAGGGTAATATCTAAAAACCGTCTTTGCCATTCAGGGTGATAACCAACATCTCCTTCGTCGATAAGAATCACGAGGTTATGCGGTAAATCTCCGATTTGGTGATGACGAACATCATAAAATCGGGACATCAATGATAAATACGATTGCTCGCCTCCGCTTAGCGTGCGCCAACGGAAATTCAGGAATGCACTGATTCCTTTGACTTGGAGATACAGTCTGCTGAAACGCCTAAAATCTCCTTCCGTTGTTTCATTTATTGAGAATTGCATGGTACTTGCATCTTCGATAGTGACAATTTTATCGCGAATTAGCTGTTCCAGTAGGGCCACCAATTGCGGTACTAGTTGTTGCAGTGATTTGTGTCTTGGCAAGATCATTTTTCTGTCATCACTATCGGCGATATTAGAGAAATAGCTAAGAATATAGTCTCTTGCAGGCTCATTTATTTGCGGTTTGCGTTCTGGGATAGAAGGACTTTTTAGCCCGCCATATTTATGGTCATCGATAAGAGAGTTCACGAAAATAGCAAGGAGGAAATTCTTGATGAGGTCGTCTACGCGGTCGTCACTTAAGCTACGCTCTTTTTTAAATTCCTTTAATATTTTATGAATATCTGTATGCGTACTCTCTTGATCCGAAAAGAATGAAATATCATTCAAGTCGATTTCGATAATTAAGGTGTTAGGCTTATCAAAAGGCAGCGTAAGTGATTCATCCAATAAAAGTTGTATTGCTCGCTGTACCTCGGACATGTGTAAGTTATCTAAGTCGTTGCAATCAGATAAGAGTGCGACTCTTGTAGACGCAACCCTATTTTCTTCGACTATCCGCCGACGCTCTTCCATCATCAGGAAGGAAGTGGAAATGTTAGTAAGACCTCTCCAGGGCGTAATATCCTGGTTAAAGTCTAATAAATACGAGTAGTAGATGTACCCTGCATCTCCAAGCTCACCAGTAAAGCGGAAAGTCTCGCCGACATTTTCGCCATAAACTTCTTGATGGAATTTAATGGTTGTTTTATTTTCCAATTTGACTTTGATATAATCCGGCTTGATGATAAAAAACTCCTGGTTAGCTCCATCTTTCCCAATCGAATAGATAAAAAGATCACCTTTCACGTTAGCTTGAAGCCCCACCGGTAAATGAGACTTGAGGTAATTTAGGATAGTAGTCTTGCCTGCGCCATTTTTTCCGATGATGGCAGTTACATTTGAGATATTCTCCTTATCAAAGAAATTGTGAATGTATTCCGGGTTTTCAGATATCGTCAGCGTGTAATGGTCCGCCGCGTCCTTGTCAGTCTCCATTTCCACGATAAGTTTTGATGAAAGATTGATTCCTGCCTTTTGAAGCCGGCCAAAGTCATTGATCCATAAGTAGTGAATTTGCATCTGATGTGGAGTAAGCGGGGGTAATGATGATATAGGCTTAAGAAACTAAGCTACGCTATTAAAAAGTTTGGTGCAAGAACGTTAAAAGCAAAATGCTACTGTTTGATAAGACTGGCTCATTAGGTGTAGGTTCGGAAGCGAGGCAGACCATTCTATCTGGATTGAGTATTGGGATTTTAAAATTGCGATACTGGGCCGAAATAGAACAGACGTCCTCAAGTTCGTGAATAATTTGCTTTTTCGCCCTGATTTCAATAAAACGGACTTAGAAAAGCTTTTAAAGGTGCCTGCGCCTTTTCCAGCGTCCGCGCTCTAGATAATATGGAGATTCTCTTCTCCGAAAGCTACCTGACGGTTTCATCACCTCAATCTGCTTGACGGAGTCAGTTGAAGCAAGCTTTATAGGAAAGTTACCGTTGAGCAAATTCACAATCAGAGATGTCCGCGGAATCGCGGCAAGAAAAAAGTGTCCGCTACTATGCCTAGGAAATAAACAATAAAGTCCATGTCTTATATCTCCCGGATCGTCAATAGATGCTACACCTCGAAAATCGAATATTACCGGAACGGAACTTGCCAACCAAGATGAGGGAAAACATTCGTCTGGAAAGTCAATAATGAATAAGCCTTTTTTTTGCGTGGCACGAAGATCGTTTCTTCCCTTACAAAAGCGAGGATAGTCTTTTTTCAAACGAGCTCCGTCAACAATCCAAATCATGTTCATATAAAATTTCTCTCTCGCCATACGTTCCTGGGCATTGATTGGTGAGTGCTGGAATTCAATAACAACACCGTGTTCAGTTTTAACGTCTGCTATGTGTTTTTCCCCAGTCAGTTGATCCAACAAAGGGGTTTCTTGCCAAGCCACTGGAAAATTGTTTTTCCATAATCGATGCCATTCAGTTTCGTTTTCCCACCAAGGGTCGCAATTGTGAACACCTTTATGTGCCCAGTGATTTATTTTAAACTCTCCGCATTTAGCGATCAATTCTGAACCACAGCTAGGACAAACTCCTTTAGCTCCCTTGGTGGCTTCAATTTTACTACCGTTAATCAGTGCGAACTTCATACTCGTAACTGACCGTTTAATTTTTACTTCGGCTATTGAATGCTTGGAATGACCAGTTTGTCCAATTCCTCGCTGTTTTTAGCAATGCTGGCACTTAGTTCAATCATAGCGTCAGGATTATGCCCGTATTTCTCATTCAGCCAACTTTTTACTTTTCCTCTTGTTCTCGTAACTATGAAATCGAAATCTACTGTACGCCAAAAGACAACAGAGGCTAGTGGAAAGAATAGGGAGGCCAGACCCGCCGTGCTAAGTATTGCGGTGAGCAAGTCTAAACCATTACAATAAAATAACGCTGTGATTCCAATAAGGATCAAAAGGAAAAGTGTTCCGATTCCAAGGCATAATCTATCTACTTTTCTATTGAGTGCAGCCTCCATCTCGTTGGTCAATTTGAGTGCGGCAATTTCACTTTTTATTCTGGTCTCAAGCCCTTTAATTCTCGTCTTGATCCACGCCAATTTTCCCTCGACCGGCTCTTGAGTTGGGGTGTTGACTGCACGTTCTTCAGATAGGTAAATTCCAATTCCAATGCCTATCACTATGGCAATAACAATAATTACGAAGATCCAATAAGTTCGTTTCATGAGATATTATGGTTGTTTTCGTGAAAATAGCTCAATGGCTGTGACAACGGCTGTCAATCCGCTATATTAATATTGAATGTAATTCCAGCCTATGTTATATGATCGCGACCATTTTAAATTGACGGCCAAGGAAAGAGTTGCCGTAAAACGTCGGATGTTCTATTGCTCCATTATGATAACCTTATTGATTGTGCAAAAAACGTCTGTGCTTCTGGTAACTTGTTTGATGCTATTGAATCACTATGAATATTTATGATTATTTATGATATTTTTCTGATATGGGACACATACAGAATTTTTGTCAATCCATAAACCCTCAGTTTTTATGACACAATCACAATCAGCAGCCGGTGAAGTTAGACGACTCATTACGGAAATTAGGAAATTTGACGTAGAACGAGACCTTGTCCGAACCGCTTCATTGGGAGATTGGGCTTTTACGGAACTGCGAAATGAGTTCAATCAGTTAAAAATCTTACTTACCAAGCTCGAAATAATTGAAATAAAATCCATTCACCTACCCACGCTTCACGCCCTTTCCCGTGAATTAACTAACTTATTAACAACGCTCCTAAGCATAGTCAAGTTTGGCGTCGCTCAAGACAGGGCCGAGCAATCAAAAAATGTGATTATTAATAACTTCCATGAAGTGTTCGACAAAGTACTAAACCTGTCAGTAAAAGCGTTTCAAATGCTAGATTTAACGACTGAAGGTACTCTTGGTGCTCCACACTATGGAGCACCTCAGGTGACTGTGCCCACAATAGAAAGTGAGAACCTAGAAAGAGAGATTAAAGAAGCGGAAGAAAAGTTAAAGACCACCTTAGGGGAAATGGAAAGTGTACTTGCCGCAGTTAGGGCAAAATCAAAGGAAGTTGGCGTTGATCGTTATTCGGTCATTTTTAATACTGAGTCAACAAGGAATTCTAATTCGTCAATCGTCTGGCTTGTTCTCACTGCTATTCTATTAGCCACAGGGGTCGCATATGGCTTCAGCCTTAACAATGGCTTGGAAAATCTAGCTGAGGACATAGCTAAATCTAAGCTATTAGATAACAATAATTATGTATTGCAGATAACTATCGTTCGTCTTTTAACGATTACAATCTTGTTCTATGCGATTGCCATATGCATGAAAAATTATCGAGCACAAAAGCATAATCAAGTCATCAACCGCCATAGGCATAATGCTTTGATTACATTTGAAACGTTTAATGCTGGTGCCACTGACGAAGGAACGAAAAACGCTGTTTTACTTGAAGCAACTAGGGCTATCTTTGGCAATCAGCCCACGGGGTTTGGTTCCAAAGACGGGGATGTTGAAAGTCCCACGAACCAAGTTATTGAAATTTTGAAAACAAGAACAGATGGTAAGACATCTAGCGTTTAGCAATGCTTTAAGTAATGAAGCACGAGAAAATTATCGCTTGGCGAACTTAATTCCCCCGGTTATGAACTCAGTTACATGTATAAGTCGAATAACTAGTTCGGATCTTAAGTGTCTTTTAAGTCAGCAAATCATAAATATTTGCCCCTATTCCTAAAAAATCGCGATAAATCGTAAACCCACCAGTTTGCACCCCAGTACCTTTCCTTCACAATCGCGAAAGCAAGAAAGGAAATGATTGATGATGTGGAAATCGGCCTGGGTGATATTATCAAGTTAAAACCGCATATCACTTACAACAACAATCGGACTTATCCGAACGGCAAGAAAGCGCCAGACGGGATAGAGATACGGTTTGGCACTACTCGGCCTATTCCCGAGGTTCGGGAAATACTGAAAGCACACGGATTCCAGTTTTCTGAAAAGCAAACGATGTGGTATGCCTTAGATAATGCTAAGTCGCGGGAGCTTGCACAGAAGCTTTCAGAGACGGAAGTGGATGTTGACGACACTCAATATGAAAAAAGGAATTTCTGGGTTGGAGTTAAAAGCATCGATGAATTTGAAAGGCTGCGTGAAAGAACAGAATTTTCTGTTAAGTCGAAGCCGCCGAAATATTTTTATAGCAAGTCATTCTTGAAGAAGGCCTATCCTTCAATCAGCTCGTTGATCAGCGACCAATCTCTTTCATATAAGAAATACTACAACAAGGTGATTGGAGAGGGAGGCATAGAGGAACCACAAAGCAATCAATCTCAATCCCTTCAGCCAAATGAAGAAGTTGCTAAAAAGCTTCAAGCATTAGCAGATGGGATGCAGAAGCAGATCGATTCCAAGATAAACCCGGCCATTTCAAAGCTACGGCCTACAAAGAGAAGAATGGGGATTGCAGCAGTGATGCGGGACGAAGGCTACGAGTTAAAAGAATTGCAAACCTTTCTATACGCTCTTGCAGATGCCCACCGATCTGGAAAAATCGTACAGTTTCCCTACTTACAATTGATCAGAACCCGCACCCAGGCTAGTCTCGTGTACTGGTATGAATACACAGAAGAGAATTACAGCACTTACAAGGAACAACTCTCAAAACTAGGCATCAGCAATAAGAATGAATGCCTGTATGCCCGTGAGCAGAGAACAAAACTCTTAGAAGACTTTTCGCCAACAAATAGTAAGGAGCAAATTGAGAAGGAACAGAAACTCAAGAACCTCGAAATGAGGGCATTTGAAGCGAAGATACCAGGCTTCTTTCCGACTCCTACAGAACTCATTCAACAACTTCTTGAACTGGCTGACATACAAGGGGACGATCGCATTTTAGAACCTTCAGCGGGAAAGGGAGATCTACTGGATGCTGTTAGAGAATCACATTCCTATCATGAACTGCATGCTATTGAACCGCACAGCATTTTACGAGAAATCCTTACACTAAAAGGCTATCAGCTCGTTGACAGCGATTTTCTGAAATACAATCCTGGTGAAGGGTATGACAAAATTATCATGAACCCACCGTTTGAGGATGGACAGGACGTGGATCATGTAAGGCATGCCTTCACCTTACTTAAGCCGGGGGGACGTGTTGTTTTCATCATGAGTGAAGGCCCATTTTTCCGACAGTTCAAGAAGGACAAGGCATTCCGTGAGTTTCTCCAGGTGAAGAATGCCTTTGTAAGCGAGCCCCTAAAAGAAGCATTTAAGAACGCCTTCAACTCGACCTCAATAACAGTGCGGGTAGTGGCAATCGACGCAGATGGAAGGCGCCAACCTACAAGTGCCAAACCACAGACGGATGACATGGCTCTTTTAGAACTTGAAGCCGAAGCAGAATTGGAGCTACTTAAAATGCGTGTTGAACAGGAACGAAGGGCCAAAAAAGCCATACAGGGTTTTGGCGAAATACCGCTCGATGAAAATAAACTTCAACGCTTTAGGCGCAAAGCCTGGGCTATGCAGGAACAGTGGGAAGTACTCAATTTTAAATGAAAAGGCATGTACAAAGTTGTTGAATATAGGGATGTGATCACCAGCAAAGACGCGGATACGCAAAAGAGGTATTCGATGATTGAAAAACTGAGCCGCGACTTCACCATTGAGAACAAGATCGCATTAGAAATGGACAGGCTGCTGGTTGAGCAATTGCAACTTGAACACGACCTACCTGCAAGTTCTGCAACCAAGTCAATAGCTGAGAAGAAAACGGCTAAAAAGAGCGCCAAGGACGTCGACGAAATATTTCAAGAGCTATTTGACGCATTAAAAAAACACCAGGGACATCCAATAAACGAAGAGGCTGTTCGCGAGTTAGTACAGACAGAGCTTGATGACATTCGACTTGGCTTTCAAAATCTTAACGATGAAGTCAAGAAGGTTCTATCAAGTCAGCAGCAAATCATCCGATATGAGTTGCCTGCAGCGGTAACAACATCATTCAGGAGGCCGACAATTCCCACATTCCAGCAAATCGTGGATGACGTCGTTCTTGGGAATAATGTAATGCTCGTAGGCGGAGCAGGAACCGGAAAAACTTATCTGGCAGAACATCTCATCTCCAAGATCGCCCTCGGTCGTCAACACATAACAATCAACTGTTCCCAGTGGACTTCACCCACAGAAATCATCGGAGGTCAAACAATGGACGGTTATGTGGAAGGAAAACTTATTGAGGCTTGGACGAACGGTTATGTTTTAATACTAGATGAGCTTCCGAAAATAGATCCCAACACCGCTGGCCTTTTTAATGACGCACTTGCAAAAACTAAAATACACAATGCGGTAATATTCAACGCAAGGAAAGAAAGCTTTACTAAGCATGAACATTTTGCCTGCATTGCAACAGGCAACATCTATCCTGATAAGGAAAGTGTCATCTATGGGGCCAACAACAAACAAGATCTTTCACTGTTAGACAGGTTCGCTGGCAGCGTGTATTTCATCGAGAAAAATCCAACTATAGAGCGTGAGATCTTGCAGAATGACCTGGTATGGAGTATAAGTGATCGCATGCGGACCGCCATCGAGGAGCTGAAATACGAGGCGCAGGTGTCCCTCCGCTTTATGCAAAACGCACGCGACTCATACAATCTTGAAATGCAACGGTTGAAAACCAAAGCTAAAGGTGGAGTCGAAGCTTCAGACGGAAAGACGTTCAAAAGCACCCTCGACAGCTATATCAGCACATTTACTGAGATACAGCAATCAAATATTAAAGGCAAAATAAGGTACACCGATTTGTTCAGCAACTACGAATACAGAGAGTTTGATAAGGATAAAAATGCTTACTAATGCTTAACGCTCATATAAAAGACGACTTCAGAAATTTGCTCGAATACAGGGAATGGGTAAACCGAGCCTTGCAAAGCCTTTCTCCGGAGAATCAGGCGAGAATGGATGAGTTTTCCGAAGAAACCGTTAACACCCAAATCGTCAATATGCCGAATTGGTTTGGGCCGGACACGTCCTTTGAGGAATTGAGCAGCGGTATTACCCAATACAAACGACCCGAGCTCATTCAGCAAATTTATGATAAGGTCAACGACAAGATCTCTACGCTAACAAGAAACAAGATTAAGTCAAAAAAACTTGAATACAACGCATCTGGTTTAGGCGTTTTTGTGTTTGACAGGGCCTCAATGGGGCTGTTCCGGCTTAAGGAATTTTACAGCCCTTCTCATAAAAAGACGTTTGACAACAAAGAAATTAAAAGTTCAAGGAGAGGATACACGTTAATCAAAGACAATACTCCAATCATAGAACGCTGGGAGCAAAAGTCAGATGGAAAGCCCAAGATAAGAACGTCAAACAAAAAGGTATTCGCCTGGTTTCCGCCGAGCAGTAAGGAAAAACGAGCTGTTGAACTGTTTGTCGGTTGTGGCGGTACCAGCCGAACCACCGCCGAGCAATTACTTTACAGTGGTATTAGTGCAATTATCGTAGCACAGCTCCTGGAACAGGCACACATCCCCACCAAAATCACCATTGCGCTGGGTAGCTCACCTGATACCTATGAAAAAGCTGCTTATGCGGCACTTATCCCTGTAAAGAACTATGACGAGAGGCTCGATATGAACTTATTGGCTCTGCTAACCTCCGATCCGCGCTTTTTCAGGTTCGAAGGGCTAAAGGGGTATCTGTGTCTATATGATCACTTTGGTGTTGTGATACCCGACAATTTCGGCCATGGTCTCGGAAGAAGTAGCTTAAAAAAAATCGTTGAGGAATCCGGTTATGCGGACCGCACAAAGTTAGCCCCGAATAGATACTACTTCGGACGAACTATAGATGAAGGGGAGGCTATTGAGCATATCACGGAAACAATAGACGACCTGTCAAACAAATTGAACCAATAACATGAAAGGATACGCACCAAAATATTCTATGCTACTACCCAGCGATCCTGGCGACTTACAATTGCCGGAATCACTCTTGATCCTAATTGAAAAGTTCGAAAACGCGAATGGAGCTATCAAAGACACAAATCGTGAGGGACAGCTTGAATTGCTTAAAATACTTGCACAAGCAGACGCGGTAATAAGCGCTGGCATTCATGCCGCTTCCGGTGCGTATCCTTCAAAACAACGTCACTTACCTGTTGGCCCGGAAAATATTGATGCAGCAAAAGTAATGGCGATGAAAGCAAAAGCACTCAGATTGAAGTGGAGAATGAAGAAAAGCTAAATAGAGGTTTTATGATTACGAGCAAAAATTATTTTCAGAAAGTAACTGGAATACGAACTTCTGACTTGCCTACAAACCTGAAGGAGGGATATGACTTTGTAAAGGAAATAACGGAAGGTCACACAACATGGGACTATTACCACTCAGATAATGACATTAAAGCCACGGTAGATGAATACCTGGCCAATCTTTCGACCTTTTACAAAGGGGATGATAGTACAACGTCAGGTCAACCTTCCGGAAGCCGTAGGGAAATCGAATCGAAAAGCACGAACGAAGTAAGGCACGTGGAGCATATTCCTGAGGAAATAAAATTCATCAAGAGATACGTAGGTTTGCATAACAAGGTAAAATCACCGAATGCAATCCTGGCATTTATCAAGTCTTTGCAGCGATCTATCGTGCAGAAGCTCATTCAAAAAAAGTCTCCGTTCGCGAACGAAATTCAGAAGATACAGGACAACCTGGTAAAAGCCTACAATAAGATGAAGGGCGAAGCAACCTTCACTATAGCTAAGGCCGAGTTGCCCAAACTTGTGGCCATCGCCGGGGGTGAACAAGTTTATCCCTCTATTACCGCTATTAAGCGGTTCATCGGCTTACAGGATAAGATTGATGCCAAGAAAATCGACACGTTTATAAAATACTTGGAGAACCTTGTTAAAAACAAAAGGATTTCAAAAGACGATCCATATGCAGACAAAGTGAATTCAATTTATAAAGCTATCAAGCTGAGAAAAGGCGATCGAATACCTATCAGCAAAGCAGAGCTCAACGGCCTGGAGGACATTGTACGGGGTTGCTCATGTGAAAAAAGCCTTGGCAGAATATACCATACGGGAGGGCAAAAGCTGCGTCCATGTAAGCGCGGCACATACACAGACGCCGAACACCAGGGCGCCTGCTCTCACAACAGAGGGCTTGGCGTGCTGTCTGCTGAGGAAATGGGAAATCGCCAGTTTGAAAGCCTGGACTTCGGTTACCCGTGGAATACTTTGATGGGTAAACCCGCAAAGAACTTTACAATAATGTTTCACGGTGAGCCTGGTTCCGGAAAAACAACGCTGCTGTTAAAGTTCGCTGAGTACCTGGCAAACAACTTCGGAAATGTGCTTTACATCTCATCCGAGGAGCATGGTGCCTCAACGCTTACAGACAAGATCAACGAACTGCTCAGGCCGAAGCCGCAGAATCTTGACTTTGCACCAGACCTTGAAACACCTCATTTGGCGGCTTATCAGTTCATTATCTTGGATTCAATAAATGACCTAGGCTTAAAGCTTGAGGATTTTAAAGCATTGAAGAAAGACAATCCGGACGCCGCATTCATTCTCGTTCTCCAACATACTAAGGATGGAAATTACAGAGGCGGAAAAGACTGGGAGCATCATATCGAGATTGGGGTAAGTGTTGAAAACGGAATAGCTACAGTTTACCGTACCCGATACGGTGTAAAAGGCTCGCTTGACTTTTTCGAACATTTCGATACACGGCCCATTCAAAGTGCGGCACAATTTAACCAGCTAAATTCTACAAACTTTTAAATTATTGTCATATGGAAGCAAGTGAGGTTAGGAAAGGACCAGGGTTGGGAGGCTTCTTATCAAAGATCCTGGGAACCGGCGCCAAAGAGGTAGTTGATTCTATCGGTACGGCAATAGACAAAATAGATAAGTCCGATGAAAAATTGGAGCTGCAACTAAAATACAAGGAGCTGCTCATCAGCATAGAAGGTGCTTACCTTGACTATGAGGGCAAGCTCCTTGAAAGCAAATCCAAGATCGTTGAATCAGAATCCAAAGGAGAAAGCTGGCTACAGCGCAACTGGCGACCGATGCTTATGTGCATTTGTATGTTCATTGTTTTTAACAACTATGTTCTAGTACCTTACTTCAATCTTCCGGTAACTACGCTTGATGATCATATTTGGACGCTTATGGATTTGGGAGTGGGGGGATATGTTGCTGGCAGGTCATTGGAAAAGATCAGTGAGAACTTGGGGCCAGTGCTTTTTAATACAAAGAAGAGAAAATAAGCACCAATAAGTAAAGTATGGCAACTGTGGAGAATTTATCAGAAGGGACGAGGCTGTACCGGAATCAGCTTATTACCATTGAAGATCTTCAGAGCTTCAAAGTCGAGCTGCTTAATGAGATCAAAGAATTATTGAAAGGCGCGGCCACGCCCGGAACAAAGGAATGGCTAAAGTCTTCAGAAGTCAGAAAGATGCTTGGCATCTCGCCTGGTACCTTGCAAAATCTGAGAATTAGTGGAAAACTTCCCTTCACCAAAATAGGACGGCTCATTTTCTACCGTCACCAAGATATTACAAGGCTGCTGCGAGTTTAACATATGCGATCAGCACAACCATGGACAGTCTTCATCAGTTAAATGCTTACCTACAACGGATCACGTCAGACACCTATCTGACATCCTACCATATAAGTCTTTATACTGTATTGTGTCAAAAATGGATTGGTAATGGCTGCAAAAACCCTTTCAACATCTCACGCAGTAAGTTGATGAAACTCGCCAGGATCAATTCAAAGGCGACCTACCATAAGGTTATCAGTGACCTTTCGGGATTTGGATACATTATCTACAGCCCTTCTTATCATCCCAGGAAAGGAAGCGAGATTTGCCTGCTTGGGAAAACAAGTGCCCAAAACCATGTATTTTCTACCATCCCATCTACCAACCTCCTATAATCAGTTTTGTCATAACATTCTGTATTACAGTATTATACGTGCTTCATATTTTGTGACTTCCACCAACTCCCTAGGTGATTGGTTTCCAGTAGCCTAAACAGAATGTTAGGAGTTATGTCACCATTTATTGAAAAAAAGTGTCGTCTGCCAGGCACACTTTGTCCCCTTTTTTTGCAAATTGGTGACATGGAGGAAGGAACGCATAAGTATATTGAAACGCTGATCTCAAAAAAAAAGGTTGGTGAAATTCTGTTCCCGACAGATTTTAGAGGAACAGGTACACAAGCGGCTATAAAAAAAGCCCTATCCAGACTTACCCGCACAGGTAAGGTGAAACGTCTTGCGCATGGTATTTACTACATTCCAAAGATTGATCCGGTCCTGGGTGAGCTACTTCCAGACGCAGACGAAGTTATAAAAATGCTGGCTCGCAAAGAGCATATACGCGTGAGGCCTGCGGGTGCATTTGCGATCCATCAATTAGGCCTTACAACACAAGTTCCAACCAAACGGGTTTACCTTACTGACGGCAACGCAAAACAATTCAAACTGGGAAAGATGCAGGTCAGGTTTAAGCCAACGCCAGCAAGGAAGTTAGCAACTAAGGGTAAAATAAGCAGTTTGGTAATACAGGCAATTGAAGAACTGGGGACTAGTCACATTAATGAAGAGATTGAAAAAAAAATCCGCGAACTCTTATTACAAGAAGATCCTCGGAAATTAAAGCATGACCTTACTCTAGCTTCCGCAAGGGTAAACGATTATATTATAAAATTGATGAAAAAAAACATTACTAAAAATGACCGGATGGCTACAATTGACACCTGAACAACGAAAAGCTTCTATCACTAGAGTTGAATACAATACAGGTATTATAGCAAAAGCCATCGAAAAGGATTGGTGGGTCACATTAGCCTTGAGAGCACTTTTTCAAAGTGCCTATGCCGAACATATTGTTTTCAAAGGCGGTACTTCATTAAGCAAATGTTGGAAACTAATTTCAAGATTTTCTGAAGATATAGATATTGCCCTATCACCGGAGGCATTCGGTATCGCCTATCAAAGAAATCCCACTAAAAGTTATGTCGACAAACTAAAACGTGCCGGTTGCGCATTTACCAGTGTAGACTTGAAAAACGAACTAGACAAACAACTAACTGCATTGGGTGTTCCAATGGGATTGGCGACGGTTGCCGCGTCACCTATTCCGGAAAACAGGCCAGACACCGATCCTCAAACAATTCACCTTAAATATCCCTCACTGTATGATCACAATCCATATATCGCCGATGAAGTCAAAATCGAGGTAAGCGTCCGCTCGTTGAGTATTCCTTGTTCTAAAGTGGCTATTGTTTCTTTGCTCTCGGAAGAAACGTTAGATGAGGCCTATGCCGAGATACCACTGGAAATCAATACTGTTGAGCCGCAAAAAACATTTCTCGAAAAGGCATTTCTTCTTCATGAAGAATTTGGCAAACCAGATGCAGGAAAAATACGAACCGAGAGGATGTCTCGTCATCTATATGATCTGGAGAGCATGATGGATACCGATACGGAAACACGAGCGTTAGCGGATCACGTCTTATACGACCAACTAATCGAACATCGTCAATTCTATCAACGAATCCCATGGGTTAACTACGAAACATTAGGGCATAAAACGATTACGTTCATCCCTCCTTCAGAAGTAGAAGAGCTTTATAAAAAAGACTATCAAACTATGCGGGAACAAATGATCTATGGAGAAACCAAACCTTTTGACCATTTAATAGAGAGATTAAGGAACTTGCAGCAAAAATTTAGAATGAAGCTAAATTAACAATACATCATTCGATATTTTTAGCAAGAGAACTAAAATTAGTGGAAATCTATAAATTGGTATAGCTATAATCGGTCCTTCCACTACATTGAATTTCCAGTTACTATCGCTTTAAATTTGTGATGTGAAAAGAGGAATTAAGTTTAACGCCATTTTCATTCTTCAATCGCTACAAGATGATGAAAGACACACCGGTAGTGAGATTGCCCAGCAAATAAAATATGCGTGCCTTCAACGTGGTATTGAGTCGATGGATGAATTGATAAACGTTAATGACCGGACTACCTTTTTTGAAGTGATCAACAATATAACGGATTCTATTGCGCACGGAGTAAAACCTTATTTGCATTTTGAAATGCATGGAACCTCCAGCGGGGGCTTGTGTTTAAGCAGCGGACAAACCATTTCCTGGGAAGAATTGAAAGAACCTTTACGAAAGATGAATGTGGCGTGCAAGAATAACCTGTATGTCTCACTAGCTACTTGCCACGGTGCAAATTTTTTAGACATGTATAAAGGAGAGATCGATAAACCTTGCCCCTTTTTTGGATACATAGGAGCGAGTACGAAGGTTGATGCATTTGATTTTGAGGTGAGCTTTACCTCGTTCTTTCATGCCATGTTAACTAAAGATAGTATTGCCAATGGCATAAAATCCCTGCTTGAATCGTTGCCGGATAATAGGGCAAACTACATTTTCCTGGATTGTGAAATATACCATAAGGAATTGATGAAGAATTGGGAGAAGGAATACGGTTCTTTGGAAGGAAAGACCAGGTATTCTAAATATCTATTCCAACGAGCAAAAAAGGAGTATGCGCACGTGGGAAAAAGTAATAGGCAGATGAGGAGAGAACTGGATAGGATGGTTTTTAGTGGCTATACAGATGACTACCTTGCTCAGTGTAAAAGAATATTTTTACACGAAACAAACGGTTGAGCATGTGACACATTGAGGGTTTCTTCGGATTCGACCTAACTACATTACCGTGCAGCAAAGTGATGAGTAGAAATAGCTTGCTGAGAGCTAGTTAAGTTTGAATGACTATAAATTCAATTTACCGAGTTCCTTTTCAATTTCCTCAAATGATAGATCTGGATTCTCTGCGACCATTTTTATTAATGATTCAAATTCATTATCCATTAATACTTTTACTTGAGAGTTAAGCACAGCTTTTACTTCGGGATTAGATGCTTCTTTTAAAAACTCATCAAAGGTTGGCATGCGTTCTCTTTTTGGCATCAGATCAATAATTAATTCGTAGACCCACTGATTTATTTCATTTTTAAGTGAATCATGCTCTTCGCCAGGTTTGAACAGTTTTTGCTTTGATCGCTTAACCGTTTCCTTGTCGATAAGAGGAGACACTGCGTTAATGGTAGAAACAATTTCGACAATTATCTTATCCAGATTCACCAAGGCCAATTTATCGCCAACATTTGAATGGCTTTTTGAGCCAATAAACGGAATCAATATTTTTTCAACCACATAGTCAAATCTTTTTCCGATTCCCTCTAGTTCATAGTAGGTAATGGGGTCATATTTATTTAAGTTTTCAATGGACTTCTCCAAATTTTTAAAGCAATCGTGATTTAAGAATCCGCATTTCACTGCAAACAGAGGAATGAACTCCTTGGGTATTATCAATTCATCATCGCCGGAATTTCTAATAGATACAAGGTCTTTCAACTTAATTAAATGGTGGTACACTAAAAGTAGATGAGATAATATTATATTTAGTTCTTGCCTTTTATGGAACGATACTTCCTTCAGTTTGCCTTTAATCGCGTATGAATATGTTAAATATGATGCAATAAACGGACTAATTACTGTGATACTTATTTTGATAAATTCAAAGTAGTCAGGATTACTCATAACTTAGGATTAAAGATTGTGTTAGGTAACATTTTGGTCAAAGTGATCCCCTCTAGTGCATATATTTTCAATATATCCTCTTTCTAATTTTTAACCAAAGAAAACTTTGTACATAACCTTTTAAAAGGAATTTGAAAGCTATGCAACAGGACACGGATTTTATTAAATTGAATCAAGCTTAGTTAAAAGGCATAGGCAGGAGAAGAGAAATTGCTAACATTAGAATAAGGAAGGAGAATAGTCGATCAACATTGTATACTGTTACTTGATTGAGTTAATTATTAAATAACACGCAGCGGTCAGCTACTCTGCTTACTCGCATTTAGAAATGGAAACTATTTACGGGGGTCTCTCGGGTATAGAAATGAGTAATGCCGAATTTGATTTTGGTAATGGGATAATAATTAGAAAGACTTATGCGCATCTTACAGCTCCATTCATCATGGCATTTAAACCGCCTGGAAAGTATAAATTTCATGATGGCCCGTGGAAACCGGCAAAGGGCGGTGTGAGCTTTGACATCTCTGCAGAAATAGAGGTGCCTTTTCTTGAGAAATTTAATGATGATTTTGATCAAACGGAATTATTGTGGACTGTGGTAAGTTTGCTTAGAATTGTACAATACGCATATATTTCAGTCCCTGCAATTTCAAACATCTCGTTTAATAAGGTGCTAACTTCTGAGGTTGATCCTGTAATAACTCCAAATGAAATTAAGCAAAGAATTTTTGGGCCACCTAATAACGAAAACCAAAGCGTAAAGGAGGATCACTTGCTATGGGTTAAAAGCAGTTTTGAAAGAACGTTAACCTTAATAAAAACAAATCCCAACTTCTATTCGGCTTTTAAGGCATTTGACTCAACGGCAGAAATTGGAAAAGTTTCGTCTAGCTTAGTTACCTTATGGGGGGCAATCGAACAGCTTTTTTCTCCCAACACCGGTGAATTGAAATACAGGGTGTCTGCAAATCTGGCTGCGTTCCTTTCTGCTCGTGGAACAGAACGATTGAAACTATTCAAGGAAATATCTAAGCTCTACAACGATAGATCAACTGCAGCTCACACAGCAAAAGATGTACATCACTCCCCATTAGTCGCGACTTGGGTTCATTTAAGAAATGCGCTAATAAAAATCATTCAGGACGGAAAAGTCCCATCCCAGGATGACCTTGAAAGGCTGATTTTCGAAGAATAGAAACAGCGAGTGAACAACGGGCTTCGTTATTGATCTGCTCTTAAAGAAGCCCTGTACGCCATAGTACATCATTTAATGTCCCATTTTTTCCTTCCATTTATGTCCCTTTGAAATATGTCCATCCAACGACCGCTTATTCGGGAATGGCCCCGCCTCACATTCAGGGCACCAATATTCTACAACCTTATCTTTATCCGCCTTCAGCCTATTATAAAACAGCTCACTCAATTGCCAAACAGACAGGGAATGGGTAAGGCAAATAACGAAGCTTATCCCTGTTAATTTGATATTCATCATTGTGGGCTCCTGAACAGCAACAAACCAGTAGTCATAATAAAACGCATTAAGAAAGAAGCTCACCACTGCATAAAACTTTCCAGTATTCCTGTAACCGTTAATGATAAAGACCAGGATAATAAATTCAATAACTGCCGCGAGGGCTATACCATAAACCCAGTTCAGCACTGAGTAGCCGAAAAAGCTCATATCAAGGTGCTCCAATTGCTTGAAAAGGTGGCCGGCATGAGGTACATAAAGGATGATCAGGATGAGCGCACCATGGAAAACAACTTCCTTGCTTTCCAGATAAGTTACTATTTTATTCATGTTAATGTCATTTTAAGAAGTGATAGGAACAGTCAACTACAGGGAGAGGCGTCTTTTCTGGAATCAAGCTTCTTGCGAAGTACCATCATATCATCGCTAACCTTTTTATCCAGGATCTTCGCATAGTGCTGAGTAGTCTTCAGGTTTCTATGGCCCAACATTTTGCTAACCGTCTCGATGGGAACGCCATTGGTAAGCGTGATGGTGGTGGCAAACGTATGCCGTGCAGTATGGACAGTCATGTTCTTGGTAATGCCACACAGGTCGGCGATCTCCTTAAGGTAGGAGTTCATTTTTTGATTACTGGGCACCGGCAATAGCACATCCCTATTGATACACACCGGGTTGTTTTCATATTTTTCTAAAATGCTCAGTGCAGCAGACAGCAGGGGTATTCGCGATGGAACATCCGTTTTCGTTCGTTTGGTGAAGATCCATTTTCCGCCGTCCACACCTGTTGCTATCTCGGTACGCTTCAGTTTTTTTATATCGACGTAAGCAAGCCCGGTATAACAGCTAAATAGAAAGAGATCACGGATTACGGTCAGGCGATTTACTGCGAAATCCTTATTTGTAAGAACATCTATCTCTTCCTGTGAAAGCGCTTCACGGATCACCTCACGCTTTGCCATTTTGTAACCCAGGAAAGGATCTTTAGGAAGCCATCCATTCTTAAGGCATATGTTGACGATTTTTTTCAGGTTGCCGATGTACTTCATTGAAGTATTGTGTCCACAGTTCCTTACTGTCTTAAGCCAGAACTCGAAGTCTGTGGCAAACTCATACGAGAGGTCGAGAATGTCTATATCGGAGACTTTCCACTTCCATTGAAGAAATGCCACTGTATGGTTACGCGCCACAGTATAACGCTCCAATGTTCCCTCAGCGCAATCTTTTCCTACCAGTTGGGCCATCTGACTGTTGTGGTTGTCGAATACCTCGATCAGCATTCGCGCTTTTTCTTTTGGCGCGCCATCGAGTCGTTCCTTCAGCGCGTTGACTGTTACCTCCTTGTTGTCTGCGATGATCTGGCGCTGCGCTTCATAGACTCTAACTTGAAGTGTGTCGAGATAAATGTTAAGGGACTTTGCATCTTCTTTCGTTCCGCTGGCTCTTCCTGCTGCAGTGTTCCATCGGTTCGGGTCCCATTGCCGCTGCGTTGAAACCTCTGTTCGTTCACAGCCCACACTGATGCGCATGTAAATGAAAGGTAAAGCACTGTTTGAATTTGCTCTTGCTTTTCTGAAGTAGAAAAGCAAATTGAATCTGTTGTTGCTCATAACAATTTGGGTTTTTAAGCATTGATAAATTTATGCTTGCAGCCACCCGATTTCAAGATGTTCACCTGGTGAACTAGTTGAAATACAGCTCGTTATAGCAAAACTGGTGAGCGCTATTTTTGCTTTTTGGTGCGCTCACCGGATCGCTCACCAACAACTTGAGTTTTGATGAACAATTTGGTGCGTCCTAAAAAGCAAAAAGCCTGAAATTCATACGAATTGCAGGCTTTTGCTTTTGCTTGATATTGAAATTGCGGAGAGGGCGGGATTCGAACCCGCGATACCCTTTCAGGTATACACACTTTCCAGGCGTGCTCCTTCAACCACTCGGACACCTCTCCTGATTGATTTGTAAAAACGGGCACAAATAAATCAATAAAATACGCCCTTTGCAAATAAAGTGACAGAACATTCATTTGCCAGCTCAAAATGCGTTTTTTGCGCTGCTAGCGCTATTTATGGCCGGTATGTACCCAGGTTTTTCCCATCTCTGATTGAGCCGGGGTAAGCATTAATTTTGAAGTACCTGAAATTTCGTGAATATTAGCCCCCAAACGAACACAATGAAAAAACTATTACAGCTTTTGGCACTGTCACTTGTTTTAACCGGATGTGACGCCATGCTTGGTAAAGAGGTAGGCAGGCTGCCGATCAATCAACTGAGCGCTGAAGGAAACCTGGTGATCAAGGAAACAACGTTAGACCTGAAGAAGGATGATGAAATTGCGATATGGTCTGATATGGATATTGAATGCGAAGGAGATGTTGCTTTGAGATTCAAGGTGGAGATGCTGAAAAATGGTGAGAAGATGGGTGGATTCGAATTGATCCCACCGAAAAGAACATTACTACAGGTGAGATTAAAACAACGGTGATGGATAAAACCAGCTGGAGCTTTTCAGGTAAAAATTCGGAGATCAAGATAGAGGAAGATGCCCAGTATACCTTCAAAGGCATTTTAGTTGCCTCTGACAATCCAAGTTTGAAGGTGACTAAAGCAGAGGTATTTTTTAGAAAATAGCAGTCCTTCCGTTAAGGCTACGCCTTATTTGTTTCTATCGATATGCGACACGTGGTTGGCGTGAAACCAAATTAGCTGACCGGCTTTTAGAATTTCATTGAACGGATCGTTATCGAGGGTTCCGGAAAACAGCCCATCTTTTTCACCTGTAACCTGTACCCACATTCTTTCTGTTTCAGTCTCACCCTCTTCTTCGATCATAAAATGCAGTTTTACCAGATCGCCTGGTTTTAAATTCTGTCTTTCAGATTTGGCGGGAATAGGATGGTCGTATACTATTTCGGTGGCGTTTTTCGCAATGTCTTCAAGCTCCCATTTGTCTCTGTCTAACGTTGCCAATCGCTCATCGGCGCTGATGGGCTCATACTCCTGTTTATACCTGGCAAGGATCTTTTTCTCTTTGCGATCGGGCTCCACCTTTTTACCAAAATACTTTTGCTCTTTCCTGTTTTCTTTTCGTAAAAAATAAACAACGATCGCCAGAACGATTACAATGGAAATGATCTGTACTGCCATGAGTCAATTTGTTTTGCCGGTAATAGGTTTGATACCAGGCCGTACCAATAATACGAGGAAATAGGGTAAAAGGTAACCCCTGAAAGCGAGGAAAGATGATTTGCCTTCCCGCTTGTTAACATGTTTGCCTGAATCGGGATCTCAGGCATCCGCTGCTCTTGCAAGGGTGGAGGCTTGAGACCGCCGCTTTCTGAAACCTGTGGATTAAATCAACAATGGCAGCAGCAATAATTGGTGAGACACTCTTTTTTTTGTGTCGGCATGGAATTTTAACTCGCTTAAGATATCATTAAAAACGAAATGTGAAGTTGAATTAAACATGAACAGGGTATGAAAAAAGTAATCGTATTAACGTTGTTGATCCTCACCGCTACTTGCTACACGAAGCTGCAGGCACAAAAACCGGCAGTGGTCGACTCAAATAAGCCAGGCTGGCACCACATCGGCCATACCACAGCGAGCTTTAAAACACAGAACGAATCAATTTCTGTGTTGGGTGCGGATGAATTCACTGCCTTGAAGATCAAGGTTTCGGAGGCGCCAGTGCACCTGCAACGCCTCCAGGTTTTCTATGAGTCAGGCGACATGGAAGAGATCGATGTTCGCGAGCACTTTGCTAACGGAAGCGAGTCTACGGTGATCCAGCTGAAGCATCCTGATAAGGATATCCAGAAGGTTGCCTTCACCTACAATACCGAAGCGAATGCTCGGGGCGAGAAGGCCGACATAGACCTGTATGGTTTGAAAACAAATCAGCCTGCGGGAAAAGACGCTTACAGGGATGAAAAGAATGAAGTAAAAGAAGAAGCCCGTGAAGCAAGAGACGAGGTGAACGAAGAGGCCCGCGAGACCGAAAGCGAGCTTGAAAAAGACACCCAGTCTGCAGGTGATAAGATCGAAGAAGGCGCCAAAGATGCCGCTGCTGCGATCACCGATCAGAAGCTGAAAAATAAAGTAGGCCCTGGCGGAGAAACCGCATACGTTGATGAAAACGGAAAGTATTATTACATCAACAACAATGGTGAAAAAGTATTCATCACAAGAGCTCAGCTCCGTGATAAGAAGATCGATTAACAACTAAAGAAAAAGCAAAATGGCCCGGTACTTTTTCCTTCTGCCGGGTCACTTACGCCAAAAGAGCAGTGATAGTCACTGCTCTTTTTTGTCTTAGCACAGGTATGCATCGGCCACGCCGAAGTCTCAAATCTAATATCTCACCTCTCAAATCTATGTCTGCTCATACCCTCACAAATAGCCATCTTACACCTTTGTACAACCCTACAAACACGTAACCTACCACACCGGGCTTGTGCCTGGGTTCGATATCGATGGTGATGGTGGAGAAGTCAGCGAGGTGTTTCATGCTTTGAAGCTTGCCCTTGAGTGAATCCATTTCGCCGTTAACTCGTTCCAGCTCCTTTTCTACTTTCAATGTGGCTTCCACGTTCTCTGCCCTGGCAAGCAGCTCGAGGTAGCGCTGTCTTGATTTCTCCAGGTTTTCAAGACGGATCTCGTAATCATGATATACTTCTGTTACGTCATTTCCTGACACGGTTTTGCTGATGATCTTACCTTCGCCCTTCAGCGCCTTTAACGCCTTGTTCAGGTGCTGAGCCCTTACCCTGAAGGTTGAGCTTTCGCTGCCCAGCTTCACCACGTATCCTTCGTGCTGGCGCGCTATTTCCGTCAGGCGTACGTTGAAGGTGTCGGCGTTCTCCACCTTCATGGTCAGGTTGGCGTTGAAGATCACAACACGCCCTTCCTGCAGCACAAAGGCATCGTCGGCATTGGGACTACCTCCGCCGGCGCGATACCTTGGTGTTTGTACAGCTGAATTTGAACCGCAGGCAAGCAGTGCCATGCATGAGAGTGATATTACGATCCTGTAAAGCATAATGGGAATATTTGATGGTTTTTAAAGAAGAACGCACCGGCATCGATCAAATTATGAACCAAAGTCATTCAAAAGACCTTTTTTTCGTGAATAGCGCAGAATGTCTCCAGAATGTAAGGCTAACCTTGTAGTTAAAGCCACACATTAAAAAGCTCCAGCCCCATGAAACTTCACCTTGTTGTTCTGTTCCCGCTCGTAACGATATCATGCTTTGGCCAATATTTTCACCGGCGTGCCAACGCTCCTGCGGAGACCGTTTCTTTCATGAAAGATCTTTACATAAAGCCATCGGAACCGGTGCTGCGGAGATCGGCTGCGTTCAAAAAAGCGATCAAGGTCCCGCTCCTGTTAACGGTGGCGAGCTTTTACACCATGACAGACAATGAGAATTTCAGCCGCGCGGAGGTGAAGGAAGAACGTGATGAATGGATCCCGTACTTTCATCACAAGGCAGACAATTACCTGCAATTCGCGCCGATCGCGGTGGTGTATGGCCTCAATCTCGCCGGTGTGAAAGGCAAGCATGATCTCAGGAACCGCACTGCATTGCTGTTCAAATCGGAGTTACTGGTTGCTGCCATCACCTTCCCGTTAAAGAAGATCACCGCGGTGCCACGCCCTGATAACGGTATGCGAAACTCATTCCCATCGGGACACACGGCGCAGGCTTTTGCTGCGGCAACATTCATGTCGAAAGAATACGGGCATCTGAGCATCTGGTATAGTGTCAGTGCCTATGCGATGGCAACCGGTGTTGGGGCCATGCGGATCATGAATAACCGCCATTGGGTAACTGATGTGATGGCGGGCGCCGCCGTTGGAATACTCTCCACCAACCTCGTGTATCTCACACATCGTTATAAGGCGGGAGGAAAACAAAACCGCCCCCAGACTTTGGTGATGCCTTCTTACAATGGCCAGGTGGGCATGGTTACTTTTGTGCGTACGTTAAGCTAACGGAAACATTAATAAGTTAAAGCACGATCAGCGGTTTTTCTGGTTTAGCTTAAAACGCAAAGTATCTTTCAGCAGCTCTTTGTTGTCAGGGTTGAAGTCTTTCAATTCGGATACGATGGAGGGATTGAACGGGATCTGCGCCGCTACGATCTCGTAGGCCATTTCCTGGATCGCATTGCGCAGCTCATTTTTTTTGCGGTACTCGTGTTTGATCACGTTGAGAAACGATTCGCGGTTTTGTGCTGTCACCTCGTTTTGGTAGATGGCATGGAGCGCTTTATTCAGGTCGCCTATTTCGGGAATATTAGAGAAGTAGCTGTTCAGGCAGTTTACGGCGTCGCGGTTACTTCTCCATCCCTCCATCAGCAACGATTGCCCTGCCGGCAGATCATCCATCTTATCCTTACAGACCAGCGACGCTTTTACATACTGCCCCCTTGTTTTATAGTTGTTCACTACTTTTTCGTAGTGCGTGAGCGCCTGTGTTCTTTTGGAAATGGTCATGTACAGATCTCCCACCTTCTCGTGGTCGTCAAGCTCCTGATAAAGGGCAATGGCATCCATCACCATGTTTCCTTTCTCATAACATGCTGCCGCCCTTTGTTTATTACCGGCATGTTTGAGATAGATCGTGGCTGCTTCCTGGTAATACTTTCCGGCTTCCAATGTTTCTGCCGCTTTTAAATGGTTCTTCAGCAGCTTCATATAAACAAACGCGGCTTTCTGATACTCACCTCTTTTGATGAGCTCCTCAGCCGTGGCGTTGTATTGCTTTTGCAGCTCATAGTAACGATCGCCAATGTTAACGATTCCGGATCCTGACCCGCCGCCACTGTTACTAAAGAGCGAGAAATCAAGCCACCGCCTTGACATATCCAGTTGTGCGTGCGCTCCTCCGCGCGTACTGCCTTCCTGGTCAAGGGGGATAGCGTATTTCAGCGCCTCATCCGGATCGTTCTTAAGCAGGTCCATGAGCCGCTCGATCTGCTTTTGATTTCTTTTTTCCAGTTCTTCGAAGTCTTGCTGGATCTTGCCCCATCCATTTCCTGACTTAAACAATTTTTGATACCACGACTGAAGCTTTTCGCCCAGTCCAGTCTTTTCAGTTCCTTTCCCGCCTTCATCTTCGGTTTTCCGGAAGATCGCCCTGTAGAAAGAAAGCCTGATCTTTTCCAGGAGGTTGAGCGGTTTGTTCTCCAGTTTCTCGCGCCTGGGAAAGACACGTTCTTCCAGGTTCTTCAATACATCTTCTGGCGGAACGGCATGGATCTGAAAACCACGGATGGTCATGGGAACAAAAGTAGCAGGGGCAGGCTTTGTAACGCTGACGGGTTTTCTGACAGGGTCACTGATGACGTCCTGAAAGCTCAATGCTTCCGGCAGCTCAACCCATCCGAACTCGGGATGCACAACATACTTGGAAGAAAATAGTTTTTCCAATTCCACGTTGGTGGGCATCGGATAGAGTGTTGAATATTCGGGAATGAACAGCTCGGGTGTAACAGACTGGCAAAGCTGATGCCTGCCGGCCTTATCGCGCGACAAGCTCTGCCCGAAGATCAGGAGGCAACCCCAGATGCTATTGGGCGTCATATCCGGCACCGGATGGACCTGCATGTCACTCAGGGAAAGATCCAGGCGCTGGATTTCCCTGATCCATTCAGCTACTGACTTGCTCCTGATCAGCAGTGCCCTAAGGGGGAAGCTGTTCTTATGATTGGGTATGACCTTGAGCTCCATGGTTGATGATTGTATCGATGTATCGCCTGAGGTATTTGTCAATGAATTCTCGCGGCATGATTGTTTGCGCCGTGGTTCCGGCCTGCCGGATCTCAACATCTGCGCCCACTTCTTTCATGGCCGTACGGAAGTCTTCAGCTTTTTGTTTTGCGAAAGATGCCTTTAACGTAATCGGGCCGCCGTGATCGACAAAATATTTACATTCCTGCAATGAAAATTCCATTGATTCTTTAATGACCTTCGCGGCAGCCAGTCTGTTTTTTCCAGGATCTTTGAGGATGACTTCACAAACCCCGCCTTTGTAATAGTAATCGTTGCCAGCGAATATGGTAGGCGTAGCGACGCCCACTGCAAAATCGAGTGTGGTAGGTATGTACAAATTCTCTATGGCGCTGTCACTGCTTTTCAGTATGAAAAGACCGGATCGGTTGACTTCAACCGTACTGCCGTCGTTAAAAGTGAAGATGCGGTGATCGCTTGTGCTGGCCCGGATTTTTACGGCCTGGCTTGTTGCCGGCGCCAGTCTTAAGTATTTGCCGTAGTCAACAAAGTGCAAGGTGTGCTTGCTAAACACCAATTCTCCCGATGTGTTGATAAATACCTTGTTTATCCTTTTGAACATCGTGTGAGGCTGTACATACTTGCGGAAGACGTCTGCGATGGCTTCCTTGCGTTGAAAAAATTCCTGCCGCGGGTATTTAGCCGAATCAACTTCCACCACGCCGCCAGTGGAAATGGTCCAGCACTTGTTGTCACTGTAATGCAAAAACTTCCCTGCGTCGAAAATAAAAGAAGGCCAGGCTGTCGATTTCCACCCTTTAAAAATAACCGTATGATTTTCGCCCGTGGAGAGGTTCAACAGGAAGATCTCGCGTTTAGGAGTATTGAACAACAATATAACGTATTGCCCCTGATCGGAAATACCTACTTCAAAGATATCTGTTTTAAAAGGAAGGTTCTGGCACACCAGGTCCCAGCCGTGGTTTGGTAGCCCGGCCGATTTGTCGAAGAGCCTGAGCACAGCCCGCTCGTTGTTCAACAGAAAGATCTCGCCATCCGGGGCGGCCAGTATTTTTTTTGCATTACCGGTACTCCTTACCAGGATCGGATAATCCGCCAGGAGCTCAGGTTGCTTATTGACCGGAGGAGCATCACGAGGAGCAGTGGATGGACGCTTCTTCCAAAGATCCTCCAGTGGAAGCCTGATATGTTGAACGTGCTTTTTGCTGTTACGGTACCGCTTGTAAACATCCACATTCCCATCCGCATCGGTCAGCACCTGGTAGTGGATGTGCTGATGGTGCTCGTTCATCACCTTTAACAAAGAAGGCTGCCTGAGGGTGGAAGGCTCGGTGATAAAAAATATTTCCTTGTTCCGGTCCGTGGCGTGTGCCTTCAGAAAAGCTGCCAGGCTATTGGCGGCGTGGAGCGCTCCTTCCACGATCTGCAGCGCATCGATGATGGTGTCGATGTTTTCTACAGACACCGGGTAATAGTTGTCGCTTCCCAGTACGAAGGCTGCGCAGGCAATATCAGTTTTTGGATGTTTTGCGATGGCCAGCATTACCGCAAAGGCGACGGCTTTGGGCGTGCCCCAGTTTTTTAACGAGGCATCGATCAAAACAAAACGTTGCAAATGATTATTGGCCGGTGGAATTTCGCGATGAAGGTACAACGCTTCATTGTTTGCCAGCCGTGACAAAAAGAACAGATCGTCATTGGCGAATTCAGAGATGAGAAGCTTATCGAGATCTCCTTTGTTGGTAAGATCCGAAATTCCTCCCAGGGGCTGCTGGCTGGGCAACGTGCTGTGTACGGGGATGTTCAACCCTCCCCAAAGCCATCGCACCAGCGACCCTACGGCAAAGGTCTTTTGGTTGTTGATGAGCTCATCGATAACATCGAGCGGAGCAGGCTCGTCTTCTATAACAGGCGTATCTTCAAACGTGATCTCGTATTGCTGCAGGTCGGGAACGGCAGCGATCTTTTCGATGATGGCGTCTGTGCTGTCGAACTTATGGCGGAGAAGACCTATTGTTCTGAAGTCGTTGTCGATGACACTCCTGTCAAGGCTGATCTTTCGGGATATTTTTTCGAAGTCCTGAATGCCGTCCTTATACTGTGCATAAATACTTGCTGAGCTTCTGAGCGAAAGAATGTTGTGGCATCCTTCAAAAAGAACCTGGAAGAGCATGATCCTTCTCTTCCCCTGTTTGTAAGCAGGGGGCAGTCCCGTTAGAAGTTTCAGAAAATCTATGGCACTGCGGAGACTGGCATCATCGGTGGTTTTCAGGGCCTTGCTCACAATGTCATAGACTGTATCCAACGAAGCGGCGCCGTTGGGATTGGTGGCGATCAGCGTGAGCAACAGCGATCCAAAAGGAGGAAGGCCTTGCGGTGAAAGCTTCTCGATGATGTCGCCGACAAAATCTTTATACACGATGGTACTTTCCCGCGGAATGGCAATGACGTCGCCATCATCTTCCCATTGCCAGAAGTACGATTCGTAAGATTGAAAATAATGATGTGTATGGCTCAAAGGTCTTTTTCAGGATGATTAAAACTCAGACGGAAGGAGCTCCGGGACAACGTCACCAGGTGTTCTTTCAATATCAATGAATACGTGCTGTCGTTATGCCAGATCACCCAGCAATCTCTCGCCGGATTGATTATTTTTTGAATGGTATCGGAGAGTATATATTGCTCGAAATCAAAGCCGGAAGGAAGCAAGAGGTCTTTTCGCGCCCAGAACGTGTCGCCCGACAATGGCAGCAACGGTGTTCCCAGCAGAAACACCTGATCCGCTTCCAGTATGGTCCAGCGGATCTTCTCCAGCCTGATGGAAGGTGCGGATTTGAGATACGCCCCGAGTACACTTGCTGAGGTGATCATGGCTACGGCTTCCGCCTCCGTGTGGCGCTGTACGAGGTTGATCTGAAGCCTTTCATCGATGCCAAAATAGTGATGATTCAGCGAGGGAAGCTTTACGGGCAACGCTCGGTCTATCGGCGTCCACAGCAGTGAAGGCACAAAACGTTCCGGCAGCTGGCTGTCTAACGGAAAAAGCTGGTTTCCTTTTTCGTAAAACGCCCGCCCGAAAGGTATCGATCTCACTTCCCCGGAATGGATCTGCGCATGCTCAAAATCTTTCACCCATATCAGGTGCTCATCGAAGCCAACTTTGAGATGGCTCCATTGCCTGATGCGTGCAAGGTCGTTTTTATATTCAGCGCTGACCGCCAGGTAATACTTTATACTACCTCCAGCATTTTTTTCCATAGTTGCTCAATTTCAGCGCGAATGTGCTCTTTGTGCTCATTCTTTTTGATCCAGTTGCAGCGCGTCTGAACATACCGGAGCTTGTCTTTTATAACATTTTGTTCTTCGAATGATAAATTGCCGGAGTGCCACCGGCTGGCCAGCAGCTGAACTTCCTTGATGAGCTCTTCGGCGTTGGGCGTCTTGTTGTAACGCGCCTGGGGATGGACCTGTTGGGCAGTAGTATCTTTTTCGATGATGGCGTCGATGATGCCCGCCAGTATTTCGATCTGCTCTTCAGTGTCCCAGATGTATTTCAGAACCCAGAGGTCCGATTTGATGGCTTCGGTTCTGTTGCACATGAGGGCGCTGGCTGCCAGCAGGTTCTGGATCTTCACGGCGCGCCTGTCCGACACTTTAATTCCTGTGTTCCTCAGATTATGCACCACATCCACGAATTGTTTCCGGATGGGAGACAGGTCTACCTGCCGGCTGCGTTGTTGTAATTCGATGATCTCCTGCGGAGTGATCACCGGTTTTTCTGCTGACTGGCGTTCCATGTTCCATCCCGCCAGCAGAACTTCTTCCAGCAGGTCTGTATCTACATAGTCACAACGGATGCGGATCAGGAACCGGTCCAGCAATGCGTTGAGTGCTTCGTCTTCCGGCAGCACATTGCTGGCGCCTACAAACATGAGGGCCGGCAATTTTCGCGTTTCTTTTCCACGTCTGAACAGGCGCTCGTTCAGGGCCATGAGCAAGCTGTTGAGGATGGCGCTGTTGGCATTGAAGATCTCGTCGAGGAAAACCATGGAAGCTTCGGGCATCATGCCTTCCGTGTTGGTAATGAGCTCGCCTTCTTTCAATTTCCGGATATCGAACGGGCCGAAGATCTCGTTGGGTTCTGTAAACCGCGTCAGAAGGTATTCGAAGTTCCGGCCTCCTTCAATGCAATCGGACAGTTGCCGGATGATGGCGCTTTTGGCTGTGCCGGGAGGTCCGAGAAGGAAAGCATTTTCACGGGCGATCAGGCTGATGCCGAGCAGGTCAACAATATCATTTTTTCCGACAAAAGAATCTTTTACGAATTGTAAAACCCGGTTGAGCTTATCGATGGTATTCATGGTAGCGTTGGAGATATAGCCTCTGTAAATTCGCTCCACAGTTGCGTTCCATAGATCCCTAAAAAGGCGCGGATGGAGGTTTCAAATGCGGGATGGCGGGCTAAGGCAAGTTTTTTATGTTGAATAATTCGGTTGCAATATAAAGCATGCAGGCAAGGATCTGAAACGACCGGTGTGAAATCGAGCTTCGACACCTCGAGCGCATACGCAACACCGGAGTAATGCCATTGTTCGAGCCTGGTCTCCAGCAGCGCGATCAACGGATCGTCACTGTCTATCAACTTGAGGTGGGTGATCATGACCGGCAGGAACCGCAGGCACAGATCGGCCGACAGCATGGCAGCAGCATCTCGCTCAAACGGGAACGCCGGCAGCAGAAGACCAAGATCCTCCGGTTTATTCTCGCGGAATAACATCAGCTGCGCACTGATATAGACCGTTTGTGCGGCCCATCGTGATGCCACAGGATTGTATAACGGCACTTCATACGGATGATTCAACGCCTCCCGCTCATATTCTTCTTTTAGAAAATCCACCACATCATCGGCCTCTTCCGCGGTAATGTTCAGTAGGTTGCCATAGAGCATCACTTCTTCGTGCTGCCGAAGGTGCCGGATCATTTTATCGAAATAGTTGTTGTCGCGAGCTTTCATGGAACTACCTGGCAGTATAGCAGGAATAGGAATGAGAAAAAATATTCAATTCACTATAATCTTACATCAGGGTATTTTTCCAGGCAGGACTGAAACCCTCAGCCTTTCCCCAGAAGCTTCTTCAGCTCAGGATGATATTGAGATGTTAGAAACTCCGTTATCGTGAATTCTGCAAGCTTGTGTGTGTAAAACGGATCTTCGCTGATGATCTGCTCAACTTCTTCTTTCGAGCCCGCCAGCGCCAGGATGATGCCACCGGTTCTCGGCACCTTGCGGCCCGAGGCCACGAACACATTTTTCTTATAGTACTTCTGCAGGAATTTCACATGGTCAGTCATGTGTGCATCGAGCTTCTCCAGCGGAACAATGTAATTCAGGTTGATAATGAACATAGGTGATAGATGTGAGACGTTAGATGTGAGATATGAGACATAAGATGATGGCGCAAGTACTTCCGTGAGCGCCGGTAACTGGTCTCCAATCTCATCCCGATAGCTATCGGGATTAATATCTCAAATCTAAACAGATCGAGCGGCTATATTCCAGCGGCCGTTACAATTTTTTTGTGGGCGGGCGACGTTTTCGGAAGAATCGGGGCATGACGGCATTGTTTTTTAGAATTATGAATTAGGGTAGGCAAGAGGGGTATGGTTAGAAAAGCGATTTATTATATAACGCACTGGGAGGACTGGCACTGGTTTATAAAGTACATTCTCATCGGACCATTCTGGCTCTGGAATTGTTTGAAAGCCCGGTCGTTCTGGTTTTTCATGCCCTCTAATCCAGGTATCATTTTCGGAGGTTTTATTGGCGAGACCAAGAAAGAGATCTACGATCAGTTGCCGCCGTCAACCTATCCGAAGAGTGTTTATGTTTCTCCATCGATGTCGTTTTCGGAGATCAACGCTCACCTGGCAAATCATCAGTTGTCTTTTCCATTAGCGGTGAAGCCCAACGCAGGCATGATGGGGTTTATGTTCAGGAAGGTCGAGTCCACTGAGCAGCTCCAGCAATATCACGCGGTGATGCCGGTAGACTATATCATCCAGGAGCTGGTCACGTATCCCCTGGAGGTCAGTGTATTCTATTATCGTTATCCGCAGGAGGCCACGGGTCATATCACCGGGTTCCTGAAAAAGGAACCGATGGAAGTTACCGGTGACGGTACACGCACGTTAAGAGAGCTCATTGCGAGCTACCCGCGCGCGCAGTTCAGGCAGAAAGAACTGCTCTCCAAACATGAAAGTAAACTCGGCACGATCATTCCCGCAGGCGATCGTTTCGCGTTATCGCATGCGCTGAATTTGAGTCGTGGCGGCAGGTTGGTGAGCCTGGAACATGAGAAAGATGCGAGGTTGTTGAAAATATTTGATGACCTGAGCCATTACAGCAAAAACTTCTATTACGGTCGTTACGATATAAAATGTGCTTCGATAGAGGATCTGAAATGCGGGCGTAATTTTTCGATCCTGGAATACAACGGATGCGGCGCCGAACCCCATCACGTCTATGGTAATCGCAACAGTCTTTTTACGGCGTGCAAGATCCTTGTTGATCATTGGGCGATCCTTTACAAAATATCCATGCAGAATTACCGGCAGGGTATTCCGCGCTGGAGCTATGCTGAAGGGTTGAGATTTTCAAGGAAGGCCAAAGAACATTTTAACGTTCTCAGTAAACTCGACTCATCGTTTGAGTTTACATCGGCGAGCGCGAGGTTACCAGTCACAGACCGTTTTTCGAATTCGACTGCGCAATACTATGTGCCAGCCTCCAACGGATAAAGAAACAGCATGGCAGTCGATCACACCCATATTGCGAAAGCGTATCTCGACTTCATCAGGGACAAAGAATTTCCCTGCATAGCCGCCAAAGCCGCGTTATCGGAGAACGGGATCCGCATACTGGTGGCCGATCATCTGGCGTGTCCGAAAGACGATGCCGATATTTTGCAATTCCTTTATACGTTTGTCGATGCCTTCAGAAAGGCAGGTGATCTCTATCACAGCGCGGTGGTGCTTTTCAAAGAGCCGCAGCAGTGTGACGAAAAAATGTTTGACACCATGCTGTGGAAAAGACTCCAGTCGATCTCCGATCTCGATGCGATGCACTTTCGCTGGGACCGCCGGGTAGCGCAGGATGTGACTTCTCCGGATTTCAGCTTCAGTATTAAGGAAGAGGCATTTTATGTGATAGGGCTTCACGCCAACAGCAGTCGTAAGGCACGACAATTCAGCTACCCTGCGCTGGTGTTCAATCCGCACGAGCAATTTCAAAAATTACGTGCGGCCCATAAATACATGCCGATGCGGCAGGCTGTGCGAAAACGGGATCTGAAATTATCCGGTTCGATAAATCCCATGCTGGCTGATTTTGGTGAGGCCTCTGAAGTGTTTCAATATAGTGGTGTTCAATATGACAGTACCTGGAAATGTCCGTTTATCGCAAAACATGATCCAAACAAAGATCATTCCTCCCCGTAGTGGTGTCGCCTTCATCCTCCGGAAAGGTCAGCGCTTGCGCGTTGAAGATGTGCAGGGTGAGCAGGTCAGCGACTTTGTTTGTTTTAATCTTAATGATAAGGCTGAGTATCTTTCATCAGGCAGAACGATCGACTATGCCGATACCATCTTTCTCACCACAGGACATAACTTTTATTCCAACCGGAGCAACATCATGTTCAGGATGGAAGAGGATACTGTGGGACGACACGACTTTTTGCTGACCCCTTGCAGTGAAGATACCTTCCGCATCATCTACGGCCATGAGAAACCGCACCGTGGTTGTTTCGGAAACCTGCTGGCCGCGCTGGAGCCTTATGGCATCAAAGGAGATCAGATCCCGGTTTGTTTTAACATTTTTATGCACGTGGATGTGGATGGGCGGACCGGAAAAATAAATGTGCTGCCTCCGAAAAGTAAAGCAGGTGACCATGTAGTGATCGAAGCTGCGATGGACCTGCTGGTGGGCATGACGGCCTGCGCTGCCGAAAAATCAAATAACTTTTCATTCAAGCCCATTGGATACCAGATATTGGAATAGTTGCCGGTTGCCAGTTACCAGTGCGGGAGGACTGAACTTCACCTGTGAGTTTTGCCTCAAGTGACTGAGAGTGCCTCTGTACATCAGCTTTTATTGAGAAAGGGATTTTGTGGCAGCAGGTTGATCTCAAAGTTTTCTTTCTTCAGCAGGTCCAATGTTTTTGGGTCGGGCAGCTCTTTAAAGATACAGGCAATGATGTTAGACCGTGATGATAGCCCGAGGTCGCATTTCAATTTCCCCCAGGCAATTTTCTTTTTCACCTTGGCAAAAAGTTTAGAGGCATCCGAGGCATCTTCAAACTCCACACCTTCTTCATAGTGATCGTTGAAATACCGGGTGGCAACCGCAGGAAGCTGAAGACCCAGGCCAACCTTTTCAACTTCTCTTTTCGACAGCGTATAAATGTAATTGCCGGCTGGTTCGTAAAAAGCTGCATCGCGGTGAGCAATGCTGCCACCACGGGTTCTCTTCATCAGGTGAAGAATTTTATCGAGCATGCTCCGGAAGACCGGCTGCGGATATTTGTCATTCGGTTCGATGAAAATGATACCTTTTTTGGAAACCCGTAACATTTCGTATACGGCGAGATAAGGCCTTGGAAAATGGTGGTACGACTCTTTGCAGAAGGCAAAATCGAATTCATTATCCTGAAAGCTCAGGAACTCGGCATTCTCAACCCGGTAATCTTCGATGATAGCTTCTTTCTTCGCTTCCTCAAGAAGGTAAGGGGAGAGGTCGGTGGGCAATATCCGGAGCGATGGCTCAATCTGTTTCAGCCTGACCGAGTCCAATCCATAACGGCCATCTCCTACGGTCAGCCAGCGTGTTCCGGGAAAAGCTTTTAACAGCGGTGTAAGCGGCGTATACATTCTTATATGCCGCCAGGTATCGATCGTGTTTTGATTGAACCACGTCTTTTGGATCTTTTTCTGCTCATTTGACCGGGGCAGAAAACATTCTCGCTGGATCCTGTAACTCGTTTCGTTAAACATACGGCGTTGAGATTTATGCGGTGGCCCGAAAAATAACACCGTCGCATGCCGTCTCGAATGACAACGGTCATCGCCTGGCAGGATAGTGGTCAGCTAAAGGCTTCCGGGTCCGCCGTAAAACGATCGCGGCAATGCGCACTGCAAAAATGGTAGGTGGTCTGACCGAGTGTAGCGGCGTAGGTGCTTCTTGCCGGGTCTATCTGCATGTGGCAAACCGGATCGATATGTAAAGGAAATTTTACGGGCTCGTCGAGCAGGAACAACTCCAATGGCTCCGGCACATTCTTCAATTTATGCATGCCGACAGATCTGAAAGGTGCAGCGCTGGTGAGCCCGGATAGAAAACGTTGTGAGCAGAGTATTTCGCCGCGTTGTGCGATGTTCATGATGCGTGCGGCAATGTTGATGGTAGACCCGAACAGGTTATTGCCCTCGATGAAGACTGACCCAAAATGAAGCCCGGCATGGATCGACAGGAAGTGATGCTCATCGCCGGTGAGCTGGTTTAAACGTTGCGCGGTCGATAACATATCGGAGGGGCTATCGGCGAGGATGACAACCTGGTCGCCGATCCTTTGAAATACTGTTGCGCTTCCCGCCAGGGCACTGTCTACCAGCTCCATATACTTGTGCACGATCCTCGCGGCAGACGCACCTCCATGCGCATCTGTCATGGCAGTGTATCCTGTCAAGTCAGCCATCATGATCGCAACATCCTTTTCCATGCCTTGATGAAGTTCATACAAAGGTAATTCATTTTGCGATGACGCACTTCACCTCAAAGGATGGCTGGGAAAATTATGCCTGGACACTTGCATACGACGAACGGGGCGAAGTAGACTACTCAAAACAACCAAACAAAAGAGCCAGGTTCCTCACCCGGCTCTTTTTTACACGATTCTATGAATCAACGCTGCACTCTCCTTACTCCTTAATTCTTACTCCTTACTCCTTCTCATGACTCCTCCTCCTGGCTTCTGACTTCCTTTTTAATTCTTGAGCAGCTTGTGTGTCGTGGTCTTCTCCGACGTAACCAGGTTCAGAACATGAACACCCCGTGCAAAAGACCGCGTATCAAGAATGAACTGATAAGTGCCGGCGGCGTGTACTTTATCAACGAGTTTGATTGCGTTGTTGTTACCCGTGCTGTGCACCGATAAGATAACCCTTCCTTCCCGGGGCACACGGTAGGTAATGGTCACCTGTCCGTCAGCGGGATTAGGGTGGCTGCTGATGTCGGAGTCTTCGCGCAAGGTGGCATTATCACCCGTTGAGCTGGTCAGTGCCGATGTGCTGGTGATCCTTACTTCGGTATAGCTGTTCCAGGCGTTCAGGTTGTTGCCGTGGCCTACAATGCGTACATACCTGGCCGTTGCCGGAGAGAAGCTGAAATTCTCTAACGCAAGACTTGTTCCGCTGCCCTGCAAGCCAGTGGCGCTGGTAGTCCACGCAGCAGCATCCATTGAAACAAGCACATCGAAGATCGACCGTCTTTCGTTACCCTTGTAAAATGCAATTTGCACGCCACTGACCGTAGACGTTGTGTTAAGGCAGAACTGGATCCATTGCCCATCGCCGCTGGCTGACCAGCGTGTGGCCATATTGTTGTCAAGCACGTTAGCCGCCACGTTGCCATCGTCACCACTGGCCGTTACCGGTTCGCAGGCCGGCGCAGTCACGGTGAGGATGTCCACTTCCGTATAACTGTTCCAAAGGTTTACGCTGTTGCCATGACCTACAATGCGCACATGTTTTGCCGTGCGCGGTGTGAATGTAAAGTTTTGCGGATCGAGCGATGTGCCGCTGCTGCTCAACCCCGCTGCCGCCGTAGTCCATGTGTTTGCATCCATCGACGTGAGCACATCAAAGTTGGAGACCCGTGTATTGCCACTGTAAAAAGCGATGGCCACACCGCGTACAGATTGTTCAGTTTGCAGGCAGAACTGGATCCACTGGCCGTCACCATTGGCAGACCAGCGTGTGCTGAGGTTATCGTCAAGTACATTGGCAGGCACGTTTCCATCGTCGGCGCTGGCTATTGCGGCGGGGCATGAGGGCGCGGCCTGCACCGTGATGTTTACGGTTGACGAGGTACCCGTGGCACCAAGATTATCCGTGGCAACCGTGCGCAGCGCATATCCGCCTGCGGGCACGTTGGTCCAGGCAAAGCTGTAAGGTGCTGACGTGTCTTCGCCGAGCTTGGTGGTTCCGTTGAAGAACTCCACCTTGGTAATAGAACCATCACTATCAGCAGCGCTGGCTTCGATAGTAACGCTCGCAGGTGCGGTGAAGGTGGCGCCGCCGGCAGGGGAGGTGATCGATGTAACAGGCGATGCATTGCCACCCGCATCCGTGACCACGGCGAGCTGTGGTGGGTTGGAGCCCGTCTCCTTCGAATTCCACATTGTTCTGGGGTTATGCTCCGGCACACTCTTCATCACCAGGGTCACAACCCTGCGGCCACCTGCAACTTCGTTCCGCACATAATCGGTCACATCCCATGTGTAGTACCTGGCCGTAGCATCTGTAACGGTAGCCAATGCAAGCGCTGTGGCTGAGGTGGCGGGTTTGTTGTTCCAGGTGATGGCTGACTCGGTCCAGGTGGTGTTGGCCGAAGAAAAGACTTCTACAGGAAGGTTTGTGAGCGTGGCGTCTTCTATACGGCCAAATACCTTCAATTGCACGGCAGCAATGGCGCCCGTGATGGTGGTGAGATCAAATTTAAGATAGGTCTCCCGCGTGTTGTCTACCTGCGCGGCAAGTGCACGTTTCACAATGAGGTTGGCGGCATCGGTGGTGCCATGGGTTGTGCCGGCATGGATCCCGTTTCGTACATACGCATCGTGTGTGGGCGTGAGGATCACCGGCGCAGGAGCAACTTTATAGATGGCCGTGTAGCTGGCGGCGTTGTCAGTGATCGTAATGGTTTGAGAAGCGGGGCCACCGTGTGCCCACCGGTCGAATACATACGTTGTGCTTCCCACAGTCTGTGGCGAGACGGGCGCAATGGGCCGGGTGGTGCCGGAGACACCTTCTGTATTGAGCGGTGTTGACACCGGGATGTTATCTACCAGCACCTGCAGTCCTGCGGGTTCCGTGTTGAACGCGAGGTCTGATACCACCGGGAAGAGCTCTACCATGGCGGTGTCTTTAGCGCCATCGGAGTCAGTCACCACGAGGTATAACCTGTACCATACATGGGTCTCGGCGTGGCCGCGCGTATCGATGATGAACGAGCCGCTGGTGACACCGTCAACAAGCTCAGGACCACCATGGCCATGGTTTTCATGCCTGAAGTCGAGGAACCACTCGAACGCGCCGGGTGGCAATGTTCCATCTTCGGGATCTGTGCCGGTGCCCGCATAGCTGATCACATCACCGGCCCTGAACATCGTGTTGTTGGCGGGTGTGGTGATGGTGGCCGTGGGCAGCGCTGTTACCGTGAGCGTTGCGTTGTTGCTGGTGACGCTCCCGCCCGGGTTGGTGATCATTACATTGTAACTTCCCTCATGTGAAGATTGCACATTGGTGATGGTGTACGTGGCAGCGGTAGCGCCTGCAATGTTGGTGGTGCCTTTGCGCCACTGGTACGTGAGCTGCGAGCCCGTAGCGGTTACACTGAAGGTAGCGGTGCCTCCCTGGGGCACGGTAAGCGGTTGTGGCTGCTGCGTGATGACGGGTGCCTGGTTATTGAGCGTGTAGACAATGCGGTAGAGGCTGCCGTTATTGATGTTGAGGAAGTAGAGGTTTCCATCGATGCCTTGTTTGATGTACACCATTCCGTCGGGCAGGCCACTGGCAAACAGAGTACGTGTGGGCGATGCTACCGCGGGATTGATATAGTCGATCCACCCGCCGCAATAGTCGAGAAAGAAGTACTTACCATTGTAGGTAGTGGGATAGTTGCTGATGGCGCCGTTAAAGAAAGTGCCGCCGTTGATGGCGCAGCCCTGGCCATTGGGCGGTGGTGAACTCCTGTTGGTGCTGTAAACGTAAACAGGGTTGGTGAGTCCCGTACAACCACTGGTGCACATGCCTTCCTTGGAGGGCCACCCGAAGTTCTTTCCGCCTGTAGTGGCATCGTTGATCTCTTCCCAGGTAGCATTGCCTACATCGTTAATGAAAAGTTTGCCCGATTGTGGGTCACGAGCCAGGGTGTAGGGATTTCGCAAGCCGTAGCCCCATACTTTGCTGCGTACCGTTCCACCGGTAAACGGGTTGCCAGCAGGTACCGTGCCGTCGGAATTGATGCGGAGCACTTTTCCAAAAGGACTGTCGAGATCCGGGGCATTTGCAGTATTGGTATCATCACCGGCGAGCACGTAGAGCTTGCCATCGGCGCCAAAGGTGATACCCCCGCCGTTGTGATACATGTGCATATCGTTGGGGAAATCGAGGATCACCTGCTCATTCGTCAGCACATCTCCGCTCATGGTAAAGCGGCTTACCCTGTTCTTGGTTGTGCCGGAAGTAGAGTAGTAGAGGTACACAAAACCGTTGGTAGTGAAGGCCGGATCCACGGTTACGCCGATGAGCCCACGTTCACCTGCCGTATTCACCGATAGTGTGACGGCCGGGGTGGAAAGCAGGCTTCCGTTTTTATAAACGCGCAACTGACCGCCCTTCTGGCAGATCAGGATCCTGCCATCCGGCGTAAACTCCATGGCAGTAGGCGTGTTCAGGCCCGTGGCTACGGTTACACGCTGAAAGTTCGCCGGCAAGGTCTGCGCTATTGCGTCGATGCTTTGCCAGTGTGTGATAATGATAATGATCAGGCACAGGATGTGCCATGACCGGACGAGGTTTGGTTTTTTGTTCATACATCTTGGGTTAGGGATTGATAGTTACATTAGGCGGGCGGGTATTTGATCTGTGCGGTTAATACGATGTGAAAGGAAGAAGGGCATGAGCTGCATCCCCTTCTTCCGTTGTAGGTGAGTGGGTTACTGCTTTGCCAGTTTTTCAATGTGCACTTTGCCCTGGTGGATCAGCCTGATCACATGCAAGCCCCGGGAAAGCGACCTGGTGTCCACGATGGTTTGATGATGGCCAGCCTCCTGGTGCGCGTCGATCAGTGCAGTAGTGCGGCCGTTGCTCATGTCGTATAAGGATAGATGCACCCTTCCGGCTTCTGTTATTTTGTAAGAGATGGTAACCTGGTCACGCGCGGGGTTGGGATAACTGCTCACCACATTTTCAGACGAAACGCTCTGACCCGTTTCCATCGCTCTTAAGGCAGAAGCTGCTGTGGTTATCCTTACCTCCGTGTAGCTGTTCCAGGCGTTCAGGGTGTTGCCGTGGCCTACGATGCGCACATACTTTGCTGTTACCGGAGAGAAGGAGAAAGTTTCGAGCGCGAGGCTTGTGCCGCTGCTCTGAAGCCCCGTGGCTACGGTAGACCAGCTGGCGGCATCGGTGGATACGAGCACATCGAAGATCGACCTCCGCTCTGTGCCTTTGTAAAAAGCTATCTGTACACCACTGACGGTGCTGGTGGTGTTGAGGCAGAACTGGATCCACTGACCTTCGCCGCTGGCAGACCAGCGTGTGGCCGTATTGTTGTCAAGCACGTTCGCTGCCACGTTGCCATCGTCACCGCTGGCCGTTACCGGTTCGCAGGCTGGCGCAGTGACCGTGAGGATGTCTACTTCCGTGTAGCTGTTCCAAAGGTTTACGCTGTTGCCATGGCCAACGATGCGCACATATTTCGCAGCACGCTGGCTGAATGAAAATGTTTCCTGGTTCAGCGTTGTGCCGCTGCTGGTACGGTTTGTGAGCGCGGCAGACCAGGTGGTGCCATCCAGCGACGTAAGGATGTCGAACGAGGAAGTTCTCGTGTTCCCGTTGTAGAAGGCGATGGATACACCGTTCACGGTTTGCTGGGTGGCAAGACAGAACTGGATCCACTGGCCATCGCCGTTGGCCGACCAGCGCGTGCTTAAGTTGTTATCCAGCACATTGGCGGGCACATTGCCATCGTCAGCGCTGGCGCTCACGGGCTGGCATCCCGGTGCACTTTGCACAGTGACGTTCACGGCCGCGGACGTTGTGGTGGCGGATCCGTTGTCCGTAGCTTTGGCGGTAAGCGCATAACTACCGGTGGCGACGCCAGACCATGTGAAGCTGTAAGGGCTGGTGAGGTCTTCACCCAGCTTGGTGGTACCCTGGAAGAACTCTACTTTGGTAACGCTGCCATCGGCGTCGGCGGCATTGGCGTTGATGGTTATTGAAGCAGGGGCGGTGAACACGGCACCATTCGCCGGAGCCGTAATGTTCACCGTAGGCGCCACGTTACCTCCCCCGGGAAAATCGTCGGCGGGCGAAAGGATACGATCGCGGATCCATGCCCCCGCGGGCTTCAACCGGCTTACCGTCCACGGGCCTGCCGAGCAGGTACCTTCCAGCCATACAGCGCCGGAACGGAAATCGTCGGAGTAGTTCCAGTTACACCAGCTGATCTTTTTTGTTCGCATCAGGTCGATGTATTGCTGCGTGCGGGTGAAGTTGTTGGTGCCATCGCCGCTGGCGGTCTGGCTTCCGAACTCTGTCACAAAAACAGGCAGCACATCCGAGGCATCGTCGAGCATATCGATGTATGCCTGACCGTGTGAGGCTGCATAAAAATGGAAGGTGTACATGACGTTTGAGTAGGGCAAGGGGTTATTGACAACGTCCTGTAAGGTACCATCGCCAGACACGCCGAAGGTAGACCAGCCATGGGTGCCCACGAGCACAACGGCATCGCTATCGATGGCGCGAATCACGGGGATCACCTGTGTGGCGTAGTTCCTGATGGTATTCCAGCCCACGCCATTGGGCTCATTGCAAATATCATAGATCACGTTGTTATAATCCTTGAATGCATTGGCCACAGCGGTGAAGAAAGTTTTTGCCCTGGTGGTATTGTAGTTCGGGTCACCCGGGTCCAGCTGGTGAAAGTCTATCAGGGCATACATACCACGTTCGGTGGCTTCGTTTACCAGTGTGATCACCTGGTTAGTGAAGGCGGTGGGATTGGTTTCATAGCCACCTTCCTGCACATACATAGAGATGCGCAGGATGTCTGCACCCCAGTCATTGGCCAGCGCATTGAGCGATGCTTCCGTAAGGCAGCTGCCCCAACCATACCATTGGATGCCATGCGTGCTCATGCCGCGAAGTTGTATGGGAAAACCATACTGGTTGCACAACTTGGTGCCACAAACGCTGAGTTTTCCATTCTTTTGCACAGGTGTCTGCGCAAATGTTGCAGTGAAGCCAAGCACACACAGTGCAACAATGCTCCAGGCATAACGTTGGATTTTGGGTTTTTGTGTTTTCATGTGGATCGAGGTTTTTAGGTTAAGTACACGTACAAAGTATTTATTAAGTAGTATGCGCAATGCCAATGTTCTCCTCTGTCGACAGAGACCTCTTCTTACCTGAAAAATGCGGCGGGGATTCAGAAAAAATGACGAACGAAGTGTACACTAACCCCTACGTGGTTTTTTTAAATCGACGATAAACGTATGCTGTGAGCGATGAGTGCACGGGGTAGTGTGTGATGTGCGTTGTGCAAGACGCGCCCTACGGAATGTGTGCAGTATGACACACACACTGATGATCTGCATTCAGCCATCACGTTGTGCTAATTCCTTACATCAAACTGAACTGGCGCAAGTCTTCCCGCGATGGCCAGGTGTGCCGGAGAGACTTGTGCCTGTTACAATGTCAGTCTTCAGACTGGTGGCGAACTATCAGGTCTTGTCCTGGAATTTTAACGGCAAGTCTGAAGACTTGTCAAGTATCGGGCACAAGTCTCCCACATGCCCTCACGCCGCCTGAAGACTTGCGCCAGCTGCGGCCCGAACTTGCATCAGTTGCCGCTTCCCTGGCACAAGTTTTTTGACCATGGTTGTTTTAAGCCATGTCAACTTTCAGGGGATTTGTTCTTTTGTGCTTGTGTCTCAGTCTCAGCAGCTGCTATCGCATGAAAACTTCAAAAGGTGGCGGCGAGATCGGTACCGTCCCCGGAAGATCCATCTCTGTTGCTGACATTCTGCTCCCGCAAGGATATAAGATCGAGCTGGTAGCCAAAGACCTAACTTTTCCAAGCGAGGTAACATTTGACGCATCCGGTAATCTGTATGTGATCGAGACCGGCTATTGCTACGGGGAGGTCTGGACGGAGCCAAAGCTGATGAAGATCGATGCCGCAGGAAACAAAAGTGTGATCGCCAAAGGAGCAAAGAACGGCCCCTGGAATGGAGTGGTTTTTCATAACAACAATTTTTATGTATCCGAAGGTGGTGCCTTGGAAGGAGGCAAGATCCTTAAAATTTCTCCTGCTGGCGAAATAAGCACACTGGCGGAGAACCTGCCCAGCATCGGCGACCATCACACCAACAACCTGGTAGTGAAAGATGGCTACATCTACTTCGGACAGGGCACCGCCACCAATTCAGGCGTTGTTGGTCCTGACAATGCTTCGTTCGGGTGGTTGGAGAGACGAAAAGATTTTCACGACATACCTTGCGGCGACCTGGTGCTGACAGGGCAGAATTACGAATCACCCAATGTGTTAACAGAAGATCCCAACGACAAAGTGCTCACCGGCGCTTTCTCATCTTTCGGCACGCAGACAGTTCCCGGTCAGGTCATCACCGGCCGTGTGCCCTGCACCGGAGCCATTCTCAGAGTGCCCCTTGATGGCGGCAAGATGGAGATGGTCTCGTGGGGACTTAGAAACCCTTTTGGCCTCGCCATTGCGCCCGACGGCAAAATATACACTACTGAAAACGCCTACGACGACAGGGGAAGCAGGCCTGTGTGGGGAGCAGGTGATGTGCTGTGGGAAGTGAAGCAGGGTGTATGGTATGGGTGGCCTGATTTTTCAGAAGGCAGGCCCGTCAGGAACGATGAAGAATTCAAAGCACCGGCGCATCACGAAGTAGCGCCGCTGATCCAGAAGCTGCCAAACGAACCACCCAAGCCGGTAGCCGTATTGGGCGTGCACTCATCCTCAAACGGGTTTGATTTCTCAACCAATGCTCAGTTCGGTTATAAAGGCGAGGCGTTCATCGCACAATTTGGCGACATGGCACCAGGTGTGGGAAAAGTGTTGAGTCCTGTTGGTTTCAAGGTGGTGCGCGTCGATACTGAAACAGGTGTGATCAGGGACTTTGCCGTGAACAAAGGTAAACGGAACGGACCCGCTTCGTGGCTCAGGTCCGGTGGCCTGGAAAGACCTGTCTCTGTGAAATTCGATCCGCAAGGACAGGCGCTTTATGTGGTTGACTTCGGCATCTTAAAGATGACCAGGCAGGGTCCCGTGCCTCAGCAGAATACCGGTGTGATCTGGAAGATCTCAAAAATGTAACCGTATGAGAAACCACCTCGGCATCGTTCTTATGGCAGGCCTTATCACGGCGCAAATATTTTGGAATGCGTGTGCATCGCGTAAATCGGAACCAGTGAAGCAAAAAGAGTTTTCGGCTGTCGATGCCCATGTAAAAAATGGCGAGAAAGCGTTCATGACTCACTGCCAGAAATGTCATCCCGGAGGCGAAGCCGGTCTCGGTCCCGCATTGAACTCAAATCCGGCACCACAATTCGTGAAGCGATTTCAAATGCGGCACGGCCTGGGTGTAATGCCCTCATTTACAAAGGAAGAAATTTCCAAAGGTGATCTGAAAGACATTTCGGCCTACCTGAAAGCCTGGAAGAAATATTAGCTCTGTAGAACTTTCTTATTTAGTGATCGTCCCTGTATTATCTCACATCTCAAATCTCATACCTCAGCCGTTCATTGTGAGCGTGCACCAATCGTACCTCGTAAATCGTACTTCGTACCTCCCTATGGCCGTCATACTTTTTTTTACGATGTTTGGGTTACAGCTGGCTTCTCTACGGAGGAGGCAAAATACTCATCAATAGATTATACAATGCTCAAGGCACCTAACTTTCATACAAGCACCAATCTTATGCGAAAGATCATGCGGCACCACTTACTTGTTCTTTTTTACCTCATGGCAACATGCACGGTTTACGGTCAAACGTCACCTGTTACTTTGCCGAATGGCTGGAGGCTCACACCGGCGGGTGAAAGTATGCCGCTGGGTGATCTGCCCCTGAACCTTGAGCTCAGTGCCTCGAAAAAGTTAATGGCGGTGACCAACAACGGGCAGGGAACACAGACCATCGAATTGATCGACGTGGTGAACCGGGTAAAGACTGACTCCGTTGAGATCAAACGATCGTGGTATGGCCTTGCCTTCTCGGCAGATGAGCGGCAATTATATGTGTCGGGCGGTCACAATAATAACATCCTTATTTATACGATCGCCAATAAGAAGCTCAGTCTTTCGGACAGCATTCAGCTTGGCAATCCGTGGCCGGAGCGGATAGGGCCCGCCGGGATCGCCATCGATGAAAAACGCAACAGGCTTTACGTTGTGACCCGCGAGAACAAAAGTTTGTATGTGGTCGATCTCCGGACCAAAAAGATCCTGGGCACATTTGGTATGGAGGCCGAAGGTTATACCTGCAAGCTGAGCAAAGACAGGCGTGAATTATTCGTTTCCTGCTGGGGAAGTGATAAAGTGCTGGTGTTCGATCTCGAGCGCAATGCCTGGAAAGCTTCGGTCAATGTAGGCGATAATCCCAATGAATTGATGCTGCTGCCCGACGGCAAGTTGCTGCTGGTATGCAACGCCAATGACAATACTGTTTCCGTGATCGATGTGAAGCAAAAAAGGGTGATTGAGACACTCGATGCGGCGTTGTTTCCCAACTCGCCCAGCGGGTCAACGTCCAACAGCCTGGCCTATCATGAAAAGACCAAAATGCTTTTTGTTGCCAATGCTGACAACAACTGTCTGGCGGTGTTCGATTTTTCGAAACCAGGGCAAAGCATTCCTCTCGGCTTCATTCCCACAGGGTGGTATCCTACCTGTGTTAGGATCGTGAACAATGCTCTTTGGGTTTCGAATGGAAAAGGGTTCGAGTCAAAAGCAAATCCGTTTGGTCCTTCACCGCTTCGCAAAAAGGAAGAGGTGATCCACCACGGCGGTATCACCCGCAAGGGAAGTGAGGTTCAGTACATCGGGTCGCTGATGAAAGGAACGATGAGCTTTATCGAGATCCCCAACAAAAAGAAACTTGCCGAGTATTCGAAGATGGTGTATGGCAATTCTCCTTACACCAACTATGTGCAGCAACAACCGGTGGCCGCGCCGATTCCCCTGGGCAAACAGTCTCCGGTGAAGTATGTATTTTATGTGATCAAAGAGAACCGTACTTATGACCAGGTATTGTCTGACCTGAAGCAGGGCAACGGAGACACTACGCTGCTTCTGTTTGGCAGGAAGTACACCCCCAATCAGCATGCGCTGGCGGAATCATTTGTGCTGCTCGATAACTTCTACGTAAATGCCGAGGTGAGCGCTGACGGCCACAACTGGACGGTAGGGGCCTATGCGAACGACTACCTCGAAAAAACCTGGCCGACAAGTTATGGCGGACGTGGTGGCACTTATGGAGGTGAAGGGGAACGTGAGATCGCCAACAACAAAGACGGATTCATCTGGGATAACTGCCATCGTTACGGAATTTCATTTCGTACCTATGGCGAATTTATGCATGGCCCGAAACCTACCATCCCCATCCTGGAAGGACACAACTGCCCGACGTTTGCGAGCTACGATCTGAAAGTGCGTGACACGGCACGTTTCAACGTCTGGAAAAAAGACTTTCTGGCCCTGCTGAAAGAGAATAAAGTGCCTCAGTTCAATACCGTCAGGTTTGGCAACAACCACACAGAAGGTATGCGACTGGGAAGGCCGTCGCCTTACGCACACGTGGCTGACAATGACCTGGCTGTAGGTCTTTTTATCCAGACCCTGGCCGAAAGCCCCATCTGGGATCAGACGGTGGTGTTCATAGTAGAGGATGACGCGCAGAACGGAGCCGATCATGTCGACGCCCACAGAAGCACCGCTTATATCGCCGGCGGGTATATCAAAAGAAACTTTGTAGATCATACGCTCTATACTACCGCATCGATATTGCGCACGCTGGAGCTGCTCCTGGGCATGGAACCCATGACCCAATATGATGCTGCTGCCACACCGATGTGGAACTGTTTTAACAATCAGCCTCAGTCATTCCCGTTCAAAGCGATCGTACCCGCCGTTGACCTGAATGAAAAGAATGTGGCTGTCAACATCTGGCAGAAAAAATCGGAGGCGTTTACATTCGAGAAAGAAGACAGTAACAACGATGTTGAGTTCAACCGTGTGCTCTGGCATGGCCTGAAAGGTGATCAACCATTTCCCGGCCCCACACGCGCCGCCTTCATCGTGCCCATCGCTGACACAGACGACGACGATTAATAGTAATCGGTATACGGTAATCGGTAATCGGTTGAAGCGCTTGTAGTCACTGATTACCGATTACCGATCACCATACCTGCCGGCATCCTTTTGTTGGGTGCCGGCCCTGCTGCGGGTTCCTGGCATTATGGAATTATAAAAGGCGCATTAAAGCCATTTTACTTCACGGTTATGCTTACAGATTTTCTCCAGAATTAATTAATAATTGCTTGAACTTTATTTTCCACGCTCCGGATCGGTGAGATTTAATTTTAGGGACGTTAACCACAACGCCCGTGACACACGATCGCATCGACGCAGGCTTCAGGAAGTTCCTCATCACGTTGTATCTTATTGTCTTTGCCACCCTGCTCATATTGACAGTGAGCATTGAAAAAGGTGCAGATGTTTTGCTGATCAACGGCCTCAATACACCTTTTCTCGATCTGTTCTTCAGTTTGTTCACTTATGTGGGCGATGGGGTGATCCTCGTGCCCTTTATCGTTTGCGCATGTTTTGTGCGCTTTCGCGATGCCATGATGTGGACATCTGTGGCGACTTTGAACGGACTTATCATCAACCTGTTCAAGCATACGTTCTTTCCCTCGAGCGGAAGACCCATCAAACTGCTCGCTCCGGAATTGCTTCATTTTATTGCCGGTGTTGAAGTTCATTCCAAGTACTCTTATCCCTCGGGCCATACAGCAACGATCTTTTCGGTGATCACATTTTTAGCCCTTACAACAGGCAACAGGAGGTTGACGCTTGCGCTGATGGCAGTAGCACTGCTCGTAGGATATTCACGGATCTACCTGCTGCAGCATTTTTTGGTGGATGTTACCGGCGGCGCCATGCTTGGCTGTTTCTCGGCTGTTGTTGTATTCTACTTGTTCTCCCTTACCAGGAACGTGCCGGCCTGGATGAACGCCAGGCTCGAGATGAAGATCAGGATGCCGCAGAACACCCGGGTAATTGGTAACCGGTAATCAGTAATCAGTAATTAGTAGTCAGTAACTCATAGCACAGCTCTCAAACCGGTTACCGAATACCGATTACTGATTACCGATCACTGATTACCGACAGGATGACAGTCTCCTGTTTTTCGAAAAGATCTTTTTGCTGGAACACTATCCTCATTTGAGTCACTTGCTGTAGTTCCTCCACATATTTCTTATAGGTGATCAGCAAACCTGAAGGGTTGCGTTGGAAGTAGTCAGCCACGTTTTCGGCAGTGCTCAGTTTTTCAAAGGGCCCTCTGAAAGCAAAAACATAAGCGGGGTTAAAAGCGCCGTAATACGCTATCGTGCGATTGCCGGAGGAAAAATGGTGCAGGCTTTGGGTTACAGGGTTTTGTTTGTCGACCTGCGGATAACACCAGTAAAAGAAGAAGAGGCCGGTGATCATCCACGATGCCGCCATGCTGTAAAGCGAATGGTGTTGCTTTGCTGTGAGGTAAAAGTACAAAGCAGCGAGCGCTCCCGCCGGAAGTACGATAAATGCCACACTGAGGTATTTGAGCGACCTCATGGCAGCCTCCTGGTCAAGTGCCACGTATACCGCTATGGGAATGATCAGCATCAAAACCACGTACAAGGCAAGACTTGCAACGATGGCGCGTTTCTGATTTCCCGATGTTATGAAAACGTTGTGCAGATAGCAGCCAATCACGATGGCGAAGAATGGAAGCGCCGGAGCCGGATAGCTGGGCAGGATCGTTCGTGAAAAACAAAAAAAGCCCGCGATCACCAAACCTGTCAGCAAGCAATAGAGCAGGAAAGGCTGATGCATTCTTTTTTTCCATGCGAACACTACAGACTGGATGATGAATACGGAGAAGGGCAGCAAACCGCCGATCACAATGGCAAACGGGGCCAGGGGGAAGCCGCGGTGACCTTCCATGGTGGATGTGAACCGGCTCACGTTGTGCTTGAGGAAAAAGCCTTCAAGCCAGGCGCCTTCCGTGGCAATACCTACTGCGGCGTACCACGGTACGGCTATCAACACAAAAAGAACAATGCCTTCAGCCAGTCGCAATTGGCGGAAGGTTTTTAAACGCAGCTCCTTTTGCCAGAGGAGATATAACAAGATCACGAGTCCTGGCAGTACAATGGCGATCAGTCCTTTGGTTAAAAATGCCAATCCGACCACAGCATAAAAGAGCAGCATGCCCGTTTTGTTGCCGAACTGAAAGCCGTCGTAGAACAGGAAGAACGACAGCGTCATCAGCAGGATCAGGTAGGGATCAGGAACTGCGAGGTGAAACTGGATGCTCAGCTGAAGGGAGGCGATCATGGCAAGAGCGGAAAAAAAAGCGATAGACTCACCGATAAACTTTCGCGTATATGCAAACACAACGATCACCGTCAGCACACCGGCGATCACGGAAAACAACCTTGCCGAGAACGGATTGATCCCCAGCACCCGGTAGGCCATTATCATAAAATAATAGTGAAGCGGAGGTTTGTCTGTGCGCAGCTCGCCGTTGAAGGTGGGAACGGTCAGGTCGCCCCGCTGATACATCTCCATGGCGCACGAAGCATTCTTGGCCTCATCGAGAATGTAGATGGAGGTGCCCCAGAAATTCGCCGAATAGACCAGCACTGCAAGGATGAGAACGATGAGAAATTTACGGATGTGCATGGCCGCAATTTCCGGCGATTCAGGAGCAACGAATATGCCGGAGGGTTAAATAATTGTAAACAATAATTAATGATGTAATAACCTGCGCTGAACGCCCACGACATATCAGCTTCTTTCCTTTGTTTCAAAGTTAAGCGATGGATAAGATATCTCTTGTTGTCACGCTGTTCAATGAAGAAGACAATGTTCAGCCATTGCTGAAAACCATCTACAGTGCCCTTCACGCATTTTCGTATGAGCTGATCCTGGTGGATGATGGCTCTACCGACCGCACCGTCAGCAACATCAAGGTTCATGCAGACGGGCACACCACGCTTGTTGTGCTCAACAGGAACTATGGTCAGACCGCGGCAATGTCGGCGGGTATTGAAGCAGCTACCGGAGAATTCATCGTGACCATGGATGGCGACCTGCAAAATGATCCGCGCGACATTCCCATGATGCTGAACAAGCTCAGAAGTGAAGGATGGGATATCGTTGCCGGCAACCGCAGTAAACGCCAGGACGATACATTCCTGCGCAAGATCCCCAGCGGCATCGCCAACCGGCTTATCAGGAATCTCACCGGCGTCATCATCCGCGACTATGGATGCACGTTGAAGGTTTTCAGGAGAGAAGCAGCCAAGAATCTGGGCCTGTACGGAGAGCTTCATCGGTTCATTCCCATCCTGGCCGTGATGCAGGGCGCGCGCATCACAGACGTTGATGTAACCCATCACCCGCGCAAATTCGGAAAATCAAAATACGGATTAGGACGAACCTTCAAAGTGGTGAGCGATCTGCTGTTGCTGGTGTTCTTTCAGAAATACTTCAAAAGACCGATCCATTTTTTCGGCCCCTTGGGAATTGTAAGCTTCCTGGCAGGCATGGCTATCAACGTATACCTGCTCGTGGTCAAGATCATGGGTGAAGATATCTGGGGCCGGCCCCTGCTCATCCTGGGCGTCAGCCTCGTGCTCGGCGGTATTCAATTCCTCACGCTGGGTGTGATCGCCGAGCTCATCATGCGCACCTACTACGAATCACAGCACAAGAAGATCTACAACGTTAAAGAAGTGTTCTCACCCGCACCGTTTAAGGATACCCCGCGCATGGCCGCGCATTGAGAAGGAGTAAGAATTAAGTAGTAAGGAGTAAGCATGAGGAGTCAGAAGCCAGGAGTCAGAAGAGGAGCGGTGAAAATAACGAGCAAGTTTCAGTCAGGGGATGTAACACATCTTTTAGACGAGGTCCGTATGTAACCCTTATACCGTACTCTCCTTACTCCTGGCTCCCGGCTTCTTTTTTCTTTTTTCCACGTTTCGTCTTCAGTTGTTTTTTCGCAACTTTTTCATCTCTCGCGATCTGTTTCTTCAGCTCATTTTTGATCTCATCCGCAAATTTTTTGGATGCGTCCGTGACCAGCTTCTTGATCTTTTTGGTGGGGGCAACCTGAAGCTCGAAAAGGGTTTGATGCATGACACTGGCTACCGTATTCCTGATCTCTTTTCTGCTGGCTTTTTTCATGGGTTGGGGTTCTGACTTTTAGTTGCGTAAAGCTAAGGTTATCGCCTGAATGTTGAATGGGCTTAAAGAAAATTTAACATTGAGAGATTGGTCCACGGTCCACAGTCGACAGTCCACAGCAATGCCTTCTGAAACCGGTATCCTGAGCCGAATACGAACGAAGGATCCCATGATAGTTACTGCGTACTTATTTCGGGAGCATGCCTTACGGTTAACACTCCGTCACAAGGGGATCCTTCGCTTGCTCATACCCCTGCTCAACACACTGCTCAGGATATCGGTTAGGGGCGGAGGTCACGGTGACATTGGACCGTTCGCTCACACAATTTTACCACACAATTATCGTTCAGAATAAATGGTCATAATAATCTGTGAACAGTATACCGGTGAACTTTAAACTTCAAACCTTAAACTTTAAACTTTAAATCTTAAACTTGTACCTTAAACTTGTACCTTTAAACCTCACTTTTCTCACATGGCTGACATACACGTTCGCTGCCCCAAGTGCAAATGGGAACCCGACGGAAAACCTCACTGGGCCTGTACCTGTGGTACGGTCTGGGACACCTTCTCAACAGCAGGACGCTGCCCGGGCTGCGGTAAGATCTGGAAAGATACGCAGTGTGTGATAAACGCCGGTGGCTGTACCGCATGGAGCCCGCACCTCGACTGGTATGATGGACTGGACGAGATCATCGAGCGGCTCAAGGAAGAGATCAAAGAAGGCTGGCTGCAGGAAGTGCCCGCGCGCACCTGACAAGATCTCTCCATTTCCTCCTGACAGTATTTCTGTTTGTGCTTTTATGCATGTCCGGTAAGGCTGCTCTACAGGCACGGAATATTTACAAAAAACCGGAAGGCTGTTTGTTGTACTGACAAGCGGCGCTGGATTTTTTGTAAACCATAATTCCGTTATGTATGAGAAGATATAACCAACAGATCGAAGACGCCTATGCAAGCTCCAAACGGCAGGGCGACCTGATGCGCGCGCGTGAGATCGAAAGAAGCTCAGGGCAGGACAGAAGGAACCGTTATAGAGACGATCGTTATGAATTTCCGGCGCGTCACCGTCCGTTCGACCGTGATGATCGCGGCGAAACAGAACGTACAGACCGGTACGGCTATGAGCGCTCAGCGATGCGCAATAGTGATATGGTCCGGCGCGGGCAGTCAGGCGAACGCCGCGACAACTATCCCGATACCTACCGCAGCGCTGAAGCAGGGTACGTGAGCGTGTTCGTTGGCGACGACCTGGGAAGACGCAACGAGATGCCGGGTATAATGCGTCGCGCCGAACAAGGACTGCACCGTGGCAAAGGCCCCAGGAACTATAAACGTTCGGATGACCGAATCCGCGAAGACGTGATGGACAGGCTGACCGACGATGCCTTTGTCGATGCTTCTGACATTGAAGTTACCGTTCAGGGTAGTGAAGTGACCCTGGCCGGCACCGTGATCGACCGCGCTGAAAAAAGGCGTGTCGAGGATGTGATCGAATCAATATCAGGTGTTACAAACGTCGAGAACCGGTTGAAAATAAGATCGCGCTGGGAAAGATCAGACCAGCAACGCAGCGAAACAGAGATCCGGGCAACTTCCACCACATGATCTCTGTTATGGAGACAGTGCTGGCATATCTTCCGGAGATTTATTATCTTTAGAGATGGACTATCTGAACCTGTCATTGGGAGTCATAGTGCTTGTTGCATTTGTATTCATTTTAAAAAAGAACAGCAAGAGGCGTAGGTTTGTTAATCTACTTTTTTTGCCTGAGATCTTTTTTGGCATTGTTGCCGGACTCTATTTAGTGATCACATCTATCGTGGCTCTTTTATAATCGGAGTCTCCCGATCGTTAAATAGCGGCATCCGTTACCCGTAAATTCTCCGGATAACGATGATGCCGCTGATCAACACACAACACTTACTTTCTAGTACACATACTCCGGAGGTGTTATACCGCTGCAGCGCAGGTAAGTAACGGCCTGCCCGCGGTGATGCGTAATATGGTCAAGGGTAGCATGAAAACCCTTCACGGCTTCATCCGTGAGCTTTTGCCTGTCAACTGTATTGCGTAATGAGTCGAAAGCCTGGTTCAGGTAAGCCACTGCCTGCTTTTTGTTGGCCTTCACTTCCGTGGGATCCCATGGCACCTGATTGCCTTTGATCTGGTTCTCTTCCCACCATTGAATTCCATAGGCGATATGATGCATCAGCTCCCGGAAATTCCAAACCGTATCGGTGGGCCGGAACTGATATGACTGGTCGGGCATTGCCTCCGCTACCTGCAACGTGTAATTCCTTGAATTCTCGAGCGTTGCTAACAATTGTTCTTTCATGATCAAATGATTGATAGAACAAAACTAGCGTCGCCAAAAAAGACAGGCTTAAGAAATCTTGCTGTATTGGATCGTGGTTGTGCCATCAACGGAAACGCGGCCGCTGTGACGGAACTGTGCGGGTGGCATCTTATACCGGTTGCTGAAAGCGGAGGTGAAATGTTCGATGCTGTTGAACCCGGAAGAGAATGCGATGTCCATTACCGGCATCGTTGTATTGCGCAGCAGCAGCTCAGCTTGCTTCAACCGTACCGAGAGCAGAAACTGGTGTGGTGCAGTTAATGTGAACGTCTTGAAGATCCTGCTGAAGTGAAAGGGGCTTACATGGCAATGGTCTGCGATCTCCGTCAGTGAAATATCGTTGGTGAAATGCTCCGTGATGTAAGCTTTTGCGCGTTCGATGGTTACCAGGTGGTTCCGTTTCAGCCTGGCGTTGATCTTTTCATCTGCCTTATAAGGGATGACGTTCTTCAGGATCTTGTGCGCTACTTCCATTACAAGCTGATCGATCTCCAGCTTGGTGCCTTCGCCGGTCAGCACACGCCGCAGGATCTGATAATGAAGAAACTCCGTCTCAGGGCTGGTCTTTACCAGGGTGGAATGCAGGTCATTGCTGCGGAAGAATTTATCACGACCATAATATCCGAGCAGTGCATGATAGAAATCCGTTTTAAAATCGAAGATGGTGCATTCGTCCGGAACTGTATGCACGTGGGTAACAGTTCGCTCATAACCAGGTTTGGTCACCAGCACACACCCGGTATACGAATCGAGCGAATTCCGGAAAACATTAAAAAGAAAATTACCCGTTCGCACAAAGCTGATGCAGAACGAATCGCTGTATTCCGGCTTGGACGTACGACAATCCACACACCGGCACTTGAAGTCAACGATGCGATAAAAATCCGAAGTGAACAATGTGTGAATATCCGCTACCATGACCAGGATTTATAGGATTTACGTGATTACAGGATTTAACGGACTAAAGAATTTGAAGGATTAAAATCCAGTTAAAATCCTATAAATCCTTGTAAATCCTGGTCCACAATCAAATAAATCCTGTAAATCCTTTAATCCAGGTCTAAGTTCACGTTACTGTATGACAACATTATTTTTAGCAGATGGTCGGTATTGGAAAAAAAGTGCTTAGCGGTCTTTGCGCCTTCTTTGCGCACTTTGCGTGAACCTGCATTTTGGTCGCATCCCGCCCGCTACGATGTCGCGTTTGCACCGCTACAAACTGGCCTTCAGCGTGTAAGTTTGTTAAAACAAAACGCAAAACCTTATGGAAAAGATAACACCTCATTTATGGTACGACCAGCAAGCCAAGGAAGCGGCAGCATTTTATACGTCTGTTTTTCCCAACTCGAAGATCACCAACATTGCAACCATCTATGACACACCGTCTGGCGATTGTGATATTGTTTCATTCGAGCTGTCCGGGCAGCCCTTCATGGCGATCAGTGCCGGCCCGTATTTCAAATTCACACCGGCCATATCCTTCCTGGTGGCCTGCGAAACGAAAGCGGAAGTCGATGCACACTGGAAAAAATTGTCAGCTGGTGGAAAGGTGCTGATGCCGCTGGATGCTTACCACTTCAGCGAACGGTATGGATGGACCCAGGATCAGTACGGGCTTTCGTGGCAGATCATGTATACCGACGGACGGGAAATAAAGCAGAAGATCACGCCTGTGTTAATGTTTGTGGGCAACGTTGCCGGCAAGGCTGAAGAAGCGATCCGTTTTTATGCGTCGGTATTTGACGATGCGCAGATCGGCGATATCATGCGCTACGGCCGCGGTCAGGAGCCTGATAAGGAAGGGACCGTTCAGTATGCGAGCTTCAGCTTGAATGGTCAGGAGTTCGCAGCGATGGACAGCGCCAGGGAACATAACTTTGCTTTCAATGAAGCCGTTTCGCTTCTCGTCAACTGCACATCGCAGGAGGAGATCGATTATTACTGGAAAAAACTTTCCGCTGTGCCCGAAGCAGAGCAATGCGGATGGCTGAAAGACAAGTTCGGCGTTTCGTGGCAGATCTCCGCTGCAGCCATGGACCAGATGATGGCCGACAAGGATCGCAAAAAGGTAGCCCGCGTTACGAAGGCGTTTCTTAAAATGAAAAAATTCGATCTGGCGGAGCTCGAAAGAGTTTATCAGGAAGCTTAGAGAGTCCACGGTCCACTGACCACGGTCCACAGCCGTTGGTGTTGATTCACCGCGTGGGTTACACCTCATGCTGTGGACCGTGGACTGGACCTACGCCAAATATTCGAATATATACGAGCTGAGCGCCACCAGCATGTAAGTGCGCATGGGGCCATGTTTTCTGCACAGGATCACGCCTGCAACCAGGAGCGCCAGCACGGGCAGGTTGAAAAAAACACCGCGTAATGAAGTGGGGATCACATTCAACCAGATCAACGCCCATCCCAGGAATAAGGCTGGGGCCAGACTCACGATCGTCAACGGTAACATTTTTTTAGGTCCTTCTTCCACGGTACAGGCCAGCCAAGCCGATACCACGCTGAAAACGGTGATGATCACCACGCGGATTGTGACGGGCAAAGCTTCTCCAAGAAAGGGCAGGAGCAGGAAGAAGCATAAAATGATAGTTGCTGCCAGGGTGAGTGTATTCCGTTTGGACAGATCCTTTTCCATGATACGCCAGCTCAGGGCGATGAGTTGAAGGCCGCCGCCAAGGATTACGATCAGCAGGAGTAAGTTGCCTACATATACATGCGGCCCTGCAATGATCAATACAACTTTATAGATCACCAGCGGAAACAGGAGCAGTAAAAAGAACCGTTCAATGCCGGGCGTATATTTTTCATGCAGGAAGGTAAGCAGGTTCCCTTCGCCTGAGGCATGGCGGTATACGTAAACCGTATTCACCAGCAGCGAAACGATGAGCAGGCCAACCGCCAGTGTCACCGCTTCATCCGCACCCGGCAAATGGAAGAGCTTGAAACCGAAACCGATGAGCAGGCCGACCATTCCGAGGATAACGGCCAGGACCCGGGTTGCGCCTTTTTTTTCCTTATTCAGAAAGATGCCCGAGAGGGAAGTTGTCAGGAGCGACGCCGCAATGAAACCGAATGACAACATCAGGGTTTCTCCGGAGAGCGGAAAGTGTAGTACCTTGAAAAGGGTGCTGATCAGCAGGAGTGAAAGCGCCAGGAATGAGAATCCCTGCGACAGGGTGAATCGTTTGTTGATTGTTTCCATAACTTCTGTTTGTATGTGTTGAAAGTGTTGATCGGGTATTGCGCCAACCGCCTGGGGCCACGCCTCTTCGAACGTATATCCCTCCGACATCCGGTCCTCAATGTCGCAGCTGATGTGGTCCGTCATTTCATCCTGGAGTGGCTTGAACGAAAGCCCCTGCCGGATCAGGAACTCCCTGATCTGGGTTCTTTGATCGTTCGTCAGCTTTGCCATTTCAGCGTCATTTTGGTTTTAGGAGCATCGGTCAGTATCGCGCTCAGGATCTCTGTAAACCGCTGCAGCTCCGACACCTTTACTTTGGCGAGCTTTTTTCCTTCGGGCGTTAAGGCATAGTATTTCCGGGCGCGGTTGTCAACGATCTCTGTGGTAGTGACCAGCAATCCCTCCGCCTCCAGCTTATATAAGGTAGGGTACAAAGCGCCATACGTGAGCTTGATCTCATCCTGAGATAGCTGAGCTACCCGTTGCGTGATCTCATAACCATACATCTGTTTTTGCTGCGCTAAGAGCCTGAGAATGATAGTTCGTATCGTGCCCTTGATAAATTCGTTGCTTTGCATCTGATATATATAATTTTCTTAAATATAGTAGTTTCTTTATTATAATAAAAAGTGATATAAACGTCTTTTTTTGGAAACCCGTATCCGGCTTCTGGAATGGCACTAACGGTTGCGAGAGCACGTCATTCTGAGAATTTATCCAGCAGAAGGCTGTAGCGATGATAAGAATGACGCGCGCGTTCCTTTTTACGCTGGCATTTCAAATTAGGAATTTCAGGAGGCTCCTATGGAGCCGATCGGGCAACTGATCTATTCTATAGACAGGGCACTCCTATCGGAGTGAAATGCATTTAGCTCCGGATGGAGCTCCCTGTTTATTAGAATGGAATGGTTAATTCATATTGGGCTCCATAGGAGCCTCCTGCTGGCACGTCATTGGGAACGGGGCATGTGGGTTGGAGGAGCGCAGTGAAGAATCCCCTAATGGTGGAGTGTATCTCGAAAGTTATGCTTTCGAATAAGTGTGCAGCGAACCATCATAGGATCCTTCGCTCGCGCATGCCATCTCACCGCCCATCGCACGGGAACCGGTTTCATGGAGGTACGGCTGTGGACTGTGGACCGTCGACTGTGGACTATGGACTATGGACTATGGACTATTCTACCTGCTCACCCGCTGCCTCGCCGACATCACGGGCACGTTCCTGTTTTTCTCACCTTTCTGGAATGAGGTAAGCTTGCCGATGGTGAGCCCCTGGATGATGATGGAGAATACCACCACGTAATAGGTAATGGCCAGGAACAGGTTCTGGTTCAGCCGGTCGTCGATGGTTAACGCAAGGGCTACTGACACACCACCCCGCAGGCCACCCCATACCAGTATCACGATGGTCTTCCGGTCGAATGTGCCGATGTTTGGAATGAACCTGATGGGCAGCCAGATGGAAAAGAACCTGGCGAGCAGTACAATGCCGATGGCCAGCGAACCGATCTGCCAGAATTGTTTTAAGTTTTGGATCAGCAGCAGCTCGAACCCGATGATGAGGAACAGCATGGCGTTGAGGATCTCATCCACCAGCTCCCAGAATTTGTCGAGGTAATCTTTATCCGTGGCAGACATAGCGATGGCTTTGCCGTAGTTGCCGATCACCAGCCCCGCCGCCACCATGGTGAGTGGTCCGGAAATGTGCAGGTACCGCGTTACCAGGTATCCACCCATCACAATGGCCAGGGTAATGATCACCGTAACATTGTAGCTGTTGATCCTCCTGATACCCTGCGAGCCGATGTAGCCCAGCAAAAGTCCTACGAGCAGTCCTCCGCCGGCTTCCTGCACCAGCAGGCCCGCCACGTGAATGAAAGTGATGTCAACGGCGCTGCCCTGCGCAAGCTCCAGCAGGATCACGAACAGCACAACAGCAACACCATCATTGAAGAGCGATTCACCCGCCACTTTTATTTCAATAGACTTACGGATGCCCGCCTTTCTCAGGATGGCGATCACGGCAATGGGGTCTGTAGGAGAGATGAGCGCACCGAACACGAAACACTGGATGAGCGGAATATTCATACCCAGGGCCAGGAACGCCAGGTACATCAGCGCGCCAACCACGATGGTAGAGATCACTACCCCCACCGTTGAAAAGATGATCACCGGGATGCGTTGTTTACGCAGGTCGTGAAGACTGATGTGGATGGCCCCGGCAAACAACAGGAAGTTCAGCATGGCACCCATCAGCACCTCCGAGAAATCGACGCTGGCGATCACCTTCGAGAACTGGAGCGAAAGCGCGGGATAGGACTTTCCCAACCCCACCAGGCTCAGGGAGGCGATCATGGCGATGATCATGATGCCGATGGTGGAAGGCAGCTTCAGGTACCGCAGGTTCAGGTAAGAAAAAATGGCGGCAAGCACGATGAGAACCGAAAAGGTATAGTACAGGTCCATAGCTAAAAAAGTCAGACCCCGAAGATAAGCAAAAAATGGTAAACGGTAAATTGGTAATCAGTGATCGGTAACCGATGATCGGTCCCTCGGAAAGAGACTGAATTTTACCTGATTACTGATTACCGAATACCTGAATACCGATTACAGAATACTGATTACTGAATACCGACTACCGACTCAACGTCGATCTGTTCGGGTACAATGGTGAAGGGCAACCTGGACCCTACGATCAGGTTTTGCAGTGCCATACCGTTAACCTCGTTCATGGCGTGGGCCTGGCGCTGGCTGATCACCACAGAATCGACTTTGTTTCTTCGCACGTAGGCGCTGATCCTGTCAGACGGAAAGCCTATTTCAGGTTGGAAATCATAGGAGAGCTCGCCGAGCACGGCCACCTGGTTTTTCAGGCTCATAAACTTCTCACGCGCTTCGCCTTCCAGCCGGTTTTTTAATTGTGAGATCTCACCTTTATAACCATAGTCGATCAGCCGGTAAGGGAATAATATGATCAGTTGTGTTTTGTATGCCAAAGCCATTCTTCCAGCCACCTCCAGTACCTGTACAGACGTTTCACTCAGGTCAATCACACATAATATGGGTCTCATACGGAAAATTATAATACGAACTTAGGCCGTAAAGCGTGCTAAAATCAGGATTAGGATCAACAAAAAGACTGATTTTTGTCAGTCGTTTTCTAAATTGTTGCTGTTATGTTTGAGTCAATGCCGTTTATTTCCAACGAAACTTTCCAGCAGATCTTTCAGAGCTCGGTGGAAGCCATCATGCTGGTAGATCAGCAGGGCAGGATACTTTTGGCCAACCCGGTAACGGAACGAATGTTTGGCTACGAGAAGGGTGCCATGATCGGCCTGCTGGTAGAAGACCTGTTGCCCGAGCAAATGCGGGCTAAACACGTCGGGTACCGGAAAAACTTTACGGATCATCCAGAACCGAGGCCTATGGGCATGGGGCGTGACCTGATCGCCAAAAGAAAAGATGGCTCACAGTTTCCCGTGGCGGTCAGCCTGAGTTATACCAATGTTGACGGACAGATCCTGGTCATGGCTTTTATCAGCGACATTACGGAGCGGAAGAAAGCGGAAGAAGCGTTGAAAAGAAGCGAGGAGCAGTTGCTGGTCTATGCCTCGGAGCTCGAAAAGAAAGTACAGTCGCGTACAGAAGACCTGGCCTCAACCATCACGGCACTGGAAAAAGAGGTGCAGGTGAGGAAGAAGGCGGAGGAGGAAGCGCGGAAGGCGCTGGACCGCGAACGTGAGCTGAATGAGCTCAAGTCGAAGTTTGTATCCATTGCATCGCATGAGTTCAGAACGCCTCTGAGCACCGTGATGAGCTCGGCATCGCTGATCAGCCAGTATACTGAAAAAGGTGAGCCTGATAAGGTCAACAAGCACGTGCTGCGCATCAAATCTTCCGTCAATCACCTTACTTCGATCCTGAACGATCTGCTGTCGCTTGGCAAGCTTGAGGAGGGAAAGGTGGATGTCAACAAAGAGTCGATCCAGCTTTCGGAGTTTTTGAAAGAGGTAAAAGAAGAGATCACGTCTACGCTGAAGGCCGGGCAGCGCCTGGAGGTTCGCATCGGCAACGCGGTGGAATACCTGAGCTCAGACGCCAGGATCTTGCGGAATATCCTGTTCAATCTTATATCGAACGCCAGTAAATATTCGGATGAGAACAAGGCTATTCACATTGAATGTTTTATGGATGGCGGCAACGTGGCCTTTGCGGTGAGAGACGAAGGCATCGGTATTCCGGCGGAGGACCAGAAGCATATGTTCGACAGGTTTTTCAGGGCGAGCAATGCCGGAAATGTTCAGGGCACAGGCCTGGGGCTCAATATTGTGAAGCGGTATGTGGACTTGCTCAACGGAACCATTTCATTCTCCAGTGTTCACGGCAAAGGCAGTATTTTTACAGTGATCATCCCTACGCGATAGCATTATGAAGAAGATACTTTTAATTGAGGACAACCCGGAAGTGAGAGAGAACACAAGCGAGATCCTTTCACTGGCCAATTATAATGTTGTGGTGGCCGAGAACGGTAAAATAGGTGTTGAGCTTGCCCAGAAGGAAAAACCCGATCTCATTATCTGCGACATTATGATGCCGGAGCTGGATGGCTATGGTGTGCTGCACATCCTGAGCAAGAACGAACAAACGGCTAACATCCCGTTCATTTTTCTCACGGCCAAGACTGAAAAGACGGACATCCGCAAAGGTATGAACCTGGGTGCTGACGATTATCTCACCAAACCTTTCGATGATACCGACCTGCTCAATGCCATCGAGGCGAGGCTCAGAAAAAGCGCCATGCTTCAGAAGCAGTATGATGTTACCGCCGAAGGGCTCGATACTTTTATCAGGGATGCCCGGCAGGTGCTGAACATCAGCGAGCTCGGGAAAGACAAAAAAGTAAAGGTTTACAAAAAGAAGGCGGAGGTGTTTTCAGAGGGCGATCTTCCGCTGAACATTTTTTTCATCAAGTCGGGCAACGTGAAGACCTTTAAATCACACCCTGACGGAAAAGAGCTGATCATTAACCTGTATACGGCCAACGATTTTTTTGGCTTCGAGCCGGTGCTCGAAAATGAGAACTACCGCGAGTCTGCCGTAGCCATGCAGGATTCGGAGCTGATCGCCATTCCACGCCACGATTTTATGCTGATGATCCAGAGCCACCCCGATGTGTCGAAGAGTTTCATCAACCTGTTATGCAAAAAAGTAGCCGAGCGTGAGCACCAACTTTTAAACCTTGCCTATAATTCGGTAAGACAACGTACGGCGGAAGCGCTGTTGCGATCGGAAGCGCTGAAGGATGCAAAATCCATCATCGCCATTTCGCGTGAAGACCTGGCCAAGATGGTAGGAACCGCTTCCGAGTCCGTGATCAGGGTCTTGTCTGACTTCAAGGACGAAGGGCTCATTGAGGTGGAGGGTGGAAAGATCAGGATCGTACAGCGGCCCAAGCTTGAAAAAGTGGTGCGCTGGAACGTGGCCCGTTAACGGCAGATCACGATGTCTATTTCTACCGGGGCCGAATAGGTAACGTGGCTTTCGGGGTGGTGCGTGATGAACACCCGCGCGATCAGCAGCATACCGGAAAGCAGCATCATGCCGGTGGTGATCTTCCGGGTACTCCAATGCAGTTTGTTGGTGAGTAAGCCAGCCAGTGAAACCAATCCCAACATTACGGGAAGGGTACCCGCCCCAAAACAAAGCATGTATATGAATCCTTCCAGCGGTCCCGCCAGGGTAATACAGAAGGTGAGCGCAAGAAAAGTAAGGCCGCAGGGAAGCATACCGTTAAGCGCGCCGAGCAGCAGCAGTGTGCCGGTGTTCTTATTTTTCATAAAGCCAGCAAACAATTTTTTCAACCAGCCTGTAAACCGGATCGCCACCGGGGTGATCAATGGAATGCGGATGCCTGTGATGCCGGCAGAGGCCATCACGAGCAGCGACAGTCCCAAAAGAACTGACAGCAGGTTTTGAAACCTCTCAAGCGGAAACAGAAAACCCAATGATGCCACCACGGCGCCCAGCATCCCATACGTTGTGATCCTGCCCAGGTTGTACAGAACCCTTCCCCCTATAGCGCGCCTGTTGGTGAGGGTCATGGCCAGGGGACTGCACATGCCCGCGCAATGCAAACTTCCAGCAAGTCCGATCATGAACGCTGTGAGCCACATATCAGAGATACACTATTTGTTCAATGTAATATTCTTTTCCGTGCATGGTCCATTGCATGCGCGCACGGTACATACCTTTTTCAAGGTTGCCGGTGGAGAACAGCTGGTAGCCATCGGCCGACGGTTTCAGCTCAAATACCTGGTCCATGGCCGCGTCGGAAGGTCTGAATAATTTCAGGCTGCCGTGATCGATCTCGTTGAGCAGGGCGAAGTCAACAGCAATGAAATGTCCGGTTTTCTGGATGACCGGTTTCACTTCGAGCTGACTGGCATTGATCACACGTCCTATCTGTGCCTGGTACGCAAGCTCTTCCTTGTAATAATCTTTTGATACGAGGCTCACATCCTGGCGCATGCACACCGTTACCAGTGTTGCAATAAAGCTTGCGAACAGAACAAATGCCACAATAATCCATTTTCCCCAGTTCATAACAGTTCAATTAATTTCTTTTTGCATCCGAAGCTTTTGTTACCGGCCTGATGAATTTGGCTTTTACGGTTTCAAGCTTTTTTCCCTGGCTGTAAATTCCGAGTGTCACCACGGTGCGGGCGTTGGTGATGTCTTTTTCAGGGATCTTGATGAAGTAGACACCTTTTGCCATTCCTTCTGCCGGCACCGTGATCTCTTTTCCGTCGACTTTATAAAGCGAGGCTGTGGCGGGAGATTCTACCTTGATTTCCAGCTTAAGGCCGTCGAAGGTTTTGTTGATGAACTCCACGTTGTACAGGTTGCTGATCACGCCACCCTCGCGCTGGTATAAGGTGCCCGGAACTTTCAATATCGTTGTCTCCACGTCTGACCGGGTGATCAGCGCAAAGCTCAACATGCTCATCAGCGTCACCAGCAGAAATGAATAGCCGATCACCCTTAGGTTGACAATGTTCTGGATCCTGTCGGTAATGGAGTTGATGGACGCGAACCGGATCAGCCCCTTGGGTTTGCCGATCTTGATCATCACATCATCGCAGGCGTCGATGCAGGCCGTGCAATTCACACATTCCATCTGGGTACCATTGCGGATGTCGATGCCGGTAGGGCAGACGTGAACGCAGAGCTTGCAGTCGATGCAGTCGCCCGGGTTCGCCGCTGATACTTGATTCTTTTTTAAATGTCCCCGCGGCTCTCCGCGCAGCCAGTCGTAGGCCACCACGATCGATTCTTTTCCCAGCAGCACACCTTGCAATCTTCCATAAGGACAAACGGCAATGCAGGCCTGCTCGCGGAATTTGGCGTAAACAAAATAGAAGATGCCTGTAAAGCTGATCATCGCGATGAACCCTGCCGGGTTTAATGCCGGCGACTGCGTGATGATGGCAAAGGTATCTTTTGCACCAATGATGTAAGCAAGAACCGTGTGCGCGATCAGTATGGAGATGAGAAGAAAGATCGCATGCTTGAGCGTTTTCTTCCCAAGCTTGTTCCAATGCCAGGGCTCCCTGGCCAGTCTTCGTTGTGCGGCGGCGTCGCCTTCAATGAGGTATTCGATCTTCCGAAAGACCATCTCCATGAAGAGTGTCTGCGGGCATAACCATCCGCACCAGATCCTGCCAAAGACAACGGTAAACAGAATGATGAAAGCAAAGAAGGCGATCAGCGTGATGGCCAGCAATACAAAATCCTGTGGCCAGAAAGCCTGTCCAAAGATCACAAACCTGCGTTCGAAGATGTTCAGCAGCAGCAATGGCTGTCCGCCGATCTTCAGGAACGGCCCTGCAAAGAGCAATGACAGCAACACCACCGTTACAGCTATACGCCATTGGTGAAGGCGACCCGAAGGTTTTTTAGGATAGATCCAGAGACGTTTTCCGGCGGCGTCTACGGTGGCAATGGTATCACGAAATTCTTCTCCTGTGCCTGCTTCAATGTTGGCCAGGCTTTTTGCAAGCCTTTCTTTTCTCAGATCGATCCTTATTTCACCTTCCATCTCCATCTCACTTTCTTTATTTTAAAGGGAAGCCTGTGTGGCGGTAGTGTCTGCGCCAACAGGTGTTTGTTTAAAAAGCTCACCTTGTGGCGCCTTGGCATCGGCGGGTTTGGTTCCCTGCAGGCTCATCACGAAGAATGTAAGGTCACGTACATCCTGGGGGCTCATGGATTTTCCCCACGCGGGCATACCCTTTTCGACCACGCCGTTTTTGATCGTATTGAAAATGTTCTTCACATCTCCGCCGTGCAGCCAGTATTCGTCTGTGAGGTTAGGACCGATGGTGTTTCCGCCACCGTCGTTCCTGTGGCACGATCCGCACGGATTGTTCATGAATACTGTTTTGCCTTTTTCGATGATGGCTGCGTCAGCGGTATACTGCAGCGCGTTCTCATCGATCGTTGCTTCGGGTTGAGATGCCCTGAGCTTGCGCGCCTGTTCCTCGGCAACAGCAACTTCCTGTTGATACTCTTCCAGCGAGAGGGGCAGGCTGGCGGAAAAGTGGAACACGATGATGTACACCACAGACCAGCCGATCGTTCCATAAAAAAGCCATTTCCACCACGGCGGCAAATGGTTGTCGAGCTCGCGGATGCCATCGTAGCTGTGATCCATCTCGATATTTTTCTCCTGCTCAACAGGTACAGAGGCGTTCATACGTTGCGCAAACCGCTGCCACCAGCTTTGCAGGGGCACGTAGGCGATGCCCGATTTTTCAGCGTTCACTTTCCTGGCCTGTTCCGTGAGCGTGTTCAGCACCTTCACCATGTAGATGCCCACGAAGGCAACCAGGATGACAACCACCAGCAGCAAAGCAGTCACCACGTACAGTGACGCCAGGGGATGGTTCACCGGATCGTCCCAGAATGTTTTGGCGGTATTCTCCTGCGCAAAGGTTGATGCTGCGAACAGGCAACCGGATAATATCAGCAATGGCTTCTTCATAGTTGTGTGATGTTAAGATCCTTTTCTTCTGAAGTATGATCGATGGGAAGACCCTTCATCTTATCGATGAATTTTTTGTCGGTAGTAAAGACCCACCAGAGCAGGCAGATGAAGAAGAGAAAGAAGATAACAAAGGAGATAACGGGCCAGATGGCGATGTTATCGATACTTTGGAGCACATTCTTATACATAGCACATTATACTTTAGTAGTGAGGTTCGTCCTATTTTTCAGCGTTGGCAGTAGGTTCTGCCTTGATGTCTTTGCCCAGCCTTTGCAGGTACGCGATCAGGGCCACGATCTCTGCATCGGGCAGCACTTCAATGCCGTCTGCTTTCAGCGAGCCTGCGATCTGCGCCGATTGTTTGTCGAGGTCATCGTTGGCAACAGATTCGTATCCTTCTTCGTAAGGCACGCCTACCTTGCGCAGCGCGCTGACCTTGCCGGCGGTGGCATCCCTGTCGATATTTTGTTCGAAGAGCCAGGGGTAGGCAGGCATGATAGAACCGGTGGAGACTGCATCAGGTGCCAGCATATGGTTGTAATGCCAGCTGTTGGAATACTTGTCGCCCACGCGATGCAGGTCAGGGCCTGTTCGTTTCGAGCCCCAGAGGAAGGGGTGATCATAAACGAATTCTCCAGCTTTTGAATACTCACCGTAGCGTTCGGTCTCGGAGCGGAATGGCCTCACCATCTGCGTATGACAGTTCACACAGCCCTCGCGTATGTAGATGTCCCTGCCATGAAGCTCCAGCGGCGTGTAGGGTTTTACGCTGGTGATGGTTGGAACATTCGATTTGATGAGGAAGGTGGGTACCATTTCAATGAACCCGCCGATTAAGATGGCGATGAGCGTCAGCACCGTAAAGATCACAGGTTTGTGCTCCAGCACACGGTGGTGCCATCCTGCGTTTCTCGAAGCCACATATTCGTTTACCAGCGGTGCCGCTTCAGTTCCTTCGTTGGCGATGAAGCTTCCGGCTTTTGCTGTTTTCACCAGGTTGTAGGTCATGATGAACGCGCCCAGCAGGTAGAACGCACCACCCGTTGCCCGCAGCGCATGCAGCGGCAGGATCTGTACCGTTGTTTCCAGGAAGTTCTTATAGACGAGGAAACCTTCGGGATTGAATTCTTTCCACATGAGGCTTTGCACCACGCCTGATACATACATGGGCAGCGCATAGAAGATAATGCCCAGGGTGCCGAGCCAGAAGTGTGTGTTGGCGAGCCTGCGTGAATATAGGGTTGTACCCCACATGCGCGGCACCAGCCAGTATAGCACGGCAAAGATCATGAAGCCGTTCCATCCTAATCCACCCACGTGCACGTGCGCTACGATCCAGTCTGTGAAGTGCGCAATGGCATTCACGTTCTTAAGCGACAGCAGCGGCCCTTCGAGTGTAGCCATACCGTAAGCAGTGACGGCCACCACCATAAATTTCAGAATAGGATCTTCACGAACACGATCCCACGCGCCGCGCAGGGTCATCAAACCGTTGAGCATGCCTCCCCACGACGGCGCTATCAGCATGATGGAAAACACTACACCCAGTGATTGCGCCCAGTCGGGCAGTGACGTATAGAGCAGGTGGTGAGGGCCGGCCCAGATATAGATGAAGATGAGCGACCAGAAGTGAATGATGGAAAGCCTGTACGAATACACGGGACGGTTGGCAGCTTTCGGAAGAAAGTAGTACATCATGCCCAGGAAAGGTGTGGTGAGGAAGAAGGCCACCGCGTTGTGCCCGTACCACCACTGCACCAGCGCATCCTGCACACCCGCATACCACGAGTAACTTTTGAAAAGCGTCACCGGCATCTCGAACGAGTTTACCACGTGCAGTACGGCCACCGTTACGAAGGTGGCGATGTAAAACCAGATGGCCACATACATGTGCCGCTCGCGACGTTTGATGATGGTGCCGATCATGTTCCAGCCAAACACCACCCAGATCACGGTGATGGCGATGTCGATGGGCCACTCCAGCTCCGCATACTCCTTGGAAGTGGTCATGCCCAGCGGTAACGTGATCGCAGCTGCCACAATGATGAGCTGCCATCCCCAGAAATGGATCCAGCTGAGTTTGTCGCTGAACATGCGCGTTTTCAGCAGACGCTGCATGGAATAATAAACACCCGCAAACATGGCGTTGCCTACAAACGCAAAGATGATGGCGTTGGTGTGCAGGGGCCTGATGCGCCCGAATGTTGTGTACTGCGTATCGAAGTTGAAGATGGGATACACCAGCTGAATGGCGGCGGTAAGTCCCACCAGCATGCCCACCAGTCCGAAGACCACGGTGGCGATCATGAATGCTTTTACAATCTTGTTGTCGTAACTGAATTTTTCGAGTTCCATACGATGGCCTGGGGTTAAATGCAGGTTCTTTCCGGTCTTAAAAGTAGACGCGGGTAGCCGGCTGCCTTATGATCGTGGTCATATGGAAAACTGATTTCTGTCAGGAAATTCCCGGGTAGTGATTCAGAGGGACCGCAATTTTCTGCGATAATAGTGGAATCCGTAGCGGAGGTTGTCGTACAGCAAGGCGATCAGCAGTGCAGCAGCGGCAAACAACAAGGACTTGAAGGCCACCTGTTTGTATAAAAATCCACCCAGCACACAACCCAGAAAGAAAAAAAGGATGATGGCGAGCCTCAGGTAAACACTTTTCGACAGTTTGTGCCGTTCCGCGTTATCCTTGTAAAAAAATAACTGCGAGATCTCGATTCCCAGGTCGGTGAACAAACCGGTGAGGTGTGTGGTGCGCACGGTGGCATTCGAGACTTTGGTGACCAGGGCGTTTTGCAGTCCCATGGAGAACAGCAGCATACAGGCCAGCCATTGATCGTCAATGAATGCGCCGCCCAACGCTGCGGCAATGAGGATGCACATCTCCAGCAGCATCGGGAAAGCGTGAGAGATGCGAGGTTTTATTCGCAGCATCATTTCTACGAAAAAACCGCAGACAAAAGCGCCGAACAGAAAAAAAAGAATATAGACGATATACGTCAGCGCCATGGAATAATCCTGTTGAACAAACTCTTCAGCAAAAAAGGCGAAGTGGCCTGTAACGTTTGTTGTAAGCGTATTGATTGAAAGCACGCCGGTGATATTCACCATGCCGGCAACGAACGAAAGCATGGAAGCAAGCCGTAGATTATGGATGAACGCTCTTGGTTTGCCCTGACGAAACATTCGTTCAATTTACCATTTTCTTGCAGATATGATTCAGGTCATACAACGGTACGTTGCATGGTAATAGTCAGGGAAGCTGCCTTCGCTATCGGGCAGTAGGCAATGATGCGGTGTTTCGAAGCTCGCGATGGTTCTTGTTGGAGACGGGCAGTTATAAATTCAGACCCAACGTTGCCTACTGATTATTGCCTACTGCCTACTCTTCTCAATCCAGTTCCATTTCTCATTCAGCTTGGGCAGGATCTCCTGGTGAACGTAGCCGGAAGCATCGAAGGTTGGCAAATGCAGGTAGGGAGAAACATCGAAAAAAAGAAATTGGTCTTTGCTGAATCCATGGGTGAGAACATTCACGCAGCCCGACCGGCAATCGTTAATGAAGATCATTCTTTTTTGCAGGGGCGTGGGCGCGCTATGCTGTTCAGACAATTTTTCGAGGTCACCGATATCGGCAATGCCCATCGTTTCGAGCTGGGCCGCGATCCGGTAAGAAAGTTTTCTGCTGCCGGCTTTGGCCGCGCCAGAACACATAAAGATCACCATTTTTTCCACGCCTGTCATTTTTACACTAAAATTTCACAATGGTAGAACAAGCGCCACTGACGGGAAATGACAAAAATCAGGAAACCCGAATTTTGTTTTGTAGCTACATCGCGGCTTATAGATCGGAGGCTCATATTGCCTTGCTGAAGAGCTTTTGGTTTTGGGTCTGTGTGTTCTTCATCCGCTGGTCGAAGACGCTGCACACATTTCGGACAAACGCACGTCCCAACGCCGTTACCTGGAAACCATCGATGTTTGCAGAAAGAATGCCTTCCTGTTTCATCGCATCGAGAGTCGGGAGAATTTCTTCGTCACCAAGGCTGAGAAGATCCTGCCGGCGCACTTTGCCTTCGCACGCCACCGCCAGGATGCATTTTTTAAGCTGCAGATCCTGTTCGGTTTGCAGGTGGCCTTTGAATACTGCCAAAGTGTTGTTTGCTATCGCCGCAGCATAGTCTTCTACTTTCTTTGCGTTTTGCGCATAAGCATACTTTGCATCGCTGATGGCGGAAGTGCCCAGGCCGATGAGCAGGTCGGTTTCATTGGTGGTATAACCCATAAAATTCCGGTGAAGCCGGCCGTTGTGCTGTGCTTTGAAAAGCGGATCGTGTGCCAACGCGAAATGATCCATTCCCACATCTTCATATCCTTTGGATCTTAACAGGGCCCTTCCTGTTTCATACAGGTGCCGTTTCATTACATCGGTAGGAAGGTCTGCGTCTTCGTAGCCGCGTTGTCCCGGCCTGAGCCACGGCACATGGGCATAACTGTAAAATGAAACCCGGTCGGGTTTCAGCGTCAGCACCTTCTCAACGGTATCGGTGATGGTCGCCGGCGTTTGGAAGGGGAGACCATAGATCAGGTCGTAGCTGACAGAGGTATAGGCGTTGATCCTGCTGAGGTGCGTGGCCTCCTGCAGGTTCGCGAATGGTTGAATACGATTGATGGTTCGTTGCACTTTCTCATCCAGGTCCTGAACACCGAAGCTTACTCTCCTGAATCCAAGATCAGCGAGCGTTTTCAGGTGGTCAGCCGTGGTGTTGTTGGGGTGCCCTTCGAAGCTGAATTCGTAATCGTCATGAATGTTGGCGTCTTCCAGTATGTCGCCGATGAGCCACTTCAGGTTCTCTGCGCTGAAGAACGTGGGCGTGCCGCCACCCAGGTGCAGCTCACGAAGCAGCGGCCGCCTGCCGAAGATCTTTTTATAGATGCCCCATTCCTTCAGGGTCGTTCTGATGTAATGGATCTCCACGTTGTGATTTTTGGTGATGCGTGTATTGCAGGCACAATACGTACAAAGGCTTTCGCAGAAGGGCAGGTGAATGTAGAGGCTGATCCCTTTGGTGTCGTTCGATTCGCGGAACGACCTGCTGACGGCGTCGATCCATTTTTCGGTGTTGAAATTTGTGGTATCCCAACAAGGTACCGTAGGATAGCTCGTATACCGGGGCACCGGTATATCGTATTTTTTAATGAGCGCAGCCAGGCTGATAGATTCGATCATGCAGGCAAAATATCCTGCAGCCGGAACAAGCCCGCTGAGACTGATCAACCAGCGAGGTGACTTTTGTCAGGTTTTCTGATCATCGCTTACTTTCCCAGCTTTTTCTGCGCGTTGCTTTCACCTTTCGCGGGCTTGCCATCGAACAGCATTCTCACGGAGGGCGTATAGCTGTCGTCGAACTGGCCGCTTTTCAGACTCCAGTAAAAGATCAGCAGAAACACCACGGCAATGGTCAGGCTTATCCCGATGAGCAAAATGATGATGGTCATGATTAATATAGGGTTCGTTCAAATTCGTATTTATGAAGGCGATCGAAGGCGGCTCTTTCGTATGTTCTGGTTATTGTTTTGTAATTTCTTCTTCGCTATAAAATTCACGGCCATCGCCGAAAATCCCACCACACTGATGCTGCTGATGGGCATGAGGATGGCCGCCACCAGCGGTGTCAGGTGACCGGTCACAGCAAAGCTCAGCGCCACGGCGTTGTAAAAAAATGAGATGCCGAAGCCGGTTTTCAGGATCGATGATGATGTTCTGGCAAGCGCCAGGTACCGGTCGAGTTGCCCCAGCCGTTCACCCGCAAGAATGCCATCGCAGGCAGGGGTGAACACGCCGGTATCGTCAGTAACGGCGATGCCCACCGTGCTTTGCTTCAGGGCGCCGGCATCGTTCAGACCATCGCCTACCATCAGCACATTTTTGCCTTCTGCCTGCAGGTCTTTAACGTAAGCCAGCTTATCGTGCAGGCCCTGGTTGAACAGCAGCGCCGTTGAAGGATCGAATAGCGCACGCATTTTGTTCCTGTCGGCATCGTTGTCCCCTGAGAGCAGGGCCACACACTTACGTCCAAGGCGCTGCAGCATACCCTTGATATTTTTCCGAACGGCGATCCTGATGCTGAAGTATCCTTTTACGAGATCGTCTATGGCTACATATACATAAGCATTTTCTGTATCGGTGTTGGGGCGTGCACCTACAAAACCCGCTGAGCCTGCGCGGATCAGGTGTCCGTTGATCGTTCCTTCAATACCCTTGCCGGGAACTTCTTTAAAGTGTAATATTTTTCCGGCGGAATGAACCTTGATGGATTGTGAAACGATGCTGCTCAGCGGATGCGACGAGGCACTGGTGAGCAGCTTCACGGCACGCAGTGCATCCGTATCAAGCGCTCCATGGAAAGCCACTTCCGGATGGCTGCCATGGGTGATGGTTCCTGTTTTGTCAAACACCACGGTATCGATGCTGGCCATACGTTCAACGACATCGGCATTTTTCAGGTACAGCTGATTTCTTCCAAACACCCTGAGCATGCTTCCATATGTGAACGGCGCTGCCAGGGCTAGCGCACAAGGGCATGCTACCATCAGCACCGACGTGAGCACCAGCCACATTTCAGAAGGCCTGTACAGTTGCCAGTATAGAGCCGTAGCCGCGGCAATGTAGATCACCACCCAGGTAAAGGTGCGGGCCGCCTTGTCTATGGTTTTCTGGTACTTGCTTTCAGTCACCTTTTTAAAGGCGTCATGATTCCACAAGGTGGTGAGGTGACTCTGCGAGATCTTTTTTTCAACCACGAGTGTCACGGGCGCGCCCACCAGCCTTCCACCGGCATACACAATGGTGGCGCGGGTGGCTTTCACAGGTTTCGATTCGCCGGTAACAAAGCTGTAGTCGATGTACGCTTCATCGTCCAGCAACGTGCTGTCGGCCGGAACGATCTCCATGTTTCTTACCATGATCTGGTCACCCCTTCTCAATTCATAGATGATCACGGGCTTCCATCCATCTTTCGTCAGCCTGCTCACAGCCAGTGGAAAATACGAAGTAAAATCCCTGTCGAAGGCAAGGCTTTCGTAGGTTTTGCTTTGAAACCACCTGCCGATGAGCAGGAAGAATACCAGGCCTGTAAAGGAGTCAAGGTAACCGGGACCGGTGCCGCTGATGATGTCGTAGCTGCTGCGTAAGAACAAGGCAAGCAGTCCTGCGGCGATGGGTACATCGATGTTGATCTGGCGTTGTTTGAAACTTTTCAGCGATGACCTGAAGTAATCCGCCCCGCTGTAGAAGAACACCGGCACAGCCAGCGCCAGGTTCAGGAAAGAGAAGATCCGCATCAGGTGCCGGTCGGCGTGGTCGAGGCCCAGGTATTCAGGGAAGCTGAAGAGCATCACGTTGCCGAAGCAGAACGCCGCCACGGCAAGCCGGAGCACCAGCGATTTGTCTTTGTTCTGTTTTTTGCCATGATCCTGGCTGTCGAGGTTTACCTGTGGCGGATACCCTATGCGACTTAACGCGATGGCTATGCTCCCGAGCGATGTGCTGGCAGGGTCGAAGTCAATGCCCACGGTCTTCTGCGCGAAGTTTACCTCAGATCGCAAAACACCTTTGTTCAGCTTCTGCAGGTTCTCCAGCAGCCAGATGCACGAAATGCAATGAATGGCGGGAACGTAGAAACGAACCCTGGCAAAACCGGGCGAATCGAACTCCACCACTTTTTTTCTGATGTCCTTGTCGTCAAGCCAGGCAAAGCTTTCTTCGTTTACCTTGTTCTGCTGTGCGCCCGGATTTTGGTCGAGGCTGTAGTATTCGCAGAGGTCATTTTCATTCAGGATCTCGAACACGGTTTGGCACCCATAACAGCAAAAAACCTTGTCGTTGCTCCACAGCGTTCCTTCACAGGGCTGGCCGCAGTGGTAACACTTCAGGCCGGTGATCACTTCAGTGCTCGTCATAAAAACAGGTTCTCCTTGTTATGAACTTATGCGTCAAAAATATTTTCATAGCCCCGCCCCGGGCTTGAGAATAGTCAGGCAGAAACCTGATTTATGTCAGGATCCTGGCAGCGCCCGGGTGTTTTATTTGGGACCATTAACCGGGTGTTTAAAACCATGAAGGAGACCATATCAAAAAATAAAGCCCAACGATTTTTAGCCCTCAATAGCCGGAAACTGAAAACAGAGTTCCTGGTGATCGGATGTTTCCTGGGCGTAGCGCTGCTGGTCATCAGCATCGCGCTCGACCTGTTCAAAAACGATGTCGGGTTTAGCCTCTTCGCCATCAAGAATTTGTACCACGACAACCCGGTTCATTGGGTAATCGCTACAGCACCATTCTTCCTCGGCAGTCTTTTTTACCTCACAGGCAGGATGATCAGTGAACGAGAGCTCAAGCTCGAAGAACGTGCCGGTTACGAGCACAGGCAGTTCTCCATTCTTCAATCCTATATCGCCGCCCTTGACAATGGCGACCTCGGCAGCGACCTGCCCGATACCTTCGATAACCGGCTGGTATCCGAACAGTTGAGCAGGTTTCGTAAAAAACTCATCAGCAACAAACATGAAGAAGAAAAACGGATCTGGGAAAGTGAAGGGCTTGCCAGGCTTGGTGACATGCTGAGAACACAAAAAGATATGGCATCGCTGGCCGACGATGTGATCCGGTTTGTGGTGAAGTACTGCCAATGCAACCAGGGCGCTGTTTTTCTGCTCAACGAAAATCAGGATGGGCCAAACCTGGAGCTGACAGCCTGCTACGCGTACGATAGAAAAAAACATATCTCCAAAACCATCCCGATAGGTAATGGAATTGTTGGACAGTGTTTCCTGGAAAAGGAAACTATCCTGCTGTCAGAAGTGCCGGGAGATTACGTTAAAATAACGTCGGGCCTGGGCATGGCTACACCTGCCTTCCTAGCCATTGTGCCGATGAAAGCAAAAGAGGTTGTTGTAGGTGTATTGGAGGTAGCCTGCTTTGAACGCCTTGACGCATCAAGAGTCCGCTTCTTAGAAAAGGTGTCGGAAGCGTTTGCCTCTGTTGTAGAATCCGTCACCACCAGTGGCAACATTAAACGTTTGCTCAGCGAATCGCAGCGGCAGACCCAGGCATTGCGCGCGCAGGAAGAGGAGCTGCGCCAGAACGTGGAAGAGCTGCAGTCCATACAGGAACAGCTTACCCGCCAGTTGGACGAGAATCAGCTGATGCAGAAGAACCTCGATACAAGAGAGAAGGTGCTGGCCATGACAACCATTCTTTCGGAATCGGACCTGTTCGGCACCATTACATATGTGAACTCCAAGTTTTGTGAAGTTTCCCAATACAGCGCCGAAGAGCTTATCGGCAAAGGACATAATTTCGTCAGGCACCCCGATATGTCAGCAGAAGTTTTCAGGGTGATGTGGCAAACCATCAAAAAAGGGAAGGTCTTTCAGGGCATCGTAAAGAACCGGAAGAAGGACGGTACTCCCTATTGGGTAGATGCCGTAATCGTTCCTGTTTTTGAAGATGGCAAAATTGTAAAATACGTTGGTGCCCGTTACCACATCCGCGACACCGTGCACGCCGAAAAGCTGTATCTGCGGCAATTGGAAAAGATCATGCAAGGAGAATTTGCCGTGCCAGCATCATCCATGTCTATGAATACAAATTAAGCTTTAGCGCTGAAAGAGCATAATAGCCAAACGCAGGATGCAGCCCGCGCGAAAGCATCACCGGCCCGTCAGCTCGCGGTGAATTACATGTGACTCACGTTATGACATAAATCATGCTTTTACATGACGCACTTCAATGTCCTGCTGCTTATCATCGTTTACTTTTGATCTATTAACAAACCTTGTTGCCATGAAAAAGATACTGGTCCCCTGCGATTTCTCCACTCCGGCCATCAATGCTTACCGGTTTGCCCTGGATGTTGCCCAACAGTCGAAGGGCACGGTTCACCTCCTGAATGTGATCGAGCTTCCTGTGATGCACGACACTGTACTCATGCCCGTGCTCAATTTTGAAGAACAGCTTCTGAAAGAGCTTCGCGAAAAAGCGGAAGGCCAGTTTAAAAAGTTCCGTGATAAGTATAAGACGGAAGGTGTGAAAGTGATTTTTGCCGTTCAGTTTGGCGTGGTCTCGCGCACGATCCACGATTACATTGAAAAAGAGTCGATCGACCTCGTTATCATGGGCTCTCATGGTGCCAGCGGCGCACGGGAATTCTTCATCGGCTCGAATGCCGAAAAAATGGTCAGAAATTCGATGGTACCGGTTTTAGTGATGAAAAGCTATTTCAAAGGGCCCATCAAAAATATCGTATTCCCCAATACGTTTGAAACCGAAGCACAGGAAGACCTGGTGATGAAAGTGAAGGCATTGCAATATTTCTTCAAGGCGCACCTGCACCTGGTGTGGATCAATACACCCCTGAACTTTACATCTGACACGGTAACCCATCAGCGGCTCGAAGCTTTTGCAAAACGGTTTATGTTGAAAGATTACAGTACCAGCGTATTCAATCACCGTGATGAGGAGAAGGGTATCCTGGAATTTGCCAGCTTCGTGAAAGGCGATCTGATTGCCATGGGCACCCACGGAAGAAAGGGAATTGCCCACCTTGTCAACGGTAGTCTGGCGGAAGACATCGCCAATCACAACAGCGGACTGGTGTGGACGTATGCGCTAAAGGGTGAGCCAGTGGAAGCGTGAATTGAGTCTAGGCTAGCTTAAGTTGTGCCGGATTACTGAGCATCTCCCCAATCACCTTCTGTGACCTCACTGGCGATGCGCTGGGCTCCACCTCCGTATTCCGGCACTGCTCATCCAATATGACCACCTGGTGATCGTCGTTCAGTTGTACGTTGATGATCTCGAGCAACTCGGCTTTTAGCGCGGGTTCTTTGATGGGAACACAAACTTCGATGCGCCGGTAGATATTTCTGTTCATCCAGTCGGCTGACCCGATGAATACTTCTTCTGCGCCGTTGTTGTGGAATACAAAGATCCTTCCGTGCTCCAGATAGCGGTCTACAATTCTTTTTACACAAATGTTCTCGCTCAGGCCCTTCACCCCCGGCACAAGGCAGCAGATGCTCCGCACGATCAGCTGGATTTGCACACCCTTCTGTGAGGCCTCGTAAAGTTTGGAGATAAGCACTTTGTCTTCCAGGTTGTTCAGCTTTACGGCGATAGAAGAAGGTAATCCCAACTCGGCATGTCTTATCTCGCGATCTATGAGATCCAGAAAACGTTGCTGCAGGTTGAACTGGCCCACCAGCAGGTGCTTGAAGCTGATGCTTTTTTTAGACGATTGCTTCTTGCGTTTTTTCAGGAAATGGAAAAGTGCTTCAGCCTCTTTCAGCATGGCCTGATTGCCGGTCATGAGCAGGTGGTCAGTGTAATACCGTGCAGTGCTTTCGTTAAAATTTCCTGTGGCAACAATGCCCAGCCGTTCCGTTGCAGAACCTCGCTTTTTAGTGACCAGCGCCAGTTTTGCATGCACCTTTAAACCAGGAATGCTCTCGATGATGCGGATGCCCGCGGCCTTCATACGTTTGGACCAGCGGATGTTGTTGGCTTCATCGAACCGTGCCTTGAGCTCGACAAAGACCGTCACCTTTTTGCCATTGTGTGCTGCGCTGATGAGCGCTTCCGCGATCTTTGAGTCATGCGCAATGCGGTAAAGCGTTATGAATATTTTTTCAACCCCCGGATCAATGGATGCTTCGTTGAAGAACCGGAGCACCGTATCATAACTTTGGTAAGGCGTGTGTAGCAGGATATCACCCGAAGAGATCCGGTCAAAGAGAGATTGATCGGCGGGTATTGGAAGGATGGAGCGGGGCCAAGGCTCGTAGTTGAACCGCGGATCTTTTAATGGCAGCGTTGAAAGATCTTTCAGGTTGTGATAAGTTCCTCCCTTGATACAGCTCGCGCCTTTGAGGTTAAGTCTCTTGCGGAGCATGGAGAGTGTAGGCTGATCGATGCCAGGTTCATAGAGGAATCGTGTGGGGAGACCACGGTCGCGCTGGGCTAGTTTTTTTTCGATCTTCCTGGCTAGGTTCCCGGAGAACTCGTCCTGGAGGTCGATCTCCGCATCGCGGGTGGTTTTAAAGTTGTGGCTGCCGGCGATCTTCTGCCCCGGGAATAACAAAGGCAGGCTGAGCTTGACCACATCATCGAGAAATACGATGTACTGAACACCATCAGCGTGGTGAACGTAGAACCGCGGCAGCACATCGGAGGGAATGTTGATCACAAACCATTGGCGCGCCTTCTTCTTTTCTATGGCTACAAGGTTATAAAGCTTGTTGTTTTCGGGAAAGAAAGTTGTTTTGGGCGACACCGGTGTGATGCGGATGTACGCGGCCACCTGGTGGATAAAATAATATTGCAAGGGTTGCAGCAGCGCCCCGGGAATGGCTTCGTTATAAACCAGGCGAATGTTCTGCGCGCGCAGGCCACCGATGATCTCATTTTCTATGATGGACCCGAAAAATTTCTGTTGCGCGAGGATCTTGCTGTTGATCTCATCCAGCAGCGATTGTGAGGGCTGAAGCCGTTTATCGATATCCAGTTTACCGAGGGCCATCAGGGCAGGCATGCGCACGCGGTAAAACTCATCGAGGTTAGAAGAGTAGATGCCCAGGAAACGGATCTTCTCCATCAGGGGAACGCCCTCGCGCCGGGCTTCGTTCAGAACCCGTTCGTTGAACGAGAGCCAGCTCAGGTCACGGTCGAAATAAACAGGATGGGTCTTTTGCGATGTTTCTGCCTTCATGCCCTAAAGTACGTTGTTAGCGCAACAACGATCAATGCCGGTGGAAGGATAAATTTTCGCCGGCCTTCTTTACCTGTTTTCCTTTGATGCTTCCGAGTCCGTCATAGCTTGCATACTTGTACAGGTCATGCAGCGATGGAAAATTGAATACCGTGGCGATCACGTCGTCAATCGTTTTCTGCTCCCTTACCAGCGACATTCCGAAATGAATGAGCTCCGTGGCCAGGATGCCAATAATATGAACGCCCAGGATCACCCTTGAATCTTTGTCGAAGACGAGCTTCAGGAAGCCATTGTCAGGGTCTCCCATGATCCTGCCACGAATGGTTTCACGGTAGTAACAGCATCCTGTTCCATAGTTGATCTTCTGGCTTTTCGCCGTTTCTTCCGAAATTCCTACCATCGATACTTCAGGTACCGTGTAGATCCCGTAAGGAAAGACCGTAGCGAGGTTTTTGAGATCGCCTGTTTGAAAAATGTGTGCCACAGCGATCCTTCCCTGGTCCATGCTGGTGCTGGCCAGCGCAGGGAAGCCCACAACGTCGCCTACGGCATAAATGTGACTCACGCTGGTTTGAAACCGGTGATCCACTTTGATGGCCTCGCGTTCGCCCAGGGTGATGCCGGCCCGTTCACACTTCAGCTCCCGGGTATTGCCGCTTCTTCCTGCCGCGAACAGGAACATGTCACATTCCACCACATCACCGCTTTTTAATGTCAGCGTGATCGGATCGTTGGTGTCTGCAGGAATATCGAACGTTTTAATAGTGTTGTTGAAGAATATTTTGATCCCGTTCTTTTCCATACGCGATACCAGCGCCGAGGAGATCTCCTTGTCGAGGAATGTGAGGATCTGGTCGTTGTTGTTAACGATGTAGGTGGGGATGCCCAGGGCCGCGAAGATGGTGGCATATTCACAGCCGATCACACCGGCACCCAATACACACAGCGACCTGGGAAACCGGGTGATGTTCAGGATCGAATCTGAATCGTGAACCCTGATGTAATCAAAGGGAATATTGGCCGGGTGAACGGGGTATGACCCGGTGGCGATAATGATGTTTTTGCCGTAGATCGTTACCTCAGCCGCACCGTTGGCGATGCGGATCTCGTGATCGTTGACAAATTCCGCCTGGCCTTTGTAGATGGTTACGTTATGCCGGTCAAGGTTGTGTTCCACAGCATTTCCGGCGTCGTGCACTACAAGGTTCTTGCGGTACATAAAATCCTGGATGCCGGCAATCCTGCCCAGCTCACGGTCGATGCTAAAAATACCTTTGCTGTAGATGCCGGAGAGATGCAGCGAGGTCTCTTTCAGGGTCTTGGAAGGCAGGGTACCTGTTTGAATGCCGGCGCCGCCGAAATGCTCGTTCTTTTCAATGATGGCCACCTTGTAATTGAAATAGGCGGCTTTTACCGCTGCTTTTTCACCTGCCGGCCCTGAACCGATCACCACAAGGTCATATGCTTCCATGATTATTGAACATTTTCAGCTGGCCCTTCACACGCGTCGAGGTAACGAAAATAAAAATCGTGAAGGTTCCCGGCAAGCTGCGGAACTGTTTTATTGCGACGATGTCGGCCGCTACATTGCGCAAAATGCCAATGAAGCCATCATCGCGTCATCCGGCATCACTCTACTCTTGCCATCCTGGAATGAGCGGCACAAGCGCCAAAAAAGCCCAAAGCGCCTTCACTAAGGTTGGTAGGGACATTTCCGCGGGTGCTGCCAAAAAAACCACCGTAATATTTTACTTCAAGCAACACCGCCCTCATAAAAAGATAATGTTGGCGAGATAGTGCATATTTCGTTTGCCTGAGCACGGAGCCCGGTGCGAATTGAAGGTTATCAGAAAATGTAGGAACTACGTTGTCAGGGTCAACGCCCGGGAAGGAAAAATAGGTCATTGAAGAGTCGGGAAGTTGCTGAAGCGAATACGTGATGCGGGCCGGAGCATCGGCGCCGTAAAGTACCAAAGGTCCGCTCACATAATAGTTAGGGGAGCCTTTTCCCAGGTATTTTTGCAAATAGTTGTCATTCGGATCAAACGCTATCTCCTGTGGCATTTGATCGGAGGCGTGATAGGTTGCATTTCCAACACGTACCATCAGTGTGTAAGTTGCTCCCGGCTCACCTTGTATCGTATCTGTCCAGTAACTTCCTGACCCTTGAGGGTACTCCAACAACGGCCATGTAGTCGTTCCATCCGTGATAGAAACGGAAGCATCTGATACAACTGCGGGAGGATTTTCAGGCAGCGCCGTAGTTACCCTGGAAAGCTTCACCCGGTGTGGCTTCTTCTCATTGGTGATCAATCCCTCAACCACCAGCCTTCCGGAGGTTGGGCCGACCAACGCTTCCACGGTCACTTCTTCGATACATCCCTGCAAAGAGAGTACAACACACAGGTATATCAGAAAACGCAGGTGCTTCATGGTTAGAATTTAAAATTATAAGTGATCGACGGAAAGAAAGGAAACAGGGTAATGCGTTGCGCCACAACTTTGTTATCATCCGCCTGTTGTGGATTGGGATCCCATCCGTGGCGTGGCAGCATCACAATGGCCGTATCATTTTTTCTGAAGTAGGCGTTGTAAAGAGAGAAGGTCCAGCTTCCCGAGTATTTCCTGTCGGGCCTTGTTTTACTATAGGTGGCAGCCAGGTCGAGCCTGTGATAGTCACGCATTCTGAAGTGATTTTTTTCGGCATAAACAGGCACTGTCATATCACCATAGTTAAAGCTTTCTACCGCCAGCGTTATTGGTCTTCCGGTTGCATACGTCCAGTTGGCGGAAAGGGACCAGCTGCGCGAGATCTTCTGGTGAGTCACCAACGTCACATTATGCGGCTGATCGAAATGAGTAGGATAGGGTTTGTTGCTGATGGCCGGAATATCTTTTCTGGCGATTGCGTAGGTGTAGCTCAACCAGCCTGTGAGCATACCTGAATTCTTTTTGAGAAAGAACTCGGCTCCATATGACCACCCTTTGCCTGTGCGCAACTCACTTTCCAGCTGCGAATTGAATAACAGCCGAGCATGGTCCGTAAAATCTATCTGATGATGCATCCATTTGTAGTACACTTCCGCGGAAGTTTCATACTTGTTTTCCTGCAGGTTACGGAAATATCCGAATGAAATTTGATCCGCCGACTGTGGTTTCACATTGGGGCCGGAGGGGAGCCAGATATCAAATGCGTTGAGGCCTACCGATGAATTGGAGAGCAGCTGGAGATACTGGCGCGTGCGATTGTAGGCTATTTTGAGCGAGCTTGCTCTATTGAGCATGAACCTGGCCGAGACCCGCGGCTCCAAACCACCGGATGTATGAAAGATCTCGCCGGACTTCACATTCAGGGTGTCTGTTACAACATGGTTGTCGTCATAAGTGTACGAGGTGCCCTTTCCGATGTTTTGAAATAACGAATAACGCAGTCCGTATTCAAGTGCAATCCGGTCGCTCAACTGATGTTCATGACTGACGTAGACCGCGTGTTCCAGGGCATTGCTGACCGGCACTTTGACAGGGCCATCTGCCAGAAGTTTACCTGCCGCTGTGCCGGAGTTGATCTGATGATGGGTTGACTGTAAACCATACCGGATAACATCATGCTGCCCAGCGTACCAGGTAAGATCTCCCTTAAAGGTGATATCACGGATGCTGCTCTTCCACCGGGCATAGTCTGAAATTTTCTGAAGAATGCTCATGGCGCCTATGTCGCTATCGTACTTGCTGTAAAGCAAGGTAAAGTTGGAAAAGAGCTTCTCATGGAAGACATGATTCCAGCGGGCTGTAGCAGTGGCATTGCTCCATTGGATGTTGGTTGCGCCGAAGGCATTGGCATCGGCTCCGAGGTAGCCAGATAGAAAGATCTTGTTTTTGTCGTTGAAGGTATGGTTCACTTTGGCGGACAGGTCATAGAAGTATAAACGCATATCGTTCTCGCGCAAATATTTCACTGTTCGTGTGATCAGATCGCTGTACGTGTAACGTCCCGAAACAATAAAGGAGCTTCTGTCTTTCGCAAGAGGACCTTCAACGGTAAGCCGGCTTGAAACGGTGCCCACACCACCCGAAACGCCGAGAGACCTGGTGTTTCCGTCCTTCAGTCGCACATCGAGCACAGAGGAGAGACGTCCGCCATAAAATGAAGGAAAGCCACTTTTGTAAAACTGAATGTCTTTGATGGCATCAGCATTGAAAACGGAGAAGATGCCGAACAAATGTGAAGGGTTATAGACCGGGGCTTCATCCAGCAATACCAGGTTCTGATCCAGGTTGCCGCCTCTTACAAAAAGGCTGCTCGAAGCTTCACTCGCTGTTTTTACGCCAGGCAGCAATTGTACAGCGCGCAATACGTCTACTTCACCAGCCAGTGAAGGCATCTCGCGCACGGTTGCCATGTTGATATTATGCGATCCCATTTCGGTTGATGTGACGTTCATATCAGATTCTGTGGCTGTAACGGTGACCTCTGAAAGTTGCTGCGAAACAGGGGTCAATGTGAAATCCAGCTTCTGGTTTTGTTCCAGGGAGATTTGCTGCTCAAGACCTGAGTACCCAACGAAGGAAATTTTAAGCGTATAGGTGCCGGCCGGAACGCTTAGCGAATAGAAACCATATGCATTGGAAAATGTGCCCGCGTGCAGCTCATCCAGAAGTACAGAAGCCCCGATCAGTGTTTCGCCGGACACTGCATCGCGAATGTGCCCGCTGATGGTGATTGATCCATGAATTCCGGAAGGGACTTTTTCTTGCGCACGGAGTAATATTCTGTTTTTTTGAACAAGGTACTCAATGCCTGCGCTTGAAAAGACGTCATCAAGATGTGCTTTGATCGTTTGCGTTGACTTGCGTACGGCAATGACCTTTGTGTACGGGATGTTGTTACCATAAGAAAATACAACGTTTCCCTTTTTACTGATCTCTGCCAGCAGGCTTTCTATCGTGTACGTCGCCTGGTCAAGCGTAATGGTCTGTTCGAGAATAGATTGTGCATGGATTGGGTGAAGTACAAGGTATAATCCTAAAAACAACAAAGACCTCTTCGGCATAGCGGGTTTTTTTAAGTTTGCGCCCCCTTTCGATACCAGTCTGCTGGCATCTTTGGAAAGAATCTCAAGCGCGTCATTCGGGACCTGTACCGGTGTCAAATGAATGATTCAGGCCGGTTCCCAAAGCTATGACAAACAAGGTTCCTGTTACACGTATCGTCAGGCAAAATATTTTTACTTCTTCACCTTCTTTTTCTTTCCCGTCTTCGCGGCTGCGGACACAGCTTTTGCCGCATTCACTTTTCCATAACCGTAGAATATGCTGTGGCCTTTTGAGTCGTACTGGCCTTTGGGCTTGTCGATCTTGTCGCACGTATCTTTGAGAATTTTCTTCACCTGCTGGATGGTGAGGTTCGGATTGGCCGAAAGCATCAGGGCAATGACACCCGCCACTCCTGGCGTTGCGCTGGAGGTGCCACCGAAATCATCGGTATAGTTTTTACGCGAGTATCCGTTCTCGCCACGGCGGTCTGTGGTATAGATACCGTTGGTCAGCGGTGCCGGATGGTTGAAGTCTTCGTGCTCAAAGTCATTGCTGGGGAAGCAGCAGAAAACGGATTTGCCGTAATCGCTGTAGACAGACCGCCTGTTGGTGTCGTTGCAGGCCGCCACAGCAATTACCTGGTCGTTGCTCGAGTAGCCATCCGCTTCGATGTTCTCATTGCCGTTGCCCGCGGCAAACAGTACGATGGTACCCTTGCCGTTGCGCCCTTCCGTGACAGCCTTGTCGATGATCTCGCGCGTAAGCTCGGGGAGCGGATACTCGTCACCGTCATCCGACTGATTCCACCACTCACCATCGGCGGGACCCCAGCTGCAGGAGATGATGTGTGCGCCGTTCTTGATAGCCCAGGCAAAAGCTTCGGCCTCTTCGATCGATCCCAGGTTGGAGCTGAGCCTGATGGGCATTAACGTTGCTTCTGGTGCAACGCCCGCGGCCTTCACACCTGCGGCACAGGCAACACCGGCGCAGGCAGTGCCATGGTTCTCGTCTTTGTATTTTGGCTTGGGGTTTTTGGTTCTGAGTGTTGCATCATACGGATACACTACCTTGCCACTGAACTCGGGGTGTGTAATGTCTACACCGTCATCGATGATGGCAATGGTCACATCTTTGCCTTTGGATATCCGCCAGGCATCTTCAACGGAAATATTGGCTCTAACATCGGTGCCGTTGATCTGGGTCTCTTTCAGGTGCCACTGCTGCGGGCTCACCACCACCTTGAATTTTCTTTTTGTGATCAGCTCCGGGTAAGCGTATTCTACCGAGGCGTGTTTTGAAAGATCGTTCACCGTATCGAACACCACTTCCGCACCCGATCCTTCCGGTACCTTCACCACGTAAACATTATCCAGTAAAGTGGTAACGTTCATCTTATTCTGCTGCGCGCTCACGGTAAGGTTTTTCGATTTGAGCAGCTTGTCGATCTCTTCTGTCACCACATCTTTTTTGAATTTTATAACGATGTTCTCTGTGTAGATAACCGGTTTCCCTGTTCTGGGATCTTCCAGCGCACGGCCGGCAAATCTGATCTTGTTTTCGGTCTTGAGCTGCTTGCGTACATCGTTGCGTACCGGAATGGTTTTTTTGGCCGCTTCCTTAACCTTCATGATGTAAACACCTTTGTGCGGATACTCGTCAAAGGGTTCGAGGTTAGCCACAAGGTCTTTGCTCGATTTCTTTTTTAAGGATGCAGCGAGGGGTTTATTTTCCTTGGTGCGGATCACAACGAACTTGTCGCTGTAGTCGAGCTGGTGTTTTTTTCCTTTTACTTTATACGCAAACATGGTCGTGGGGTTTGGGTTTTCTCATGATCACCTGGCCGATGAATATTCATCACGCTGACCGGAACTGCCTGAAAAAATAAAAAGCCCACCTTAAATGGCCATTTAAACCACTAAAGATGGGCTCTCTATGCATCTAATATATAAAAAATCCTGTTACTGCCGCAAGCTGCGCTTTCTTTTGATGACCGTGCTTCCGTGCAGTTTGTACAGTGTATTGAAGTCATCACAATAAGTTTTCAAAATCCACCGATGTATCTATATTGCCGCGAAGATTTTATATCAATATGGATCGTAAAGAGTTTCTGACACAGCTTGGTTTGGGCGGATTGAGCCTGATGGTTTCCGCATATGGTTTCAGGCAGGATGAAGCTGAGTTTCCCAAAGTTCGGGTTCCCGCAGACAAACGGAATTTTAGCAGCCCGGCAATCGAGAAGGCCATCACAGATTTTAAGTCGAAGGTGAAAGATCCGGAGCTGGGATGGCTGTTCGAGAACTGTTTTCCCAACACGTTAGATACTACCGTCTTTTTGAAGGCCACCGGCAAAGTGCCCGATACCTATGTGATCACGGGCGACATCGATGCGATGTGGCTGCGCGACAGCTCTGCACAGGTATGGCCTTACCTCACTTTTATGAAGACGGATGCCACCTTGCAAAACCTGATCTGCGGCGTGATCAACCGGCAGACGAAAAGCATTCTGAAAGATCCGTACGCCAACGCTTTTTATGGCGACGATCAGAAAGTGGGTGAGTGGAAAGACGACCTTACGGCGATGAAGCCCGGCATCCATGAGCGCAAGTGGGAGATAGATTCGTTGTGCTACCCGATCCGGCTTGCATATCATTACTGGAAGCTCACCGGCGATGCAACACCCTTTGATGACCAGTGGAAGAGCGCCATCGAAGCCACGTTAAAAGTTTTTAAAGAGCAGCAGCGGAAGCAGGGCAAAGGACCTTACAGCTTTCAGCGCACAACTGCATGGGCAACCGATGGTGTACCCCTGGCGGGATACGGTTACCCCGTGAAGCCGGTGGGATTGATCTGCTCCATGTTCCGCCCCAGCGATGACGCAACGATATTTCCTTTTCTGATACCAGCCAACTTTTTCGCGGTGGTAAGTTTGAAACAGGCAGCCGAAATGGTAACTGCCATTGCCAAAGACAAGGCACTGGCAATGGAGCTTACCGGGCTTGCCAGCGAAGTAGAGACAGCGTTGAAGAAACACGCCGTTGTTGAGCATGCAACGTTCGGCAAGATCTATGCCTATGAAGTGAACGGCATGGGAAGTTACAACCTCATGGACGATGCCAACGTGCCGAGCCTGCTATCGCTCCCTTATCTGGGCGCTGTTAGCCCTGACGATACGATCTACCGCAATACACGTAAATTCCTGTTCTCGGAAGACAACCCGTTTTTCTTCAAAGGAAAAGTTGCCGAGGGCATCGGAGGTCCGCACGCGGGCATTGATATGATCTGGCCGCTCAGCATCATCATGCGTGGCCTCACCAGCAACAACGACCAGGAGATCAGGGCTTGTATCCAGCTCCTCAAGCGAACACATGGTGGAACCGGATTTATGCATGAGTCATTCCACAAAGACGATGACAAACAATTTACCCGCAAATGGTTTGCCTGGGCCAACACCATCTTCGGCGAATTTCTGTGGAATGTCTTTGTGACCAAACCTCACCTGTTAGCGTAGGCGGTTGTACAAATCAATGTATGTTGAGTTTGGTCAGGACGCTCCGTGACGCCCTCTCATACGTGTCACTCTAAAACTTAATCCCTATATTCGTCCCGCCAACTTAACCCGAGACGATGAACGAAAGCCTTTCCGCACAGTTAAACAACCCGAAGACTGTGAGAGCCTGGTGCATGTACGACTGGGCCATTTCAGTTTACAACCTGGTGATCACCACCACATTCTTTCCCATCTATTTTTTAGGCGTGACCAAATCAGCCTATGGAGAGAACACGGTACCGTTTCTCGGAAGGGAATTTAAAAACACCTCGTTGTATGACTATACGTTGTCATTCGCTTACCTGGCCATAGCGCTGCTGCTGCCCATCCTCACGTCCATTGCCGATTCGCGTGGCAACAAAAAGAAGTTCATGCAGTTCTTCTGTTACCTCGGCGGCCTGGCCTGCATTGGCATGTTCTGGTTTGGTGGCGGGAAGCCGAGCGTTGAGTGGGGTCTTACGTGTTTTATATTCGCCACCATCGGTTATGTGGGCAGCCTCGTGTTCTACAACTCTTACCTGCCTGAGATCGCGAAGCCTGAAGACCAGGACAGGATCAGCGCCCGCGGATTTTCCATGGGTTATGTAGGCAGCGTGCTGCTGCAGCTCATCGGGTTTGGCCTCGTGATCTACTTCAGTGGCAACGGTGATGAGACCTCAGGCCCGTTGTTCACGTTTCTGCTAACGGGCTTCTGGTGGATCGGCTTCGCACAGATCACCTTTGCGCAGCTGCCTGAACCGAAGGCGCCACCCGTAACCGGCAAGAACGTATGGGTAGCAGGGTTCCAGGAGCTCAAAAAAGTATGGACGCAGGTGAAGAAGCTGGTTGTTCTCAAGTGGTTTCTCATCGCATTTTTCTTTTATAGTATGGGTGTGCAAACGGTGATGCTGGCGGCAACTTTGTTCGGTCAGCAAACGCTTGGCCTGCCTGCCGACAAGCTGATCATCACGGTAGTGCTCATCCAGCTGGTAGCCATTCCCGGTGCCATCATCATGTCAAGGCTCTCGGCTAAGTACGGAAACGTTACGGTGCTCATGGGCGTGGTGCTGATCTGGATCGTGATCTGCTTTTCCGCTTACTATACTGCGGTGCTGAAGGAGAATGGAAATTTTGTGGAATATCATTTTTATGGCCTGGCAGTGCTCGTGGGCCTCGTGATGGGAGGTGTGCAATCGTTGAGCAGGAGCACTTACAGCAAGCTGATGCCGCCCACCAACGACACCGCGTCATTCTTCAGCTTCTACGACGTCACAGAAAAGATCGCCATCGTCATTGGCACTTTTGCTTTTGGCTACATCGATGAGATCTTCGGCATGAAGCATTCGGCACTACTGCTGGCGGTGTTCTTTGTGTTGGGTGTGGGCGCGCTCGTGATCACACGTAACAAGGAGAAACAGGTGCGTAAGGCGCTGCAGGCACAGCTCAATACCGCAGATGTTTAACGGTCATGCCGTTGTTGATCAGCTGCTTCAGTGAGTCGATGCCGATCTTGAGATGACGCTCGACAAATCGTTGCGTCACGGTCAAATCGCTTTTTTCCGTCTTCACACCTTCCGGCACCATGGGCTGATCTGACACCAGCAGCAGGGCTCCCGTAGGGATCTTGTTGTGGAAAGCCGTTGAGAAGATCGTAGCCGTCTCCATATCGATGGCCTGCGCGCGGATCTTGCGCAGGTATTCCTTGAACTCCTCATCCCATTCCCACACACGGCGGTTGGTGGTGTAAACCGTGCCCGACCAGTAATCCTGCCCGTAATCGCGGATGGTGGTGGAGATCGCCTTCTGCAGCGCAAAGGCAGGCAAAGCAGGTACTTCGGGCGGAAAGTAGTCGTTGGAGGTACCTTCACCACGGATGGCAGCGATGGGAAGGATCAGGTCTCCGATGCCGTTCTTCTTCTTCAGTCCGCCGCATTTGCCAAGGAACAAGGCCGCTTTGGGGGCGATGGCGCTGAGACAATCCATGATGGTAGCCGCGTTGGGACTGCCCATGCCGAAGTTGATAATGGTAATGCCGCCTGCAGTGGCGCTTCGCATGGGACGGTCAAGGCCGTTTACGGGCACACCATGCCACTCGGCAAACATCTTCACATAATTGTCAAAATTGGTCAGTATTATGTATTGGCCAAATTGCTGAAGAGGCTGCCCTGTATACCGGGGAAGCCAATTTTCAACGATTTCCTGTTTTGTCTTCATACTTTAAGTATTTTGTCGCCCCATGTACCAGCTTAACCTTCCGGTATTCGATTATAAGCTTAAAAAAGCAGATGGAAAAGTATGGATTTTTGATGTGATCCGGAAAAAGTATGTAGTGATCACGCCGGAAGAGTGGGTAAGGCAACATTTTATCCATTATCTCATCACCCACTTCAAATATCCCAGGTCGCTTGTGAAGGTGGAAGGCGGCCTTATTTACAACAAGCTTCAGAAGCGAAGCGATATTCTTGTCTTCGATCGTGAAGGCAATCCCTGGATGATCGTGGAGTGCAAAGCGCCCACGCTGCTGCTGTCAGAAAATACCTTGCGCCAGGCTGCTGTTTACAATGCTACACTGAAAGCAAAATATTTGACCGTTACCAATGGCTTGATGTATGTCTGTTCCGCCACGGACTGGGCACAGGGAACAACGGTGGTGCTGGAGGAGCTTCCGATTTATGAGGAAGGAATCTAGTGGGAGAGAATTAGAATGTAGAATTTAGTATTTAGAATGAAAGAGGAGTTAGAACTCAAAAGGGCTGCTACCCATTCTAAATTCTAACTCCTGAATTCTATATTCTTCTCAAAGAAATTTCTTCACATCAGTATAGTGCAGATTAAATGCATCTGCTACTGCCTTGTAAACCACTTCACCCTGGATCACATTGAGACCATTTCTGAGGTCGGTGTTCTCCACGCAGGCTTTCTTCCATCCCTGGTTAGCCAGGCGCACTGCGTAGGGCAGGGTGGCGTTGGTAAGCGCGAGTGTTGAAGTATAAGGAACTGCTCCGGGCATGTTAGCCACGCAGTAGTGAACCACATCGTCGATGATGAAGGTAGGATTTTCGTGTGTTGTCGGGGTGCAGGTTTCAATACAACCACCCTGGTCAACCGCTACGTCAACGAGCACGGTGCCGGGACGCATGGTCTTCAGCATATCGCGTGTGATCAGCTTGGGAGCTTTTGCACCAGGGATCAGTACGCCGCCGATGATCAGGTCATGATCTTTCACCAGCTCGCGGATGCTGTATTCATTCGATACCATGGTGTGAACGTTCTTCGGCATCACGTCGTCGAGGTAACGCAGGCGGGTGAGGTTAACATCCATGATGGTAACATCGGCGCCCATACCAGCAGCGATCTTGGCTGCGTTCGTTCCAACCACGCCACCACCAAGCACCAGCACTTTTGCGGGCTTCACACCGGGCACGCCACCCAGCAGGATGCCACGGCCTTTCAGCGGCTTCTCGAGATATTTTGCACCTTCCTGGATAGACATTCTGCCGGCCACTTCAGACATCGGGATCAGCAACGGTAAACTTCCGTCTACACGCTCTACGGTCTCGTAAGCGAGACACACAGCGCCGCTTTCAACCATTGCTTTGGCAAGCGGCTCATACGATGCGAAGTGAAAATAGGTGAATACTAACTGATCTTTCTTGATGAGCTTGTATTCCTGTTCAATGGGCTCCTTCACCTTGATGATCATTTCTGCCAGGCTGTAAACCTCCGCTGCATCTTTGATCATTTTGGCGCCAGCCTTTGCGTATTCTTCATCCGCAAAGCCGCTGCCTACACCTGCTGTTTGCTGCACATACACGGTGTGGCCGCGTTTTACCAGCTCTTGAGTACCGGCGGGTGTTAATGCCACCCTGTTCTCGTTATTCTTGATCTCTTTAGGAACACCAATAATCATGAATTCAATCGTTTTAGCGGGTGCAAATATATGGAGTAAGTAACGTCCTATACAGGGCATTTATAATCTTTTTTGCAAGCTGTTGCTCGCAGAATAAACTATTCATTTAAAGCATTGTATCTCTTTTAAATTTTGATGAACTTAAAAACACAGTTGATTATTCTGTCAGATTTTTAGCTTTGCCGAATCACATTTCATTCCCGCAGCATCGCACAAGCTTGAATTAAAGTGTGCGCGCAGGCACGCGGTTTTTTGAAACGTAAACGGTAATGGCTATTTTTGAACCTAACAGGTGTTCACTTCAACTTGAGAGACATTGAGTATAACAAAAGAAGTTAAGATCAAATTTTCGCAGGCAAAGGTCAAGGAAATCCTTGCCGACTATCGCCTCGCCGTGGAAAGCCGTGAAGCCAGCATCATTGGCCGAAAGGAAGTTTTCATGGGCAAAGCGAAGTTTGGCATTTTTGGCGATGGAAAAGAAGTAGCGCAGATAGCCATGGCGAAGGTTTTTCGCGAGGGAGATTTCCGTTCAGGATACTACCGCGATCAGACCTTCATGTTCGCTATCGGTGAGCTCACCGTGCAGCAGTACTTCGCCCAGTTATATGCGCATACCGATGTTGAAGCAGACCCCGCCTCCGCAGGCCGCCTCATGAACGGGCACTACGCTACACGCATGCTCGATGAGCACGGCCATCTGAAGAACCTGACATCACTGAAGAACAGCAGCGCAGATATTTCTCCCACGGCAGGGCAGATGCCCAGGCTGCTGGGACTGGCCTATGCTTCGAAATTATTCAGGAACAATCCCGCGCTGAAACAATACACCGGCCTTTCGCTGAATGGAAATGAGATCGCTTTCGGTACCATCGGCAACGCCTCCACGTCAGAGGGAATGTTCTTTGAAGCCATCAATGCAGCAGGAGTGTTACAAGTGCCTATGCTTACTTCCGTGTGGGACGATGGCTACGGCATCTCTGTTCCGGCGGAATACCACACTACCAAAGCGAGCATCTCAAAGGCGCTCGCCGGGCTGCAGCGTACCAAAACCGAAAAAGGTTTCGAGATCATCACCGTCAGGGGTTGGGACTACGCCGGCCTGATCGAAGCCTACCAGCGTGCCGAGAAGATCTGCCGCGAAGAGCATGTGCCGGTGCTCATGCACGTGGAAGAGATGACACAACCCCAGGGCCACTCCACTTCAGGCTCGCATGAACGTTACAAATCCAAAGAGCGGCTTGCATGGGAGGCGGCGCACGACTGCATCCGCAAGATGCGCGAATGGATCATTGACGAAGTGATGGTGCTGCCCGAAGAAGTAGACCAGGTAGAAAAAGAAGCGAAACAATCGGCCAAGCAGGCGCGCGACCGTGCGTGGAAAGCTTTTACGGAAGATATCAAAAAAGATCAGCACGCAGTAACACAGATCCTGGAGCAAGCAGAGAAGGAGAGTGCCCGCGCTTCAGAGATCGAAGAGATCCGCATCGAGCTGATCAAGTCGATCAATCCCACCCGCCTCGATACGATGAAGGCAGCGAAGAAAGCGTTGCGGGTGCTGCGCTATGAAGAGCAGCTCGAGTCACGTGCGGCACTCATTCGTTGGATAGAGAAGGCAGAGATCGACAACCACAGCCGCTACAGCTCACACCTCTACAGCGAATCCGACGAATCGGCATTGAAGGTAGAACAGATAGATCCTGTCTATTCAGAGACCTCTTCTATTGTTGATGGCCGTGAGGTATTGCAGATGTGCTTTGATGCGGCGCTCGCACGCGATCAGCGGGTGCTGGCCTTCGGCGAAGACGTGGGCAAGATCGGAGACGTGAACCAGGGATTTGCCGGGCTTCAGCAGAAATACGGAGACCTGCGCGTTACCGATACCGGTATCCGTGAGTGCACGATTATCGGGCAGGGCATCGGCCTTGCTTTGCGCGGATTGAGACCCATTGCAGAGATCCAGTATCTCGACTATTTCATTTATGCGCTTCAGACACTGTCTGACGATCTCGCATGCCTGCACTACCGCACCAAGGGAGGGCAGAAAGCTCCGCTGATCATCAGAACGCGCGGCCATCGTCTCGAAGGCGTCTGGCACGCAGGCTCGCCCATAGGCATGATACTGCACAGCCTTCGGGGCATCTATGTGCTGGTGCCGCGTAACATGACCCAGGCTGCAGGATTCTACAACACCATGCTGAAGTCGGATGATCCGGCCCTGATCATAGAATGCCTGAACGGCTACCGGCTCAAAGAAAAGCTTCCTGATAACATCGGCGAATTCACCCTTCCACTGGGTGTGCCTGAAATACTGAAAGAAGGATCGGATGTGACCATCGTAACGTATGGCTCGATGTGCCGCATTGTGATGGAAGCCGCGGAGGCGCTGGAGAATGCCGGCGTGTCGTGCGAAGTGATCGATGTGCAAACCTTGCTGCCGTTCGATATCCATCACCGCATCGTTGAGTCGGTGAAGAAAACCAGTCGTGTTGTGTTTGCGGATGAGGATGTGCCGGGAGGCACTACTTCATTCATGATGCAGCAGGTGCTGGAAGTGCAGGATGCTTACCGCTATCTCGACGCCAAACCGCTGACCATCGCCGCCAAAGAGCACCGGCCCGCCTATGCTTCTGATGGCGACTACTTCACCAAACCCAGCGCAGAAGATGTGTTCGAAGAAGTATACACCCTGATGCGCGACTGCGACCCGGAAAAATACCCGTCGCTTTATTGAAGGAGCACTGAAAGGCAAAAGTCGGAGCATAACCCCGACTTTAAACTTTAAATCTTAAACTTTAAACTTACTTCTTCCTGATCCTGGAAAGCTCGAACTCCGGGGTTTCGATCACGTTACTTTTGTTCAGCGCCTGGTCCTTGATCTGCACCCTCAGTTTTAACACCCTGGTGGAGAAGATAGACGTGAAGTCAAGGGAGTTCATGGTATAGCGGAGTGTTCCCTCCAGCGGCCCGGTGCGGTCAGACAACAGGGTGAAGCGTGCATCATAGGTCTGGCCAACGTTATTGCGCAGATCACAGCCGTCCGTTCTCCAGTCGTATTCGGCAAACCCGCTGGCGTCGGCTTTTGGATTTTGTGGATCCTTCACCAGAAAGTCAACTTCGATGTTGTAATGATCGGGGTTCACATTGAAATAAAGCGTGTCTTCGATCTCATAAAATCTTTTGCCCAAAAAGCTGATGGTATCGGTGAACTTGATGAGCGGATCGAACTTGGTAGGGTCAGTGGTGCTCCTCAGCACATTGAGGTCTTCACCTTCAATGAGGATCTTCCTGAAGTTATATACCGTGCAGGTGTAAGGAAAATTGTAGGGCGGTAAAACGGTGGAGAACCCAGCTTTTTTTCTTGTTCTCGGAAAAACCAGTTTGCCCTGGTTTGGATTGGGGATATCGATGATGTCCTGCATCTGGATCGACAGCGAGTAGGTGTTCACGGGCGTGAGCTGGCCGTTGTTTCCCAGGAAGAAGAAGGCATCGTTATAAGGAAAGCTTCTGTATTCAGGATTGCTGGCGTCCAGCCCCAGGTCACCATCTCCGTCTTTGAAATTCAGGTATAATATGAGCGAATCGCGATCGGGGAAAGGACCATCAACATATTCGATCTTCTCAAAATCGATTTCAGGTACAACGGGATATTGCGGCGGGTCGAAGCACGATCCAAAGACGACGATGCCAACAAAAAACGCTAGACCCTTTACTATCTTCATGCTCATGTATACTTAGACTGCTTAAATTACGTAACCGTTGGATACTTTTAAAAGTTTTGAGTTACAAATATACGCGGTAAACAACAGCTTTCCTGGAGGATATCGTTCCTGACGGCTCCATTTTCATACCTGCAACAATGGTGCCTCTACTTGTTTATAGCCTGAACTCTGAGGTTTCGATTATATTACTCTTATTCAGCGCCCGGTCTTTGATCTGAACCCGGAGCTTAAGCGTACTGGTAGTGAAGGTTTCCGTGAACGCAAGCGAGTTCATCACGTAGCGCAGTGTTCCTTCCAGGGGACCGTTGCGGTCAGACAGCACGGTGAAGCGTGCGTCGTAGGTCTGACCCACGTTATTACGCCGGTCGCAGCCATCCACTCTCCAGTCATACTCAACGAACCCCTCCGCATCAGCGTTCGCATGCCGCGGATCTTTAACAAGGAAATCGACTTCTATGTTGTAGTGATCAGGGTTCACCTTGAAGTAAAGGGTATCCTCGATCTCATAAAACGTTCTTCCCAGATAGCTGACGGTATCGGTAAACCTGAGCGCGGGATCAAATTGGGCGGGATCAGCCTCGCTTCTGAGCACGTTGAGGTCTTCATCTTCAATGAGGATCCTCCGGAAATTATATACGGTACAGGTGAACGGAAAATCGTAGGATGGTAAATAACCGAAATCCGCTTTTTTTGCTGTTCTCGGAAAAACTAATTTGCCCTGATTTGGATTGGGTATATCGATGATATCCTGCATCTGGGTGGACAGCGAGTAAGTGTTCACGGAAGTGAGCTGGCCTTTGTTTCCCAGGAAGAAGGAAGCGTCGTTAAAGGGAAAGCTCCTGTACTTCTCATTGCCGGCGTCGAGGCCCAGGTCACCGTCTCCGTCTTTGAAATCCAGGTACAGGATGAGCGAATCGCGTTCGGGGAATAAGCCGTCAACGTATTCGATCCTGTTAAAAGTGATTTGGGGAGCAGCGGGGTAGCGTGGCGGATCAAAGCACGATCCAAGGATGATGGTGACAACAACAAACGCTAAACCCTTTACTATACTCATATTCAGTTACTTAGACTGCTTAAATACGCAACGGTTGGATACTTTTAAAAATTTTGAGTCACGGCTATATTCGGTAAACGATAGCTCATTTGAGGATATTGCGCTGGACCTGTTCCGTTTTCAGGCCCGCAACAATGATATCTACAAGCGTTTCATAACACACCTGGGGTTACAAGCCGATAAAATTCATTCCCTGCAGTCCATTCCTTATCTGCCGATCTCGTTTTTTAAACATCATGCGGTGAAAACGGGCAGCTGGAATACGGAGACCTTGTTTGCCAGCAGCGGTACCGCCGGGGCAACCACCAGCACCCACCATATCAAAGACCTGCAATTCTACCGGAAGCATTCCGTGAAATGTTTCGAGCACTTTTTCGGTGACATCCGCGATTACCACTTCCTGGCGCTGTTGCCCTCATACCTTGAAAGAGACAATTCTTCGCTGGTGGCCATGATCGATTTTTTCATCCGCCAGAGCGGGTCGCCGCATTCGGGATTTTACCTGAACAATATCCCCGAGTTGCTCTCGGATCTTGAAAAACTGAAAAATACGGGAAGGAAGACCATTCTTTGGGGCGTTACGTTCGCCCTGCTCGACCTGGCCGAGACCATCAGGCCCGATCTGAGCCATTGTATCGTTTTTGAGACCGGGGGAATGAAAGGACGCCGCAAAGAGATCACGCGGCAGGAGCTTCACGAGGTGCTGAAGCAAGGCCTGAACGTGCCCAAAGTATATTCGGAATACGGTATGACCGAATTGCTTTCGCAATCGTATTCCAAAGGTCACGACCGGTTTTACTGTTCCCCCTGGAAAAAAATTATCGGGCGTGATCTTTCAGACCCCCTTGAAAAAGGGTTACAAAATGAAACTGCCGGGATTAATGTTGTAGACCTCGCTAACTGGCATTCTGTGGCCTTTATTGAGACAGAAGATCTTGGCAAGGTTTCTGATGATGGATCGTTTGAAGTGCTGGGAAGAATGGATAACAGCGATATCAGAGGCTGTAATCTGCTGGCTGGATAGTGAAAAAGGATTAGTTGAACAGCCAAATCAAAGGACGGACGACGGTAATTTCCGGCCAGTTTGTTTTGTAGATAAAGTATTTTATTTTTGTTGAAACACTAGCCAAACTAACCAATCCTGATAAAATGAAAAAGATCGTTGCTTTTATCGCTCTGGTCGCTTTTTTAAGCGCTTGCAGCCAGTACACTTGCCCTACTTACAGCAAGAAAGAGGCACCGAAGAAGCAAACCGCTGAAAACAGGATCTGATCTTAAGCTTTCTGATTTTCAGAGGTATTTCTCTACGTCCTGTGGCGATATCTCCTCGCCACTCATGATCACCAGACGCTCAACAACATTTCTCAGCTCCCGGATATTGCCTGTCCAATCGTGAGCCTTCAGCGCATCGATCGCTTTGGCATTGATGGCTTTCTTCTTTGCGCCGTATTCTTCGGCGATGTCGTTCAGGAATTTGTCCGTGAGCAATGAAATGTCATCTTTCCGTTCGTTGAGCGCGGGCACTTTGATCACGATCACGCTCAACCTGTGATACAGATCTTCTCTGAAGCGGTTTTCCGCGATCTCTTTCCGCAGGTCTTTATTGGTTGCCGCCACTACCCGCACATTCACCGTAATTTCCTTGTCACCACCAACCCTGGTGATCCTGCTTTCCTGTAAAGCCCTGAGCACTTTGGCTTGTGCCGACAGGCTCATGTCTCCGATCTCATCCAGGAAGAGGGTGCCGCCTTCCGCTAATTCGAATTTGCCGATGCGTTGTTTAATGGCCGAAGTGAAAGATCCTTTCTCATGTCCGAACAGCTCGCTTTCAATGAGCTCTGAAGGAATGGCAGCGCAGTTCACCTCCACCATGGGACCGTTGGCCCTTTTGCTGTTCTCATGCAGCGATTTGGCCACCAGCTCCTTTCCCGATCCATTGGGGCCGATGATCAGCACACGCGCATCCGTAGGGGCCACTTTGTCGATCATTTGACGCATCTCCATCCCAGGTTCTGATTCGCCCACCATTTCGAACTTGCGCGATATTTTTTTCTTCAGGTTCTTCGTTTCCCGGATCAGCGATGTTTTGTCAAGGGCATTGCGCAGGGTGATCTCGAGCCGGCCCAGGTCAAAAGGCTTTTGCAGGAAATCGAAAGCTCCCTTTTTCACGGCCTCCACGGCGATGTCTATATTGCCATGCGCCGAGATGATCACAAAGTTGGTGCTGATGCCTGCTTCTTTTGCCTTGTCCAGCACTTCCAGTCCGTCCATTTTCGGCATTTTGATATCGCAGATGCAAAGGTCGTAGCTTCCCTGCTCCAGCTTCTTAAAACCTTCCGCCCCGTCGCCAGCTTCATCTACTTCGTGCTGCTTATCTTGCAAGATCTCCTTAAGGATGGCGCGGATCTTGGAGTCGTCTTCTATGAGCAATATTTTTGACATGATCTGGAGGATAAATGAAGGCGTAAAATAAAGAAACCTTCCACGTTTCAAAAACCTGGAAGGTTTGTAAAAAGAAAAGCAAGTCTGTAAGCCGGGTTCTGTTCCTCCTCGGTTGAGCCGAGAGGGTCCTCATCATTTATCTGGTCCTGGTCTCACGATCAGGATCAAGCAATCTACCCACCCCGGTTATCCTGCCGAAGCAGAATAAGAAAACGAGCAGCTTCATGCCCGGGGCTTATTTGATCTTTCAACGCGTAAGGTTTACCCTGCGCCCCGCGTCGCCGCGGAACCGGTGAGCTCTTACCTCACCTTTTCACCTTTTCCCGTCCTGACAAGTCAGCACAGGTAGTTTGTTTTCTGTGGCACTTTCTGTTCCTCCGCCTAAACAGAGGCCCTTCCCGTTAGGAAGTACGATGCTCTGTGTTGCCCGGACTTTCCTCCCCATCCCGGCTGAGACGAGGCGATGAGGCAACTTGCTTTCCTCACAAAAATACGAAAATCGGTAAATCAGTAATCAGGTAATCGGTGATCAGTAATCAGTGATCGGTCAATTCAGTCTTCCGGTAGGGACGCCCTACCGATTACCGGTCACCGAATACCGATTACCATTAATGCACGTCCTGGCCGGTGAGCTTGTATTCGTAATGGTCAGCGAGCTGTGCCACCTCCTGAATCATTTCCTTCACCTGCACCTCCGAAGCCGAAGATGAAAGGCAGGAGGCCTCCACTTTTAAATAGCCGTCTTCCACCACAAACTTGCTGTAGTCGAAGTTGCCATTCTGCTCCATCAGCATCTTCAGGTCAAGGCCCGGGCTGAATTCGCAAACCTTGGACGTGAAGATCGCCTGGTCGCGGCCTGAAACAGGGCTCTTCTGTGAAATGGCCAGCACAGTCTGGAACCGGCTGGCATCAAGCGGCACCACGATCACCGATTTGGTGTGATCATAGTCGGTAAATTGTCCACCGATCTGGTCGGCGTATTGTTTAACAGTATTGATCAAATTCATGGGCAGATTGGTTTTTTGTTCATGGAAGTTAATCAAAACCCAGGGGAAGTGGGGGATGCCCGGGTAATTATTTTAGAACTGGAGGGCATGAAAAGCCACTCCTTTGCGGGAAAATTCAACAGCAGGTGCCGGGATCTTGATGGTGCTGGCAATAAAAATGAGTGTTTTCAGCACCTTTGATCGGGTTCTGATGGCGGTCAGGTCGAGGTCAATGGAAAGGTAATACTGACGATAGGCATCATAGCCCGATGCCGCGTTCTGGTCGTCCCTGGCGTACACCATGCCCTGTGCGCCGTATCCCGCGGCGAGGTTAAGCCATCGCGGAAAACGAATGAATTTATCCATATCGGCCGAAAGCCAGTAGGTCTGTCCGTTGTAATCTTTCAATATCTCACTGGTGCGACTGTCACCCAGCACTTCCGGGCGCAGCGCCGCATAACCTGTGCGCCGGAATGAGAATTTGGGAACGATCCTCACCTCATTCCACAGGCGTTGTTGCCCAAGGAAGAAAGCAGATCCTGCTGCGTCTGCCACAAGATCGCCGGTAGAGGCGCCATAGGCATCTGAAAAACCATCGAAGACCTCAACGGGCACCAGCACAAGAAAACCGGTAACTGCGCCCCACAGGTCTGCCTTTTGCGCGGGAACGTTGCTCCACTTCAGCGCCGCGGCAGTGCCATAGCTGAAATAGAATGCAGAATAGAAATGTCCCAGCTTGTCAACCTGTTTCCATTCGGCGTTATCATTGAAGAACCTGAACGATTGCTGCTTTGAATCACTGTACCAGAGGTGGTAAAGACCGGCCATGGTAAGGCCGTAGCCGGTGGCGGAGCCGATGATGAAGGTGTTGAATCTTTTTCTGTTGATCTGCAGCGTATCGCGTTGCTGTGCCAGGGTGGAAAGCGGCAGCAGCAGGAAGAGGAGCACATGAAGAACGTTTCGTTGCTTATTCGCCGCCATCGTCGTCTTCCTTGGTGGCTTCTTTGTTGTTATTGCTGCCCGCGTTGTCGTCTTTCTCTTTTTCTTTCTCTTCTTCCTTCTGTCTTCTGCTGCGGGCCGTGCGCCATAAATCTTTCAGCTCATTGAAGCTTTGGGTGTGCGTAAGGCTCACGCCTGTAGTCACGGAGTTGGCCGTGCCCATGCTGTTGAGCAGCGGGTTGATGTTGGTGCGGTTATACATTTTTACCCTGAGCTTGCCATCGGCCGTCAGCAGGTAGTCTACGGTCCAGTCGCCGGCGATGCTGTTGAGATTCTGGGTGTTCTGGCTGTTGCTGTTGCCCTGGTTGCTGTAGTAGGTGCCGTCGCGGGTTACGCGTAGCCTGCCGTTGAGGAACGAATAGGACACACGCAACTGGAAGGTATTGAACTGCTCTTCGTTCATCCGGCTGAAATCGACATCGATCTCGAGGTTCTCATCCATCTGGCTGATGAAGTTGCTCAGCTGGTTCGAGAAGAGCTCGCTCACACTGTTGATCACATCGGTGCCGCTGGTGTTGAACGATTCCGGGGGCGAGAACCTTCTGAGCATGATGAGGCTGAACACCTGGCGTTTCAATTCCTGTTCGTCAAGCTTGTTCTTGAAAGCCTGGAATTCGAAATCGAGTCGTACCGGCTGTGTTTCGCCCTCAACGATCAGGCTCGGGGGCAGATCTCTTGCCACAATATCGAATTTGATCTCTGACGAAAGCATCGGCCCTGTCACATTCAGCAGTACCTGCACCGGATATTTCCGCCGGAGCTGTGGAGCGTTCTGAAGATTCTGGTTGGTGAGGATCGGCCCGAAAAGCGCAAGCTGGTTATACGAAGCGGCGATGTCCAGGTTACCCTTGTAAGCATCTCCGTACCATGTAATGCGGCTTCCCTTTTTGATCTCGAATTCTTTGTTGATGATGTCGTAGAGTGTAAAGTTGTATCGCCCTTCCGTGAACTCGAACGGACCGAACATGTTGAACTCCCCTTTGGTATCGAGCTGCAGCTGGATCTCGCCATTGCCGCGGCCATAGATGATATCGCCTGCTTTCAGGTCGAAGATGATCTCGCAAAGAGCATCGGGTGTTACGTCGAGGTTGAAATCGAACGTGATGCCCGTCAGGTCGAGCTTCGACGATACATTCTTGGTAAGGTTGCGCTGGAAGGTGGTGTCTGAGAAGTTGACAAACTTGATGAATTCTTTTTTCTCCACTTCTGACACACCGCCGATGGGAATGGCGATCCGGGTGTTCTTGTCGGTACGCGCGTTGGCAACGAATTTTAGATTGGATACGGGCCCGATGATCTCCAGCCCGCCCGTGGCGTATCCCTGCCCATAGAAAAGGCTGTTGTCTTTCAGGGTAGTGTTCAGCACCTGGAAATTCCTGAAAGCCACATCGATGTTGAGCCGGGTGCTTTTGAAATCCTGGTGGGTGATGGTGCCATTGAGCTTCGCCTTGTTGCGCAGCACGTCGAGCATCTCGATGTCCTTGAAGTAAATGGAGTTGGGAGAAAGGCCTACAATACCCGTGAACTGATAGAGCGTTTTCAGGTAGTTCACCATGATCTGCCCGTCTGATACAGTGCCTTCCCCGAGAAGGGCGGGAGATTCTATACGGCCGGAGATACGGTAATCGCCGGTGATGGTGCCGCCGAGGTTGGAGAAGATCTCGTCGAAGAAAGGTTCGATGATCTTCAGGTTCGCTTTTTCGAGTCTGGCTGTGATGTCGAGCGGACTCGATTCGTATGACGGGTTATAAAAACCGTTCACGTTGACGATACGGCTTTCGTTGCGGTCTATAAAAAAGTTGATGAGGAACTTGTGCTCCAGCGTATCCCACTGGTTCTTACCCGTAATGTCGCCGATCAGGAACTTATCGATGGTCAGGCTGTCGATGCGCACATCGTTCTGAACGTAGGGATCCTTATAGTAGTTGGTGAGGTCGAACAGCGCTTCAAGCCTTCCGGAGATCTCCCTTCCGGTGATAGGGGTGAGGATGGAGAGGTCGAGGTTGCTCACCTGCAGCGACAGTTTCTCTTCAGGGTTTTCCGAGATCATGCCGTTGAACAGCACAGACTCCTGCTCGTGTCTGAAACGCAGGTCTTTCACACCGATGTTCTTCTTGTAGAGGGAGATCAGGTTGTTCGGATCGATGTTCCATCTTTTTTCCAGCAGGTTGATGGTGGAGGGCAGCATGCGGATCTGCGTGCTGTCTTTCAGAAAGTCCACCGCGCCCTTCAAGCGCACGTAGTTGGTCTGCTCTTCCTGGTCGGCATCGAGACCGAAGTCGATGTGGTTCTTGTTCCAGATCGCTTCCGCGATGAAGTTCTTCGTCTTCAGGTTTTTGCTGAGCAGCTGCCGCTCGGAATTGACAAAGGCCATGGCCAGCACGCTGGTACTGTCGGCGATCTTCGAAGCCGTTAATTCAGCTTCGGTATTCAGGAAAAGTGTTTTGTTGTAACCCAGCGAATCGATGGAGGAGTATGCCTGCAGAATGGTGGTGTAGCCGCTGGTGAACTTGCCTTCGATCTTTGTTTTATCTGAAACGAACAGGTCTGCCTTCATCAGGTCTATAAGCGGCGCCACGTGTTTCAGGTTTACCGTGAATACCGCCTGATACGACTTCGGCCTGTAGTTCTTCGTTCTGTAATATTCGTTGATGGCCTGCTTATCGTTCTTGATGTTCAGCATGATTTCCTGAACCAGCTTTTGAACGTCTTTCGAAATGTCTGACAGCAGAAAATCGCCGTGGGCTTCGGCATCTATCAGCGTTGATTGAATGTTGATCGACCGCTGCGCCTTGTTTTTGTCGGCTGCCAGGTGAATGTTTGACAGTGTGAGTCGCTGGTCGTCATAATGAATGGTGAAATCCTGTAGGTCGGCTGTTCCCATGAGGCTGTCGATGTCAAGCCCTTTGGTATTGATATCGAGCCGGGAGTGCAGAAATACGTTGTGGTCGGTAAAGTGAAGCTTATGGAGGTACGCCGTGTCAACTTGTGCCTGCACCTTAATGATGTCGGCGCCTTTTCTCAGGTCAACAGAACCCTTAGCGGAGAACTGCAGGTTTGGATCGTCTATCTTAAAAAAGCCGTTGAAGAGCTCCGAAGCAAACCGGGCGTTGGTTTCGATGTTGGTGTAATCATAGCCGCGGATGCCGATGGACCTGACCTTTCCGTTGAGGGTGAAATCGGCGGTCTGAAGCGTGAGGCCAGACCCCTTCACCTTGCCATCGAGGTTTACCTTCTGAAAATTGGTGGTGTCTTTCAAGTATAACCCCAGGTCGAAATCCTTGAGTGCCAGCGCGCCGCTGTAAACAGACCTGTCGAAGTCTTTTTCGTTCACCTTAAAGTTGATATCGGAGGTGATATTGCCCAGGTTGCCGGAGAAATTGCCCTTGGCAACAAAGTCGTTGGGGTAGCCCAGGAACTGCCCGTCGAGCGAAACACGGCCGATGGGGGTAAGCCGGCTCATAAAATCGCGGTTGATGGCAAAGCCCAGGTCGTTGAACTCGAGCCTTGAATTTTTCAGGTCGAGGATAATAAAGGTTTCGCTCAGGTCGGGCAGGCCTTCCATGTCAAGCGATCCGCGCAGCACTGTATTGCCGGCGGCCACTTCCATGTCTGTGAACTTGAAGTTGTTCACCCGGCCGTTGAAGATGCCATTGAGCGTGATGGGCTGCGTCATCCTGGCGGCCTCCGGTGCAAAGAGCGCGAGGTCTTCCGGCTGAAGGATGGTGTTCTCGAGCCGGGCATGGATGTTTACTTTGTCGATGAAGTCGCTGAGCTCGCCCTGTCCGTTGAAGGTGAAGATGATCGAATCGGTGATGATGCTGTTATTGGCCTTCAGCTTGAGGTCGGTAAATTCCATCCGCTGCTGCGAGATCAGGAAGAAGGTGGAAAGCTCCTTCAGGGCAAGTTTGCTCTGCTGGTCGGTTGCCAGCATGGTGGTCACGTTGAACTGAATGGTGTCGCCCAGGATCAGGAAGTTCTGGAGCTGGCTTTCGTCGATATCCAGGGTGAACTGATTGTAGTTGAATCCGGTTTTGATGGAATCGCGGAATTGGTCCACGTAGCTGAAGAGGCTTTTGTTCAGCACGGTCTCGCCGATGTTGATCCTTGGGCTCCGGCCCGGGGTGGTTGATTGGGATGCGAAATGTTCGTTGATGCGGTTTACAAAAACATTGATGTTCAGGTTCTGCGAAGTATCGCTCCCTTCGGGGATCTTGGTGAAGAGCACGTGGGCATTTTCGAGGTAAACACCGTCGATGTTCACATCTTGTTGCTGCAGGAGCTGGGTGAGCCTGAAGTTAATGACGATCTTTTGGGCGGCGATCATCTGGTTGCCGGCGGGGTCAAAAACAGTGACTTCTTCCAGCTCGAGCCGGTCGAACCACAAAAGCCTGAAATTCTTGATGGTGGAGGTAAATCCGGTGATCCGGGAGAAGCTGCCCAGGTATTTGTCGATCAGGGCATCCTGCACGGCTGGGATCTGGAGCGTCAGAAAAGCGGATATGACCAGAAACACCAGTCCCGTGATGGTATAGGCAGATATTTTCCGAATCCTATTTTTAATAACTTGCCGGTTCATTTTTAACTCATGCGTCCCGTCATCCTTGCCATTGAGTCATCATGCGATGAGACTTCCGCCTCTGTGATCAGAAACGGCAAGGTACTCAATAATATTATTGCCTCACAGGCAGTTCACCAAAAATACGGTGGTGTGGTGCCTGAGCTGGCGAGCCGTGCACATCAGCAAAATATTGTGATGGTGGTAGACCAGGCCATGCAGGAAGCCGGGGTCCAGTCTACCGACCTCGATGCCATAGCGTTCACCCGCGGGCCTGGTCTCATCGGATCGTTGCTGGTGGGCGTATCGTTTGCCAAGGGTATGGCCCTGGCCCTCGACATCCCACTCATCGAAGTGAACCACATGCAGGCCCACGTGCTGGCACACTTCATCGAAGATCCTAAACCCGGGTTTCCATTCCTCTGCCTCACCGTAAGCGGTGGCCACACCCAGATCGTGAAGGTCACCGATCCCTACACCATGGAAGTGATCGGCCAGACCCAGGACGACGCCGTGGGGGAAGCCTTCGACAAAGCTGCCAAGATCATGGACCTTCCTTATCCCGGTGGACCACTGATCGACAAGTACGCACAGCAGGGAAACCCCAGGGCATTCAGGTTCTCACAGACCTCCATGCCGGGCCTGGACTTTTCGTTCAGTGGCATCAAAACAGCGTTCCTGTATTTTCTGCGCGACGCCGTGAAGACAAACCCTGATTTCATCAAACAAAACCTCGCTGATATCTGCGCCAGCCTGCAGCATCACCTCGTGTTTATGCTGCTGACCAGGCTGGAACAGGCCAGTGCGCAGACCTCTATCAAAAACATTGCCATTGCTGGCGGCGTATCGGCCAATTCGGGGCTTCGGAAAAGTTTACAAGAATTGGGTGAAAAACGAGGATGGAGTGTCTTCATCCCCAGGTTCGAATACTGCACCGATAACGCCGCCATGATCGCCATGGCCGCACACTTTAAATTTCTGAAAAAAGATTTCTGTACATTAGAGGTTACACCCCTGGCAAGAATGCCGGTCTGATCTGTCTGTTAAACGGTGTTATATCCATGAAAGATATCTTCAAGGCTGGCGATGTCAAGCAATACCGCAAAGTGGTGCAGACCAGCGATGTTGCAGCGTTTCATGGTGAAGTGGTGCATCCGGTATGCTCCACCTTTACACTGGCTCGTGAGATGGAATGGACAACCCGCCAATTCGTGATCGACCTACGCGACGCCGACGAAGAAGGGGTGGGCACGTACATCAGCATCGAACATAAAAGTCCGGCTTTTGTCGGCGAAGAAATTATATTTACGGGCAGAATAGAACAACTCAGCGGCCATGAGCTGATCTGCAGCTGCGATGCGCATGTAGGCACGCGGTTGATCGCCACGGGAAGAACGGGGCAGAAGATCCTGAAAAAGGAAAAGATCGAAAAACTGTTTAACCCTGTATCCCGTTAATGGAATCCACCGTAACAGGTCAGGAGCAATTAAGAGATGAGCAAAGAACGATTTTCAAATAACATCAACATCCGGAACCGCCAGGCGGGGTTTGAGTATGAGCTGCTGGATAAATATGTGGCGGGCATCGTGCTCACGGGCACGGAGATCAAGTCGATACGCGAGGGCAAGGTGAACCTGCAGGATGGTTATTGTTACATCAACAACGGAGAGATGTTTGTGAAAGGGGTGAACATAACACCTTATGCACAGGGCACACATTACAACCATGAGGCCACGCGCGAGCGCAAGCTGCTTCTGAAAAGATCCGAGATCAGAAAAATGGAAGGCAAGATCGAGGAGAAAGGACTGACGCTGGTACCCGTAAGGTTGTTCATCAACGATCGCGGTTTCGCAAAAATGGAAATAGCGGTAGGACGTGGCAAGAAACTGCACGATAAACGCAACAGCATCAAAGAGCGCGAAGCCAAACGCGAGCTTGATAAAATGAAGTTTTAACACCAGGCAGATGGAACCAATCGAATTCGGTATTTGCCGTTTGAGCGTGGTCTCCGTCAGGAAAGAACCTGACGATCGCGCTGAACAGGTAACACAGCTGTTGTTCGGAGACCATTATGAGGGCATCGAGCTCACCAAGGACCGCAAGTGGCTGAAGATAACCATCAACTTCGATCAGTACACCGGCTGGATCGATGCGCGGCAACATCAGTCCATCTCAAAGGAGTACTACGATCACATCAACATCGCGGAGTTCAAGATCACGACCGACGTAACGGCCAGCCTGCTTTACAACAAGAGTCCGCTCATGATCCTCATGGGCAGCATCATCCCCATCTCCAGCGCGGAGCTTTTCAAGATGGAAGAACAGTTTGCCTTTAATGGCGAAGCGAAGAACCTGGGACAAAAAAGGGAGTTCGATTTCGTAAGGACGGTAGCCCAGAAGTATCTGAATGCCCCGTATCAGTGGGGAGGAAAGAGCCCTTTCGGGATAGATTGCTCGGGGTTTACCCAGATGGTGTTCAAGATCGCGGGATACAGGCTTTCACGTGATGCCTGGCAGCAGGCGACACAAGGTAAGGCCATCGGCGCATTGCACGAGGGCGGCCCGGGAGACCTGGCATTCTTCCGGAACCCTGAAGGCAGGATCGTACACACCGGCATTTTGCTCGGCCCTGACAAGATCATTCATGCTTCGGGCAAGGTGCGGATCGACCACCTTCATGAAGAGGGTATCCTGAATGCCGACACCAAAGTTTACACCCACCAGCTTTCGCACCTCAGGCGTATCCTCGCAGCGTAAATTTAAGGTGGATTCTTCGTTCAATTCGCCAAAACAAGCCCGTCAGGCCCTTTGTTAGTTCAAAGATTGGGCTTATCTTACCATCATGAATAGTAGGGTATTGGTGTTGAATCAGGATTTTAGCCCGCTGATGGTCTGTTCAGTGGAGCGGGCATTTATTCTCGTGTATCTCAAAAAGAGTGAATTGGTGCGCCCCGCTAACGGACATAAGTTGCATTCGGTAACACAAACCTATCCGATGCCTTCGGTAATACGCTTGAATCGATATGTTAACGCCCCTTACAAGGGCGTTAATCTTACCAGGCAAAATATATTCAAACGCGACAATAACGAGTGCCAGTATTGCGGCACCAAAAAAGAGCTCACCATAGATCATGTCATACCCAGGGCACGGGGCGGCAAAGATACCTGGACGAACCTTGCAACGGCCTGTAAAAAGTGCAATGCCAAGAAGGGCGACTATACACCGGACGAAGCCGGCATGCCGTTGCGAAAAAAACCTTACAAACCTTCTTATTCAATTTTTCTCAGAGACCATTTGAACGGGCAAGGCAGCGAATGGGATGCCTTTCTCAGCGATCAGGGTCATTAACAAACCACAATGTTTAGTCTTTCAAAAAAAACTGCTGTTATCACCGGAGGTGGAAGTGGAATAGGTAGGGCTGTGGCCGAAGTTTTTGCACAGCAAGGTGCTACCGTATTTGTTCTCGAATTAAATGAAGATGCTGCCAAAGAAAGCCTGAAGAGCATCAGCGCAAAAGGTGGCAAAGCCTATAGCTTCGCCTGCAATGTTGCCGATCAGTCGGCTGTAAAGAATGTGATGGCAGAGATCGTTCAGCAGACCGGGCGTGTAGACATCCTCGTGAACAGCGCCGGCATTGCCCACATCGGCAAGCTGGAGAACACCGCTGAAGCAGACCTGGAAAGGATCTTCCAGGTGAACGTAAAGGGAGTTTACAACACCATGTTCGCCGTGATCGAGCAAATGAAGAAGCAGGGGGGCGGCGTGATCCTGAACCTGTCTTCCGTTGCGGCAGCAGTGGGCATCGCAGACCGTTTTGCATATTCCATGAGCAAAGGTGCCGTGCTTACCATGACCTATTCAGTAGCCAAAGATTATATCCAGCACAACATCCGCTGCAATTGCATTTCGCCGGCCCGTGTGCATACCTCTTTCGTAGACGGCTTTCTGAAAGCCAACTATCCCGGAAAAGAACAGGAAATGTTTGAGAAGCTTTCCAAAACCCAACCCATCGGCAGAATGGGCAAGCCCGACGAGATCGCAGCACTGGCCCTGTACCTGTGCTCAGACGAGGCCTCGTTCGTGACCGGCACCAATTATCCGATCGACGGTGGATTTATTACTTTAAACACATAAACACTTGACGCTCTCCGGCAGGAGAGTTATTTCGCAGTATGAAACTTTTACGCTTTGGTGAACCCGGAAAGGAAAAACCCGGAGTCCTTGTTGACGAAAAAATCCTTGATGCCTCTTCCTTCGGTGAAGATTTTGGCGAACGCTTTTTTGAGACCGACGGATTATCACGATTGAAGAAATGGCTGGACACCAACCAGTCGACACTTCCCGTAGTGAGTGGCGTGCGTTTCGGCGCCCCTTTCACAAGACCTTCCAAGATCATTTGTGTGGGATTGAATTACTCCGATCACGCCAAGGAGACCGGTGCAACGTTACCCACGGAGCCGATCCTGTTCTTCAAGTCCACCACAGCGCTCACTGGCCCCAACGATCCCGTGGTGATACCCCGCAAAAGTCAGAAAACGGATTGGGAAGTAGAGCTTGCCGTAGTGATCGGCAAAAAGGCTACCTATGTGAGCGAGCAGCAGGCCCTGGATTATGTGGCCGGATACTGCCTGCACAATGATTACAGCGAAAGGGAATTTCAGCTCGAACGCAATGGGCAGTGGGTGAAAGGAAAAAGCTGCGACACCTTTGCGCCCATCGGACCTTACCTGGCAACGAAAGACGAAATAAAAGATCTGGATAACCTCAGGCTCTGGCTTTCAGTGAACGGCAAGAAATACCAGGACGGCAACACCGCCAACCTCGTTTTCAAAGTTCCGTTCCTGGTAAGTTACATCAGCCAGTTCATGACCCTGCTTCCGGGAGATGTGATCTCGACAGGAACACCCGCCGGTGTAGGCCTCGGCTTCAAGCCCCCGATCTACCTGAAAGCCGGAGATGTGGTGGAACTTGGCATCGACGGCCTGGGAACACAAAAGCAGATTGCGCAAAACCATTCATGATCCCATTCCACCGTTGTCAATGACCATTGATTCACATCAGCATTTCTGGAAATATAATCCTGTGAATCACGGATGGATCAATGACGAGATGCAGAACATCCGCCGCGATTTTTTGCCCGACCAGCTTGGACCATTATTGCGTGAACATCACATCGATGGCTGTGTTACCGTGCAGGTAGACCAGACCGAAGATGAAACGATGTTCATGTTGTCTCTGGCCGAACGCTATGATTTTATCAGGGGCGTGGTAGGCTGGATCGACCTCCGCTCACCAGATCTTGAAGAACGGCTGCAGCACTTCAGGCAGTTTCCCCGCCTGAAAGGATTCCGCCACATCGTTCAGGGCGAACCGAAAGGTTTTTTGGCTGATCGCAAATTCATTGAAGGAGTGAACAAGCTAGCGCGTTACAATTTTACGTACGACCTGCTCATCTATCACCATCAGCTTGAAGAAGCGCTGGCTTTCGTCAGGCAGGTACCCGATGTGAAGATCGTGGTGGATCACATCGCCAAACCATCGATCAGAACAGGAGAGAAAACACACTGGGAGCTGAATATGGCCGCGCTGGCCACTTTTAAAAATGTGTATTGCAAGGTCTCGGGTATGGTGACGGAAGCGCGCTGGAAAGACTGGAAGCAGGAAGATTTCAATCCTTACCTCGACGAGGTCTTTGAAACGTTTGGTACGTCACGGGTGATGTACGGATCAGACTGGCCCGTGTGTCTGGTGGCGGCAAGTTACGGTGAGCAGCTTGCCATTGTGCAACAATACATCGCGGCACTATCAGAGTCAGAAAAGAAATTGGTTCTTGGTGAAAATGCCAAAACATTTTATAATCTTTAATTATGGATCTGAACCTCAAAAACAAAGTTATCATTGTTACCGGTGGCGCGAAGGGGATCGGTGAAGGTATCGTAGAAGTTCTGGCTGCCGAAGGTGCTATACCGGTGGTGGTGGGAAGAAGCGAGTCTGACAACCTGAAGGCGCTGGAAAAAATTAAAGGTGAGAAGTTTCAGGTTGGCGCCGAGCTTACACGTCCTGAAGAGTGTGAGAAAGCGGTTCAGGCAGTGGTAAAGAAATTCGGGCGTATAGAAGGGCTGGTGAACAACGCAGGCGTCAATGACGGTGTGAACCTCGAACATGGCAGCTACGAAGCTTTTATGGCTTCGCTGCATAAGAACCTGGTACACTATTACCTGATGGCACACTATGCGCTGCCACAGCTCAAGGCGTCGAAAGGATCTATTGTGAATATCGGCTCCAAGACCGCAGAGACCGGGCAGGGGGGCACATCGGCATACGCTGCTGCGAACGGTGGCCGCAATGCCCTTACCCGTGAGTGGGCTGTTGAGCTGCTCAAATACGGTGTGCGTGTGAATGCGGTGATCGTGGCGGAATGTTATACGCCGTTGTATGATAAGTGGATCCAAACTTTTCCGAATCCGGAAGAGAAGCTGAAGAAGATCACGGAAAAAATTCCGCTGGGCAACCGCATGACCACGGCCGAAGAGATCGCCAACATGGTAGCCTTCCTGTTGTCAGAGCGGTCGAGCCACACTACGGGGCAGCTGATCTATGTAGACGGCGGATATGTACACCTCGACCGTGCCATCAGTAATTAATCTGTTTTTAGAAAATACTTTTCAAAATTCACTATGCCAATCGTTAACACAGAAACGCCCACCATCCCGCAAAGTGTAGGCAAGCGCTCTTACATCATCCCCTTCATGCTGGTGACCAGCCTCTTCTTCCTGTGGGGAATTGCCAACAGCTTGAACGGTACGCTGATCAAACATTTTCAAACCGCGCTCAACCTGAACCTCGGGCAGGCGGGCATCGTGGACTCCGCTTTTTACATCGGGTATTTTGTGATGGCGTTGCCCTCGGCGTTTTTGATGAACCGCATTGGCTACAAGAAAGGTATTCTCATCGGTTTGTTCCTCTATGCTGCCGGTGCGTTGCTGTTCTATCCCGCCGCTGAAATGAGGGTGTACGGCTTCTTTCTTTTTGCATTGTTTGTGATCGCCTGCGGACTGGCATTCCTCGAAACAGCCGCTAACCCGTACGTTACGGTGCTGGGCGATCAATCATCCGCCGAAAGCCGGATCAATTTCGCACAATCCTTCAACGGCCTTAGCATCATCTTTGGTCCTGTGGTAGGAAGCCTTTTCATTTTTTCAAGTGTTGAATATTCCAACGACATGCTTAATGCCATGCCGGTGGCGGAAGCTGAGGCCATCCGCATCGCTGAAGCCGAGTCGGTGCAGCTGCCCTATCTCATTATCGCGGGCGTAGTGCTGCTGGTAGCCTTTCTGTTCGCCATTACGAGAATGCCCGAGATCTCTTCGGCTTCGGAAAAAGAAGCGTCGTTCAAAGGCATCACGCGTCACCGTCACCTCATGTTCGGTGTGATGGCGCAATTCTTCTATGTGGGTGCACAAGCTTCATTGTGGGGATACTTTATCAACCTGAAACTGCACTTCGCCAAAGATCAGCACCTGACCCTTGTTCAGTGGCTGTATCCCATCGCTGAAAATATGACCCCGACGCAGATCGCAAGCTTTCACGCTTCGTTCGCCCTGGTGCTTTTTATGATCGGACGTTTTGTGGGCACGTGGCTGATGACAAAGATCAGCGCCAACAAGCTGCTCTCCGCCTATGCTGCGGCGTGCGTTGTTCTGATCACCTATGGTTTGATGAGCTCCGGACTTTCAGCCGTGATCGCCATCAGTCTGACCTACTTCTTCATGTCTATCATGTTCCCCACCATATTTGCCTTGTCCATCAAGGGTCTCGGCAGCCAGGTGAAGCTTGGTTCGGGTCTCGTGATCATGGCCATCGTGGGCGGCGCTGTGTTACCTCCGTTAACCGGATGGCTCGGTCAGGCTGGTGTTGAAAACGCGCTGATCATACCCCTGTTGTCATTCCTTGTGATCCTGTTCTTCGGAATGACAGGCTACAAAGTGAAAGGCACATGAAGCGGTATTGCCTTGCCCTCGATCTGAAAGATGATCCGGCGCTCATTGCCGAGTACGAAGCGTATCACAGAAAAGTGTGGCCTGAGATCCTGGCAAGCATCACTACCTCCGGTATCACCAGCATGGAGATCTACCGCGTGCGCAACCGCCTGTTCATGATCATGGAAGTGAACGATTCATTCTCTTTCGAAAAAAAATCGAAGGCTGATCTTGCCAACCCTAAAGTGCAGGAATGGGAACGCCTGATGTGGAACTACCAGCAAGCACTGCCATCGGCCCGCCCCGGCGAGAAATGGATGCTGATGGAAAAGATCTTTTCCCTTTAGAAATAACGGCGCTCAACAACCCTCAAAGGAGTTTGGAACCCTTTGAGGGTTGTTTTTTGTTAAAATATACCAATCGGTATATTTTGTAAAAACTTTCTATATTTGCCCCGTCATGACCAAGGCCGAGCGCACCCGTCAGTTCATCGTTGAGAAAACAGCGCCTTTGTTCAATACAAAGGGTTATGATGGTACATCCCTGGCCGATCTTACCGAGGCTACAGGCCTGACCAAAGGCGCTTTGTATGGGAATTTCGCCGATAAGGATGAGATCGCGGAAGCCGCTTTCCACTATTCCATGAAAAAAGTGAAAGCGCTGATGAAGCAGGAGATGGAGTCGGTAAAAACATATAAACAACGCCTCCAGGCCTTGCTGAGCTTTTTTGCACGCTACGTCAATAAACCTCCTGTAGCGGGTGGATGCCCTTTGTTAAACACCGCCATTGAAGCCGATGATCACCGCACCTCCATGCGCAGGGTGGTCACCAAAGAGCTGATGGCAACCATCGATTTTATTGCTTCACAGTTGGAAGGAGGGGTCAAAGCAGGGGAATTTATTTCTACCATCAAACCGCGTGAATTGGCCTATGTGTTCTTCTGCTCTGTGGAAGGAGCGTTGATGTTCTCGAGGGTTGAGCGATCGAACGAGCCGATGGAGATCGTCGTCAAACATTGCAAGAAAATTTTGGATCAAATAAGTCAATAAATTATGCAACAAAGAAGAGTAGTGGTCACCGGCCTTGGCGCCCTCACACCCCTGGGTAACAGTGTGCCTGAATTCTGGAAGAACCTGATCGACGCCAAAAGTGGTGCCGCACCCATTACTAAATTCGATACCACGAAGTTCAAGACGAAGTTCGGTTGTGAGGTTAAAGGTTTCAACGCCCTCGACCACTTTGAAAGGAACGAGGCGAAGAAGATGGACCCCTTCGCACAATATGCCATGGTATCCACAGCTGAAGCGCTGAAAGACTCGGGACTCGATCTTGATAAGGTAGACAAAACACGGGTAGGCGTCATCTGGGGATCGGGCAACGGCGGCTTTTACACCTTTCAACAGGAGATGATCGAGTATGGCAGAGGTGATGGAACTCCGCGCATCAACCCATACTTCATTCCCAAGGTGATCGTTGACATTGCTTCGGGCTGGATCTCCATCAAGTATGGTTTTATGGGACTGAACTTCACAACGGTGTCGGCGTGCGCAACATCGACCACGGCCATCATCGACGCCATGAACTACATCCGGTGGGGTAAAGCCGACGTGATCGTTACCGGTGGCTCAGAGGCAGCCATGAACGAGGCAGGCATTGGCGGCTTCGGCTCCATGAAGGCGCTGTCAACCCGCAATGACGATCCGCAGACGGCATCACGGCCGTTCGATGTTGACCGCGACGGTTTTGTGATGGGCGAAGGTGCGGGCGCCCTCATCCTGGAAGAATACGAGCATGCCAAAAGGAGAGGAGCGAAGATCTACGCCGAAGTGGCGGGTGGAGGCATGTCTGCGGATGCATATCACCTTACAGCTACCCATCCTGAGGGCGCCGGAGCGGCCCTGGGCATGAAGTGGGCGCTGGAAGATGCGAACCTCAAACCCAGTGAAGTAGACTACCTGAATCCTCACGCCACTTCCACACCGCTGGGCGACGTGAGTGAGATGAAGGCCGTCATCAAAATTTTTGGTGAAAGGCCCGATCATCTTCACATCAGCGCTACCAAGTCCGCCACCGGGCATATGCTGGGCGCGGCAGGTGCGGCGGAGGCAATCATCTGCATCAAGGCAATCGATGAAGGTATCATTCCTCCCACCATCAGCACAACCACCATCGATCCTGCAATGCCTTCAGGGCTCAACATTGTGCTGGGCAAAAAAATGAAGAAAGACGTGAAAGTGGCATTGAGCAACACCTTCGGCTTCGGCGGGCATAACGCCAGCGCGGTGTTCAGGAAGGTGGATAATTAAAAGCTTTATGATTTTTTGTGTCCTTCGTGCATTTTCGCGAAAGATCAGTTTACGTGCCACGAAGGACACAAAAAAACGAAGAAATGAGTAAGCAATAGCTTATTTACCCTCGTTGAAGGACTCCAATCCATAGATAACAGCCTGGGCTTCACTTCTTACTTCTGATCGATAGATCATGGTAGCAACAAATTGATCATCCGGGTATGTAAATGTATAACGGTCCCTTTCCAGTTGCTGGCAAGATATCAGCGGTTTGTATTTATGCCACCAGAGATCAAAAAGTCGGAGCCTTAACCCGGCCTTCCTGTCTGTATCCATCGGCACATAAACAATGATATCAGTGTTGCTGGTGAAGAAATCATCAAGTACAGCTGCAATCGTCTCTCCAATCCTGGTGTCTCCAGGGAGATTGGAGGGATCAATGTGTGCTGGGATTGTCAGGCAATCAAAACCGAAAGAAAAGACCTTTACTGTGACGCCTGGGAACGTAGGTGTTATGTCGGTAAAGTAGACTTCGTAACCAATTTGATGTGAGGTGAGGAATTTGTATCCTTTAGCTGAGGTTACCAGTTGATAAGGGGTGAGCAAATTTTATGTCTGATTTAATTTCAGAAACTTTACCTTCCCTGATTTTTTGATGAATGTGATTCTTGTCAGAAACGATTTTTTTAATTCGTCTGATAATTTCAGGATGGGTAATATTTATAATTTTCTCAGCCATTAACAGAAAACTTACTCTAAAATAATTCTTTTATCTCTTTTATAACCTCGAAGAAGAACAATAAGTTTGTCTAAAATTAAATTTCCATGTATTTCGGTTCTTCGGAATTTAATTTTGTGAAAACAGCTAATGACAGCCTTTAGCACGCTGGCAGCTATAAAATCTTCAGAACTTCATTGTGAAGACGGTCTTAACATCGGGCTCCGATTCCACGGAAAGTGAGCCGTTGTGCATCTGCATGATTTGCCGTGACAGACTCAGTCCGATGCCGGAACCTGTGCGCTTGGTAGTATAGAAGGGAACGAAGATGTGCTCCAATGCCTCTTTGATAATGCCAGGGCCGTTGTCTATTACTTCAATCTTGACGGCATTTTCGTCATAGCGACCGGTCAGCTCAAGCCGGGGGTCAGGTGTTTCATTCAGCGCCTCGATGGCATTCTTCAGCAGGTTGATGAGCACCTGCTCGATCATCTCCACGTCTGCCTGGATGGTGAGGTACTCAGAGCCCCACTCGTAGTGAAAGTCGATCTGCGTTTTGCGCAGCTCGGTTTTCATCAGCTGGGCCACCTTTTCGATCAGGTCTTTGATCCTTACCGTCGACATCTTGGGTTTCGGCAGCGAGGTGTATTCACGGTAGGCATCGATGAATTTGATGAGGCCCTTGCTCCGGTTCTCGATGGTGCTCAACCCTTCCCGCAGGTCATCGGCGCCTTCGTCTTTAAGCTCATAGTGTGTTTCTTTCCGCACCATGTCGTGGTCAAGGATCTCACGCAGTGTTGATGTGAGCGACGAGATGGGCGTGATGGAGTTCATGATCTCATGGCGCAGCACACGGGTCAGGTTCTGCCAGGCCTCCAGCTCCTGCTTCTGCAATTCAGGCTGGATGTTCTGCAGGGTGACGAGCTTCACATCGATGCCCCGGATGCGCAGCTCCGTAGACTGGATGGTGAGGTACAGCTCGTTGCTGCTTTTATATAGCTCGCTTTTGCCGGCTTCAACGCTATTGACAGCGTGATATAATTTGGGATTGATCTGGATCAGCTCCTTGATGTTCTTAATGGAAGTGATGCCCATGAAACGTTTGGCGTTGGCGTTCATAAGCTGCACGTTGCCGTCGATGTCGTACGAGAGGATACCGGTGCGCACTTGCTGTACAACGGAGTTGAGGTATTGCCAGTGCTCTTCCTTCTCTGACCTTGCCTTGCGGAAGGCTTCAAGCACTTCGTTGAAGGCCACGTTCAGGTCTTTAAAACTTTTACCGAGCTTGTTATCAGACGTGAAACCCGATATGAAGTCCGAGTATTTTACGGATTCGAGGAAGCGGGTGAGCTTGCGGTTCGTCTGGCTGATGAAACGGAAGATCTCCACCAGCTGGATGATGATGATCACGAAGGTGAGGATCGCCGCAAAAAGCATATTGGGCCTTGCGATCATATACATGAACAAGGCCATGGAAAGCCCCAAGAAAATTACCCGAAGGGTGACCCGCGTACGGAAATCGTTGAATCCGAATTTCAACCGAAGTTTGAAGTTTAAAGTTTGAAGTTTAAAGTTACGGATTCTCTGACATCCTTGGGTACGGTCCCGAACTTTAAACTTTAAACCTTAAACTTGTAACTTTTAACTTACAACCCGTACTTCTCCAGCCTGCGGTAAAGCGACGACCGGGTGAGGCCGAGCTCTGAAGCCGCCTGTGTGATGTTGCCGTTGTATTTCTTCAGCACTTTACGGATGAGGAGCTTCTCCACCTCTTCGAGGTTGTATTGTTCGAGGCTCAGTTGGCCGTCTTCTTTGCCTGACGAAGGGGTGAAATTAAAATCTTCAGGTTGGAGCACACTGCCATTGCTGAGGATCACCGCCCGCTCGATGGCATGCTGCAGCTCGCGGATGTTGCCGGGCCAGGGGTGCTTGTGCATCCGGGTAACGGCGCCATCGCTGATCTTGGACACGCTCTTTTCGTATTTCGCGGCATAATGCTTCAGAAAATGATTGGCCAGCAACGGAATATCTTCGAACCGTTCGCGCAACGGTGGTATTTCGATCTCGATGGTGTTGATCCGGTACAAAAGATCCTGCCGGAAGCGATTCTCCTTCACCATCTCATACAACGGCATGTTGGTGGCGCAGATGAGGCGGATGTCTATGGGCGTATCTTTGTTGGATCCCACGCGGCTCACTTTCCGGTTTTGCAACACCGTGAGCAACTTGGCCTGCAGGGGCATGGAAAGGTTGCCGATCTCATCGAGGAAGAGCGTACCTCCGTTGGCGAGCTCAAATCGGCCGGCGCGGTCTTCCTTGGCGTCAGTGAAGGCGCCTTTTTTATGGCCGAAGAGCTCACTTTCAAATAGGGTCTCCGTTATAGAGCCCAGGTCTACGCTGGCGAACGACTCATTCTGGCGTGAAGAGTTCCGGTGAATGGCCCGGGCGATAAGCTCCTTGCCGGTACCGTTCTCTCCCAGGATCAGCACGTTGGCATCGGTCTTCGCTACACGGTCTATGGTCTGGAAGATCTTCTGCATCGCCGCGCTCTGGCCGATGATCTCGTTGTAACGTTCATTGAGGGCCTGGTTGATCTCCTGGTTCTTGATCTTAAGGTTTTCGATCTCATCGCGTGATTCGCGAAGGCGCATGGCAGAAAACAGGGTGGCCAGCAGCTTTTCGTTCTCCCATGGCTTCAACACAAAATCAGTAGCGCCTGCCTTGATCGCTTTCACCGCCATCTGGATATCGCCGTAGGCAGTGATCAGCACTACTACGGCAGAGGGATCGAGGCCCAGGATCTTTTCCAGCCAGTAATAACCTTCACTGCCGCTGCTCACATCTTTGGTGAAGTTCATGTCGAGCAGGATGACGTCATAATCTTCATTGTTCATGAGGGCGGGAATGGCCTCGGGATTTTTTTCTATATCCACCTGAGTGAAATGCCGCTTGAGGTGCATCTTGGCGGCTTTGAGCAGGTCTTCGTTGTCGTCTACGATCAGGATTTTTCCGTGTTTGTTTTCGGCCATGGTTATAGGTTTTTGAGCATTCGGGTGCCTCGTTTTCGAAACAGGCTGTCCGCTAATGGGCAAAGGGCATACCGAAAGAGTAAAAACGGCCAATCGTCGAAAAAACGGGTTTTCAGGGCATTTTCCAATGAAATTCCATGTTCGCATCCGGACATGCTCGTTCAGATGTGAACGAGAACGGTATATCAGCCACAGCCATTATGCAGGAAAAGGGCTTTCAGTCACTTGGCACGTTTGTTGGCAATGCCGTATCGGTCGCAGTGATCATTACGTACGCGTTGCGGCAGGCACACAACCCCGATTAACTTAGAAAGAATGGACAAGCAGATCAAAAAGAAAAAGTGGACGCTTAAAAAAATTGCTACTTATGGCGGTATAGCCCTGTTCACCATATTTGTGGGCTACCAGTTTATTTTTGCCGACCGGCGTAACAAGCTCAAAATAGAAAAAGACAAGATCACCATCTCTACGGTTGAGCGCGGCATCTTCCAGGAGACCATACCGCAGACGGGCATTGTAGAACCGAGCCGTACCATTTATCTTGATGCTGTTGAAGGTGGAACGATCAAACGGGTAGTAGCCGAAAGCGGCGCTATGCTGAAAAAAGGCGATATTATTCTCGAGTTAAGCAACCTTAACCGCGAGCTCGATGTCTTAGGCAGGGAAGCTTCATTGAATGAAAGTATCAACCGCGTTCGTGAAACGCGCCTGGGCATTACCCAGAACGACCTGCAACAGCGCCAGGAGCTTGCGCAAATAGATAATATGCTGGCGATCCTCGGACCGCAGTATGCCCGGCAGAAGCAACTTTTTGAAAAGAAGCTCATCGCCAAGCAGGACTTTGAAAAGACTGAAGCGGATTATAAATATTATACTGAGCGCAGAAGGATAACCTATGAGGTTTATAGAACTGATTCGATCGACAGGTTCAGGCAGCTGACCCAGATGAACTATTCCGAGCGCAAGATGACCCAGAGCCTCGAGGGTGTGGGACGGATCCTGGATAACCTGGTGATCCGCGCTCCTATGGATGGTCAGCTTTCAAGGCCCCAGCTCGATCCTGGTCAGGCCGTCAATGCCGGCCAGCGGTTAGGACAGGTTGATGTTGTTGGCAGTTACAAGGTAAGGGTGCCCATCGATGAATTGTACCTTCCGAGGATAGCGGTGGGTCTTCAGGCAACCACAACTTTCAATAACAAGGATTACCTGCTTGAGATCGCTTATGTCTATCCGACCATTATAGGCGGGCGTTTCGATGTGGATATGAACTTTGTGGGGGAGACTCCTACAGGAATTCGCAGGGGACAGTCGCTGAGGCTGCGGATTCAGCTCAGCCAGTCTTCAGAAGAGTTGTTGCTGCCGGTTGGTGGCTTCTATAAAGATACCGGTGGAAACTGGGTGTTTGTGATGGAAGACGGTAACCGGGCGGTGAAAAGGGACGTCAAACTTGGCAGAAAGAATCCCGAGCACTTTGAAGTGCTGGAGGGCCTGAAGCCGGGTGATAAGGTGATCACTTCATCGTATGAGAATTTCGGAAACAACGAAGTATTGATCCTGAACTAGTAACCTTTTCAGGAACAGAAAGTACTACAGGAATAAAACTAATTGCATCAATTTGTAATCATTCTAATAAATCATAATCGTAAAACGCCATGATCAAACTGAAAAACCTCGAAAAAGTCTACACGACAGAAGAAGTAGAGACCACCGCCCTGAATAATATCAACCTTGAGATCAAGGATGGTGAGTTCGTAGCCATTATGGGACCTTCCGGTTGCGGAAAGTCTACGCTGCTGAACATTGTGGGCTTGCTCGACAACCCTACGAACGGCGAGTACTACTTCGGCGAGCACGAAGTGGCAAAATATTCCGAGCGACAGCGTGCCCAGCTGCGTAAAGGTTCTATCGGTTTCGTGTTCCAGAGCTTCAACCTGATCGACGAGCTTACGGTGTTCGAGAATGTTGAGCTTCCGCTGCTGTACATGAAAGTTCCTTCATCTGAGCGCAAGACCCGTGTAGAGGAAGTACTGGAGCGCATGAACATCATGCACCGCAGAAATCACTTCCCGCAGCAGTTGTCAGGTGGTCAGCAGCAACGTGTTGCGATCTCCCGTGCCATCGTAGCGAAACCTAAAGTGATCCTGGCTGACGAACCTACCGGTAACCTCGACTCGGCTAACGGCGAAGAAGTAATGAAGCTCCTTTCCCAGCTGAACGAAGAAGGTACAACCATCGTAATGGTGACCCACTCACCCTATGATGCCAACTACGCACACCGCATCGTGAACCTGTTCGACGGTAAGGTAGTAACAGAGAATATCAAGGAGCATTTCCATATCTAAGAACCGACAAAGTGAACGTCAGGCGGATTGTGGCGGTCAAGTAACGCATGACTTCCCTTTTCTTGAAGACCTTTCAGCTCAGTCTGAGAGGTCTTTTTTGTTAATATGGTTTCCCGTAGATTTCGCGGATATACGCAGATCTCTGCATTATTATTTATCTGCGTTCATCAGCGCGATCAGCGGGAAATGTATTTATGAACACTCTTTTGTTCGGTAGTGAACAACGCTTATTCATTAATTCCCTTAATCCTGCGTTTTTAGCCACGATTCCCCCATGGCATATTTCTTGGCCATAGCATGCAACCTCGATGGCAAACATTGAGTCTTAGTGGCAATTTCAAACAAACCCCTGCATGATCAAGAACTATTTACGCATCACCTGGCGCAACATGATGAAGAACAAGCTGTTCATTTTCATCAATGTGCTTGGCCTCTCAGTAGGTATTGCCAGCTGTATTGTTGCTTACTTTAACTGGGAATTTGACGCCAAATTCGACACGCATCACGCGCATTATAACAACATTTACCGCGTGTCTTCCATCCGGGAATTTGACGGACGCACCACCCTCTATGGATTTGCGCCAACGCCTATGGGACCGGTAATAAGGGCCAATGTGCCTGATGCCGATAAGGTGGTGAGGTTCTCGCCCGTATCTTCCAATGTAAAGCGCGAGGATGATCTTTTCAGGATAGACATCGGACACACGGATGAGGGATTCTTCGATATTTTCACCTTCGAATTTATCAACGGCCAACCTGCTGCCTTAAAGGAGAAGTCGAAGATCCTGCTAAGCGATGAAATGGCCATCAAACTTTTTGGCACAACCGATGTTGTCGGGAAGCAGCTCACACAGATGATCGGAACCAACACCCGTGAGATCGAGATCGGAGCCGTGTTCAAAAAGCAGCCCTCGAACTCCAGCTTCATGAACGATGCCTTCATGCATTATGACAATTATTTCGACCTGCTGCCCAATGTGAAAGAAGACGATTGGAAGAGCCGCAATACGGTGTTTGTGCTTGTCAACGATCCTTCGCGGGTAAACGCCATCGTAAAACAGATCCAGGTGTACAAGGAGAACAACAACAAGGTGCGTGAAGATTTTCAGATCAGGGAGTTTGTGCTGGATCCTTTTGCGGGCATGGCACAACGTGATTCTGCTAACGACACATGGTCGCAGACGCGGGAAGGAAATCCAACCGCCGCCGTTATTGCTCCCGGCATCATGGCCATTATGGTGTTGCTCATCGCCTGCTTCAACATGACCAACACAGCTATTGCCATTTCTTCCAGGAGACTGAAAGAGATCGGTCTGCGTAAAGTAATGGGAAGCATGCGCAGCCAGCTGATCATACAGTTCATCGGTGAAATGGTTTTCATTTGTTTCATCGCGCTGGTGATCGGGCTGGTGTTGGGTGAAGTGCTGCTCGCATCATGGAACGCACTGTGGACGGAGATGAAGCTCACGTCGCATTATATTGACGATCCCGGTTTCCTGATCTTCATCATCAGCATGTTGGTGTTCACGGCGTTGCTTGCCGGCAGCTATCCCGCATTCTACATCAGTGGTTTTGAGCCCGTGAGCATCCTGAAGGGCAAGCTGAAATTCGGCGGTACCAATTATTTTACACGAACACTGCTAGCGCTGCAGTATACGATCTCTCTCATCGGCATCATCAGTGCCTTCGCATTTTACCAGAATTCAATTTACCAGCGCGATTTTGATATCGGTGTCGATCAGAACGGCATCATCACGGCTTATGTCAGCAACCAGGGCGAATTTGAAACTTATCGCAATGCCCTGTCACAGAACAAGGACATCATCTCCATCGCAGGTTCGAAGCACAGCATCTGGTCGTCGTGGTACAACGATCCGGTGAAACATGAATCGAAGCAGCTCGAAGTGGATATTATTGAGGTGGGTGATGACTATCTGAAGACGATGGGAATGGAGTTGACGGAGGGTCGCGACTTCCGCAAGGATTCAGAAACAGACCGGAAAGAATCGATCATCATCTCGCAGAAATTTGCTGAAGAGCTTGGCTGGACGCAGTCGGTAGGCAAGGAAGTGATCTGGATGGATACGGTGAAATTTTATGTGATCGGTGTCGTGAAAAATGTGTATACCAATGGCCTGTGGCGTGAGATGCAGCCGCTCATGATCCGGTATACAACACCCGACCAATATACACACGTGATCGTCAACGCTCCGGCGCTGAAAATAACGGATGTGAACAAGTTCATGGAAAGCGAATGGAAGAAGATCTTTCCCAACCAGCTTTACAACGGTTGGTATCTCAACAGTGGCATGGCGGAGGCGGTTCAGGTAAATACCAACATCGTGAAAATGTTCGTGTTCCTGGGCCTGGTAGCGCTGGTTTTGTCGGCCACGGGATTATTCACACTCGTGTCGCTGAACATCATCAAACGCATGAAAGAGATCGGTGTGCGCAAGGTGCTGGGGGCATCCATCGGCAACATCACGCGCATCATCAATACGGAATTTGCCATCATCCTGCTGGTGTCTTCCATTCTCGGATCGGTGGCCAGTTATTATATGGTAGATCTGCTGATGGACAGCATCTGGGATTATTATCAATCCACCACTTCCGTTACTTTTGCGTTCTCCGTGTTCCTTATGTTCCTGATCTCGGGCATTGCCATCGGGTACAAAGTGTTCACTGCGGCGTCTATGAACCCCGTTAATACGTTGCGTAACGAGTAATATTAGTATAAAAATTATAATCAGTAATCAGGTAGCCATGCTGAAAAACTATTTTAAAGTTGCCATTCGCAACATCCTGAAGTATAAATTCTTCTCGTTGATCAATATCCTGGGAATGACCATCGGCATTGCGGCCTGCCTTCTCATTGTATTGTATGTTACCGATGAGCTGAGCTACGACCGTTTTCACGCCAAGGCTGAGAACATTTACCAGGTGGGGTTGCATGGCAGGATCGGTGGCCAGGACATACGCACTACCACTACCGCTCCACCCATGGCCGAAGCGTTGGTGAGGGAAGTGCCGGGTGTTGCCGAGGCTACCCGTATCGCCAATTACTGGGGCGCTTCCGTAGTGAAGTATGAGGATAAAGCCTTTACAGAACAGAAGCTGTTCTATGCCGACTCCAATTTTTTCAGCTTCTTCAGTTTCAGGATCCTGGAAGGCGATCCGAAAACGGCGCTGCTGGAGCCTAACTCGGTGGTGATCACCAAAAGTATGGCCACAAAATATTTTGGAGAACAGTCCGCCCTCGGTAAAATGCTGACCATCGGTAACGAAAACCAGGCTTACAAGGTAACAGGCATTACCGAAGATTCGCCGCTGAATTCTCATTTCAGATACAATTTACTTTTGTCATCAGCCTCAGGCAAACACCTGAAGAGCACAGAATGGCTGAACAACTACCTGTATACCTATTTTGTGCTCGATCATGGAGCTTCGCTTCCGGCGGTGCACGAAAAATTTGGCGAGCTTGTAATGAAATATGTAGGACCCGAAGTAGAGCGATTTATGGGCGTATCCATCAAACAATTGAGGGAGAAAGGAGATGACTTCGGCTACTACAGCACAGCCCTCACGGACATTCACCTCAGGTCAACTTCGCGTGATGAGCTTGAGCCGGGTGGCGATATTATGTCGGTTTATTACCTGGGAGCTATTGGCATTTTTATCATCGTCATTGCCTGCATCAACTTCATGAATTTATCTACCGCGCGTTCTGCGGGACGGGCTAAAGAAGTGGGGCTTCGCAAAACGCTGGGCTCGCTGCGGGGCCAGATGGTGGGACAGTTCCTGGCCGAGTCCACGTTGTACAGTTTTGTTACGGTGATACTGGCGGTGGTGGCGTGTTACTTTCTGCTTCCATATTTCAATCTGTTGTCGGGCAAACAGCTTGGCATGTCGGCATTTGCCAGTGCACGTTTCATTCTATTGTTAGCGGGCCTGGTTGTTTTTGTTGGATTAGTAGCCGGAAGTTATCCCGCCTTTTACCTCACTTCGTTCAATGCGGTTGAAGTACTGAAAGGTAAAGTTCGCTCTGGCATGAAGAGCAAAGGTGTGAGAAGCACGCTGGTGATATTTCAGTTCGCGCTTTCCATTTTCCTCATCATTTTCACAGCTGTGGTGTATCAGCAGATCACTTATATGCAGCAGCGAAACCTGGGCATCGATAAACACAACGTGCTGATCGTCTCAAGTACGGGCCGTCTGGGGAATAATGAAGAGGCCTTCAAAAATGCGCTGGCATCACAGACGGGCATCGTCAGCTCAAGCTATACCAACAACAGTTTTCCTGGCGTGAACAGCACAACTGTTGCAAAATCCACCAATTCAGACCAGGACCATATGATTGGGGTTTATTATGCCGATCATGATCATCAGGAGGTGATGAAGTTCAGGATGAAAGCAGGCCGTTACTTCTCGGAGGATTTTCCCTCGGACTCGTCAGCCATTGTGCTGAACGAAGCCGCTGTTAGAGACTTCGGCTACACCAATCCCCTGGAAGAGTATGTGACCTTCTCCGATGACGGCAAGCCGCGTAAACTGCGGATCGTGGGCGTATTTCAGGACTTCAATTTCGAATCGATGAAGCAAAAAGTTCGGCCATTAGCCATACGGTTAACCACGAAGTCGTACCAGATGATGATCCGTTACGAGGGAAGCTCGCAGCAGGCGGTGGCTTCTGTAGAAAAGCTCTGGAAACAATATGCGCCGAACGAGCCGTTGGACTACAGTTTCCTGGATCAGAATTTTGACGAGCTGTTCCGTGCCGAGCAACGCCTGGGGGTACTGTTCAGTGTGTTCGCAGGGCTTGCCATCTTCATCGCCTGCCTCGGATTGTTTGCGCTGGCGGCCTTCACGGCTGAACAACGCACCAAAGAGATCGGTATCCGCAAGGCAATGGGTGCTACGACTACAGGACTCACCATACTGTTGTCGAAAGAATTCACCAGGCTTGTACTGATCGCGTTTGTGCCCGCGGCGGCATTTGGTTGGTACATGGTGGATTACTGGTTGGGCAATTTCGCTTACCGGGTAGACATTAGTCCGTTGATCTTTATCGGCAGCGGCGTGGTGGCCATTGTGATCGCGTGGCTTACGGTGAGTTTCCAATCGATCAAGGCTGCGGCGGCTAACCCGGTGAATTCCCTCCGATACGAGTGATTTCGTAGAAATACATTTTCATATAAAGAAAGGCGCTTTTTGGCGTCTTTTTCATTGTTTTTCAGGCGCAATATTAAGTTTTTGTTAACGGCTTAATCTTCCGCTAACATTTTTTACATTCGTAGATAACCACTACTTTATGGAAAAGATCAAAGTATCCAAAAAGGCATTGAAAAGCCTGTTGAGCGATTCAATGCGCACTGCGATAAGCCACCTGGAGTTGCCCAAGCCGACCAAAAAAGTGGAAAAGCTGCTCGACAAAAGCTCCAAAAAACTGGCGTCTGAATTTGTCCACATCCTTAAAAAGCAAGACCGTAAAACCCGGAAGTCTGAAAAAGACCTCACTTATGTGGAGGATGTGCTGAAAGGTAAAAAGAGCAAGAAGAGCAAGGCATTGGCCACCGTCTAAAAAGGGATCTTATATCGAATAACATACAAGCTTCCGGCGCCCCGGAAGCTTATTTATTTCTAACCGCTTCGCTTGCGTTGAAACACCACCCTGCCGTGGACTGTGGTCTGTCGACTGTGGACTATTTATTCTCTACACGTTTCTCTGCTTCTTCTGCAATACCGATGCTCATCAGCACCAGGAGCATTCCATACACCGCATCTTCAATGGGCACGGTGCCGATCCTGATGCCGAGGTTATGGTTATCGTTGTACCATACCACAGGCTCATCAATGAACGACCCCGTCAGTATGCCATTCACAATAAAGAAGGGAATGAGGATGAAGATAAACGCGAAATAAAAACGGCCCATGTACCGCGGCCTGAGCTTGATCATTTGATAGGCGAGCAGCATGCCGGTGAGCAGGAAAGTTACGCCGGTGTACCACTTGTTCATATAGTAGCCGCCGGCAATGAGCAGCACCAGGATCAGCGCGCTTGAAATGAGCTCGTGGTGAGGGAACAGGTAATCGCGCTCCACGAGGTAGGTAAGCGCAAAATAGGTGAACACACATGCATAGGGGATACAAAAGAAGAACAACACCTCTTCGAGCGGAAGGTTGAAAATGTAAATACCGCTCAGGTATTTCGGATTAAAACCCCAAATGCCCATTTCGGTAAAGAGCGCGTCCCAGGCGATGAACACAACGGCCGTGGCAAAGATGGCCGGAAGCACATATTTCCATTTTTTCGAGAAGTTCGCCTTGGGATAGAAGCTGAATGCAAAGGGAACGATAAACGAAGCAATGTTCAGTGTCAGGTAGAGGTATTTTGATTGCAAATTTTATTGGGTTTGTGATCTTTCCTTCTTTAAAACAAAGTTCTTCGGTTCATACTTTTTGGGCGCGTAAAGAAACCCGAACGCCTCACAACCTTCTTTCGAATGCCTGCTATGATGAACGTAATGTGCATTGATCATACGGTGTAAATACTTGCTTCTTTTTGCGGGACGCCATCTGATCCGCTGATGAACAATAATATCATGGAAAATAAAGTAAAAAACGCCATAACAAAAAATGCCCATGCCCACGGCGAGCATGTATGGATTGTAAGTGACCTGTGAATAGTAATAAAAAATGCCGATGGAGGGGATGCTGAAGACCAGCGCAAAGAGATCGTTTCGTTCCAGCGTATGCGAATGTACTGTGTGGTGCGACCTGTGCCACGACCAAAGGAACCCATGCATCACATACTTGTGCGTGAACCACGCCACAAACTCCCAGAACAGAAATGTTCCGAGAACGATAAGCGGACAGAGAATGATTGGCAACCAGTTCATTGTATGTTATTAAGCTTGAGTTTCATATAAAAGTAGTTGACAGTTGACAACAGGGCAATTGACAATGTATGGAGTCAGCTAGCCGGCGTCTGTGTCAAATTCGAATTGAAACATAAACATGAGTCCTGCACTTAGTTTTTGTCAATTGTTCCGTTGTCTCCCGATAGCTATCGGGATGTCAATTGTTTAAAGCAGCCGCATACTGTTTGAGCGCCCTCTCCCTCGCCTCGGCATGTGCTACCATGGGCTTTGGATAATCGGGCGTGTCGAGCTCCGGTATCCACCCGCGAATATATTTCAATTCCGGATCAAACTTTTGTGCCTGCAGCGCGGGGTTAAAGACCCGGAAATAAGGTGCGGTATCACAACCAGAACCAGCCGCCCATTGCCAGCCTCCGTTGTTCGCGGCCAGGTCATAATCGAGCAGCTTGCTGGCAAAGTAGGCTTCACCCCACCGCCAGTCGATGAGCAGGTGCTTGGTGAGAAAACTGGCTACGATCATGCGCACGCGGTTATGCATAAAGCCTGTGGCATTCAGCTCACGCATGCCCGCATCCACAATCGGGTATCCCGTCTGCCCGCTGCACCAGGCTTCGAACTCATGAACATCGTTACGCCATCGCATACGGTCGTAAGCCGGCTTGAAAGCGCCGTGCTCCACGCGTGGAAAATGCCAGAGGATCATCTGGTAAAATTCACGCCAGATCAGCTCGTTCAGCCACGTTTCATTATTCGCGTAAGCGATCTGCACAAGCCTGCGAATGCTCACCGTGCCAAAGCGCAGGTGAACGCTCAGCCGCGAAGTACCCTGCACAGCCGGAAAATCCCTCGTGCGATGATAGTTCCGGATCACCGGTAATTTTATAGTGCGCTCAGCTATGCCGTTATCTGTCTCTTCGAAGCCGATGTCTTTCGCTGTCGGAAAGGGCAGGGGATCTCGTTTGCTCAGATGGTGCAGGTATTTCGTTACAGCATAACCCTTGAGATCACTTTTGTTGACCGATGCCTTCCATTTCCGGCTATAAGGCGTGAAAACAGTATAAGGCTCACCGTCACTCTTGACCACCTCACTCTTTTCGAAGATCACCTGGTCTTTGTACGTTCTGAGTACCGAGCCCTTATCCGATAAGGTCTTGGTGACGTTTTCATCGCGCTGCCGGGCGTAAGGCTCATAATCATGGTTGGTGTAAACTGCGTGGGGCCGTACGCTTTTGAAGAAATCAACAGGATCGGCATGTACTACCAGCAACGTGCTGCCGGCGTCTTCGAGCTGCTGTTTCAAAGTGCGAAGGGCAGAAAGAATAAATCCTATTCTCCGGTCTGTCTTATTTTCAAGCTTGTTCAGGATCACCGTGTCGAAAATAAAAACGGAAAGCACGTCTTCGTTTTCCCTGAGCGCATGGTAAAGGCCAGCGTTATCGTTCAGGCGCAGATCCCTGCGGAACCAGAAGAGGGTTGTCTTCCGGTCTACCCGATTCTTCGCAGACGTTATGGTGAAAAGTTTCATGACCAGTTGACAATTGACAATGGAACAATTGACCCGCCTACGTGTGAGCTTCGGCGGGCAAGCAAAACTTAATGCAAGACTTCACGTTTATGTTTCAATTCGAATTGGAAACAGTGCCCTGGAAGCCGGCTGTGTACGTCAATTGCCATGTTGTCAACTGTCAATTGTTTTGTTTGTCAACTGATCTATGATCAATCTGAACCAGTACGTATAGTGATCGGGATTGTGCCTGATATCTTTTTTCAGCCACTCCGTACTCACAAATTTCCAGTCTTCCACTTCGCTGCTATTGATATCCGGTGTTCCGTTGAACGTACCGACGAAGACGTGATCATATTCATGTTCGATCAGGTTCTGGTCGAGGTCGGTTCTGTAAATAAACTTGTAGGCGAACCGTGGCTGAAGGTCAATGCCCATTTCTTCTCTCAGCCTTCTTCGTGCAGCATCTTCTGTTTTTTCGCCGGGCAGGGGATGACTGCAGCAGGCGTTGGTCCATAGGCCACCGCTATGATACTTGCTGCTGGCCCGTTTCTGCAGGAGCATTTCTCCCTTTGAATTATAGATCATCACGGAAATGGCACGGTGCAGCTCACCTTTTCTGTGCGCTTCCATTTTTTCCATGGTGCCTATCGGGTTGTCGTTCTGATCGACGAGAATAACCATTTCCATCAGATCATGTTTAACTGATGCTTCACAAAAGAGTACGCCAATAAGGTGGCCTTATGCCGGTTCCGGATCCTGATGCGCTGCTGCATCACAAGGCTGGACGGTGCGTTCCTGATCTTGTTGAACAGCGCCCGGTAATACACATAAGCAACGTAGACCCCGAACTGCGACGACCGTGGAAGTTTTCTGATGCCTTTAAAAGCTTCGTCAAAATCCTCGGCGATGTTCTGCTCGATGATCTTCTTTTCCTTTTCATCAAATTGGCTCAGGTCAACGTCCGGAAAATAAGACCTGCCCAGGCTTATATGATCGGCTTTAAGGTCTCTCAGGAAGTTCACTTTCTGGAACGCTGCACCCAGGCGCATGGCATGTGGCTTCAGATCATCGTACAGTTGCCGGTCACCCTTGCTGAACACGCGCAGGCACATCAGGCCCACCACTTCGGCAGAACCGAGGATGTACTCGTTGAACGCTTCGGTATTGTATGCCCGTTGTGTCAGGTCCATTTCCATACTTTTTATAAACTGCGCAATGAGGCTGTGCTCTATGCCGAACCGGTTTACGGTTTCCTGAAAACTGTTCAATATAGGGTTCAGGCTGATCTTTTCTTCTATGCTTTTGTAAGTTTCTGCTTCAAATCTTTTCAGCAGGCTTTCTTTGTTAAATCCATGAAAGCTGTCGACAATCTCGTCGGCAAAACGGACAAATCCGTAGATGGCATAGACCGGGTCGCGCAGCTCTTCTGAGAGGCAGCGGATGCCCAGCGAGAACGAGGTGCTGTACGCCCGGGTGATGAGGCGGCTGCAGCGGATGGAAACGGAATCGAATAATGCTTTCATGGCGGTTTAATTACGAACACGATGTCTTCTGACCAGCTCCCTGGCCACCACCTGGCCCGAAATGAGCGATGGCGGAACTCCGGGCCCTGGCACCGTGAGCTGTCCTGTATAAAAAAGGTTTTTGATTTTCCTGCTGACGATAGCCGGTTTTAAATGCGCGGTCTGCCCGAGCGTGTTGGCAAGCCCATAGGCGTTTCCCCGGAATGCATGATAGTCTGTTATAAAATCCTGGTGCGCATAAGATCTTTTAAAAACAATATGTTTGCTGATGTTCTCACCTAGCAGGTGTTCGAGCCGTTGCATCACCATGTTGAAATACTTTTCACGCTGGGCTTCGTCGTCTTTCAATCCTGGTGCTACCGGGATGAGTATGAAAAGATTCTCGCATCCTTCTGGTGCCACGGTGGCGTCTGTCTTTGAAGGACAGCAAACATAGAACTGCGGCGCTGTAGGCCATTGTGGTGTCTCGTAAATTTCTCTGGCGTGTGCTGAAAAATCTTCATCGAAGAACAAGTTGTGATGTCTGAGGTTGTTGACCCGTTTGCTCACTCCGAGGTAAAACACGAGTGCCGAGGGTGCCATCACGCGGCGCTGCCAGTAGGCCTCCGGGTAGCTCCTGAATTTTTCGGGAACAAGGTTCTGCTCAACATGATGGTAGTCTGCGCTGGCCACGATGTAGTCCGCGTTGTACCGGCGATCATTGCTCCAGACACCGGTTGCCAGGGAGCCATTCATCTCCATACGCTGAACGGTGTTGTTCAGCTGAAAGTTGACGCCCTGCGCGTTGGCAAGCTGCACCATAGCTTCTACGATCTTGTACATACCGCCCATGGGGTACCACGTGCCCAGGGCCATGTCTGCATAGTTCATCAGGCTGTAGAGTGCCGGCGTTCTTTCAGGTGTGGCGCCCAGGAAAAGAACAGGAAACTCCAGCAACCTGATGAGGCGTGGCTCGCGAAAGAACTTGCGGATGTAAGTAGCCATCGACTGAAAAACGTGAAGCCTGAACATGCCTTTGAGCAACGCAGCATCCGCCAGCTCAAGCAGGGAAAGTCCCGGTTTATACACCAGCCTGTTGATGCCGGTCTCGTATTTGTATTTGCCTTCTTCCAGGAACCGGAGCAGGTACCGGCTGCTTCCCGCTTCAAGGCTATCGAACAATTTGCATAAACCCTCTATCCCGGAAGGAACATCGGCCAGATCATTTTTTCCAAACCACACCCTGTATGAGGGATCGAGACGAACCAGGTCATAATAGTCGCGGGTGCTTTTGCCAAAATGATTGAAGTACTTTTCAAACACATCGGGCATCCAGTACCAGCTTGGCCCCATATCGAACACAAAACCATGGACCTCGAATTTCCGGGCGCGCCCGCCAGCCGTCGCGTTCTTTTCGAGTACGGTAACGTCAAATCCTTCCCCGGCCAGCACCGTTGCAGCGGCGAGCCCTGAAAATCCTGATCCGATCACCGATACTTTTTTCATAGAGAAAACTGTTGAGAAAGCTGCTTAATATCCGGTCAACTTTTTTTGAATTTCTTGCCGTGCCTGGAAGATCCGATTTTTGACTGTGCCTATCGGCAGGTGAAGCTGTTCGGCGATCTCGTAATATTTATAACCGTTAATGTGCATTCTGAAAGGGATTAAAAGTACTTCGCGCAGGGCGTTCACATGTTGCCAGATGTCTTTGTATTCGCACCGCGAGTCCGGCAGATTGAGCGTATGGTTATCTTCAACGTTCAGAAAATACAGGTCTTTCGTACGGTCACGCGATACCCTTGCGCGCTGATGCTTGCGATAGTTGTTAATAAAAGTGTTCCGCATGATAGTGAACAGCCAGCCCTTCAGGTTGGTATCAGGCTTGAACTTGTCCTGGTGCATGAGCGCTTTCAGCAGCGTATCCTGAACCAGGTCAGATGATTCTTCGCGATCTGCCGTGAACCGCCGGGTGAAAACCTTCAGCGTTTGCCGGAGCCCGATGATCTGTTCGCTTACCGCAATAGAAGCCATATTGTTTATTGTTATTCATTAAAAATTAAACAATAATAGGTAAATAACGGATCAAGTGAACGTTTTGTTTAATTATTTTATAAAAATATTAAACAAACTAAAATCAGTGCGATGGATATTTTCCGGTACACTTACGGAAATGCCGAACTCAGCGGATCCGGAGATCAGATAAGTAGATCAAGCCCGGCAATGCTTGTGAGCACGTGAACATGCTGATGATGAGGCTTGTATTGCTGCACCTGAAAACCGGTGAGCACAATGGTGCTGTTGCTGAAGTCGGCCGCAAGACTGTTGATATAACGCTTCAGCGATTCTCCGGTCATGGCAGAAACGAAGGCCGTGACGAGCATATCAGGCTTATGCACTTTATAAATACTTTTCAGATCGCCATAGGGCACGGCCTGGCCCAAATAGAACGTACGCCAGCCGGCCTTGCGAATCCGGTAATGGGCGAACAGCAGGCCGATCTCGTGAAGCTCATGATCGGGCAGGAATAGCAACGCACGCCTGGCGGTGATGGGCGCAATGGGCAGTGCGTCGATGGCTACGATCATTTTTTGCCTGATCAGGTTAGAGATAAAATGCTCCTGGGCGGGGGTGATGTGCTGCGTTTGCCAGAGGATGCCGATTTTTTCAAGGAAAGGATAGATGATAGAAGTGACCGTCTGCTCGAATCCAAACCGGAGCACGAACCCTGAGAGTGTTCTTTCAAATTTCTCTTCATCAAGCTCCACCATGCCGGCCACAAGGTCGTTGATATGGACCTCGGCTTCGTTTTGCGTTCTGCTCAGCTCGGTGATCTTCTGCCTGATCTCTTCGTCAGACATACCGGCGATGCGGGAGATTTTCATACCACTGGCGTTCAGCATCGACACGTTTATGATCTTTTTCAGATCATTGTCAGAATAAGAGCGTATGTTGGTGCTGCTGCGCTGGGGCTCGATCAGGCGGTGACGCTTTTCCCAGATGCGGATGGTGTGCGCCTTTATCCCCGAAAGTTTTTCAAGATCTTTGATCGAGTAGTTTCCCATTGACGGCAATAATCAGAAGCTATAACAAGCGAACATCAGAAATGTTTTTTCCTTACGGGGAGATTGATACCTTTAAATTCATGACATACGATCGGCTAAAGTTAGGAAAAGATTGGTTCGATAAAATGGGGTGGAAACCTTTCGCCTTTCAGCTGCAAGCATGGGAAGCTTATCTCGATGGGCAAAGCGGGTTGGTAAATGCACCCACGGGCAGTGGCAAAACCTATTCTTTACTGGTGCCGATGGGGCTGGAGTTCGTCAGGGATCATGCACAGCTGAAGCTGGATTCCGATACGGGGTTACAAGCCATCTGGATCACACCCATCCGCGCCCTGGCCAAAGAGATCGAGCTCTCGGCAACACGGCTTGTAGAGGGAATGGGATTGCCATGGAAAGTGGGGGTTCGTTCGGGCGATACCAAGCTGAGCGAACGTATGAAGCAGAAGACCAAACCGCCTCAACTGCTGATCACCACACCTGAAAGCCTGCACCTGCTGCTGGCGCAGAAGAATTATCCCGACTTTTTCAAAGGATTGAAAGTGGTTGTTGCAGACGAATGGCATGAGCTGATGGGTTCCAAACGTGGTGTACAGGTGGAGCTCGCCCTCTCGCGACTGAAGGCTGTTGTGCCATCCCTGAAAGTGTGGGGCATCTCGGCCACCATCGGCAACATGGAGCAGGCCATGGAAGCGTTGCTGGGAAATTATTTTAAACCCGGTAAGTACACAGTAGTTCGTGCAGACCTCAGGAAAAGCGTGGAGGTGGAGTCAGTAATGCCCGATTCTGTAGAACGGATGCCCTGGTCGGGTCACCTGGGTATTCATCTGCTGGAGAAAGTGATCGGTATCGTTAAGAAAAGCAACACTACACTCATCTTCACCAACACCCGGTCTTTTGCAGAGATCTGGTATCAACGCATGCTGGAACAGGCGCCGGAGCTTTCGGGACTGATCGCCATGCACCACGGATCCATCAGCCAGGAGCTGCGCAGCTGGGTTGAAGACCAGCTTCACGAAGGACGGCTGAAAGCTGTTGTCTGTACCTCGAGTCTTGACCTGGGTGTTGACTTCAGGCCAGTGGAAACGGTGATCCAGGTGGGAAGCCCCAAAGGTGTGGCGCGTTTCCTGCAACGTGCCGGGCGAAGCGGCCATCAGCCTGGTGCCGTTAGCAAGATTCATTTTGTACCCACCCACTCACTTGAGCTGATCGAAGCGGCAGGGCTGCGTGAAGCCATTCGCAGAAATGTTGTGGAAGACCGCCTTCCCTACATCCGCTCGTTCGATGTGCTGATGCAGTACCTCATCACATTGGCCGTGTCTGATGGATTCAAACCCGACCAGATCCTGAAAGAGATCAGGGGCACGTTCAGCTTTAGCAGTGTGAGCGATGATGAATGGAGCTGGTTGCTGAATTTTATTACCACCGGTGGCGATTCGTTGCAGGCTTACGATGAATATCGCAAGGTTGTGATCCACAACGGACTTTATAAAGTGGAAAACCGTGTGATCGCGATGCGGCACAGGCTGTCGATCGGTACCATCGTAGGCGACAGCTCGTTGCACATCCGGTATGTTACGGGCAAATATCTCGGCACCATCGAAGAGTATTTTATTGCCCGCCTCAACCCCGGCGATGTGTTCTGGTTCGCAGGCAGGAACCTCGAGCTGGTGCGCATCAAAGATATGGAGGTGCAGGTACGCAAGACCAACCGTAAGTCGGGCGCTGTGCCGTCATGGCAGGGGGGAAGGATGCCCCTTTCATCGCAGATGAGCGAGATGATCAGGCTGAAGATCAACGAGGTGGTTGAGGGCCGCGGGCAGGATAGCGAGCTTCTGTTTCTCGAACCTTTGTTCAAGCTTCAGCAAAAGCGGTCTTTTCTCCCTGGTGCGGGCGACTTCCTCATCGAATATTTCAAATCCACCGAAGGATATCATGTGCTGATGTATCCCTTCGAGGGCAGGTTCGTGCACGAGGGCATGGCTGCATTGGTGGCCTATCGCATCGCGCAGATCCAGCCCATCAGCTTCTCCATCGCCATGAACGACTACGGTTTTGAGCTGTTGTCGGATCAGCCCATTCCCATAGAAGAAGCGGTGGAGACCAACATGCTGGGAACGGACAATCTGCTGAAAGACATTCAGGCCAGCATCAACTCCATCGAGATGGCGCGCAGAAAGTTCAGGGACATCGCTGCCATCTCGGGCCTTGTGTTCAAAGGATATCCCGGCAAACCTATTAAAGATCGGCACCTCCAATCCTCCTCACAACTTTTCTTCAACGTGTTCAACGACTACGAAGCACACAACCTGCTGCTGCGGCAGGCCTATGAAGAAGTGATGGATTTTCAGCTCGAAGAGATCCGCCTGCGCCGCGCCCTCGAGCGCATCTCGAAACAGAAGATCGTCATCACTACCCCCGACAAGCCGACGCCCTTCGCCTTCCCCATCATGGTCGACAGGCTTCGTGAAAAGCTGACGAGCGAGAAGCTGGAAGATCGGATCAGGAAGATGGTGCTGCAATACAGTCCTTGACAGTCCACGGTCGACGGTCCACAGACCACAGACTACCATCAGGTGCGTAGACCATCACGCAGATGAAGCATGTGCGAGCGAAGAGTCCCGGAATCTCTGCGTATACTTTGTTCAGAAAGGTGGTCTAAAGCGCTTGGTGATCTGCCGTGGACTGTCGACTGTGGACGGTGGACTCTTCGTTGGCACACTCTTTATACCTCCCATATCATCAAAACATCAAGTACGAACCGTACAAAACAATCAATCAAAAAATATGAAAGGAATTTACAGGGAGATCCTGCAACCCGGCCATGTGATCAAAGTGATCAAACGTGATGAAGAGAGCATCTCTTACGAAGATGGCGGGAGAATTGTGTGTACCAAACGAATCAAAAGCTTCGATCGGAAATTCAGAAAAGATGACGCAGCTACGTTGGCAGAGCTGGCAGCCGACTATGTCAGTCCATAGTCGATGGTCGATAGTCCATGGCCATGCTCCCCGAAAAATGGCATCCGCTCTTACAGCGAATGAAAGCATACCTTCATCATGGTGATGGCCTCTGAGCCTGATGGTCGGCTGTAGACCATGGACCATAGACTATGGATTCTTACTGTCCTCCGTAACATGGGAAGTCTTGCCTTCGCTTAGAATATCGACCTGAACAACAGGAACAACGTTCCAGCCATGATCATCACTACCGGTAGCGTGAGCAACCAGGCCATGAGGATATTCCTGACGGTTTCAGGTTGAAGATTTTTAATGCCTTTGTTGGCTACCATGCTTCCGGCGATACCTGACGATAAAACGTGCGTGGTGCTCACGGGCAGCCCGAGGTTGGTAGACAGGCCGATGGTGCTGGCGGCAACGAGCTCGGCAGAGGCGCCCTGGGCATAGCTCAGGTGTTCTTTACCGATCTTTTCACCTACTGTTTTTACAATACGTTTCCACCCGATCATGGTACCGAATCCGAGTGAAAGCGAGATCATCAGCACAACCCAGCGCGGTGAATAGTCAGTGATCTTCCGGATGGTCTTGGCTTGATCTTTCAGGGTTGCCTTCTCTACATCGCTCAGCCGCAGCTCGCCTTTTGAAAGCAGGTCTTTGATGTTCCGGTCCATCACCATAATGTCTTTGCGCACTACAAAACGTTCCTGTTTGGCAATGGCATCAACACTTCCGGTAGCGGATAATTTTGCAATGAGTCGCTGGCTGATCTCTCGGGTGTCGGCAAACTTCTTCTGGTCGGGATGTGACAGCGGTGCGGGGTCGGCCGTGCTTAAAACAAGCTCGATCTTCTTCAGCGGATCGGTGAGTGATGAGGGCGCAACGCGGTTATCGAGTGCAAAGTAGACCGGTACGATACCGATCAGGATCAGCATCACCAGTCCTACACCTTTTTGTCCATCGTTGGAGCCGTGGTAGAAGCTTACACTGGTACAGGTCAGGATCAAAATGGCCCTGATCCAGGTTGGCGGAGGTGAGTTCTTTTTCGGTTCCTTGAAAAGACTTTCTCCATATGATGTTTTTTTCGTGAATCTTCGCAACAGGAACATGAGCACAATGGTCATGGAGAACCCGAACAGCGGAGAGATGAGCAGCGACATGCCGATCTTTCTGGCCTGGCTCCAGTCTACCGCCGCTTCGCTCACGCCCGGCAGCAGGGAATACGCAAGTCCAACACCCAGGATCGAGCCGATCAGTGTATGCGAGCTGGAGCAGGGGATACCCAGGTACCAGGTGAGCAGGTTCCAGGCAATGGCGCTCAGCAGCAAGGCCATGACCATGGAGAGGCTGTGGGCTATGTTTTGATCGATGAGTGATTCAACAGGTAACAGGTTAACGATGCCCATGGCCACACCTACACCACCCAATAGCACACCGAGAAAATTCCAGACGCCAGACCAGATCACGGCATGCCAGGGCTTAAGCGAATTGGTATAAATAACCGTGGCCACGGCATTGGCTGTGTCATGGAAACCGTTAACAAATTCAAATCCGCAGGCTGCAATAAGACAAAGAATAAGAAGAACGGAGTAGGACAGGTCTAATTCGAACATACTGGAGTTTATTCTGCCGCAAATCTAACCTGAAATAGCCGCCCCATTGTTAAGGCAATGCTATCTTTTTTGCCGTAAGGTTAAATTCTGACCTGTACCGTGTTGAATGTCAGTCTCTTAGTTTGGAGCTCGGCGCATCTATTTTTTGATTGAACAACCAGGGCAGCAAATGGGGCTCCTGGTAGGCCTGGATCCAGCTGGTATGAGCAATATCGGGATATTCCGTATAGCCTGGTGCTGCCCCCACGTTTTGAAGGGCTTTGATCATGGCGCGCGATTGTTTTGGGGCCACGATGGTGTCTTTGGCACCGTGGAATGCCCAGACGGGAATGTGTTTGATCCTGGAGGCAGTTTGTTCGTCGCCGCCACCACACACCGGAACCGCAGCTGCGAATTTGTGGGGATACCTCGCTATGAGGTCCCAGGTGCCATATCCGCCCATGGAGAGGCCTGTGATGTAGATCCGGGAAGGGTCTATCGGAAACTCGCTGGTAACGCTGTCGATCAGCGTGATCAGGAGCTTCATGGGGGTTGTTGGCTCTTTGCTGATGGAGCCGTCACGGTTTTGCTGTGCCCACAGCTGGCCTTTGGGGCATTGGGGCGCCAGCACATAACACGGATATTTTCCCCGGTATTTGGGGTCGAGAAACAGATTGGCGATGTGTTTCAGCTGGGCTTCATTATCGGAGCCCCGTTCGCCTGAGCCGTGCAGGAAGATCACCAGCGGAAAAAGCTCTTTTGCCCCCGGGTTCACGGGTTTGAGCAAACGGTAAGGCAGTGAGTCCTTCCGGTCGGTGTATATTAGCTTATCGAACAATGTTGAATTTTGTGCCCTGAGTGAAGTTAAAAATAAAAAAAAGCAGAGCGGTGTTAACAGAAACTGACGCATGGATTAAACTGTTATCTTGACATTTTTTGATCATAAAAATTGCGTTCCCGCGCCGTATGGATATCGAGATCTTTGGTGAGCCGATGAGGTTGTTCCCGCAGAAAGCCGTGTTGCTGAAGAAAGAAAAGGCTTTGCTCATCGCCGATCTGCACCTGGGCAAGATCAATCATTTTCGCAAGTCGGGCATCGCTGTGCCTTCCAAAGCCAATGACCACAACCTGGAGCTTTTGATGGAAGTGGTGAGCCTGGCCCGGCCGCAAAGGATCATCTGTTTGGGCGACCTCTTTCACAGTCATTACAATACGGAATGGGAAGTGTTCGGCGAGGTGGTGAAGCACTATGCGGGCATCACGTTCGAGCTGGTGCTGGGCAACCACGATATCATGAGCGAGCACCAATATGAGCGCAAAGGCATTCATGTGTATGATGACCTGGTGCTGGGACCGTTCCTTTTTACACATCACCCTGTGGAGGAGGAGCTGCCGGACGGCCAGTACAACATCGCAGGCCACATTCATCCCGGCGTTCACCTCGTAGGCAAAGGAAGGCAGTCTGTCGTGCTGCCCTGCTTTTATTTCGGAGCACGTCAGGCCTATCTCCCGGCTTTTGGTAAGTTTACAGGATTGGCCCGCATTGCACCGAGGAAAGAAGATAAGGTCTTTGTAGTAGCCGATAACAAAGTAATGTCAGTTTCATGAAGAAAACACTCGCATCGCTCCTGATCCTAGCAGGCATCATTGTTCCGTCATGCGCACAGGATACCACCCGGCTTTCGCTGCTTTTTCTCGGAGACATCATGCAGCACGATTCCCAGATCTCCGACGCGTGGAACAAGACACTGAAAAAGTACGACTATAATCCCTGCTTTCAGTTCATTAAACCGTATACACAGGCGGCAGACCTCGCCATCGGCAACCTGGAGCTTACGCTGGCGGGCCCTCCTTATAAGGGATATCCGCAGTTCAGCGCGCCCGACGAGCTGCTCCTGGCGCTCAAGGCCATGGGCATGGATGTGCTGGTAACGGCCAATAACCACTGCGTTGATACCGGTAAGAAGGGATTGGAGCGGACCGTATTGATGCTGGACAGCCTGCATATTCCGCACACGGGCACTTTCGTGGATGAGGTTGCAAAACTGAATGAACATCCGTTGCTGGTGGAGAAGAACGGCTTCAGCCTGGCGATCTTGAACTACACGTATGGAACCAATGGCCTGCCCGTTACCAAACCCAACATTGTGAATACGATCGATACGGCCGCCATTCGCGCTGACCTGAAGAAGGCGAAAGCGCTCAAGCCAGACGTTATCATCGCGTTCATGCACTGGGGCTCAGAATACCAGAGCCTGCCTTCCAAGTGGCAGAAAGATGTGGCGGAGCATTGTTTCAAACACGGCGCGAAGCTGGTGATCGGTGCCCACCCGCATGTGCTTCAGCCCATGGAATGGAGAAAGGACAAGGATCAGCTGGTAGCATACTCACTCGGTAATTTTGTGTCAGGACAGCGCAAGCGTTACACCGATGGCGGCGCCCTGGTCACGCTGGAGCTGGAGAAGATCGCCTACGGAACTGACAGTGCCATCACACGCATCGACACGGCCAACTACATTCTGGAGTGGGTGTACCGTACCGCCGATGCTGAAAAGAACTACCATGTGCTTCCTGTGACCGCCTTCGAAAAAGATCCGAAAGGTTTTATCAAAGACTCTGAATCGAAAGCAGCTCTCAAAGTATTTGCTGACGACTCAAGAGCGCTCTACAAAAAGCACAATGTGAACATTGTAGAATCACAGTATCTTCCATCGGATACACTCACAATCTACAGGATTCTGCTTCCGACTGCCCCGACACCGGAAGGAACTTCATCATCAGCACAATCACACCATCTGCCATACGGCACAGAAACCGAAACCGACTCCGCCGGAAATGTACTGTTATATTCAGGGAACTTTAGCCGGAAACAAGATGCGGAACGATACAGGAATAAGGTGATTCAGTTGGGATACTCAGACGCACGGGTTGTGATGTTTGTGAACGGAGTAAAGGTCGAATAAGGTACGAGATACGAGGGACGAGGTACGGTTTGGCGTCTCCACTGATTGTCGGATAATCTACTCGGGTACGAAGTACAATTAATGAAGTACGAAGCTTGGTCTTCGATCGAAGTCTCGCCCGTACCTCGTATTTCGTACCTCGTACCTTACCAGTCGCTGCTGATCACCTGATCCACCGTCAATGTGAAGCTGTCTTTAAAGCTGAAGTGCAGGATGTCGAGATTTTTAAGACGGTTTTTTCTGAAGCCGTTACGAAGATCGTTGAGCACAAACTCATTCAGCGTGCCGGAGACGTCGTGCTGTTCTATGGTGGCTTTGCCCGAGCCGGTGGCCGACTGTTTCGCTTCGTACGTGAGGCCATAGAGGATCACGCGGTACTTTCCTTCTTTGAAGCTGATGCGTACTTTGCCGGCCCACTTTCCCGTTCTGATGATCATGGAAGTGTTCATGAACTTGCCGCCGTAACGTTTGTAATCGGGCCGGTACTGCACCAGGTCTGCAATGATGTCCGTTCCCTCATAGTGAATGTCTGTGATCCACACTTTGCGTTTCAGGTGCTCAAAAAGCCTGGCCGACTGTGTGGCTACGGGCTCTTCAAAATGATAGACCTGTGCCCACACTACTTCCTTGTTGTCGATGGCAAACGACTGGTACTTAACAATGCCCTGTTGCGCTGTGGCCTGCTGTACGATGAAGAGCAGGAGAAAAAGACGGGAAGATCGGAGTATACTTTTCATTCGGCTCACTATCGTCTTCTTCTGCCACCCGGTTTTTTCCTGGGGCCACCACCGCCGCCGGAATTGAACAGCAGCCCGATTGAAAATTCGAGACCTGTGAAATCGAGCTTGGCCTCAGGCTCATCAAGCGGATACGTTTCAATGGAAGACTGCCCGCCAACGTAGGAACCCTTCAGCGGAAACTTAGCCGAGCCTACGAAGTAATTGGTCTCCAACGACACACCCACCTGGCTGGTGAAATATAGGGTGAGCTCAGCGCCACCGTGGTAACCGAAGCCTGGGCTGTTATCGAAAGTGACATTGGCATTGGCAACGGTCCAGTCGGGATGAAGGCTTTTGATGATGGCGCGGTCAAGGTTTCCGTAGTTGATCTTGTTGCCGAAGCCGTAGAAGAAAAAACCACCGCCCTTGATATCAAATTGTACAACGCTGCCCCTGAGCTGAAACACGAGCTCGGCAGGAATGAGCAAGGTAAAATTAGGACCCACCAGCGGCTCTTTGCTGTTAATGGAAAGATCTTTGAGGTTCAGCCCCGACATCCTGTAAAGCGATGCGCCCGTTTCAAGCGCCACAAAACGGTTCAGGTCAACCCCCAGCCCACGGATAGAGAAAGGGCTGATCGGTGTGGAAAAATATCCATTCTTCGGCAGGAAGTAAGAGAAGGAAAGTCCAAACTCCTGCGCCTGCGCGACGGAACAGAGGGTGAAGAGCGTTGCTGTTATGAGGAAAGATCTGATCTGTTTCATGTAACCGGTGCCGTTCAAGTTAGAGGTTTCAAGTTAGAAGTTTAAAGTTACAAATTAGTTACCGGTTGCCAGTTGCCGGATAGCCAGTTAGGAAGGGGCACGGCCTTCACTTGAACGATTCCAATTTGCGCGCCAAAGATTATTAACACAGAAGTTAACCGGTAACTGGCAACCGGTAACCGGCAACCAAACTTCATCTGTTTTGAAACGCCAGCCTTGAAATCTCAGAGTCATTTCAAATTGTAATCAAGAAAAAGCTTCTGCTGGTACGCCTTGCTGATGTTGACGTCTTCTTCCGTTGCGCCCACGGTTTCCAGGAACTGGCGACCTGTGTTGTCGTAAAGGATGTATTTGCCGGGCGCGACAAAACCATAACCATTGTTGAAGAAGTACGCAGAGAAAGAGCGGGCCGCAGGAGAGAGCAGGTTTTTGCTGAACGTGAACGCATCACTAGGTTTATCGAGCTGGCCCAGCAGCGTGTTGGCAATGTCGGTCTGGTTTCCGTAGAGATGCACCACCGAATCTTTTTTGATCGCTCCCCCAGTCATCAGCAAGGGGATCCTGAACCGTTCTTTGGCCTGCAGCGCTTTGTTGCCCGGGTGACGGTGGCCGTGGTCTGCTACAAATATCACCACCGTATTCTTCCACCAGGGTTTCTGCTTCGCCTGGCTGATGAACTCACCTACACTTTTGTCGGTGTAGTGGCATGCGTTGAGGAACAATGATTCCTGGTCCTGTCCTTCGATGTAAGGTGTCATGGGAACATCGAAGGGCTCGTGGCTGCTCAGCGAAAGGATCACCTTGAAAAACGGTGATGAAGCGGTGTCGCATTCCTGCAGCGCCCTGTTAAAAACGATGTGGTCATGCACACCCCATTTGCTGTTGTTGTCGTCACCTGAAAAATCTTCGTCTGCCGTAATGTGGTCGAACCGGCAGGTGGTGAGGTACGATCTGAAATTGGCAAAGTCGATGTCGCCGCCATAGACGAACGAAGTCCTGTATCCCAGCTCCCGCATAAAATGATTGAGGTAGGGAAGCTTCTGTGCTTTCGATGTATACTTGATGATGCTGCCTTGTGGTTGCGCGGGATAGCCGCTGAGAACCGACACGATACCCTTATCGGTGCGGTCACCACTGGAGTAGATGCTGTCGAAGAGGATACCTTCGGCGCAGAGCTGGTTGAGATTGGGTGTAATGCCTTTTAAACCTCCCAGTGGTTCAATAACATCGGCGGTAAAGCTTTCCATGATAAACAGCACCACGTTGGGGCGCGCTTCCGTGAATACATGAACCGTTGAGTCGTCGTTCGGATACAGCGCAGCGAAGTATTCTTCCGTAAGCTTGTTGTCGTAAAAGTTTTTTGGATATCCCCGTTCCTTGCTTCGTTGCAGGCTGTAGATGAAATTCCAGACGGTGTTCAGGGCTGCATGGTTTGCGTATGGCTTGGTGTTGTGAAAGTAAACGAAGCCGGGGTTCATCGGTGCCACCGTAAAGCTGCCGCGGATGGGGATGAACATCAGGCCGGTGGCGATGACAAAAACGAGAAATGCTTTCTTCTCCGCGGGTGGCCTCAGCGTTGACAGCAGGCGCCCCAGCCATACCGAATAAACGAAGATGGCGAGGGTTGCCAGCGCGATCAGGATCAGGAACAGCTCGATCACTACAGACACTGCCACACTTCCCATGGCTTCCGTTTCGGCGCCCGCCATATAAAAAAGCGGTGTGGTATCGAGGCGAAAACCCCAGTGGCGGTACAGCTCAATGTCAACAACAACAATGATGGCGCTGATCACGATCATAAAAATGGAAATGCTGTTCAGCACCAGGAAAAGCCATCGCGATTGCGTGAACACGGAGATAGTAAGGATCAGGCTGGTGAGTGCCAGGAAGTAACCGCTCATGCTCAGGTCCATCTTCAGCCCGTGAAGAAACACCTGCACGATCTCGCCGGCCGAGAGCTGCGCTGACAGGTCATGGTTGTAAAGCATGAATACAGCCCTGATCACGATCATGAAGGTGATCCAGAAAATGGCGTAATAAGCCAGAAGTCTGAGGCGTTGACGCATTTGGCAGCTGTTTTTTGCCGCAAAGATAACAGGCCGTTGATTCCAATGAAATAATCAGTAAAATTGGTGAACGGTAAAACGGTAATCGGTAATCGGTTTGACTGGTAATCGGTGCCTCTGTATTAACCGAATACTGATTACCGAATACTGATTACCAATGAAACTCAATACATGACCTCTATTAAGCAACTTCTCGTATTACCACTACTGCTCCTGTTCATGATAAGCTGTGGCACCAAAAAAGAACCCGCAGACCTCGTGGTGCTGGGTGGAAAGATCTACACCGTAGATGCAGCCCGGCCGGTGGTGGAGGCCGTGGTGGTGAACGGAGACCGGATCAGTTTTGCCGGTACGGAACAGGAAGCCCGCGCTTTTATCGGTGAAAAAACAGACGTGATAGACCTGCAGGGAAAGATCATGACACCGGGTTTTATAGAAGGCCATGGGCACATCATGGGGGTTGGTTATAATGAGCTCAACCTCGACCTCATGTCAGTGAAGAGTTACGACGAGCTCGTGCAGAAAGTGAAAGAGGCGGTGAGCAAGGCACAGCCAGGGCAATGGATCCTGGGCCGCGGCTGGCACCAGGACAAGTGGGATAAAAAACCTGAAAAGCTGGTGAAGGGATTCCAGACCCATCAGCTGCTGAGTGAGATATCGCCCAACAACCCGGTGTTTCTCCGGCATGCGAGTGGCCATGCGGCGCTGGCCAACGCCAAGGCCATGGAGATCGCAGGTGTAAACCCGTTATCAACTGAAAGGCTGCAGCGCAATCTCACGCAGGAGGGAGGCGAGGTGATCGTAGACGAGCTCGGAAACCCCACTGGCATTTTTAACGAACGCGCCATGGGTCTCGTATCACGTCACATTCCCGAGAGCACAGCCGAAACCGATGCACAGGCGCTCGAGCTTGCCATCAAAGCATGTCAACGCAACGGCATCACCGGTTTTCACGATGCCGGTGCGAGTCGCGAGAATATTGGATTGTTCCATCAGTTTAAAAATGAAGGGAAGCTGGGCGTGCGGTTATACGTCATGATCACCGGCTTCGACCGTGACCTGGTTTATGAGTGGATGAAGAAGGGACCCGAGATCGACTCATTGGGGTTATTGACTGTGCGTTCCATCAAGCTGAACTGCGACGGCGCGCTGGGATCACGGGGTGCATGGCTGCTCGAGCCTTACGCAGACCGGAAAGATTTTTATGGCATGGCAACCCTTCCAATGGATACGGTGCTGAAAACCGCGCGTGAAGCGTTGAAGTCGGGTTTCCAGGTATGCTCGCATGCCATTGGCGACAGGGCCAACCGCGAGATCCTCGACCGTTATGAAACCGCTTTCCGCGAAAATCCCGATGCCGCCAAAGATCACCGCTTCAGGATGGAGCACGCACAGCATATTCACCCTGATGATCTTCCCCGGTTTGCAAAACTGGGCGTGATCCCCGCCATGCAGGCTATTCACATGTCTTCAGACAGGCCCTGGGCTATCGACAGGCTGGGCGAGAAACGGATCAAGGAAGGAGCTTATATGTGGCAGACATTATTGAAGTCGGGTGCCAGGATCGTGAACGGCACCGATGCGCCGGTGGAGCCCGTTACACCCATACCCTGCTTCTATGCTTCCGTTACCCGTAAAACACTGAAGGGAGAGCCCGAAGGCGGATACGAGCCGGAAGAGAAAATGACGCGCGAGCAGGCGCTGAGATCCTATACGCTGGATGCGGCGTATGGCGCGTTCCAGGAAAAGATCACGGGAAGCATCGAGGTGGGTAAACTTGCCGACTTCACCATCTTCACACAAGACCTGATGAGCATCCCCGAAAAAGATATCCTGAGCACCGAAGTTGCCGCGACCATCATGGGCGGCAAGGTGGTCTATAAAAAATAAAAGGGAAGAGCTTTTGCTCTTCCCCCTGATATGGTGATCACCGGAAAATCCTCGATTACTTCACGAGGAACTTCTCGGCTTTTTTCTTGATCATGTCGCGGTCTGCTGTGATGGAGGGATCGCTGTACACGTGTTGTGAGATCTCTGCCACTACTGACTTTTTGTATCCAAGCTTCTCGGCGATCTGCTCGCAGAATACCACTTCGCTTCTGAACACCTGGCCATCCATTTTCATGAGCTGGATCAGGTAGTACAGGTGCGTGAACTTTTCGTCTTCGGTAAGGGAAGAAACATTGCTGATCGGCTTGGGGTTCTTCAGCATCTGGTTGATCTCTTCAGTAGAAATACCGTTAGCTTTGCCAATGGAATGGATCAGTTTGGATTCCTTTTCAGCCACGTTTTTATCACTGGCCGCCAGGTTTATCAGAACGTTGAGTTCAGCTTTTTTGTCAAAAATCATATAGCCGTATTAGTTTGAGGATGCAAATCTTTAAAAATATATCTTGAAAATTAGTGAAAAATACGGTGTTTTAGTACATCGAAAAAAAAAATGTGGGGATGCAACCGTTATATTTAGGCCCTGTCTTTAGGGCAAAACAGAGTATCATATGAAGAAGTTTGTCTTTGTAGTATTGGCTTGTTCCGTTGTCATGGCCTATGGTCAGCAGACAGAAACCCGCAAAGTTGAGCCGTTTACCGGGGTAAAGACACAAGAGGGTGTTGATGTCTATCTAAAAAAGGGAGATAAGGAGAGCGTCAGGGTAGAGGTTACGGGCACGAGTCCCGATAACGTGATCACAGAAGTTTCAGGATCTTACCTCAAGGTGCACATGAAAGAGGGAGTTGGAAGATTTACCCGTGTCGATGCCAAAGTATATGTGACCTATGTTAATGTGAACAAACTTTCCGCGAGCTCGGCCGGAAGCATTTTTTCGGAAGGCACGCTCAAGGCGAATAATATGGAGATCAGTGCTTCGAGCGCTGGATCGATCGAGGTGAACGTGGAGGCCCATTCGATCGAATCGAGTGCCTCCAGCGCAGGCGATGTGGAGCTGAAAGGAAAAACCCAGTCTCTCAGCGTGGATGCCAGCAGCGCAGGTGAGATCGATGCTTATGATCTCGAGGCCGAGAACGTAGAAGCGGAGGCCAGCAGCGGCGCCTCGGTTAAGATCAGCGTAAGCAAAGCACTGTCAGCACGGGCCAGCAGCGGTGGCGATATCCGCTACCGGGGCAATCCGGATAAACAGGTGACCAATTCCAGCAGTGGCGGTTCCGTGAGGAAATCGAATTAGATTTGAGATATGAGATTTGAGACAATCCCGCGCCAACGTGGCTCAGATCCCGGTTAAAAGGATGACATCGTTTCTACAGAAATGTCATCCTTTTTTATTTGTGACGTCTCACGTCTAGAATCTCATATCTTATGTGTCATAAGAAGGCTAAAAAATAACCCATTGCAAACGTATTCTTAATAAAAAATTAAAATTCAGGTATAAATTTTACCCTGCCAGCAAAAAATCCCATATTTTTGGCGCTCTACTAAACAACAACAACCAAAATTATGGCGCAACTACGATTCGAAGCTCTGAAGAAACTGAGCGATCGCCCTCGTGTTCATGTTGACCTGCCGTCGCCTTTCGTCTCCAAGATCTTTGGAGAAAACGTTTATGGTATCGAGCAGATGCGTGCTACACTGGCCCCGGCAGTTTTCAAAAAAGTAAGCCAGGCAATCAAGAACCACGAAAAGATCGATGAGGCTACAGCCGACGCTGTTGCTTCTGCGGCCAAATCGTGGGCCATGGCAAAAGGTGCTACCCACTTTACACACTGGTTCCAGCCGATGACCGGCGGAACGGCTGAAAAGCACGATTCATTCTTCGATGCACTCGCAGGCATTGAACGTTTCAAAGGCAGCGAGCTGGTGCAGCAGGAACCTGATGCTTCTTCGTTCCCCAGTGGTGGTATTCGCAGCACTTTCGAAGCTCGTGGTTACACAGCATGGGATCCTACATCGCCCATGTTCCTCTATGGAAAAACACTTTCAATTCCTACCATATTTGTATCGTACACAGGAGAGACCCTCGATACAAAAGCGCCTTTGCTGAAAGCGCTGAAAGCAGTAGACATCGCCGCCACACAGGTATGTCAGCTCTTCGATAAAGACATCCAGCACGTAGTTGCCTCACTGGGGCCTGAACAGGAATATTTTGTTGTTGATAAAGCATTGTTCCAGGCACGTCCTGACCTGGTTATGGCAGGCCGCAGCGTATTTGGTCACTCACCTGCGCGCGGTCAGCAATTGGAAGATCACTACTTCGGATCGATCCCCGGCCGTGTGTATGATTTCATGAAGGAGTTCGAGATCGAATGCTGGAAGCTCGGCATCCCGGTACGCACCCGTCACAACGAAGTAGCTCCGAGCCAGTTTGAAGTGGCTCCGCTCTTCGAGGAAGTGAACGTTGCCAACGACCACAACCAGCTGATGATGGATGTGATGGGCCGCGTGGCTGAGAAGCACAACCTGAAAGCACTCTTCCATGAGAAACCTTTCGCAGGATTGAATGGAACCGGTAAGCACAATAACTGGTCGCTGATCACTGACACTGGTGTGAACCTTTACGCACCTACCAGCAGCGCCCGTGATAACCTCCTCTTCCTTACGTTCTTCATCACTACCATCAAGGCGGTGCATGAGTATGCAGACCTGCTGCGCGCGAGCATCGCTACCCAGGCCAACGACTTCCGCCTCGGTGCCAACGAAGCTCCTCCGGCCATCATGTCGGTGTTCATCGGCTCGCAGATGACTGCAGTGCTTGACGAGCTCGAGAAAAAAGGAAATGTGAAGATCGAAAAAGGCGACAACATGTACATGAAGCTCGGTATCGACCAGATCCCCGAGATCATTCTGGACGCCACCGATCGTAACCGTACTTCTCCTTTCGCCTTTACCGGAAATAAATTCGAGTTCAGGGCAGTAGGTGGCAGCGACAACTGCGCCACACCGATGACTGCACTGAATGCGATCGTAGCAGAACAGCTTACACACTTCTACAATGCCGTAAACAAGGAGATCGAAAAAGGCGAAGAAAAACGCCTGGCCATTGTGAACGTGCTGCGTCAATACATTAAAGAATCGAAGGCCATCCGCTTCGAAGGCGATGGATATTCAGAAGAGTGGGTACAGGAAGCTGCCAAGCGTGGGCTGAACAACATCAAGACCACACCGAATGCGCTGAATGCTTACACCACGAAGAAGTCGCTTGATCTTTTCGAAAAGCATGGCATCATGTCGCACAAAGAGACTGAAGCACGCACCGAGATCAGGCTGGAAGCTTACATCAAGCGTGTGCAGATCGAAGCGCGCGTGATGGGCGACCTTGCCATGAACCACATCGTGCCTACGGCCATTGCGTACCAGAACAAGCTGATCACCAACGCCAACGGTCTGAACGGACTGGGCATCGACAACAAAGCGGTGATCCAGACCATCAAGGAGATCTCAGGATACATCGAGATCATCAAAGTGGGGGTACGTGAGATGATCGAAGAACGCAAGCGCATCAACAAGATCACCGACACTCATAAGCGTGCCGTTGCTTACTGCGACGATATCAAGGAGAAGTATTTCGATGCTATCCGCGATGCCGTAGACAAGCTCGAGCTGCTGGTGGACGACGAAGACTGGCCGCTGGTAAAATACCGCGAGCTGCTCTTCCTGCGCTAATTATTGTTTGAACCTAAGTTTTTTTTCTTTAACCTAAACCTGTGACTTAAGCGGTACCTTCCCGGTATCGCTTTTGTTTTTTTAATAGATATGAGACGTGAGATATGAGATTCGAAACTGAGAGCAAAGGTTGGTTCTGGGTCTCCTATCTCAGGTCTCATGTCTCAAATCTAAAGGGAACTAGGAAAGCTCGCTAAATTCCTCTTATTTCAGCGTTCCAAATCTAAATCGTATGCAAAAATGGATTTTTTGCCTCGTGGTTGCCGGGGCGCTGGCCGGCGAAAGGGGATATGCGCAGAAAAAAGGTAATGCCGATCTCAATGAGATGATTACCCGGCCGGAGATCGAAGCGCACCTGTCGTTTCTGGCGGCCGATGAAATGAAAGGAAGAAACGCCGGTTCACCCGAGCTCGACATCGCGGCCAACTATATCCGCACCATGTTCAAGATCCAGGGACTGAGGCCTGCACCAGGAACGAACAATTATTTTCAGCCTGTAGAACAGATCAAGAATTATCCTCCCACAAAAGCTACCGCTCAGGTGGGCAATCAAAGTTTTGCTTTCAAAGACAACCTCCTGGTGTTGGATGGCGATAGCATACAATGGACCGGTGAGATGATCTATGTGGGCTATGGTTCTGTTGAAGACCTTAAGAAGTACGACATCAAAGGCAAAATGGTACTTGCCCTCGCAGGTTCAAAGGACTCCGATAACCTGAACAAGGTCTTTTCAGCGAGCAGCGAAAAAAACAAGTATATGAAACAGGCAGGGGTGCTGGGACTGGTGGAGATCCTCGTGCTGCCGCAGGCACCGTGGCCGGCATTGGTGAATTTTCTTTCACAACCCGTGTGGAGCATCAAGAAAGAAGGGCCGAGCATACCGCACGTGTTGCTGAAACCCGCCGACATCGCTTCGCTGAAATTCCAGGAAGCAGAAAAAGTAAACGGTTCGCTGACCATCGAAGGCAAAAAGAAGATCTTTGTACCCGGTAAAAATGTGGCGGCGATCATTGATGGTACAGATCCCAAGCTGAAGGAAGAATACATTGTTATTACCGCACACTATGACCATGTGGGCGTGCAGCGGTCGAAAGACGGCCAGGACTCCATCTTTAACGGCGCGCGTGACAATGCCATCGGCACTGTGGCGCTGCTGGAGACTGCCAAATACCTGAGCAAAAATCCGCCGAAACATTCCGTGATCCTTGTGGCCCTGACCAGTGAGGAAAAAGGACTGCTGGGCAGCCAGTGGTACACCGAGCATCCGCTGGTGCCGTTGAACAAACACATTCTGAGCATCAACTGCGATGGTGTAGGATACAACGATAAAACGATCATCACCAGCATCAGCTTTGGCAGAACGAGCACCGATGAAACCGTGACCAAAGCAGCGAAGGCATTCGGGCTTGGTGTTGGGGGAGATCCGGATCCGAAGGAAAATTTCTTCGAGCGCTCAGACCAGGTTTCGTTTGCCCGCAAAGGTATCCCCGCCATCAAACTGCAACCCGGCCTTGCGCGTATGGATGACGAGATCAGAAAATATTATCACCGCCAGGCCGATGAGGTTGCCTCCCTGGATCTTGAATACCTGACGCGGTTTTATAAAACATTTGTCTACGCTGTTCAACTGCTTGCCAACGAAAGCAAACGTCCATCCTGGAATGCGGGAGATAAGTTCGAGGAAGCGTCGAAGAAGCTTTATTCGGGATCCTGAGCCCCGTTCGTTTCCCGCAGTCCCGATAGCTATCGGGATCGCGGATTAGCGCAGATAAAACGAGACAAAAAAAATCTGCGTTTATCTGCGTGATCTGCGGGACAATTTATGCCCTTTCTGATTTTGTAACACGCTCCTGGTGAGTGTAATTCCTATCACTTCAATGTGATTTAGAAACCTTCTCAAATCCGGGTTTTAGTCTTTGAACCGTGCCCCGTGCTGGGGGATTTTAAGCTGTTTGGCGCCAATTTTTTCGAACTATTTTTAATAATAGTGTCATAACAACAATTCTTTTTTTTCACGCAAAATGCACGGTTTTTGTCATTATCGGCCAATATTTCGTGTACGTACACAGTGCGTCCGTGTACGTACACGATTTGTTTTTCATCAACCTTGTTTATAACTTCATGTAAAATTAAACGAGGTGATTTGGAAACATCTCGTCCGCTTGTTTTAAACATTTTATGAAAACCCAAAATGCCTATGAAAAAACACTTACGAGTCTTAATGACTTTCCTGTTGCTGGCCTGTTGCAGTTTTGCGATGGCTCAAACCGTGACGGGGAAGGTTACATCATCTGTTGACGGAGCTGGGTTGCCAGGTGTGTCTGTTCTTCTGAAGGGAACCACGGTCGGAACGGCAACGGATGCTGATGGAAATTTCAGCCTGAGTGGTCCCCAGGTTTCCAATGGTACGCTGGTAATTTCCTTTATCGGATATGCGTCGCAGGAAATTCCGGTGCAGAACCAAACTGTAATTAATGTGAGCCTGCAGGAGGATGTCACCACGTTGAATGAAGTTGTGGTTACGGCCTTGAACATTGAAAAAGAGAAGAAGGCCCTGAGCTCGAGCGTTGCCGTAGTGAATGGAGAAGACCTGATGCAGGCAAGGACCAACAACTTCGTGAACGGTCTTGTTGGCCGTGTTGCAGGTTTGAACGTGACAAGCACTGCCACAGGTGCAGCGGGCTCATCGCGGGTGATCATCCGTGGTAACACTTCTATTTCGTCTTCTGACAAGAGCAATAACCAGCCCCTGTATATCGTGGATGGTATTCCCATCGACAACCAGGTTCGCGCTAATGCAGGTGAGTGGGGTGGACGTGATGCCGGCGATGGTATCCAGATGTTGAACCCTGATGAAATTGAAACCATCACCGTTTTGAAAGGTGCCAACGCAGCCGCGCTGTATGGATCACGCGCTTCCAATGGTGTGATCCTGGTTACGACCAAGAAGGGTAAGAAACGCAGTGGTATTGGAATTGAGATCAACTCCAACCTTGTGTTTGAGCAACCCCTTCAGCTTGCCGACTGGCAAACAAAATATGGCCATGGCTCGCTGGGCAACCCGCCTACTACAACTGATCAAGCAGCAACCGGACTTAATTTGAACAGCTGGGGTGGACTGCTGGATGGCCGTATGGTTCCGCAGTTTGATGGTGTTTCACGTCCCTATGTGGCACACCCGGACAACCTGAAAAATTTCTATAACACCGGTACCAATTTCACCAACTCCATTTCCCTGAGTGGAGGTACCGACCAGGTTACTTATAATTTTTCGATGTCTGATCTCGATAATAAGAGCATCGTTCCTAACTCAACCTTACGCAGAAACAGCTTTTCGCTGAACACAGTGCTCAAGCCCATGCCAAAGTTATCTGTGAATGTGAGTGTGCGATACCTGCGCGAGAGAGTGAAGAACCGTCCGAGACTGTCGGATTCACCTGGTAACGCGAACTTTACGATGAACCTGCTTCCCAACAGCATCGATGTGCGCACGTTGAAAGAAAGCATGACCGATGCGCTTGGAAATGAAAGGCCATTCAATGCCAACGTGTTTGTGACGAACCCTTATTGGGCAACTGAAATGTTCAATCAGCACGATGAACGCGACCGTGTGGTTGGCGGCGTTATTGCTAAATATGACCTGACCAAATGGTTATATGTGCGTGGAAAGATCGGTGTGGATGCATATACGCGAACCAATTTTGAATATACGCCGTTCGGAACACGCTACGCGCAGGCCGGCGAGATCAACGATCAGTCTACAAACAAATTCAGTGAGTTCAATGGTGAGTGGTTGGTTGGTGCAAACAAAGAGTTCGGTGCCATAAACCTTGACGCATTTGTTGGTGGCAACATGATGATCCAGCGAGACCAGACGATGAAGTGGTGGGGAAATACGTTCTTCGGCCCTGGATTCTATGATATCACCAACTTACAGAATAAGAACAATGAATTCGCGGTGTACAGACAAAAGATCAATTCAGTTTTCGGTTCTGCTGAATTGTCCTACAAGCGTGTTCTGTACCTGACCGCTACGGCAAGAAATGACTGGTTCTCAACCTTATCACCCGACAACTGGTCCATTCTTTATCCTTCTATTGGTACAAGCTTTATTCTTTCTGATGCCGTTGAGCTTCCGTCTGTTTTCTCATTCGCCAAGATCCTTGGATCGTACGCAAAAGTGGGTGGCAGCCGTGAGCCTTATGGCCTGAGGTTGCCGTACCTGTACAGATTACCGCACGGATCTTCACCGGTCGCTGACATTGACGATGACCCTAACCGGATCCCGAACGCAGAGCTGAAGCCATACCAGACTACAAACTGGGAGGCCGGATTTGAAACAAGATTGCTCGAGAACCGGATCGGTGTGGAGTTCTCCTATTATAAAAGAACTACTACTGACGATATCATCGGTAGCCAGATCTCGAACACCACCGGTTATAAAGAAGTATTGTTGAACGTTGGTGAAGTAACCAATGATGGTATCGAGCTCCTGATCAATGCAACGCCGATCAAATCGAATAATTTTAGCTGGGACGTGTCTTTCAACATGGCCAACAATAAAAACAAGGTTGTGAAGATCTCTGAAGAGCTCAAAACATTCCGTGTTGCTACAGCTGCCGGGTCCAGAAGGGCTTTTGTCGATCACCTCGTAGGAAAACCTTTCGGACAAGTGATGGGCTATGAACCGTTGCGTGATGCCAACGGCCAGTATATACTGAACGCAGGTGTCCTGCAGACTTCGCCTAACCTGACTGCCTACGGAACAGGTGTTCCGCCGTTGACCATGGGTATCATGAATGATTTCCGCTACAAGGGATTTGGCCTGAGCGTGCTCATCGATGGTAAATTCGGAGCCGTGATGTACTCAGGTACCAATGACTTTGCTAAATACAGAGGTGCCCACAAAGAAACCCTTCGTGGAAGAGAGGAAGGCATTATCGAGAACGGTGTTAACGCCGATGGTACGCCGAATACTACTTCTGTTACAAGTCAGACCTACTTCCAGTCAGCGCACTTGAATATTACAGGATTGGACATTTATGATGCTGACTTCATCAAGCTGCGCCAGATCATCCTGAGCTACAGCCTGCCTCAGAACATCATTGCCAAGACGCCGTTCAAGGGAGTATCGCTTTCAGTGGTAGGCCGTAACCTCGGCATCCTGATGAAGCATGTTCCTAACGTTGATCCTGAATCGAGCTATAACAATGGCAGTGGACAGGGCCTGGAGTACTTTGGCGCTCCCACTGTTCGCTCGTACGGGTTTAATGTCAATCTCAAATTATAATTGAACCGGGTTAATAAAAATTTATGAATATGATAAGAAGATATATAAGACTGTATAGCATTACCCTGGTGCTCTTTCTTTTGGCAACTGTAAGCTGTACCAATGGATTCGAGGAGCTCAACGTCAATCCGACAGCCGAGGATGATCCGCCAACCAGCGCGTTGATGACACAAAGCATGATTCTGGCGTCAACCAGCGAATACGAAGCATGGCGTGCGAATTATATCTACAGTGCACTTTTCGTTCAGCAGCTTGCTTCGACGAACTGGCAGGGAGATAAATACTTCTACAATGATGGCTACTCTGCTTCTTACTGGGACCGGAACTATGAAAGGACCGTCAAGGTGATCGTAGACCTGATCAACAGAACGAAAACCGAACCTGCTGAGGTAAACTATAACAGCATTGGACGGATCTTAAAAGTTATTGTTTTTCACCGCATGACCGATCTCTACGGTGATGTTCCCTATCGCCAGGCCGGAATGGGATATATCGGAGGCATATTGATCCCTGAATACGATACTCAGGAGTTCATTTACAACGATATGTTAAGCGAGCTTGAACAGGCTATCAATGCTTTTGATGCGTCAAAACCCATATCGGGTGATATCATGTATGGTGGTGATATTGCACTCTGGAAAAAAGGTGCCTATTCACTCATGTTGCGTCTGGCCATGCGCCTTTCAAAGGCCGCACCCGCCACAGCAGAAACGTGGGCAAAAAAGGCAGTGGCTGGTGGCGTGATCAGCGCGTACACAGAAGCATTTAAAGTAAGTCACACAGAAACCACTGTTTGGGATAACCCGAACAGCCACGTGCTGGGCTCTTACCCTGGTGCGCACCAGGATCAGAAGAACAACAACTTCCGGATCTCGAAAACGTTCATCGACCTGTTAAGGAACAATAACGATCCGCGTTTAGGGATCATTCCGGTACAGACGTATACCGTTAGAGCGCCTGGCGACACCGTTAACATCGATTTCGTTACCACGTACAATGGCACGGCTGATCCCGCAGCTCAGGTGGGCCTGCCGAATGGACGCGATGGCAGCGCCAGCTACCCTCTGCCTTCAGGAAAAACAATAAACCGTTTTTCTATCGTGCGCTCTGAGCTTATCAAGCCTGATGCTCCCAATATACTGGTGTCACACTCCCAGACGTTGTTCCTGCAAGCCGAGGCAGCAGCCCGCGGATGGATCACCGGAGATGCTGAAGCGCTTTTCAGGGCTGGCGTGAAGTCTGCTATCGATCAATACAAACTGTCTGCACCGGCGGCGCTTTTCAACGATGCTGCTATTACAAATTATGCGCAGAATGTGGTTGCGTTTCCCACAGCAGGTACGCTGGATCAAAAACTGGCGGCCATCAATACGCAGTACTACATCGCTTCATTCCTCGATGGTTATGAGTCTTTCGCCAACTGGAGGAGAAGTGGTTATCCTGTGCTTACACCGATCAACTTCCCGGGTAACGTAACGGGCGGCACCATACCGAGAAGACTGAGGTATCCCGCCAGTGAGTCCGGATTAAATGGAGATAATCTCAAGATCGTTGAAGCAAGACAAGGTGCTGATTTATTTACCACCCGTGTGTGGTGGGACAAACCATAACAAGCTTTTTACCATCTGGTGGTCGTAGCATAAACTATGATCACCAGACCTGGTAAAAAAATACCAGTACGGCCTGGGTTAAAGAGGCTGTCTCAAAAGCAATCCGTCATGTTGATCCGCGGCTTACGGGGAATATCTCCGTGTGAGCAGGGCAGGTACATGCCTTTCGAAACAACATGGCGATCACTGAGCAGCTTTTTGGGGCAGCCTTTTTTATTTCTTATAGACCAACAATCCTGCAACCTGACCACCCGATGAAGAGTCTGATGGTCGTTTGGAAACCATGAAGTTCTTTTAAGAAAAAATATTTTTATCGTAGGCATGACAAAACACATTACCATACGGGACATAGCAAAAATGGCGAAGGTTTCGGTTGGAACAGTCGATCGGGTCATCCATAAGCGGGGAGAGGTTGCGGAAGAGAGTTATAAAAAAGTGGTGGCGATCCTTGAGAAGACGGGTTACAAACCGAATTTAATTGCCCGCGCCCTCGTATCCAGCAAAAGTGTCAAGATCGCGGTGTTATTGCCCAATCCTAAACAGGACGAATACTGGAAGCTCTCGGTTGAAGGGATCGATCAGGCCCAGCAGGAATGGGCGCAATATTCCCTGGAGCTGACGCGATATTATTTCGACCTGTACAAAAATGAGTCGTTCAGGTCCATGGCAGAAAAAGTGCTGAAGTCTGCCCCGGATGGCATCATCGCCGCCCCGGTTTTTACCGAAGAATCTGTTGAATTCTTTACCTCCTGCAAGGAACGCAACATTCCCTTTGTACTTGTTAACAGCAACCTGACGTCGCCTTCGCCGCTGAGCTTTATCGGCCAGGACCTTTATCAGAGCGGGATGTTAGGCGCCGAGTTGTTGCATCAGGGCCAGAAAAAGCCAGGCACTTACGCCATCATGCATATTTATGACGACGTTCATGCCTCTAAATATTTGAGCGAAAAAGAAAAAGGGTTCAGGGATTATTTCAAGGAGCAGGGAGACAAAACATACGAAGTGATCTCCATCGACCTCAACCATACCCATACGCGCACTTTGGAACGGGAATTAATGGAGCTTTTTTCGAATCCGAAGCTCAGGGGAATTCTTGTCACCACATCAAAGGGTGCGCAGGTGGTGTCAAAGATGCTGGAGAAAAGAGGGAAGAACGACATCAAACTTGTTGCCTACGACCTGCTTAAAAGTAATATCCGCCATCTGCGGGCGGGTACCATAGATTTTTTGATCAATCAAAACTCCAAACGCCAGACGTTTATCGGGATCAATCAGCTCACCAACCATTTGTTATTCAGAAAAAAAGTAGTTCCAAACTACCTGTTCCCGCTTGAAATAGTGGCCCGCAAAAATTTGCAATCTTACCTGGATTCGGTGGATCATTAAACCAGCCCTTCTTCGATTTGTTTCCCGCAGATTCCGCGGATTGGCGCAGATGAGAAGGTAGCAAATCGTACTTCGTACCCGTCTCCTTCGCTAAAGCTTCGGCGGCCAGGTTTAAATCGCACTTCTTATCCGGATTGCCTCTAACAGCCGGATCTGCGTTTATCTGCGTGATCAGCGGGAGACTTTATCAGCACTCACCATCTTTATCACAGCCTCTCTGATCATCTCAGGATTCGACCAGGGCACAAAGTGGTTCATGTTTTCGTTGATCATAAATTCTACCGGTGCGTTCACCAGCATCTTTTTTGCAAAGTCGATATTCTCAAAGGGTACGAGCTCGTCTTTTTTTCCGTGGATGACGATCACAGGGCAGGTGATGTTTTTCCAGTAGGGAAGCATTTGCTGCAGCTCGGGTTTAAGCTGGTAGATCTCTTCATTCGAGGCGCGGAACGAGCGTGGCAGAATCCAGCTCAGAAAAGGTGTTGCCAGCGGCGCCCTGAACCAGGTTTCGTTCGGCTCGAGGTCCGGATCGACGGAACCTGCAACGATGATGAGGCCGTCTACAAGCTCCGGATACGTCATGGCCATGCGCACGATCAGCGGCCCGCCAAGGGAATGGCCCACCAGCACGATGGGTCTATTGCTCTTGTATTGTTCGAGGATAGGCTTGAGGGCCAGCGCCTGTTTCTCCAGTGAGGGCTCAGCGGTACCGAAGTTTGAATGGCCGAAGCCGGGCCGGTCTGTGCTGATCAGCAAAGCTTTTTTTAGCAGCACCGTGTCGGCAAGAAAACGAATGAACGCGCTTAAAGATCCGGGAGAGCCGTGCACGAAAAGCACCAGCGGTTGCGTTGCATCTCCTGCTTTCACATAATGAATTACCTTTGAACCAACGGTATAGTGGTGCTGTGTGCCTTTTATTTTGTTTTCAGCAAAGAATGCATCCACTTCAGCGGAGCTCATCCGGAAGGAAGGCACGCACGCATGAAGCAGGATCAGGGGCAAAGACAGGACCGTAACAGCAATGGCGATCCGTATCCTCCGCCTGAACAATGACATTTTACTGGATGTTTAGGATCTTCTTGTATTGGGGAGCATTGTGCAGCACATCGATCGCCTTCTTCACTTCCTGGTCGTGTTTGAACCCGGTTTCTATGCCACCTTTTTCAAGGAAATAACGGGATACGATCTCTTCTTCCAGCAGCATCTTGATCTGGTCTTTGTACATGACCAGCTCGTTCTTTTTGCTTTCGGCGATCCTGGCCTGGATCTGCTCGATCTGGTTCTTCAGATCGCTATAGTATTTTTCCTTTTTGGCTTCTTCGCTGAACTGCTGCAGCCCGAATTCCAGGTATGATTTGTACGAATAGTTCTTATCCTTCATCCAGGTGATGAACTGCTGATAGTCTTCGTCGCTGAGGTTGAAGTTGCGCGCGTCTGCGGGCTGCTGGTGCTTGTACACATATTGTGTGGCGAAATCAAAGATGAATCCTTTTTCAAAGAGCACCTGTGTGAGCGGATGTGCTTCCACGGGCTGGATCTTCACGTCGGGCTCAATTCCACCGCCGTCATACACCGTGCGTCCATTGGTGGTTTTGAAGGCCTTCTTTAACGAGTCGGGGATCGAGCCTACACTTCCGTCGTCCCTGCGGTGTCCGTAGTCCAGCACCTGGATGCAGCGGCCGGTAGGTGTGTAGTATTTGGCTGTGGTTACTTTCAGCTGCGAATTGTAAGACAACGGCCTGCTTACCTGCACCAGCCCTTTGCCGTATGACTTCTCGCCCAGCACCACACCGCGATCGTAATCCTGTAAAGTACCGGCAACGATCTCCGATGCTGAAGCGCTTCCGCGATTGATCAGCACAGCCACCGGTATTTCGGTGTCGGTGGGGTTGTTCAGTGTTTCGTAGTTCAGGTTGTTTTCGGGGATCTTGCCCTTGGTGCTTACCACCATCTTTCCTTTGGGCAGGAAGAGGTTGGTGATGTTCACAGCTTCGATCAGCAAACCGCCGGGGTTCCCGCGAAGGTCGAGGATCACGCCTTGTGCTCCCTGCTCCTTGAGGGCCACCAGCGCATTCCGCACTTCCTTGCCTGCATCGGGTGTGAAGTCAGAAAGGTGAATGTAGGCGATGTCTTTGCCCACCATGCCGAAATAAGGCACGTTGTTCACCTTGATCTTTTCGCGTTTGAAATCGAGCTTAATAGGCTGCTCCACACCGATCCGCCGCACTGTAAGGCTCACGGGAGTGCCTACCTGTCCTTTCATCAGCTGGCTCGATTGCTCACGCGATAATTTCGAAAGCTCGAGGTCGTCTATCTTCAGTACTTCGTCGCCGATCTTGAGGCCGCCCTTCTGCGCACCATAACCTTCCATGATCATGGTCACCACGGTGCGGTTGCCGATCTCACGGGTCACCGCGCCGATGCCTCCGTACTGGCCTGTGTTGATGGTGCGGAAATCTTCAACCTCATCTTCAGGAATATAGTTGGTGTAGGGATCGAGCGAGGCAAGCATGGCGTCTATACCCGTACGCACCAGTGTATTGGGGTTCACTTCGTCTACATACAGCGCATTCACTTCCTTGAACAGCGTAGCGAAGATGTCAAGGTTCTTGGCGATCTCGAAGTATCGTTCGGCGGGTCCTGTAAAAGCGAGGCCGACAAGAACAACCACAAGGGCGATGGGATACAGAATTCTCTTTTTCATCAGAATGGAATTTACATATAAAAACGCAATGACGGGCTAAAAAGATTGCGCCTGAAACTGTCTAAAAATAGCGCTTTCAAAAATGATAAACGAGGGGAGAACCGGCTGTGGTCTGCACCATGTAAGGATTTTAAACAAATAATCCGGCAAACGGGCGGCTATTGCTGCCAGGTGTCTGTTTCCTGATGCCTAACTTAATGCCCGGTGCTTATTTCTTCCACGCATTGCGAAGAAATCTGAGCCAGTTTCCATGCATGATCCCTTCGATGTCACTTTGGCTATACCCCCTTTTGGAGAACAGGGCGGGCAATTTCTGAAGATCGGCAATGGTCTCGATGTCGGAAGGGGACTGCTCTTTACCGAAGGCGCCGTCCAGGTCCGAGCCGATGGCAATGTGTTGCGCATTTCCGGCCAGCTGGCAAATGTGATCCATGTGGTCGATCAGCTTCTCGAGGTTGCAGTTCATTCCCTGGGGCGTGGAGATCCCTTTCTGCCATCCGGGTACCATCATCCAGGTATCCATCACTCCGCCGATCACGGCACCCCTTGAGACCAGCTCCCGGATCTGTTCGTCGCTGAACTGCCGGTTGTGGTCTACCAGGGCGCGGCAGTTGTTGTGGCTGGCCCATACGTGCCCGTGAAAATGATCCATTGCTTCCCAGAAGCTATCATCGCAGAGGTGGGTGGCATCGAGAATAACGTTCAGTTGTTCCATAGCCTTCAGCAGCTCGCGTCCTGGCTGGCCTATCCCTCCGGTGGCGTTGGTGCCTTGCGCGTAACGTCCCGGACCGTAATGACCTGGCCCCACGGCGCGAAGGCCATACGCATACGCTTTTTCGAGGTGTGCAACAGTGACCAGGGAATCTGCTCCCTCAAGGCTGAGAATGTAACCGATTGCTTTTTTGGGAGAGGTATTATTTTTCCAAGACGACACATGTTTTTCCAGCGCATCGAGGTTGGTGATGGGGGTGAGCTCGCCGGCGTCTTCCATGGCTTTGTACCAGGCCAGCTGTGCCTGCGTCTGTGCCCAGGCCTGCTCGGGCGAATGCCATCCCGGCAACGGATTGTCTGGCGCTACATACCGCGCGATCTGGGTAGCTACCACAAGCCCGATGTCACCTTTTCTCAGCTCCTCAAACGAAACAACATTGTTACCCCGGTCGGGTTTGTCTTTCATGCCTTTCTCGCGTTCGCGGATCTCGTGAATGGGACGCCTCAGGTCGCGGTTCCATTCCATAGCGTTCATGGCAAGATCAAGGTGTGCGTCGATGGTGAACATGGGAGACTCTGGTTTTAAAAGTTCAAAGGTAAAAATTTAAAGTTGAGGTGACCTATTACTTGTTGCCGGTTGCCAGTTACCGGTTTCAGTTCGGTGCTGAGAACTCATCCCGCGTTTTATGCTCCACGATTTGAAAACCGTCAGGGTGAAGACCGGGTCGGCTCTGGACCGGCCATCCGGTAACCGGCAACTGGCAACCGATTAAAAGTTTAGCTTCCGTTTCCTCGCCGCGGTCGTCCACTGTTCTTTCACTTCGTGGTTCACAACAACACCGGCGGTTTCGTGAAGGGCTACGGTGGGGCAGATGTGGTAGGGCACGCCGTAGAGCACATCGCCAACGTGGTATTGTTTTTCAGGCGTCGATTTAAACACCATATGCTCTTCACTGTGTCCTGTGGGCTCCAGCTCGGGCGCATTCAGAAAGAATACACGGTTCGGCAGCGGGTTTTCAGAGGCGATGGCCTTGTGACCCAGGTCGACACAAATAGTATTGTCAGCGGGAATGGAAACAACGCGGGTGATCACCAAGGCAGCGTGCAGGTAGTGTTGCTCCTGCAAAGTCTGCTCGTATCCCTTATCCCAATAAATGTAAGTTCCCGGGCTGCATTCGATCTCTTCCCTTTTGCTGTGGATGGAAAATGTTGGCGTGCCTCCTGCCACGATCGTGAGCTTTCTGCCGTGCCGTTTCGCAATCTCGTCCTGAAGTTTCACTACCCGCGCAAAGGCCTCGTCACAACGCCGGGTGCGAATGCTGAGGTCGGTGTCCCGCAGGTGCCCGTCATAGGCGTGAAGCCCGGTGACGGTGATGCCTTTCAGCGCAGTGCAGGCTTCGAAGAGCGGCAGCGCATCTTCCGGGGCGATTCCCGTGCGGTTCATGCCAACGTTGAGGTCCATAAAAACGCTGATGGTCTGGCCGCTGTTTTCAAAAACTTCAGCAAGGTGTTTCGCCGAATCAAGGTTGTCAATGAGGCATGCCCAGGCGATGGCAGGGAAACGTTTTGTCAATGCCGCGAGGCGTTGTGCTTTCGGTCCTACGGGCTGGTAGGCGAGCAGTATATCCGGGGCGCCTGCTGTGGCCAGCATCTCTGCTTCGGCAATGGTAGCGCACTTGAATTTTCTAATCCCGGCGTCCAGCATCATCCTGGAAACTTCTGACGACTTGTGTGTCTTGATATGCGGTCTCAGGCGGCTAACGTTGTCGATACTGGCAATGAGCCTTTTAATGTTCTCCGCGATCCTGTCGGGATAAACTACAAAACCAGGCGTGTCGATCGTGTCGATATTCCGGATGGTATACCAGGGCGTGGTGCTCATATCAGGCCAGTTCGAACATCACTTCGATCTCAACGGGAATGTTATCGGGCAGCGAGCCCATGCCCACAGCGCTTCTCACGCCGATGCCATTTTCTTCACCCCATACTTTTGCAAAGAGCTCACTGCAGCCGTTGATCACGTAGGGATGGCGTTCGAATTCCGGCGTGCAGTTCACCATGCCCAGTACCTTGATCACCCTTTTGATGCGGTTGAGGCTTCCGAGGTTCTTCTTCAGTGTTGCGAGTATGGCAAGTCCTACCTGCTGGGCTGCGGCTTTGCCTTCATCCATCGTCATGTCTTTGCCGATCCTTCCGATGATGAGCGTGCCATCTTCTTTCACGGTGCCGTGGCCGGAGACGTAAGCAAATTTGTCGACGATCAGAAAAGGTTTGTATACCCCCAGCGGTTTGGGTGCGGGAGGCAATGTCAGATTCAACTGTTCAAAACGTTGATCAGGAGTTAATGCATTCATGCGTTTATAAAAAAGCGTTCAGGGTCAGCACACCGAATAATCCCACGATGGCCACAATGGTTTCCATCAGTGACCATGAGCGGATGGTGTCTTTGATCCCAAGGTTGAAATATTCCTTGAACAGCCAGAAGCCGGTGTCGTTCACGTGAGAGAACATAAGGCTGCCGGCGCCGATAGACAATACCATGAGGTTAGGGTCTACGTTCATGCTGGGGATAAGCGGGGCCATGATGCCTGCTGCCGTCAGTCCTGCAACGGTGGCTGAGCCTACGCAGACACGGATCACACATGCCATCAGCCAGCCCAGCACCAGCGGATGGGCATCGATGCCGCCTAATAGTGTAGCGATATCGTTGCTTACGCCGCTATCGATCAGGATCTGTTTCAGCGCGCCGGCACCGCTCATGATGAGCAGTACCATGGCGATGTCTTTTACGGCATCACTGTAGATGTCCATGATCTTTTTCATGTTCATGCCTGACCTCAGGCCAAGGCTGTACGTGGCTACCGCCAGCGAAAAGAGGAGCACGATCACAGGGTCTCCCAGGAAGGCACTGATGGTCACTTCAAAGTCATTACCCAAAAATCTGCGGAGCGTGTTGCCAATGTTCAGGAATGGTATCGTCAAAAAGAAATGCGCTATCCTGGTAACAATGCCCGAAGACGTCAATGCGATGAGGATCACGGGCAGCAGTGAAGACAGGATGCTGTTTGCGAGTCCGGGCAGTTTGTCGTCTGCTACGGCGTTGGGCTGGAAAGTTTTCGGAAGGGGCGAATCAATACGTTTTAGTGTTCTGGCAAACACAGGGCCGGCCAGGATCACCGTTGGAATGGCGATCATGGTGCCGTAGAGCAAAGTTTTACCTACATCGGCTTTGAAGATCCCCACCAGGGCATAAGGCGATGGGTGAGGAGGCAGAAAACCGTGCGTGACCGAGAGCGCCGCCAGCATCGGCACAGCGATGTAGACCACTGGAAATTTATACCTGTATGCCACCGAAAAGATCAGCGGTACCACCAGCACAAAACCTACGTTGTAAAAAAGCGGGATGCCGATCACAAAACCGGTGATCATCAGCGCCCAATGAATATACCGCGAACCGAACAAATACATCATGCCGGAGGCGATGCGTTGTGCGGCGCCGCTCTCCGCTACGAGCTTGCCCAGCATGGCGCCACTTACGATCACGATCACCAGGGAGCCCAGCATATCGCCGATGCCCTTCTGAACGGAGGTGGTAAGTTTGGCGACCTCGATGTCGAGCAGGAAGCCTGTGAGGATGGAGACAACGAGAAAAGCGAGAAAAGGATTGATCTTAAAAACCGTGATCAGTACAACCAGGAACGCAATGCAAAGGAGGACGATGAGTATAGACATTGCTTTTTTCCTGGTGTTGGTTTAGAATTTATCTGGGATCTGGATGATCCTAACCACAATTTCGTGAGGATCGCCGTCTTTGTCAATAAGGTTGAAGCGCACCATGGGGTTATCCCTTTTCAGGTGTGTCTCCACCTTGGTGATCTGGTTGTCCTGCAGGTGTTTTTCCAGCTCCTTCTGAAGAATGTAGAGCGCATTCGCAAAATCGACTTCCAGCGGACTTGGATTATAGGTTGAGGTTTTCATTTCTTGTTGCCAGTTACCAGTTTCCAGTTGCCAGTTGGCGCAGTGTAGATCGTTATTCTTCAATTCGAAGCTGCCACGTGAAAACCATGACAACCTTAAACCGGCAACCGGTAACTTGCAACCGGCAACCTTACACCAACTTTAGACCTTAAACATTAAATTTTAAACTCACCACCTTATCAAGGCCGAGGCCCATGTGAACCCGCTGCCAAAGGCGGCAAGGCAAAGTAAATCATTTTCTTTGATTTTACCTTCTGCCCAGGCTTCGCTCATGGCGATGGGGATAGAGGCCGCCGTGGTGTTGCCATACCGCATGATGTTGTTATAGACCTGGTTATCAGAGAGGCCCAGCTTTTCCTGGATGTACTGGCTGATGCGGAGGTTGGCCTGATGGGGCACCAGGAGATCGATATCTTCCTTTTTGAGCTTGTTGGCTTCCAGGGCCTCGTTGATCACTTCCATAAAACGCACCACGGCGTGTTTGAACACCTGGTTGCCATTCATCACCACCTTGAATGTGGAGGTGTCTGTGATCTGTTCAGGCTGGCGCTCTTTGTGCGGGCGACTGCTTCCCGGATCTTTTACATACAACTCCTCCGCGAAACGCCCGTCTGAATGCAGGTGCGTGGAGAGAATTCCCTGTTTGTCTGAAGCCTGGAGGATGACCACGCCGGCTCCGTCGCCGAAGATCACGGCCGTGTTGCGACCCCGTGTAGTGATATCCAGTGCTGTGGACTGGATCTCGCCACCTACCACCAGCACGGTCTTGTACATTCCTGTTTTGATGAACTGGTCCGCCACCGAGAGGGCATAAATGAAACCGGAGCAGGCGTTCCGGATATCGAGCGCGGGAATGCTCTCCAGCCCCAGCTCGCGTTGCAGCAGCACGCCTGAGCCTGGAAAGAAATAGTCCGGGGTAATGGTGGCGAAGACAATAAAGTCGATGTCTTTTTCAGTGAGCTTGGCCCGTTGCAGCGCCATCCGGGTTGCCTTTGCGGCCATGTTCGCCACGGTGTCTTTGGCGGGGTCCATCCACCTGCGTTCCTGGATGCCGGTTCTTTCAATGATCCACTCGTTGTTGGTGTCCATCACGGTGGAGAGATATTGATTGGTGATTACTGTTTCAGGTACATAATGGCCCAGGCCTACGATCTTGGAATGACGCATGCGTGATGGTTTTAATTAAAGGTGCGCTAATTTAAGGAATTAGCATGAAAGGGATGACATCCTTTCAAAGGATGTCATCCCTGAGCCGATCAGGGCTTCCTCACCACACTTTTCGTGTTGTCGCTCGAATGGCGGTCGATCAGCTTGTGCATCGGGTCGATGCCGGCCTTCCTGGGGCGCTGGTCAACCCTGATCGTGAAGGTGTTCTCCTTTTGTGTGATCTTGTGTTTCTGCAGGTAGATGAGCTTGTCTTTCTTTTGTTCGTCTTTTCCGTAAACGCCGATGTCGATCCAGTCGTTGATGGCCACCGGGGTCTCCATGCCGGTGCTGTCGGCCCTGAGCTTCTCTGCGGATACCTTCAGCGTTATTTCAAAATGGGTGCTGTCGAGCTCCTGGTATTCCGCTTCAAGCGTTTTGTTCTCGAAGAGCGTAATGGTCTCGAACATATCGTGAATGACGGATTGCAGACTGTCTGGCGTTACCTGGCGGATGTAGCCGAGCAGGTCAGCCGACGTAGGATAGGGCGCATCTTTGAAACGCCAGGCTTCATTGTATCTTCTGAACGCGGCATTCAGGCTGTCTTCGCCGATGTAATCTTGTAAGGCGAAGAAGATGAGCGAAGCCTTCTGGTAGTGAATGTAGTTCTGACGCTCCACCAGCTCAAGCGGCTGTTCTTTTTTACTTTCCGTAGCGCGTCCCGACAGATAATTGTCAAGCTCGTATTTCAGATAACGTTCAATGGTCTCTGGCGTAAAAGCGTGCTTCATCACCATCAGCGCCGAGTATTGCGACATACTCTCCGATAACATGGCGTTTCCCTTCACATTGGCTTCCATCACCTGGTGGCCCCACCACTGGTGTGCTACCTCGTGTGCCGTTACGTAGTACGGATAGTCTATATCCTCATCAGGGTCGCTGATCCTGGCAATGAAACCGATGCCCTCTGAAAAAGGCACCGTGTTGGCGAACGACTGCGCAAATGAGGCATATCGTGGGAACTCCATGATTCGCATCTGCCTGAACTGGAAGGGACTGAAGTTCTTGCTGTAGTAAGCGAGCGCATCCTTCATGCCCTGCATCATGCGGTCGAGGTTGTACTCGTGGCCCGGGTGGTAATAGATCTCCAGGTTCACGTCGTTCCACTTGTCACGTTTTACGGCATACCGCGCCGACACCACAGAATAGAAGTTGCACATGGGGGCGTCCATCTTGTATTGGAAGTAACGGCGGTCATTTTCCTGCCATTCTTTCTGAAGATATCCGGGAGCGATGGCGATCTGGTCGTTGCTGGTGCTCACGGTCATCTCGAACCGGATGTGGTCCGCGTCGTCACCGAAGAGGCTCATGCCACGGCCGCGCGCATCGTTACGTCCCAGCATCCGCTCTTTTTCTTCGAGATCCTGCTCTTTGCGGTCGTCATCGTCGCCTATCTCATAATCATCCTGGTATCCCAGCGCAGGGAAGAAAGAGGTGTTGTTAAAGAACGTTCCGTTGAAGACCACGTTGGTGTTCGAGTTCTGCTCTTCGAACCCGCGGGTGACGAACGAGAGCTTGAAGCTCATCTTCACACTGTCGCCCGGCTGCAACGGAGCGACCAGCTCGTAGATGTAATAGCGGAAATCTTCATCGTGTTCTTTTACCTTGGCATCGCGATCGAACTTCAAATACGCCACCGTTAGCTGATGATCGTTGCTTTGCTGGATGTGCAGGTCGCGGATGGGTTGTGTGGTCTTGTTTTTCAGATAGTAATATCCTTCTGCCGTAAAATCGCGGTCGTATGGATACAGGTCTACCTTCAGGTTTGTTTCCACGATGCGGGGTTGTGCCAGCGTTTCGTATTTCTTGTACTTCTTTTCGTAGGCGGCCTGCTGTTCCTTCACCCGCTCTGAGGTCTCGAAATTATTAATGATGTTGGTGTTGTAGTAGATGAAGAACCCGGACGAAACAAACAGCACGGCAGCACCCAGCAGCAGCGTGACCATGCTCCGGTTGAGCCTCAGCTTGCCCGCTTTCCAGCGGATGTTCATCACGGATTCAGAACCCCGTACGGAGAAGATGACCGCTACCACGAAGAGGATCACCGAAAAAGCGAACCAGTATGTTTCAAACCATGTGAAAGGTGTGAGGAAATGCCCGTATACATTCATGTCGGAGTACGTGCCGATGTCTGCGGAGCCAAACTGGAAGAGCCCGTGCTCCAGCCCCAGTTCGCCGAGCACGCCGGTAAGAATAAAGAAGGCCACGCACACCGCGTATCCGATGAACTTGTTGTTTACCATCACCTGGATGAAGATGGAGAGAAAAGTATATAGTAACAGGAACGAGAGCGTTTCCGTGAACAGCGTGCTGAGGTAAACAGGCAATTCAAATTTGAAGTACCCATAAGCCACCTGGATCACAATGCCTGAAAGCACCAGCACCAGCAGCAGGCCGATGTAGACCAGCAGCAGCCCGAGGAATTTGGCGATGAGCGTGATAAAGTCGACAATGGGCAATGCATCGATGATCAGGTTCATTTTAACAGACCGCTCGCGCCACACAAGCTCGCCGGTGTAGAACACAACAATGATCAGGAAGAAGAGGTTGAAGCCCTGGATGATGCTCAGCACGTTGTACGTGGTGGGGTAGGCGCTTGTACCAAACAATTCGCTCATGTTGATGGCATTGAGGAACAGGAGCAGCAAGCCGGCGATCACAATGCCAATGAAAGGGATCTCTTTGACAACGGATGTGAAGTAAAGCGACGTGAGCTTGCCCAGTTGCCTGAACCTTGCTTTTGTATCGATCACGGGTTCCACAACAGGAATGGTGGTGGAAACGGATTGGACCTTGCGAAAATTATCGGCGGTGGATTTGCGCCTGATGAGTGCGTTGCGTACCACGTTGAAGCTGAAGCCGAAATACGTTACGGCCAGTGCCAGGATGCCAGCGCCCATCCAGATGAGCCTGTTGTAAAGGACGTAGCCCGAGAATGGTACCAGCTGAGTATTGCGTTCGGCCGGTGTCCAGTACTGTGTTTCATAGGCAAAAGCACGCAAACCGAAAGGGTCTACCATTGCGGCAAGTTCTTTCTGTTCCAGGTTCCGCAGCATAGTCTGGCTGGCGATGTACAGCACCAGCAAAAGAATGCCCTGGGTGTAGATAACGATTGTTTTGCGGCTGAGGGTACCACTCATAAAGAGGAGTGCCCCAGTAAAGAAACAGTTAGGTACTACAAAGACCAGGAAAGGCTGAATGAAGCTCCAGAAATTAAAAGGGAGCAATTTTTCTGCTTCTCGTCCTGGCCAGAAATCACCAATTAGAAACGCGATGCTGATGCCGGAGCCGATGAAAAGCAGCACCGCGAACGATCCCCAGAATCTTCCCATCAGGTAAGAAAACTTGCCCATCGGCGTGCTGAACATGATGGCCTCGGTGTTGTGCTCGAAGTCGCGCAGCACAGCCACACCCATGACGGCTGATGTAACGAGGGTTAAGAATAGAGTCATGATCACAGTCATGCGAGCGATCACAAACGGTGCATTCTCCTTTATCTGCCCGGCGGCGCCACCGATCTGCACGATGTCAGTAGTTACTGCCAGCAGACACATTACGAAGAAGATACCGAAGTAAATGTATGTGGCCGGCCTCTTCTTCCTGTATTTGAGCTCGAAACGGAATATTTCTTTAAACATAGAATAATGTTTGTGTGTCTAAACTGCGACCGCTTCTTTCTGTGTGCTGAAGATATGTGTGAAGTACACGTCTTCCAGGTCTGCCTCTACGGCCTCGAAGCTGGAGTCGGGTTGGGTGGTGCTGAACACACGGATCTCAGGTTTGCCGGAGATCAACCTTTCGGAGATCACCTGGTGATTCTGCTTGTGCGCCTCAAGCTCTGATTTGGTGATGCGTTTTTTCCAGACCTTGCCGTTAACATCAGCGATGGCATCGAGGGGATTTCCCTTGTACAATACCTCACCTTTGTTGATGATGGCCATATCGGTGCAAAGCTCTTTTACATCATCTACAATGTGCGTAGAAAGGATCACGATGGTATTTTCACCCAGCTCCGAAAGCAGGTTCAGAAAACGGTTCCTTTCAGCGGGATCGAGGCCCGCAGTGGGCTCGTCGACAATGATCAGCTTCGGATTTGCCAGCAGGGCCTGCGCGATGCCGAAACGTTGCTTCATACCACCGGAGTACCCACCTAGGTTCTTGTTGCGTGCACCCCAGAGGTTGGTCTTGTGAAGCAGGGTCTCCACAAGCTCCTTGCGTTGTTTGGCATTGCCAATCCCTTTGAGCACGGCAAGGTGATCGAGCAGAGTGATCGCATCAATCTTAGGATAGAGGCCGAACTCCTGGGGAAGGTACCCAAGGACCTTGCGCACTTCTTCTTTCTGTTTCAGCACGTCGATGGTGCCCAGGGTAACGCTGCCGCTGTCTGCCTCCTGTAAGGTTGCAATGGTACGCATGAGGGACGATTTGCCGGCGCCGTTAGGACCGAGCAATCCGAACATGCCCTGGCTGATGGTAAGACTCACATCTTTGAGTGCCTGCACTCCGTTGGAGTATGTTTTACTGAGATTCCTGATATCGAGAATCATGACTGATAGGGGTTAGATCCGTGAAGGATTAGTGTAGTGGAAGGGGAAAATAATTACAAAAGGCGGGGAAAACAATAAGAATCTTGAAGGAAGGAATCCCTTTTTAAGGAGTCCGTCATCCTGAATGGTGACAAGTGTAGGAGGGTGCGCGAGTGAAGGATCCCCGGATCAGATACTGCCAGCTTAAATCGGGCAGCGATGCTATGCGTTCGCACGTTGTTATCAGGGGATCCTTCGCTTCGCTCAGGATGGCGGTGTTAGTGAAAGCGGGTACTAAAGCACCACGTTCACGATCTTGCCGGGTACGATGATCACCTTTTTCGGAGGTTTGCCTTCGGTCCATTTCTGCACCATCTCTGAAGCTACCACCAGCTTCTCGATGTCTTCTTTTGGCATGTCGAGCGCGAACTCCATTTTGGCGCGCACCTTGCCGTTGATGGAGATGGGATACTCGAACGAGTTCTCTTTCAGGTACGCTTCGTTGTAGGCGGGGAACGACGCCTTGAGGATCGTTTCTTTGTGGCCCAGCTTTTCCCACAGCTCTTCGGCAATGTGCGGAGCGTAAGGTGCCAGCGCAATGGTGAGCGGTTCCAGCACGCTGCGCTTGTGGCACTTCAGCGACCCCAGCTCGTTCACGCAGATCATGAACTCGCTGACGGAAGTATTGAACGAAAAATTCTCGATGTCCTGCTCCACCTTGCGGATGGTTTTATGCAGGGCTTTCAGCTCCTCTTTTGAAGCGGCTTCATCGCTGATGCTGACGTTGCCGTTTGCATCGTGGAAGAGGTTCCAGAACTTGCGTAGGAATTTGAAAACACCGTCGATGCCATTGGTGTTCCAGGGTTTGGACGCCTCCAGCGGTCCCAGGAACATCTCGTACATGCGCAGCGTATCGGCACCGTAGCTCTCGATGATGTCATCGGGATTCACCACGTTGAAGTACGACTTGCTCATCTTCTCGATGGCAGCGCCGCAGATGTATTTTCCATCTTCGAGGATGAACTCGGCTTTCGCAAAATCAGGCTTCCATTTTTTGAAAGCTTCGGTATCGAGCTCCAGGCCGTTGACAATGTTCACGTCCACGTGCAGCTCGTCGGTCTCGTATTGTTTTTTCAATCCGGCAGAAACAAACTTGTGCGTACCCCTGATCCGGTACACGAAACGGGAGTCGCCGGTGATCTTGCCCTGGTTGATCAGTTTTTTGAACGGCTCCTGGAAGTTCAGGTAGCCAAGATCGTACAATACTTTCACCCAAAGGCGTGAATACAACAAGTGGGCTACTGCGTGCTCCGAGCCACCAATGTACACGTCAACCTGGTTCCAGTAGTCCAGCGCCTTGCGACCTGCAAACTCTTTGTCGTTGTGCGGGTCTGTGAAGCGCAGGAAATACCAGGCTGCACCCGCGTGGGTGGGCATGGTGTTGCTGTCGCGCTTCTCACGGTCGTTGATATGGATCCAGTCGCTCAGGTTGGCCAGTGGTCCTTCACCGGTGCCCGAGGGTTTGAAATTATCAGAAGGCGGTAACTCCAGCGGAAGATCTTTTTCGCTCATGGCGTACGGCATCATCTCGCGGTACACCACGGGGAAAGGCTCGCCCCAATAACGTTGCCTGCTCCAGCCGGCGTCGCGCATCTTATAGTTCACCTGGCGCTGCCCGATGCCGAGCTGCTCAACCTTCTTCACCACGATGTCGATGGCTTCTGACATCACGATGCCGTTCAGGAACTCTGAATTTTCCAGGATGGCATCTTTCGTAGGATTGGCCTCTTCGCCATTGTAATGCGAACCGATGATGTTGGTGATGGGCAGTTTGAAATGTTTGGCAAACTTGTGATCCCTTTCATCGCCGCAAGGCACACCCATGATGGCGCCGGTACCATAACCTGCCAGCACATATTCGCTGATCCACACAGGTATCTGGCGTCCGTTGAACGGGTTCACGGCAAACGCCCCGGTAAACGCACCCGTGATCTTCTTCACTTCGGCCATACGCTCTACTTCCGAGCGGCTCTCCACGTACTTCAGGTAATCATCAACCTCTTTTTGCTGTGCTTCGCTCACAATAGACTTCACCAGCTCATGCTCAGGGGCCAGCACCATGAAGTCTACACCGAAGATCGTATCAGGACGAGTGGTGAAGACTGTCAACGACAGATCCTTGGCGCGTTCAGCCACCAGGTTGAAGTTGATCTTTGCGCCCACGCTCTTGCCGATCCAGTTGCGCTGGATCTCTTTCATCGAGTCGCTGAAATCTATTTCGTCAAGCCCTTGGAGCAGGCGCTCGGCGTATTCCGTGATGCGCAGACTCCACTGGCGCATTTGCCTTTTCACCACGGGGAATCCGCCACGGTAGCTCACGCCGTTGATCACCTCGTCGTTGGCCAGCACCGTGCCCAGGGCCTCGCACCAGTTTACATCGGTGTAAGCCAGGTAGGCCAGGCGGTATTGCATGAAGATATCCTGACGCAGTTTCTCATCGAATGATTTCCAGTCGCCGGGAGTGAAAACGGTCTTCCCGGAGGGCAGTGTATACTTACCGTTGGGGAAGGGATGAGCGCTGTTGCCCTCGGTCTCGAAGATCTTTACGAGGTCGGCGATCCGTTCGGCCTTTTGCTTTTTGCGGTTATACCAGCTGTCGAACAATTGCAGGAAGATCCACTGCGTCCATTTATAATATTTCGGGTCGCAGGTCCTTACTTCACGGCTCCAGTCGTATGAAAATCCGATCTTATCGAGCTGTCTCCTGAAGTTCCGGATGTTCTGCTCGGTCGATACCGCAGGGTGGATACCGTGTTCGATGGCGTATTGCTCGGCGGGAAGTCCGAAGGCATCAAAGCCCATGGGATGAAGCACATTGAAGCCCTTCAGCCTTTTGTAACGGGCTACAATATCGGAAGCAATGTAACCGAGCGGGTGGCCCACATGCAGTCCCGCCCCGGATGGGTAGGGAAACATGTCGAGCGCATAGTATTTGGGCTTATCAGACTGGTTTTCAACCTTGTAAACCTGTCTTTTCTCCCATTCCTTACGCCACTTTTCCTCGATACGTTTGATCTCGTCCTTGCTGTAATCGGCCATTTTAATAGAATTCTGTCGTTGAAACGGCAAAAATAACCAATCTGCGGAAAAGCCCATCTTCCGATCCTGACAACTCATCCGTTTTCTTCAACAGTCCGGAAACTCAGATTCCGCGAAGTGAAGCGCCCGGCTCACCTTTACCGTGTAATCGCCAAAAAACACACCTATGAAAACACTGGCTACCATTTTTCTTTCCGCCTTGCAAACACTGGCATTCTCGCAGGCCACCATCTCCGGGCAGGTAACCGATGCTGCGGGAAATGCAGTTCCACTGGCCAATGTCTACCTCCTGGATACGTATGACGGTACCAGCGCAGATGACCAGGGAAAGTTCAGCTTTACCACCAACGAAACCGGTACGCAGGTGCTGGTGGCCAAATTCATCGGCTACCGGGAGTTCAGGCAGCCCCTGACCCTTTCGGGGAAGGATATCACGCTCGAAGTGAGATTGCAGGAAGAGGTCAGCGAGCTCAACGCGGTCACGATTTCGGCAGGCGCATTTACGGCCAGCGATGAATCGCGCAGAACCGTTTTCCGCGCTGTAGACATTGCCACCACGGCCGGCGCCACGGCAGACATTGCAGGTGCCCTCAACACGTTGCCCGGCACCCAGAAGGTGGGCGAGAGTGGAAGGCTCTTTGTGCGGGGTGGTGACAGCAACGAGGCCCGCACGTTCATCGATGGTATGCTGGTGCTGGATGCTTACAGTCCTGCGGCGCCCAACACACCTTCACGTGGCAGGTTCCTGCCCTTCATGTTCAAGGGCACAAGCTTCAGCACCGGCGGCTACTCGGCTGAGTATGGCCAGGCGCTCTCGTCGGCCCTGGCGCTCGACTCGAAAGACGAGTCGGAGATCACACGAACGGATATCGGTATCCTTTCCGTGGGAGGAGATCTTACGCATACCCAGGCTTGGGAAGGAGGTTCCGCTGCCGCCAAAGTGCAGTACACCAACCTGCGCCCATACATGGGGTTGATCAACCAGGAGATCGACTGGAAAACGCCGCCGGCATCGGTGCAGGGCATGGGCGCCTTTCGCCAGCGCGTGGGCAAGCAGGGCATGGTGAAAGCTTACGGTAATTTCTCACACTCCGATTTTTCACTGTACAACCACGACATCGACAATTACAACAACAAAGCGCAGTACGACCTTGCCAATGATTACCGGTATCTCAATGGATTCTATAAGACCGCGCTCAACGATAACTGGATGGTACGCGGCGGGTTGTCATACACCTACATGAATAACGACGTCACGCTCATGCAGGATAACACCCGTGAGACGGAAAAAGGTGTACATGCCAAGGCTGTTGCCGAAGGATCTTTATCCGATCAGGTGGAATTGAGAACGGGCGTTGAAGTGATCAACAGGTCGTATGAGCAGGTCATGCTTCCATTCGGTGGCACCGGTACAAGCCTGGGCTTCGATGAGACCATCACCGCGGCTTTCGCCGAAACGGATGTGTATGCCAGCAACAAGTTTGTGACACGCCTCGGTGCGAGGGTTGAGCACAACAACCTCACGGATAAGCTGAGTGTTGATCCACGCGCATCGCTCTCTTACAAGGCAGGTTCTACGGGCCAGGTGTCGCTGGCGTATGGCAGGTTCAGACAGTCACCCAAGAATCAATACCTGCAATACCTGAACACGCTCGGCCCCGAGCAGGCGCAGCACTTCATCCTGAACTATCAGCGGGTGGAGAATAACAGGACGTTCAGGATCGAAACGTATTATAAAAAATATGAGAATCTGGTGAAGACCGTCGATGCGCAGCTCACCAACCTCGGTTCGGGTTATGCGCGTGGTGTAGAATTGTTCCTGCGCGACAACGAGTCCGTTGACAAACTCGACTACTGGATCTCATACTCATACCTCGATACCAAACGCGACTACCTGGACTTTCCTGTGAAGGCCGTGCCCACGTTCGCTTCGAAGCACAATTTTTCCATCGTCGCAAAATATTTCGTGCAGAAGCTCAAGAGTCAACTGGGTGCCACTTATTCGTATGCCAGCGGAAGACCTTACAACGATCCCAACAGCGCGGTATTTAATGGTGGCAAAACGCCCGACTATCAGGACCTGAGCTTCAACTGGAGCTATTTGCCCAAACCTTATTTGATCGTGTACCTGTCATGCACCAACCTGCCCGGACGTAACAACATCTTCGGCTACGAATACAGCACGCAGATGAATGAGCAAGGTGTGTACAACGGAAGGCCCATCCGCCAGCCCGCCCCCCGGTTCCTGTTCATCGGCATCTTTATTACGCTTTCGAAAAACAAATCCGTGAATCAACTCCCTACGCTCTGAGAGTTTAAAGTTTAAAGTTCAAAGTTTAAAGTTGCTCGAAACAACTCCAGGCCTCGACGAACTTTAAACCTCAAACCTCAAACTTCAAACTTCAAACATTAAACTTTAAACATTAAACTTTTAACTTCTTTATTATGAAAACATTCAACATCCTCCCCGTACTCCTGGCCGCGCTGATCTTCGCCCTGGCCAGTTCTGCTTTCGCCGACGACGGCAAATATGAAGCTGCGATGAAAAAGAACATTCAGGCCGTTTACCAGGCAAAGTCCATGGACGAATATCAGCAGGCTGTCAATGCCTTCGACCGCATTGCTTTGGCAGAGAAAACAAAATGGGAGCCGCACTATTATAGCGCCTTCGGTTGCATCATGATGGCCGCCCAGGAAAAAGATGCGGCGAAGAAAGACGCGTACCTTGACCAGGCCGTGACCGCCATCGGAAAAGCCAAGGCCATTGCAGCCCAGGAATCAGAAGTGATCGCGCTGGAAGGGTTTGCGCACATGATCCGCGTTACCGTCGATCCCGCGTCGCGTGGCGCACAACTTTCGCCCCTGGCCATGCAGGCTTTTGGCAAGGCTTCTGCGCTGAACCCTGAAAACCCGAGAGCGCTTGTACTGTCGGCACAGATGCAGTTTGGCACAGCCCAGTTCTTCGGTTCGTCCACTACTGAAGCCTGCGCGGTCGTTACCCGCTCGCTGGAAAAATTCAACACCTATAAGTCAGACAACCCGCTGGCGCCGCAGTGGGGAAGGAGCATGGCGGAGAAGCTTAAAGCACAGTGTCAATAACAGATGTGAGGTTTGAAATACGAAATACGAGGTACGAAGTACGTGAGCATCGTACCTCGTATTTCGTACCTCGTACCTATTACTCGCAAACTAATTTGTAACTTTAAACTTCAAATTTTAAACTTTAAACTTCTAACTGAAGATGGACGCCTGTGACCGAAGAATGATCCTGAACGAAGCGCGGGATATCGTGCTGCTGATCATGGCAGGACTTGTGATGACGTTCACGGGGCTCGGCTGCAGGGATTGTGCGTTCAACTCCAAAATATTCTGGATCATTTCGTCCTTCAGCTCGCTGATCTGGGTAGTGCTCTGGAAAGGTAACGACTATATCGGCAGCTACATCTCCAGGAAGATCTCGTGGCTGCACTACCCGGTGAAGCGGTTCTTTATCGGTATGGTAGTCACCATTGGCTTTAGTTTGCTGGCCATCTATCTGCTGAGCACGACCTATAACGCGATCTTTGACATCAACATATCGCAGAACGTGTATTTCCCCATGATCATCACCATCATCATTTCGCTGTTCCTGCATGGCCGCGCTTTCCTCATGAACTGGCGGAAGACGTCTGTTGATGCGGAGAAACTTCAGAAAGAAAATATCATGGCCAAATACGAGAGCTTGAAGAACCAGGTGAATCCACATTTTCTTTTCAACAGCCTCAACGCGCTCACCAACCTGGTGTATGAAGACCAGGATAAAGCAGTGAAATTCATCAAGCAGCTGTCTGAGGTTTACCGTTATGTGCTCGACACGCGCGAAAAGGAAGTTGTACCGCTGGAGGAAGAGCTCAGGTTTCTGCGGGCATACCTTTTCCTTCAGCAGATCAGGTTTGGCAACAAGCTGGTGGTGGAAATCGATATTCAGAACGATAGCGAGATCCGGATCGCACCCCTGGCCTTGCAGATGCTGCTGGAGAATGCCATTAAGCATAACGTAGTCTCCGAAGACGATCCGCTGCTGATCAGGGTCTATACCAACAGTCATTACATCATCGTTGAGAACAACATCCAGAAGAAGGCCATGCTTGGAGAGCCTTCTTTGGGTGTGGGGCTCGAGAACATTCGCAAGCGTTACGAATTCCTGAGCACCACCAGGGTGGAGGTGAACGAGGACCAGTCGCGCTTCCAGGTAAAACTTCCTGTACTGACAGGTGCCGCCGCATGAACATACTCATCATTGAAGACGAAATACAGGCAGCCCAGCGCCTTGAGAAGCTGGTGCGTGAGCTCATTCCCGGCGCGCAGATCGTAGCCACTATCGACACGGTAAAAAAAGCCGTGCAGTGGATGAATACCAACCCTGCCCCGGAGCTTGCGCTGATGGACATACAACTTGCCGACGGCATCAGCTTTCAGATCTTCGAACAATGCGAAGTGAAATGTCCTGTGATCTTCACCACCGCCTACGATGAATACGCGCTCAAGGCCTTCAAGGTGAACAGCATCGACTATATTCTGAAACCGGTAGACAAAGACGAGCTGCAGGCTGCCCTGAAAAAATTCAATGGACTCACCCGCAGCGAATCTGGCACCCGGCAGATCCTCGACAACATCGGCCAGGCGGTGCAGATGCTGATGAAAAAATACAAGACACGTTTTGTGATCAAGGTGGGCGAGCACCTGAAGACCATCGAGGTGGGAGCCGTGCGCTATTTTTATAGTCAGGACAAGACCACGTTCTGTGTTACAGACGAGAACAGGAATTTTGTGCTCGACTACACCCTCGAGCAGCTGGAAGAAATGCTGGACCCCGCAGATTTTTTCAGGATCAACCGTAAATACCTGGTGCGGTCAGGCGCCATCCAGGACATCATCAGCTACACCAACAGCAGGCTGAGGCTTGTATTAAAGGGCTGCCAGGATAACGACATTATTGTGGCAAGGGAGAGGGTGCAGGAGTTTAAAACTTGGTTAGACAAGTGAGGAGGAGCCTGGACTAGGAGTAAGGAGTCAGAAGTAAGGAGCCAGGAGGGGGACGTCTTCGATTGGAGACTCGGTATCATACATCCCGTTCTGAACTCATATCCGAGAGGAGTGAACAGTTAGGCGATTAGGGAGTCATGCTAATCAGATTTATAACACTGTAACTGTGAAAAGCTCACGGTACTAAAACCGGCAACTTGCAACCGGCAACTGGTAACTAATTCGAGCCGTTCATCACTGGTGGTTGCCTGTTGGCGGCGAGTTTGCGCTGAAGCTCTTCGATGTCGGCCTGTTTCAGGGGTTTGGTAATGAACTGGATCACGCTCTTGTTCTCGAATACCTGCTCGCGGTCTTTCATGCTGTTGGAGCTGGTGAGCACCACGATCCGGGATTTCGTTTTGATCTTGTCAGGAAGGGTATCGAAGCTTTTCAGGAAGCCGAAGCCATCAACCTCTGGCATATTCAGGTCAAGGAAAATAATGTCAGGCGGCGTTTCGCCGTTACTGTTCCTGAGCCAGTTCAGGGCTTCAACGGCCGACTTATACGAGATCAGCTGATCTGAAAAATTGTAAACCTCAAGAAACCTGCGCTGTATAAACAGGTCAATGTCACTATCATCGATCAGCACGGTTTTGTTTACCATTTTAGCCATAGTCGCCAGGTTCCTCCGGGTTCATCTAAACTTAACCAAAAAGTAGGCAAAAACCAGAAAATTCGGCCAAAAATATAGCTACTCGTTTTATACGAGTAAAAAATGTATTAAAATTGAATCTTCTAAACCTATGATACGACCATGAACTTAAAGCAACCCATTTATTTCTTTCTTTGTGCTCTTCTCGCTGCGGGTTTGGCCTCGTGTGCGTCTTCCAGTGAAGATAAGAACAAGAATTCTGACGAATTTGATGAGGCAGGAGAGTCCCTGAAGCAACAAATTGAAGAAGTAGTCTATAACATACCCTCGCCTTCCGAAATCCCGTATTTATTGCAGGCTACAGGGGCTGAGTTCAACCAAACCCTGGTGAACCCGAGGCAAAAAGTAGATTCTTACACTACGCTCAATCACAAAGCGGCTTTAAACCTGGGTGTGTATGTTGCCGATATCGGTTATCTCACTTCATACGATAAAACACAGGAAGCGATCGACTACCTGAGCTCGTGCAAAACGCTGGCTGACAACCTCGGCCTGATCGGCACTTTTGATTCGGAGCTCGGAAAACAATTTGAGAAGAACATCTCCAACAAAGATTCGCTGGCACAACTGCTGGATAAAACCATCAAGCAGGCCGAAGCATTCCTGATCGATGACAACCGTAACAAGCTTTCATCGCTGGTGGTTACCGGAAGCTTTATCGAAGGTCTTTACATCTCTACAGGTCTTATCAAATCGTATCCCAAGAACATTTTACCCGAAGACAGCCGCAACCTGGTGCTCACGCCGCTGATGCGCGTGGTGCTGGAACAGAAAAAAGCTGTTAGCGAATTGTTAAAAATGCTTAAAACTGTTGACCAGAGCGAGCCCATCGCCTCTATTTCAGCAGATATCAAAACCCTGGAAGAAACCTACGAGAAGCTCAATATCGAAGAGCAGATCAAGAACAACCGGGCCGACCTGGTGCTCAGCGACAAGAACCTCGAGGGTATCACTACCATCGTAGAAAAGATCAGAAAAGAAATCACAGAATAATACGCTGTGAAGGCAAAGAAAAAGGGAACTGGCTCAATACCGGTTCCCTTTTTTTTATGACAGAATTTACATCTTTCACTATCTTTAAAGCTTAACCTTTACCCCATGAGTGAAGCATTGCTCAAAGCTATTCTGCGTCTGTTTGCCGTTGTGGCCAAGGAAGGAGATGTTACCAAGCAGGAACGAGACCAGATCAGGGTCTTCCTCAATGATCACCTGAGCCAGTCGGCCGTAGATGGCTACCTGAAGCTTTTTGACGAATACACGAAAACGATTTCGGAGACGGGTGCCGATGCCAGTGCTATCGAGAAGCTTTGTGCGGAGATCAATCCGCATCTTACCCAGAAACAGAAGATCGTGATCGTGCTCGAGCTGATCAGCATTATCCAGGCTGATGGCACCATTTCGGAGCACGAGGAGAAACTGGTGTCAACGATCGGTGAATGCTTCAAGATCAGCGCCCGGGAGATCGAGGCTATCCAGGTATTCGTGCTGGGTAACCAACCATCAGAGCTCGACCACGATCACCTGCTCATCGTAGATGCATCGCCCACGGCCACTTTTGCCAACGCCCGCCATATGGTGCGCGATCACCTCAACGGCTTCATCGCCATTCTGCATGTGGAGCAGAACGACCTGTACTTCCTGAAATACCTCGGCAAAACCGATGTTTACCTGAACGGCGTTCCGGTGAAGTCTGGCAAGATCAGTGTGCTGGCGGTGGGAAGCCTCCTGCGTTGGGATAAGGACGAGCCTGTGTACTATGGCCAGATCCTGAGCCAGTTCATGAAACCGGGTACCCACAGCCGCACTTCGTTCGAAGCCAAAGGCATCACTTTCAAGTTCAAGAACGGAAGACTGGGGCTGCGCAATGTGAATCTCTCCGAGGAATCGGGTAACCTGATCGCGCTGATGGGTGCGAGCGGCGCGGGAAAATCGACGCTGCTGCACGTGCTCAACGGCTCCGAAAAACCCTCCGGCGGCCAGGTGCTGATCAACGATATCGACATCCACCAGGCGCCTGACAAGATCGAAGGTGTGATCGGGTTTGTTCCGCAAGACGACCTGCTCATCGAAGACCTTACCGTTTACCAGAACCTGTACTTCGCCGCCAAGCTGTGCTTCAGCCAGAAGAACGAGGAGGAGATTGACCTGCTCGTGATGAAAGTGCTCGAAGACCTGGGCCTTGCAGAGATCAAAGATCTGAAAGTAGGCTCACCGTTGCGCAAGACCATCAGCGGCGGGCAGCGCAAACGCCTCAACATCGGGCTGGAGCTGCTGCGCGAGCCGGCAGTACTCTTTTGTGACGAGCCCACCAGTGGTCTGTCGTCACGCGATTCTGAAAATATCATCGACCTGCTCAAAGAGCTCTCGCTGAAAGGCAAGCTCGTTTTTGCCGTGATCCACCAGCCGTCGTCAGACATCTTTAAAATGTTCGACAAGCTGCTGATCCTCGATACGGGAGGCTACCAGATCTACTATGGCAACCCCGTGGATGCCATCGTTTATTTCAAGAAGAGCATCAACCTGGTGAATAGCGATGAGGGCGAATGCCACGAATGCGGCAACGTGAACCCCGAGCAGATCTTCAACATCATCGAAACCAAGGTGATCAATGAATACGGGCATTTCACCAACGAGCGTAAGATGACCGCACAGCAATGGCACGAGATCTACGAGAAGAACTACAAGCCTTTTTCCGTGAAGACGTCAAACGATGAGCCGCACTCAACGCTGAACATCCCTTCACGGTTCCGGCAGGCGCACCTGTTCTCCATGCGCGATATCCAGGCCAAGATCCACAACAGGCAGTACATGATCATCAACCTGCTGGAGGCACCGGTGCTGGCATTTATCCTCGCTTTCATTGTACGCTATTACAACATAGACGACAAGCTCACCACAGGGTATGTGTTCAGCAAAAACCTGAACCTGCCTGCGTATCTTTTTATGAGCGTGATCGTAGCGCTGTTCATGGGACTTACCGTGAGCGCCGAAGAGATCATCCGCGACCGCAAGATCCTGAAACGTGAGGCGTTCCTTCACCTGAGCCGCAGCAGTTATATCCTTTCGAAGATCTCCATTCTTTTTATACTCTCGGCCATTCAAACGTTGATGTTCGTGATCGTAGGATCATACATTCTCGAGATCAAGGGACTGTTCTTCGAACACTGGTTCATCCTTTTCACGGTGTCTTGTTTTGCAAACCTGCTGGGGTTGAACATCTCATCAGCGTTCAACTCTGCCGTTACCATTTACATCCTCATACCGCTGCTGCTGATCCCGCAGCTGATCCTGAGTGGCGTGGTGGTGAAATTCGACAAACTCAATCCTGCTATCGGAAATACAGCTACAGTTCCCTTTGTGGGCGATCTCATGGCCTCGCGATGGGCTTTCGAAGCAGCCATGGTCACACAGTTCAAGGACAACCGCTTTTCGAAAGAGTTCTACATGTATGACAAGGTGATGGCCAACGCTGACTTTATGAAAGTGTACCTGATCCCCGAGCTGGAAACCAGGATCCAGTATTGCATCAACAACTATCGTTCGCCCGACCCGGAAGTGAAAGAAACAATGCAGAAGAACCTGGCCCTCATCCGCAGGGAGATCGGCCAGGAATTGAACCTGGTGGGCGCGGATAAGTTCAAACACATGGATAACCTTGTGCCGGCGCGCTTCGATTCAACCGTATACCAGGACCTTACGGTATTTCTTGATCAGCTGAAGACATTTTACATCCGCCGGTACAATGTGGCTGACCAGAAAAAAGAAGCGAAGATCCGCGAGATGACCAGTACGCCCGAAAAAGAAAAAGCGCTCGAAGACCTGCGCGAGCAATACAACAACGAGTCGATCATGGAACTGGTGAAGAACCTGTCAGAGACGCACCGAATCATCGAGCAGGATGGCAAGCTCATCCAGAAGATCTACCCGATCTACAAAGATCCGGAGCCTGACCACATGGTTGATTTTAATGCGCAGTTCTACATGCCGACCAAACATTTCCTGAGAAGCAACGTCGATACATTTTATTTCAATACGGGGGTGATCTGGTCTATGACGTTGGTGCTGGCCTTGCTGCTGTATTTTGATGTGCTGCGCAGGATCATCGATGGCATTGGCAGTCTCTCGAACCCGTTGCACAGAAGGAAATAGAAACCAGCCTGCGGTAGCGTATGTTTTTTGTCCTTTCCAAAACACTGACCTACCTGGTGATGCCGCTCACGCTGATCTGCATCTGCCTGCTGGCTTCGGTGGTGATCAGGAATGTGCGTTGGAAAAAAAGGATGCTCTGGTCAGGCCTGGTGATGTTGCTCTTTTTCAGCAACGATTTTATTGCGAACGAATGCATGCGCGCCTGGGAGCTTCCGCCCACGCCGATCAGCGATTTGCAGCCCTATGAATTGGGCATTGTACTTACCGGCTCGACCTTGTCACTCAGTCCGAATGACCGTGTGTACTTTCAACGAGGCGCCGACCGGGTAACACACACCGTTCAGCTTTACAAAGCAGGACTTCTGGAGAAAATACTCATCAGCGGTGGCAGCGGGCGTTTAACGGGCGAGCCTGAACCGGAAGCAAACCTGTTCAAAAAAGCAATGGTGATGATGGGCGTTCCTGACAGTGCCATCATCATTGAAAATGAAACACGGAATACCTACGAGTCGGCCGTCCAGGTAAAGCAGATGCTGGAAGATCAGGGATACAAAGGGGCGGATTGCCTGTTGATCACCTCCGCTTTTCACATGCGCCGTTCGCTGGCATGTTATCGCAAGGCAGGGGTGCAGCTCGATCACTTCACCACTGATTTCTATTCACATTCCCGTGAATTTTATCCAGATACCCTGATCATTCCGCAGCTGAATGCGCTGATCGTTTGGCACAAGCTTGTCCGCGAATGGGTGGGATTTTTAGCATATAAGCTGGCTGGTTATATTTGAGGTATGAAAAGCATCATCACATTTCTCCTGGTTGTAGCGGCTACGGGTTGTTTTGCTCAATCTGCTGTGGAAGACCTGTCACCCGCGGCATTTAAATCGAAGATGGATTCTCTGTCAGGCGAGGTGCTCCTTGACCTGCGAACGTCTGATGAGATGGCCAGGGGCGTGATCCCGGGCGCTGATCAGCTCGACTATTTTAGAAAGGATTTTGAATCTGCGGTAGGCAAGCTTGACAGGAACAAAACCTATTTTATTTATTGCGCAGTGGGCGGCAGAAGCAGGGAGACGGCCGACCTGATGGCCCGCCTGGGATTCAAGCACGTTTATAACCTCGCAGAAGGATTTACGGCCTGGAAAAAACAGAAGCTGCCGATATCCAGGGCAAAGTGATCATTTTAGCTGCTGCATTTTTTTGATCACATCATCGATGTACGGATCTATTCCTGTGGTATGGTCCTTTCCTGGCAGCGGAATGAATTTCAAAGTCTCAGCAGACGTTCCATTGGCGATCAGTTTCTGATAGGTGGTAACACTGTTCTCGTAAGGAACGGTGGTGTCTTGCTGTCCGTGGTACATATACATGGGAATTGACGGTGCCCAGTCCGTTAACGAATTCTCGGCAAAAGCATTGCGGATGTAGGCATACCGGGTGTCGGTGTCGAGGTTCAGCCTCAGGTCTTCCCTGATCAGCTCACCCATCCGGTTAGAAAGCTGTACATTGATATTTCCCGCGCTGGTAATTCCGTCGAACAGGTTCGGGATGCGCGAGACATAGGGCTCGTTAAAAAAATCTGCAAGAAGGCCACTCTTCTCATAGTACAGTTGGTAGCTCCTTGCCACGTAAGCGAGGTAATAAGGCTGCGGATATTGATCCTGGTTGAAAATGTAGTGCTGCATGGCCTGGATATCGTAGCCTCCGGCAGCGGGAAACGACGCGACCAGGTCGATGTCTTTTATAGGCTCCGCTTCAATCGCTTTGTGCGCCGCCATCGTGGCGTAACCACCCTCAGAGTAGCCCGCCAGGAAAAGCCTGTTGTTGAAGCTCACGTCGTCATCTTCCGCCAGCTCAGCGGCCGCCCTGACATTGTCTACGATCGCCTGGGCAATGGCTTCCTCCACGTAATAGGGGTGGAAGATGTTCTTGGATTGCCCGAAGCCGATCATGTCCGGCACCACTACTATAAAACCTGATGATGCCATGGCGGCATACACCACCAGGTCAAAGCTGCCCGCCCCTTGCGCAGAGGGTGCGTCGGTCTGCTGTACAATGGTGCCGTGCTGAACGCTCACCATGCCGACTTGATCCGTAGTAAAGGGCAGGGCGATCACGCCCGAAGCAACGATCTCATCACCTTTATAAGTGGTCTTGTAAGTAACGCGATACGTATTCACGTTATATTTCATAATGGAAGGATCGATATCCCTCCCCGAGAACTGAACAAGCGTTTTCAGTTGCTGCGCTGTCCTTGATTCTATCTTGACTGACTCTACCAGTACTTTCTCCACCACGGGCGGTGGATTGTTGTCATCAGAACAGGCAATCACAAACCAAGTGATGCTGAAAAAAAGCAGCCGGGTGATGGAGGGTGTCTTGATCATGATTAACAGGATTTCAGGATTACTGGATTTACTTACTCGCTTGCATTGGCTTGAGCCGACAGGCACAGATACTTTAACAGTGAAGGAGAAAAAAAAAGTGCTCACGAAGAGCACTTTTTTTCTGTGATGAAGATCGTTTATTGAATAGGCAGTGCCGTAGCGCTGTATTTAGCCAGGTTCACTTTAGGAACGCTTGCCCCGAATTTAGCGTTGATGGCATCGATAAAAACGTTCGCAATAAAGGCGTAACCCCTGCTGTTAGGATGTGCGCCATCTTCCGAATAAATACCTGTAGGCGGATTGATGTTGGGCGTAACTGTGATGTTGTTGGCAACGGCCGCTCTGGCAGTTACAAACGATGTGAGCGCCGCATTCACATCAGCCAATGCGAGCCTTGTGCTAAAAGCAGCAACCGTGTTGGCCACCACGGCATTGTACGCAGCACGGGCAGTTTCGATCTGAGCGATCTCTGAAGGAATGAGAACATATTGATCAGCCAGCGGAACAGTAACACCGTTCACCATGGTAGCGTTTCCGCCAACCGTAGTGCCCAGCACTGTGCCTGCACTCAGCGGAATAATGTCGGTTGGTGTGGTTTGCCTCACACGCTGATAGGGAACAAGCGCCGTCCTTTGAGCATCGTTAATGGCGCCGGCATTCTTCAATCCGTCGAAGTAAGGTCCGAGATCTGTGAGGGTCTCATCAATGATCAGGATCTTGTTGTTGCAACCCGCGCTGAAGCTCACTTTCCTGGTAGCAATTTCTGCTTTCAGCGCATCGTTGATACCAAACGCTGCAGCGTTGGCGATCAGGCCATCGAGCGCTGCGTTGTAGCCTGCAAAACCTGTGCTAACGGCTGCGGCAGTGGTCGCATCCAGTGGAATGGGATTATAAGTAACGGATGTAAAGTGCGGCATCGCGAAGATGTTCGGGAAATTTCCCACAACACCTTTAAGATTAGCGTTTGATGCCATCAGCGATCCAATGGCTGCAGCGTACTGGCCATCGAAACCATTGGGAAGTCCACCGCTGGCGGGTGTTAGGGGTGCCCTGGCAGGATCTCCTCCAAAAGCTGCATAGAGGAAGAAGTCATCCAGTCCGAGCCAGAAGAGGAAGAAGGTACCTTGTGCGGCGGCAGCATCTCCGATGATGGTTGAAGATCCTGTGCCGGGATATGCCAGTCGGCCATAGAAAGGATTGAACCTCGGGTCTGAGTTGGCACCTGCCCACGCGCCTGTCTGCGGGATCAGCGATTGCCCCAATACAACGGCAGGTACGCCGAAGTTGTTGAGCGTTGCCTTGCCGCCTGTATAAATAAATCCGGGGTTTACCGCGGGATTAGGAACGGCTTCGACGTTTGACGGCGCATAGGCCTGGGGTGTCGGCCTGGGTGACGCTGCACCGGTAGCGCAATCAATGTTGGTGCCGTATTGCAGCAGCATCCGTCCAAGCGCAGGCTTCGTCGGGTCTGTGAGCTTCGGCTGTGTTATGAACAGGTTCCATCCAAGTGTTGCGTTGATAGAAGGCTGAACAAAGTTGGCGGGAGCACCTACGCACTCGAATTGTTTGTTCAGGATAGCGGGCAGTGAATTGTTCTGGCCTGCCGTGAACAAAGCGCCGCCCTGGACACCCGCTACAAAGGAGTTTCCGATCGCGATAAATTTCCCGAAGTTCGCCGATCCTGCGCTGGCGCCGGCGCACTGATCCACTTCCTGCTGAGGACAAATAATGGTAGGATCGTCAGAGGGACAAGGGCTGGCCGAATTATCAACAAGCTCCTGCTCACACGAAACTCCGGTTACCAGAAGCGCGATGATATAGGAATATATTTTCAGCTTTTTCATAGATCTTTTTAATTAAAGAATTCGTCAAAAGTTAAAGAGAGGTAATACTGCTGGCCTACGAACGGTCCGCCGAGATTGGTCCTGTAATCGTTTCCGAAGATATTAGACCCGCCCAGCTTCACAATGGTTTTGATAGAAGGCACTTTGTAGCTCACCTGTGCATCGAAGACACCGAACTCAGGTACATTCCATGAACCGAAGTCCGATTGCCACAGGAACTCTTCCTGCCAGCGGTAGTTCAGGTTGAAGCCGAAGTTCTTTGTCACCTTACGATTACCGATGCTTACATTGAACTTGTTGTTGGGCGTATTGAATCCTGCCCTGAACTGGCTGTTCGCCTCGCTGTTATCATCGAACGCTGCATAGTTATAGTTACCGGAAAGCGTGTAGCCCCTGGGTAAATTATAGGTCAGTCCCAGGCCAACACCATACGACTCAACATCTTCAGGGAAGTTCACATAAAGGGAATATACTGTGCCGGCAGGTACCTTATCGCCCTGATGGGTAGTGGGGCTTTTTAACACATAATCATCGCCACCGATAAAGTCAGTATACGTGGTGTAGTAAGCGTTGAGGTCAACCAGGAACTTTCCGCCGAAGATACCTTTGTAACCCACTTCAAAAGACTTGAGCTGCTCAGGCCCAACGTAAGGAACGTACGCGTCAACCAGCAGCGCAGGATTGCCACCGGAAGGGCCGGAGTCTGTGAGTGTTCCGCCGGAGGCCAGGTAAGCATTGTAAGAGTCGATGGTATAAGCGCCGCCCTCATGTACACCATATCTCTGTGCATTGGCTTTTGTGCTGCCCAGCAGCGTGTTCGTTCCTACAGGGAAGTAGATGAACTGAGCCTGGGTATCGGGGTTCCTGAAACCGGTCTGGAACGAAGCCCTCACGTTGTGGGTTTCGCTGAAGGTATACACGGCAGAGATCCGTGGTGTCACGCGTCCGTCGAAGTTCTCATTCTTGTCAAAACGAAGCGAACCTGTCAGCTTGAGTGCGTCTGCTACGGTTTTGGATAACTGGGTATAGAATCCGAATTCGTCAATGTCAATGCGTTGGAAATTGGTGCCGTCATCGGGAGCTTCGTTGAAGATGGTTCCGTCAGAGAACAGGCTGTACCTTCTCACGTTACCGCCAAGCTGGATCTCGGCAAACTTGATCTTATCGCCGAAGTTGTAGTTGAACTCACCGTGATACAGTCGTGAGTTATCAATGAACTTGGCACCGGAAGGGTCGCGCTGAAAATAATCATTGCGCACAGCTTCCAGCAGTTGTTTGAACTCGGCAGAACCAACGGCAGGCCTGCTTGCATCTGCCTGTGCCCTTGCAAACTTGTGCGCTTCATCCGGATTGCCAGCCGGAACGCCAGGGGCATATCCCTGCATAGCCAACACATAGGATTGACCGTAAGTAGGGGCCCACTGTGATGCGGTGGGACTGATGCGTTCATTCAAAAGGCCGCCCAACGCTGCCATGTTATAAGAATCGCCTGCGTCCGTAGCGGTTACATAGCCGCGTACGAAGAATGATTTAGAGCGCAGCTCAAGCTTGTGGAATTGCTGTGTAAAATCCCGGAGCGCATACTTCTGGGAGCCCTGGTATACGGAGCTACCGCCACCATACCGGTAGTTGTAAAGCACTTCCAGGTTATCGTTGATCCTGTAATGCAGCGCGGCATCACCTTTGATACTTTTGGCATCATAGTTATCGATCAGGTCCTGTTCTCTCCATCCGGTCCTTCTCAGGTCGAAGGGGCCGATGCTGGGAACAGGAACGGTAAAGTTGATGCGGGTTTCATCACCATACGTGTTCACACCATCGAAGTTCGGCTGGCCTGTGAGGTTAGCCGGATAGTCGGGGCGGTTCACATCGGTTGTATAGTCGGTGCTGTGCCAGTCTTCGGCATCGAAAATGGAAAAATTCACTTTGAAGGCGAACTTGTTCTTGAACGCTTTGGCGTAACGGAGGCCGAAGTTGTAGAACGGGAAAGATTCACCCTGTGCGTCAGAGGTAGTGATACCACCCTTGAGCTGAGCGCTGAGGCCCTGGTACTCGAAGGGACTTTTGCTTCTCATGAGCAGCACGCCGTTAAAGGCATTGGGTCCGTAGAGGGCAGAAGCCGTTCCGGGAAGGAGCTCCATACTTTCTGCATCGAGCTCGCCGAGGCCCACGATATTTCCGGTGGGGAAGTTCAGCAGGGGAGCCTGGGTATCGATACCGTCAACCATCTGCACAAACCGAACGTTGGCAATGGTGGCGAAACCCCGTGTATTGATCTGCGGAAAGTTCAAACTGCTGGAGGTAAATTGCACACCCTTTACGTTGGCAAGCGCGTCGTAGAATTCAGGCGCCGCAGTTTGTTTGATGTCGAGCAGGTCTATTTTTTCTACCGTTACCGGCGATTTGAGGATACTCTCCTCCACACGGGAAGCAGCGATAACCACTTCTTCACCCAGCACGGTTTGTTCTTCAAGTTTCACCTCAACGTTGGTGGTACTGGCATCGGAGATCGCCATTTCATAGGTCTTGAACCCTACGAATGAGAATACCAGCGTGAGGGGAGGGGAGTCGCTTACCTGGAGTGAGAACGCTCCATTGGTATCTGTGATCGTACCGATCACCTTGCCTTTTACAACAATGTTAACCCCCGCAAGGGATTCCCCGGAGGCAGAATCCACCACCTTTCCGGAGATACTGGTTTGGGCATACAATGCTGCAACGGACAGCAGGAGCGCAAAGCATGTCGCCACAGAGCCTTTGTAAAGATTAGTCATAGGTCTTCGCTAAATAAGTTGGTTTTTGTAATTGGGTAGTTGCCCAGATATTCTGCATACCGAGCATTTTGTACGGTAAAGTACAAATTTTTAGCTAAAAACAAACGTTTGAAGGACTTAAATAGTCCACAGTCCACGGTCCACAGACCACGGTCAGGTTGGAGAAGATTACGCTGGTAAGTCTTACGTAATAAGAACTTTGCTTTAAAAGTCCGCCAGCGAAAAGCAACACTTCGCGGCCGTGGACCGTCGACCGTGGGCCGTCGACTATTCCTCTTTCTGTGACTGAATGTGTTTCACGAGCCGTTCACACAAGGCGTTGGTCTCATTGGCCATCACCTCGTCGCCGGTGGCGGTAAGCATACTTTGAGCAAGGCCTCCAAGGCAGTCGATGTAGAACCGTTTCATTTCATTCACAGGCATATCTTTGGTCCACAGGTCGATGCGGAGTGTATTCTTCTGACGTTCGTCCCACAGGGCAATGCTGATGGATTTCGTCTCAGACATATTCGGATCCGGCTTGTCGGTGGCGTCCCAGAAGATCTTGTCCGGTATATTATTCTGATCGAGCTGAACAGTGAAATTGATCGTTGATTTTTTCATGGGCGCAAGTTAAGAAAAGTCCATGGTCCATTGTCCATAGTCCATGGTTAGATTAGGGCTCTCATGTGATTGTTAAACGGCACGGCCATGGACCATCGACCACGATCTATCGACTGCTTTTTGCAAGCGCAATAAAAAACTCCATCGACCCCGGATTTTTCAGGGCACCGGCATTGACCACTTCGGCGGGGTCTTTGCCCATGAGCACCTTCTTTACGGGCGTCTCTGTCTTTTTGCCGCTGATGGTATAAGGTACGTCAGGCACGGCAATGATCTCGTCGGGTACGTGGCGCGGACTGTATTCACTCCTGATGGTGGTGTTGATCTTTTTCCTGATGTCTTCGCTCAAAGTTTCCCCTTCGTGCATCACCACGAACAGGGGCATCCAGAATTCGCCGCCTTCTTTTTCAATGCACAGGATCAGGCTGTCTTTCACTTCTTTCACTTTGTCTACTGCGCGGTAGATCTCGCTTGTTCCGATGCGTACGCCGCCGCGGTTCAAGGTGGCATCCGATCTTCCGTAGATGATCACGCCCTGACGCGGTGTGATCGTGATCCAGTCGCCATGGCGCCATACACCGGCATACATCTCGAAGTAGCTTTCATGGTAACGTTTGAACGCCGGATCGTTCCAGAAATATACAGGCATGGAAGGCATGGGAGCGGAGATCACCATTTCGCCTACCTCACCGGTAACAGGCTTACCTTGTTCATCAAAGGCTTCAAGCTTGCATCCCAGCGCCCGGCACTGGATCTCTCCCGCATACACTGGCCACAGGGGGGTGCCCCCAACAAAAGCGCTGCACACATCGGTGCCACCGCTCATGGAGGCGAGCCAGAGATCTTCCTTCACATGGCGATACACCCAGTCAAAACCTTCCGGTGGCAACGTGCTGCCGGTTGAGCCGATGGATCGCAGCGCTGAAAGATCGAACTGCGCCGAAGGTTCGATGTTGGCCTTCAGGTTTGCCAGTATAAAACCTGCGCTGGTGCCGAAGTGATGGATGCCGGCATCCTGGGTGAATTTCCAGAGTCCGTTCAGGTCCGGGTAGGCGGGACTTCCATCGTAAAGCACCATGGTTCCGCCGGCCAGCAGGCTTCCGTGAATATAGTTCCACATCATCCAGCCCGTGGTGGTGTACCAGAAGCAGCGCTCGCCTGGTTTGAAGTCATTGTGAAACGTACCGTATTTAAGTTGTTCGAGCAGGATGCCTCCTTGTGAATGGGTGATCGCTTTCGGCAGGCCGGTGGTGCCAGAAGAATACAACACCCAGATGGGATGATCGAAGGGTACGCGCACGAATTCCAGTATATGACCCTTTTCTTGTATGATGCTCTCCCAACGGATCGACCGCTTATCAGAGAATGTCAGATCTTTGTCTGAAACGACGATGACACATTCCAACGAAGGCATGGCTTTGACGAGCTCACGCACCACGTCGGTTTTGTCAAACACTTTTCCGCCGTAGCGGTATTGATCAACCGCGATCAATACCTTGGGCTCGATCTGTGCGAAACGATCGATCACCGCGTTCACACCAAAATCCGGCGAGCAGCTCGACCACACAGCACCCAACGATGCCGATGCCAGTAGCGCAACCGATGCTTCCGGAATGCAGGGCATATACGCCACAATACGGTCTCCCGCCTGCACACCCTGCCGCCTCAGAAAATGCTGAAGTGCCGCCACCTGCTGCCGCAGCTCCTGCCACGAGATCTCCTGTATCGGCGAATCTTCATTCTTGAAAACAATGGCCGGCCCTCGCCCATGTTGGTGTTCGTGCTGTCGCCGTTGTTGGTGTTCTTCACCAACAACACCATCCATTCTGAAAACATGCTCCGCATAATTCAACCGTGTTCCGCTGAACCACTGCGTATGGGGCATGGGATCGGCGCTGCACACCTGCTGGTAGCTTCCGTCATGGATGATGTTGAAATATCGCCAGAGACTTTCCCAGAAAGCCGGAAGATCGTTTACAGACCAGTTCCAGAGCTCGTGATAGTCGTTGAATGAAAGATCATTGTTGTCCCTGAGCCACTGCAGGTAGTGATGAAGGTTGGATTCGGTTTTGAACCTGGTGGTGGGACTCCAGAGCAATCGCGGTGATTCCATACCTGAAAGATTTGATGGCTAAGGTAGATTTTTTAAGATCGCCAGGGAAGCCTGTTGGTCAAGGTGCAGTTGATTTTTCAAGGCTTCGAGGTCGCTGAACTTGGCATCGCCGCGGATGAGCTTGTGAATGTAAATGGTCAGCGACTCACCGTAAATGTCTTTATTGAAATCGAAGATGTTGACCTCGATGTTTTGTTTCGTGCCGTTGATGGTGGGGCGGTTGCCGATGTAAAGCATGCCTCCGTACGTGGTGTGCTCATGTTGTACGGTGACGGCATAGATACCATCCATGGGAATGAGCTTGTATTTGGTGTCGATCTCGATGTTGGCGGTGGGGTAGCCCATCAGGCGGCCCAGCTTGTCGCCGGCAACAACGCGGCCGGTGAGGCTGTAAGGTTTGCCCAAAAAATGGGTGGCCGTTTCAATATCGCCTTCTTCGAGTGCTTTTCTGATCTTGGTGGAGCTTACGCCGACATGGTCAACGTCCTGCCTGGGGATCTCTTCCACTTCGAACCCATACTTGGGCGCGTTTTGTTTCAGTTGTTCGAAGCTGCCTTCCCTGTTTTTGCCGAAGTGATGGTCGTAGCCGATCACCAGTTTTTTGGTGCCGATAGTCTCCACCAGGATCTGGCGGATAAATTGTTCAGAGGTGAGCTGCGAGAACTCCTTGGTGAACGGGATCCTGATAAGGTGGTCGATGCCCTGGTCTTTCAGGAACGCGGCTTTTTCTTCGAAGGTGTTGAGCAGCTTCAGCGACTCGTCTTCGGGATGCAGCACCAGCCTGGGGTGAGGCCAGAACGTGAGCACTACAGTCTCTCCCTGGTGGCGCCGGGCGATCTCTCTCAGTCTGGCAAAGATCTTCTGATGGCCCACGTGCACACCATCGAAGGTGCCGCTGGTGACCACTGCAAAATTCAGCTTGCTGAAATCATCAATACCGTGATAGATCTTCATACCGATACTTCTTCAATCGTGATGGCGTTAGACAGCAAATAAGGCCCGATCCGGGTACGGCAAAGATGTGAAAGATAGGCGCCCACTCCAAGTGCGTCGCCAAAGTCACGTGCAATGCTGCGGATATAGGTACCTTTTGAACAGACTATGCGGAAGCTTATTTCCGGCGGCTTTATGTCGGTGATCTCGAAGGAGCTGATCTCCACCTGCCGTGGCTGCAGCGCTACTTCCTTTCCTTTGCGCGCAAACTGGTAGGCGCGTTTACCGCCGATCTTGATGGCAGAGTGCATTGGAGGGAGCTGGCTGATGACGCCGGTGAAGGTGCGGGCCGTCTCTTGGATCATCGTTTCGGTTATTCCCGAGATATCGGTGGCAGCGCTTACTTGCGTTTCAAGATCGTGCGACGGTGTTGTCTGGCCGATCACAAATTTGCCGGTGTACTCTTTCTCCAGCCCCATGAATTCTTCGATGCGCTTCGTCATTTTTCCGGTGCAGATGATCAGCAGTCCGGTAGCCAGCGGGTCGAGTGTTCCTGCGTGGCCGATCTTTTTTATCTTCAGCTTATAGCGAAGCTTATTTACAACGTCGAATGAGGTCCATTCGTACGGTTTGTCGATGAGCAAAACACGACCTTCGTCTGTGGGTGCGTGATCCATCACACTATGGAAAGGTCAACACCAAGGTAATAAAGAACGAGGATGATGATGCCCACGATGATGCGGTAATATCCGAAAATGGCGAACCCGTGGCGTGTTAAGAAAGTGATAAACGATTTGATGGCGAGCATGGCAACAACGAATGCCACCACATTGCCAAGTGCCAGGGCGGTCAGTTCCTCTTTGCCGAATGATCCACCGTCCCAGTAGAATTTGAAGATCGTGAGTGCAGTGGCGGCGAACATAGTGGGTACCGCCAGGAAAAATGAGAACTCTGCCGCGGCCTTCCTTGTAAGCTTTTGTGAAAGTCCGCCGATGATGGTGGCGGCTGAACGCGAAACACCCGGGATCATGGAGATCACCTGGAAACAGCCGATCTTAAGAGCCTTTGGATAAGTGACCTTTTCTTCCGTCTGCTGTTCCGGTTTGAAGATCTTGTCCATCACCAGGAAGAAGATACCTCCCAGCAACAGCGTGAAACCTACAACATCAACCCTTTCGAGCAGTGCATCGATCTTGTCTTTGAACAATAGTCCAGCAATGGCTGCGGGAATAAAGGCCACCAGGATCTTATAATAGAAGTCGAGCGACTGAAAAAAACGTTTCCAGTAAAGCACTACCACAGAGAGGATAGCACCGAACTGGATCGATACAGTAAACATCTTGGTGAACGGATCGTCAGCAATGCCCATCACCGATGAACCGATGATCATGTGCCCCGTGGAAGATATGGGCAGAAACTCCGTTATCCCTTCGATAATGGCCAGTACAATCGACTCGAATATTGACATGCGGGAAAGTTTAAAGTTAGAAGTTTCAAGTTTAAAGTTCGTCGAGGCCTGGAGTAACTTTGAAGAACTTTAAACTTTAAATTTTGAACTTTTAACTATTTGTCAGTGGGTTTGTGCAGGATGGCGTAGATCTCTATGATGAAGCCCGACATCACAATGATGGGACCGAGGGTGAGGCCAAGGAAACCAAAGCCATGGGGTTTCTGATCAAGCGACATCACGGTGAAACCAACAATGAGCGTAACGATGCCGATGATCATCCATTGATAGTTCTTTCTGCCAAAAGGAAGTTTATCCATAGTATTCTTATTTCAGTACAATTGATCGAGTGACATTTTCAGGTATTTGCGGATGGAAAAGAACGTGCTCAGTACAGCAACGAGCATTCCCAGCAGCAGCAACGTTCCCAGCAAGATAAAGAACTGGTCTTCCCGGTGCAACAGGTTCAGGTCTGTGATCCGGGTGCGGGCATAGTCGGTCAGGAGCCACATCAGGGCGGCGGCAATAACGCCACTGAGCAGCCCGTATCCGGCGGCGCGCAGAATGAACGGCCGCTGAATGAACCAGTTCCTGGCGCCCACCAGCTGCATGCTTCTGATGAGGAAGCGTTGCGAGAACATGGCCAGCCTTAATGTATTGTTGATGAGCAGGATCACGGTGATCAGCAGGATCAGGATCAGGGCTCCGAGGAACAAACCGATCTTCATCACGTTGTCGTTCACGGATTCTATGAGGCCCTCCACGTAAAAGACCTGGAACACGCCGCTCATTTTCTGGATGTCGGCCTTGATCTTTTCCATCTGCTGCGGCGTATGGTAAGAAGGGTCGATGTTGACGAGGTAAGCGTCTTTCAGGGGATTCTCACCGATGAATTTTGTAAAGTCTTCACCCGTTTCGGCGATGAATTTTTTGGCAGCCTCGTCTTTGGAAATGAAGGTGACCGCCTTGCCTTTTTCTTTCGCAGTGAATTGTTGTGACAGGAGTTTGTTCTCGATCTGGAGGCGCTGGTTTTCGGTGAGGTTCGATTTCAGGTACACCTGCATGCGGATGTTCTGACGTACCTGTTCTTCCAGCTGACGTGAGTAGATGATGAGCAGGCCAAACAGGCCCACAACAAACAGGGCCAGCGTTACGCTAACCACAACGCCCGCGGCGGGGTAACCTCCCAGCTTCTTTTTTCGATACGATCTCTCCATGAAGGGAGCAAAGGTAGGAAAAAATCCGGTTCGCGGTAGTCGTCTGACCACTGCCGGCGCCAGGGCCTGTGCGCAGTGGTCTGAAGATTAATTTCGGTATTCCCTGAGCTTTTTCAGCAGCGCCGGATCGGTGATCGCTGTGAGGGGCTTCGGTTTTGTGTGCTCTTCCCGGAGCAGGAAATACTGGTCCTTATAAAACAGGAAGATGGTGCGTTTGTCGTCGGTGAAGAACTCCATGATCTCGTACAGGTTCTTTTCGAAAGGACCGTACAGGAACAGCTTGCCATCCTTGAAGTTATAATGGAAGTTATACTTCTTGTTCGAGGCATCGATCTCCACGGCAATCGAAGTGCGGTTGGCCTCTTTGGCTGCTTCTTCGTTCTGCTGTTGGGTGCGGTCACCTTCAACGGCGTCCTCGGTAGGATCGTAAACTTCTATGGAAGGCTCTTTGGTAGCACTGTCAGCACCCGCTTTGGGTTTTTTAACAGCCTTGGGTGCTTGGGCCGGTGTATGTTCCGTGGTAACCGGTTCTTCCGAATAGGGCTCTTCCTCGGTGACCTGAGCCGGGTTCTCGGCAGGTTTCTGCGCCTGCGATTCGGGTTGTGATTGTGGTGTTACCGGTGTGGTGTTATCCTGTTGTTTTGCCGGTGTTTCGGTCAGATCCTCTTTCTGCTGGTCCTGGTTCAGGTACAGGTAAATGCCTGTTCCCACAACGCCTACCACGGCAGTGAAGAGGGCTATCTTGGTTCCGATGGCGGCACCCTTGGGAGGCGCTGGTACGGCTACATTGCCGAGCATTGCCTTCAATTCGGCAACGCGTGCTTTTTGAATGCCGCTGACCAGCTGCCGCTGTAATTCGTATTCAGTTTTAAGACCGGGGTCTGAGTTTAATTGCTGTTCGAATGCACGCCGGCCTTGCTCATCAAGGCGGTTTGCCAGGTAGTCGTCCAGTAATTCCAAGTCGCGTTCTGCTGCCATTGTTTCAATCTAAAAAGTCCTGCTCAGAATACTGAGCTTTCACTAACTCATCCAGCTTTTTCTTGCACTTATATTTTTTGGTCTTGGCGGTATCGGTGTTGGCGAAGCCGAGCTTCTCAGCGATATCCTGCATCGACATTTCCTCAAAATAATAGTACATCAAAACCTTCTTACATGTTTCCCCCAGCTGTTCCATGCAGCGGGCGATGATCTTTTCCTTTTCAGCGGTTTCGGTGTCGAGGGTTACAGAAGAATCTTTCTCCTCATTGGAGAGCCGCTTCTTCCGGTCTAGCTCCTTTCTCCACAGGTTCTGACAAATACTGTAGATGTAGGTGCTGATCTTCGAGGTAAGGACCAGGTTGCCGGAAGTAGCCTTCTGCCAGAAAACAATCAGGGCATCCTGATAAATATCCCGTGCCTCCTCCTCTGTTCCACTGTTGGTGATGACCAGCTTGGTCATCATCCGATAGTACTTTTTATACAAGAACTCAAGCGCCTTTTCGTCACCCTTCTGGATGCGTTCGAAAATCTCTTTTTCGTTCATGGATGAGCTCGACCTGTATACCATTGTTGCGGTGCTTTGTAACCTCTTGCGTTACGATTAAATGGACCGTTTATCGACTAAAAATAACGTTCGTCTGATTTATAAGACTCTTTTCCATGTCTGCGTCCTGAAAAAAGGTCCCCAGTATCCCCGTACCTTCAAATTACCTCCTTCGATCCAAAGTTTACAGCGGTAAACTTTGCCAATCTCAGGGTCCAGGATATCCCCATCAGCGTACTCATCGCCTGATTTTTTCAGGTCGCGGATAATTTCCATGCCGATGATCTTCTTATTGTGCCGGGTGTCATCCGCCGGGCAATCTTTGCATACCGGATCCGGATCGTCTCCGGGTTTTACAAAGATCTTGACCACTTTCCCATAAAATTTGCCGCCTCTTTCCGCGATCTCCACGATGGATTTTTCTTCACCAGAATCATCATCTATGGTTGTCCAGCGGCCGGTGATAGACTGGCAGTTTCCCGCAATGGATATGATGATAAACACAAACGGTAAAAACTTCATAGACTATGGTGTAAACCATCAAAAATAAAAAAAGCCCCGTAAAGGGGCCTTCTTTTATGGCATTATTTGGCTGCCGGTGCTAGTTTTCTGCTGAAACCTGGCTTACGGCTTCAATTTTCGGTTTTGCTACCTCGTTCTTTTCCGCGCTGGCGTGTTCCTTTTCAGAAATGTGCGGAGCAATGATCAGCGCCACGATAGAGGTCAGTTTGATGAGAATGTTCATGGAAGGACCTGACGTATCCTTGAAAGGATCGCCTACAGTATCTCCGGTTACCGATGCCTTGTGAGGCTCTGATTTCTTGTAGAAGGTCTGGCCGTTGATCTGCACACCTTTCTCGAAAGATTTCTTGGCGTTATCCCAGGCGCCGCCGGCGTTGGACTGGAACATACCCATGAGCACACCTGAAACGGTTACACCGGCCAGCATACCACCCAGCACTTCAGGACCAAAGATGAATCCTACTACGACAGGGGTGATGAGGGCAATGGCGCCGGGAGCGATCATTTCGCGGATAGATGCTTTGGTAGAAATGGCAACACACTTCTCGTACTCCGGCTTCGATTTATATTCCATGATGCCAGGGATCTCCTTGAACTGGCGTCTTACTTCGTTTACCATGTCCATGGCAGCGCGACCTACTGCAGCGATGGCGAGTGAAGAGAAAATGAAAGGGATCATTCCACCTACGAACAGGCCGGCCAGTACAGGCGCCTTGTAGATGTCGATGGCGGTGATGCCCGAGATGCCTACGAAGGCAGCGAACAGCGCCAGTGACGTGAGCGCGGCAGAGGCGATGGCAAATCCTTTTCCGGTAGCTGCGGTGGTGTTTCCAACAGCATCGAGGTTATCGGTACGGTGACGTACTTCTGCAGGTAACTGGCTCATCTCTGCGATACCTCCGGCGTTGTCAGCAATGGGACCGAACGCGTCGATCGCCAGCTGCATGGCGGTGGTGGCCATCATACCGGCAGCGGCAATGGCAACACCATACAGTCCTGCGAAATAATAAGAAGCGATGATACCACCGGCCAGCACAATGATGGGCAATACAGTAGATTCCATACCTACCGAGAGACCACCGATGATGTTCGTGGCATGACCTGTACCGGATTGTTTGATAATTGAGAGCACAGGGCGTTTGCCCATAGCGGTATAGTACTCGGTGATCATGCTCATGAGCGTTCCTACAACGAGACCGACGATGATGGCCATGTAAACGTTCGTAGACGTGAAGGTCACACCGCGGTGTACAAGGGTTTCAGGCAACAGGTACTGAACGGCGAAATAAGAAGCGATGGCTGTAAGAACGATAGACGACCAGTTACCAATATTGAGTGCGCGCTGCACGCTGTCGGTTTCATTTTTGATCCTCACGAACCAGGTTCCTACAATGGAGAAGATAAGTCCGAGGCCGGCGATCAGCATGGGCAGCAGGATGGGGGACATGCCTCCGAAGTTATCTGAAGAAGCGTCGATCTCCTGTCCTAATACCATGGTGGCCAGGATGGTGGCAACGTAAGATCCGAAAAGGTCAGCGCCCATACCGGCAACGTCTCCCACATTGTCGCCTACGTTATCGGCAATGGTAGCGGGATTTCTCACGTCATCTTCAGGGATACCTGCTTCCACTTTACCAACAAGGTCAGCACCCACATCGGCAGCTTTTGTATAGATGCCACCACCTACGCGGGCGAACAGAGCGATGGATTCGGCACCCAGTGAAAAACCGGCGAGCACTTCGATGGCGCGTTTCATTTCAACGCCTGTGATGGCGGCACCTTCGGGAACAAAAAAGTTGAAGAAGACGATGAACAGACCGCCCAGACCCAGCACGGCAAGGCCTGCCACACCGATGCCCATTACAGAGCCTCCGGTAAAGGAGACCTTGAGGGCTTGTGCGAGGCTTGTTCTGGCGGCGTGTGTGGTGCGCACATTGGCTTTGGTGGCGATCTTCATGCCGATGTAACCGGCGAACGCAGACAATACCGCGCCGATAAGGAAGGCCACAGCTATAATGGGATGTGAATCTTCAACGAGGGTACCAGACCAGCCCAGTAAAATGGCGGCGATCACGGCAAAATAAGCCAGTATTTTCCATTCCGCTCTTAAAAAGGCCATCGCACCATTGGCGATATACCCGGCAAGCTCCTGCATGTTGGCTTCCCCTGCATCCTGTTTGTTTACCCAGGCCGATTTAATGGCCATGGCAACTAACCCAACAATACCTAGTGCGGGAATGAGATATAAAATACTGTTCATGTTTAAAATATTTGGAGTCTGGTTTATCGTTAAAAAAACCATCCGGATGGTCTGGATGGCTCTAAAATTTGCGCAAAGATAGAATAAGTACTAGAACGGCCAAACACTGTGAGGCTTAAGTCTTTGGCGCCGGGGTCACACCCCGAACATGGTTTTGAGCGCCAGCCAGAGGTTTTTCTTTCGAACATCATCCAGTGCAGACAGGTCATCGGCCCTGATCACCGTAAAACCTTGTGCCTGGATCGTCTCGTACGACTTCATGCCTTCGCTTTGTGCCCCGAACACCAGCACTTTTGACGGCGCATAGGCAGCCAGCGACGCCAGCGCCAACACTGGCTGGGTAACGATCTGAACGGAAGCAAGACCGAGCCTGACAGAAGCCAGGATCTTGGCCAGCAGCGCCCGCTCGTCAGTGGAGTAAGTTTCCCACGGTTTGGCGGTTACCACCACAACCCGGGGCGGCAGCTGATAAAGGGTTTCCTGAAAGAGGTGAGTGAATGCGGATTGACTCAAGCTTGTGTTTCTTTAATATCAAAGATGGATCTCAGTTCATTGGCTTCCTGCGGTTTCATACGTCCCGCCAGGATCAGGCGCAGCTGTCTTCTGCGCAGCGCGCCTTCGTACATCGCCTTTTCTTCTTCGGTCTCCGGTTCAACTTCCGGAACATCGATGGGCCTGCCCGACTGGTCAACGGCCACAAAGGTAAAGTATGCGCTGTTGCTTTCCATTTTTTTCCCGGAAGGAATGTCTTCTGCGTCTACATCGATGCGAACTTCAATGGACGAGCTGAACGCGCGTGTCACCTTCGCCTTGAGGGTAACCACATTGCCCAGCTGAATGGGATGCCTGAACGAAATGTTATCGACGGAGGCGGTGACCACAATGCGGTTGGAATGTTTCTGCGCAGCGATGGCAGAAACGATGTCCATCCAGTGCATCAGCCTCCCACCCATGAGGTTGTTCAGTGTATTGGTGTCGTTGGGAAGCACAAGCTCTGTCATGCTCACAAACGATTCGCGGGGATATTTCTTTTTCTTGGGCATGCGCTCAATTTAGTTGCCAGTTACCGGTTGCCAGTTACCGGTTGAGGCGGTGTTATGATTCTAAGTTTGGTGTACTCCCACAAAAGTGAAATCAATATTTGTGTCAATAACACTCATTCCTAACTGGCTATCCGGCAACAGGCAACTGGCAACCAACTCCGGTAACGTTTGCAATCAGCTAATAACCGTTAGTTCGCACAAAAATCACAAAAAATACTTTGCAAACAACTCGATCATTTCATTATTTCGAATCAGTAATCATGAACGCAGGCAAAAACATATCGTGCAACAGCTCATCTTCCCGGATGACACATACTGCCTGCACCTTCCCTACCATTATTACCACAACTACCATCATTACGGGGTGACCCGTATGTGCATTTCTACCCAACCCCCGTGCGATTATGCCATTTCCAGGAAGTGGACTGTTTAATCGTCAACCATTCGAAAATCAAAAACTTTTAACACTACAAATACATTTACATGAAGATCTTGAAGTTTGGGGGCTCCTCGGTAGCTACGCCTGCACGCATACAATCAGTGATAGAGATCACCAAACCTTACCTGGGCAGTGACGTTGCGATTGTCTTTTCCGCTTTCGGAGGCGTTACCGACCAGCTCATCCAGATCAGCACGCTTGCGCTGGAAGGCAACCTGGAATACAAACAAAAACTGGAACAACTGCAGAAGCGCCACCTCGATGCTGTGCGCGAACTGATCGGCGTACAAAAGCAGAGCGGCATCCTCGCGCAGGTCAAGATCAAGATCAACGAGCTTGAAGACGTACTGCATGGTGTGTACCTCGTAAAAGAGCGGACGGCCCGCACGCTGGACTACATCATGAGCTTCGGTGAGCGGCTCTCTGCCTACATCATCGCTGAAGTGATGAAAGACCAGGGCATCGCCGCCGAATACCTCGATGCACGCACCGTTATCAGAACGGACAATCAATATGGTTATGCCAAGGTGGATTTCGAGACCACCAACAAGCAGATCATCGATCATTTCAAACATCACCAGGACGTGCAGATCATCACCGGTTTCATCGCCACCTCTGAAAGCGGTGAGACCACTACACTGGGCAGGAGCGGATCCGATTATACTGCCGCGATCTTTGCCGGCGCGCTGCATGCTTCAGACCTGGAGATCTGGACCGACGTAGACGGCATGATGACGGCCGACCCGCGGTTGGTGAAGAAAGCATTCACTGTACCGCAGATGAGCTACGAGGAAGCCATGGAGCTTTCGCACTTCGGCGCCAAGGTGATCTTCCCGGCCACGATGCAGCCTGCCATGATCAACCACATTCCCATCTGGATCAAAAATACCTTTAACCCCGGCTTCGTGGGCACGGTGATCCATGCCGAGTCAAGCAATGGCAAGCTCATCAAAGGCATCTCGTCCATGAACAACGTCAGCCTGCTCAACGTGCAGGGTAGTGGCTTGCTGGGCGTGGTGGGTGTCTCCATGCGCTTGTTCGCCACGCTCGCCCGTGAGAAGGTCAGCGTGATCCTCATCAGCCAGGCTTCTTCCGAGCACTCCATCTGTATCGCTATAGAAAGTCAATATGCGCGTGTTGCTAAAACCGCCATCGAAAAGGAATTTGTGAACGAGATCAGGAACGAAGAGATCGACGAGGTGCAGGTCGAGGGTGAGCTTTCGATCGTAGCCGTGGTAGGTGATGGCATGAAGCACAGTCCCGGCACCAGCGGACGTATGTTTGCCGCCCTTGGAAAGAACGGCATCAACGTGGCGGCCATTGCGCAGGGGTCGTCTGAACGGAATATCTCAGCTGTGGTGAAACAGGCCGACGTAGCCAAGGCACTCAACGCGCTGCACGAAGCTTTCTTCCTGTCAGACAGAAAGGTGCTGAACCTCTTCCTGGTGGGCACCGGTCTCATCGGCACGGCCCTCATCAACATGATCGAGGAGCAGTTCGCCAAGCTGGCATCGGAAAACCTGCTGGAAGTGAATGTAGTGGCGGTGGCCAACAGCAAAAAGATGCTGTTCGATGAGAACGGGTTGTCGTTGAAGAAAAGCATCAACGACATGAAGGAGAAGGGCGAGGCGATGAACATGTATTCATTCATGGCCAAGATGTTCTCCCTGAACCTGCCCAACAGTATTTTTGTGGATTGCACTTCGAGCCAGGAAGTGACTGATTTTTACGAGGCGATCCTGACGGCCAATATCTCCATCGTTACACCCAACAAAAAAGCGAACTCAGGCTCGCACGAAAAATACCGCCTGCTGCGTTCAACGGCTTTCAAACGCGGCGCCAAGTTCTTTTACGAGACCAACGTAGGCGCTGGCCTGCCCGTGATCAACACGCTGAACGACCTGCTGCTGAGCGGCGACAAGGTGATCAGCATCGAAGGTGTGCTCAGCGGAACGTTGAACTATATCTTCAGCACTTTTACCGAAGGAAAAAAATTCAGCGAGGTGGTGAAGGAAGCGAAAGCCAAAGGATATACGGAGCCCGATCCGCGCGACGACCTCAGTGGTCTGGACGTTGCCCGCAAGATCCTCATCCTTTCGCGTGAAGCAGGACTGTCGTTGGAGCTGGCGGACATCCACATCCAGAACCTTGTGCCCGCAGACTGCCAGGGCGATATGAGCGGAGACCAGTTCTTCTCAGCGCTGCAGAAGCATGACGCCGAGTTCGAAAAACTGCGCGCGCAGGCTGCCGCCAAAAAAGAAAAGCTCCGCTACAAAGCTGTGCTGTGTGATGGCAAGGTGAAAGTCGAGCTCGGCTCGGTTACGGAACAACATCCGTTCTATTCCCTTTCGGGAAGTGATAACATCATTCTGCTGACCACCGAGCGTTACCAGGAGCGCCCCATGGTGATCAGGGGCCCCGGTGCTGGCGCGGCGGTGACGGCTGCGGGCGTATTTGCAGACATTATACGGATCGGTCATTATACCAAATAAGATGAAAACCATAAAAGCTTTTGCCCCCGCCACTGTTGCCAATGTGAGTTGCGGGTTCGATGTGTTCGGGTTTGCCGTTGAGCAGCCCGGAGACGAGGTCACGCTCACGCTGAAGAAAGAACCCGGTGTTGTTGTAAAAAAGATCGAAGGTGATGGCGGGCGTCTTCCACTGGCTCCGGAGAAAAATACAGCGAGTGTTGCCGTGCTGGCCTTCCTCGAGGCAATAGACAGGAAAGATGAGGGGGTGGAGATTTACCTGAAAAAGAACCTGCCGCTGGGAAGTGGTATGGGGTCGAGCGCTGCGAGTGCCGCGGCTGCCCTGGTAGGTATCAACCACTTGCTCGGCGAGCCCCTGCAACGCAAGGAGCTGCTTCCGTTTGCCATGGAAGCCGAAAGGGTTGCCTGTGGCTCGGCCCATGCCGATAACGTTGCGCCGTCACTGCTCGGTGGCTTTGTGCTGATCCGTGGCTACGATCCGCTGGATGTAGTGGGCATTCCCACACCCGAAGACCTGTACTGTACGCTGGTGCATCCGCACCTCGAGCTGAAGACCGAAGACTCCCGGCAGGTGCTGCGGACATCGATACCGTTGAAAGATGCCATCACGCAATGGGGTAACATCGCAGGGCTCGTTGCCGGCCTGATGAAACCTGACTTCGGGCTCATCGGCAGGTCGCTGAAAGATGTGATCGCCGAGCCCGTACGCGCGCTGCTGATCCCCGGCTTTGATGAGATCAAGGAGAAAGCCGTAGAGACAGGCGCACTGGGATGTGGCATCTCCGGATCAGGCCCTACCATCTTTGCACTGAGCACCGAACGTGAGCTCGCAAGCCGCACCGGGAAGGTGATCCAACAGCAGTTCCAGAAGCTGAAGCTGGAGAGCGAAGTGTATGTGTCGAAGATAAACACCAGGGGAGCGAAGGTGGTTTGAAGGAAAAAGAAGCCAGGAGTAAGGAGCCAGGAGGCCTCCGTTTGAAGATCGGCTTCGTACTTTGTGGACCATACTTCATACTTGAGCGGGTACTGCCGAAATCGGACCTTGTACCTTGCAAGGAAGAACATAGTTAAAAGAAGAACCAAGAACAGAAACAATGAAATTTTACAGTACTAACAATAAAGATCACAAGGTAGGATTGCGTGAGGCGGTGGTGAGGGGGTTGGCGCCGGATAATGGTTTGTATATGCCGGAGCGGATCGGGGCGTTGCCGAAGGAATTTATCGAATCACTTCACAAGCAGTCGTTCAGGGATATTGCGTTCACGGTTGCCAGGCATCTGCTGGGAGATGAAGTTCCGGAGCAGGAGCTGAGGCGCATCACCGATCAGACGATCCAGTTCGAAGCGCCCCTGGTGGAAGTAGAAGATAATGTGTATGCGCTGGAGTTGTTCCATGGCCCTACGCTGGCCTTTAAAGACTTCGGCGCCAGGTTCATGTCGCAGCTGCTGGGGTATTTCGCACGGCAGCAGGACAAAGAGATCGTGATCCTGGTGGCAACTTCTGGCGATACAGGAAGCGCGGTGGCGAACGGTTTCCTCGGCGTGAAGGGAACCCGTGTGGTGGTGCTGTATCCCTCGGGCAAAGTAAGCGAGGTGCAGGAAAAACAATTCACTACCCTGGGTGAGAACATCACAGCATTAGAGGTGGATGGTACGTTCGACGATTGTCAGCGGCTGGTGAAGCTGGCGTTCCAGGATGAGGAGCTGCGTTCTGAATTCTTCCTGACGTCTGCCAATTCCATCAACATTGCGAGGCTTATTCCCCAGTCGTTCTATTACTTCCAGACTTTCGCGCAACTGAAAGACAGGTCGAGGCCCGTAGTATTCTCGGTGCCCAGCGGTAATTTCGGCAACGTCACGGGCGGGCTGCTGGCCAAACGCATGGGACTTCCCATTCAGCACTTCATCGTATCCACCAACATCAACGACGTTGTACCTGAATACCTGCGCACACGGTCATTCGAACCCAGGCCATCAAAGCAAACCATCAGCAATGCCATGGACGTGGGCAATCCCAGCAACTTCGCACGCATGATAGACCTCTACGGCCACAGCTACGAGGCGCTGGCGAAAGACGTCAGCGGATATGCTTTCACGGATGCAGAAACCCGCGAGGCCATGCAGCAGGTATATGCAAAAAGAAAATATGTGCTCGACCCGCATGGAGCGGTAGGGTACCTGGGGCTGAAGAAATATCTCCAGGAACAAAAGAATGGTGTTGGTGTATTCCTGGAAACAGCGCATCCCGGAAAATTCCTGGAGGTGGTAGAGCAGGTGCTGGACAAAAAGATCACGCTGCCTCCGGCCCTGGAAAAATTCCTCGGCGGCACAAAACGTACAGTGCCCCTGACGAACAGCTTCGAAGCCTTCAAGAGCACCCTGCGGCGGATCTAGGCTTTCCAGCCCTGCTCGCCCAGAAGCGGCACAAAAGCGAAATTGGCAAATTCTTCTTTGAACAGGCGGCCGTCCCTTTTGCGGATCCTTACCATTTTCTGCGATTCACGGTCGCCCACCGGGATGATCAGGATTCCGCCTTCCGCCAGCTGGTCGGTGAGGGCGGAGGGAATGATCGGGGCACCGGCTGTAACAATGATCTTATTAAAAGGAGCCTTGGCGGGAAGGCCTTTTGAGCCATCGCCATGGAAAAAATAGGGTCTGAACCCGATCAGCGGCAAAAAGTCACGGGTGGTCTCGTAAAGCTTCCGGTTGTACTCTATAGTATAGACTCGGGCCCCCATGGCCAAAAGAATGCACGCCTGGTATCCTGAACCGGTGCCGATCTCCAAAACCTTGTCTCCCGGCCTGATTTCGAGCTTTTCACTTTGAAACGCTACGGTATATGGTTGAGAAATCGTCTGACCTTCCCCAATTGGGAAAGCCTTATCCTGATAAGCATGTTCCAGGAGGGCATTTTCGAAAAAAAAGTGCCTGGGAACCTTCCCGATCGCATCCAAAACCACGGGGTCTGAAATGCCCTTTTTTTGAAGGTTTTTCACCAGTTTATTGCGCAATCCGCGCTGCTTATAATTGTCTTCCAACATGCTATTTTGACACAAAAAAGCCATTTTTTCAGGCTTCACAAAGTTTCTAAAATTCTTTAGGAAAATTCATCGCTATGCCCTTACTTTAAAGTCCTTCCACACAGTGAATAAAGCTTTTTGCCATAGCGTTTTCCTGTGTAACCTGCTCCTGACAGTAGCGTGGAGAAATCCATAAACTACTGCAAGGGCAGGTATAGGAGGGGAGTTTCTCCTCTCCTTTTAAAATCATAAAATTTATTCCCCTGTCAGACCTAGTTTTTTGCAGCGCGTACGCGTGTTGTAAATGCATTCTGAGGATTTCTGCGTACCAATTGTTCGATCTCGTCCGCTGTAAAGCCCTGCTGTGCGAGCGCAGGGATCAGTTTCTTAAAAAGTGTTGTATAACCCCTGACGTTTCCGCCGCCAGGTTTGCCAGGATCGTACCATCCGGCATCATGCGATACAAGAGTCTGCGACAACCACTTTTCATCGCGGAGAAAAGACAACCGCCTGGTGTAGTCCGCCACATTGTTGTCACTGAGTCCATCGAGGCTTACCCACGCGCCTGCCTGTGCGGCGCTGATGTAATAAGTGAGATCTGTTTCATTCTGTGCATGAACCCAAATGAACGCGCTGGCGTCAACACCTTCTGAGCGAAGCAGCGCGATCTGCTCGAGCGCCGGCACTGCAGGGCCTGTGTGTGAAGCAATGGTAAGTCCTGTTTGCAGATGTGTGAGCGCAGCGGCCCTGATGAGCTTCTTCGAGATCTCTGACAACGCTGCCGGGTTCACGCTTATTTTGATGAAGCCTGGCCTTACAGTCGTACCATCGATGCCTTCCTTCCATTCTCCCACCCACCGCGCAGCCAGCGCCTGAGCTGTCTCGGTGAAAGCATGGGCAGGCAGGTACTTGTGGTCAGAGCCTCCGTAGTAGCCTGTATTGGTGATGATGTTCAGTCCGCTGAGCTCAGCAAGCCGCCGGAGCAGCACAACATCCCTGCCGAGGTAATTGGGTGTGCAGTCGATGAATGTACGGCAGCCTGCATCTTTCACTTCCTTCAGGTGAGGCAACACTTTCGCGATCACTTCTTCCTGTTGCCACCGGTTTGGGTTGATCTGTTCAGCTCCTATGAAGTCTACAAGAATGTGCTCGTGAGTAAGCGTGTTGCCGATCGCTCCGGCGTGCACAGGGCCTGCTACCGTCATGATCTCCGGTTGATGCGCCTGTGGAAGCGCTGCGGAGGCGAGGCTGTCTGCAATGATCAGCATGCCTGGGAGCGATTGTAGGAATTTTCGTCTGGTGGATGTCATGATGGCATTCGTATCTGATGACGTTAGAACAACCGGCATTTTATTTCTGCGGCAACGTTGCTATCTTTGTAACGATGTCGGCCAAAAAGATCAAAGCAGTTCAACGGATCGCAAAGAGCGTCACCATGATCGTTCTGATCTCGGTCTATGCGCTTTTTTCTGTCGGCATCATCAAAGCTACTCATTTTTGCATGGGTCGTGAGGCTTCTGTGGTCTTCTTCTCGGCAGACGCAAAGAAATGTCCCTGCAGCCTGTTCTCAGGAGCGCGCGACAGTTGCTGTGACGATGCGCACGAGCTTGTGAAGATCGAAGATGACCAACAGCCTGTTCCAGTGCTTTCAGTTGTACTTCCGGTATGGTTTGAACTTGAAAAGTTATACACCGAGCAACTGGTGGCGGCCGCGACCCCTTCGGCAAGGCCGTCTTTCAAGATCACGGACCCTGCACCACCCAAGGTGCCACGTTTCAAGATCTACTGCAGTTTTGTTTTTTATGATGGATTAATGGCCTGATCTGTTTTACTGGTATTCCGGACATTAACTTCATTTCATCTTATTTCTTAAACACATATCCATCATGAAAACGAATCTGATCTGTTTATTCATATTTACTTTCCTGTCTTTTGTATCCACGGAGCTGTTCGCGCAGGCAAAAACCGCCAAAGCTTCCATTAAAGTTTATGGCAACTGCGGCATGTGCAAACAGCGCATCGAGACCGCGCTTGACCAGACCGGTATCAAGCTGGCAACCTGGGATAGCAAGAGCAAAAACCTGGAGGTGGTCTACAACCCGAAGAAGATCAGCGAGCAGAAAATACACGAGCTGGTTGCCGCCGCGGGTCACGATACCGACAAGGTGAAAGCCAGCAACGAAGTGTACGCCAAACTTCCTTTCTGCTGCCTCTACCGCGACCATGACCACAGCGGTATCAAAGACGACAACAAGCACGAAGGTCATCATTGATCTATATGAGCGTTTTTGCAAAAGGTATTGCTGCGGCCACCGTAGTGGTTGTTGCGTGCGTCAATGTGGCGCTGTCGCAGCAGCTGATGGGGCTGGTGACCAGCAGAAATGAGCAGGGACTGGAGGAGGCGCTGGCGGGTGCCAACGTGCGCTGGCTGGGAACGACAACAGGAACCGCCACCGGTGAGAACGGCATCTTCATGATCAACCGCGTGGCGGGCGCAGACAAGCTGGTGATCAGTTTTACAGGATTCATATCCGATACGCTTACCATCACCTATCAAACAAATGTGAAGGTTGAGCTGCGATCGCTGCAGCAGCTGAAAGAAGTAACGGTTGAAGGTTGGAAGCCGACTGCAGGAATGGATCATTCAAAAGCCATCAGCACGGTGGTGATGCAGGAGAAAGAGCTGTTCAAGGCTGCATGCTGCAATCTTTCCGAGAGCTTTGAGACCAATCCCGCGGTTGATGTGGCATTCACTGACGCCATCACAGGTACCCGCCAGATCCAGATGCTGGGACTGTCAGGACCCAACACGCTGATCTCCATTGAGAATATGCCGGGCGTACGGGGCCTTGCTTCGAGCCAGGGCATCCAGTTTATCCCGGGCACATGGATCAACTCCATTGAAGTAACCAAAGGTGTGGGACCGGTGGTGAACGGTTATGAGAGCATTGCCGGGCAGCTCAATGTGGAGCTGAAGAAACCGCAGGAGAGCGACAAACTATACATCAACGGTTATCTGAATCAGTCGGGCAGAAGCGAGGCCAACCTGAACTACACGGCGATGGCCGGAAAAAAATGGGCTACAACGTTCCTGCTGCATGGCAGTATCCGGCCGTGGATGATGGACCAGAACGACGATGGCTTCCTCGACTTCCCCACCGGCTCGCAGCTCAATGCCATCAACCGCTGGGTCTTCAACAGCGGCAAGGGCTGGCTCGGACAGTTCGGGATCAAGGTGCTGAAGGATGACAAAATGGGCGGTCAGAAGGATTTTGAGCCAGCGATGGATAAGTTCTCCACCAATCGCTATGGCTTCGAGATCAACACACAACGTACGGAGGTCTGGGGCAAGCTGGGATACCAGTTCCCGGCCAAACCTTACAAGAGTATTGGCCTTCAGCTTTCAAACATCCGGCACCAGCACGACAGCTACTATGGATTTAATGTGCACAACGCGACTGAACGATCAGGGTATGCCAATCTTATTTATCAATCCATCATCGGGTCTACCCATCACAAGTTTAAAACCGGACTCAGCTTTCTCTTCGATTCTTATGACGAACGATTGCTTACGTTGGCGGATATGAAAGTGATCAGCAACGGCACCGAATCGCTGGTGAACATTCTGAACTTCGACCGGCTGGAGCGGGTGCCAGGAGCTTTCGTGGAGTACACCTACGATCACCTGGACAAGATCAGCATCGTTGCCGGTGTGCGGGTAGACCGGCACAACTTGTTCGGAACGTTGTTCACGCCACGACTGCATGCCCGTTTCAACCTGTCAGAAACTTCAGCGCTGAGACTTTCCGCAGGTAAGGGTACACGCGTAGCCAACGTGTTGATCGAGAACAGCGGCATACTGGTATCGTCACGACAGCTCGTGTTCTCAGGGCTTCAGTCTGACAAGGCTTACGGATTCAAACCCGATGTGGCCTGGAACTACGGCCTCAACTTCTCGCAGGACTTTACACTCAACTACCGCCCGGGCACCATCACCCTCGATTACTTCTATACGGATTTTAAAAACCAGGTGGTGCTCGATATGGATAAGTCAGTGCGTGAGGCAAACTTTTATGGTCTTGAGGGAAAGTCGTTCTCGCACAGCCTGCAATTTCAGGTTGACTATCAGCTCATGCGCCGGTTCGATGTGCGCATGGCCTACCGTTGGCTGGATGTGAAAACGGATTATGCTACGGGACTATTGGCGCGACCGCTGATCGCAGGGCACAGGGCTTTTATGAATCTGGCATATGAGACCAAAAGCAAATGGAAGTTCGATTATACCCTCCAGTGGCTCGGAAAACAACGGATCCCCGATACGGCTCCAAACCCGGAGGCATACCGCCTCAGCGCATACTCACCAGGTTATGTGCTGATGAATGCACAGGTTACGAAAGATCTGAAAGAGCGTTGGAGTGTTTATGCCGGGGTTGAGAACATCGGCAACTATAGGCTGCAGAATCCGATTGTGAGCGCTGCAAAGCCCTTCAGCCCTTACTTCGATTCATCCATGGTATGGGGACCGATCTTCGGAAGAATGGCGTACGCGGGATTTAGATATCGGGTGAAATAGTCCACGGACAACGTCGCCGTGGTTACTTCTGTGCGACCTCCAATGTGATTTTATAGGTGGACTTTTTGACGTCGCCCGGCGGAGGATCAGGTGTAACTGCTTTGAGGGTGAAAACAAAAAGCTGTTGATTCACCTCGAACTCCAGGGGTGCGCCGACGCCTATCGTAAACGAGTTGATCACTTCTTCATCGTTCATAATGTCAAACTTGATCCGTACTTCGCCCGCCCAGATGCAATACACATCTTTCGGACATCTTGAGTCAATTACGTCGCTGAAGCGGATGCTGGTTCCGGTAATGGGATCGCAGATCGCCTCTGCGAATGACATGTCAACGGAGGTTTTTTCCTCACCCCAAAGTCCGCTGACGGACCTGCAAGGCAAATTATGATCGGCACAGGCGGCCAATAAAACGATGAAAAGGATTGGGAGCACTAATCTCATAAGAGCTTTTCAGATTAGACACGGCTCGCGGCGGTACGGTTGGAAGAACGGTCCACGGTGGACTACTCAGGTTCCACTTCCAGCGTGATCGTGTAATTCTCTTTCCGGCCTTCAGTGGAACGGGTGTCAGGTGTTACCGCGCTGAATGTAAAAATAAAGGATTGTTGATTTACAAAAGATTCTATCTGCTCGCCGGAGCTGATTGTAAACGAGCTGATCACTTTTTCATTACGAATGATATCGAGGTGGGCCTGCACTTTTCCGGGTAAGAGACAGGTTATGTCCTGAGGGCATCTTGAGTCGGTCACATCGCTGAAGCGGATACCGGTTCCTGTCAGCGGATCGCGCACGGTTTCAGAAAATGACATTTCCAGCGAAATTTTTTCATTACCCCAAAGGCCTTGTACGGGCCTGCCAGACTGTTCATCATGATCGGCACAACCGGACATCAAAGCCATCGTGATCATGGCTAAAAACGCTGCTATTTTCATAAATTTTGCTGATGGAAATGGTCCACGGTCCACAGACGACAGTCCATGGCCGTGCGGGGTTCATATTACTTGCGATGTTAACGTTAATTGATCGCCTGGGTTTCATTTCTCCAGGTAAATGAAGGTAACCCCTCGGGAGGAAGGAAAATAATTACTTAAGAAACCACTTTGAAATGGCCGCTTGGCTGTTTGTGAAAGAAAGACGTTTATATCAAAACCCAATCAATATAAACGGAGCCCAGTAATACGGTGCTGCATACGTTTCATTCTTCATCAGGGTGAGCTTGGCTTCTCGCAGAGTGTTGCTGTATCCTGCTGAAGGAGCTGCGAGCATGCGTTCATAGAAGGTTTTCATCAACGCTGACGTGGATTCATCGGCAACGCTCCAGAACGAAACGATGATGTTGCGGGCGCCGGCGTACACGAGCGCTCTTGACAATCCGATGACACCTTCTCCTTTAGAGATCTTGCCAAGTCCTGTTTCACAAGCCGAGAGCGTTACGAGGTTGGCATCCATTTCAAGGTTGTAGATCTCCCCGGCAAACAGGTGACCATCTTCAGCGTCGGATGTGCTCTGCAGAAAGATCCGGGAGAGCTCCGGTGCATTTTCGTCCACTACACCGTGCGTTGCGAAGTGGAGCAGGCTGTAGTTTTTCAGGCCACTGCTTTTTACCAGGTGCTCGGTTGCTTGCTGTCCTGTGAAAAGTGTGTTGCCGATCTTTTTCGAAGCAAACAATTGCGCGATCTCTTTCACTTCAGATTCTGTGGCAGGGAGCTCACTCAGATTGTCTTTGGCCGGGAACGAGATAGGGGCGCAGAGAAAAATGGAGGGAGCTTTTGCTTCGGCCTGTTTCGATTTCTGGAGCAGGAGGCCCGCCGAAAATTCGTAACGAACTGTATACCGGTTGAGCAGGTAAGGCAAGGTCTGATAATTTTTAGGCTCATTCACTGTGCCGGTCAGCAGCGCTTCGAAGGGTACGATGCTCAATCTCCCTGTTGGCAGTACCACGAGGTCTTTGATGCTGCCGGGAATACCGGGAATGAGCAGCTTCTCCAGCTTACGTGCAGTGGAGGCATAGGCGCCGATCACATTAAAGTATAAGGCATTTCGAAGACCGGTGATGTACTTGTCGAATTCCGCGGGCAGCGTATGGTCAATAACCTTGTATGAGCGTGAGGTGATGAGAAAGATGTACAGTTTGTTGTTCTTATCGTCAATGAAATAGCTCAGCAGGGCTGTGTGGCGATCCAGTCGCTGCTGCAATTGTTCAATGGAAGGGGAGGCTGCATTGAACTTCAGGTTGAAATATCCGGGAAATTCGCTTTCGAGTTTTTTGACAAAGGCCGCATAACTGCGGTTGAGGTTGAACGAAGTTTCGCGCAGGTATTTTTCTTCTTCGGCCGAGGGCTTCTGCGCAAGCTTTTGTGCGGTGAGGGCAATGGCCGACTTCAGGCTCTTTTCTTCTTCGAGCAGGGGCGTCGGAATGCCTGCAAAAGATTTGGCTTCAGATTCTGAAATAGCTTCCAGCAGCACCGCCGATTTGCTTTTTTCCGCAAAATAAAATGCGAGCTCCAGGTAAGGCTTTTTACGCAACGCTACGGCAGCAGCCTCGTGTGCCATGCGTACTCCGTCGGCATACACTTCGCTGGCGATCACTCCGAGCGAGATCTTGTCACTTTCATTGGTGCTCTGCTGGCGAAGCTTGTCGATCAGCGTATCGCAGCGCTGAAGGGTATTCAGGCCAAGCGTGAGGTCTGAAAACTTCAGTGACTTTCCGAAGTGGCGTGCTTCCAGTGCCTGGGCTTTCAGCAGGAGGGAGTAGAGCAGCACATTGCCATGGTAAAAATCCTGCAGTCCGGGGTTTGCCGTTTCGTCAGCGCTGTTGAAGCTGTGAACATTGGCAACAAGTGCCTGCTGATAATGTTGCAGGGCATCGTCAAACAGCCGGGCCGTTGTTTCAAGGTTGCCGATAGCGTTCAGCACTCGGGAGATGTCCGGGTGTTTTTCACCGTAGCTGCTCCTGTACAGGGTCAGGGCGCGGTCATAATATCCGCGGGCAGCTTTGGAGTCACCCATTTTCAAATACGTTTCGCCGAGATTGAACAGCACAAACGCCTTCGCGGGATGCGGCTGGGTGTACACTTTCTCCCAGATCTTCAGGGCGGTTTCGAAATTGTTCACGGCATCGCCATACAGCTCCAGGTCGCGGTAGACGAAACCGATGTTGGTGCTCGCAATGGCGATCTTGGGATGCTCCCTGCCGTGAAGCTTTTCGTAGATGGCCAGCGCTTTTTCATAATAGTCCAGTGCTTTGTCGTTGTCAACGCCGAGGTATACCAGTCCCAGGTCATTATAGGAGGCAGCGATGAGCTCATGATCCGGTTTCAGCAGATTTTGCCTGATGCTGAGGGCCATCAAAAGTTGCTCCTCCGCCTGTGCGCTCTTGCCTGTCGAATTGTAGACGAGGCCGAGGTAGGTGATGGCTTGCGCGGCTTCCAGGCTCTTCGCCTTATTCTCTTTTTCAAAATACTCCAACGCCTGCTGCAGGGCTTCGAGCGCGAGGTCGTTTCTTCCCTGGTTGAGGTACAGTAATCCAAGGTTTGTTCTGGTGACGCCCTGCAGAAACAGGGGACGTGTGTTTTCTGTTGTAAGGTTCTTCAGGATCTTCTCCGCCTCTTCAAGCTTACCAAGACGGGTGAGGGCTTCGGCTTTTTTATTGTCGACCAGGTATATCAGCACCGGGTCACTGGCGTTCCGGCGCTGATCGAGTACCGCGAGCGCTTTGTCGTACGCAGCATTCAGCAGCAACGAGTCTGCCGTGGCGATCACCTGTTGCGCAGATGATCTTATGCTGCAAAGCAAAACAGCGATGAACAGGAAGTATTTTTTCATGGGGATCAGAAACGGTAATAGTAGCTGATGGACGATACCAGTTCACGGGTGAGCCCGTCGGGATTGATGTCGCGCTGCACGATCTTGTGACCGAGCAGAAGCTTTACACCCGACCGCACATCAAAATTGTAACCTGCCGTGAAGATGCCGGAAAGCGCCAGGCCCCTGGCAACAGGATGTATGATCCTTGTTTCGGCCGAGCCGGCATCCTTGCCGGAGCGGTTGAATTCGTCACGTGTGATCCTATAGATCGGCAGAAGCCCGAGTGAAAAATTAAGTCGTGAGAAACGGAAGTTCCTTTCCACGCGCAGCATCACATCGGTGCCACGTTTCAGATCCTTGGCCTGGTTGTACCGGTCAACGTAAGCTTTTTCGTCGCTGCCGTCCCATGCAGACCAGATAAAGCCATTGTCGTTTTTATTGAGCGGCACCTGTATGCCCGTAGCGAAAAGCCACTGGCGTGTGATGAGCGAAAGTCCAGCGATGGCATCATAGGTGCCGAGACTGGTTTGATAATACATGGGCAACGGCAACCCGTTTACATCTTTGTCAGAATGGTTGGTGGGAATTTTGGCACCCAGTGAAACATTGATATCGAAACGCTCGCGGGTAAGCACATTGCGTGTGAGGCATAACGAGATGTCGCCCATGCCTGAAGTGTTTGCAAGCCTTCCCCTGACTGCCTGGTAAGGAAGCTTTACCTGGAAAGAAGTTTTTGTGTTCAGGCTGAAGTTCAGATCAGCGGTGGCCACATAGATCACGGGTGTGAGGGTTGTTGTTCCCCTGTAAAAGCTGAGCTCCATGGAACGCAGCCTGAGCTCGATCTTTTTATTGAAGGGCTGGTCCGGTTTCATGGCGCCCATGGTGCAGAACCCGGCATCGCTGCAGCCCTGCGAAAAAACATTACCGGAGACCAACAAAAGAAAAGTGTAAATAATTGCGAGACACTTTTTCATGCCTGAGGGGTTATTCAGGCGAAGATAGAAAAATGTTAGGAGAGTCCACGGTCGACAGTCCACAGTCCACGGACAAACGGTGTTTAAAGAATGGGACGTGCTCCGTATTTCCCGGCAGCCAATACCTGTCTGAACACCTCACTGCTGTGGTCTGTCGACTGTGGATCGTGGACTCCTAAGGTCTACGCCAGCAGAATAACGAGCAGCACGATCAGTATGATGGCGCCAACGCTCAGATAGACTCCTCCGCTGATGTCTGCCATTTCCTTTTTGATCGCTCTCACTTCTTTACGAAGGGCTTTCTTTTCAGTTCTTGACAGATCATCCATGTCCATGGCTTTGATCTCTTCAAGCCTGTTCTGTAATACGGTGGCGCGCGCAGCATCCGCTTCAGAAGGTGTGGTTGCAGCAGGTGTTGCCGAAACTGCGGGGGATACCAGTGCAAGCATCAGCAGCAGTGATATGCTTTTAAAAAAATAACGTGTTTTCATGACTATCCAAAATTTTTCTGTTGTAGCAGCGTACAGGCAGGTAGGATAGTAATGATAAAAAAGTATGCCGTTGGAGGGAACGAGGTACGATCCCGATAGCTATCCGGAATGAGGTAACGATTTCGGTGAAGTTGTCAGACCACTGCTGGCGCGCATGCTATTGCGCAGTGGTCTGACGACTAGTTCTTCTGGGAAGAGATCTCTGTGTGGACGCCATTGCCGTTACTGTTGTTGTTCGCTTTTTCTTTTTGCTGGCGCGGCAGCACAATGATGAACGTGGCACCATAGCCCTCCCGGCTTTCGGCGCGGATAAAACCATGGTGGTTATCAACGATCTTTTTACAGATGGCAAGGCCGATACCCGTTCCCTGGTAGTGGTTGTTGTGCAGTCGCTGAAAGATACCGAAAATCTTGTCTCTGTAACGATCGTCGAAGCCGATGCCATTGTCTTCAACACAGATGCCGAGGTAGTCGGCGGGGTCGATGTTGTATTGTCTTGCTTCTTCCGCCGTGACCTTGCGTTCGCTGATCCTGATTACCGGCCGCTCACTTTCGTTGAATTTGAGCGCATTGCTGATGAGGTTCTGGAACAGTTGGTGCATCTGGCCCGGAACAGCTTCTACCGATGACAGCTTGCCCAGCATGATCTGGGTTCCTTTTTCTCGTATGGTGATCTCGAGATCGTCTACGATGTGTTTCACTACAGCATAGAGATCGGTCTTGGCGAAAGGAATATCCGTGTTCGAGAGCTTCGACAACGTGAGCACATCTTCGATGAGTGTTTGCATGCGGTGCGACGAGTTCACGATCTTGTCGAGATAATTCTTTTCTGCGGGCTCCATCTTGTTTTCGATCTTCGAATAAAGCAGGTTCCCGAAGGTCTGGATCTTGCGCAGGGGTTCTTTCAGGTCGTGTGAGGCCACGGATGCGAACTGCAGAAGGTCCATGTTGGATTGCTCGAGCCTGAAGTTGGTTTCCTGGAGCCTTGAAGACGTTTCTTTGAGGTCTTCGTAATTTTTGGCGATGAGGTCTGCGGCGTTCTTCTTTTGCGTGATGTCGCTGAAAGTGGTAACGAGTCCGTCGCGCATTTTTACGGCGACAACTTCATACCACCGGTTGTATACCGGATTGAAGAATTCAAAATGATCGGTTTCTCCTGTGTTAACCACGGCAGCGTAACGCCGGAAGAACTGCTCGTCATGCGCTGACAACCTGACAATGTTCTTCTTGTAAGAATCGCCGTTCTTGATGCCGAGCAACGTCTCCGCAGAACGGTTGGCGGCGATGTACTGAAAATCCACGATCTCGTCGCGTTCGTTGCGGACGGCCTTTTTGGCTGCGATGGCGCTGGTCGTGCTGTTGAAAACACCTTCGATGATGCCGCTGAGATTTTTGACCTCCGTAATGTCTATGAAAGTGACCACTACGCCGTCTATTGTTTTATCGAGACGCTGGTAGGGTGTAATGCGCATCAGGAAGACCTTATCATTGGCGAGACTCACTTCTTTCTCGCGCAGCTCGTTGGTGCGCATCACCTCCCTGATACTGCCCACCAGGTCTACGCCCTGGAGATTGTTGGTAATATCTACCAGCGGCCTGCCGATATCGGTCTCGATCAGGTTGATCTGTTGTGCGATGGCAGGACTGAACTTGCGCACGATCAGGTTCCTGTCGATGAGGATCTGGCCGATCTCACTGTTCCTGAAATAATTGTTGAGATCGTCATTGAGCTCGATCAGCTCTTTGATCTTGAGCTGGTGCTCTGAGCTCACGGTATGCAGCTCTTCGTTGAGCGACTGCAGCTCTTCATTGGTGCTTTGAAGCTCCTCGTTGGCCGAGATCATTTCTTCATTGCTGGTGAGCAGCTCTTCGTTGCTCGACTCCAGCTCTTCGATCACGCTTTGCAGGTTCTCTTTGGTTTCGCGCAGCTCTTTTTCCAGGTCTTCGATGCGTTGTACATCGTGCTCGATCTTTTTCCGCGACGGGATCCTTTTGATCCGCTTATGTTTCTCCTGCTCCTGGATAATGACGAACAGGAACGCCTGCTGATACTCCTGTTGCTGCAGGTAAGGTTTCACCAGGATGTTCACACTGCGCTCGAGGTTGCCGTCTACGATCCTCACATTACGCATCACGGTTTTTTCCTGTTCATGAATAGCCCTGCGAATGCTCATGCCCAGCGCTACAGACAGGTCTGGCGAAACGAGCTTCAGCAGGTTGAACGTAAGGTTGTTTTCCGGAAAATGGAGAAAATCCCTGAAGTGACCGATGGCCTGTTTTACTTCCATGTTCTCATCGATCAGGATGCCCGCATACCGGCTTTCTTCCAGCAATGTATCCTTAAAAATATCGGCCATGTAGCTCGCTGCATTCTTTGGCTTGTTGCTGTTGCGCTGGATGATGGTTGCGGATGCCGGCGGAGTCATCATATGGTCGTTGTCTACCAGCCGGCCTTTGCCTACGCACTTGTAAATTTTCCATTTTTTGCTCACCTCTTTCATGGCGTCTTTCAGCACGCCGATGTTCTCGCTGGAGCCGAGCATCAGGTGTGCAGACGGGTTGAGCGCAAACAGGAAAGTTTTGAGCACGTGGATCTGCAACCTGTTGTTCATGTAGATCAGCATGTTGCGGCAGGTGATCAGGTCAAGCTTGCTGAACGGCGGATCTTTGATGATATCGTGGTAAGCGAAAACCACCATCTTTCGGATAGACGGCAGGATCCTGTACTGGTTTCCCTCGCGGGTGAAGTATTTGTTCAGCCGCTCGTGGCTCACTTCAGTGGCTATGGATTCGGGATACAAACCCACGGATGCCGTTTGCAGCGCGTCCTTGTCTATATCGGTAGCAAAGATCTTGATGTTGTAGTCGTTGTTGCGGATGCTCTCCATGTATTCCTGGAGTACAATGGCGATGCTGTAGGCTTCTTCGCCACTGCTGCAGGCCACTACCCAGATCTTGATGAGGTCATGTGGCTTCTTGGAAGAGAAAACCGAAGGAATGATCTTGGAACGGAGCTCTTCAAAAGCTTCGGTGTCGCGGAAGAACCTGGTAACGTTGATCAGAAACTCCTTGGCCAGGGTTGGGGCTTCGTCTGGCTGCTGCGTCAGGTATTCGTAATAGTTGCGAATATTTGTATACCCTTTTTCCGTCATACGCTTGGCAAGCCTGCGTGTGATGGTGGGCGTTTTATACAACGTAAAATCGTGGCCTGTGCTTGCCTTGACTTGAGCGAGAATCTCCTGAACCACGGACTCCTCTTCCTTGGTGAATTTGCCGAGCGTTTTGGCGAAGGGCGATTCTTTGAGATACTCGATCATCTCTTCGGCGATCAGCTCTGGGGGCAGGATGAGGTCTACGTTGCCCGTCTGGATGGCGCTGGCAGGCATACCGTCGAAGTCTGCTGTGACGGGATCCTGTACGATCACAAGGCCACCATTTTTCTTAATGGCCTCAATCCCTTTTGTTCCGTCTGTTCCGGTGCCGGACAGGATGATGCCCACGGCGTTCTTTCCTTTCTCAACGGCCAGGGATTCAAAGAATATATCGATGGCGTTATTGGGCACCTGGTGCCGGTCTTTGTCGTGCAGTTTCAGCAGCCCGTTAGACAAGGTCATCACCTTACGGCTGGGGATCAGGTGAATGCAGTTGGGGATCAGCTGCATGTTGTCTTCAGCCTCCACGATCTTCATGGAGGTATGTTTGGCCAGAAGCTCGCCCATCAGGCTTTTATGGTCGGGAGAGAGGTGCTGGATGATCACAAAAGAAAAATTTGTGTTGTCCGGCATGTTATCGAACAATTCATGAATGGGCTCGAGCCCTCCGGCAGAGGCACCGGCGGCAATGATATAATGTTCTGCTTCCGTCAAAGATGTGTTTCCGTTCGTTTTCACTATAATTAACCTGTTAGAAAATATTGATTACATTTGACACGCTAACTGCAAACCGGGGCATGGGAAAGATCAGGATACTGCTTATAGAAGACGATGCTGATGACATTGAACTTTTAAAAGACGCTTTTGAGCAAAACAGGATCGACTGCCGGATCGACGTTATCACTGAAGGCGACAAAGCCCTCCCATACCTCGAAAGCAACGACCCGCCTGATGTGATCGTCATGGATTTTAACCTTCCCAAGCTGCACGGCCGGGAGATTCTCTCCCTGATCAGGGCATCTGAAAATTTGAGCGAGATACCGCTGATGGTGCTCACCACCTCGGCTTCACAGGATGATATGCGATATGCGTTTTCCATGGGGGCTGACAAATTTGTTACTAAACCAAACACCATCCAGGGTTTCAATACCACAGTTGAGGCGATCATATCTTTGGCGCAGTAAAATTTGTTCCTATAACTACCCCGACCGTTTTTTTACACAGTTGTACACTTCTATTCCACGAAAGTCCCCACGGTTCCTGTTGATACCATCTTATGCATGAATGAGGAATGTGCTACCGATGTACGGCATGTCAGGGTTTTCTGAGGTGTCATAAACTCAGTTTTTTCTGTTAGTAAAAAATCGTGCCATGCGCGTTTTTTTAACGTCATGGAAATATTGCCACAATTGAATTTACATGTTCGAACAGACATACGGCATCGATGCGTTTTTTTTGACGGTGAGATCGGGGCAGTTAACAGATGGTAACGGATTCTTTTTCTTTCTGGAAGAAGAGGGTGAGGGTATCTGTAAGCTCTTTCAGGCTGAAGGGCTTCGTAATGAAACCGGCAGCACCCAGCTTCAGGGTGTCTTCCATATCGGCCTTCGAAGAGGAAGTGGTGTAGATGATCACCGGGATATTTTGCAGTCGCTCGTTCTTTTTGAGCTCTTTCAGGCATTCCTTGCCATTCATACGCGGCATATTGAGATCGAGAAAAATATAGTCGGGAAGAACGGACTCTCGCTTCAGCTTCTGCAGTGCTTCATTGCCATTGTTGGCAACGGTGCAATGGAATTGCATGTCGAGCTGGTCCAGGGCCATGATGAAGATCTCCTGGTCATCCACATCGTCATCTATCAGGAAGCACGTTTTCTTCAATGGTGTCATCTCGGGAAAAATCAAATGGCCTTGTCGCATCAAGATAACCTTATTGTTGCCGTGTCCCCAAATTTTTTTCGATGAATGATCAAGAAAAATTGTATCAGCGTGGGTAAGCGACAGCAGGAGATAACACTAAAAAAGCATGCCACCGGCTGTGACTCATTTAGCGTCGAGGCGCAAGCATCTGATGATCGTGTAAATGTTATCATATAAGAGAGAAAAAGTTATCATATATGGCGGAACATATTCATCATGCAGCTACCAGGTAAATGTTGAACGTTGCGCCCTTGCCAGGTTCAGAAGCGGCTGTGATCATACCATGATGATTCTCGGCGATCTTCCGGCACAGCGCCAGGCCGATGCCTGTTCCGGAGTAAGCGCTGCGACCATTGAGTCGTTGGAAAATGGTGAAGATTTGTTCTGCGTATTGCTGGTCGAAGCCAATGCCGTTGTCGGAGAAAGACAGCTTGATGTAGGAGAGCGATGGATCCAGCTTGGGCTGCGCGGTGAGCTCGGTCGACGGCACCCGGTGCGCTGTGATGGTGATCACCGGATCTTTTTCATTGAACTTGAGCGAATTGCTCATGAGGTTAGCGAACAGCTGGTTCAATTGAAGCGGGATGCCCTTGACTGTGGGAAGCCCTGAAGTTCTGACAATGGCGTTCCGCTGGTGAATCAGCAGATCAAAATCTGTCATCACATTTTTCAATACATTATCCAGGCTGACCACCGAAAATTCTTCGTTCGATTTAGCGATGCGCGAATAGTCAAGCACATCTTTGATGAGGGCCGTCATTCTTTTGGTGGAAGAAACGATCTTGTTGAAATACACGCGCGAGTCGTCATCGATGTTTTTGAGTCTTTCTTCCAGCAGGGAGGAAAAAGTAACGATCTTCCGCAAGGGCTCCTGCAGGTCGTGACTGGCAATGTAGGCAAACTGTTCGAGCTCATGGTTGCTGATGTTGAGCTCGTTCACTTTTTCTTCAAGCTTCTTTTGATATTCCACGAGCTGCTTCTGTGTTTCTTTGAGCTCTGCATTGTCTTTGAAAGTTTCCTCCGCCAGTTTTTGTGTGTGGATATCCACAAAAAAACCGATCCACTGCTGCGGAATGTTCGCCTCGCCTTTCACGGGGATGACAGAGATGAGATGCCAGTAGTGGTTGTTGTCTCTCCGGTTCTTCAACCTGCCTTGTGTGCTGAAGGTGAGTTTTTTCCGAAAGCTGTGGTTCCATTCGCCCGAGACCCTGGAGTAGTCGTCGGGGTGCAGCAGCATCTGCCACGTCATGGTGTCGAGCATGGAAAAATGCTGACCCAGGTATTCTCTCAGCCACTGGTTAGTGTAAACGATCGCGCCCGTGGGATTCAGGGAAAACATCATCAGGGGCAACGTGTCTGCCAGCATGCGATACTGGGTTTCACTTTCGCGCAGCCTGTCTGACAATTCGAGCAGCTGAATGTTCTTTCTCCTGATCTCATCGTAAGCAGACAACGGCGGCTCATTCTTGAAATAATCCAGGAACGATTGGATCTTATTATCGGTGAACAACGCTCCGAAACGGATGCCGTAGTTCAGACGGATATCGAACTTGTTTCCATTTTTGACAATGGCAACCTCGGTGACCAGGCGCCTGGCCAAGTTGAGCGCTTCTGTGTTGGCGCAGCTCTCAACGGTATTGCAGATAGCCGCCGTGAGCTGCCTCGTATTGTCTTTGGCCGTGCCAATGCCCAGTGACAGGTGCGCATCTTTACTATGAAACAACGCGCACCGTGCAATTTCTGAAACTGCGGTAGCCAATGTAGTCTGCACGGTGAGCGAGAGCCCACAAAGCTCGGCAAGTTTCATGGCACGTTTATGCGCCAGGATGAGGTCCATTTCATTCTCCAGATTTACCCTTACAACCTGTTTCATCTTTTTATGTTCTGCAGATTAATATCGACATGTCGTCATTTTTGCGTGCGTTGTCTTTATAGATCGCTGCTGCCAGCACCAGCGGATCGTACCGGAGGATCGAAGGAAACTGTGAAAGCTCCCAGCGTGTGCGCAGTCCGTCTGAGGTCATGATGATGCATTGGTGTTTCCCCATATCCACTTCATGGCTTTTCAGCGTGGTCGGTATGTTGAGGCCGATGATGCCGTTGTAGCTGATATAGTTCCTGGGGATCAGCCCATCGTACAATCTTGTGGAGATGTTGCCAATGCCACAGATCTTCCACTTCTTTTCGCCGTGGTCTGCGATCACTACGGTACCTACCAGCCCGCGGGTCTTTTTCACCTGGTGGTGAATGGTGCGCAACACTTCTACGGGATCGGCGTCGCGATTTCGTTTGAACGCTTCGATGGCGCTGTTCGCGGCAGCATGCGCTTCCGGGCCGTGACCCAGGCCGTCACCCAGCAGGATCCTTGCTTCTCTCCGGTTCATCATAATGTGGCAGCCATCTCCGCTGACGGTTTCACCGGGCTTGGATACGTTCAGCACTTTGAACTGGAGTCCATCGCTGACGTTTGCCGGGCTTTCCGGTTTGGCTGCAATGCGGCAGTAGCTCACCGTTCCCCACGACGGAATTGAATAAAGCTGGAAGATGTCACTCAATCTTTCCATTGCACCCAACCCCTGTCCCAGGGTTTTTGTGGTGGATACACCATCTTTCATGGAGTGCGTGATATCCCGGATGCCCGGTCCGTTGTCAAGGGCCAGGATCTCCAGCACCGGTACGTTGTTTTCTTTCGTGAACCTGTATAAGAGCTCTCCGCTTCCGGCATGTTTTACCTGGTTAGAGGTGAGCTCAGAGACAACGATATCGATGGCGCCAACTTTTGTTTCCGGAAAACCTGCCTGCACCGCCCCATGGTGAAGCTCGCGTTTGATAAAGGCAATGAAGCTTCTTTCCTGCACCTCATAGCTGGCAAAGGTCACGTTATCCATTTTTCCATTTAATGATGGTCACCGTTGTGCCTTTTCCAACCTGTGATTGAATATCGAATTCGCTGACAAGTCTTTTGGCGCCGGGTAGGCCGAGGCCAAGACTTTTGCCGCTGGAGTATCCGTCTTTTAAAGCAAGTTTAATGTCGGCGATGCCCGGCCCTTTGTCGGCAAAGGTGAGCCTGATGCCATTCTCTCTTCCCCTGCTTACCACTTCAATCAAGGCTATTCCACCTTTTGCATAGAGCAGCATGTTGCGCACAAGCTCACTGGCGGCTGTAATGAGTTTTGTCTGGTTGACGATGCCCATACCTGTTTTCACTGCATACTCCTTCACGCGGTTCCGGAAAGGAACCACATCCTGCTCTTTCAGGATAGACATCGAATCTTTACTCAATACTATGATAGATGTCGTCATCCTGGCTTTCTCCATCTTGAAGTGCGATTTTTGAACGTAACAGTTCCATGCCTCGCTCCACATTCAGGGCACTGTGTACGCCCTTCAGCGGTAAGCCAAGTTCAATTAATGTAATAGCAACCGCGGGCTGCATACCTACCACCACCGTTTCTGCATCGAGCACTTTGGTCATCATGGCAATGTTGCCGAGGATGCGCCCCATGAAAGAATCGATAATAGAAACAGCAGAGATATCGATGAGCACGCCACGGGCGCCTGTTTTTCTGACCATGTGTACAAGGTCTGATTCGAGATTTTCTGCCAGCCGATCATAGAGATCCACCTGAATGGTGACGAGCAAGAAACGCCCCATTCTGAGAATTGGAATCTTTTCCATAAAAAATTCTAATTATTGACAACCATGTTATTTTGTCTTTGCCTTTTTACAACCTCCAGTTGCTGCATGGCGAATGCCGCTTTTAATGCGCTGGCCAGTGTGGATTTGGTGATGATGTTGGTGAGGTCGATGCCCAGGTGCACAACGGTTTGGGCGATCTCAGGACGGATGCCACTGATGATGCATTCCGCACCCATCAGGCGTGTTGCGCTCACCGTTTTGATCAGGTGCTGCGCTACAAGTGAATCTACTGTGGGTACGCCCGAAATATCGAGGATCGCGATATTGCTGCCTGTTTCCACAATTTCCTGCAGCAAACTTTCCATCACCACCTGCGTGCGGGCGCTGTCGAGCGTACCGATAATGGGCAGTGCTACGATGTTGTCCCAAACCCTGATCACCGGCGTGGAGATCTCAGAGATCTCGTCTGTCTGGCGAAGGATCACTTCTTCACGTCCTTTGATAAAGGTCTCAAATGTTTCGATGCTGAAGCTGTCGATGATCTTGCTGATCTTCTGGCTCTGATCGTACAGCACGGCAACGTCTTTGATCTCGTCGCGGAGCACCTGCTGCAATGCATCTTTCAGGCTCAGCACAAAAATGCCAGTTTCACGGGGAGAGTATCCTTGTTTGGCCCTTGAAATGGAAATACCACTGAGAATATCGAGCACTTTTTCGAATGCTGTGGCCCGCCCGTCGTTGATGGTGACATCATCCAAGGTGTCGATGAAGGCGCTCACCAACTCTTCCGATTGTGCCCGCAGGTCTTCGTTGCTCATCAGGTCTTCGCGCAGCCCCTGGTCGGCCAGTTGGTTGGTCATCCAAAGCTCAAGGATATTTTTCTTCTTTCGCTGGAAAACTTTAATGGATTCATTTTTCATAATGTATTGATTAGGATGGTGCGATATAGATTGTATGTTGAAATGATTATTTTCAAATGGCGCCGGTTTATGCTATCCGTCTGAACACCTCGTGCAATTTTTCTGACAGATCTGAGATGTGGCAGGGTTTGGTAATAAATGCGCTTGCGCCGAGCGCGTGGGTTTCCATCATGTCACGTTGATTCGACGATGTAGTGTAAATGATGATGGGGGTGTTTCTCAAGTGCTCCAGGTCTTTTATTTTCAACAGGCATTCAATGCCATTCATTCCGGGCATGTTGAGGTCCATGAAGATGTAATCGGGTAAAAAGCTCGCCTGTCCCAGTTTTTGCAATGCATCCAGGCCATTGTCCGCGGTAACGCACAGAATAGAGCCACTTACCTGCTTGAGGGCAAGTGTAAAAATCAACTGGTCGTCGTGATCATCGTCAATAAGAAGGCAGGTCTTTGATGCCATCATATAAGCGCTAGTGGTACATTTCTTTACCCGGGTCGGGGTTGGGCACAAGACATTTACGGATAAAAAAAGCATGCCACCCATGTCTGTTTTGACGACATGGCAGAAAAAAAATTAAAATTTCATCACACGTGATCCATCATAAATGTTGGAACTGATGGATCCGGATACAATTCCAAAAATTTCTGTTTGTCAATTGATCCCCGATAGCTTCCGGGATCAATTGACAACTATTTTACTTCGCGTCTTTGAAGTCCTCCAGCGAATCTACATCGGCGCCACGTGGGTCGGTAAACTTCTTTTCTTTTTTATGCGGTACCGGTGCGGATTTGCGTTCCTGAGTGACGGCCTCTTCCTGTTTATCGGGGCGTGTGTCGCCATCCATGATGGGAGCTCTTTCCGCTTCGTTTTTCTTCTTATGCTTCTCGTTTTTCATACCTGTGCGAGTTCTTTGTATTGATCTTCACCCACGGCCTCATGATTGGTTGATCCGTTTTTGATCCATAGGGCTACCGTTACGGCGCGCCTTGCCTGATGCAGCACGGCCTCTTTGACATTCTCTTTCATATTTCCCGTGTCATCTACCGTGACGCTGGCACCGTAGGGATTTCCCCCGGTGGTGTAGAGAACAGGGTTCGTATATCCTGGTGTTACCACAATAGCACCCCAGTGATACATGGTGGTGTACAGGTTGAGGATGGTGGCCTCCTGTCCGCCGTGAACGTTCTGAGCGCTCGACATTGCCGTGACCACCTTGTTGACAAGCTTTCCGCTGATCCACAGAGACCCGGCTGAGTCGAGGAATTGTTTCATCTGGGCCGGAAGGTTCCCGTATCTTGTAGGCGCGCTGAAGATGAGCACATCTGCCCATTCAAGGTCGTGCAGCTCCGCTGTTTCAATGTTTCGTGTAGCGTCTGCATGTTTCTTCCAGGCTGCGTTGGTGGCGATGGCTGATTCGGGCGCAAGCTCGGCAACCTTTCTGATCCTTGTTTCGGCACCTGCCTGTCCGGCGCCCTCGGCAGCCCATTGTGCCAGCTGATAGTTGGCACCTGTGGAGCTGTAGTAAATTATGGCTGCTTTGATCTTATCCATGATTTTTTTCGGATCGTTCAAAAAAGTTTATGCCCCGGCCGTTTTTGCAGTGGTATAACTTCCACACAATATTTTCAGGAAACGTTGGCAGTTTTACTTAAAAGGCAATAATTGTTTGTTGATCGAGTTGTAATTTTGTGCTGAACCAAATTATGCTTGGTTCGCATCTTTATTTTCACAACCCACTGGCAGCTATGGAGAACCGAGTGATAGAGATCTTACTGATCGAAGACGATCATGATGACGCGGAGATGACCGTCCATGCCCTGAAAAAGCACAACCTTGTGAACAACCTGCTCCACATCGATGAAGGGGAGAAGGCGCTTGATTTTTTGTATACGGAGGAGAACGACGCTCCCAAACTTATTCTGCTCGACCTGAAAATGCCCCGTGTGGATGGCATTCAGATCCTGCGAAAGCTCAAAGGCGATCCCGCCAAACGTGATATCCCCGTTATCGCGCTGGTATCTTCCAAAGAGGGAAAGAGCTATGTAGAATCTTTTCAACTCAAGGCCGATGCCTACATGGTGAAACCTGTTGACTTCAAAAAATTCTTTACCGCTATCTCCGATATAGGTCTTACCTGGAAGATCGTGGATTCACCCGTTCATTACTAAGCCAAAATAATTTACCGGGCAGGCAAAATTAGGCTCTGCGCCAGCAGCATATAAAGGCCGGAATTATATAATATTGTACTGTTGTCAACCCGGTAAAAAATATGAACCGCACTATCTTAATGCTCGAACACGATGACGATGACCGGTACATCACGCAGGCTGTGTTCGATGAAGGTAACGTTGATGTAAGCCTCGAGTTTGTTACCAACAGCCAGGATCTGTTGAATCATTTACAAGCTTCCAAAGCCCGAAGAACAGCTTTGCCTTCGCTGATCCTGCTGAATTATCACACCTACCCGCTCAGCGCTTCCGAGGTACTGAAGACCCTGAAGGCAGATCCGGCGCTCGGCCATATTCCAGTAGTGGTGCTGAGTGGAAGCGTTCGTCCTGACATTGTTCAGGAATGTTACGCGTCAGGTGCCAGCTCGTTTATTCAGAAACCTTCCTCGAGTGGCGAGACCAACGCCAAGATCACGAACTTTATCCGGTACTGGTTCGAGACGGTGGAGCTCGCTTAGGGAGGTACGAGATACGAAGTACGAGGTACGAGTTTGAGGTTTGAAGTTTAAAGTTTGAGGTTTAAAGTTGCTGCTGCATCGGTAAATTCAGCATTGCCCTTTTGCCTACTGTTCATTTGCCTACTGCCTACTATTTGCCCGGGTACTTCTTCTTTAAGAAGTCGACCGAATGCTCGATCAGCTTCCGGAGCACGTCTTCGTTTATATCTTCCAGCTTTTTGATGTAGAGGCAGCCTTTTCCGGCCTTGTGCTTTCCTAAATTTTTCAGCAGGTCTGGGTGCTGGGTAAAACCAGGCATCACATATAACGTGATGTTTTGCTTGCGGGGAGAAAAACCTGTGAGGCATGCATCACCTTCGTGGCCGCTGTCATATTTGTAGTGGTACTTGCCGAAGCCGACGATGCTGGGGCCCCACATCCTGGGTGCCGATCCTGTTACTTTCTTCATCAGCTTGGCGATGGCGAAACAATCATCGCGCGTTTGCTCGTCGGTAATGTTGCTGAGAAAATTTTCGACAGATTGTTCTGTGGGTTTTGTTTTTTGTTCAGGCATGGGAGGAGGTTTAAAGTTTCAGGTTTCAAGTTTAAAGTTAGGTTGAGTTTAAGGTTTAAAGTTTGAGGTTTAAAGTTTAGGTTGCCGGTTGCCAGTTACCGGTTGCCGGTTGGTCACGCTGTCATTCGAAGTTACGAAGCCAAAACTTAAGATCGGAGCCCTTCTGACTCCTGGCTTCTGACTTCTGGCTCCTAGTCCTGGCTCCTCATCCTTACTCTTAATGCTTGCTTCCTTGTCCGCCGTAGCTTACGTGGCCTCCGTGCGATGACAGCGAAGGAGGGTTACTAAACAGATTCAAGTAACTCATTTCTGTAACGGCTCAAGATACTGGACTTGGAGACGAAGCCGATGTAGCGGTCGTTGTCTACCACGGGAAGATTCCACAGGCGGGTCTTGTCGAACTTCTGAAGCACGCTGTGGAGATTTTCGGTGGTCTGGATGGTGGCTGCGGGTGGACTCATCAGCTCCCTGACGGTGGTGTGCCCGTGATTCACAGGGTCGAATATGAGACCGCGAACATCATCCATGTGAACGATGCCCACAAGCTTTTGATGGTCGTCTACCACGGGAAACAAATTGCGTTTCGAAGAGGAGATGATCCGGGTCAGCGCCGTGAGTGTTGTTTCAGGGTGAACAACAGCAAAATTTGTTTCGATGAGCTCGGTGAGGTCGATCTTGCTCAACAGGAACTTGTCGCGGTTCTCCACCGACACATTCATCCGTGCCGAAAGCTTGCGGCCTTCCATCGATAATGGCTCGAAGATGTGCACCATGATGATGCTCAGTGAGGCGACGATCATCAGGGGGATCATGAGCTCATATCCGCCGGTGATCTCGGCAATGAGGAATATGGATGTGAGCGGGGCATGGAAAACTCCGCTGAGGATGCCGGCCATGGCCACGATCGTAAAATTGCTTTCAGGCACCTTTGCCAGGCCCAAGAGGTTTACGAGCCTTGAGAACACAAAACCGAGGTAAGCACCTACGAACAGGGAAGGAGCGAAGTTACCGCCGTTGCCGCCACTGCCCAGGGTGATGGCGGCTGCAATGGTCTTCATAAATATCAGCAGGCCGAGAAAGATGAGCAGGCGGCCCTCGTTGCTGACCAGGTTATGGAGTATACTCGACCGGGTGAGCGTGGAAGGTTGCAGGTCTGCCAGCGATTTGATGGTCTCGTAACCTTCGCCAAAAAGGGGAGGGAACAGCAGAAGCAAAATAAAAAGCAATATCCCGCCCGTGAGCGCCCTGATCCACGGGTTTCCGATGCGTATCATTCTAATTTCTGTCCAGTGAAAGGCGCGGGCATAATAGAGCGATACCAAACCTGCAAGAATGCCCAATACCATATAGTAAGGAACATTGTGATAGTCGAAGGGCTGTTGCAGCGAAAAGGACAGTACGACACCTTCTTCCAGGATCATCTTTGACAGCAGGGCGCCAGTGGCCGCGGAGATGATCAGGGGAATGAAGGCGGAGGCGCTCACATCGGTGAGTAACACCTCAACAGCGAAAAGCACGCCCGCGATCGGCGCATTGAAGGCTGCAGCAATACCCGCCGCCGCCCCGCATGCCAGCAAAATGGTTCTGTCTTTATAGGACAGCTTGTATACACGTCCATACGAAGAGCCGATGGCCGCCCCGGTACTCACCATCGGAGACTCAAGGCCCATGGAGCCGCCGAACCCCACAGTCAGCGCGCTGGTGATGAGGTGCGCGTACGTCTCGCGTGGCGGGATCACACTCGATTTTTTGACAATGCTGTAGACGATCTCGGCGCTGCCCTTCTTTAACTTATTGTCGAGGAAGAACCTGACAAAGAACACGGTGAGCAGGATGCCGATCAGCGGAAAGAGCGCGAAGTGAAGAAATTCTTCATAGTTAATGGAATAGAAGCTTACCAGGAGCTCAAGGGAGTGCACCACATATTTCAGCAATACCGCCGCAAGTCCCGAGGTCAGTCCCACAATAATGCTTGACAATATGAAGAACTGGCGATCGGAAAGCTTCTGCCTGAGAAACGATATCGGCTTGAGAATAATGCTGTTGTAAAGTTCTACCATCATAACTTGTGATGGAAAGATAAGCATTGGATTTGAAAAGTCCACAGTCGACGGTCCACAGACGAGCCGTGTGAGGCAACGTCGTGCTTGCATCTCGTTATTACTTCGGTGGTCTAAGTTTCGTCTTAGTACCTCACGGCCATGGACAGTGGACTGTCGACTGCGGACTCTTAAATTTTGATCTGTGCACGCAACGTTGTGGTTCCTAAAAAATTTTGCTACGAAGATATTTTTCTTTTGAATCAAAAATATTCCAACGTTGTCTTAGATGTTGGTGTCTAGTGGGGAGGCACTAATGTTTGTAATTATTCGTTTACTTAAAAAAATCAATCAACCATGATGAAGTATAATGTTGCAGAATTTTTGAAAAGAAGGGCAGTGATCGTGTTATGCTGCACCGCGCTGGTCGTTTTTCTTTCGGCCTGTCTTGATGACAATGATAGAAATATAGAACCGGTACCCCTGGGATATGTGTCGATTTATCACGCTTCTCCCGATGCGCCTCCGCTGGATATTTCCGTTGATGACAGGCGCGTGAACAGTCAGCCGTTCGGCTATAGTGACTACTCCGGCTATCTTAATTTTTACACCGGCAGCAGGAAGATGAAGTTCAGCTCTGTGAACGCCACCAATGCCCTGATCGATACGGTATTCGATATTGCTGACGGCAAGGCCTATTCGATCTTTGTGATCAACCGGCTGGCAAACATCGAGACCCTTGTGGTTCAGGACAGTGCCGCCTCACCCGCCACTGGCAAAGCAATGATCAGGTTTGTTCAGCTTTCGCCCGATGCACCGGCTGTGGACGTAGCTGATGCAAATGGCTCCTTGTTCACCAACACGGCATTCAAGCAGGCTACACCGTTTAAAGAGGTGGATGCCAAAACGTATTCGTTTGATGTGAAATCGGCCGCTACAGGCGAAGTGCTGTTGACTGCCAAAGACGTGAACATCCGTGAAGGCGGGTTCTATACCATTGTTACCCGCGGATTTGCCACACCACCTGCCGGCAATACGAATGTGTTCAGTGTAGAAGTGCTTTAAGCGCAGGTGATTGTTAAAAAAAATCGTTTATGCTGCCTCGCGCAGGATAAACGATTTTTAATTTAAATCGTAGTCTCGTCAGTGACCTCCGTTTCCGATTCGCCCAGCAGCTTGGGCTTTTCTTCGTTTCCCTGTCCTGGTTTTTTCTGCTCCGGTTTATCTTTCTGCCTCTTCCCGGCCGGTTCACGGTCTTGCTTCCGGTTCTCTATCGGCTCGTCTCTTTCACCTCTTTCCTTGCGCAGGCTCGGGTCGATGTCCTGAGGAGGACTGGGTGTGTGCGCAGGGTCATAAGGTTCTTTTATTTTGTTTTTGTCGTCTTTCATGGTCGGTGTGTTTATGTTGACTGGTGAAAAAACTGTGCCTTTGGTAAGAGTCCACGGTCGACAGTCCACTGTCCACGGCAGGTTCGTTTAATGTCAAGGCGGGCTTCGTTTAACACGTTTTTATGATCCGTCAACTTGCCGCGCACGCAGCCGGGCTTCGTGACGTACTGCTGTGGACTGTCGACCGTGGACCGTGGACTCTTCGGGCACGATATTGTTTCCTGCAAAGACTACCTTGAGAAGCATGGATACAATAAACAACTCTTCGCACCGCCAGGTGATGATCATCGTATGGGTCTTTATCATTATCAATGCAGTGTTCCTGTTCAGTGTATCCCTGCTGCCTTTTATAGACCTTCCCAACCATCTTGCAGAAGCAACCATTTTCAAATACCACGGTACCGCTGGCAATCGGCTTTCACAATTCTATACACCGGCGCCATGGTATTTTCCCAATACCTTTCATACGGTATTCTGTAGCCTGTTCCCTTCCGTGGAGGTGGGCAATGTGATCTTTCACATTCTCTGCATCGCCCTGTTGCCTGTATCGCTGTTCCTGGTGATCAGAGAGCTCAATGGCAATCTGTGGTACAGCCTGCTTGGGTTGCTGTTTACGTATAACTACAACGTTACGTATGGCTTCGTCGGCTTCGCCATCTCCATTCCCACCATCATCATTCTTTTTTACGTCACCCTGCGCGACTTCCGCGAAGACAGGCTTTGGCTCAAGATCATGATCGCTTTCCTGCTGGTGATGCTGTTCCTGATGCATGCGCAGAATGCCCTGTTTGGTTTGCTGCTCTATGGCATCATGATATTGTACAGGTATGGAAGGTCATTTAAAAAATTGGTGACACGCGCCGTGTTCGTTCCGCTTCCGCTGATCTTGCTGATCTTTGCGTGGTGGTTTACACGCCCCGCCGTGAACGAGGAAAGTACCGCGGGCTACCTGTTGGATTATTATTCTTCGGAGTATTTCAGCAAATTCTTTTTGCGATTTGGAATTGTTGTGTTCGACAATTTTCAGTTACGCGCAGGACTTCAGGGTGTTGTGGTGGCAGCGGTCATCTTCGCACTGATCTTCATTCCCCTCATCACACTGAAACCCTGGAAGTCGAAACCGGTACGTTCGCTGATCTCCGGAAACACGTTGTACCCGCTCATACTTTTCCTGGTGAGCTTCGGGTGTTACCTCTTTCTTCCCGATAAGCTGCCGGGCCAGACGCCATTGTTCCAGCGGTTCACTACCATGGTGCTGCTTTCTTTTATCATTCTTGTGAGTGTGTGGATCGGGCCCGTACGCGTACCGTGGCTCCGGTATTTCTCCGTGAGCGCGGCGGCAGTTTACATGATGCTGTGGTTCGAGTACATTTATACTTTCAACCGGGAGAACAGCGACTTTACCCAAAAACTGTTTACGGAAGTGAACAATCAATCGCGGCTCGCCGGACTCATCTACGACAACAAGTACCGCGGACGGCTGGTGTACATCCATTATCCCAATTACTTTCTCGTCTGGAAACACGGCATATCCGCTTCCAAGATCATTGATTACCGGTTTGGAATCGTGAGGAGGGCAGCCCTCGAATCGGAGATCCCTTTTTACAATGAGCTCATCGGCGAAGGCTACCGTCCGTTGCCAGAATATGCAGCGCTTGAATACATACTGGTGCGGGGAGAAGCGCCGGTGAAACCGGATGTGAACCTCGCCAATTTTTCGCTGCTGACTCGTGCAGGTGCCTGGCAGCTTTATCAGCATAAAAAATTACAGACGGCTGTTAACGGCGTGAAACACTGAAGCCTTATTGCAGCTGCAGTTCATGCCATAGGGAGCTGATGATCCACAACTTTGATCTGGAACAAAATTTTATCATCAAGGTTCAGGAAAACAGTCATTGCATGAGTGAAGTAGCGGCATCCAATCCAGAGTTCTTTCAGACTGAAACGCAAAAGCAACCCGCCACTGCAAAGGATTATTTTGCAATGACCCGGCCTGACTACTGGCTGAAGAACATTTTCATTTTACCCGGCATGCTGTTCGCACTGGCCGTGTATCACACACCGCTCGACTTTTCACTGATCGCAAAGATCGTGCTGGGCATCGTCAGCACATGCCTTATTGCTTCCGCCAACTATGTGATCAATGAGTACCTCGACGCAGAGTTTGATAAGTATCATCCCCTGAAACACATGAGGACGTCTGTGGTGAGGGTTGTAAATCCCTGGATCGTGTATACGCAGTATGCTGCGCTGGCCATTATCGGGCTCGCGCTCGGTTACCTGATCTCTTCGAAATTTTTCTTCGCAGGGGCGTTCCTGCTTTTTATGGGCGTGATGTACAATGTTCGCCCGTTCCGCAGCAAAGAACGGGTTTACCTCGATGTGTTGTCTGAATCGATCAACAATCCCATCCGGTTTGCCCTGGGATGGTTCATGGTAACGCCTGCGGTGGGACTGCACATGGACAACCGCTGGGACCTTGAATTTTTTGATTCGATGCCTCCGCTGAGCATCATCATCGCGTATTGGATGGGCGGCGCTTTTCTCATGGCCACCAAACGTTTTGCAGAATACAGGCTCATCGGCAACCGCGAGCTGGCCGGACTTTACCGCAGGTCATTCAAGTATTACACAGAAAATTCGCTGCTGATCTCCATGTTCTTTTATGCGCTTACCTGCGCTTTTTTCCTTGGCATATTTCTAGTGAAGAACCGGATCGAGATGCTGCTCAGCTTCCCTTTCTTTGCGCTTTTGTTCGCATGGTATCTCAAGATAGGCCTGCTGAAGAACTCACCGGTACAGGGCTCAGAAAAGCTCTGGACCCGTAAATGGTTCATGACCTACCTCGTGCTCTTTACCATTCTCGTCTGCACCCTCATGTTCGTAGACATCCCATGGCTAAGGTGGTTCCTGATTAAAACGAGGAATTAGTTGCCGGTTGCCGGACAGCCGGTTGGCGGCCACACCGAAAGAATCATTGTTCTATTTCAACGTTTCGCGCTAGTTACGCTTTCAATCGAAAGACCCGCCCATATTTCCAGACACTGCACGAAACTGGCAACCGGTAACCGGTAACTGGCAACCATTTCACCGGGTATACTTTTTTAACCGCTGGTTATAGCCTGAACGAGCGGCCTTCTTTTACAGCCCATCTTTTATGAAAATAGTAAGCTTGCATCGTCTTGCAGCAAGATTTTTGCAGACAAGGATTCTGACCTTGCGGCTGGAGGCTTTGACCGAACGAGAGAGCCTGGCTCGAGTTGGGGAAAGCGTTTCCACATCCACTTCTGTTGACCGTCAGTTTGAGATCTTTTCGGCGCTGTGGGCGATCGCTACGCTGTTTCATATGGCGCATTCGGGGATCTTTGATTCACGGTTGAATTATGCGTTGCTTACATTGGCCGCCCTCTACGTCGTCTTCAGGCCATCGCTCGCAGGTTTCATATTATTGATCTCTCTGCAGCTGTTCGACGCGGTTTACAGGATGCCACTGACCACCAATCACTGGATCTTTACAGCTTTTGTCAACCTGACCATCCTTCAGACCATTGTTTACCTGGTGGTCAGGAACCGGTCCTTCGACCTGAGTGGTGGCGACTTGCTGAAGACCTTTGCTCCCGTGGTTCGGGCCGAGGTGATCATCCTCTATTTCTTTACGTTCTTTCATAAGCTGAATGCGGGATTCTTTTCGCCGGCCACAAGCTGTGCCACAGACCTGCTCAAGGCGCAGCACATCGACACCATTATTCCGATGAACGACACGCTGATCGCCTTCAATGCACACTTCACCATCGTCATAGAATTTCTCATTCCCCTCTTTCTTTGTTTCAGACGAACGCGTCATGCCGGCATTCTCGCGGGCCTGTTCTTTCATGCCGTGCTTTCTTACAGTTCCTACAACGCCTTCTATGATTTTTCATCGATGATGTTTGCCCTTTACTTTCTTTTTGCGGGTGACGGCTTCAGCCAGTCGATCGTTCAAACGTTTGGCTCCCTGCGCTCGATGGCGAGGCGTGTGCTGAAGCCCAGGCATTACAGTATGGGAAAACTGGTGTTCACGGCCTGCAGCTTCCTCGTGGCACTGGCGGTTGTTTACTGGCTCACCACCAGGCTCGCGGGCTTCAAAAGTTTTCACCTTTACTTTTTCTGGACGATCTACAGCTCGCTGTTCGTGTATTGCTTCGTGATGTTCATGTTGTCCGGATCACGGACCACGCGTCAAATCCCTGCATTTATGCTGCCGCACCGTTCGTTTCTGATCCTTCCCTGCATCGTTTTCCTGAACGGCGCCTCGCCTTACCTGGGACTGAAAACAGAGAACTCGTTTGCCATGTTCTCAAATCTCCGCACAGAAGGTGGCGTCTCCAATCATTACGTTGTTCCCGCAGGCCTCCAGATCTTTTCGTATCAGAAAGATGTTGTCGAGATCATCTCCTCTTCCGATCCTTACCTGCAACAGCTGGCCGACCAGCAAAAGTTGTTGGTGCTGTTTGAGTTCTGCAATTATGTGCATAACCGTAATCCCACGGAAGTGGTGTATTTACTGAATGGCGAAAGGAAAATATTCCGTCGTGGGATGGCTGCCACAGCGCTTCCCAAAAATTCTTATTTGCTTGCCAAGCTGATGAAGTTCAGAGCTTTCAGCAAACATGAGCCACAGCCGTGCTCCCATTAAAGTAGCTGTAAGCTTTTGAGCCGCGAGCTTCGAGAAGGTACCCGTCCCGCGGCTCGCAGCCATAAGCTCGAAACTCTTCTTCTGGGGAATGGCCACCCCAGATGAGCGAAGGGGTATTGCCCAGTCTCAGGGAATTGCTTTTGCTTGAATCGATGACAAAGCGACAAGCATGCGTGATCATTACGATCTGATTGTGGTAGGGACCGGTTTTGCTTCCACATTTTTCCTTAAGAAGTACCTGGAAAAAACCGGCAGCAGCACAAAGGTATTGGTACTGGAACGAGGGTTCCTTTATCCTCATGGCGAAAGGTTGAAAGACCTGCGTGGTGAGAACACCTCGTTTGCCAAACTGAATCCCGATCACGCTTCGACATTCATCAACCGCAACCCTGACAAGCACTGGCCCTTCACGGTGGGCTTTGGAGGAAGCTCCAACTGCTGGTATGGCTGCACGCCACGTTTTATGCCGTCAGACTTCAAAATGAAGAGTCTGTATGGCGTGGCCCGCGACTGGCCCATTACCTATGAAGAACTGGACCCTTACTATACGGAAGTTGAAAACCTGATGGGCATTTCAGGGCCGGAAGAGACTCCCTTTCCGAAAACAACTTCGTATCCGCTTCCGCCACACGCATTCTCAACGGTTGACAAAGTTATGCACAAGGAATACGGCAACCTGTACATCAGCCAGCCTACAGCGCGTGCCAGCCGGCCTGTGAACGGGAGGAATGCCTGTTGTGTGAGCGCTATGTGTTCGGTTTGCCCCGTTAATGCGAAGTTCACCATCGAGAACTCCAGGCTGGGAGTGTATGAAGATGAGCGCATAGAGCTTGTTTTCGGCGCGCAGGTTTCCAGCCTCGACCTGCAGCAGGGCATCGCAAAAAAAGTGAATTTCATCAAAGACGGGCGCGATCATCAGGTAGGGGGCGATGTCATTGCGCTCGGCGCCAACGCTATCTTCAACGCGGCGATCCTGCTCAACTCCGGAGACTCGAATCCACTGACAGGTAAATACCTGGGTGAACAGCTCGGCCTCGACGCCGTGGTTTACCTGAAAGACCTGGCCAACGTAGGAGGCAGCACCTGGGTGAGCGCCAATGGGTATATGCTTTATGACGGTGAGCACAGGAAGGAACGCGCTGCCTGCCTCATGGAGGCCAACAATGCGCTCTACCTTCGCCTCGAAAGCGGCAAATGGCGCAATCTCGTCACTTTCCGGATGATCTTCGAAGACCTTCCGCAGCAGGAGAATTATGTGGCCATGGGCAAGGAGCCACTCAAGCCCGAAGTGCATTTCAAAAAAGCATCAGACTATACCATGAAGGCTGTGGCTTACATGAAAGAAAAACTGCCGGAGGTGCTGGCATGCCTGCCGGTGGAAAACATCAAATACCTGGAACCTTATAAGACCGAAGCGCACATCCTTGGCACCACCAGCATGAGCCACGACGCAGCTACGGGCGTTATTGACAAACACCTGATCCATCACAACTACAGAAACCTGTTTGTGCTGGGCAGTGGCAGCTTTACAACCTTCTCGCCCAATAATCCAACGCTTACGCTGTCGGCCCTGTCACTGCATGCGGCTGACCGATCATTCTAAAATCCACGAAAATGAAAAGACGAACATTTCTAACGATAGCCGGCGCGGGAGGTGCAGCAGCGATCCTCTCTTTTGGTTTTGTACGGTCATCCTTTGAAGAGGCGGCAGCCGGAGTGATCTATAAAGAGCTCAGCTTTCTAAAATTGGATCCGGAAGGAGTAACGAAATTTGTCAGTGATTTTTCGAAGAATAAGGAGATATCGTACCGCCTCACCGTGAAGGGCTACGCGCTGCTGGGAATAAGCTCATCACGGTCAGGAAAAGTGAACCAGCTGGTGAGCAGCTATTTGCTTTCCACCGATTTTTTTGCCAACGGAATGGATGAGCGCAACACCGTGCGGTACGTGGGCCTTTACAATCCCTACACACGGCCCTGCACACATCCCTTCTCGCATGTTCACTACCCGGCTTGAATGCAGTTTCCCGCTGATCACGCAGATTATCGCAGATTCTATGTGCGCATTTTCTCTGCGGTCATCTGCGCAATCTGCGGGAAAGGTATTCATCGACCTTCTACCAGTTTTTTTATCTCTACCAGTATCGGGTTCCAGCCTTCGCCGTTGTTGTATGAATCCTGGTATCGTCTTTCACCTTCGGCCACGGTTGCGTAGTCGCCCTGCGTAACAGTTAACGTGGTCTGCCCGTCTTTTTCGGTGAGGTCGTAAGTAACTTTGAGATAATTCTCCGACGTGTCGTCGATGTTCGAGTTGGGATCGATGGTAGTGTATACCAGGAGCTTGCCAGGTTTGAGGTCCAGGATGTCGCCTTTGACATGAACGATCTCTTTGCCTTCATACGGCCCTTTCCACAACAGTGGACTTCCGATCTTCCAGTCCGACACGGTTTCACAGCCGAACATGTATTTCTTTGTCTGCTCCGGGTTGGTCAGCGCATCCCACACTTTGGAGGCCGGCGCATTGATGGTGATGCTGTTCTTAATGATCAGTGATTTTGTCATGACTTTTTGAATCTTTAACCTGCTGCAATATCAGGCCGAAGCTGCAAACCAGGATTGCGTTTTACGGATTATTTCTAACGGAATACGGAGTGATGCCGAATTTTTTTTTGAACGCGTTATTGAAATGCTGGGGGGTGGCATATCCCAATTCCAGGGCGATCTGGGCCGCCGTTTTTTGGGTGTCGCGCAGATACCGGTGGGCGAGGTGGAGGCGCTGCTCGGTCAGGTATCCGAAAACGGTGGTGTTGAATGTTTCCTTAAAGCCGCGTTTCAGCTTGTACTCGTTGAGTCCCACTGTTTTTGCGATCTCGCTGAGGTTTGGCGGAGCGCTCACGCGTTCGTTGATCAGGTCTCTCACGGCAATGATCTTCTCCTTGTCTGTGCTGCTCTTAATGATTGTGTCCTTCTGGTTTACGGGAGTACGGTACGCATCGGCGGAGAGCACCAGCAGCTCGATGCTCTTCGAAAGCAGGAACAGCTTTTTGAGATCGCCATTGTACCGGCAATGAATGATCTGCTGGATCACCTGGTCGATACCCGGATCGATGGCCGCCCAGCGTTCGGAGAACAGGCTGCTTCTGCCATTGACGATGTCTTCGGTGAAACGTTTGAGCTGATCGCTGGCGTGCTGGGTGTACTGAATGAACAGGTCTTTGGGAAACTGGATGCCGAAGGTCTCTATTTCGAGCGTTTTATTTTGCATTACCATGTCGAAGCCGTTAGACCACATGATGTTGTGGTGACTTCCGATAAGATCGAAAGAACGGTTGAGCTGCCGGTATGAAAAGCTGTAGTTGCCTTTCATGCCGAAGTGAAGCCGTATGACATCGGTGGGACTGCTGGCCGGAAAATCGACATAGTCCGTGAACGTTGAAATGGAATGGCCCAGCAGAATATTGTCACAGTTCCACCGGGTGAACTTCATCACACCGTGCTCGTGCTTCACCTGTTGCTGCTGTTCCATGGGGAGGGCAAATTTCTGGATTTTAGGGGCAACCTGCAACCGGCGTTGCTACACTTCTTCCGGGGCGCCACCGGAGTAATCGATCACTTTAAGGTTCAGCGCTTTGGAGATCGGGTGAAGTCTGGCGATCAGATCTTTCTTGTTGTCTTTCGTGACCAGGTGAACCTTTTCATTTTCAGAGAATTTGATGTATCCATCATAGACTTCTTTTCTGATGGTGGTCGATGCAGCCTTGAGGTTCATGGTCTGGCTGACATTATTTGTTTTGATGAACAGGTATTCGATCCGTTCGAATTTTTTCTTTTCGCCGCTCCTGAATCCCAGGACCCATAGGTGATCATAGAACACCTTGTGCTCGAGGTCTATGGCGAGACGGTAGTGCGTGGTGAAGATGATCACACTTACCAGCAGCATGATCAGCCCGGCAATGACGTTCATAAAAATGACCGGTACAGCTACGATGCAGAGGATCACGGCCGTAAAAATGAAGGTTCCGGGAAAGTATCCCGAGGTTTTGAAGTCGAGGGGTTTCATGATTGGTCTTTTTTATTCAGTTTCTAATCTCCGCCCGTGTTGGTGTGCCGATTGGTGTGCCGATGTTGGTGTTCTTCACCAACATCCCATCCCATCCCCATCCCATCCCATCTCATTCCATTCCATCCCATCTCATTCCATTCCATTCCGCTCACTTCCTCGCGAGCGCCACCCTGTAAAACTCATATCCCTTTTCGCTTCTGCCAGGGATGTATTTCTTCCTATAGTCCGTAGCGCCCAGGTCTTCTCGCAAGGTAAGGCCGAATTTCTGGAGGTAATCCGGAACTTGTTCAGGCGTGAGGCCGAAGGTCCAGCGCTCTTCGATGTTGTTCAGGTCGCTCATCAGTTTTTCGCCGCCTTCGAACAGGGCCGGATTGTCCAGTACATCCTGGTGAACATACGTGAAGATCACATGGCTGCCTTTCGGGAACCTGGCGATGAATGAGAACGTGAGGTTCACCGCCTCTTCCGTCAGGTAATTGGTAACACCTTCCCAGATGACGGTGGTTGGTTTTGTGAAGTCGAAGTGATGCTGCCTTGCCAGGCCGTCAAGACTTTGTTTGTTGAAGTCGATCTGGCAGCACAGGATGTTTTCGGGTAAGCTGCCGAGTCTCTTTTTGTAAGTGGCGATCTTGAGTCGTGCCGTATCCGGATGGTCGATCTCGATCACCGGCACCGATCTCAGGAAGTCGAGTCTAACGGCCCGGGTGTCGAACCCTGCACCCAGGATCACTACCTGCTTACTGCCATCGGTAATGGTCTTTCGCAGCAGGTCGTCTATGTATCGTGTGCGCGCGAGGCCCGATGAAAACGCACCCGGTATTCTCTTCTGTATCGTGCGGCCAATAAACCTCCAGACAAAAGGGATCGCTGACGCCCGTGTGGCAAGCTTCAATCCACTGTCTAAAAAATGGATGGCATAAGGATCGGTGAAAAGCCTGTCTTCAGGATCGCGGGTTGTTTCCAGGGCCCTGAACAAAGCCATGTATTGGGCCGTTTTGCTTGCTTTCCCCGTCTTCATAATTTTAAAATTTCGGATTTTAATTTACGATTTAAGATCTCCGGTACTCCCTAAATCGCGCATTGTAAATCTTAATTCGTAAGCGTAAAATATCTAATGTACGAATTTTACACCTTAATATTCTTAAAAGGAGAAAGGATTAATCTCAAATTATCCTTTCTTTAATTCCGGTATCTGGAATAAAAAAAATTGCCCCGATCGTATACATTTACCTGATCATCAAAAATCATTTATGGATTCACGCAGGGATTTTCTTAAAAAGGCGGCACTGCTCTCTGGTGCAGCAGGCGTTGGCAGCATTCTTCCCCCTTCTATTCAGCGCGCATTTGCCATCGACCCTGAAAAAGGCACCACCTACCTCGATGCCGAGCACGTGGTGATCCTCATGCAGGAGAACCGCTCGTTCGATCACTGTTACGGGGCCTTGCGCGGTGTGCGGGGCTTCAACGATCCCCGCGCCATCAGGCTGCCCAACCTCAATCCGGTGTGGCTTCAGACCAACGCGAAAGGAGAGACCTACACACCTTTCCGCCTCAACATCAAAGACACCAACGCCACCTGGATGGGCTCCCTTCCGCATGGATGGACCGACCAGGTAGATGCCCGCAATGGAGGGAAATACGACCAATGGCTCATCGCCAAAAAAGCGGGACGAAAAGAGTACAGCCATATGCCGCTCACCCTCGGCTATTATAACCGTGAAGACCTTCCGTTCTATTATTCGCTGGCGGATGCGTTTACCGTCTGCGATCAGAATTTCTGCTCGTCGCTCACCGGTACCACCCCCAACCGCCTTTACCTGTGGACGGGAACCATCCGTGAAGACGTGGCCTCGCAAGCCCGCGTCCGAAACGAGGAGCTGGATTACGATGTGCCCGCGCAGTGGAAAACATTTCCCGAGCGCCTGGAAGAGAACAACATCTCGTGGAAGATCTACCAGAACGAGCTCAGCGTGGGCGTTGGTTTGGAAGGGGAAGAAGACGCCTGGCTGGCGAACTTCACCGACAATCCCATCGAATGGTTCAGCCAGTATCACGTCAAGTTCCATGCACCTTACATGGCCTGGCTGCCGAAGAAGATCGAATGGCTGAAACGTGAGATCGCTGCCGCGGAAGAAAAGCTCGGCACGCTTCCGGAGAACGGAGAAGAATTTTTGCGACTGAAAAGAAGGTTGGAACGTGGCAGAAAAGAGCTGGAGATCTCCCTGGAAGATCAGAAGCTTTATACCCCTGAGAATTTCGCCAAACTTTCGGCGCGTGAGAAATCACTGCACGCCAAAGCTTTCACCACCAACGTCAATGACCCCGACTATCATAAGCTTACAACCCTGAAGTACCGCGATGGTAACACCGAACGTGAGATGAAGGTGCCGAAAGGAGATGTGCTCCACCAGTTCCGTGAAGATGTGAAGAATGGAAAGCTGCCCATGGTTTCATGGCTGGTGGCGCCCGAGAACTTTTCGGATCACCCCGGTGCACCGTGGTATGGCGCCTGGTACCTTTCCGAAGCGATGGACATCCTGACACAGAATCCTGAAGTGTGGAAGAAAACCATCTTCATCCTCTGCTACGACGAGAACGACGGTTACTTCGATCACGTGCCACCCTTTGTTCCACCGGTGCCTGGTAAACCCGAGACCGGATCCACATCCAAAAGTATCGATACTGCTATTGAATATGTTTCACTGGAGCAGGATCTCAAGCGCAAGCCACTGAACCAGGCGCGGGAAAGCTCCATCGGTCTGGGCTACCGTGTGCCGCTGGTGATCGCCTCTCCCTGGAGCCGCGGCGGTTCCGTATGTTCGCAGGTATTCGACCATACATCCATTTTACAGTTCCTGGAGAAATTCGTCAGTCATAAAGCCGGCAAGAAAATAGAAGAGACAAACATCAGTGCCTGGCGCAGGGCTGTGTGCGGCGACCTCACGTCTGTGTTTAAACCGTATAATGGCGAAAAGATAGCACTGCCCGAGCCGGTGCAGAAAGATTTTGTGGAAAGCATTCACAAGGCCCAGTTCATGAAAGAGCCTTCCGACTTCCGGGCACTGACGCCGGATGAGATCGCTGATGCCCGGCGCACTCCCGCAGCTTCGCCGATCGGCAGGCAGGAGAAAGGAACACGTGTATCCTGCGCGTTGCCTTATGAGCTGTATGCCACGGGAAAGGTCAATGACGACAAAAAAAACTTTAGTATCGCTCTCGAGGCACGCAAGGAGACCTTCGGTGCCAGGGCAGCGGGTTCACCTTTTCAGGTATACGCCTGGGGTAAGGAATGGAACACGCGATCATACGCTGTTGCCGCCGGCGATGCAATCACAGACCAGTGGCCGTTGAGCGACTTCGAGAACGGCAACTACCATTTTCAGGTCTACGGTCCGAACGGCTTCTTCCGCGAATTTAAAGGTAACATTGGCGATCCGGTGATCGTGACCTGCGAATATGAGCGCAGCAAAAAACAGCTTACAGGAAATGTGCGGTTAACGCTCACTAACAAAACAACGAAAGCCCTTTCGGTTGAGATCGCGGATAATGCTTACAAGCTCCCTGCACAATCAAAACAGATCGCTGCCAGCGCCAGTGCAACCGTTGTGCTGGACCTTTCCAAAAGTTTTGGCTGGTACGATATAGCTGTACGCATTCCAGGTAACGACCTGTTCGAAAGCAGGTTCGCGGGGCGTGTGGAGACGGGGAAAGAAGGAGTTAGTGATCCGGCGATGGGGTAAATAAAAAGAAGTCAGGAGTCAGAAGTCAGGAGAAGGAGTAAGGAGTAAGGAGTAAGGAGTAAGGAGTAAGGAGCCAGCCTTGCATATCAAGATAAGGTTGAATAGCTTTATATTTTTAGCAGCTTATGAAAACCATCGCTGTCCTTGTCCTTCAATTAAGTGTAGCCGCAACGTTGTTCGCGCAGGCGCCTGCTGGAAAGGATATAAAATCAACGAATTTTATCGACCTGATCGGGAAGAATTTCGATGCTTTCAATTTTGATCAGAGGACGTATTCCATTGAAGTGAACGCAGAATGGCGGGCGGAGCGAGGCTGGACGGTGGAGGCCACGGATGGAAGTTTTGAGATGAGCCTGGATACTGTGAGAACAATAAAGACGATCTGGTTGCATCCCGTCAACGGAAAATTCAGGCACGGCGATTATTCAACCAACACAACCCGGAAACAGATCCGGGAAAAACACGGCAAGCCAACCACTCAGGGCGATAACGTTAAGGCTTTCGTAACAAAAGATGCAGTTTCGTGGGACCGTTATGATTCAGATCCTATCGCCATACATTTTGAATATGCAGGGAAGGACCTGAAGCTGCGCATGATCACGTTGATGACGCTGAAAGATGCGCCGTGATGTTCAGGAGGTCTTTTTATTGGTCTGAAGATTTCTTATTTTCATGAATATGCTTACACAGCACCCATGAAATTCTACTTGATAGTTATCCTTTGCCTGATCATACCGTTCCGGTACAAGACATTTGCTCACCCTGATTTGTACACTCAGGCTCCACATGGCAAAGCCGACCTGAAACAACCCCAGAGATCGGGACACAGCGATAGTATTGGAATGCCTGTAGCATTAAGCAGCGATCAGGTATTACTGGAATATGTTAAAGTGTTGAAAGAAGATACGGAAAAGCACCGGCTCTATGTTGAGGAGTACTATGATCGTTTCTTTTATACTGTAACCGCATTGGTAACGGTCGCCGGGGGGATACTCGTGTTTTTTGGAGTCCGGACACTCAAAGAAACTCAATCCAGATTCGAAGAACTTTTTGCCCGCCAGAGTAAAACCAGATTGGAAAAGCTCTGGAACGAAAAATCAGGTGCGATGGATAAGAAGATCGATGAATTTATAACCGAAGTACAGAACAAGTTCGTGCAGCTGAATATCGAACTGAATGAGAAACGTAGTCGCGACGAAGCGCAAAGTGAAGAAATTGCAGAATTGAATGTTGCTGTCGTAGGGCTAAAGAAGATGAGCACATTACGGGTCAAGAAGAGCTATACCCTGCTTGAATATGAGGCGCCGGATGGAAATCGGGTGATGTATGTAACAACACAGGAAGTTGTATGCACTTCAGACGAGCCGGTCAGGGAGATCGTGGAGAAGATCAAGGTGGACGAACCGGGGATTGTTGAACTAATACACTGGAATCAGAGCGATAACATTGATCCCCAGATCCAGATGGAGAAAAGTAAGTGTGAGGTTAAGCTGCTGTTTAAAAATCCACTGATGCGAACCGATCCTCCTTTTGAGAAGGTAATCAAGGCCCGCCTGAAGAATGCTTTTTCTAAAGTGCATGAATCGTGGACGATCTCGCCATCCTATGTAAGTGATGAAGAATTGCTGGAACTACGGCTTCCGGCAGCACGTCACTGCAAAGAGATCTCGGTTGAAAAGGTCGATTATGACGGAGCGGAAAAGATCTATTGTAAGATCTCCAAATTGAATGACGGAGGAAATCACAACCGTTACCTCATTCACCTGCCTTCAGGGGAGATAACATCGCGCTATGTCATTCATTGGGTTTTTGAGGAACCAATTACTTAATAACGATGGTTGTGCCACCACCGCAACTGAAATTTGATACCATAGGGTTAGCCTTTATCATAATTCTCAAATTTAAAGGATTTCAGCCCAAATTTATGCTTTACATGCTATAAATTCAGCTAATACCGATCTGAGAACGCCTGGAAATGCCATTAGGTTTCACCTGGTACATGGTTTAAGCAGCTGTAAACAAAGTGATTGCCCTCTTTCCCCGGATTCCTGGCCCTTTTTACCCGATGATTTGGGAATCTTGAGGTAAGAACTACAGCGCCATCAGCACCCCACTCTTCGCCACTTTCTCCTCCACCGCCGCGGCAAGCCCTGGAACCTTGGTCAAATCCGTACCCCAAAGCTCTGTATTCGAAAGCACTTGCTGCACTACGGCCGAAGTATTTTCACTGCTCCAGGCTTTTTTAAAAAATGCCAGCACAGCAGGCGTATCGTTCAGCGGAATGGGTTGGCCCTGCGCTTCACCTTTGTAGAAGCAAATTAACGCAGCCAGTGATTGAAGCAAACGTTCGGGAAGTTTGCCGGTGCGCTTGATGTATTCGAGCACAGAGGGCAGCACACGTACCTGATATTTTGAAACGGAGTTCAGGGCGATGGAGATCAGCTCATGACGGATGAATGGATTCTGAAAACGCTCCATCACATCGTCGGCAAACTGCTTCAGCTCTTCTCTGGAAAGGTCGAGCGTGGGAATGATCTCTTCGTGCACGGCGCGTTTGATGAAATCGCCGACAAAGGCATCTTCTACTGCTTCACGTACGGTACGCAGTCCGTGGAGGTAAGCCACAGGCACCATGGCGGTGTGGGCACCATTTAGGATACGGACTTTACGGGTGCGGTAGGGCGTGAGGTCGTTCACAAACTTCACCTGGAGGCCGGCCTGGTCTACCGGGAATGATCGCTGCACGGTTTCGGTGGTAACACCTTCGGCCTTGCAGGGTTCGATCACCCACAGGTGGAAAGTCTCCGCAGTCACCACCAGGTTGTCTTCATAACCGATCTCCTGCTGGATCTCGCGGATGGTATCTTTCGGGAAGCCTGGCACAATGCGGTCTACCAGCGTGTTGCAGAATACAGTGTGCTTCGAGATCCATGTCCTGAACCCGTCTTCGAGGTTCCAGTGCTGGATGTAACGAAGGATTGTATCGCGCAGGGTGTCGCCGTTCTTTTCGATGAGCTCGCACGGCATGATGGTGAGCGCTTTGTCGGACGCGCCTTTGAAATGTTTATAACGGTGATACAGCAGCACGGTCAGTTTACCGGGGAAGCTATCAGGCAGTGCGTTGGGGTTGGTGTCTTTGGCATCGAACGTGATGCCTGCTTCGGTGGTGTTAGAGATCACGAATTTCAGGTCGGCGTTCTCCGCTGCCTTCAGGTATGCCTGAAAGTCTTCGAACGGGTTGATGACGCCGGCGACACTGGTGACCATGCGGATCTCACGCACGGGTTTGCCTTGCCGAATGCCGTTGAGCACTACATGATAGAGGCCGTCCTGCGCGTTCACCATGGCACCCATACCATGGGCGATGGGTTGAACTACCTGGACAGCGCCATTGAAATCCGTTTTTTCGTTCATGAGGTCGATCATCCAGTCGACAAAGGCGCGCAGGAAATTTCCTTCTCCGAATTGTAATACTTTCACGGGCCTGTTCTGCGGCCTTGATGCTGTGCTGCGGTTAAGTTTCTGTAACATGATCACTTGACTGGTTGATGACTGAAATTGAAATAATTCTTCGCGTTGTGGTAGCAGACGTCTGAAACGATCTTGCTCAGCCACGACTCATCCCATGGCAGCTCGCCATTGGCTACGTCCTGGCCGATCACATTGCAGAGGATCCTCCTGAAGTATTCGTGGCGCGGGTAGGAGAGGAAGCTCCGCGAATCGGTGAGCATACCGATGAAACAGCTGAGCAGCCCGAGGTTCGAGAGGGCGTTGATCTGTTTCTCCATGCCGTCTTTCTGGTCGAGGAACCACCATGCCGAGCCGAACTGGATCTTGCCCTTGATGGATCCGTCGTTGAAGTTGCCGATCATGGTACCCATCACTTCGTTGTCGCCAGGGTTGAGGTTATACAGGATCGTTTTTGCGAGCTGGTCGCTGCTGTCGAGCTCGTTGAGGAAACGCGCGAGGGCAACGGCCTGAGAAAAATCGCCGATCGAATCAAAACCGGTGTCGGGCCCGAGCACCCGAAGCATACGCTCATTGGTATTGCGCAGCGCCCCGAGGTGAAACTGTTGGGTCCATCCCCTGGCGTGATACATTTTTCCAAGCGCCGTGAGCACAGCGTATTTGAAATGCTCACGTTCCGCCCGCGACAAAACTTCTCCCTGCAGCACTTTTTTGAACAGGTTGTCTGCGGAATACGCTTTTCCGTTTTCCGGGAAATACAATTGTTCAAGGCCGTGGTCGGAGAGTCTGCAGCCAAGGCTGTGAAAGAATTCTACCCTGTTCTTCAGCGCGTCCAGCAGCGTATCGAAGCTGGTGATCTTTACGCCAGACGCCGCCGATAATTTTTCAACATATGTTTTATAGGCAGCAGCATTTTCTACCGCATAGGCTTTGTCTGGTCTGAACGTTGGCAGAATGGCGATGTCGAATCTGTCTTTTTTAATTTGTTGGTGATACTCCAGCGTATCGGCGGGATCGTCTGTGGTGCAGATCGTTTCCACTTTCATTCTCTTCAGGAGGCTGCGTGTGGAGAACTCAGCCCTTTTCAGCTGGTCGGTGGCGCCGGCATAGATCTCTTTTCCCGTTTGGGGAGTCAGCAGCTTTTCGATGCCGAAATATCTTTTGAGCTCCAGGTGCGTCCAGTGATAGAGCGGGTTGCGCATGGTGTAAGGCACCGCATAGGCCCATTGCTCGAACTTTTCAGTATCGGAACCGTTGCCCGTAATATACTTTTCGTTAACGCCCAGTGTGCGCATAGCCCGCCATTTGTAATGGTCGCCTTCGAGCCAGATGCGGGTTAGGTTGTCGAACTGCCTGTTAATGGCAATGTCGTGAGGAGAAAGATGACAATGATAATCGATGATGGGAAGGTGTTCGGCATACTGGTGATACAGGCGTTTGGCGTATTCGCTCTGCAGCAGAAAATCTTCAGTGAGAAAAGAGGTCATGTTGGCGCTGTCGTTTTTTTATGATTCGTTGGGTTTTCGGAGTGATGAGGCGCGGACGATGAGTTCGGGCTTGAGCACGATCTTTTGCGGAATGAATTTTTCATTCTCGGAGGTGACCTCTTCCAGGAAGATCTGCGCCGCGGCATTGCCCATGCGCATGCTGTGCTGATCTACGGTAGAGAGTGCAGGGTCAGTGAACGATGTGAAGGGCTCGTTACTGAAGGCCACCAAAGCTACCTGTTCTGGTACGCTGATCTTTTTTTCTTTCAGCACCTGGAGTGCCCCCATGGCGCCATAAGCACTGGCGGAGAAAACGGCATCGGGTATCACCTTCAGTTTCAAAAGCTGCTCCATGCTGTTGCGGCCATCGTCAAGCTGCAGGTTGCTTTCAACCACCAGCTCTTCGCTGAAGGGCAGTCCGTAGTTCAGCAACGCTTCCCGGTATCCCCTCAGTCGTTCTTTGTAGATGGAGATCTTGCGGGCGTTGGTGAAGTGGGCGATGCGCCGGCAGCCCTGCTGGATGAGGTGCTCCGTGGCTTTGTATCCGCCAAGGTAGTCGTCGATCACCACGTGGCTCACTTCCAGCTCGTCGTTGGAGCGATCGAACAGGATCAGGGGGATGCCACGTTCTTTCACCTTGCGGAAATGATCGAAGTTCAGGGTCTCCTTGCCGTGTGAGGCGATGATGCCATCCACGCGTGCATTCAGCAGCGCCTCTACAGTAGCTACTTCCTTCTCGTAGTTATCGTAGGTCTGGCAGATCATCACGTGGTAGCGCGACTGGTTGGCGATCTCTTCAATGCCCCGCACCACTGACGAGAAGAAGCTCCGGTCAGCGGTGGGCACAATGATGCCGATGATGTTGCTGCGCCCCACGCGAAGGGCGGCTGCAATGTGGTTCGGCTGGTAGTTCAGCTTCTGCGCTACTTTGAGAACAGCCTTTTTTGTTTCCATGCTGATGCGTGGATGATCTTTCAGCGCGCGTGATACCGTGGACGCTGTGATGTTCAGCTTCCTGGCAATGTCGTGGATCGTTGTTTTTTCTTTTTTCATCAGCCCTGGTTGTTTAAGTACTGACTACACCTCGTTCGAAGGTTTGCCAATGGTAGCCAGTATGCCACCATCGACATAAATGATCTGCCCGTTAACAAAATCGCTGGCACCGGAAGCCAGGAACACGATGGTGCCGGCCAGGTCATCGGGATTGCCCCAGCGGCCCGCGGGCGTCCTGTTAATAATGAACTCGTTGAAGGGATGGCCATCCACTCTGATCGGTGCGGTTTGGTCCGTGGCGAAATACCCTGGGCCGATACCGTTCACCTGAATGTTGTGCTTCGCCCATTCCGTTGCCATGTTCTTGGTGAGCATCTTCAGTCCTCCTTTCGCGGCAGCGTAGGCCGTTACTGTGTTGCGACCAAGCTCGCTCATCATCGAGCAGATGTTGATGATCTTTCCCGCTTTACGTTGTACCATGTGGCGGCCAACGTGTTTCGATACAATGAACGGCGCCACCAGGTCTACGTCTATCACTTCCCTGAAATCGGTCACGTCCATATCGAGGATCGGGATCCGTTTGATGATACCCGCATTGTTCACCAGGATGTCGATGGGGCCGATCTCTTTTTCTATTTTATCGACCGATGCTTTTACTTCTGCATCGTTGGTAACATTGAACAGAGCGCTGCTCACGTTCAGCCCTTCACGTTTGTATTCTGCAAGGGCGTTTTCCATACGGCCTTCGGAGTGGCCGTTGATGATCAGTTGTGCTCCAGCCTTGCCGAGACCTTTCGCCATGGCCATACCGAGACCGTGGGTGCCGCCGGTGATGAGCGCGCGTTTTCCTTTGAGGTTGAACAGGTCAGTCATCTACTTGAGGTCTCCGAGTTTAAGTCCGTCCATGTCGCTATAGTCAAGGTTCTCGCCTGCCATGCCCCAGATGAAGCAATAGTTGCTGGTGCCGGCGCCGCAGTGAATAGACCACGGAGGAGAGAGCACAGCCTGGTTGTTCTTCATCCAGATGTGGCGTGTCTCCTGCGGCTGACCGAGGAAGTGGCACACCATATGATTCTCCGGAACTTCGAAATAGAAGTATGCTTCCATACGACGGTCATGGGTATGGGGCGGCATGGTATTCCATACGCTGCCGGTCTTCAATTCTGTAAGGCCCATTTGCACCTGGCAGGTAGGGATCACGCTGTTGACGATCAGCTTGCGGATGGTTCTGTGGTTGGAAGACTCCAGTGCGCCCAGCTCTACCGTTTCTGCATCGGCATGGGTGACCACGCGTGTAGGGTAGGTGGTGTGGGCGGGGGCGCTGTTGAAATAGAACAATGCCTTTCCGTCTTTGGAAGGATGGAAGACTACTTTTTTGGTGTCTCTTCCAATGTAGAGGGCTTCTTTGTATTTTAACGAATAATCTTTGCCGTCGGCGGTGATGGTGCCGGCCGATCCGACATTGATGATGCCGATCTCACGGCGCTGAAGATAAAATTCTGCTTTCAGCTGGTCGATGGGTTCCAGTGTCACGGGTTTTGTCACCGGCTTTACGCCACCTACAATGAGGCGATCGTAGTGGGTGTAATGATGCGTGATGCTGTCATCTATAAAAAGATTGTCCAGCAGACACGACTCTCGCACACGGGCGGTGTCGTAATGTTTAAAATCGTCGGGATGTACTGCGTATCGCGTTGTAACCATAAATAATAAAGATGTGTAATCGGTTGCGCAATATAAGGGAAAAAATTAAATAGAAATGCAGCGCGCTGTGTCCTGCTCCATCCTGCCCGCCAAAAATATTTCCTCTTATTTATAATAGAGAATCAGCGCTTTTGTGAAATAAAAATCAGTTTGTGATTGACAAAGTGCGCCCAGCTCACTAAAATGCAATCGATTGCCCATTTTAGGCGAAAATGATCTTATTTCAACGTTCCTGATGCTTCCGGAATAATGACGTAAACAAGACGCGTATCGGCCTGAAATGTTCTTAAAAAATAACACACATGCTCAAATATTTTTTGTTGTTCCTGCTTGTTTCCGGTCATGCCGTGGCCCAGCAGCTTCCCGTGATCCAGGAAGTAAAATTCAAAAAGGATACGTTCAACATCGTGCGCTATGGTGGCAAGGCTGATGGCATCACGTTGAACACGATGTTCATCCAGCAGGCTATCGATGCATGTAACAAGAGCGGTGGAGGCACCGTGCTCATCCCCGCAGGCCTTTGGGTCACGGGTCCGCTGATGCTCAAAAGTAATGTGAACCTTCACGTTGCCACTGGCGCCGTGCTCCAGTTCAGCAACAACCCCGATGATTACCCGCTGGTGAAAACCAATTGGGAGGGACTGGATGCTATCCGCGCACATTCGCCTATCTATGCCGTTGATGCAGAGAATATCGCTATTACCGGAAAAGGACTGCTTGATGGTGCGGGTGAGGCCTGGAGGCCGGTGAAGAAAAATAAACTGACACCTCCGGAATGGAATGCCCTTGTTTCGTCAGGCGGATTCCTGAACGAAAGCAAAGATACGTGGTATCCCACCGCCCGGGCGTTGAAAGGATCGCTGGAGAAAAGGCCTGGTGTGATCGCGGAAGGTTATGATCTTCAGAAAGCGGAGACCATCAAAGAATTTTTACGTCCCAATATGGTGAACATCGTTCGCTGCAAGCGTGTGTTGTTCGAGGGCGTTACGTTTCAGAACTCACCTGCCTGGTGCCTGCATCCGCTGTTGACCCAGCACCTTACCTTAAGAGACATCACGGTGCGCAATCCCTGGAATGCACAGAATGGCGATGGTGTTGACATCGAGTCGTGCCGTTATGTTTTGGTGGAGAACAGCAGCTTCGATGTAGGTGACGATGGCATTTGTATCAAGTCGGGCCGTGATGAAGAAGGCAGGAAACGTGGTGTTCCCACCGAAGATGTGATCGTGCGCAACTGCACGGTGTTTCATGGCCACGGCGGTTTTGTGGTGGGCAGCGAGATGTCTGGCGGCGCCCGCAATCTTTTTGTATACGACTGCAATTTCCTGGGAACCGATATCGGAATCCGTTTCAAGACCACCCGCGGAAGAGGCGGTGTGGTGGAAAAAGTTTACATTCGTAATATCCGCATGAACAACATTGGCGGCGCTGCCATTCTCTTTGACATGTATTATATGGCGAAAGATCCGCTGACGATGTTTGCCGGCGCTGATGCACCCTCCATCGCTTTTGAGCCCGTGACCGATGCCACGCCGCAGTTCCGCGATATACATATTAAGAACGTGGCCTGCAAAGCAGCGGAGACGGCGATCTTCGTGCGCGGCCTTCCTGAAATGAATATCCAGGGGATTGAGATGGAAAACATCAGCATCCGCAGCAAAAAAGGTTTTGTGTGCATTGAAGGAGACAACATCACGCTGAAAAATGCCACGTTGCACTGCGACGAAAAAACGGTGGTGAACGTGCAGAACAGCAGGAACCTGGTGCTCGACAAGATCCGGTTCAACCCCAGCGATGTGTTCATCAACGTAACGGGGGAACGGTCGCAGAACATCAGGCTGCTGAACACTGATGTAAAGAATGCCGTGAAGGAATCGGTGCTGGGGGCGAATGTGCCGAAGGATGTGGTGCGGAAGTAGTAGACAGTAGACAAACCCGATAATCATCGGGACAGTTGACAACGGGAAGAGCCAGGTCTCACAAGTTTGTTCCAAATTCGAATGTAAATACTATTGAAAACAAATAATATATGAAGAACCTTCTGATCGCATGCCTCACCATTGGGCTGTGCACACTCGGCGCTGATATTTTCTCTCAGGACCTGAAGAAGGAATTTCCGCTTTCTTTCACGGTCACTGTTTCCAATCCGCTGAAGACGGAAAGAGAGAACGAGCTGGTGTTTGTGTCTGCGGAGAAGATCAGGGAGCTGGTGCCGGATTTTAACCCCAAAGCATTTGTGGTGCTGGACCAGGGGAAGGAGATCCCGAGTCAATATAATACGCGTGACTCACAACGCCCTGGTCTGGTGTTCGTACTGGAAAAGCTCAATGGCAGTGCTGCCCGTGTGCTGGCGGTCCGTTACCAGAAAAAAGGTGAGTCGCCCAGGAGCTATACCAAACGTACGCAGGCCGAGCTCTCGCACAAGACTGGTGGCGAGTGGGTAAAGCGCGAATACATCGGAGGTACTTTCAAAAATGTGGATTACCTGCGCGTGCCGCCTGAGCATAAAGACCATTCATGGTTCATCCGTTATGAAGGACCGGGCTGGGAGTCCGACAAGGTTGGTTATCGTTTTTATCTCGATCAGCGCAATGCTGCGGATGTGTTTGGCAAGAAGACCACCAACATGGTGCTGCAGCATGTGGGGCAGGATGGTTTCGACTCCTATCATAATATGCAGCCCTGGGGCATGGATGTGGCGAAGGTGGGTAAGTCGCTCGGCGTAGGCTCCATTGGTGCCTGGCAGAATGGATCGGTAACCCGTATAGAAAAGACCGATAGTGTTACCTGTCGCATTGAAGAGAACGGTGATGTATACTCTTCTATATTAACATCGTACTATGGCTGGAAGGTGGGCCGCAATAAATATGATGTGAAATCGCAGATCGCCATCCATGCCGGAACGAGGCTTACGTTTGAGACGATCGAGATCAATAAAGCATCAGACAGCCTGTGCACTGGTATTATTAAAGACAAGCTGGCGCAGCTCATCACCAGCAAGGGTGACGGCTCGCATCTCGGCTATATCGCCACCTACGGAAAACAAAGTCTTAACAACGACGAGCTGGGTCTTGCCGTGTTCTTCCGGCCGGCCGATGTTGTGAGCTTCGGTGAAGACGAGAACAGCCACGTTGTAACGCTGAAGACCTCCGGAAAACTTCAATATTATTTTCTCGCTGCCTGGGCAGGCGAACCTGGCGGCATCAAAACCGAAGCAGATTTCAAAAAATACCTCGACGCCGTATCGGCGAGCCTGGCCACACCATTGAAGGTGAGTGTTAGGAAGAATACCGGGAAATAATAGGCAGCAGGCAAAATCACGATAGCTGCGCTATTGTGACAGTAGGCAAAAGTGTTCCAAGGGTCAGTGCGGTCGTTTCAATTTGAATTGAAACAATGCCGCGTTGTCTATACCCGTCTATTGCCTACTGCCTTTTTGCCTACTGCCTACTCCCACCAAGGACAATGGATTGCACAAGCTGTTACACAGGCTGGAATCGTTCCCACATGGCCCTGCAATCGATCCCTTTCATAAAATTTTCTACAAGAATGTTGATAAAATGGTCATAAAAGCGCTATATTGTGCAATCGATTGCGCATTGTTTACGGCTTTTAAACTATGAAAGGACTGTTTATCACTATACCTGAAGCTGCATGGATAGCCCCGCCTGGTGTTGCCGGTCTCCCTATTAATCAATCAAACCCTATATCCTAATCAATCAATCTGTCCTATGACAAGAAGTTTACACTTTACGAGATGGCTGAAGGTAACTGCGCTTACCCTCATGCTGGCGGTGCAATTTGTGGCACATGCCCAGGTCCGCAACATCACGGGCATTGTGAAATCTGACGACGGATCACCGCTACCAGGTGCTTCCATCGTGGAGAAAGGAACCAGTAACGGAACCGTTACAGACACGGACGGCGTATACAAGCTTACCGTATCCAGTAGCGATGCCGTGATCGTCGTGTCCTTCATCGGTATGACACCCAAGGAAGTCACGGTAGGAAATCAGTCCTCCATCAACGTGCAGATGGAAGCAGACCTCACCACCCTGAACGAAGTGGTGGTAGTGGATTTCGGTTACGGCACGGTGAAGAAGTCAGACCTCACGGGTGCAGTGGCGTCACTCTCCGGCAAGGACATCGAGCGCCTGCCTATTTCAAGCACAGCCCAGGCGTTGACAGGCCGCTTACCCGGCGTGAACGTACTCACCACCGATGGCTCGCCCGATGCAGAGATCGTGATCCGTGTACGTGGTGGCGGATCCATCACACAAGACAACTCTCCATTATATGTGGTGGATGGATTTATTATGAACAGCATCCGGGACATTCCCCCCTCTGACATCGAGAGCATCAACGTGCTCAAGGATGCTTCTGCTACCGCGATCTATGGTGCACGCGCCGCCAATGGTGTAGTGGTGATCACCACCAAAAAACCTGTGGCGGGAAAGACCGTGATCTCCTACAGCGGATTTTTGCAGTCCAAGTCGCTTCCAAAAGACAGGAAATATGAAGTGCTCTCGCCCTATGAATATGTGATGGCCAATTACGAATATGCCAAGCTCAGGTCGCAAACGGATGTGGATAACTTTGAAAAGTACTTTGGCAAGTACGACGACCTCGAGCTCTATAAAAATAAGAAACCCACTGACTGGCAGGAGGAGCTCTTTGGCGATCCCAAAATGTCCCAGTACCATAACCTGAACATCAGCGGTGGCACCGACAAAACAAAGCTCATGCTGAGCCTCACCAACAACACTGATGAGGGTTTGATGCTGAACTCAGCTTATACACGGAATGTGATCAACTTCAAGTTCGATCATCAGCTGTCTAAACGATTGAAACTGGAGGCGGGTACCAGGATCACCAACACGGTGGTAGATGGAGCTGGTACATCGGGCAACGCTCAGGTGAACATCAAAGACGCGGTACAGACAAGACCTGTCAATGGTATTGCAGATGATTTGGATATAGACATCACGCAGATAGATACCGACGATGATTTCCAGTCTTTCCTGTTAAGCCTTGTCAACCCTACCAAGCTTGCCGAACAGGACTGGCGCAAGAGAACCACCAATGCCTACGTGCTGAACACAGCATTGAACTGGTCGATCATCGATAATCTCGATTTCAAAAGCATGTTCACAACCTCGCGTACGTTTGACGAGAACCTGCGGTATTACGGTCCGCTTACCAGTGAATCGTTCAACAACGGAAGCAGCCTGCCCATCGGTGAAAAAACAGATAACAATGATTTCTCTTACCGCTGGTTCAATACACTCTCGTATCGCCTGAAGAATCAGGGACGTCATGCATTGACCTTTTTGCTGGGACAGGAAATATCCTCAGAAGGGGGCAAGAGCAGTTTTATCCGGAACGAGAACTTCAGGGTAGACATTACACCGAAGGAGCTCTTTGCCAATATGCAGTTGTCGAATAAGAACACCGACATCCAGATCAGAACTACGGAAAAAATAAATACCAACAGGCAGTCGTTCTTCGGAAGGGCCGACTATCAGTTCAATGAGAAATACCTCGCTACAGCCACATTCCGTACGGATATCTCCAGTGCCTTTGCACAAGGGAATCGTACGGGTTACTTCCCGGCTTTGTCGTTGGGCTGGAAATTGTCGAGCGAGCCTTTCATGCAAGCCACAAAAGGTCTTGTTGACGATATTAAACTGCGCGTAAGTTACGGTACCACGGGTAACGACCGTGTTGATGCGGGTGCCACACAATTTCTCTTTTCTCCCGGCACAGACCGTGGTCCGGGATGGGGCAACGTTCCCAATGTGTATTACTCGCCCAGCAGCACTGTATTGTATAACCCTTTGATCAAATGGGAAACAACGATCGACAGGAATGCCGGCGTCGACTTCTCTCTTGTAAATGGAAGGATCAACGGTAGCCTCGATTTTTATTACAAGACCACCAAAGACCTGCTCTTGCAAACAGCGATCCCTCAGAACACTGGTTTTGCATTTCAGTGGGATAACATGGGAAGCACCTCCAACAGGGGTGTTGAGCTCGGCCTCAACGCTTATATCATAGAGAAGAATGACTTCACCGTGTCTGCCAACTTTAACATTGGTATGAACCGGGCGAGGATCGAAGAGCTCGATGGTTCAAAGGACAGGTTCTACCAATCAGGCTGGGCCAGCACAGACCTCAACAATATCAATGACTTTTATATCAGGGTAGGCGGACGGATCGGCGATATCTACGGTTATGAGACAGCAGGTTATTACACGGTGGATGATTTCGAAGGTTATGATCCGGCTACGAAGAAATACATCCTGAAAGAAGGCATTGCCAACGCAGGCACTACTGTAGGTAACCCGAACATACGCCCCGGTTTCCTGAAGCTGGTTGATCAGCCAACGGTTGATACGGACGGTGATGGTATCCCTGACAGCGGCGACGGCATCATAGACTCCAACGACAGAAAGGTGATCGGTAATACATTGCCCAAGTTCCAGGGTGGATTTGGCGTGAATGTTACCTGGAAAGGATTTGACCTCCAGGCGTTCTTCAACTATCAGTATGGTAACGATGTGTATAACACCGGCAAGATCCAGTACAACCAGTTCAGAAGAACAACGTACGGCAACCTGCTGAATACAATGAATTCCAGCAACCGTTTCACTTACATCGATGTGGATGGTTCTTACACCGGAACCCCCGGAGAAGTTGTTACCGACCTCGAGCAGCTTCGTGTCATGAACGAAGGCAAGACCATGTGGTCGCACAGCAGCCATGGCATTGCTGGTGCTGTGATCCACTCGTGGGCTGTGGAAGACGGATCATTCATCCGCCTCAACAATCTTTCCCTGGGTTATGCGGTGCCTTCGAACATTATCTCCAAGCTCGGTATGACAAGGCTGAGGTTGTATGCCACCGGTAACAACCTGCACCTCTGGACCAAGTATTCGGGCTATGACCCTGAGGTGAGCACTACCCGCAACGCCAACCGCGCCATCACACCGGGTGTTGATTACTCGTCATTCCCCCGGAGCCGTTCTTATACTGTCGGAATTGATATTACTTTTTAAGCCATTCATAATTCAAGCGATATGAAATTAAGAAACATATTCACGGTCATAGCAGCGCTTGCCACAGTCACGGCCTGCGACGATTTTCTTGACCCCAAGTCGTTATCGACGTTTGACACGAACTATGTGTTCTCCAACGTTGAGGACGCCCGGAAAACGGTAAGCGGTATCTATACACATTTCAGCCAGGATGCCTTCACGTCAAGGTTGTCTAATAACATGGCAGGCAACACCGATATCGAACATTCAGGCGGCTGGAATGGCAGCGGTGCACGTTACGAGATCTGGGACCTCAACGCCACTTCCGCCAATGCCGATCTCTCTATATTGTGGACGTTCGCATACAGGGCTATCCGCGATGCCAATATCTGCATCGAAGGCATCAAGGCAAGTTCAGCACTCAACTCCTCGAATGCGGCCACTTCACGTGAAATGTATCATTTGCTGGGCGAGGCATATACCCTTCGCGCGTACTGGTACAGCATGCTGATCTATTACTTCGGTGACGTGCCGTTTATCAAGGACGCGCCTAAGGCAGGCAATGATTTTAGTCTTCCCAAAGAAGACCGGAACGTTATTCTTTCTGCTGTCATTCAGGATATGATCGACATCGAAGAGAAAATGATGTGGGCTGACCAGGTAACCTATGGCATCGAGCAGGTGAACCGCGAATATACACTCGGCATGATCGCCCGCCTGGCGCTGCAACGCGGTGGCTATTACCTGAAGCCTGATATGACAATGGCTCGTGAAGGTGACTACCTGGACTATTATCAGATCGCGAGGACGTATACGGCAAAACTGATGAGCCTGAAGGACCGCGCGCTCACAGATTTCAAAACCGTGTTCATGAACCAGAACAAGTTCATTTCGCCCACAAACAGTGACATTCTTTTCGAAATACCTTTTTCACTGGGCAGGGGCGACGTGGGTTGGAATATCGGTATTACTGTGGTAGCCGGTAATCACAACTATGGTGGAGGCAACAACTACATGGCTATTCCTCCAACCTATTTTTATTCTTTCGATACACTGGATGTGCGCAGGGATGTTACCTGTGCCTTATACAGGGTTAATAAGGATTTCCAGGAGGAGTTTGTTGGCATGGGCGGCGCTGCCACTGATTATACCAACATCTCGCAGGGCAAGTGGAGCCGTTATTTCCTGGATACACCTCCCGGACCTTCCACCGCGAAAGGTACTGGCATCAACTGGCCGATGCTGCGTTATGCCGACGTGATCCTGATGTTTGCTGAAGCCGAGAATGAGATCAACGGACCTACTGGTGAAGCGCAAAGTGCATTGAAAAGAGTTCGCCAGCGTGCGTTCCCTTCTTCTGCATGGCCTGCGCAGGTAGATGCTTATGTTGCTTCGGTTTCGGGTGGTAAGGACGCCTTCTTCAAAGCCATTGTGAACGAACGCGCTTGGGAATTTGGCGGCGAGATGATCAGGAAATATGAGCTCATCCGCTGGGGTATCTATTCGGATAAGATGAACGAAACCGTGCAGGGACTGAAGGCCATGGCCGACAGGGCTTATGCGATCGATCAGGGCGCGGCGGTTACAACCTCCGATCGTCCGCACTACATTTTCTGGAAGCGTAACGCCAGTGGAAAGTTCACAGTGCTGAATGTCAATAAAGCCATACCAAACTCACAACATGCCGCGCTGGAGGCAGCAGGCTGGACAAAGACCTCGTTCCTGCTTTCTATGCATGACAATACGCTGACCTATAAAGAGTGGATCACCCGTGACTGGGCAAAGTACACCAATGGAACAGTGCGTTACATCTTTCCCATACCGGCAGCAGAGATCGCTACAGGTGTGTTGAGTAACGATGGTTATGGATTTGGCGGTTAATAGATAGTTATAAAGAAATTTTATCGAGATATGATAACCAGGAAATTTAAGATCTGCTCATCTATAGCGATAGCGGTCTCATGTATAATCTTGTTTTTTGCCTGTGACGACGAAAAAGTGTATCCCCAGACAAGGCTTTTCAGGCCGGTGCTGAACAAAGACCTTTCGGCAGATAAAAATACGATCATCGTTAACATGGCAAAAATGAAAGGTGTAGTGTCTTACACCATTGAAGTGAGTCGTGATACCTTCAAGACCATCGACTACACCATTGAGTCGGACCAGAATTACCTTGTGCTTAATTCTGAGCTGCTGAAAGGTGATCCCCTGTTCTGGAATATGCTTTATCAGGTCCGTGCCACAGCGCATGCTGAAGATCCTCAATATGACAGCAGGATATCTGACCTTGGTAGCGTCCGCACAGAAAGATTTCCTTCCGTTTTAAAGGAACCCGCCACCTATGACGTAACCGATGTAGCTGCGCGTGTAACCTGGACTGTGGAGGGAGAAGACATAACGACGATCAAAATATTTGCCGGAAACGACCTTAAGCTTACCACCCCGCTACGGGAAATCACAGTACCCGAAGCTGACAGAAAGAAAGGTGAGACATTTGCCGTGCAGGGACTTACTCCTTCCACTAAATATCAGGTTGCTATCTATGCGCAGGGAACACTGCGCGGATGGGTCGAGTACACTACCCTAACTGCAGATATAGATCCTGCCTCACCCGGTGTGGTAGACCTGCGCGCGGCAACGGATCCGCTGGCTGTGGCCAATGCCGTGACAGCTGCGGCGAGTGGAAGTACCATACTTGTGAAACGCGGGTCTGTTTTCTACATGCCTACTGTAGCCTTAAATAAGTCCATTACCATACGGGCGGCCCATGGCTTCGGAGCAAAAAGGGCGCGGCTCTTCAATAAGAACGGAAACTGGAATATTGCTGGCGGATCAACAATAGAATTCATTCGATTTATTGACCTGGAGCTACGCGGTGGAGACTTTGGTGGTACCTATGTTTTTAATCCCGCTGTAAACAATATCTCGGTCAGTGAATTGCTGTTTGAAAACTGTGTTATCAATACCATGCGTGGCGTGATGCGACTGAGAAATAACAACGTGGTTGTTGATAACTATAAGTTCATCAATTGCCAGCTCGACAGCATCGGCAGCTATGGCCTTCTTACGGCTGATCAGCCTGTTTCAGGATCACCGTCAACCACAGCGCGGGTAAATAATATTGTCCTGCAGAACAGCACCTTTAACAGGTTCCAGTTCTTTATTTCTTCCTACAACAATTCGCAATCCATTACCATCGAGAACTGTACATTCAGCAATATTATTACGAGTGAAAGTGGCAACTATATTTTCAGATACCGCGGCGGTGACGGAAATAATAACGTGATCAACGGGATAAGTATCAAAAATTCAGTCTTTGGCCCTGGATGGAATACGGGCAATACTGCAACCAACAATGTGAGGGGAAAAGAGGGCCTTCCGAGTACACCCATTCAGGTTGTTAATACCTATGTTACGAATGATTGGGATTTCGTTGCAACCTACGAGATCCCGGGATTACGTTCGACCGTCTATGGAGGGAACCAGAGTGCGCTGTGGGTAAGTCCGCTGTCGAATAATTTCTCTTTTAAAGACAACGGTTTTGCGGGAAGATTCAGCACCGGTGATCCGCGTTGGAGAACGAAACGTTAATACCCTTTATTGCATTTAAGGCGTGGCCTGCCTCCAGGCCCGCCTTTATAATTTTTGAACAATAATCTGCATCAATGAAAACCTGCCTTCTTTTTCTCTTCTCCCTTTTGGCGCTGGTGAATTGTGATAAACCCGACGCCGAGCCTGATGAGAACGGAAATGAAGAAAAACCCGTACAGGTTGCGGAAGACGCTTTTGCCTTTCCCGGTGCAGAGGGCTTCGGCCGCGACGCTACCGGTGGACGCGGAGGCAAGGTGATGTTTGTCACCAATCTCAACGACTCCGGAGAAGGAAGCCTGCGCGCTGCCATTCAGGCCTCAGGTGCGCGATTTGTGCTCTTCAAGGTGTCTGGAACCATCGCCCTGAAATCCACCCTCAACATCAGCCATGGCGATATCACTATTGCAGGACAAACTGCGCCGGGTGATGGGATCTGCCTGAAGAACTACCCGGTGAATATCAACGCCGACAACGTGATCATCCGCTTCATGCGTTTCCGAATGGGCGATGAGGCGCAGCAGGAAGGCGATGCCATCGGCGGACGATTCCACAAGAACATCATTATCGATCACTGCTCCATGAGCTGGTCAACCGATGAGTGTGTATCGTTTTATGCGAACGAGAACACAACCGTGCAATGGTGTATAGTTTCGGAAAGTTTAAGGAACTCCGTTCATGACAAAGGTGCGCACGGCTACGGCGGCATCTGGGGTGGAAAGAATGCCTCGTTCCATCATAACCTGCTGGCCCATCACGACAGTCGCAATCCAAGACTGGGTGAAGAAGCGGGAAAAGCTTTTGCGCTGACGGACCTTACTGACCTGAGGAATAACGTCATTTACAACTGGGGCAATAACAGCACTTATGGCGGCGAAGCGATGAACGTGAACATCGTGAACTGCTATTACAAACCCGGACCGGCTACTGTAAAAAGGGAAAGGATCGCATCCATTGACAAGAACAAGATCGCCGGCACCGAAGTGTATGATCTCTGGGGCAAGTTTTATGTCAACGGCAATTTTGTTGAAGGCAGTACACGCGCTACGCAAGACAACTGGACGTATGGTGTGCTCAACCAGTTTCACAGCAGCTATGGAACCATATCTGAGGCCGACAAAACGGCGCTCAAATTGAGCGAGCCACTTCCCACGAACAACAATGTCACTACCCATACCGCACAGGTTGCATATGAGAAGGTGCTTGCTTACGCGGGCGCCAGTCTGAAACGCGATGGCGTTGATGAACGCATTATTGACAACGTACGGAAGGGATCGTTTTCCTTCCCGGGGTCCAATGGCAGTACCAATGGTATCATCGATACGCAGGCGGATGTTGGGGGATGGCCTGAGCTGAAATCAACGGCAGCACCTGTGAGCACTTCCGGCGATGGCATTCCTGACGAATGGAAAACTGATAAAAAACTCGACCCTTCCAAAGCACAAGCCAACGGAAGGGACCTGAGCACGGCTTATGACAATGTAGAAGTGTATATTAACAGTCTCGTGGCCGATATTACCGGGTCACAGAATAAATAGACATTCATGAAGAATATTATAAAAATCTTTGCATTCCTTTTCTTGCTGACGGCAACCTCCTTCACGCTGCCTCCCAAAAAGATCACGGTCTACCTCATTGGCGATTCTACCATCGCAGACAAAACGCCTCAAACATTCCCGGAGACGGGATGGGGCACGCCATTCAAAACTTTTTTCGATTCCACCGTAGTGATAGAAAACCGCGCGAAGAACGGCAGAAGCACCAAGAGTTTTATTGTTGAAAACCTCTGGCAGCCCATTGCCGATGCCTTACAAGAGGGTGATTACGTCTTTATCCAGTTTGGGCACAATGATGAGGCTAAGGAAAAGGTAGGCCGTTACACCACACCCGAAGAATACAAGAAGAACCTGCACAGGTTCATTTCAGAAGCCCGTGGCAAAAAAGCAAACCCTGTATTACTGACACCTGTAACACGCAGGAAATTTGACAAAGACGGCAAGATCATGGAAACCCATGTCGAATACTCGAAGCTCGCACGTGAAGTGGCGAAGGAGACCGGTGTTCCATTGATCGACCTCGATGAAAAAAGCAGACAGCTTCTGCAACAGTTCGGTGAAGAAACGTCGAAGCTCCTGTTCCTGCAGCTTCAGCCGGGTGAGCACCCGAACTACCCGGATGGAAAGGAAGATAATACACACTTCAGTGAGCTCGGTGCCCGCAAGATAGCGCAGGTCGTATTATCAGAAATTGTGGCATTGCGTTTGGAGCTGAGTGACAGGATCGTGAAACCCAAGAAAAAAACACCATGAGAATTATACTGCTGATCATTTTTTGCTTTTCTGTGTACCTGGCAAAGTCGCAGGACAAAGCGCTCGCGTTTCCGGGAGCAGAAGGTTTCGGAAAATTCACCACGGGTGGCAGGGGAGGAAAGGTAATTGTTGTTACAAACCTGAACGACGACGGACCCGGAAGTCTGCGCAAAGCCATCCAGGTGAAAGAACCCCGCATCATCGTGTTCGCTGTTTCCGGCACCATCGAGCTGCAATCTCCCCTCAGCATCAACGAAGGCAACGTGACCATCGCGGGACAGTCAGCGCCGGGCTACGGTATTTGTCTCAAGAACTACACGCTCCGGATCAACACCGACAATGTGATCCTCAGGTTCCTGCGTTTCAGGATGGGCGACGAAAAGAAATACGAAGGCGATGCCATCAGTGGCAACAAAGGAAACAACGTCATCATAGATCATTGTTCCATGAGCTGGTCTACAGACGAATGCGCTTCCTTTTACCGGAACCGGAATTTTTCGTTGCAGTGGTGCATCATATCCGAAAGTCTAAACACTTCCGTGCACGTGAAGGGTGAACACGGCTACGGCGGCATCTGGGGAGGTATGAAAGCTTCCTTTCACCACAACCTCATCGCCAGCCACAACAGCAGGCTTCCACGCTTCAGCGGATCGTCCACTACACCCAACCCACCAGATGAGCTGGTGGATTTCCGCAACAATGTTATTTACAACTGGATGATCAACAATACTTACGGTGGCGAGAAAGGTCGATATAACATGGTGAACAATTATTACAAGCCGGGGCCGTCAACTAAAAAAACGAGAATGGATCAGATCGTTAATCCGTCGTCTCCCGTTGGTAAATTCTTCATCGCCGGCAATTACCTGTATGGCAACGAAAGTGTAACGGCTGATAACAAGACGGGTGTTAAAGCTGAACATCCCGATTCTGTTTTCGCAGACAAACCTTTTGAGGCGGAGGCCATCCGTGAGCAAAGCGCGGAGCAGGCATTCAAGCTCGTGCTGGCTGGTGCCGGTGCCAGCTTCAGAAGAGATGCTGTGGATGTGCGTGTGGTGGAAGAAGTGCGCACAGGAAAATCACTTTCGGGTAAGAACAAGAATGGCATCATCGATTCGCCGAAAGACGTCGGTGGATGGCCGCAGCTCGTTTCCCAGCCGGCTCCCGCAGATGCTGACCAGGATGGCATGCCCGATGCCTGGGAGAAAGATCAAAAGCTCGATCCTCAGAATCCTGCCGATGCAGCGCAGCGGACCATCGACAAAGGATACAGCAACATAGAGGTTTACCTGAATGGCCTTGTGAAGGGTATCATGAGCGCACTATAAAAAAGAGAGATGAAGAGAAGCCTTTTATTGATCGCTGTAGGACTGGTAATAAACGTTACCGCCATCTTTGCGCAGCAGGCAAAGGACGGTTACGTTTCAAAAGTGTGGGTGGCTGACCTCGGCAACGGCTCGTACAAAAATCCCGTGCTGCATGCCGACTACTCAGACCCTGACGCCTGTCGTGTGGGCGATGATTTTTATATGGTGGCCTCCAGCTTCGATGCTATTCCGGGACTTCCCGTGCTGCATTCTAAGGACCTTGTGAACTGGAAGATCATCGGTCATGCGTTGAGACGCCAGCCTCCGTTCGGGCATTTCGAAAAAACACAACACGGCAACGGTGTGTGGGCTCCTGCCATCCGTTATCACAACAGCGAATTCTATATTTATTATCCCGATCCTGATTTTGGCATCTACCTGACCAAAGCAAAGAATGCCGCCGGCCCCTGGAGCGAGCCGGTACTGGTGGAAGCCGGCAAAGGTCTTATCGATCCCTGCCCGTTGTGGGATGATGATGGCAGCGTTTACCTCGTCTATGCCTATGCGGGTAGCCGGGCCGGTATCAAAAGTATTCTCGCTGTGAAACGCCTCAGTGCAGACGGCGCGAAGACTCTTGACGAAGGCACCATTGTTTATGACGGGCACGAGGCCGACCCCACCATAGAAGGGCCGAAGTTCTACAAGCGAAATGGTTACTACTACATCTTTGCTCCGGCCGGCGGTGTAGCCACGGGATGGCAGACCATACTGCGATCAAAAAATATTTACGGCCCCTACGAACGAAAAGTGGTGATGGACCAGGGATCAACCCCCATCAACGGTCCGCACCAGGGAGCCTGGGTGGATACGCCTTCGGGTGAAGACTGGTTCCTGCATTTCCAGGATAAGGAAGCCTATGGACGGATCGTACACCTTCAGCCCATGAAGTGGGTGAACGACTGGCCGGTGATCGGTGCCGATAAAGATGGCGACGGAAAAGGCGAGCCAGTGCTGGTCTATAAAAAACCAAATGTGGGAAAAGGTATCCCGGTGCAGACCCCGGAAGAGTCCGATGAGTTTAACAGCAACAAGCTCGGGTTACAATGGCAATGGCAGGCTAACCCAAAGGCTACCTGGGCCATGGCGGGTAATAATGGCGCATTGCGACTCTATTCTTACAAGATGCCCGACAGCACCAGGAATTATTGGGATGTCCCGAATATCCTTATGCAGAAGTTTCCCGCAGAAGAGTTTATGATCACCACGAGGCTTTCTTTCACACCCAATGCCAAGCTGGAGAATGAACGCACGGGACTGATCATCATGGGGCAGAGTTACGCCAGCCTCTCGCTCAAAAGCCGCAAGGATGGTATCGACCTCATCTATGCTGTTTGTAGGGATGCCCCGCAAGGCAAACCTGAAATGGAAAAGCTGATCCAGTCACTGAAGTCGGGAACCATTTACCTGAGGTGCACCGTAAAGAAAAATGCCATGTGTATGTTCAGCTTCAGTGCAGACGGGGAGAAGTTCACCGAAGCGGGAGAAACATTCAAGGCTGAGCCGGGCAGATGGATCGGCGCCAAAGCGGGGATCTTCTGTATCCGGACAAGTCAGACCAATGACTCTGGCTTTGCGGATTTTGACTGGTTTCGCATCGAACCTATTAACGATAAACTATGAATGCTACGAAGAAATTAATCGCTTCAGCGCTGCTGTTATTGGCGGTTGTATGGCAGACCGTGGCGCAAACCCCTGCTGCAACGGTGACCACCAACGCACCCTGGTCTGTGCGCATGGCTGACTCGGATATCATCCGCAATCCCAAAGCGTGGATGATCGACTTTGTCAAGGATCCTAAATGGAATTACACACCCGGTCTGGTGTGCAGTGCCATGGAACGCCTCTGGAAAAAGACAGGCGACGAAAAATATTATCAATACATCAAGACCTTCGCCGATGAAATGATCAACGAAGATGGCACGATCAAAACCTACAAGCCCGAGGAATATAACATCGACAAAGTGAATTCGGGCAAGTTCCTGTTCGCGCTGTATGCACACACCGGTGACGAAAAATACGCCAGGGCCATCAAGCTCATGCGTGACCAGATGCGCACCCATCCGCGCACGTCCGAAGGCGGCTTCTGGCACAAGAAAATGTATCCGCACCAGATGTGGCTCGATGGTATCTACATGGGCTCGCCCTTCCTGGCACAGTACGCCAGGGTATTCAACGAGCCGGCGCTGTTCGATGACGTAGCCCAGCAGATCAGGCTGATCGAAAAACACACCTATGACGCAAAGCTGGGATTGTATTACCATGCCTGGGATGAAAGCAAGCAGCAGCAATGGGCCAGCAAGGAAACAGGAAAGTCGCCGCATGTGTGGGGCAGGGCCATGGGCTGGTATGCGATGGCCCTGGTTGATATCCTGGATTTTTTTCCGAAAGATCACCCCGCGCGTAAAGAGATCTTACAGAGTGTAGACCGGGTGGCGAAAGCCATTATCAGATACCAGGATAAGGAGTCGGGTTTGTGGTACCAGGTGGTGGACCAGGGTAAGCGTGAAGGCAACTACCTCGAAGGCTCCGCTTCTTCCATGTATACTTACTTTTTGCTGAAAGCGGTGAAAGAAGGATACATCGATAGAAAATATCTTGCGCAGGGAGAGAAAGCTTATAAGGGCATCATCGACCGGCTGATCAAAGTAGACAACAACGGAATGGTGAGCATCACACAGGTGTGCGCGGTGGCCGGTCTTGGCGGAGATCCTTACCGTGATGGTACCTATGAATATTACATCAACGAAAAAAAGCGCGACAACGATCCCAAGGCAGTAGGACCGTTCATTATGGCGTCGCTTCTCTTCGAAGCGCTGGGAAAGAACAAAGAGACTAAACAGTAGCCTGTGTGTTATGAAACTTCGCTGGTTGTTGTTACTGTTTTCTATTATCGCTGGATCAGGGTGCGAGGCACAATCTGAAGCGCCTGCGGTGACCTATACCGTGGCGCTGGACGGAAGTGGCGACTTCACTTCGCTGCAACAGGCCGTGAAAGCGTGCAAGGTATTCCCTGACAAACGCATCACCATCAGGATCAAACCCGGCACTTACCGTGAGAAGATAGAGGTCTTTTCGGCCAATACAAAGATCGCATGGATCGGGGAGAGCGCTGAGAACACCGTCATCAGCTTCGACGATTATTCCGGCAAAGGTGATATCAATACGTTTACTTCTTACACCGTGAAGATCATGGGTAACGATTTTTATGCAGAGAACATCACCTTCGAAAATTCCGCAGGTCCGGTAGGGCAGGCCGTTGCGCTGCATGTGGAGGCTGACCGCTGTGTATTCAGGAACTGTCGTTTTATCGGCAACCAGGACACTATTTACACAGGTGGAGAAAAAAGCCGGCAGTATTTTAAAGATTGTTATATCGAGGGCACTACAGATTTTATTTTCGGGGCAGCTACTGCCGTATTCGAGAACTGTCACATCCACAGCAAGAAAAATTCTTATGTGACCGCCGCTTCTACAACAGAAGGCAAGAAATTCGGTTATGTGTTTCTCGGCGGCAAGCTCACATCCACGCCTGAGGCAACAAAGGTGTATCTGGGCAGGCCGTGGCGCAATTTTGCCAAAACGGTTTACATCACCACGGAGCTTGGTACGCACATTCTGCCGGAAGGATGGCATAACTGGAACAAACCCGAGGCTGAGCAAACAACATTTTATGCCGAGTACAACTCAAAAGGTGCCGGCGCCAATCCTGAAAAAAGAGTTAAATGGTCGCACCAGCTTACGGCAAAGCAAGCGGCTGATTATACGGTGAAGAAGATCCTTGCTGGAGATGACAACTGGAACCCCGAAACGAAATAATATGCTGCGACTGTGCATCCTGCTGACGTTTGTAAGTTTCTCATTGTACGGTCAGACGCGTTACGACTTTGTTGTGGCCAAAGACGGCTCTGGAGATTTTACAACGGTGCAGCAGGCCATCGATGCTGTTCCCGACTACCGGAAAAATCCAACCACCATCTTTATCAAAAAGGGGGCCTACAAGGAAAAGCTGTTGTTGGCCGCCTCGAAGACAAATGTAAAGTTCATCGGTGAAGATGTGGCCAGTACCATCCTCACCAACGATGACTACGCCCAGAAGAAGAACCGTTTTGGCGAAGAGATGGGGACCACGGGCTCCAGCGGCTTTTTTATTTTTGGCGATGATTTCTCGGCCGAGAACATCACGTTCGAGAATTCGGCGGGACCGGTAGGGCAGGCCGTGGCGGTACGCGTTGACGGTGACCGCGTCATGTTCACCAACTGCAGGTTCCTCGGAAACCAGGATACCTTGTACCCTCATGGGGAGAAGAGCCGCCAGTATTACAGGCGTTGTTACATCGAAGGAACGGTAGATTTTATTTTTGGATGGTCAACAGCGGTGTTCGAAGACTGTACCATCTTTTGCAAGAAGGGTGGAGGATATATTACCGCGGCATCCACGCTTGAAACAACGCCCTACGGTTTTGTCTTTATCAAATGTCAGATCACGGGCGACGCTCCTGCGCACTCATTCTACCTGGGACGACCCTGGCGCCCGTTTGCGAAGACAGTTTTCATCGATTGTACGCTGGGAGAGCAGATCATCCCGGAAGGATGGCACAACTGGAACAAGCCCGATGCCGAGAAGACTTCCTTTTACGCTGAATACAATTCCAGGGGCGCGGGTGCGGAGGACGCGAAACGTGTGAAGTGGGCTCACCAGCTCACGGCTGAAGAGGTGAAACAATACAATCTTTCAGCTATATTCGGGGATTGGAAGATCAACCCTTAGTTATTATGCCGGTTTTAAAACGGACAGAGACCCAGCCTGCGGAAGTCAGACCTGGCGTGGAGCGCACCATCATTCATACCCAGAACCTCATGACCGCCGTGATCGACTTCAAGAACGGCCCATGGGCAGAGCCTGATCCTTATCATCATCATGTACACGAGCAGGTGACCTACATCGCGGAAGGCGAAATATTGTTTTTGTGCGAGGGTGAAGCGACGCAGCGCCTGAAAGCCGGTGATATGTTCGCAGTAGCGTCGGACAGGCCACACACCATTCAGCTTTTGTCAAAAAGCGCCCGACTGATCGATAGCTTTAATCCCGTGAGAGAAGACTTTCTGAAGTGAGCATGAGGCCGTTCCTGTTTACCATTACCTTGCTGCTGACGTTTCTCGTTCATGGGCAGCAACCTTACAAAGTATTCAACTGGAAATCCGAATACACATTGAACACGTGGTTGCTCCGGCGCATGCATGAGCAGTACGATGAACGCCGGGCGACTCTCCAGAAGGCACTGGCATCGCCACGTTCGATGCAGGCTTACCGCGACAGTTGCCGGCAGCGGTACAAAAAACTGGTGGGAAGCCTTCCACCGAAAAAAGACTTGAATGTGCAGGTCAGGGGTATTGTCCTGCAGCAGGGATATGCCATTCGCAAGATCATCTATGAGAGCCTGCCCGGTCATCACGTTACCGCCAGTCTTTATGTTCCGGAAGGTATGGGAAGAAAATTTCCGGCAGTGCTGTTGTTCTGCGGCCATGAACCGGAAGCAAAAGCATCAGTGTCTTATCAGCAAACCGCGATCCTCCTGGCAAAGAACGGCATCGTTGCCCTTGTGATCGACCCGATCTCACAGGGAGAGCGGCACCAGCTTCTGGATGCTGCAGGAAACCCACTCACCCGCGGCGGTACCACGGAGCATACCCTCATCAACGCTGCGGCTAACCTTACCGGTAGCGGCGCAGTAGCCTACGAGTTATGGGATAATATCCGCGCGCTGGATTATCTTGTCACACGCCCGGAAGTGGATACGGAAAAGATCGGATGCCTCGGTAACTCTGGTGGTGGAACACAAACAGCGTACTTCATCGGGTTTGACGACCGCATCAAGGTAGCGGCCCCTTGCAGTTATATTGCGAGCCGCGAGCGGAACTTTGATCTTGTCGGCGCAAATGATGGCTGCCAGCACGTTGTTGGCGAGGGAGAAGCCGGGCTTGAGATCGCTGATTTTCTCATCATGTTCTCACCCAAGCCATTGCTGATCCTGGCAGGCCGTTATGATTTTGTCGACTATACTGGAACATTGCAGGCGCACGACGAGCTGCAAAAGGTCTACACCACCTTGCAAAGCGCTGACAAGCTGAAACTATTCACGGCCGATGACGGTCATGGCATCTCGAAATCGAAGCGTGAAGCCGCGGTCACGTGGTTCAGAAAATGGTTGTACAACGATGACACACCGGTAACGGAGGGAGCGGCAGAAACAATTCCTGCAGAAGAGCTGGCGTGCACCCCGGAAGGAGCGGTGGGCAAACACTTCCCGGAAGAGCTCAATGATTTCAAACGTGCAAAGCTGATCGCCGACAGCCTGAAGCAGAGACGCAGCGCGCTGCCGAAAGACCTGCCTGCATTGGTGAAACAGGTTCTGAACATTGGTACGGGTAAGGGCAAAATAGAAAGAGAGTCCGTGGGTGCCGTCAACAAGGAAGGATACAGCATCGAAAAAGTGATCGTCAGAAAAGCCGGGCAAATTCCATTACCAGTGCTCGCGGTATACCCGAAAGGACAGGTGAAAGGTGTAAGCATCTGGTTGCACAGCAAAGGCAAGTGGAAGATCGCTGACAGCACTGTCCTGATCAGGAAATACCTGGGTCAGCAGCAGGCTGTGATCATGGCAGACCTTAGCGGCGCAGGTGAGACTGCCGACCCCGTGGCCCTCAATGATCCCAAATATTTTAATGCCGAATACAGGAATGCCATGCTGGCCCTGCATATCGGCACATCCCTTCCGGCCTTGCGCACACAGGATGTGATCACCCTGCTCGACCTTGTTGCACAGGATGAGAAGTTGAAGGCCGCACCGGTCAAAGTATTTGCCAATGGACACCTTGCCTCGCCCGCCCTGCAGGCCGCTGTCATCGATCCCCGCATCCGCGAGGTCCAGATGTCAGACACCGTTTCGTCTTTTGAAGAGGCCATCACAGATCCTCTGAAAAAAGACTGGTATTCTTACGTCATTCCCGGCGTGCTGCAATACTATGACATAGCCGACCTCCAGGCAGCGCTGAAGGAACGATTGAAAATATTTTAACGGGCCCGGCCACCCGAGCCTGTTAAAACGTTTGTTTATAGGGAGTGATTATAAAGTTTTGATCATTCCCGGTTAAAATTTCAATCCACTGATAAATACCATATCTTCCGCACAATTTCACATTGATTCAAGTATATGGCACAAGGTCTTCTGATTGACATGGATGGCGTGGTTTATGGCGGCGACGTGATGATACCGCATGCGGATGAATTTATTGCACGGCTGTTGCAGCAAAGGATCCCGTTTATGTTCATGACCAACAACAGCCAGCGCACACGCCTGGAAGCTGTGCGCAAGCTTGGACGCCTTGGCATCGAAGTTTCTGAAGACCATATCTACACCAGCGCCATGGCCACGGGAAAATTCCTGGCCAGCCAGATCCCGCGCAGCACGGCTTATGTGCTGGGCGAAGGAGGTCTGCTCACAAGCCTGCATGAGAACGGTGTAACGCTGGTAGATACCGATCCTGATTTTGTGGTGCTGGGAGAGGGGAGGAACTTCACCCTCGAAATGGTTCAACGTGCTGTCGACATGATCCTGGCCGGCGCCAAATTCATTACCACCAACCGTGATCCATCGCCGAAGAAAAAAGGATGGAACAACCTGGGTATTGCTGCCACCACCGCCATGATCGAAGAAGCTACCGGCATCAAGGCCTTTGTGATCGGAAAACCCGGCCCCGTAATGATGCGCTCCGCCCGCAAAGCCCTGGGCCTGGAGACCGCTGAAACAACTGTGATCGGCGACACCATGGACACCGATATTCAAGGCGGCGTGCAGATGGGTTACAAAACCATCCTCGTGCTCAGTGGCATCACAAAAAAGGAAGAGCTCAAGAACTATGCGTTCAGGCCCGACCTAGTTGTCGACTCCGTAAAAGAGATCAAGTTCCCGTTACCATGGTGGTAGGGGGGAGTGGAGTTCTGCCCTTGTTGGTGTTCTTCACCAACAAACAGACTCCCTGACTAAGCGTGGGCTTTCGACCATGGACTTTTGATAAGGTAGATCGCCTGTTAACCCAACACGTCACGTCCGTGGACCATCGTCTGTGGACTCTTCTAATGCTTCACCGCCAGTTTCCTGATCATCGGTTCGGTGAGGTTTTCGCTGTAGACACCATACGCATCCACGAGAATTCCCTTCACACCATCTTTCGAAGAGATCGCAAAGACAATGCTGTTATCATCAGGGTCAGACATGCCTTCAAAGCGATGGTATTCATCTACCGTAAAATGCTCAGGCTTCCATTGTAACCGGAGCGCTGAACATTCCAGACAATCGGGCTGCAGATTAAAATCTTCTTTATAACCTCTCTTCTTCAGATCAGCGGTCGCTTCTGATAATGTATTGTAACTTTTCATAATGCTTTTTTGGAATTGGGCTCAATTTAAGTAAACATGGCAAGGAAAAGAATAGTGGTTTGCGGAATGCCGTGGTGTTAACAGAAGTTTTCGGCTATGTGAATTAATTGTAGCGCTCCTCGTCTGACCACTGCGCCCAGGCGCAGCGCGCATGGCGGTGGTCTGACGAGTGCCGCGAAGCCATGGACTATTGACTTTGTTTCTCTAACTTTACGATCGTAACCCGTAGTTATGAAACCTGGCGTATTCCTTCTTCTGTTTCTTCCATCACTTTGTTTTTCACAGCGAAACTTTCCGCACCTGCAGGCGCATGCACATAATGACTACGAGCATGAGCATCCGTTGACAGATGCATTGAAGGCAGGATTCAATTCCGTTGAGGCCGATGTTCATCTTTACAACAATCAGTTGCTGGCGGGGCATGATTCGGTTACGGCTGCGTCGCCCAGCTTAGAAGCCCTTTATCTTGCGCCGTTGGACAGTATACTGAAAGCCAATAAAGGACAGGTCTATGCGGGCCACCGCGGACCCTTTTACCTGATGATCGATGTCAAGACCGAGGCCGAGTCGTCGTACCAGGCGATCCGCGCGCTGTTGAAGAAGTACCCTGCGTTGTTATGCGGTGTGGCATCGTGCCCTGTGAAAATATTTCTGTCAGGCAACAGGCCGATCCTTACTATTGTGAACGAAGGGTATAATGGTGCTGCGCTGGATGGTCGTCCGGGAGACGTTGGCAAGGGATTCTCTTCCGATCTCATGCCTGTGATCAGCGACAACTATAAGAACTGGTCTCAATGGAACGGACTTGCAGCACCCGGTAAAGATGATCTGCTGAAGATCCGCAAGCTGGCACAAAGTGTACATGCCGAAGGAAAGAAGCTCCGCCTCTGGGCGATCCCTGACAATGCAATTGCATGGAAAGCACTGATGGATGCCGGTGTTGACCTGATCAATTCAGACAGGCTGGGCGAGCTGCACGAGTTCTTGTCGAAGTAAAGGTTGCCAGTTGCCGGTTACCGGATGGCCAGTTTAGTTCGGTGTATCTTACTCCAATGCAGTGTTTAAATATCTTCCAATTAGTTAGTGTATTCGATAAAGTTGCGAGCGCTTAACCGGTAACTGGCAACTGGCAACTTTCCCTAACTTTGCCCCATGAACGCCCTTACCTTCCACGGCCGTCACCAGGTCGTTTATCAGGCTATCCCTGACCCTCAGATCAAAGCACCTACCGATGTTATTGTCAAAGTGAAGCTTTGCGCGATATGCGGCTCAGACCTTCATGTGTATCATGAGCATGAAAAAGGTATCGATCACGAGACAGTGATGGGCCACGAGTTCATGGGCGAGGTTGTGGAAGTGGGAAAAAGCATCCGGCATCTGAAGGCCGGCGATGTGGTGATGAGCCCGTTCAGCACCAGCTGTGGACAGTGTTTCTACTGCATGAAAGGCCTCACATCGCGTTGTGTTTTCAGCCAGCTTTTCGGTTGGGTTGAGAAAGGTAAAGGACTTCATGGAGCACAGGCCGAATATGTGCGTGTTCCCATTGCGGAGAGTACGCTGATCCGGATCCCGAAAGGTATCAGCGATGAGCAAGCCTTGATGCTGGGCGACATCATTCCGACAGGATATTTCTGTGCACAGCAGGCGGAGATCAAACCTGACCAGGTGTATGCCGTGGTGGGATGCGGGCCTGTAGGATTGATGACGATCATTGGCGCCATCGAACAGGGTGCCACCACGTTGTATGCTATCGATACGGTCGAAGAAAGGTTAGCCATGGCAGCGAAGTTCGGTGCCATACCCATCGATGCATCGAAGACCAATCCTGTGTCGGTGCTGAGAGAAGTAACGGAGAACCGCGGTGCCGATGCGGTGATGGAAGCGGTTGGCAATAAAGCAGCAGGCAAGCTTGCTTATGAACTGGTGCGCCCGGGTGGCATCATCTCGATGGTTGGTGTTTGCACCGATGAGCAGATGGCATTTTCTCCCACAGAAGCTTATAACAAAAATCTCACATTCAAAGTAGGACGCTGTCCCGCACGCCATCTCATGGATCAGCTGATCCCAATTGTACGTTCAGGCCGATACGATTTCACTTCCATTATCACGCACCGCCTGGCGTTGAAAGATGGCGCGAAGGGATATGAGATGTTTGCGAATAAGAAGGACAATTGTTTGAAGGTGGTGATGGGGTTGGGAGGTTAACGGAATTAGCGTTATCGTTTTTTCGACCTCGCTTTTGCTTTCCTTTGCATTTCAACGGCTTCCTTCATTCTTCGCATGGCCTCTTCATGAGACAAGGGTCTGGTCTTTTTAAGAAGTTTACGCATGATCTCTTCAGGATCTCCATCCTGCTCGAAAGGGTTGGGGGGAGCTTGGGTACGGTTACGTCTCATAAACAAATATAAAAAACTTAATTAAACTTAATGTTGACAATAGTACTTCTGGACTTGATCTTCATTTGCAACCTGGAGCCGTAATATTTGCCGTTTATCTTCCCATATGCGAGAGGCCATCAGGAGAAAACGTTTTTTATTACTATAGCCACACTGTAGAGAATAAAATAATTTCTTAGGAAGCCCCTCAATCTCTTCCCACCTCGATTGATGGTTTCGATGTACGCTTAAGATTTCTGAAAGCGTTATCTTGTCTGGATTAACAGTAAAATTTATACGAGATATGTCTATTTCGAATTCCATACATTTATCAGTAAAACGGACAGTAGTTGAATGTTGAATAATTTATATTCAAGTTAAGTTTTTCTGCTACCTGATGTCAAGCCCGTTGCATGTCAAGTCCTCCTTAAATCAGGAACAATTGTGTGTGGATAAGATCTATTTTCATTTTTTCAGATAACTTGCTTTGGCTGCTTTTTTTAACATACCAAAGCGCGGCTGTGAACGTTATCTGATCTGACTTAATTAAACCCTTTCACTTCCCGATGCATAAACCCCTATTCCTGATCCTGCTTCTTACGGTGCTCACATCCCCAGCCCTCTCCCAGACCCTCTCCGGAAAAGTAACAGACCTTAGCACCGGATCACCCCTGCATTATGCGCACATTGCCTGTCCTGAAACAGGGGAAGGCACCATCACCGATGAAGGTGGTAATTTCACGCTCATTGTCAAGGACATCACCAAAGCCAGAACCCTGATCGCTTCCTTTGTCGGGTATCAGACCATGATGAAGACTGTTAAGGATGCGCAGCTCGTATTTGCACTTTCACCGGATACCACAACGCTGAAAAGTATCGAGATCACATCTCCTGATCCCGACGCTCTCATCCGGTTGGCGTTGCGTAAGATTCCGGACAATCACGGAGGCCAGCGTCTGCTCACCTGCTTCTATCGCATGGTCACCAAAAACCAGGACAAATACATCCAGGTCTCAGAAGCATCTTTCGAGCTGAACCAGTTCCCACTGCACTACAACCAGGTTAAAGTATTGAAGGCGCGTGAAGCCGAAGACGATAAGGCATTCAACGGTGTGGGCATGGGTATCGGCACCCCCGTTGCCTCGGCCCGCAGCACGGATATTACCATGAGGGCTGATGACAGTTTTTTGGGTGAGAAGAATCGTAAGAAGTACAATTTCTTTTACGAGGGCATCTTGCAACGCGGCGATGTGGAAGTTCATGAGATCTCTTTTGACCAGAAGAACATCAAAGACGCGTTGTACAAGGGCCGGCTGTATCTCCATACTGGTTCACTTGCTTTCGTAGCCGTTGAGTATGAGCTAAGTCCGAAAGGCATTGCTTACCTGAAGTTTGGCAATGCGGCGCAGCGTGCAGCCATGAAGCTGCTGGACATCGATATCAACATTCTTGTACAACGCCTGACTCTTACCTACAGGCGTTTCGGTGACAAGTGGTATCTCGATCATGTGGTGCGGGATGAACATGTGCGTGTAAAAAGCAAGCGTTATAATTTTGATGTGCCCGTTGCAGAACGGGGTGAGTTCCTTGTCACACGCATCGATACTACTTTCAGGCGGGCATTCGCCGAAGAAGAGCTCACCAAAAGCGGTTTTATCGAATCTGCCGCTGATACTTCAAAAAGCTTTTGGCAGGATTATAACACCATTCCGTCACAGATAGACTACAATGCCATTGCACGCGAGATCGAATCACGCAACGGTTATGCGTCCGTCAAGACCGCCCTCCGCAACCGGATGAAGAACTTCCCAAAAGATCCGGCCATCCGTGCCGATTGCGTGCTGACCTATTATCATTCCCGTGGACTTTTTAACGGCACAGCGCTGGTCAAGCATAAAGGCAAAGTGATCCTTCACAAAGGATATGGTTATGCCGACAGGGAGCTGAAGATCATGAACGATACGTCTACCGTCTTTCGGATCGGATCCATCGCTAAAACATTCACCAGTCGCATCATCTGGCAGCTGGAGCAGGAAGGACTGCTGAAGTACAGTGACAGTGTTCAACGTTTTGTTCCCTGGTATCCGCACAACGGCATCACCATCCATCACCTGCTTACGCACTCATCAGGTATTCCCAACTTTATGGCCCAGGCAGCTTTTATCGATTCCATCCGGCATCCTTTTACCATTGAAGAACTGATCCGGAATTTTGGACTTGAAAAACCGACATTTGCGCCAGGCTCCGAATTTAAGTACAGCAACACCGGTTACACGCTGCTGGCGCTCATTGCCGAAAAAGCGTCCGGTAAAACTTTCGCCGAGCTCTTCACGGAAAAGATCACGGTCCCGCTTCGCCTGAATAATACTTCGTTTGCGCGGCAGCACCCGGCACAGGCCAAGGGTTACTGGAATGGTGTGCCAGAACCCGCTTATGCGATTGGTAACACGGCAGGAGCGGGCGCAGTATCAGCTACAGCAGCAGACCTGCTGAAGTGGGATGAAGCGCATAACGATCCGCGGCTTGCAGTGTTGTTTGTTCCCCGCACCTGGTATCACGATTGGGGGTCGCATTATGGCTATGGGTGGAACATCGACAAGTATCAGTTCTGGGCATCGAAGAAACATACGATCCACTATCACGGTGGTACAGACTTTGGCTTCAAGTCGATGCTGGCGCGGCAACCGGATCAAAACAATCTCGTGGTGCTGTTGAACAATACCGGGGAGTTTCCGCTCTTCGATATTACGGACCTGGTGCTGAACATACTGAACTGATCTTTCGCACGATCAGCTCTGCGCACCTTTTAGCTGGCTGGGCAGGTAGCCGAAGAATTTTTTAAACGCTGCTGTGAAGTGATGCGCATTTCTGTAGCCGGCCTGGTCTGCCGCTTCACCAACGGTTTTGCCCAGGTCGAGCAGCATGTGCCGGGCCTGTTTCATACGAAGCTCATGAAGATACCCGAACACCGTTGTGCCCCACATTTCCCTGAAGCCTTTTTTTAGCTTGTATTCGTTCAGGCCGCCTTTTTTAGCGAGCTCTGTCAGCGAGAGTGGATCCTCCGGATTTTGCTCCATCACCCAGCGAATGTGGTGTAGCTTTTCGATGTCAGTGCGTTGAAGGCTTCCGGGCTTCGGCTTTTTCAGTGCCTGCTCAAACTGCTCTGCCTGCAGCATCAGCAGCTCCAGCACTTTTGATTCGAGGTATATGCGTTGCAGCGATCCCGAGCGGTTGCAGTTCATCATATCGAAGATGATGCTGTTCATCCTGGCGGTGATGCCCAGGTTCTCCTTGCTGAGCGCAGCCATCTCCTTTTTCTCGATCTTTTTCGCCAGCGCGGCGAGCATGGTACTTTCTTCCAGAACCAGCTTTTTGAAGAAGGTCTCTGTCAGATGCACTTCAAAGAAGCGATGGGCCATGGGTGACGGCTTCAACAGAACGTCGCCATTATAGGCCGGGGTATAGATGATGTTGTGCTCTGCGCTGCCAAAACTGTCGGGAAGCGAACTGGCGCCCGAGATCTTCATACCGGTTTTGCCCGACAGCGAGAAATGCATTTCAATGACAGACGCATCACTCTCCACATCAAGGTGGATCTCTTCGTGTAGGGTAGCCTCACCGTAGTTGATCAGAATGCCTTCAAACCACGTTTCCGTAGCGCTCATGGTGCCGATCTGGTGGGAGAAGGTGCTCTTCTTTTCTGATAGCCCTGTCGGACTCCTGAATTCGTCAGGAAATGACTCCTCGAATATGAGCTCTTCCATCTGCCGTCCTTTCATTCTCACCTTCATAGGCCGTTTTCGTTAAACGTTGATTAAAATCCGTTTGCCGTTGACCCCTGAAGCACCGGACGAAGCAGATTTGTGGTAATTTAAGTCTTTTCACTAAAACGGATCAGATGACACCACGGTTACCGAAAATACTGGAGCATATGGCTGAAAGCAGGCTAGGGATCTCCTGCACCGTTACAGCGGTAGAATATTTCCATGCTACCCTCAAGCGGGTACAGTTCAGGGGAGAGCTTGGAATGGAAACGTTTGTTCCCGGCCAGGAAGTTAAGTTTCGTGTCTCCGACGACGAATACAGGCATTATACGCCAACCTTTTTTGATCTTGAAAAAGGGATTTTTGACGTTCTTTTTTACCTGCAGGGCAATGGCCCCGGAAGTCATTGGGCATCAACGCTGGAAGCGGGCGATACAGCGAGAATGCTGCGTACAGGCGGAAAGATGCGGCTTGCAACGCATAACCGTTACCACTTTTTCTTCGGCGATGAAACGTCGCTGGGGCTGTTCCGCTGCCTGAAGGAAGCCGTGCACCAGAAAGGGCATGAGTACCTCGGCATCCTTGAGCTGGCAGAAGGGTCCTTCGGCTGGCCCGAGAAGCTTGATGTGTCGGTAGACCTGGTGCCGAGGTTACATGACGAACGTCCGGCGCAGGAAGCCATCGCCTACCTGAACGACCTTCACGGACTGCTTTGGAAAACCTGGAAGAAGGCGTCCTTTTATTTGGCGGGACGCGCTGCTTCCATCGAGGCGTTCCGCGAGGCACTGGTCGCCAGGGGTGTCAGCAACGACAGGATCAGCACCCACGCTTACTGGTCTGATGGTAAGAAAGGACAACTTATAAACAGTAGGCAGTAGGCAATAAGCAATAAGCAGTAGGCAAGATGCGGGCGCTGAGGTACAATACTGTGCTACGTTCGCCAGCCAGTACCTGCGAAGCTTACCAGCGTTGGCTGTCCTTTGCCTACTGTCCGACCGCTCGCGATCGGTTCCGATAGCTATCGGGATGCCTACTGCTAACAGTCTATCTAAGGTAGACTCTGCCAGTAATAACGATGCTGTAATTTTTACCATTGAAAACTGCTTTCATATAACCCGCACCCTTGGATTTTCCTTGACTCTTCGCGCTGTAGGCAGTTTTCGCGATTAGCTTGTTCTTTCTGTCAAAAACATATAACACCGACCCGCTGAAATGGAACAGGTAACCTGCGCATGGTGCGATGAATTCTGCGCCGTGTTGCAGCGTGCCGGCACAAGCTATCTTGTTCACGGTGATCTCGTAACGTCCGCTGTCTACATAGAAATTTTCGGCTGCAGCGATCTCGTCAGGAAGGTCGGCCAGGATCGTTCCCCGTTTTTTATCCAGGAGTAAAAAACTTGTCTGATCCGCAACGGCGATCGCATGATCGAGGATCAGCTCAGGACATTTCAGGAATTCCTTGTGATCATTAATATCAATTTCATCCGGTGATGCCTTGCGGAAGGTGCCATCGTCAAGCACGCTTTTATCATAGACACTCGCAGCGATGTACCGCTGCATCCTTTCCGGAAGTGTGATCGTCCAGGCAATACGTTGGTCGCGGGTGTATGATAACGCACGCAAATGAAATTGGTGAAAACCGAATGCCGTGTCGTACTGGTTCACCGCATAGGACCGGTCTGCTTTCCACTCCAGCTTTTCCGTATGCTGCGCGTAAAGTTCTCCGAAACAGGCTATCAGTAAAATACAAAGAGATCTTGCCATACGTTGATCGTTGGATTCTCAATTAGGAGCAAACCTTCAGCCAGTTTTTTTAGCCAGGGTCGATGGACCATAATGTGAACGTCAGGCAATCGTACGTCGTACCTCGTAAATCGTACCTTCAACGTCACCTGCATTTACTACGCCATACTACCGGTTATGGACTGCCTGCGTTTTCATCAGCTCCTGGTACCGTGGATCCTTCTTCAGCGCTTTGAACGTGGGATACTCCAGGAAAAAATTGACCGGGGGCGTGTGTTTCCGGATGCATTCGTTGATGTGATGGAACGCCTTATCCCAGTCACCGATTGCATACCAGACGCCTGCCAGATCGCCATCGAGCACCGTGTCGGGGTCTTCCCGCTGGCGCAATTCGATCTTCCGGATGCAGTCAATCGCTTTTTCTTTCTGGCCCAGCATGGCCGACGCATAGCCAACACCCATCAATCCTTTCAGCGGATGATTGGTCAGGCGGTGTACTTCTTCGAACAACCTGAGCGCCTCTGCCCAGTCGCCCTTCAGGCCCATGCTCCAGGCTTTCAGCTCGATGCTGATGCGCATCTGAGGGTTCATCTCCAGCATCTTGTCTGCCTGCCGGATCGCATCATCGTAACGTTCGCCAAAGATATAAACGTTGCCCAGGTATTGATTGGCGATGGTCGACAACGGATCGAGCTGCACGGCTTCCTCCATGATCTGTATGGCCTTTCCCTTTTCTCCTGTCAGGATGTAATAGTATGCCAGCATCTGGTATGCCGATGTTACCGCGGGGTTCAGACGCAACGCTGTTTGCAACGCTTCATAGGCTTGCTTCCATTTCCACTCGAAGAACAGCAGGGAGCTTGCTTTTGCCACATAACCTTCTGCTACCGTATCGTCAAGCTGAAGCGCTTTGGCGGCATATCGTTGTACAATATCGAATGCTTTTTGAGGCAGCATCTGGCCGGTAGATCCAAGGTAGCTGTGCACGCCCGCGATCATGGCATAGGCTTGCGCATAATCCGGTTCAAGGGCAACGGCCTGCTCAAAACATTCGATCGCCTTGTGCGCATCTGCCGGTGTTAACCTGTTCCAGTAATGAAGCCCTTTCAGGTAGTGCGTGTAGGCGTCGATGTTGTGAGCAGATGTTTTGATGGTGCTCGGGCGTGTTGCCGCAAGGTTCTCTCTCAGCTTATTGGCGATAATGCCGCTGATCTCGTCCTGCACCTCGAAGATATCGGTGAGGTTGCGGTCGTAGTTCTCGCTCCAAAGGTGATAACCATCGGCGGCATTGATCAGCTGTGCGGTGATGCGCACGCGGTTGCCCGACTTGCGTACACTGCCCTCCAGGATCTTGTCAACGTTGAGCCTGATGGCGATGTCGCGGATGTCGTCATTCTTGCCCTTGAAAGCAAAGGACGAAGTGCGTGAGATCACCTGCAGCCCTTCCACTTTCGTAAGTGCGTTCAGCAGCTCTTCCGTAATACCATCGCTGAAGTACTCATTTTCGGGGTCGGCGCTCATGTTCACGAACGGAAGCACCGCGAGGCGATTTTGCGGCTGCCGGGTCTTGCCCTGGAGCTCATTCCTGCCGGGAACCGCGAGCCCCGCGTTCGCGATAGCAAAAACACGCACGGGCAGCTTCACATTCTTGAGCTCGAAGTAGCCAAGCTCACGTGTGCTGATATCTTCCTGGTTCTTGACTTCGTCGAATACTTTTTCAGAGATGAACACGCCGCCGGGAACTGCCAGCGATTCAATACGCGAGGCGAGGTTCACGCCATCGCCATAGATGCCGTCATCGTCCACGGTAACATCGCCGGTGTGGATGCCGATGCGCAGATCGACCTTTGGGTCCTGCTGCAATTGTTTCTGGATGTCGATGGCACAACGTACGGCCTGAATCGCACTGGTGAAGATGCTGAGCGAGCCGTCTCCATAATGTTGTAAGATCTTGCCATTGAACTGTGCGATGCCGGGTTCAAGCACTTCCTTCAGCCGCTTGCGTTTGAGCCGCGCAAGCTGCTCGTTCTCCTGCATCAGGGCGGTATACCCTGTCATATCAGCGAACAGAATGGCGACAAGTTGGCGCATGGCGACTGGTTTGAGCTGTAAAGATATAAAATAGGCCAGGATTTGAGTTTGATAAATAAAGATAGTCCCATCGTAACAAGGGATATCGTGTGCGGGTTGTACAAGCCGATGGGGCTTTTATCTCACCTTTAAATTCCTATTTTTGGATCATGAAGCAGGAAATCAAGGTGTCGGTAGATGCTGTTGTTTTCGGTTATGATCAGGAGAGTGGCGTTTCAGTTTTGCTGATCAAACGAAGAAATGAGCCTTTCCAAAAAATGTGGGCCCTGCCGGGTGGACTGGTACTCAACGGGGAATCCCTCGATGAAGCCGTAAATCGTGAGCTCAGGGAAGAGGCGGGAATAGATGTAAACTACCTGGAACAATTATATACCTTCGGCTCGCCGGAACGGGATCCGAGAAATCATGCTATTTCAATTTCATATTTTGGATTGGTAAGGCCGCAGGATTTTCAGTTGGCGGCACACACCGATGCCGAAGATGTTGCCTGGTTCAACATAAAAAAACTTCCGAAGCTGGCCTTCGATCACAAAAAAATTATTGATGCCGCTATCAAACGATTGCGCGGTAAAATCACCTACGAACCCGTGGGATTCGAGCTGCTGGACAAAGAATTTCCATTTTCTGACCTGGAGAAACTGTATCAAACACTTTTAGACCACGAAATTGACCGCAGGAACTTTAAAAAGAAGATCATAGGCCTTGGGATCCTGGAAGAGCTCGACGAAACCATCCAACGTAAATCGGGAAGGCCCGCCCGACTTTTCAAATTCAATAAAAAGAAGTACTTCGAGCTTAAAGAGAAGGGTTACAATTTTGATATTTTCTTTTAAATCAGCCCCATTTTTCAATTAGTGTATAATTTACGCAAATTACCTTTGTGAACTGAAACCATCCATATATATTTGCGTATAATTTACACAAATATAGGAATTGATAAAGATCATGATTGGCGTAATAATAGCCCGTTTCCAGACACCCTATCTTCATCCCGGGCACAAGACCCTGATAGCGTTTGTACAGTCTAAGCACAAGAAGGTGGTAATTGTTCTCGGTGTTTCCCCTGTATTAGGTAGCCGAAGAAACCCGCTTGACTTTCATACAAGGGAAAGAATGATCAAGAAAGAACATCCGCAGATTGTGATACTTCCACTCCCGGATCATCCGCTCGATACAAAATGGTCTTCAAATCTTGATCAATTATTGAATGATACATTTCCAGGATCTGCTTTTACACTGTATGGAAGCCGGAATAGTTTTATCGATTATTACTCCGGAAAAAATACCGTGCATGAATTACCTGCCAATGGCACGCACAACGCTTCCGAGATCCGCGAGATGTTTAAAGAACAGGTTATGGATTCAGTGGAATTCAGAGCTGGTGTGATCTATGCGTATCTGAATACATACCCGAGCGTTTATGCAACAGTTGATATCGCAGTCTTTAGAAATAATAAACAGGAAATTCTTCTGGGCAAGAAAGACAATGACCAGAAGTGGCGTTTGATCGGAGGTTTTAGCGATCCTACAGACGCGGGTTTCGAACAGGCTGCACGCCGTGAGCTGCAGGAGGAATGTGGAAATATTGAAGTAAGCGAGATGCAGTACGAAGGATCTTTTCAGGTGGATGATTGGCGCTACAGAGCAGAGACGGATAAGATCATCACAACCCTGTTCTCAACTGATTATTTGTCTGGCACACCTCAGGCGAGTGACGACATAGCAGAATTGAAGTGGTTCCCTTTATCAGCGCTGGATGAAACGATAAACGAACAAAGTATTACTTCAACGCATGTTCCCTTGCTGAAACGATTATTAGAGAAATATAACCGATAAACTCCGCGAATATGAAAAAGCAAAACCTACTGCTGCTGGCCGATGCCTACAAGTACTCTCATCACAAATTGTATATGCCCGGAACTACCACGATCTATTCTTACCTCGAAAGCCGGGGCGGCGCGTTTAATACGACTGTATTCTATGGATTGCAATACTTTTTGAAAGCGTATCTCGAAGGTGAAGCTTTTACAAAAGATGATGTTGACGAAGCAGAACAACTGTTGACCGGGGCCTTCGGAAGAACAGATGTGTTTAAAAGAGAGAATTTTGATTACATACTTAAAAAGCATGCGGGCCGACTTCCTGTAAAGATCAAAGCGGTTGCCGAGGGAAGCGTTGTTCCAATACACAATGCGTTGATGACGATTGAAAATACCGACCCTCGATGTTATTGGCTTACAAATTTTTTGGAAACGCTGCTGATGCAGGTTTGGTATCCGTGTACGGTTGCAACACTTTCAAGAGAAGTCCGGAAGTTAGTGGAACGTTATTTCGAAGATACTGCCGATGAAAGTGCCGCCACAGCAATTGATTTTGTGCTCAACGACTTTGGTTTTCGCGGCGTAAGCTCCGTGGAAAGTGCCGGCCTCGGCGGATCGGCACATCTTCTCAGCTTTATGGGCAGCGACACAGTCTACGCTTCACGGTTTGCTCAACAATATTACGGCGCAAAGAAAGTATACGGACTGTCTGTTCCTGCCACGGAACACTCTATCATGACGTTGCTTGGTGAAAAAGGTGAACAACAGGTTTTTTCAGCACGTCCTCAACGCTTACCCGCAGGGAATACTGGCATGCGTCTCTGATTCTTATAATATCTTCAACGCTGTTGAGAACTATTGGGGCACGGCACTAAAAGAACAAATCCTTCAACGCAACGGCACGCTGGTTATCCGCCCTGATTCCGGCGACCCTGTGAAGACCTTACGCAAGGTGTTCGAGATCCTGTTTGCAAAATTCGGGTTTACAATTAACTCGAAAGGATATAAAGTGCTGCCTCCCCAGATCAGGGTTATACAAGGTGATGGCATTGATATTGACACCATCCCCAATATTTATCAGGCATTAAAGCTGAGCAAGATTTCTGCCGAGAATCTTGTGCTTGGCATGGGAGGCGCTTTGTTGCAAAAAGTAAATCGTGATACGCAAAAATTTGCTTTGAAATGCTCTTATGCAGAACTAAATGGAGATTGGGTTAATGTAAAGAAACAGCCCATAGAAATGAATGACAAAGGTGAATTGGTTAAATCGTTCAAGACCTCCAAAGCGGGGAAGTTGAAGCTGGTAAAAACACATGGCCAGTATCAGACCATAGACATATATTCCAACAACCATGTTGACGAGCTTCAAACGGTATTTGAAGATGGGGTGGTTACGAAAACATATACGTTTGAAGAAATAAGGGAACGTGCAAAGATAAATACCCTACAGTTTGCCTGATGGAAACAAGTATAAACGCTATGCTACGTCGGCTGCCGTTGGACTGGGCGCGGAAGTGGCAAATATGCCATCCCTTGTTCGTGCGTCGTATGTTCAACCTTCAGATTACAAAAAGGAAAGCCGTACGCTTTTCATCGGAATAGTCAATTTTGTTTACCTTCGGCGCTATGAGTAGAAAGTTGTTTCTTATTGTGCTGGCGGCCGCCTGTGTTGTGGTATTCAACAATGCAAGGGCACAGGCCGAGCACCCCACCTCATCAACCTATGTGTGGCCTTCTGATCCGCTGGTGAAGGAGAAGCTTGAAAAGTGGCGCGACCAGAAATTCGGTATGATCGTCCATTGGGGATTGTATGCCGTTCCGGGTATCATCGAATCGTGGGAGCTGTGTTCCGAAGACTGGATCAACCGCGACAGCACCGTTCGGTATGAAGATTTCAAAACATGGTACTGGGGTCTTCAGAAGGATTTCAATCCCGTGAACTTTGCACCCGACCAATGGGCGAAAGCCGCGAAGGATGCCGGCATGCGTTACGTGGTCTTCACCACCAAACATCACGATGGCTTCAATATGTTCGACACGAAGCAAACGGATTTCAAGATCACGAATGGTCCCTTCCGCTCGCATCCGAAAGCCGATGTGGCGAAATATGTCTTCAGCGCATTTCGTGAGCAGGGATTTATGATCGGTGCCTATTACTCCAAGCCCGACTGGCACAGCGAATATTACTGGTGGCCGCGATACGCTACGGCAGACCGGAACAACAATTACGATATCCGGAAAAACCCCTGGCGCTGGAATCAGTTCAAGTCCTTCACGTATAACCAGATCCATGAGCTTACGCACAACTACGGATCCATCGATATTCTGTGGCTCGATGGCGGTTGGGTGAGACCACTGGAATCTGTCACCGATGAAGTACGCGCATGGGGTGCGGCCATTCCGCCCTGGAGCCAGGATATAGACATTCCGAAGATCGCTGCCATGGCCCGCAGCGCACAGCCGGGAATGCTTGTGGTTGACCGCACTGTGCATGGTGAATTTGAGAACTACCAGACCCCGGAGCAAAGTATTCCCAAGCAGAAGCTCGATCACCCCTGGGAGAGCTGCATCACGTTGGGCGGCGCATGGGGATACGTTCCTAACGACCAGTACAAATCCGCGGCCACAGTGATCCACACGCTGATCGAGATCGTTGCCAAAGGTGGAAGCTTGCTGCTCGGCGTAGGACCTCAGGCTGATGGTACCCTGAAGACCGAACAGATCGAAAGGTTGAAAGAGATAGGGGAGTGGCTGAAGCAAAACGGCGAAGGCATTTACAACACACGCGCCACAATCCATTATCGCGACGGCAATACATGGTTCACGCAAGCGCACAACGGAACGCTCTATGCGCTGGTATGCCTCGAGAAAGATAAACCACTGCCGGAAACGGTGACCTGGAAGCTTAATATCCCCGCAAAGGGCAGCTCCATAAAGTTGCTCGCGAACGGAGAGAACGTAAAATGGAAACGTGAAGGCGATATGGTCACAGTAACCGTCCCCTCATCGTTCAGAAAAAAATACACGGCCTATCCGGCGATGGCATTCTCTTTTTCGAAAGAATGATTGCTCCAAGACCGCGCCCGGAACCTGTATCCTGAGCGAAGCATGTGTGTAGGGCCTGCGCGAGCGAAGGATCCCGTGATCTGTACCGAGTACTTATTTCGAAAGCCGATTTTATGAAGTGCACTTTGTCATCCGGGGATTCCTCGCTCCTCCGCGTGCAACCCACTTTCCTCGCTCCATTCTACCTTAGTTTATAAATCTCACTGCCCGCCAGTAAAAAGCAACCCAATCCGAAGTCTTCAAAATTCGGAACAGAGGTGTGTGTTACTGGTTGACCGTCTTTGGGCTCTTTACCGGTGCCTTGCACATATCCGAGAAAGCCATTGACATGGACCGCTTCTTTCAGCAACGCATTCCAGGCTTTGGTGACAACGGGTTTATAGATCTTTGCATCGAGGTAGTTGTTGTTGAGCCCCCAGGTTATTCCATACACAAACAACGCGGTGCCTGTAGTCTCTTTGCCGCCGTAGTTGGTGGGATCGTGGAGGCTGACATTCCAGAAGCCGTCTTTGCGTTGCACAGCGATCAGGGCTGCTGCCATCGCCTTAAAATCGTCTTCGTATTGTTTCCGGTTGGGTGCATCAGGGGGAATGATGTCGAGCGTACGCACCAGCGCGGCAAATACCCAGCCGTTGCCACGCGACCAGTAGCAGTCTTCGCCATTGGGTTCAGTGTACGGTGCATCGAAATCCTTGTCACGCCACCAAAGATTGTCTTTCGGGTTGAAGAGTCCGTTGTCGCCATGTTTGTTGCGCGTATACATGTACATCTCGTGCATCCGCGTCCAGTACTTCGGATCCTTGTAGATCACTCCAAGCTTGGCGAATACGGGCATCGCCATCTGAATGGCATCGACCCAGCTCCAGTCGTCGATCTTGTCCGTACGCATCATACTATCCATAGAAGCCTTGATCTTTTCGATCTTGTACGGCTGTGGGTCCATGAGATAAAGATCGATGTAGGTTTGCCCGGCGCATTGATTGTCGGCATTGCGGGTGTAGGTTTCACCATCGCGGAGGTTCCATTGATGGAAGTCGGCCCATCGCAAAGCATAGTCTAAGTAAGCGGGCTTGGGATCGAGCTTATACATAGCCATGAGCCCTTCATAATACACACCGCGCGTCCAGATGTTGCTGGCACGCGAACGTTCATGCACAATACGTTTGCCCACGTCAGGCCATTTGTCCATAAAATACTGGTTGGTGATGCGCATGGCTTCCAGTGTTTTTTCTCTTGACGGAAGTTTTTTCTGGCCGTGCGAAGGCAAAGAGATCAGTGTTGCAGCGATCAGAAAAAGAAGCGCGCGGGGCGTAGGGCATGTTTTCATGCCGACAAATTAAGATGATGCCGCTGGTAAACCTTACTGCAGTATCCTGCAGGAGAGTCCACGGTCGACAGTCCACAGCATTCCTCCTTCGAAGACCGTCATCCAGAGCGGTGGTATTGCGGTGGGTGGTGGGGAGCGAAGGATCCCCCGAAGGTTACTGCGTATCCAATTCGAGCGTGTGCCTTTACTTATGCACGTTGTTAATGGGGGATTCTTCGTTCGCGCAATGCCAGCACGCGATGCCACACTCAGAATGACGACTTAACCAAGTCTGTTGACCTTTACACAGCACTATTGTCTACTGCCACGATCGCTTGCGATCGTATTTGTCTACTGCCTACTATTAATGTGCTCCCGAATTCAGATACGACTTCAAATTCTGTCTTGTGATGATCTCCAACGGGAAAAGGTATTCGGCGGAAGCGTCTTTTTTAAACACGAGGAAGTTGGCCAGCTGGCTGATGCCGATGAATGCCTGGCGTCTCGAGTTCTGGTTGATGAGGAAGTCGATCACACCTTTGTTGAGATAACGGAGGTTCTCCTGCAGCAGGTCATAGGCTACGAGCCTGATGCCGTTCTTGCCGTGTTTCTCCAGCATGTTCGATACGATGGACGCACCTTTTGATGTGGTGACCAATAGCCCCTTTAGTTCGGGATTCGAGAGCAGGTCGTTGAGCTCTTTTTCGAGTGTTGCTTCGTGGGTGAGGTTCAGGTCTACGCTGATCACCTTGCACTGCTTCATGCTGGCGAAATAATCCTTGAACCCTTTTTCTTTTTCAGACAAGTGCACGGAGTTGTGAATGTCGTCATAGATGTGCAGGATGGCGTAGGTGCCGGGATCTGCCTGGTTGATGTGCAACAGCTCGGCGCCCACGGCTCCGCTCTGGTAGAGGTCCTGGCCCACGAAGCTCAGCGATTTTGTTTCGGGGATGTTGTTGTTGAACACCACGAAAGGGATCTCGTAGGCGCGGCACAGGTTGAAAAATTCGATCGACTCCTGGTGAAAGATAGGCGCTGTAATGATGCCATCGGGTTTGGCGTTGAGGGCTTCATTCATGGCTTCCTTGAAAGAGTTCTTGTCGTACAGGTCGAAATGCAGCAGCTGCACCTGTACACCGAACTCGGCCCACTCTTCTTCGGCTTTGATGATGCCTTCAGACGACATCTTCCAGTATTCGTCCTGCTCAGGATCAGGCACCACGGCGGCCACCCTGAAGGTTTTGTTGGAGCCCAGGGTGCGGGCGATGAGATTGGGTTTATAACCGGTTTTTTCCAGGATCGCCATGATCTTGTTATAAGATTCTGCCGATACCTCACCGCGTTTGTGAATGACACGGTCAACCGTGCCAACGGAGACATTGGCCATTTTGGCGATGTCTTTGATCCTGATTTTTTTATTCATCTCCAGGTACAAATAAAATTCTTTAACCGTTAAAAAGCACGGTTTACGCTTTGCAAGTCCACATTTTATAAAGACTACCGGAAACCCAGGGATTACCTGCTTTTCGTTTACGCGCACGAATTGATCGTGTGCGCGAACGAAATTACTTTTTTCTTGCAATTCCACATAACTCCTTCTACCTTTCTTTACGAAAAGATCATCTGCCGGAAAATGCGCGCCCGGAGTCCATCATTTTGATATGATGGATACCAGGAACAAACGATTCCGGAGCTATTACCTGCAACAGGTGCTGACAATAATCGGGTTAGTTACATATGAAGGAGGCTCGCGTATGCGGCCTCTTTTCTTGTTGCCAGTTACCAGTTCAGGGAAGCGTTGGCAATGACGATCGGGCTAACGATCTCCTGGATTAGAACTCAGTATATAAAATTTACACGGCACGAAACTGGCAACCGGTAACCGGCAACCAATTCAAAACACTAACTTCCATCATGAAACTCTCCCTTCTTTTTCTACTCGCTCTATCATGCTTCACCACTTACTCCCAAACCTACCAATTCAAACAAGGTCTCGCGGCGGGGCAGTGCCACCGTTACGGGCGGGAAGCTATCATTGCTGATCAGCTCGCATGGCAACGCCTCACCGGTGCGTTGAAAAAGCCTATGGCCGGCGACGTGCTGATGACAAACAGCGAAGGCAAACAGATCACCTGGAAAACTGTGACCGCCGACAGCACCGGGCGTTTCAGAGGAGATGCCCTGGCAAACGGATATCTTTATCTCACCTACGAAGCTGACCGCAAGCAGGCCATGTTGCTGAACATTTCCGGCGACGCTATGTGCTATGTAAATGGAGCGCCACGCGGCGGCGACATTTACGGAGACGGATGGATGAACCTGCCCGTACAAATAAAAAAAGGCTTGAACGAGATCATCGTCCGGTGCACCGGTTCAGCACGGTGGCAGGGCGTGTCTGCACGACTATCGTTGCCTGAAAAAACTGCCATGATCTCCACTGACGATGCCACACTTCCGCATGTTGTTGTAGGCCAAACAGCGGATGCGCTGCTCGGAGCCGTTGTAGTGATCAACACCACTGCCAAGCCACTCACGGGCCTTACCCTCACGGCAACACTGGAAGGTCAGACGTTGTCTTCCGATGTTCCCGTGATCGCTGCCATGACCCTGCGCAAGGTGCCATTCCGTATTAATGCATCAGGAGTTAAGACCAAACAAACTTATACCTGTGCACTACAGCTCAGGCAAAAAGGAAAATTGCTGGATGAGAAGAACATTTCGATCGACGCTGTTGAATCACACGATCATCACAGTTATACGTTTGTCAGCAACATCGATGGAAGTGTTCAATACTACAGCGTTGCTCCGCAGATGAGTACCGGTAACGGACAACCCGCCATGTTCCTCTCGGTGCACGGTGCCGGTGTTCAGGCCATCGGTCAGGCCCGCGCATACAAACCCAAAGACTGGGGTGTGCTGGTGGCGCCGACCAACCGGAGACCTCGTGGCTTCAACTGGGAAGACTGGGGACGCCTCGACGCGCTAGAAGTGTTTGAGCTCGCCAGGAAAAAATTCAATCCCGATCCACAGAAGATCTACCTTACCGGTCACTCCATGGGCGGACACGGCACGTGGTACCTCGGCGCAACATACCCAGGTAAATGGGCTGCCATCGCGCCTTGTGCCGGATATCCGACACTGACCGGTTATGGATCGGCCGACGGAAAAATACCGGAGAGCGGCGCCACCGAAGTTGAAAAACTTTTGTTGAGAGCAGGTAATGCCAGCAACGTGATCGAGCTTGCGCGCAACTACAGATCGCTCGGCGTTTACATTCACCATGGCGATAGCGACAAGGTTGTGCCTGTTACCTACGCCCAGCAGATGCGCAAAGTGCTTGGTGAGTTTCATAAAGATTTCAGCTACTACGAATATCCCGGTGGCAGCCATTGGTTCGGCAACGAGAGTGTGGACTGGCTTCCCATCTTCGATTATTTCAGGTGGCACCACATTCAACCAGACAGCGCCGTGCACGTGATCGACTTCACCACCGCCAACCCCGCCATATCGTCACAATACCGCTGGGCCTCTGTATTGCAGCAGCAACGTGCGCTGGAGTTCAGTCGCCTTCAACTGAAGCGTGACAGGAAAAGAAAAACCATCACAGGTACCACAGCGAATGTTTCCATTCTCGGCCTGAGCTTCGGCGATTTCAGCAAAGGTGATACGATCACCATCATAATTGATCAGGAGAAGCCCGTGAAATATGTAGTGACCGCGCCGGAAGACAATCTTTACCTGCACAAAGACAGGCAGTGGCAACGCGGTGAGAAACCTTCCGTCTCGCATAAAGGAGTGGACCGCAACGGTACTTTTAAAGAAGCATTCAATCATCGTATGATCTTCGTCTATGGAACCACGGGCGATCAGAACGAGAACGCCTGGGCTTACAACAAAGCCCGCTACGATGCGGAGATCTGGTACTATCGCGGTAACGGTGCCGTAGACATGGTTGCCGATAAGGATTTTAATGCTGACATTTACAAAGACCGGGGCGTGGTGCTGTATGGTAATGCCACTACCAACGCAGCCTGGAAAAAATTACTGGGCAATTGCCCGATCCAGGTGAAGCGTGGAAGTGTGAAGGCAGGAGCGCAACAGTTTGAAGGGAATAACCTTGGCGTCTATTTCACCTGGCCCCGTGCAGGAAGCAACATTGCTTCGGTGGCGGTGGTGAGTGGAACAGGATTGCAGGGTATGCGCACAGCGGAGGCTAACCAGTACTTTGCTGCAGGAAGCGGTTTCCCTGACTACATGATCTTCTCCACCGAGATGCTGCGGAATGGTGCGGCAGGAGTGAAGCTTGCCGGTTTCTATGGTAACGACTGGAGCCTGGAAAATGGCACATCGGCAACCAACAAGTAAGAACCATATTCTGACCATACGAATGACCAGTAACCGACCGCTGATCACCATTGCCCTGATCGCACTCCCTGTTTTAATGATGCAATGCAATTCCAAACATGAAACTGCCGCGGAGTCGCAGCCGCGGGATTCCGTGACGGTAATTGCTGAAGATTTTATTTTTGGCGATGACCGCCCCTTCCCGCAATGCCACGCTTCTACCGTGTTGCCCGTTGCCGGCGGATCATTCCTGGTTGCGTGGTTTGGTGGCACGCACGAGAAGCATGACGATGTAGGCATCTGGCTTTCGAAGGGCACACCCGGAAAGTGGTCGGCACCCCGTGAGGTTGCCAAGCTCAGGGAAGACCCGCACTGGAACCCGGTGTTGTTCAGGAAAGATTCTAACGAAGTTATTCTCTATTTCAAGGTGGGCAAGACCATCGACGAATGGGAGACGTGGTATATGACGTCGCGTGACAATGGTGAAACATGGTCTGAAGCAAAAGAGCTCGTGGCTGGCGATAGAGGTGGAAGAGGCCCGGTACGCAACAAGCCGCTACTGTTATCGAACGGAGTTTTGCTGGCGCCTGCATCCAATGAGAAGAAAGGCGTGTGGAATGCATTTGTCGATCGCAGTGAGGACGGAGGCACCACGTGGACGGCCAGCGCATTCGTGCCGCTCAATCGTGATTCCTTTCCGGGAGAAGGAGTGATCCAGCCCGCGCTCTGGGAATCGCAGCCAAGCCGAGTGCACATGTTGCTGCGCAGCTCCGCAGGCGTGATCTGCCGCAGCGATTCTGAAGATTATGGCAAAACATGGTCACCGGTTTACAAAACTTCGCTACCCAATCCCAACAGCGGCATCGATCTTACCAGGCTTTCTAATGGAACCCTGGTGCTGATCTTTAACAGGGATAGCACCAACTGGGGCGCGCGCCATCCCATATCACTGGCGGTTTCAAAAGACAACGGCAAAACGTGGCCCCTGATCACTGATCTTGAGAAGGGCAGCGGCGAAGACGAGTTCTCCTATCCGTCGGTGGTTTCGCTTGGTGACACCGTTGCGTTGACCTATACCTGGAAACGGCAAAGGATTGCTTTCCGGATGGCGAGGATTGATTACGTCCATAGTCCATAGTCGATGGTCCATGGCATTTGGGTGTGAGCTTCACTGCACCCCTTACCATCCACTAGACCATTAACAATACTATCAGGATTAGCATTAGCCGGCTATGGACCATGGACCATCGACCATGGACTACTACAACTTTCCCATTGTCCAGTTCACGGTCCTTCATTATATTGAGCATAAATGAACAAAACACCCGTCATCGAGATCAACGGTGTAAGCAAGTCTTTCAAAGATGTGAAAGCTGTTAACCACCTGAGCCTTACTATCTATGAAGGAGAGTATGTGGCGTTGCTCGGCCCCAATGGCGCAGGCAAGACCACGTTGATCGAGATGATCGAAGGCATTCAGAAGCCTGACGAGGGGAGTATCGCCATCCTGGGCATGAGTTGGAAAACGCATGCGCAAAAGCTGCATCGTGCCATCGGTCTGTCGCTTCAGGAAACACGGTTCATAGACAAGATCACCACGGAAGAAACGCTGAACCTGTTTGGCAGCTTTTACGGACTGGGGCAGCGGCGTACGGAAGAGATCCTCGACCTTGTGAACCTGAAGGAAAAACGGAAAGCTTATACCGTAACACTCTCCGGCGGGCAGAAGCAGCGGCTGGCATTAGGCATTGCGTTGCTGAACAATCCTAAAATACTGTTGCTGGATGAGCCGACCACCGGGTTGGACCCCGCGGCCAGGCGTGAGATCTGGAAGATCCTTGAAAAGCTTCGCAGTGACCTGGGCACTACTATGATCCTCACCACGCACTACATGGAAGAGGCAGAAGTATTGTGCGAAAGGATCCTGATCATGGACAAGGGTCAGTTCATTGCGCAGGGCACTTTATCGGAGCTCAATGCAAAGCACGGCGAGGGTGACCTCATCGAGATCAGCTTCGGCAACAATTTCGATATTGAGGCGCTGGGGCTCTCGGGCATCAAAAAGCTGAACTGGATTGCGCCGCACACCAAAGTGCAGATCTTTGTGGATAACATCGCCGAGGTGCTGCCCGCCGTCATCAATTCGGCAAAGACGAAGAACATCAAGATAGAGGAGCTGTTATCGCGCAAGATGACGCTCGATGACCTTTTTATTTCCATGACCGGACGACACCTCCATGACTAAAAGCCTTTACCAACTCATTCTCGTTCACTTCAAAACGTTCTTTCGGGAGCCTGGTATTCTCTTCTGGGCCATTCTTTTTCCTATTCTGATGGCGTGGGTGCTGGGCGTTGCTTTTTCGAATAAAAGTGAAACACTGCAAACCGTTTATGTTATCGGTGCTGCGGCTCCTGAGCAGATCACGGGTGAGAAAATTTTTGGCACGGAGACGGGCAATCCATTCAGGATCAGGTTCAGGGAAGCAGCTGAAGAAGAAGCTGTACGTGCCATCAAACGCGGCATCATTGCATTATACGTTGAAGTGAGAGGGAGTTCGCTCGTTTATCATTTCGATCCTCACAACCCTGACGCACAGCTCCTGCACCTGGTGCTTGACCGGGGCATGTCCGGTATCCGCAGCAATGGTTCCATCGAAGCGCTGCAGGCAAAAGGCACCCGTTATATCGACTTCCTCATCCCGGGCCTCATCGCGTTAGGCATTATGAATGCATGCCTTTGGGGAATAGGATGGACATTGATCGAGACCCGCATGAAGAAGCTGATGCGCCGGATGGTGGCCACGCCGATGAAACTGTCGGTTTTCCTCAGCTCGCATATCATTACCCGTATCATCCTCGGCGGCGTTGAAACCCTGCTGCTGTTCGTGTTTGCATGGCTTTATTTCGGCACCACCATCACCGGAAGTGTTCCTGCTTTCATCGTTTTGTTCGTGGCGGGTGTGCTTGCCTTTGCAGGCATCGGTATACTTACAGCATCAAGAACCGCTAAAACAGAGATCGGCAACGGACTGATCAACGCCGTCACGCTCACGATGATGATCCTTTCAGGTGTCTTTTTCAACTATCACAATTTTCCCGATTGGACCATTCCCGTGATCCAGGCGTTACCCCTTACCGTACTGGCCGATGCGATCCGCGCCATATTCATAGAGGGTGCGGGCTTCGCTGAAATGATCAAGCCCATCGCTATATTGTTGGCAACAGGCCTTGTCACCTTCACCGTAGGCCTTCGTATTTTCAAATGGTACTAAGGATGCCATCCTTTAAAAGCGCACCTGAAGTATAGATGCTGACGATAGCACATACCTTCTTTTGGATCAGCGCATTACTCCTCACAACATACATTGCAGGTTCAAAACATCAGGAAAACGCGAAAGCCGGTTAAAGAACCAGGATGCATTTCAAAGAATAAAGCCGTACGGTGGCATGTTTTTATTTGTTGCTTTGTCATGGTTAAGACCACACTTTTTTTATCTATGCGTCACGGAAGCATTTTAATCCTCTTCATTGCTGGTTTGTTCCTGATGAGCTGCGGCTCAGACGAGCTGTCGCGCCTGCGTGCTGAAAATGCGGAGCTGCGTAAGGCATTGGAAGAATATCAACCCGAGATCGAGGCTATGCGCAATATGAATGCATGGCTGGATTCTATTGATGTCAACCGTCACTCAACGCATGACGACGACAGCAAAAGCTCACCCGCGCCCCGCGCAGTTTCCTCCAGGCTGCAGGATGTTAACCGTTATGTGATTACTTCGGAGAAGAAGCTTACCCGCTTTGAGGACTCACTGCACCAGTCAAAGCGAACCCTTTCCCGTTACGAGGTGATGATCGGTGAGATGGAGCATGAGGTCGTTCTTCGCGATGAATACATCGAAGATCTGAAGGCATCACTATCCGTCTATCAGGCAGCTCACAGGTCGCTCACACAAAATACTATGATCCGGCAAGATTCCCTTGCGGCGATGCACGAAGAGCTTGCATTGCTTCAGGCAAAAATGGACGGTCTCCTGGCCCACCTCCGGTTAAAAGAAGGTGACGCCATATATGCCAAAGGTAAGGCAGCAGAAGAAGTGGTAAAAAGGTCGAGAGCAACCGTTGCCCAAAAACGCGATGGATACCGTGAGGCGCTTGAAGTTTTCAAAAAAGCGTTTTCGCTGGGTAACCAGGAAGCAGCTGACAGCATTGCAGAGCTGGAATGGAGACTGCTCACCGATCCGGAGCTTTATTTAGGAAAGCCTACCAGCTTTAATCAGGTCAGGAATGAATTTCAGCACGCTCCTGGGTGATCTCCTGCGGCAGCTCGATCACAAAAGTGGCACCCTTGCCCCAGGTACTTTCAACCTTGATCGAACCTTTGATCTTCTCTACAAGTGATTTAACGATTGATAGCCCCAGGCCGGTTGAGCTTTCTCCGCCTGTAGGCCGCGCCGAAAGCTTTTTGAATTTGCGGAAGAGGTGAGGAAGGTCGTCGGGATGAAAACCCTGCCCTTCATCCTGGATCACGATCTTCACAGTTTCACGTTGCTTCAATATCCTCACGTAGATGTTGCGGCCCGCCGGTGAAAATTTAATGGCGTTGGTAATGATATTGTCCAGGATCCGGTCGAGATAGCTGGCATCGGTTTTAATGGAGGCCTCCGTCTCGTACTCAAAGAACATCTTGAGATCTTTTTTATCGAGCTGATGTGTATAATGGCCCAGCAGTGATGATACATAGTGTGTGAGTGAAATCTCGGTGATGTTGAGCGCTTCACTGTTCTCGTACTGGTTGATGTCGAGCAGGTCGCGGATCAGTCCATTGCCATCTTTGCACACCTTTTGAATGATGGTGATGATCTCTTTTTCTTCGGTGCTGAGGTGGCTGTTGAACGCCAGGATCTGGGTGAGGCCGGCAATCCTGTTCAGCGGACTTCTCAGGTCATGTGCCACCACACCGATCAAACCATCTTTTTCGCGGTGAAGGTCTTCCAACGTTTCATTTTTCTGCGCCAGCATCCTGTTCTGGTCTTCAACCTTGTCCATGAGCTTTTTCAGTGCTGCATATGCGTCGGAGATCTTTTCGTTTTGCGCCGTGAGCACCTTAGAATGCCGCGACTTCACATACACCCAATAAAGGATACCTATGATGATGGCCGTCAGGAACGTCACCGATACCCAGAGCAGCTTCCGGTTGCCTGACAACTTCGCCTCTTCAAGCTTTTTGGCTTCGCTCAGCAGGATGATCTCTTTATCCTTCTTTTCACTTTCGTATAGCTCCCGCATCTGCAGCACCTGGCGGCTCTTGCTTTCATTGAAGAGGCTGTCGTTCAGCGCTGAATATTTTTTGAACCATTGATATGCTTCTCTATAGTTGCCCCGTGCTGAATCGAGCTTGGAGTGAAAGAGATAGGCTTTCTCCAGCTCCAGCATCGAGCCCGTAATTTTGGCCGTAACCTGCGCACGGTCCATGTGCACCGAAGCCTTTTTTATATCGCCGATCTTGAGATAGAGCTCCGTAGCGCCGATCAGGGCTTTCACCAGGGCCTCATTACTTTTTATTTGCTCCGCGATGCGGATGGCATGCTCGTAGTGGGTGGCGGCATTCGAATAGTCATGCAGGTTTTTGTATGAATAGCCCAGGTTACTGTGCGCGAGCGATTGCCCGCGTTTTTCATCGATCTGCCGGTAAATGACCAGCGCGCTATCAAGGTAATGAACTGCTTCTCTGTAGTGCTGAAGGTTCATGTGCGCTTCGCCTACATTCAGCATGCCTACCGCGATGGACTGCGTGTGCTGAAGCTCCTTCATGGTTTTGAGGTACCGCAGAAAATACTTCAGCGCCTCATCGTATTGTAAAATATCGATGTATACAACACCGATGTTGTTCAGGGTGGAGGCGTAGTATAGTTTGTCGTTGAGCTTTTCGCAGGTCTTCAGCGACATCAGATAATACTCCAACGCCGTTTCATAGCTGCCCTTTTTCAGGTAGGTAACGCCTGTACTGTTTTGGATCTTGAACAGGATGGCATCGTCAGGGTATTCTTCAATAATGCCGAGCGCGATCTTGTAGTGCTCCAGCGCTTTATCATACTGTGCAAGGTAATCGTAGGCCTGGCCGGTATACACGTGGCTGTTGGCAAGGCTCCTGTAATTATTGATGGCCGCAAAAGAAGCGCGGGCGTTTCCAAAGTGACGCAGGGCGCTGTCGTATTTTCCTCTCCGAAGTTGGGTGTGGCCCGATGCGAGCCATGCAATGCCTTCGCCTTTTTGAAAGCCCAGTGTTCTTGAGAGGCTCCGGGCACGTTGGGCGTAATCCAACGCTTCATCATAGTTGCCAGACCAGTAGAGGTGACGGCTCAACTGTACCATGTTATTCACCAGCAGCGTGTCCTCATTGTTGTGCTGACTGATCAGCGCTTTAAGGCTGTCGATCTTGTTTTGCTGTGCGCGTAAAGGTGAAGGGGAGAGGAGTGAAAATGCAACGATGAGTGAACAAACAATGCAACGCAAAAGAAAAAAAACATCTCGCAACATGACCCTTTATCTCTGTTTTTAAACTTATATGATCAGCCCCAAAGTGTTCAAAATCCACCGGCCTTTTTGTGTCACTTACCGGCCAACGCTATGGATGTATGGTTTGGTCAAAATATTTGAAAAAGTATTCTGTAGAGGGGAAATCTTTGTTCAATGCACTAAGACGTGAATACGGTTCTGCGGGGGAAAAGGTTTACCAGGATTGGAGGATTTGGTGGATTGACAGGATAGGCTCATCACATCATACGTTTTAATGATCTTTTTTTGTTGAGAGATACCACCTGATACGGCATGCGCTCCCGGTTTTCAGTGATGGCTAACAATTATTCGTAATTCTTCGAGTCAGGTTCCCGGCTCCTTTGTGTGGGTGCTTAAGAATGAGTAATATTCGTTGTTGAAGCAATCTGTATGAGAAAAATATTAGCGGCATTCATTCGATGGGTCCGGAGATTTATCAGGGAAACATTGCATGTACAGGACGAGAACCTGCCTTACTATGTTACCATTGCCGTGGCCATCGTGCTCTTTGTCATCGGCCTGAATGCTTTTGTAGAGCTCACAGACGAGCTGGTTGAAAACGAGCTCGAATCTTTCGACCGGTCCGTCACCGCCTGGGTGGTATCTTTCAGAAGCGATTCGCTGACACCTTTTTTCCGGTTCATGACCGAGATGGGCGACGTCATCGGCTACATCGTGATATCCGTTGCCATCGCCGCGTACTTTTACTTACGGCACCGCAGCTGGCGTTTCATTGTGCAGACATTACTTGTACTTTTATTATCTACGGTTTGCAACGTTGTGCTGAAGCGCTTCATCAACAGGGCGCGACCCACGGCAGAACATCTCGTGTCGGTGAACACGCTCAGCTACCCCAGTGGCCATTCCATGAGCGCCATGGCGTTCTACGGTTTTCTGATCTACCTCTGCTTTCAGATGACCATGCACCGTGTAGTGCGAACGTTGCTGGTGATTGGTTTGGTTTTTATGATCCTTTCCATCGGCCTGAGCCGGATCTACCTCGGTGTTCACTTTCCTTCGGATGTAGCGGCGGGTTACATCGGAGGTTTTATCTGGATCACGTTTTGTGTGGTGATCTTTAATGTGATCGATCTGTTACGGGGGAGGAGGGCGAACTAGGTCGCTTTGATGTCAGATCAAAGTACTGCTGTGCCGGAGTCTCTGAAGGCGTCTTCTGCCAGGGCTTTTCCGTCTTCGTCTGTGATAATAACATCCACTTTGGAAGCAGCACAGATGAAGAATGCCTCACCGGTATTTATTCTTTCGTGTGGGGTAAGGGCCACCACTTTTTTGGAAACGCCGACAATAGCTTTTTTTACTTCACTTTCCTCGTAGTTTATGGTGGTGACGCCGATGCTGGGATGGATGCTGCATATTCCCATAAAGAAAATATCGGCGCGCACCTTATTGAAAAAGCTGATGGTATCATGCCCCATGGAGGTGAATGCGGTTTTATTGAGCCTTCCGCCGGCAAACAGAACTTCAATGGCCGGATGCGATTCCAGTATGTTTACTACCGGAAAGCTGTTTGTAACCACGGTGATGTTGAGATCAGGCGGAAGCATGCTCGCGATGGCCATAGCCGTTGTACCGCCATCGAAAGCCACCACCTGGCCGTTGTGCATCAGCTTCAAAGCTTTCTCTGCGATGATCTTTTTTACATCGCTCAGGTAATTCAACCGGTCTGAAAATTTGTGAGGTGTTGGTGAATGCGGCACCGCGCCGCCACGCACGGCCTTTAGCAATCCCTGGTCTGTGAGCTCCTTAAGGTCTCTCCTCACGGTGTATTCCGAAACATCCAGCGCTTTACTTAAGGTTTTAAGTGTCACCTTCTGGTCTTTCGAAAGTCTGTCAAGGATGATCTGAAAGCGTTCTTCTTTCAACATAAACGAGCAATATTTTGCAATATAATGCAAAATAATCACGCTGAATGCCAAATAGTTGGAATTTATTAAGCGATATTTTGACATATTTTGCGATATTGAATTACATTTATTGCAAAATATAGCAAATATGAGCTTATCTGAACGGGAAATACATGTTGGCGCACCGGATATGCGGCAGCATTTTCGGCAGGACATAAAAAATGCTCCTGCGCACGCGGCTGTTCTGTTTAATCGCATCGCAGTCAGCGCCATTTTCTTCATGCACGGGCTCACTTTTGCCAGCTGGGCTTCGAGGATCCCTACAATCCAGGAAAATTTACGTTTGAGCGCCTCCGAGCTGGGGGGTGTACTTTTCGGGTTGCCTGTTGGCTTCTTCATTTCTCTTCCATTCGCCGGATGGCTTATCGCGAAGCTGCAAAGTAAACGGGTTGTTGTGGCCGCATCGGTATCGTATGGCATTTCCCTGGTGGGCATTGGTATGATGTCGAGTGCATTTGGACTTTTTGTTTCCCTGTTCGCCTTCGGTTTCTTTGCCAACCTTCTGAACATTTCAATCAACACGCAGGCAGTAGCCGTGGAGAGTCTGTATAAGAAGAAGATCATGGCGTCGTTTCACGGCTTGTGGAGCCTGGCGGGTTTTGCAGGAGCTGCGCTCGGAACGTGGATGATCAACCATTCAGTTTCGCCATTGTACCACTTTGGTATCATCTGCATCACATTCGTCATCGTTAACACGGCATGTGCTTTCCACCTGGTGAGTAAAGATGACGCCGGGGGAGAAAAGCGTCCGATCTTTGCAATGCCTGACAGAACGCTGCTGGGATTAGGGTTCATTGCATTCTGCTCGATGATGGTGGAGGGCGCCATGTTCGATTGGAGTGGTCTCTATTTTATGCAGGTGATCCAGGTAGATCCGGGGCTCACCGGTTTTGGTTATGCCACGTTTATGGTGGCGATGGCCGGAATGCGCTTTGCGGCAGATAGCTTCTCGAACAAAGTTGGCCTGAAGAAGATCCTCCAGGTGAGCGGTGCGCGGGCCACGACGGGGTTGCTGGTGGCGGTTGTCTTTCCGCAGATGATGCCTTCGCTGGCCGGTTTCTTTCTCATCGGCATGGGTGTGTCGTCCGTTGTTCCCATGGTGTACAGCGCCGCAGGAAGATCGAGATCCGTTTCGTCAGGCACGGCATTGACAGCAGTTTCTTCTATGGGATTTGTCGGTTTGCTGATCGGGCCTCCCATCATCGGATTCATCGCCGAAGCAAGTGACCTCAGGATCTCATTTCTTACACTCTCGCTCATGTCAGTGGCGGTTGTTATCCTGGCCTCGCGACTTCCGGCACCGTCCAACCTCGATCGATAAAAATGAAGACGTCCAATACCGCTGGATGATTGCTGAAAATTCATCTGAGGCAGTGCAATGCTCGAATGCGCGTGACGTTGTGTTGCCGCGCTGGCGTAAGGTACTGCCCGGGCTGGCGCAAGTCTTCAGCCTGTGTGAGGGCATGCGGGAGACTTGTGCCCGGTTATTATCAAGTCTTCAGACTTGAAAGTTTGTATTGACGAAGCCTTCATTCTTACCTATCTTGTATATAAACATAACCCTCTCTCCATGAGCCGCAAATACAAGATACGCGATCAGGGCGCTTTGTACTTTGTTACATTTACCGTTATCCATTGGCTTGACGTATTTACACGAAAGGAATACCGCGACATATTTCTCGATAGTATACGCTATTGCCAGAAACATAAGGGGCTGGAAGTTTGGGCATACTGTATCATGAGCAGCCATGTGCACATGGTCATCGGAAGAAATGGCGACCCCAATCTTGAGCACATCGTAAGGGATATTAAGAAATTCACGTCTTTCAAGATCATCGAGGCAATCAAAGAACACCCACAAGAAAGTAGAAAAGATCTATTCGTCTGGCTGTTTGAAAGGGCTGGCAGGGCAAATAACAATAATAAGCGTTATCAATTTTGGCAACAGCATAGTCATCCAATTGAATTGAATACCGATGAAAAGATCGATCAGAGGTTGGACTATATTCACAACAATCCTGTGAAGGCGGGTATTGTTTTGTCACCGGAAGATTATTTGTATAGCAGTGCTGTAAATTATGCGGGATTGCCGGAGACGTTAATTGATGTGATGCTGATGTAGCGCTATCAGTCTGAAGACTGACATTGTAATGGGCACAAGTCTCGCTCGCGCGCCGGCCTTCGCGGGAAGACTTGCGCCAGTCCGTTGAGTCTAAGGCAAACTTGCCTGGAGCAAGTCTTCAGGCTGGTGTGAGGGTACATGGGAGACTTGCGACAGCCGGGTATGGCGAAGGTTTTAATTGCTTAGAAAAAGCCGCAACCCTTTGAGAGTTTTAACCCTCAAAGGGTTTTGAATACGGTTTACGTTACTGCACAAAACGACTCACCACATCTGAATACACCAGCGTAGGATCTGCACCAACACCAGCTACACGAAATACGTATTCCTTACCACTGGTGAGGCCATGAACAATATAGGTTCGTGCAGTGGATCCTCGCGAAATCCACTGTGCTTCGTCACCGGCGGGAGCTGTAGTGTATTCAAACATGTAGCTTCCCGCACCTGCTACCTTATCGATGCTCAGCTTGATGCTGCCGGGGTTGGGGCCGTTCATTACCTTCAGATTCTCCGGCTTTACAAGCGTTCCGATAGGACTATTAGGCTTGCGTGACCGGAAGCCTGAGCTCAATAGTATTGCAAGATCATTTTGGCAATTTGCTTGCACGTACAGTGCAAGAGCGTTGAGCAGCGTTTCCACTTTATTGCGTTTTTCATTTTTGATAACAATTTTTTCCGCAGTCCTGCTTTCAGCCTGTGACAAGGCGTCTCTATATGCTGTGAGCGCTGTTGTGACATCGGCCAGGGCAGGAGTGGGTGTGGGGTAATTTTCATTACCCGTCATATTATCAATAATGGTTTGTGCGGGTAGCAAGTTCGGCGTCGCGCGACTTTGAGAAACCAGTAACAACTTTAATTGTTGGCATAATTGAAACATTTTTAAGTTTTACATAGAAACCAAAGCATGCTTTATGTCAGCAACTAACGTAATACCTGGTGAATATTTTTAGTCAAAAGGATTTTTGTCAGGAAAACCAGACAAGAAACATGTCAGGTTTTCCTGACAAAAAATTAAAATGCCTTCTTTGTGATGTCTGGTTTTTCAGAAAGACGCGACTTCACTAACCACAAAGACCTGACTGTTTTCTTTAGGAAATAGTGTACTTAGAAGAAGATCATCGGCATTTTCTTATGAAGTCGGTGGATTTTCTTAAGACTTTGGTCCGTTTCCTTAAGAAGATGCCCTATATTCTTAAAGAACTGTGGTGTTGTCTTAAGAATATTTCTCATCGCTTTAAGGAAACACTTCATTTTCATAAGAAGATGCCGAAACTTCTTAAGGAAACGCATCAATTCCTTAAGACTTTGCTTCGTTTCCTTAAGGAAATACTCTAAAGGATCTGAGCGATATCGTAAAGTCACCAGGGAAGGCGCTTATTTTTTTAGCAACTGTGGTGATTAACGAAGGTGAAAGTTTCTTTTTTCCATTCTCCAGGTATGTCATGGCAACGCTCCTGGCGTTGGTGAATAGAAAAAGCCTTATTTCCTCTGGCTCTGTAAACTTTGCACGTTTAAACCAGAGTGCTGAGAACACCTCACTCACCAGCGCTTCTGCCAGCTGCTCTGACTGAAAGTACCGGCACGATACGCGATAGATGGCTGGAGCGTAACGATCATAAATGCAGCGGAACGCCAGACGACTGCCATGTGCGAAGGCATGTACCAGCACACCATTGATGCCGTCACTGGTATTGATCAGCGTTTCCCTGGTTACGGGTTGTGATGTTGTTTGAGCATTCACAAAACCGTTTTTAAACGTAAGAAAAAGATTTAAGACGAATGAAGAGAGGGTCTTGTACATAGGCTATCGATTTGTGTTTTACTGCTTGAGCATACGTGTTCTTCCTGCCTTGAGCAGTTGCTCTGGTTTATCTGCATTTTGCATATGGTCTAGCAGATTATAAACCGCCTTAATATCTTCTCTCAGTACTGGTCCGATAGACTTTAGCTCAATTGTACTGAGAATGCCCAGCAGGCCTTGCTGAAATCGTAATACTTCCTTTTGGCTTGATACGGGGATGATGATCTTGCGGGGAATGTTGGTGGTGGTGTTGAATTCTATCATGGTATTCGGTGGTTGAAAATGTTGCTAATGATTTGCTTTAATGATACAAATATGAAAATGCTGTAAGACAATGTTGAGGGCCTTTTGGCCCACACTTATAGATTTTTAATTACTAATCTGTACGCTCGAAGCTGTGTTCAATACTATACTGCAAGATGTGAGTGATGGTAAGAAAAAAAATGGGGTTATGGCCACATTTAATGTGTATTTTTCCAATACTTTGTATTAGAAAAACAGAATCAGAGAATCCGAGAACATTCAATGACGTGTAGAGCAGCTAAGAAATGATATTTTTCTGCAGAAGATAGCTGAAAGAATAGAGACATTGCGAGTGAACGTCGATGTGACGCAAGAGCAATTTCATAACTATATAGAATTCACTTGAGCGAATTGAGATGGCAGATACCAATATCACTGTGAGTACGTTAGAAACTATTTGTAAATATTTCAAGCTTTCATTACAGGATTTTTTTAAGGGCATGTGAATGCCCACCTGGTGGTTTAAGGAGTATCTTATATCTCTTCGTCTCTTGTCAGTTCAGCATAGGCTTCTATCGCACTTATTATTGCCCGTCTGAAATCCAATATGCTAATTTCCCCCCCAGAAGTAGTGGTTGCAGTATAAAAATCAGAATAATTGTCATTCTCATCCCACGTAACCTTGATTTGGTATCTGTAGGTATTTCCTGACGGCAATTTGCTATAAACAAATTCAGAATTTTCCTTGCCTTCTTTAATGAATTTGTGATTTCTCCAATCCAAAATCAACAACAAATTCGCGAGGAAATAGTTTGAACGCTTATTAATTCTAAATTCTGTTTTGGTAATAGCTTCCACTAAATTATTAATGCCACCAAATAAATGTACTAGGAACTGAAAGACACTGAAAAATGCTATTTGATAGCTTAAAATTCTATTATCGATGCGATGTAACGAAAAGGTTCCGTAGAAATACTCTGCGTTATGAAGTTTTGTCAATGATCTAAGATTTAGAATGTTGGAGAGAATTAAATTCTTTAAAAGAAGAATTAGGAAATTGCGGTCGTTTGAATTATTTGACCACATTGGCATAACATCCTTAGTCTTTATCTGAATTGATTCTACTATAAGTTCTATGGCTTCTGTGACCATTTTACGATTATCAAAATAGAATACTTCTCTGCTGTAGAACTTGTCGATATAACCATTAAATGCGGTATTGGTACCATATTTACTATTGAATAACAAGCGTACGTTATCAATATCACAGGATAAAATTATTCTGTCAAGGCCAAATTTATTGTCATCATTTAGGTCTCGAACATCAAAATGAACTGCAAAAATGTTTATTATTCTGAAAATATGCTCTGGATCAATGCGATCAAGATCATCTACAATTAACACTACTTCTATATCCGCCTGATCAGATTCATGACCCTTGCCTTTAATACTTGCAATTAGCTTAGTAATTAGCTGGGTATAGAAATCATTTTCGTAAACATGACCTTGTTTTTTAGTTAGTTTATCAGAAAAATCCTTGATATGTTTTGCATCATTTATTGTGAGTTCATTTTGTTTTGCGTCAATTTTTTTACTGAGACTGGTAATTAAGTGCTCAAGTGGTTGGAGTATTGACATTACCTTTTTTCCGATTTCTGGAATTGCAGAAATGAAGTTTTTAAAGATTTCAAATTGATCAGCACTATCGAGATATACTAGCGTATTTAATGAAGACACTTCTAACTTATCCAGATCTGGACTATGACCTAGTAGCTCGAAGAGTATGTCATATTTGATCAGTTCAAAAATATCTTCATTCTTGGATACTGAGTAATTGGTTGGATAGATATGTATTGGAATAAATTTAGCGTGCTTATCAAAGAATTTCCTTAGAAAGTAAGTTTTCCCACAACCAAAAATTCCTGAGAAAATTATCCTATCGTTGCCTAGTAGATTTAGGAATTCTTCAAATCTGGCTTTTTCCGTGTCTATAGGTATTTCTAACTTTGAATTAATCATACTCATAAAGGCTTAACCATTTATTTTAACAAAGCGAAGAACGATCAAACCTTCCGCGGCTCGCGATTGAAGTTTTTGACAGACTGGCTATATTATTTTAACATTAATGTTTGCAGTTCCTCCCCCTTAAATTCTTTAAAAAGCGACCTGAATTGATTTTTATATTCCTTATCTTTTTCTAATGAATTAATATTCAGCACATGGTTACAGGCTTCCTTTAACCGTTCGTTAGCAAAGCTCTTTCTTCCATTTTCTTCATATTCAAAATGTGCGACTATTACTGTCATTCCTCTTTTCATCAGCGCTCTGACAAGTGGCACAAAGTCTCCATCTCCCGTTACAAGAATAGCGACGTCCATGATGCCCTCCATGCCTATCTGCAGAATGTCAATCGCCATAGCAACATCAATTCCTTTTTCACCTTGTGATTGGCTCATTGGATGGAATTTCGTTTCAATGCCTGCATGCATCAAATCATGATGCCGATTTCTATCAAGCTTAAGATTTTTTTCGGTTGCTGTAGTCGTAGTAAACAAACCTTGGTACCATGCAGCATAAACGACTTTACAGTCTATGAAGCTTTGGTAGTGTCTTCTGGTATAGTCTTCTATGAGTCTATGAAATGGTTGAAAAGATAGCCAACCAAGTTTGCGCCCATAAAAGTAATTCTGGGCGTAAGTGAAATGTGATCCATCGTAAAATATACCGATTCTGAGTATTCCATCCATATGGTCTATATTAGTTGCACTTATTGCATAATTGAACTTAATTACTTCCTTTTTTTTACATAGGTCTTGTTGCCGTTTTTATTGATGTAGTACTGGCCTCCACGTGGTCCTGTGTGTATAGCTTTGGACTGTGAGTAGCTGCCAGTGTTTGGTGATGTATTGTTGCGGGAGTTACTATAGTCTGTTTGCTGATACTTGTCTTCTTTTGGCAATGGTAACATTTTGATTTTTTTACCATTTGATTGATTTTTGGGGTGGCGATTAATTATGTCTACCGCCTTGGCGTCATATTGAAAAAAGTCTATATACAAATACCCCTGAATGGTTTTATCTACGGCCGATCTAACCTTCAAGTATTTACCACCATCATAATCAACGATTAAAACCGAATCTCGGCTTTTGACTGTTGCTAGCTCCTTTGCATCTATATTTTGTTTTTCTCGGATATACATCACATTGCCATGATTATACACCAGTGAATAGTCTATTGTGTCGTTTAGCGGTTCTTGCGCAATGGCGCCAGCGAGCGGGAATAGAATGAAATAGATGAGCAATTTCATATAGGTTGGGTTAGGGGTGAGGCGAAAAGCAAAGCCCATCCGCCGCACATGCAGTGCATCACGGATGGGCTCCTTATATGAAAGTTAAAAAAAAATGTATCAATCCAAAAAAAACATTTTTGTACTGCCTCAACCCCGCGCTAGCGCAAGTCTTCAGCCTGTGTGAGGGCATGCGGGAGACTTGTGCCCTGTTATTTATCAAGTCTTCAGACTTGAAAGTTTGTATTGACGAAGCCTTCGTTCTTATTTATCTTGTATATAAACATAACCCTCTCTCCATGAGCCGCAAATACAAGATACGCGATCAGGGCGCTTTGTACTTTGTTACATTTACCGTTATCCATTGGCTTGACGTATTTACACGAAAGGAATACCGCGACATATTTCTCGATAGTATACGCTATTGCCAGAAACATAAGGGGCTGGAAGTTTGGGCATACTGTATCATGAGCAGCCATGTGCACATGGTCATCGGAAGAAATGGCGACCCCAATCTTGAGCACATCGTAAGGGATATTAAGAAATTCACGTCTTTCAAGATCATCGAGGCAATCAAAGAACACCCACAAGAAAGTAGAAAAGATCTATTCGTCTGGCTGTTTGAAAGGGCTGGCAGGGCAAATAACAATAATAAGCGTTATCAATTTTGGCAACAGCATAGTCATCCAATTGAATTGAATACCGATGAAAAGATCGATCAGAGGTTGGACTATATTCACAACAATCCTGTGAAGGCGGGTATTGTTTTGTCACCGGAAGATTATTTGTATAGCAGTGCTGTAAATTATGCGGGATTGCCGGAGACGTTAATTGATGTGATGCTGATGTAGCGCTATCAGTCTGAAGACTGACATTATTATGGGCACAAGTCTCGCCGGCGCGCTGAGCCCTTGCTGGAAGACTTGCGCCAGCTTTTGATTACCAGGTCTCACAAATACCCGATATTTTTCAGGCAAGGGAGACAATGAGCGATCCTACATATAAAACACATTGAACTTATGTCCATCCGGATCAGCGAACACAAAACCGTAGTACCCCTCTCCAAACGCTTCTGGTTTTGAAACTACTGTTCCTCCGGCTTGTCGTACTTCCTTTTCCCAATTATTAACCTCTTCCTTAGATTCAGCAGAAAGCGTAAATATAATTTCATTGCCAGCTTTTGTATCAATTATCGGTCCCTTCATGCCGGGTTCAAGTGCATCTTTTAAAAAGAAATGGATGACAAAGTTTTCGTTACCAAAGAAGAAGCTGGTCAGTTCGTCAGACGCTCCGTTATGTTTGAATCCGAGTTGTTTATAGAATTTGCTGGTGCGATCTAAATTCTGAACACTGAAATTGGCCCAGATCTGTTTTGGTTTCATGAACTAAAAAGGTTTTATGGTTAATAGATTTTTTGATATGCTGAATCGCTTGTTCGCGCTGCGTTCTAACACGTCTCAAAGATCATCCATTAGTTTATTAAACAGGCTGGCTATTTGCGAACTTTTCAGGGGGTGTTTCCGCCATTCTCATGAATACTTGCTAAAATAAAGAAAGCTGTCACCACGAGGGTAACAGCTTTCCAGGTATAAGTCGTTTCAAGGCCGAATGGAATCAGATGCCTTCAACAATGAAATTGATACTTTGCTGCCAGTTGATTGGAGCGCCATCTACCGATGATTGAATGTTGTATACCTTCAGTATCTTGTTGGAACCACAATTGTTATACACGGTAAATGACCCAATATCATAAGGAACACCATTGGTTGGATTGACGGGCAGTGTGCCGGATATGAACATCACGTCTGCGCCATAGCACGTTGAGCTTGCATTTTTGAGCTGTATATCGAGCGTGCCGCCTACGGTAGGATCAGAGCTGTCATAGATTGCATAAACGGTTACGGTTGTTCCGGATGAAACAGGGGCGCCCGGATGCAGAATGATGTACCAGCTGCCAATAAACGCATTCTCACCTTCAACGGTTTGCCTGGCATGCGTGGCGGCATCCCACATTTGCAGCACATCATGGCTGAACGAAGGCCTCAGTGAGACAGGCAACGATGCAGAAACACCATAGGCCAATGAAACAGTGGAGCTTGCAATCGTAGCCGCAACTACGAATAGGGTCACAGTTAATTTCCTCATAAAATTTAGGTTTGTTTTTTATTAAAGCTATTGAATGCAGGTGAGATTTCAAATCGCCAGGAAGAGAATTGGTTGCCCGTAACGCCTTTGCTATACGCTATTTTTCCAGTTTTATCGCCCTCCGGCGTATAGCGCTGAGAGATGTATTTAAAAAATGAAAGGGTCTTCCTGTTTAGGAAAGCCCCCTTCATAAAATCGTATATTGATGGCTCCGCTATACTTTAATTACATGTCTTTTATTTGGATAGTAATGTTATGGGGTGCTGTTTCGTCGCCGCCGAAGTAGGGGTAGAGCCGGTAGCCAGAAGCCTTTCCACTGCATGCCCGTGGTAGTTGAACAGTCTTATTGCCAACCTTAAAGACGTATACATTTTCACCAAATGAGATCTCGAAAGTAGCGGACTGATTCAACTTCATCGAATCAACCAGGGCTAATTTCCGTTCACCATTATTGTAAGCATAAGCCCAGATCTCCAGCTTGCCTTCATACCAACGCCAGCCAAACCGCGCACTATTTTCCTGGTGCTGGCTGCCATGGTCAGAAAGACCATACAACTTATTGATATCGCCCTGATTGTTTGCATTTACCGTTTTATAAATGGCAGAGCTATCAAAACTGGCCGTGAAACTGATACGTTCAGCCTGCTCTACAAAGTGTACGCCGTGCGTTGCGCTATGATTGCCAGCTGGTATAGTATAGGCTTTGTCATTCCTTTCGGCAGCGGCGGCGTTTTTCTTGATATTTTCAGCTATTGTTTCATAGCCGTCTATCATTGAGCATGAAGACAGGAAGGTTGCGATGAGAACGAGAGCGATTCCTGAGACAGTGGGTTTTATGAAGGATTTCATTTTTTTGTTGGCTGGTATTGCCTTTCGTGAGTAAATGCAAAACCATGTCTTCCTTCATTTCAACATCTGCCGTCTTGATGTAAGGTTTATGAGGATAAATACTACGTTAGCTGCCTTTCTGATACCTGAGATAATTTCATAAGCCATTTGCTGCCAGTAGCGGCGGAGATAGTTGCTGACATTCCAGGTAGGAAATGTTTAAAAAATGAATTTGCAGCAGCATCATGATCAAATAATCTTATGCATCCCCGACGAAAAGCAGAATAATCTTTAGCTGCTGTAGAGGCAAAACTATAAAGGATGTCCCGGAATGAGAGCAGTAGTTCTATATTGAATCGAACAAACCCTCAAAGGGCTGTTAAGTAAGTGAGTTAAGCCGGTAGCGAAATAGTAGTAGTAGACTTATGGCAATCTATAAACTGTAAACCGCGAGATCTCCTGCCTTGAATGCGTTGACCTAAATCCAAAATATCCCTCAAGTAGTGGTTGCGGATCAGTATATCGAAAATAGCATTCACCATCCACCCAAAAGCTGGTGGTGCTGTTCTGTAAGATGATCTTGATCCTGTATTTTTTGTTAGGCTTCAACAAATGGTTTGCATCCGCGTACTCCTGCAACAACACCCTGTTTCCCTTGCCATCGTATTTTCTAAAACGCGTAGTAGTATTTGAATTTCCACCCATGCCCACGTAGTAGAGCTGTAGCGAATCATATTCTTCGAAAGCACCCTGCCGCGTGAATAGGTTAGTACTTCGTGGATCACGCGCCATCCAGAACTGATTCAGGTCAGAGAGTCTGTCATTCTTATTGCCTTCCACCAGCACGGTGCGGTCATATTCTATTTGTATGTTTCCCCCCAGGCGTTTGTTCAACCACACTGTTACCCCGCCGTTGCTGTCTATCACCAGCTTTCTATCTTTCACATACATCACAGAATCTCCTCCAGGAGCAGCTTCAACAACCCATTCATTCTTATCAATTCTCTTTCTAAAATCAGCTTCATATAGCAGCGACTGCGAAACCGCATCAACCACTCCTAAACAGATCACCACGCCAGTTAGTATTGCTCTCACCAACTTTAAACTTTAAACTTTAAATCTTAAACCTCAAACTTTAACCTGTCACTCCAACTGATCTCCCAACATCGCGACCAGGGCCATGGCACTCAGTCCCCACTGTGCAACGGCATTGGTTGAAACATCAGCTTCTTCCACGGGGTTCAGCACTTCGGGCGGTGCGATGGTTCGGGTGTTTTGTGAAGGGTTACGGAAGCCTGCAACACCGTCGAAGAACTCTTTCCAGGCGCGGGCTGCCAGGCGTGCATCTTTTTTACGAATCGCAGCAAAGGCTGTGAGACGCGAATGCCCTTGTTGCAGGTTGAGCTTGCCAAGGCTTTCGCCCAGGGCTGCTGTTTGCTCTTCAGGGGTGGCATTGTAGAGTTCGCAGTATTGCACCCACGCTTTTTCAAACTCGGGCATATTTACCGCGTCTACGAGCTCGGCGCAGATTTCCGCCAGGCCAAACACGGCGCTGAGATGCGATGCAGAGATCTTGTCTTTCGGTTCCATGGCAAACTTGCCGGTGCTCAATTCCATTTCTGCGCCGCCGGTGAAGAACCCATGAGGTTGTTGGGCAATGGTGCGCATGCTGTTCAGCAGTTTGTTCATGATCTGCTTGTCGCCGGTGCGTTCCCATTCTGTAAACCATGCCGCGGCCAGTGCACCCCAGTCTGTTCCGAACGAGATGCTGGCATAACCTTCGGCCTGTGCGGCTTTCTGGCCGATCTTTCTTCCGGGCACAATATCGCGTAAGGTTCTGTCGGCATTGAGCTGCTCTCGCATGAGGTCGCCTACCCGTTCGTCAGCAGTGAGGTAATAATAGAATCTACGGTTTTCAACGGTGCTGATGCGCAGCTGTTTGGCGCTGCATCCCCAGTGCTGCACGTTGTGGCGCGATCCCAGTGGACTAAACTTACCGAGGTGATGCACGTCTACTTCACCGGTATGACGTGTCATCGCTTCGGCCATGCGAAACACATCGGCTCTGCCGGAGTAAAGAAAATAATGCCAGAGCCATATGTCGGTGGAGAGTTCGGAGTTGTCCCACGCGTAGCCACCCACATCATAACGCCATTGGTGACGGTCGCGGTCGTAGCTGTGCATCACGTCGCCATAATTCCAGAAGCCGTACCAATGGTGTTGGTCTACCTGCTTTCGATAATAGTCAAAGTAAAAGCCGAGTTGCTCTCTGATCTTTTCCTTGCGGGGAGAAGGCTGATAGGTAACATTCCACCGGCCGCCAAACACACCGGCTTTCTGCCAGTACTCAGTTGAAAAAGTGATCTGCGGTGGTTGCTGGATGGCTGCAGCGATCTCGTTGAGCTTCTCGTTAGAAGGTGTGGCGGGCAACATCCACAGTTGCAGCTCACTGGTGCGCGCAATGCCTTCGGGTGTGCCGAAGCCGGGCTCGTAGTCTTCATAGGTGATCTCCAGTCCTTCGAGCTGTTTCGCGAATGTATCTTGCCCCAGGCCGTCGTGGTAAAAGCGCAAGTCCATGGCTTCTGCCTGCGGTGCCCATAACCACATGGTTACTTCTGCCGATGTGGTATGCGCCTTGCTGATGTCGAGCTGCGCGGGATAGCTCTGCCAGAAATTGCGGATGCCAAAAGCGATGCCGCCTTCCGGTGTTCCTACATAGGCGGTACCAGCTGCACGGTTGCCATGAGCAGCGTGGATCCATCCATAACCTGTTTCGGTGCGTTTTCTGATCTCGAATGAGTCAGCTGTGGGTTGAAATAAAGTATAATCGCCGAAAGCGGGAATGTAATCCAGTCGTTTGGAGATCGCTTCAGGAAAAGATTCGAGGGGCGGGGTCGCCTTGCCTGTGCGTTGTGCTGCTCTGATGGCATCGCCCGGGTCTCGTCTCAGGCCCGTGAGGCCGCGCACTGCTTCTGCAAAAACACCTTTGTTCTCGCCGGCAAAGCGTACATGGCGATTGTGCAATGCATCGTTCAGCGGCACCGAGAAACGCACACCCAATCCTTTAATAATGTCCTTATGCTCATCGCCGTCATAGATAATGGTGTGCATGATCCTGATGGCTTCGCTGCCTTCATAAAAATATAAACGGATCACAAATGGAAGCCAGCTGCGGCCGTTGTTATGCGCGTGTTTCCCTTCCAGCTTCACAACAGCGCGTACCGGACCTCGTTGCTCAACGGTGACCTGGCGAATCGAGCTTTCAAAGTTCTCATAGGTCACGGTGCCAGTGATCTCCGCATTGTTTTGTGTGGTAAGTACGAGCTTGCCATCCTGCGCGGCGATCTTTCTATCGCGGGAGATGGAGCGGATCAGCACTGTGCCGGTCTTTGCTATGGTGCAGGCGATAATACCTGTATTGACGACGATGGCGTCATCTTGTTCCGCTACGCTCAATTGAGCTGAGGCTGTCACTGCTTTTCCTGTTGTAAGCTGAAACGTCTCGGGCAATGACTGATGCGCACCAATGGCGTGGGCTGTCCATTTCAACGAACCATCGGGCCAGTAGGCGAGGGGCCATGATTGCAGCGCTAAGTTTTCTCCGGCATTGCCTTGCAAAGAGAACACTGCATTCTTTTTCAATACACCTTTCGCCCAGGGCACACCCCAGGTGGCTCCGGAGGCAAGCGCAGGAGATTTTCCATCGAGCCAGTGTAAGGCAACAGCATCAGTCGGAGCCGATCCGTCATCGCCCGAAAGGGAAGGCCACGAAACCGCCGGCAGTGTGGCCAGCATGAGTGAATTTTTTACAAAGGTTCGCCTGGATAAAGCATCATTGTTTTCCATCAGGGCTGCGTTGTTTGGTTGTGGTCAATAAATAAACTTTATTTCGGGAACATGAGTGCGCTGTCGTTCATCTCACCGGGATGTTCATTCAGCAATTGATACATCGCTGCACCCGCCAGCAACACTGGACCATAGCCATGAGCCGCATACGCATTGATGGGACGGTAATAATAGAACGCCGGGTCGAATGCCATACCCGTTCCCACGCAAGTGCCCTCTACCTGTCCTTTGGCGCTCACTTTTGTGCTCACGGCATTCCAGGCCAGCAACGCCATGGGTGCATGTGCTTCGCGGTTGATCCAGCCCCGGTTGATGGCATGCGCGATACAGTAGGCATAGATGGCTGTGGCAGAAGTTTCAAGATAGGAGTCGTGACGGTCTATGAGCTGGTGCCAGAAACCATCACCCGACTGGTGTGCTGCAAGTCCCTGGATGTGTGCCTGCAGTTGTGCCAGGATCATCGGTCTGCCGGGATGATCTTCCGGCAGCACTTCCAGCACTTCAACGTTGGTCATCAGCGCCCAGCCATTGGCCCGTGCCCAGTGAAACTGCGGATGTACATTCATGCTCTCCACCCATCCGTGCATATACAGTCCTTTTTCTTTATTGAACATACGCTGGGTAAACTGGGTGATCTGCTTCACGGCTTCGTCATAGTATTTTCGATCGCCGGTAAGTTTGCCCATCTGCGCCATGGCGGGCACGCTCATGTACAGGTCGTCGAGCCAGAGTGTATTCGGCAGCGGCCTGTTGCGGGCCAGTGTTCCGTCTTTCAGTCTGTACTCTTTTGTCATGATGTACTGGATGAAGTTATCGATATAGGGTCGCAGCGATGAAGTGATGCCAGCGCGTTCAGATTTGATCATAGCGGCGCAGAGCGATCCTGCATCGTCTAAGGCGCGCGGCTCAAATACTGACCGCAGGGGATTGGTGGTGCCAGGATAGGTTGCAGAAAATGATTTGAAGTAAGTGGCGGCTTCGCCGAGAAATTTCATACGTGAGGCTGTGTACTCCGTGTAGCGTTTATCGCCTGTGACCTGCCCGGCCAGGAGCATGGCGCCGTAAGTAACACCCCATTCATAACTTGTGAGCCTGAAGTCGCCCTGCTTGAGCACGGCATCCTGGGCGGGTTTGCTGCGGTCGGTGATCACGGCTCCGCTCTTGCTGCTGACGATCAACGGTGGCGTTACTGCTTCCAGGTATTCCCTGATCCGGTCGAGCACTTTTTTCACGTCTTCCGGTTTCGCGGGCGGATTGTAAGGGATCTTATAGTCTGGCTGGAGCGCATGCAAAGGCGTGTTGGTATCCGTCTTTGGAGTGTTCTGCTGGGCGGACAGCTTTAGTGTGGCAACACAAAAAGACATGCACAAGGCTGCGCGGTAAAAGTATTTCATACTTAAGGGATTTAAATGATGTACAAAAAACGAAAAGTCGGCGGATTAACTTACCTGATCTGTCGGGTGTTGAAGCGGCTGCGCTCACGGTTTCACTGCGCAAGTCGACATACAGGAGCCTGTATATGGTTTTGCGCAAGCGTTGCGCAGCCGATCTTTTTACAGCCAAATGTCATGCAGATGATGTTTAAGAGAACGCCCGTCAATGTGCACGTGCCTGCCTCGGTAACTTGCAGCTTGTTTTTTGCAATTCCACGTTATGAGAAAGACCTTGCCGCTGATCGTTGCTGTTGCCACGTTTTTATTGTTAGGATGTGACGGTGATATCAGCCTGATCCCCGATGCTGAAAAGCCAGGAAAAAAAGATTCTGTTACGACTTATGTAATTCCAGCGGGAGCACACTATTCGAGCCAGTCTGCGTTCCAGCAGCTGGATGTCACCAGCATTCGGTTCAGTGCCCGTTTCAACAATTCTGCGATGTACCAGACGGTTGATAAGGAAAACCAGGGCGATATCAACAAGCTTTATGGCATCTCTGACTGCAACACCGCTCACCAGGTGAACAGCGCACGGTTTGGCTGGCGCTGGTACAACAATGTCCTGGAGATCTGGGCTTATACTTATAATGAGGGCACATCGAAATACACCTTCGTGAGCAAGGTACCGCTGAACACCTACAGCACTTATGAGATCGGCTTCACTGACAATGCTTATACTTTCCAGGTAAACGGCGGAGCACGGGTGTCGCTGCCCCGGCATTGTGCGCAGCAAGCTCATGGTTACAAACTTTACCCTTACTTCGGTGGCGATGAAACAGCCCCGCATGAGATCACTATCGAGATTAAAGACCTGTAAAACATCCAGTAGGCACTCATTTCGGCACTTTTTTCTGGCTCGTTGTTTGCCATTTTATAGTAGACTGTGGTGTCGTATCCTCTCCGCACCAGGCAGTCGACTATAATTTTCATATTTATGAAAGCGTCAAATTTAAAACAGTTCTTTCTCGCCCTACTGGTGTCGGGATGGATCAGCGTACAGGGCCAGACAATGGTGGAGTCTGAGGTTCCAGGCGATAATTTCAGTCTTGAAGGTGCGCTCGAACTTTTCAAAAAATCGCAATCGCCTCAGCAATTTGAGGAGATGCTGAACTCACCAGATTCCAAAGTCAATAACCTCGATCTTAATAATGATGGTGACACTGACTACGTGCGGGTCATTGATCGCAATGAAGGGGATGTTCACGCATTCATTTTGCAGGCTGTTATTTCCAGCACAGAAAGTCAGGACGTAGCCGTGATAGAATTGCAAAAAAAGGCCAATGGTGAGGCTGTATTGCAGATCACCGGCGATGCGGATGTTTATGGTGTGGAAACCATTATTGAGCCGACAGAGGAAGTGCGCGTCAATGCGGGCACGTCTACGGCGCGCACCGTTGTAAACGTTTGGACGTGGCCTTCCGTACAATATGTTTATGGTCCTTCCTATTCTGTTTGGGTCTCTCCCTGGAGCTGGGCGTATCGTCCGTTCTGGTGGCGCCCATGGAGGCCGGTAGCCTACTATGTGTATGATCCTTGGTGGAGACCTTACCGTCCATATTACGCTGTTTGTCATTCACACCGGATCGGCTACCTGCCGCGATTGTACAGGCCTTACAGACGTACTTCTGTAATTGTATATAACCACTACCACCATGATATCGATCGTTACAGGTCACGCACCAACGGCCGCGATCGTGATGATGGAAGATACAGTGACAGCCGCAATCGTTATGACAGAGATTCTCGTATGCGCACCACGGGCAGCGACTACAATCGCCGTCACGATGATGGAAGAAACCGCACCGATGCAAATACTTCATCATCGTACAGCAGGCCTCGTTCCACGGAGTTCAACCAATCCTCTGATCGCCGTAACGAAGTAAATAACGAAGGCTTTTCACGTTCACAGTTCAATCGCTCACCAGCGCAACGAAATGGGTCAGAGCGATACCGGTCAACAACGGAAAGAAGTATTTCAAAATTCTCCAACTCGAATCCTGTGCCCTCGAATGAAAGGCACCGCTCTTTTGAAACAAATCGCCCTTCCGGGGAAGTGAATACAGAACGGGCTCCAGAACGTCAGCAGAGAAGTATCGAAAGATCACAGTCACAGCGTTCCTTTGAGCAACGCTCAGCGCCGGCACGTCAGACTCGGGAGTTTCATCAGCCACGGTCTTCAACACCAACAAGAACAATTGAGCGATCGGCGTCACCCAACAGAGAGTCAGGACGTGGAAGTGGTGGTAATCGAAGGGGAAGAGATTGAGTAGTTTACGCAGTGTCCCGAAGACCGAAGACACTGCTATGACGGGGGATTAAGCGGCTTAGACAGTATCACCCCGGCACCCGGAAAACGGTTTAGTCGTCGGACCACTGCCTTGCGCGTTTGCCGTTGCGCAGTGGTCTGACGACTTTTTATTTCGCTAATTTATTTAGTTTTTAAAACTAATATTATTAGTTTAATCCCTATCTTTGAACCGGATAATCAAGGAGCCTTATGAACACAGTAAAGAACATCAAAATAGCCACCGGCTTGAAGCGGATCGAGCTGGGCAATGAGAATTTTGCCCTGTTGCAGATCAGGGAAGTTTTGAAAGAGCATCGTGAAACGTTGATCAACCGCCTTGTGCTGGACCTGGGCACGTATATCAATTATACCTTCAGCACGCCGGCAACCAGGTCACAGATCGAAGCGATCAGGGAGAAACTGATCGACCTTAGAAAATCCACGCTCAGCATGCCAGCTTACAGTGACATCATTAATGAAGTGCTGGAGAACGAGACTACGTATGTGAGGTCAGAGCCTTTTTATCACGAGATCAATGCCGTGATCGGTGAAGCGCTCAATCCTTCACAGCTCATCCTTGTTAAATAATGCCCGATCGCGCGAAGCTGTAAGGAAAAGAATGATTGGCCTGCGTTAGGCTACAGATGTATGGTCATGTTAAAGCAAAAGAAGCATCTTTAAAAAGGTCGGGTCATTCTTAAAGGTATTCTTTTCAAGGAGTTTTGCGCGGAGTGTTTTCAGGGCATTAACGATGTGGTTCTCTACGGTCTTTTCAGACAGGTTGAGCTGCTCGGCTATTTCCCTGTACTTCAGGTTTTGAAAACGGCTCATCTTGAAAACTTTGCGGCACTGCACCGGGAGCCTTTCAATTTCCTGGTAGAGCATTTCTTTGAGGGCATGGTCTTCGATGATGTTTTCAATATGATCATGGCCGAGCTCTTCAGCCATGCGTTGGTGATGCTGTTCGATATTTTTTTGACGATTCACGTAGTTGATGGAATGATTGATAACGGCGCGGTACAAGTAAGCTTTCAGTGACCGGGCGTTCAGGATGTCGGCGGGAGTTTCCCAGAGCTTTAAAAAAATATCCTGAACAACCTCTTCGGCAATGCTCACATCTTTCACATACTTTAATGCGGCCAGCGATAAACCTTGAAAATGGCGGGAGTACAATGTTGTGAACACATCATGGTCGGCATTACGGATTCCGGCAAGAAGCTCTTCATCTGTATATGGTTCGATCGACTTTCCCCTTGCCATTATAAAACACCTTTCTTCTTCAGGGCCATCCTTTAAAAATACAACAAAACCGTAAAATGGCCCAAAGAAAATTGTACACTGCGTAACAGACCCTGCTGCAAACCATTGCAAAAGGCGTCCCGGATACAGGACGCCTTTTTTTATAACAGTGGTTCTGACTGATCAGCCTCCGATGCGACTTACGGTCTCGCTATAAACTTTGCCGCCAGAGCTGAACTTACCGGTGATGGTGATATCGTGCCGTGTGGTGTTCTCGCTATCGATCACGATGCCACCCATCGGAAGTTTCGTGCCCAGGTATCCGCGGTACTTGCTGATCTTCAGTGTGAAGTCGAAGCTTACCACACCATCAACGTTGGTGTAGTTCGTCATTGTGAAATCATCAGCGGGAACTGATGTCACGTTTTCATACAGGGGCGTGTTGTCAGATGCTTTCACAAATACATTTGCTTTCAGGGTGCCGTCGTAAACAAATTTGATGTCGTTGTATTTTTCGATCAGCGCATTGTTCACAATGGCCGTACCGTTGAAGCTGATGGACACCAGCTCGCCGGTAGCGATGCTGTAAGCGTAGGTGTAAGAGGTGTTGTCGCGGTTCTGGAAGATGTAAGAGTCCGGGGTTCCGTTGAAGTCAAGGTCATCTTCATAATACATCAGCTTGCCGCTGTTGGCATAGTCAAAATTGTAGATGCCGTTCTGCTCAGGAGTGAGCTCGATCAGGCGGTTGTAGGTTTCATCCACCAGGTGGGGTTGCGCTTTGAGCTGGAAGATCTGTGTAGCGCTGATGCCTTTTTTAAAGAAAACTTTGAGGTCTTCAATGTCAACGCTTGATCCTGCCTTGAGCGCATAGAGCTTCAGGTAACCTTTGTCAAGCGGAGCTTCGTATCCGGCAGCGGTTGCACCGGCATCGGCAATAGCACCGGAAGCAGTTTCAAAACGCTGCAGCAGGATCCTGTCATCCGATCCGTAGAGCTCATGCCCGAACATATATTCATACTGGAATGTTTCTTCGAAGGCGGTACCATCGCGGCGAGTACCTTTGATCGTACCCTGGAAGTAGCCGTTCTTGGAAGCGGCATCTTCGCCGTCCTGGCCATTCTGGCCGTCTTTTCCATCTTTCCCGTTTGTTCCGTTGGTGCCATTCGTTCCGGCCGCACCGGTATCTCCTTTGTCTCCTTTATCTCCCTTGTCGCCTTTTGCGCCTTGCTCTCCTGCCTCGCCGATGGGGCCCGGCTCACCATCTTCACCCGCACAGGCAGCGATGGCGAATGCCGCTATCAAAGCATACAGAAATAATCGTAGTGTTTTCATCATTGGTTTATTTGTGGTTTAAGTAATAAGTCTCTTTTGTAAATGCTATCGAACAATCTGGATCTTGCGAATGATCTGCTCATTTTTATCCGTTACGATCTTCATGAGCAGTGTTCCCGCCGGAAACTGACTTACGTCAAGGTGATGTGATGTGACGGGTTTGTTAAAGTTTACCTGTTGCAAGGGGCGGCCCATCACGTCGTAGAGGGCAATTGACCTCATAGCCTCATGGTTGCTTTCGATTACCACAATGCTATGCGCAGGAACAGGATAGATCATCCATGCGTGCTCCGTTGTCTTTTCTGTGCCCATAACAGCATCCTGGATGATCATATCACCGGCGGCCTCGCCTTTGTACGAAGGGTGATCGATCACAGCGCGCACATAGTATTCGCCGATCTCCGTGGGCTGTGCTGTTTTTTCATTGTAAGTAATGATCAAAGGCAACCCGGCGGGTATGGTCTGAGCCGTAACGAATATGGGTGAGCCATTATAGGTGCGATTGCCGAGCCCTGTGAGCGTGATCTCCGCCGCGATCTTTTCGAGGGTGATCCTGCCTTCAGCTTTCCCCACATACAATGGATCATCGATGCTGGCAATCACCTGGTAGCTTCCACCTTCAACCGGTACGTCAGGCTTGCCGTTGTACAGGATGTTGACGGTAAGGCCTGCGGGAACAGTGGTTGCTGTAGCGGCGCGTGGCTGGCCATTATAGTTGAACGTGCCAAGCCCTGAAAGTGTCACTTGTGCGGGCAGCGCGAAAGTATGCTTGTGCACACCAACATTTGTAGACAGGTAAACATCATTACCCATCACGTGGAGCCTGGCGTAGTCATAGTTCTCCACACCACTGATTTGTGTCTGCCACGATGAATTCTGATCCACAGCATAATACACGGATTTATCGCCTACAGCATAGAGGTGGCCACGGTCGTCCCACGCCACATCGGTGAACAATCCTTTATTGAATCCGCCCACCGCTACAGGTTCCGCAGCGAGACCGTTAATAAAATACAATCCAGCAGACGTTGCAACGTACGCCTGATGTTCACTGCGGAGTGCCAGGTCGTTGATGGTGATGTTGTCAAGTTTTTGAACGGTCCAGTGAAGACCGTTGTCAGCAGAGATGTACAGTCCGTCGTTGGTGGCGGCGTAGAGATAACCTCCGGGCAATTCTGCCAGCGAACGGATATTTACACCAGAGGCGATCTTCGAGACGAGGCTCACTTCATACGTTTTGGTATGGATGCGGAACAGCCCTGCGTTGGTGCCGGCGTAGATCGAATCTTTCGAGGTAATGTATACGGTGTTGATGCTGGTAACACTGGCCGGGAATCCCAGCGAGAACCAATCTCTTTTACCGATGCCGTCGAGGTAGATGTAGGCCGATACCCAGGGAGAGTTGTTGAAACCTCCTGTGCACCCGACAAACTTGTCGCCATTATCTTTTTCGGCATAACAGGTTACGCTTCCTTCGCTGTTTGAAAAAATGTGTGTCCATGTATTGCCGCGGTCTGCCGTTTCGAAGAGCCGTGTATTGCCATCGGCCATCGCGATCAGCTTCGACTGATAGGAGGAGAGGAAGGAAATATCCATGGGAAGGCCCACCTGAGAAAAGCTGAACGTATCCCCATATGGGGAAGTCCATAAGCCGTTGAGGGTAGCCATTACCAGTTGACCGGTTACCTGATCATGAAATATTCCCGCGCGACTATCCTGCGCGATCAGCAATTTCCAGGCAGTGTCGGTGTTTGAATAGTAGGTTCCGCTTCCTGCAATGCTCACGAATACCTTTGATCCGCCGAGCACTGTTACGCGCCTGATCTGTTTCCCGACAAATACATCTCCTCCAATCGAAACCCAGGTGTTGTCTTGTCCGTCATCGGCGTAGTTGATGAAGAGGCCCTGTTCTGCGGTACCGGCATAAACGTCTCCTTTGTCGTTCGTCGCCAGGCTCATGATGGAGTTGGCGGTTTCGTCCATCGCGGAGAGTGTCCAGGTGTCGCCCTGGTTGTCGGAGCGATAGATGCCTCTACCAGTGCCTGCATACATCACTCCGTGTTTATTGTTGCAGATTGAGAATGTGAACATGCCGTATTGGGTAGGGAACGGTTTGTGTTCCCACGAAAAAGTGCCGGGCGATGCTCCCGCCACTCTTTTATAAACGCCATCACCGGTTCCGATAAAAAGGTTCCCATTGTCATTCAGCGCTATGCTGCGTATCTGGGTTGCTTCCGGCAGACCGGTAGCGATGGATTGCCAGCTATTGCCATTATCGGTGCTGGTCACAAGCATACCATCGGCATCGCTGGCGTAGATCGTACTGTTGTATTCGGCTATCGACAGTATGGTGCCCGTTGTGGTAAGCACTACATCCCATCGGTCTTTGCCTGGCAGCTTGCGGAAGATCTTTCCGTTGCCGGAGCCTCCGAAATAGGTTCCGTTTGAAGTTACGAGCGCTGCCCACAGGTTTACACCGTAAGGCCCCTGGGTCTTGGTCCAGAAATCGCCCTGCGCCTGTAGCGATACGGAAGCTGTGATGAGCAGGAGGATCGCGAGTGGTCTTTTGAAGCGTAAAATTGATATCATTCTTTTGTTCATTTTAAAAGTTGCTGGCATCATTGCGTTTTACTGATAGAACAGTCCTGTGAAATAGAGGTCGGCATCATCAACGCTGATGTACTTCGGTATCACACCTCCCAGCTCCTCGTACGCGTCGTAATACTCGATGCGGAAACGATTCACATTGATCACACTGAGGATGTGCGGGAGGTAGTTTTTGATGAAGGTGGCATTTTCTCCTTCCGGCGAGCTATCGATGGCCTGGGGTGTAAAAGAGAAGATCCCTTCAGCCGTTTTCGTGAACGTATAGGGGAACACCGCCCGCACCAGCTTGTCATCGCTGTAATAAAAGACCCGGAGGTCCATGGTATTGGTTTTGAGATGGAGGTCCAGCGCGATGTAATACAGGTAGATATCTTTAGCCGAGAGTCCGTTATCATCGATCAGCCAGAGGTTGTAAAATTTGGCAGACCATCCTGGCAGGTTTCCTGCATTGGGTGAAAGCACTGCTGTGCCGGCAGGATACTCGCTGCCTAACAAGTAGTGCATCGGGATCACGGGAATGGGAGATGCCTGCAGGTCCACCCGTGCGCCATTGTACAGGGTGTAAAGTTTTTTCGAGGTGCCATCCCAGAAGATCTCACTGGCCTGGTATCCCGGTAAGGTCATGGCATTTTTCAGCTCGATTCCTTTTAAAGAATACGCATAGTCGCTGCCGAAAAATTTTGCGCCGTTGTCCAGGTAGGTCACATAGATGCCTTTGGAGATCGGGTTTGCCGCGAACTGGATCACCTTGCCTGGCGCTGGCGCGATGTACAGGAACCGTACCGTTGACAGGTAAGCGGCAACAGCTTCCATGGTGGCCTTTAGTCCGCTCGCCAGGTAACTGTCGTGATCATTTTTGGTTGCCTTCACCAGCTTCAGCACATCGCCGTACTGGTTGCCCATCAGGTACAAGGTATCACCCTTGGTGTACTTAAAGCTGTATGCTTTGTCGACGCCAGCATTGTTGGGATGCGGCACGCGGTCGAGGTTCGATCCTTCTCCGAAAATGAGGGTAGGATTCACACTTTGTGTAAGCTGCACAGCGTACGGCGTGATCGTTGGCTTCCGCGCGGCAATGGTGTCGGTATCGGCATACAACGAAATCTTATCGGCAGCCTCCAGGGTAAAAAAGAGCGAATACATTTTTCCCGGCTGCGGGATGAGCACGGCTTTCCAGCCATTGTCAGACGATTGAAGCATTTGACGGAAGGCCACCAGCGCTTCTCCCGGATCTGCGTAAGAACGTTGAACAGGGATGACTGCGTCTTCTTCCTGGCTGCAGGAAGATACCACGAGCCATAACATGAGTAAGAGCAGGAAGGCTAAGCTTCCAATGGTGAATGGATTCACTTTGCCAGGTTTTTTTATACTATCAATTTTTCTGATCATTGCCTTTTCTTTTTAGAACCACGCGCTCCCGAAATTTCCCGTAAAGGAGAAAGAAGCTTTTTCCACACATTTCATTTCAGCGGCATACCCTGTTTCTGTTTTGTAGTACTCCATACGGAACCGGTAGGTGTCGAAGTAATAGAGCAATGCATCCATCACAGGTTTGATGTATTCACCGTTTCCGTTCGGCTCATCGTACGGGGAGAACCTGAACACACCGTCAGGGGATTTTGTGTACGTATAAGGGTATTGTGCCAGGAAGTAGTTTCCGTTGCTGAGGGAACGAATGATCACGTTGATGTTCATGGTTTTGTTGGCGGTGTTGAAGTCGAACTCGATTTCATAGAGACCGATGCCATTGTCTGCCAGCGTAGCCACTACATTCTGCCGAAGGGTGTTGAAGGTCTGTGACCATCCCTCTATCTTTTTCGCCGGTACAGAGATCACTGAAAAATCCACACCCAGCAACAGGTGCAGGGGCAGGGTGGGGTCGGTGGAAGAAACCACTTCCATGCGTGTGCCATCAACTTCTACATACCAAACATTCTTTACGGTGTCGAAGAACACTTCCTGGAAAGTGATGTTCCTGTAACGCACCGGCTTTTGTAAAAAGATACCTCGTGCGGTATAACCGAAAGGAACGGTGGTGATGTTGAGGCTATCGGCCTGCTTGAATGAAAGCGAGAACAACCTCTCTTCCAGGTTGAAGCTTGTGTTGAGTCGTTTTCCATCACTGGATTGGAGGTAGGAGAAGGGCGTGCTTTTGGCGTACGCAGCGGCTCCATGCGTGATGGTGTTCACCTTCCCGGACTTAAACGCCTGCGCTTCTTCCTGCGATGCCTTGATCAGGATCAGGGGTGTGTCATGCTGATTACCTTTCAGGCGTATAGTGTCACCGTGTGTAGATTCAAAGGCAAATTCGAAATCGGAGCGCAGCCCCTTTCCGATCTGGCCACCCAAAGTATCAGGGTCAGGGTCGGAGAGAATGTGCAAATAAGAATAGGTATCGAAGAACAGCGATGGACGTTGTACCGCTTCCAGCCTGTAAGAGCTTTCAAACAGCTTGCTGGCGCAGTCTTCGTTGATGTCGGCCATCATAGACACACGGCCTTCTTCGTTAAATGTGAAGTGAAAGCTGAATCCGCCGCCGAGCTCCGGGAACACAAAACCTTTCCATCCATAGGGGCTGCTCACCAATTGCTGCCGGTGCTCTTTTAATATTTGGGCGATCCGTTCTTCGGGCCTTCCCATGATCGCTTCATCTTCATCATCCTGGCATGCAGCGAATGCAACCAGCATCAGCAGTGACAGGTATTGTAAATTCTTTTTCATGTTTTCTGTTAGTTACCGGTGGCTTTTGTGATCGCTTCCTGCGTGGCGGTTTGCAGTGAGTAGAAGTCAATGTTCCACGACTGTTTGAAGTAGGCCACCACAAAAGCTTCCTTTTTACGAAGCAGTGCACGTCCTTCTTCCGGTACTTTGCTCAGGATGGCTTCGTACCCCGCGCGTCCTTCCACCAGCATCATGGAGATCATTTCTACAAAGTCTTCGTCGGAGCTCGCCCGTGCGTAAGGTGTAATGAACCCCAACGCGCGTGCAGTCGCATCATCTGTATTGTACCAGCTCGCCGTATACCCGGAAGGTGTTACCTGTTTGTATTCACGCGGGTATAAAATGGTCTGGTGGAGGATGTGTGCAAATTCATGGTGGATGGTGTGCAACATCTGTTTGACCGCGGGAACATTCTGCCGGTTGAAATCATTGACCACGAACAAGGTCACCTTTCTGCCTGACTCCGCTTCACCCAATACGATGGTGCCATCGTCATTGTATTTGGCGCTGCCCACCAGCAGAAATTGTTTGGGCGCATGTTCTTTCACAAAGGCTTCACCAGCCTTCAGCACATAGGGATCGATCCACGTGTCCTTTACCACTTTCATCACAGGGATCACCTTGTCTTCTTTTACGGGCACAAGCACCCTGTTAGATGGCAGCTCATAGGGATCCCATTTATATTCTACCGCAATGTTGAAAGGGCTCGTATAGTTGTCATCTATCCACAGGTCGATGGCGCTCTTTTCGGATGGATCGGTATCCAGGAAAGAAACATCCAGCGTATCCTCATCGCTGCATGACATCATGGTCACCAGCAACGCAGCGAGCACAACGGTGATCCTGGCGCATTTTTTATTGAATGGATGCATACACATGTTTTTCATTATCTCGGATTTAATTCAATGCCTGACATCTGCGCTTCCTGCGGGATCTGCAGCACCCTTCGCGGGTCGTTAGGTCCCAGGGTGATGATGTTCTTCCGGTTGTCAGGTGTGTGCACAACCGGGATATGGTGCCGGAGGATGTCGAACCAGCGGAGACCTTCAAAAATGAATTCTACCCGTTTGAAATCGAGAATGGCCGTAACAAGCGCAGCTTCCACGTCTTGTGTCTTATAGAAAGTAAGCAGGCGTGGTCTTGTGATGGTATGCTTGGCAGGATCGTAGTACGGGGCATTCGAATCGTTGATGATGATGCGTGTGCTGGCGAAGTCATTCAGGTCTTTCAGGGCTTCGTCATAATTGCCAAGCATGGCGTTGGCTTCGGCACGGTTGAACAGCACTTCTTCGGCCGTGAACAGGGGTATGATGTTGTAAGGTGTTCCGATATCGGCGTTGGGATCCTGCTTTACAAAATGTTCCCTGAACTTGGGCGTAAACACCGATGCATCGTCTCCATAGAACATGTAGGCCCATAACCCTCCCGTGACGTTATTGTCCCACACCATTTTCTCAAGCAGGTGCGAGCTGAAACCATACCGGTAGTTGCGCAGGCGTCTGCCCCACAACGATGGTGCTTCCACCAGCAACAGGTTGGCAGATGCATCAGCCTTGGTATACTCGGCGAGCTTTACCAGGGGCTCCTGCGCGCGGTAGGCCGCGGAGTTGAGGGGTCTGAGGTTAGACAAAATATCACCATCGGGAAAAGTTTGGTTGGCATGGTCAACAACCTTCCGGTAGTCTTGTTTGAAGAGATAAAAACGGGTTGCAAAGGCATGTGCCGCGGCCGTTGTAAAGTGATATTTTCCGGCACCTTCTTTATAAGAATTATTGTCGATCAGCGGCAACCCTTCTGTAAGGTCTTTTTCGATCTGCTCGTAAACGTACGCCACGGTTTTCCGCTCATATTTTTTCACAACCTCTTTTTCAGTTTCTGTTACATAGGGTATGCCCGGGTCCTGCGATGCTGTTACCGGATCGTACACCCGAGAGAATAATGTTACCAGCATAAAGTGGGCGTAAGCCCTCGCCACTAAGGCCTCTCCTTTTGAAGCATTATAAGGTTTCTGATCCGGTGCGTTGCCGATAACCTCGAGCACATGATTGGCGGAAGCGATGGCTGTGTAGGCTGAGAACCAGTAGAAGTCGGGTGTATCCTCATTGCGGTCCGGAACATCTTCAAAAAACCAGGGACTGCGGTTGATGATATCGGACCCGCTAAGCGCTTTGTCTTCGGCATTGTCAGACATGGCCTCCAGGAATGTGATGTAGTTGGCCCTGGGATATGCCGATGCTGTCAGCTCAGCCACTTTCGCCGGTGTATTGAGCTCAGCACGCTGATCGGGCAGATGCTCGAGGTAATCGCTGCAGCCGGCGGTGGTCAGCAGCACAAAAGTTATATAGGCGTATAGATTCTTTTTCATTGATGATTCATTGAGGCATTTTAAAAACCTGCTTTGAGTGAAAGCGTGTATTGCTGCGGTACAGGCAGGGCCACGCCACCCGATGCAAAAAATTCAGGATCCTGTCCTTTCAACTTCTTATTGGCGTAAAGCAGCGCCGGGTTATTTGCCACCAGACTGATGGAGAAGTTGCTTCCGCCGATATTCTTAACGAACGCGGAAGGCAGGAGGCAGGTAAGCGATACCTGTTTGAGTCGTATAAAGCTGCCGTCAACCACACGCACATCAGAATAGTTATATACCGCATACGGATCTGTGCCTTCAAGCTCGCTCGTGTTGCGGGTGTCCAGCACGGAGGGTATGTTGGTGAGCGCTTCGTCGCCGCTGATCATCCAGCGGTTCAGGAATTCTTTAGGCGTTGCATCCAGGTCTGTGTAGCTGCTGCTGAAGGCAGGATTCAGGCGGATCTTGTTGCCGGTGCTGTATGTGATGAGTGCCGAGAGTGTAAAGTTCCGGTATTGCACAGCGTTGTAAATGCCGCCGGTGGTGGTCGGGTCAACCGGACCTTCGTATTTCAGGTATGCGGTTTTATCGCTTTGCAGGTATACATTCGGACTCACGTCACCGCTCTCGTTGATAAAGTACGGCGAGCCGTTCTCGGCATCCAGCCCTTTGAAACGTACGGAAAACAATCCGCGGTACGGATAGCCCTGGCGTGGCCCGCCATCGGAAGACACCAGCTCCCAGATGTTTGGGTTGCTCTTCAGGTCCGTTACCTTGTTGGTGCTCCGGGCAAAAGTGAGCTGGGTTCTCCAGGTCGTGTGGTTCTTCTGAAATACAGTGTATCCCAGGGTGAGCTCGATGCCGCGTGATCTCATGTCGGCATAGTTGGCTGATTTCACAAACTGTCCACCGATGCCTGACGTGCGCATGGGACTGATCAGGTCGAAGCCATTCCGGTTGTACCAGTCGATCGTGGCGGTGAGCCTTTCGTTGAAAAAGCCCGCGTCGATACCAATGTTCGTTTCGTACTGTTTCTCCCAGGTGAGATTCATGTTCTCGAGGTCCTGGATGTTGATCACCGATTCGATCTCCGGAAGGTATGGACGGGTCGCCTTGTTGGTAGACAATACGAGGCTTGAGTTGGTGGCATTGCCCATGCTGGCTGTCAGCCCGTAAGTAGCGCGCAAAGTCAGACGGTCAATGGTGCGCTGCTGCTGCATGAACGGTTCCGTGTCAAGATTCCACGAACCGCTTACGTTCCAGGTAGGAAGCCACCGGGCCACGCGTGATTTTCCCAACCGGTTCGACCCGTCATACCGGATGGTGGCATTGGCATTGTACTTTCCACGGTACGAGTAGGTGCCGTTCAGCATCCACGCCAGGAACCGGTCATAGTTCATTCTCATGCCATAGAAGTCGAAGTTGCCTTCGATCACCTGCTTGATGATGTTGGGGTCCACATAAGGAATCCCTCCTTTGTCAAACTGATAGCCGTAGCCATAGAAGAACTTGTTCTGTCGGTCGGCATGCCGCAGCTCCTGCGAGCCGAAGAGGCGTACGATATGGGTATCGTTAAATGTTTTGTTCCACTCCAGCGTATTCCGGAGGTTGAAGCTCACCAGGTAGTCGTCGTTGGTATTGTAGAAGCCGCCATAGGGGAGTACCACTACAGGTTCGGCTTCCGGATCATCCGGGTCTCTGTAGAGGAACCGGTTGTTTTGCCGGATGGTAGCATCGCCCGCAGCGCGGTATGCGTTCGCCATATTCGATTGCTCATACACCTTATGCTCCTGGTTGGTCTTGGCATATCGCAACGCTCCGAGAAATGCATAGCGGACATTTTTTGTGATCTTGTACGAAACATCGCCCTGCAGCTTGAGGTCGATCATGGTCAGGTCGAGCGTGTTGTTGCTCAGCTCGTCGATGATGTTGAAAGGCGCAAAGTTCCTTTTGAAGAACTCGAGGTTGCCCTGCTCATCGTAAGCTGTGAGCGTGCGACTGGTATTCAGCGCATAGCTGAAGGGGTTGATATCGAAATCGCGGTCATACTTGCCCTGCACGGGATTGCTTCTGCGGCTCACGGTGCCAGGCGCGCGTTGTACACGCACCGATCCCTGTGAAATGAATCCCAGCGACAACCGGTCTGTAATGTTGAAGTTCGCGCGGGCGTTTCCGGTAAACCGTTTTACGTTGTCGCCGATCGTCCAGCCTTCATCTTTCAGGAAGCTGGTGGAAAAATAGAGCTGCGACTTTTCGGTGCCGGAGGAGATGCTAAGCGAATGCTCCTGCATAAAAGAGTTCCGGAAGAGAATATCGAACCAGTCTGTGTTCTGGGAAGCGTATCGCTTCAGGAATGCGGCCTTGGCTTCAGGTGTGTTCTGCAATCCGAAAAAACCGGTCTCCCCGTTGTAAGAGTCGATAAGGTCATACATTTTCACGAACACACCCCCGTTGGCAGCGCGTTTGCTGTTGCCAAACAATTCCCATCCCTTCCTGTCAAGCTCGGTGTACAGCGCCATCTGGTCTGACGAGTTCATGATGTTGAAGGTGCTGTACGAAGGTTTGAGGTACGTGGAGAAGTTGCCGGTATACGACACTTGAGGCTTGCCAACGTTCCCTCTTTTGGTGGTGATCACAATAACGCCATTCATCGCCCGTGCACCATACATCGCGGTAGCGGATGCATCTTTCAGGATCTGGAAGCTTTCAATATCATCGGGATTGAGACCGGCTACGGAAGAACCGATCAGCGTTTTTGTATCGCCGGTGGAGAGCTGCTCGTTGGAGACATTCACCACATCTTCGAGGATCACGCCGTCTACCACCCATAGCGGTTTGTTGTCTCCCGTAATGGAAGTAGCACCGCGGATCCTGATCTTGGGCGCTGTACCGAAGGTGCCTGAAACGTTCTGTACAGAAACACCGGCAGCACGGCCCGCCAGCATCCGGCTTACGTCGGTTACACCGTCCTGCTTCACATCACTTCCTTTCAGGTTCACCGTTGACCCGGTGAATAATTTTTTATCCACCTCCTGGTAACCGGTGACCACTACTTCTCCCAGGATGTTTACATCTTCTTCCATCACCACCTTCACTTCAGATCGTCCGGTGATGCTTATTTCCTGGCTTTTATAACCGATCATGCTGAAGACCAGCACGGCATTCTCCTGCACCCTGATCTGGAAATTGCCATCGATGTCGGTGATCGTTCCGTTGCTCGTACCTTTTTCAAGGATGGAAACCCCCGCCATAGGAGTGGCCGTGCCGGCGCTTACCGTGGTCACTTCCCCTTTGATGGTGATCACCTCCTGTACGGCCCTGGAGCGCTGAAGCACCACCATGTTGCCAATGATCTTATAGGTGATACCTTTGGATTGCAGCACCTTGAGCGATGTTTCCAGCGAAGCGTTGTCGGCATCGCTTTCGATCTGAAGGGAACGATTGATCTCCGAAGCATCGTAGACAAACGTGATCTGATGTTGTTTCTCCAACCGTTTAAGAAAAGCGTCGAGCGATTCGACCCTGGGTTGTTCCAAGTTGCCTGCCATCGCAGAAATGGTGCAAATAACCACCAACAACAAGGAGAGGAATAAAAACCTTCCGGAAAACAGCACCGCACGGCCGTAGACTGTCGACCGTGGACTGTGGACTATCTTGTATAGATGTTCATACATAACGACTCGGTAAATATTGATGGGAATTAGATGGGCTCCTGACTTCTGTTGATGCTAAGGCTTGCTTTTGATGATGACGATGGAATTCTTCCTTTCGATGCTGATCGGGTAGGTAGCTTCCAGCACATCCAGCACTTCCCTGAGCTCGCTGTTCTTAAAGCGGGCGTTGAATTTTTTGAAGTTGGCGATGGAGTCGGTGAGGGCCACCCTGATCTTGTAATAGTGTTCCAGTGAATGAATGACCTCACGCAGGGAGGCGTCGGTGAAATTCAGCTCGTGCGTAAGCCAGGCGTCGGCATTCTGGTTGGTGACATCAACAGCCGTCAGCGTTTCCGTCAACCGGTTGTAAACGATCCCTTTTCCGGCGGTGAGCACCGACCTCTCTTCAGCACCTGATTCAAACCTCACAGATCCGGCCTTAACGCTTACGTAAACCTCATCGGCAGTAACGGTAATATTAAAACGTGTTCCCAACACTACTACGCTCGACTGACCGAGTTGTACAATGAAGGGGTGTTCCTTGTCATGCGCAATCGAGAAGAAAGCATTGCCTTTTTCAAGGTTGATCTTACGCTCGCTGCCCGCGAATGCTTCCGGATACAAGACGGTGGTATTTTCATCAAGCGATACTTTGCTGCCATCGGAAAGCCTGATGGAGTCACGCACGCCTGTTGTAGTGGCTTTGGTGAGCAGCGCTGAGGGCCTGGTAAAATAATAAACGCCATAGCCGATCACACCGATGATGGCGATGGCGGCCACACGCAGGATCCATTGATAAAGCGGAACTTCTTTTGCTTCGTGGCGGGTGATGTAGCGCGGGGTTTGTTTGAGCTTGAAAGAAAGGCGTTCAGTCGCCTCGGCCACATTGATGGAATCAAGATCCTTTAATTCTGAAGACGATACCCATAGTCTATGCACTTCCTGGAAAAAGGTTTCGTGCGCGGGCGATTGCGCCCTCAGCTTCTCTATATCTTTTTGTAAAAGCGGGTTCCCGGGTTCATTAAAAAGCTGGACGATCTTCCTCAGGTATTCTTCCTCAAGATTCATGGTTTAGGGTTATGTTATTTGTTCGTGTTGTTTGCATTAAGACAAATAAGGGCACCCCACCCCACTAAAAGATTTTGCATCTTTTTAACATTTTATTTCAAAATGACCCTGGATGGCGAAAATTTCTTCTTTCTGAACTGCAATTGGCTTAATAAACAAGGTAGGTAATAGAAAAGTCTTGTTCCAGGAAGTATCATTCCAGGCTGGCACCTTGTGGACAAAGGGCACGCGATTTATCCGGATACGGACAAATTGAATTCAATGAAGGTCCTGATTTTTGGAGCTTCCGGCGCTACGGGACACCACCTGGTTTCTCAGGCCGTAAATCGCGATCATGCTGTGACGGCATTTGTTCGCTTTGCTTTAAAATTTGACATTGGCAGCGACAGGGTAGGAATATTCAAAGGTGATGTGGCAAACTATCAAAGCGTTGAAGATGCTGTCAGAAACCATGATGCTGTGGTATCGGCTTTAGGTGCTTCCAGTCCGTGGAGACGGGATCTTTCTTTAATCGCCGGCGTGCGGAATATTACTGCTGCGATGGCCAGGGTTAATGTGAAGCGATTTATTTATCAATCCTTTTTAGGCGTGAGCGAGAACAGGAAGGAGATGGGTTTTCTGATCAACCGTATTGTGCCGATCGTTTTGAAGAATGTCATTCGGGATCATGAAGCCAAAGAGGAGATCATTGTGAGCAGCAATCTGAACTGGACCATTGTAAGATGTGGCATGCTGACGAACGGACCATTTACCGGCAACTACAGAGATGGCGTACACCTGACGACAGCCGCCATAATGCCGTCGGTCTCCAGGGCTGATGTGGCGGACTTTATGCTCCGGCAATTGACAAGCTACCAGTATCTTCTCAGGAAGCCCAGAATCATGTATTAACAACCCCACTACACGCGCTGACCATTCGTGGCATGTTAATTTTCTTCTTCATGGGAAAAATTGCTATGCCGGAGAAAAAAACGATCAACCGAGCCAAAAAGGCAAAACGTGCAGGCAAGTCACCAGGTACCCAGGCCGGTGAATTTGTGCGTGAAGAAATAGAGCATATCCGCGAAGGAAAACATGGCGCAAGGTCAGCCAAGCAGGCGATTGCCATTGGTTTGTCGAAAGCGCGCAGGGCAGGTGTTGATCTGAAGCCGCCGAAAAAAGGGACGGTATCGGAGAAGACCCGCAAGAGTGCAACGCAGGCTTATAAAAAAGGTCAACGGCATGAGCCGATCTCACCTACGCGTTCCAAAGCAAGGGTACGCGCATTGAAGCGTGAAGGAAGATCTGCTGTTTCGCGTCAGGCACTGTCACGCCAGGCACATGCAGCGGCCATGAAACGAACGGCATCAGATCGCTCTGCTTCGGCAAAACAGGCAGCCAAAACGAAAGGCCCGCGCAAACGTTCAGCAGCTGCTAAGAAAGGAGCGCGCACACGGGCCAGGAAAGCGCGTTGAAAGTATTTGCGCTTTGCCGGCCGGTAGCCCGGTGTTTGTAACTACGCTATCACCATCAAAATAACCATAGAGATCGGTCATCGACGCATAGTGTTGAAGACCGCCGAAACTGTACTGCTCTTCGAGAAAACGTCATTATCACATACGTTTTGCGTCGCAGCTTCTGTTATATCATCGCTGACCCTCCCGTCAGGAGCCCCTATGAATATTAACATCAAGCTTCGTTTTCTTTTTGTCTTGTTATCAGCTTTACTCACAGCTGCCTGCAGTCAGGAAGATGAGATCTTACCAGCACCGCAGGAGTCTCCTGCCACAGAGAGCGCCGCGGTTCCGGTGCCGGCTCCAGTGCTAACCACCAAGGCTGATTCCACTAAAGCCGATTCAGCGGCGTACCGGTATGCCACGTTCAGGAACATGCCTTATCGCATTCTGTTCCCCAAAAACTATGATCCTGCAAAGCAGTATCCCATGCTTGTATTTCTCCATGGCATCGGTGAAAGAGGCAGTGATAATGAACTACAGCTGCGTTGGGGCGCATCACTTTTTCAGACGGATAGTCTTCGCGAAAAATATCCTGCGTTTATTGTCTTTCCGCAATGCCTCACAGACCATTACTGGTTTGACAGTTGGGGAACAGAAACCCTGAAAGGCCTCATTGATTCAATGGGCAAGGAACATAAGATCGGCCACGTTTACATTGGCGGACTGTCGATGGGAGCATACGGAACTTACGCCATGACCTCGCGTTATCCCGGCTTTTTCACAGGGGCTGTAGCCATCTCCGGCGACGGTGACAGCAACAAGGCTCCCGTCATGGCGCGTGCCCGGTGGAGGATCTTTGCAGGAAAAAAAGATTACATCGTATCGAGCGACAAGTCTGAAAAAATGGCTGCGGCCCTCAGGAAGTCCGGTGCGTCGGTGTCGTTTACGTTATATCCCGGTGCCGATCATACGGGCAGCTGGGTGAACGCCTTTGCTGAGCCTGACTTTGTCTCCTGGATCTTTTCCGACCCGAAATAGTAGACAGTAGGTGATGGGAAGTAGGCAACAAGTAGAACGCTATCGTACCTCGTTCCCGATAGCTATCGGGATCGTACCTCCTCCCAGGTTCATCTCATCCGCAGCAAGTGCATAAGTCTTGCTTTCAGGCTGTTGTTGTGAAGCTCGGCCTTTAATTCCTTCAGGCATTCGGCACAGAGGCAATCACTGAATCTCTCCCTTGTATAACTCCGTTCTGCATCGCTCAGCTTAACAGCGCTGCACTGGCAGAGTCCTACCGAACCAACTTTGCATTCGAATGACGCATTGCAGCGGGGACAAAATTTTTCTTCGTGTTTGATCATTGACCGTATTAAATAACCCTCAAAGGGTTCTTAACCCTTTGAGGGGTGAGTTTTAATTTACGAGGGATGGTTTACTTAACAAAGGGATAGCCTCGTTTAAAACAACCACTAAAGCACCACGCTTTCTTTCTCCGAAGCGCGCAGCTTCTTTGCGGCTTCCACCATCTCTGTCAGCGCTTTTTTGGTTTCATCCCAGTGACGGGTTTTTAATCCGCAGTCGGGATTGATCCAGAGCTGGTCTGATGGGATCACCGCTTTCGCTTTGTTCATCAGGTTTACCATCTCCTCTCTCGAAGGCACGCGGGGCGAGTGGATGTCATATACACCGGGGCCGATCTCGTTGGGGTACCTGAACCCGGAAAACGCATCGAGCAGCTCCATCTGTGAACGCGAGCATTCAATGGTGATCACATCGGCATCCATATCCGCAATGTGCTGAATGATGTCGTTGAATTCGGAATAGCACATGTGTGTATGGATCTGGGTGCTATCGCTCACGCCACTGGCCGAGAGGCGGAAAGCTTTTACGGCCCAATCCAGGTAACTGGCGCGGTCTACCAGGCGCAGGGGAAGGCCTTCGCGGATGGCGGGTTCATCGATCTGGATAATGCGGATACCCGCTTTTTCCAGGTCACATACTTCGTCGCGGATGGCCAACGCGATCTGCAGCGTGGTCTGCTCGCGGGGCTGGTCGTCGCGTACGAATGACCATTGAAGAATGGTCACCGGGCCCGTCAGCATTCCCTTCACATGTTTTTTGGTGAGCGACTGCGCATAAGCAGACCAGGTCACCGTCATCGGTTCCGGCCGGGATACATCACCAAAAATGATAGGCGGTTTCACACAACGCGATCCGTAGCTTTGCACCCATCCGTTAGCCGAGAACACAAAACCTTTCAGCCGCTCGCCGAAGTACTCCACCATATCGTTGCGTTCGAATTCGCCGTGCACCAGCACATCGATGCCGGTGTCTTCCTGCCATCGCACGGCTTTTTCCGTTTCTTCCCGGATCAGTGTGTCATATTCTGCTTGCGTCAGCTCTCCTTTCTTCCACCGCGCCCGCCAGCTCCTCACCTCGGCAGTCTGGGGAAATGATCCGATGGTGGTGGTGGGGAAGAGGGGAAGGTTCAGCGAACGCCGTTGTTCGGTCTTACGGGCAGCGAAAATATTTTTACGCTGCGCATCGGCATCTTTGATCCCTTTTACACGTTGTTTGACGGCGGCATCATGGATCAGCGGAGATGTTTTCCGGTCTTCCACAGCCTTTCTGTTCGCGTCAAGCAGGTCGCTCACGGCTCCGCTGGTTTCGGATGACGTGAGTAGCCTGAGGGTTGCAACCTCATCGAGCTTCTGCCGGGCGAAGGCCATCCAGTTTTTGATCTCCGGTCGCAGCACGGCTTCGTTCGTTTCCAGGGCCAGGTCGCAGGGTGAGTGCAGCAGCGAGCACGATGGCGCGATCATGACTCTTTGTGCGCCAAGTTTTGCAGTGGCTTTGCCGATCAGCGCCAGCGATGCTGTGAAGTTGTTTTTCCAGATATTGCGACCGTCTACCACGCCCAGTGACAGTGTCATTTTCTCCGGCAACATACCGAGCAAGGTATCGAGCTGTGCGGGGTCTCTTGCCAGGTCTATATGCAACGCACATACGGGAAGCGAAACCGCGAGGGAAGCATTGCTGCGCAGGCCTTCGAAATAGGTGGCGATCATGGTCTTCACATGCGGAACCTCGCGTTTGATCTCCGAATAAGCATACGTGAAAGCGCGCTTCTCTTTTTCCGACAGGTCGAGCGCCAGGAAGGGCTCATCGAACTGGATCCACTGAACATCCAGGGCATCGAGGCGTTTCACGATCTCGATGTATACCGGCAACAGGTTTTTCAGGAGGTCTATGCGATCGAAGCCTTTTTCTTTTTCCTTGCCCAGCAACAGGTAGGAGACAGGGCCGAGCAGCACCGGCTTGGTAACGATGCCCAGTTGCTTGGCTTCATAAAACTCATCGATCACTTTTGTTGAGAACAGCTTGAACTGCTGATCCCTGCGGAATTCGGGAACGATGTAGTGATAGTTGGTGTCGAACCATTTGGTCATTTCCATGGCGATGATGTCGAGGCCATGCTTCTGGTAACCGCGTGCCATGGCGAAGTACAGGTCGAGCTCCGAGCTGTTCTGCTTCACCATCACATCGTGGTAACGCTCGGGAATGGCGCCCACGGTCAGCGACATGTCCAGCACCTGGTCGTAGAAAGAAAAATCATTCGAGGGGATCAGGTCGATGCCTGCCTGTTTTTGCAGCATCCAGTTGTCGTGGCGGATGTTCCGGCCCACCTGCAGAAGATTTTTCAGTGTGGATTTTCCCGACCAGTAAAGCTCACTGGCCTTCTTGAGTTCACGGTGGCTACCAATGCGCGGGTAGCCAAGGTTGTGTGTAAGCATTTTTTTGCTTGTGTTAAGTTGAACAATACGTTTAACCGTCAGCCTGCAGCCAAACGAATTGCTTACACGAAATGAAACGGACAGGATGGAAGACGAGCGCATCAAATGCATGGAAGATGATGCGGGTGATCAATGCCTGACAGAAGCTTCAGTGCGCGAAAGCAATGTCAATGCGTTGAAGGCAAGTCTCCTGACTTACCCGACCTTGTTCGCCTTCTCGTCTCCGTCACCGGATGACAATGGCACTCTTGAACAAAGCTTTTTTCCGGCAGGACCGGAACGGGTTCACAGTTGCGCGACAGCCCATGATTCTCACATGGTTCCTTTTTAATTCTCCCGAGGCTTCGGGAAAAACCAGCTACGCTAATGATGTTTAAAAATGCAAAGAACTGACCAGGCAAAGATAACAAAATAAATTTCCCTTTACAGAGGTTACTTTTGCCGTGCTATTTTGTAGAAGACAGGTAAAGGTCTTCTGTCACGGAACAGAAGGGCTCAGGCATGGTCATTTGAGGGAAAATTTTCCCGGACGCGCCTGATCCATCGTTGTAAAGATCATGAGAAGGACCCAACTTCCGCGGAAGTCACTTCCCCCGGTACGGGAAGTTTCTTCCGTTCATGTATTCGTACCTGAAATCTGCTTTATCATATGAGATGTATTGCTTGTGATGTTGTATCTTTAAAGCTTCATTGTTTGTAGTCATGACAAAACCCCCTCGTGTATTGGCAATCGCTAAACGGCAGGTGCTGATACTCTTTATCCTCACGCTGGCAACGTATACAGGCTTTGCACAGAACGCCGAATTCACAGCCGATGTTACTTCAGGTTGTTTCCCGCTCACAGTACATTTTACAGATGCTTCCACCGGTGCCACTTCCTGGACATGGGAGCTGGGCAATGGCAACACCTCTACCAACCAGCACCCCTCTGCCACTTATGCGTCGCCAGGAACCTACACGGTAAAGCTGACGGTATCCAACGGCACAACCTCGAACACCGAAACAAAAACAGGTTACATTGTTGTTCACCATAACCCTGTCGCTGATTTTTCTTTTGATAAGAATTCGGGATGTAGTCCTTTAGGAGTAGCCTTCACGAACCTCTCAACCTCGGCTTCAGGTGTTATCACAGACTGGCTATGGGCATTCGGTGATGGCGCACAAAGCAATATCCCGAATCCCACGCACACCTATACGTCTTCCGGCAGCCGGTCTGTGACCCTGCGGGTAAAAAACCAGTTTGGCTGCGAGCATGTTGCCGTGAAAGCGTCGGCCATCAATGTGCAGGGACCCGTTGCCCTTTTCACGCCCAGTAATGTCAAAGTATGTCAGGTGCCTGCCACGATCAATTTTACGAACCAATCTACAGGCGCTGTTTCTTATGCCTGGGATTTTGGGAATGGAAAAACAAGCACAGACGCCGCGCCGTCGAATACTTACACGCAGCCGGGCAGTTATAACGTAGTATTGAAAGCCCGTGATGTGCAGGGTTGCGAGAGCAGTCACTCGGTAGCGGTGTTGGCCGGAAGTGACGATGGCCTTGATTTTACACCTTCAATCACAAAAGTGTGCGTAGGAGAGGCGGTGAGCTTTATGGTTCAGGCCGATGCGCCCATGCTTTCAATTCTTTGGGATTTCGGTAACGGCACGTCTTCCACAACGGAGAACGCCGTTGTTACTTATCCCGCCAAGGGGATCTATGATGTTACACTGGAAGCAATGCTTCAGGGGAAATCATGCCATTCCGTGGTCACCAAAAAAATTGAAGTGCTGGCAGACCCGGCGCCCAATTTCACCTATAAGGCAGACTGTAATAACAACGTCACGTTTACCAGCACGTCCACAGGAGCTGCGCGCCTGGAGTGGTATATCGACAACACGTTGTACTCTACGGGCACATCATTCCTGCGTGCTTTCGGTGCGGGCGGTAAGTATACGATCAAGCTCATTGCTTATAATGCGTTGAACTGCAGCAAGACACTGGAGCGCGAGATCACCATCGCAGGTAAGCCGAAAGCGGCGTTCACGCCCAACCAGGAGCAGGATTGTACGTCGCCATCGCTCTCCGGGTGTGCACCGTTCACTGTTCAATTCAAAAATGAGTCTGATGGGATAACTTCCTTCACATCACAATGGAATTTTGGTGATGGAGCATCTTCCAACGATAAAGAGCCAAGCCATACCTATGCAAAGGGAAATTTCACCGTCACCTTAAGGATCACCAACGCGCAGGGATGTACCAGCACGGCCTCTGCCAAGGTAGCGGTAGCGGATGTGAAGCCTGTAGCAAAGTTCACCACGGATAAAAAGGAAGTATGCACACGTGAAAATGTGAAGTTCATCGATCAGTCGCAGGGTGCCAATTTCTGGTGTTGGGATTTCGGCGATGGTAATACCGGCACGGGCAGCCAGATAACACACAGTTATATTGAGCCAGGCGTGTACACCGTGACCCTGGTCGCGAAAAACGCAGGTTGTACCGATACCTTTGTGATCACGCAAGCCGTGAAGGTGAACGCGCCGCTGACGAATTTTGAGCTCAAGAAAAATTGCTTCGATCCTTATACCGTCAGCCTGCAAAACCTTTCGGCCGATTATCATTCTCTCGAATGGGATTTCGGCGACGGTAATAAATCTACTACCGATGTATCGGACCATCGTTATCAATCGGTAGGCGATTATACGGTAAAGCTGACCGCCACCAACAACACCACGCATTGCACAGTGAGTGTGCTTAACTCGTTCACCATTCGTGATGTGCGTGCCGACTTCACCATCGACAACGTTAAACCCTGCAAAGGGGCACAAGTAAAATTCACCGATAAATCAGATGCTGCCGTGAAATGGGAGTGGATCTTTGGCGATGGCACGATCTCGTCCGCCCAGCACCCCGTGATGAGCTATTACACGGCCGGACCGTTCAATCCGAGGCTGCGTGTTACCGATGCGGATGGATGCACCGATGAAAAGTCTCTACCGTTGGCTGTGCTGGATATCCAGGGTAATTTTATGTTCAACGCCACCAGCACCTGCGATAAGCTCACGGTAGATTTCGATGATTACTCCACAGGCACCCCGCAGATCACCGACTGGCATTGGGATTTTGGCGATGGCAATACTTCTACCGATCCGGAGCCGCATCACGTTTACACGGCGTTGGGAAGTTATCCTGTAACGCTCACCCTTACCAATGCTGATGGCAATTGTTCATTCATCCGCTACGATGCCGTGAAGTTCACCAACCCTGTTCCCGAATTCACAATTCCCAAACCCGCGTATTGCATCAACGATCCGATCGTGATCACCAACTGGTCGCGTGATGCCATATCGTTCAACTGGGATTTTCATGACGGCCGGAGCGCGAACACCATTCATACACAGATCTCCTACCCCGCAACAGGTAGCTACCCGGTTACGCTCAGCGCTACCGATGGCTATGGTTGCAAACGATCCGTGACAAAAACCGCGTTCATTACCATTACCAAACCGGTGGCGGCGTTCAAAGCTTTTGATACGGAAGGCGCATGCCCGCCACTGATCACCGTGTTCCAGGACCTTTCAACCGGAAATGTGGCTGGCTGGCAATGGGATTTTGGCAACGACACTTATTCCGTGCTCAAAGACCCGGTGAACACATACCTCAGGCCTGGCATCTTTGATGTGACCCTGAAAGTGACCGATGCCAACGGATGCTCCGATACCACCGTGGTGGAAAAGCTTGTTCGGGTGGGCGGACCGGACGGAACCTTCAGCAGCAGCATGACGGCACCCTCGTGTGTAAATACTACGATTCAGTTCAATGCCGTGACGACAAATACGGTTGTTCACCGTTGGGACTACGGCGACGGCAACGTTGACGATATGTCTGTGTCCAACACAGCGCATCTTTATACAGGTACGGGATCGTTCAATACATCGCTGGTGCTGATCGATGACAAGGGCTGCAAGGTTGTGGCCGTGGGGAATGAAAGGATCGTTGTGGGAGACACGACCAAGATCGATTTCAAATACAACCCGGTATGCATCTTTGAAGGCGATCCGTTTTTGCTCGAGGCTGAAGCTGCAGAAGAAGTGACCTGGGCGTGGGAGATGGAAGGCAAGGCATTGGGCACTGACGCCGTACAACCGGTACTGCTGGACACTGCAGGAGCGTATCGTGTGGTGTTGCGTGCCACCAATCAGTATGGATGCGTGTCAACGGTATCGCACATCATTCCCGTGCATGGCAACATTACTTTTATTCCAAATGTGTTCACACCCAACAACGATACTTACAACGATCGCTTCGAAGTAAGGGACCTTGAAAAAAGCAGGTGGGACCTCCGGGTCTATAACCGCTGGGGCGACCCGGTGTATAAAAAGGATGACTACCTCAACGACTGGGATGGCGGCGGCCTGGCTACCGGCGTTTACTACTACAAGCTAACCAATGCCGTCTGCGAGAAAACGTATAAGGGGCACGTTACGATTACCCGGTAGTTGTCAGAGTTCCACCAGCTGGCTAAGGTTACTGGCATACCCAATTTGCTACGCCCGCCCTACCACAAATGTCAGCAGTCATCTCGTTACTGATTTTTGAATCCTGGCAAGATGCTCCTATTGGTTTACAAATCTGCTTCAGCGTAAAGGTTGCGAATCTCCCACTTCTTGATGATATATCGAGTTTCAGGGTACCGTTTCCTAACGCTATGATTTTATACTGTTGCCTCATAATAGGAACGTCAATCGTGTTTTTCCCGTCATAGGTATATTCCATTACCACATCAGACTCAAAATCTGCACAATCTCGACTGTACCAACGAACCACGTCAGGATAAAAATTGTATTCGTGGTGCTCGGTTATTCCCGGTAGGCAGCTGCCAGTGCTGACCTTGTACCTGACAATTTCAGTGGTTGCCCATTTGCCGTAAAAGTCGATCTTCTTAAATGAGGGTGCATCATCTTCCTCGCATGAGATCAAAGCAGATGCCATGGAGATGATCAGGAGGGTTTTAATATTTTTCATGGCCTTTGCTGATAGCCTTTAATTGACGGTGCTTTGCAGGCATCACTTTTACTGATACACGCATTACAATATATATAATTGGGCAGAAGCCAATTGCTATGCCCGAGCGAGGAGGGTTTTCAGAGTCGTTGGTTCTTCTACCGTCAACCCTGGACTACCGACTATTTACGCACTCAATGATTTCTTCGAAGCTTTTCCGTTCAGCTCATGCTTCGATACTTTAGCCATTTTTTTGAATTGCTTTTTCAATTCACTCTTCAGCTCACTGGAGAATTTTTTGCTGACCTTGTCGATCAGCTTCTTCGTTTTTTTGGAGGGTTCTGAAATGTGATAATTCGTAATAACGCCCAGGAGGCTCTCATTCACAGTGGCACGTATCTCTTTCCTGGTTATTTTTTCTGATGCTTTTTCCATATAACGGGTTTATTCAATTGTGTTGTAAACCAAAACTAAGCCTTGTTAAGCAAATGTTATATCACTTAACAAAAACTTAACATTGGCACTGATAAAACTGCTTTTTTGCAATGGAATCGATGATTTTCAAAGATCAATACGAGTTTAGTATTCCGGGAACAGCCATTGTGATGCGCACGACGCACGATCTTTCCCGGTACGAGCGATTTCGCCACGAATGCACTAAGCACACATTGAGACATAAAAGAAACTTGTGCAAGCCTGTTGCGTCACGCATTGACAACCACAACTGTACCGCTGTGGGCTGTTGTTTCAAAATCCAATTGAATTTCCACCATCAACCGGGATTACCGTGCCGGTCATGAAGCTTGATTCGTCGCTGGCGAGAAAATACGCGGCGTTGGCAACATCTTCGGGTACGCCCAGCGTGCCCATGGGCGTTCGCGAGAGCACTTTATTCTTTCGCTCCGGATCGCTGTCAAGCGCGGCAGCTGACATCTTGGTGCGGATGAAACCCGGCGCGATACAATTCACACGGATCCCCATCGGCGAAAGCTCAACCGCCATGGCACGGGTCATACCTTCGATGGCTGATTTGGATGCGGTATAGGCAATTACTTTGGGGATACCATATTGTGAAGCCATGGAGCTGATGTTGATGATCGACCCACGCTTTTTGTCGATCATTACTTTCACAACCTCACGCGACAAGGCGAACACACCGAGCACGTTGGTCTGGAAAATATTCTGGAACTCCTGGTCAGTTACTTCTGCGAAATTCTTTTTCAGGTTGATGCCTGCGTTGTTCACCAGAATGTCGATGGTGCCGTATTGATCCACAATTGTCTTGACCGTATGCGGCAGCTGCGCCAGGTCGTTCATGTCGGAGACCATGGTGATACAACCGCTGCCGAGCGCTGCAGCAGCGTCGTTGAGCTTTTGCACGTTACGCCCCGTGATAATTGTTTTGATGTTGTTGTCTACGAATTTTTTCGCGATAGCAAGACCCAGCCCGGAAGCGCCGCCGGTGACCAGCGCGATCTTGGAAGAATTGAAGTTGTCGTTCATGTATTGTATTCCCTGTGTATATGACCCTCACCACCGTGGCCTGATGCCCGGTGCAAAAGGAAACTCAAGCTGTTCGTAATATTGCAGTGTCTGATCCGGTTTTTCAAACCCCGGAGGAATTGGTTTTTTTGAAAAGGTCTGGAAGTAGAGTACGCAGGCATTGCGCCACCACACGGCCTCCTGCTGCTGGATGTTCAGCAGGCTCTTCACAAACCGGAATTGTGCATCGTCGACCTGGCCTTCCAGTGTATTCCATTGCTGTTGCATCCATTTTGCCGAGTCGGCGCCCTGGTAATATTGATGGCACAGCTCATCCCACAACGTACGTCCTGATTTCATCTTACGATCCCAGCTCACGTGGTGGAACCAGAGCAGGTATCGCTCGTCACATTTTTCAGGATCGCTGTAAAGCTGTTGTACCGGTGACTGGTATTGCTCCAGCGCGTTGCTGCCGGAAGTTGTGCGGTTGAAACCGATCCCTTTTTCTTCGGCCTGGTGATAGTAGACAGAAGTCCAGTCGGCGCGGGGTTTGTCTTTGATCCAGGGTCCCGGTCCGTAATGATGGTTCCATCCCATGATGTGATGAAGTCCCAGCGGCGTCATGTACTTCACCGTGATATCGCGTGAGGCTATCATGATATTTTTGATGTTGCTGACCACGGCCACGTTGTTGCTGAAGGTCATGCGCACCCATTCATCCGCGATCGCCTCCGCAGAGAGCGTATGGTCCCACGCCAGCCTGCCGAAGGAATACCAGTTCGATTGTGCCACGGGATGCCCGCACCAGTTACGGTCGTTGCCGATGTTGGCCACGCCGGCCATGCCGCTGAGCGTATGATTTTCGAGCGAGCCATCAATGACCCTGGCCACCGTTGAGCCTTTGCCTTTAGCGTGAGTATCGGCATCGAGACATTCTTTAAAAAGCGGCGCAAGGTAGACGAGGTGTGTGGCGAAGCCCAGGTACTCTTGCGTGATCTGGAATTCCATCATCAGTGGCGTGGAGGGCATGGCGCCGAACAGGGGATGAAAAGGTTCGCGCGGCTGAAAGTCGAGGGGACCGTTCTTTACCTGCACCATCACGTTGCCACGGAAGGTTCCGTCGAGCGGTTTGAATTCGTTGTAAGCCTGCTTGGTGCGGTCAACCGGTACGTTGTTGTCATAAACGAACGCGCGCCACATCACAATGCCGTTGAAAGGTTTTACAGCATCGGCCAGCATGTTGGCTCCGTCGGCGTGATTGCGGTTATAGTTTTGCGGACCAGGTTGCCCTTCGGAGTTTGCCTTCACGAGAAATCCGCCGAAATCTGGAATGACCTTGTAGATCTCCGCCACTTTGCGCTTCCACCATTCCTGCACCTGAGCATCGAGCGGGTCAGCGGTTTTTAGTCCGCCGATCTCGATCGGTGCGCTGAACCTTGCGGTGAGGTATACCCTGATCCCGTAAGGCCTGAAGAGATCTGCCAGTGCTGTAACTTTTTTCAGGTAGGCCGGCGTGAGGATCAGCGCATTGGCGTTGACATTGGTGAGCACGGTGCCGTTGATGCCGATAGAAGCATTGGCGCGCGCATAATCGTGATAGCGTGGATCGATATGATCGGGAAGCTTATGCCAGTCCCACAGCGAAAAACCTGCGTAGCCCCGCTCAACGGTGCGGTCGAGGTTATCCCAGTGGTTGAGGATGCGCACTTTTGTTTTGGGTGTGCTTTCAATGGCGAGCTTACCGATGGGCTGATGCGTTTGCAGCATTCTCAGGAAATGAAAGACACCATACAACATGCCGGCGTCTTCATTCGCGGCGATCACAAGGGTGTTCTTGTTGTTGACCTTCGTGTTGAAGATCACAAACCCTTCGGGGCCTACATTTTTCAGCCGGTTCTTCAGGTCGAGTGAAGAAAGCGCAGCAGCGTTTGCCGTGCCGATGAGCAGTGTGCCTTCGGTGGCGCTTTTTACTTCAGGAACGGATTTGCCGAGCAGTCCTGTGAGCGCGCGCTGTAATTCCTTCCGGATGATCTGTGCAGTGGGAGAATTGTTATCGACAAGCCATCCTTTAATCGTGTTACGGTAATCGTTAAGCTTTTGCTGATCCGTGACAAGTGAATAACGAAGCCAGAGCTCGTAGCCGTCTTCGGCTTTCAGTGCCGTGTGGCTGAGCAGTATGATGATGAGAAGACAGTGTCGAATTTTTCTGCGCATCCGTGATTTATTTTTTTCGCTGTGACGACTGGCGGATGATGAGGCTGTGCCTTAATACCAGCGTGTTGAGGTTTGCCGCGGGCAGGTTATTGATGGTATTGATCAGTGTTGTGGCGGCGATCTCACCCATCTCCTGGCCGGGATAATGGATGGTGGTGAGGTTGGGCTCGATCACCCACGAGATGGGGTCGTTGTTGAAACCTACCACGGCGATCTGCTCGGGCACAGAAATGCCTGCAAATTTCAGCTCGCGGATGATGGCTACAGCGGACGTGTCGTTGGCGGTGAAGATGCCGTCGGGCAGCGGGTTCATTTGCATGATCTGTTGTGCGGCCTCGCTTCCGGCCTGTTCGCTCAGGGTGTTGATGATGGTGAGCGCGGGGTCAATGGCGACACCTCTTTCGGCATGAGCTTGCTTGTAACCTTTCAGGCGGTCGGCATACACGTTGCGTTTCAGGCTACCACCTACGTACGCGATGCGTTTACATCCCTGGTCGATCAGGTGCATGGTGGCGTCGTATCCTGCTTTGATGTTGTTGATCACGATGCTGGTGCACTTGGTATGTTCGGCCACGCGGTCGAAGAAGATGATAGGGATCTCCTTCTTGAGCATGGCGTCGAAGTGTTCTATGTTCTCAGTGTCGAAGGCGAGGGACACCAGGAGGCCGTCTACACGACTGTTGAACATGGTGTTCACGCTGGCGATCTCCTTTTTAGCCGACTCCTGGGTTTGGCTGATGAGCAGCATATAACCGCGCTCGTTGGCGATCTTCTCCATACCGGCGATGACGGTGGACATGAAGTAGCTGTTGAGGCGCGGGATGATGACGCCGATGGTGTTGGTTTTTTTAATGCGAAGGTTGCGGGCGAAGGTGTTGTGCTGGTAGCCCATCTGGCGGGCTGCTTCGAGAATTTTTTTTTTCGTATCTTTTCTGATGCCGGGGTGATCTTTCAGGCCCCTGCTTACTGTTGCGGGGGAGATGTCCAGCGCCTTCGCTATGTCATAAATGGTGATATCTTTAGGACTCTTCATTTCAATCGCTTGCACAGCAATTTTAGTATAAAAAAGTCATATTTTGGGATATTTTGTGAAATAAAAATGCAATCGGTTGCAAGGTGAATCGGATTGTCTTAGCTTAGTTCTGGCTATCACCACTTGGAAACATAAACCTATGGCCTGCGCTCATGAAACCACCGGATGCTTTCATGAAAGATCCTGGCTATATAGACTCTTTATCCAACTAAACCCTTAACACATGAGTGGATTTGCAACACTGGACTGGATCGTTATTGTCTCTTATTTTCTGGCCATTGGCGGGCTTGCCATCTGGGTGATCACCCGCAAACAACAAGACACCGAAGACTATTTTCTTGCGGGCCGCAACATCGGATGGTTTGTTGTAGGTGCTTCTATTTTTGCTTCCAACATCGGCTCCGAACACGTGGTGGGCCTCGCTGGCGCCGGTGCTGGCGGAAAGATCCCGATGCTGATCTATGAGCTTCATGCCTGGCTTGTGATCACGCTCGGCTGGGTGTTTCTTCCATTTTACCTGCGCAGCGGTGTGTTCACCATGCCCGAGTTCCTGGAAAGGCGTTTCAACGCCAACACACGCTGGTTTCTCAGCATCTTTTCACTGCTGGCCTATGTGCTTACCAAGGTTTCCGTCACCGTCTACGCTGGTGGCATCGTGATCGCCTCCCTGCTGCACATCGACTTCTGGACCGGCGCCTTGCTTACTGTGGTGCTTACGGGACTTTATACGATCCTCGGCGGGATGCGCGCCGTTGTCTATACAGAAGCTTTGCAGACCGTGGTGCTTGTGATCGGTGCCGGCGCGTTGACGTTCGTAGGCCTGAATGCAGTAGGAGGCTGGAGTGGCATGCGCGAAGCTCTCGAGCCCGGTTATCTCAACATGTGGCGCCCCGCTTCCGATCCTAACTTTCCCTGGCCAAGCCTGGTGATCACCAGCACGATCGTGGGAACATGGTACTGGTGCACCGATCAGTATATCGTTCAGCGTGTGCTGGCAGCCCGTAATATTAAAGAGGGAAGAAGGGGCACCATCTTCGGAGGTTTCCTGAAGCTGACACCTGTATTTCTATTCCTCGTTCCCGGTGTGGTAGCCCTCGCGTTGAAGAACCGTGGTGAGCTGCAGTGGGATAGTCCCGACCAGGCGTTTGCCACGCTGCTGATGAACAAGATGCCGGCGGGACTGCGCGGCCTTGTAGTGGCAGGATTGTTAGCCGCCCTCATGAGCTCATTGGCGTCGGTATTCAATTCATGCTCCACGTTGTTTACTGTTGATATCTATAAAAAGCTCCGGCCCAACACACCTGAAGCCAAGCTGGTGAACATCGGACGCATCGCTACCTGCATCGTGGTGGTCCTTGGTATCTTGTGGATCCCCATCATGCAGAACATTTCAGGTGTGCTTTATGAATATCTTCAGTCGGTGCAGGCCTACATTGCGCCACCCATCACCGCTGTTTTCCTGCTCGGTATTTTCTATAAGCGGATCAATGCTACGGGTGCCATGGCAACACTCGTTAGCGGACTTGCTGTTGCTGTGATCAGGCTTGCACTGGAGCTCGCAGGTGACTCCATCGGCACCGATAACATTTTCTATACCTTCGGCAACGTGAACTTCCTTACCTTCGCTGCCTGGTTCTTCCTGTTCTCCGTGCTGGTGTGCATCGTGGCAAGTCTGCTAACCCCCGCACCGCCCGTGGAGAAAGTAAAAGGCCTGACGTTCGGATCACTAACCGAGGAACAGAAAATGGCCAACCGAAACAGTTATAACGCCTGGGATATTGTTTTCTCACTGGTAGTGATCGCCATTGTGGCGTATGTGATGATTAGCTTTACGGGTTAGGAAGAATTGACAGTTGACAATGGAACAATTGACAACGAGTCGATGGTCCTGCTTCCTTCGAAGGCCGTCATCCAGAGCGGTGGTTTGAGCGGCGGACTGTGGGAGCGAAGGATCCCCCGATGGTACTGCGTACTCAGTTCGAGCGTATGCGTTAAACGTGCGCACTTCGTCATCAGGGGATTCTTCACTCCCTCAAACCCACGCACGTGCGTCGTTCAGAATGACGGTTTAAATAGAGATGTGGAAAACGAAAATTAAAACATTATGAGAACGACAGCGCTGCTCTTTTCTCTTAGTATCAGCTTCGGATCGCTGGCTCAGCTTCAGCCCATTGCCGCTGACGTGTACCGCTGGAAAGACCTGAAGATTGAAAAGGAGCAGACCCGCGAGCGAAGGCAGGTGCTGGAAGGGAGCGCGCGTGACCTTGATCTGCTGGAGATCCACACGTCTGCACTCGAGCCAGGAAAATCGCCACACCCTCCCCACACGCATGATGATGTTGAGGAGCTGGTGATCGTGAAGGAGGGAAACCTCAGGGTTACCATCAAAGGTCAAAGTAAAATTTTAGGACCGGGAAGTGTCGCCCTCGCCATCCCCGGTGAAGAACATGGTTTTGAAAATGGCGGCAATACCAGGGTCACTTATTATATCATCAAGTACCGTTCGAAGCTGCCCATGAACATCGATCGCGGAAAGCAGGCTGGCGGATCTTTTATGATCGATCGCAGCGAGCTTACGGTAAAAACCACAGACAAGGGGAGCAGGATCAACTATTTTGAACGCCCCACTTCCATGGCGCAGCGGTTCGAGATGCACGTGACCACTTTGAATGCGGGCATGAACAGTCATCCGCCGCACACGCACCGCGCAGAAGAGATCGTGCTGCTGATCAGCGGCTCGGGCAAGATCCAGATCGGCGAGCAGCACAAAGATGCGTCTGTGGGCGACCTGATCTTTCTCGGCTCCGAAGTGCTGCACGCCTTCACCAACACAGGCCAGGAGCCGTGCTCGTATTTTGCGTTTCAATGGAATTAGTCGTCTGACCACTGGAATAGTTGACAGTTGACAAGAGAGCAATTGACAACACCTGGAGAATTGTTTCATCACTCAGCTGCGATTGGAAAAATCTACAGCGACCGACCATCGTAGCCTGAACGTGATGTAAACTTCGAGCGTGTCAACTGCCTATTTGTCAACTGTCAACTGAACTATACCAACGTTTCGTTACTCTTCTGATCGCTTTGTGCTTTCAGGCGATATCTACCAGCTTCTTGTGGATGGCAAGAGCGTTGATAGTAAGCAGATGCAGTTGCAAAAATGAAAGTTAGAGGTTTAAAGTTTCAGGTTTAAAGTTTAAAGTTGGGGGAACCTGGATTCAACTTTAAACTTTTAACTTCTAACTTTTAACTTAGAACTTCACCACTTTCCAATAAGCCTTTTTCGGTTGCAGATTCTGGTCGAAGAGCAGTGGATAATTTTTCCGGTCTCTGACGGGGAAGGAGTCGAGCCAGCTGTGCTTGTCAGATACGTTCCAGAAGGTGACACCGGTGACGGAGTCTTTATAATTGCGCAGCACCCTGAAGATCATTCCGTATTGTGTGATCTGTTTCTGTTCCATCTCGGGAGTGAACTTGTTGGGCTCATCGGGGCGGGGCTCACGCCGGCTGTGTTCCAACGGATAAACGGATACATCGAGCTCTGTGATCTGCACCTTCAGACCCAGCGCGGCGAATTTGTCGATGGAGAAGCGAAGTTCCCTTTCGGAAGGTTCGTAGATGGACCAGTGGCCCTGCAAGCCGATGCCATGGATGGGCACGCCTTTATCGATGAGCGCTGTTACCATCTGGTGGATACGGTCGCGTTTGCCAGGACTTTCGGTGTTGTAGTCGTTGTAAAAAAGAAGCGCATCGGGGTCTGCTTCGTGGGCGTATTGAAAAGCTTTTGCGATGAAGTCTTCGCCGCAGATGGAATACCATTTTGAATCGCGATAGAACTTCGAGTCGTTATCATCGATCACCTCGTTCACCACATCCCAGGCATAGATCTTACCCTTATAACGCGTTACCACTTCGGTGATGTGCGCTTTGAGCCGTTGCAGCAGCACTTCCTTGGAGACGGTTTTGCCATCCTTATCCACGAACAGCCAGTCCGGTGTCTGGTTATGCCAGCAGAGTGTGTGGCCGCGCATTCGCATGCCATTCTCCTGTGCGAAGTTTACAATAGCGTCGGCGGGAGCCCAGTTATAACGACCCTCTTCCGGGTGGATCGGTCCCATCTTCATGGCATTCTCCGCAGTAAGGCTGTTGAAGTGTTTGCGGATCAGCTCTGCTTCCGGCCCCTTCAGCACCTGCGGTGAAACAGCAACGCCCATCGGGAAGTAGCCGGCGTAGTAGTCTTTCAAACCCTTGTTGTCTTGTGCGGCGGCGGAGAGGAGAGTGGTGACAACCAGGATCGTTGCCAGTTGCCAGTTACCGGTTGCCGGTCGGCGGTTAAAAGTTAAAAGTTTAAAGTTTAAAGTTGTGGTGTGCCGATTTGCAGGGCAGCTCTGGCGTAAGGCTGTATCGGGTCTCAGGTACGCTGAGCCATTACTCATCAGTTTGTTCAAATAACTCAGTATGTTGTGTACCATAACTTTAAACTTTAAACTTTAAAACTTGAAACCTGAAACTTCTAACCTGAAACCCAACCAACCGGCAACTGGCTAGCCGGCAACTGGTAACTATTTCTTCTTCGCTATTTCCAGCGCACGGGTAGTCGTGTAATACTTCGTGATCATATTAGGAACTTCCCACGCAGGCAGGATTCCACTTCTCAGGTATTCCAGGAATTTTTCAGTAACACGTGAGAAGTGTGCTTCGTGAGTCTCCTTGTATTTTTCGGGGATCACCACTTCCCATCCATTGGCGGAAGGTGTGAGCTCCACGCCAGGGAATTTTGCCTGAATGGTTTTCAACTGTTCGGCGAGCAGCTTCTCATAAGCCGCATCTTTTTTTGCGAGCGGCTCGATGTAAAGCACGGGTTTGAATTTCTGCTCCGCACCCTGGCGGATCACCAGGTTCGCTTTTGTTCCGCGCATGATGGAGTAATGTGTATCACCGGCACCTTCGGGAGCCTGATACGCCCACGTTACAGAGACCCGGGCATTGACACCTTTGATCTGGTAATCGATGGCGCCGTTGCTGTACACCTGCAGCACGGTATCTTTTACATCCTTTTTAAGGTAGTCGGGGAAATCGTCGAGCTTGGTAATGGCTTTGAACTGGCTCTTGGTCATGCCGGTGGTCCATCGCCTGGCGTTGGTGATGTTGATCTCGGTTGTGTCGATCACCTGTTCAGGGAAACATTCCCACTGCACGAGGTCAACCAGGTGTGTGGTAACGTCAACGATGCCTTCACCCTGCTGGGCCACATCCATAAACCACGCCGGACGCGTGAGCACACTTCCTGATACATATTTGTAAAAGTGGTGCACACTTTCTTTGGTCACCGCCGGCTCCTGTGGTGTTCCTTTCTGGAGGGTTCCAAATACTTCCGGCAGCAATGAGAACTCGCGCTGCAGCATGGTGGTGATCTCATAACGTTCTGTCATGATATCGTACAGCAGCAGGCCTTTGGCGCCCGCCGTAGCGAAGGCTTGTTTCAGGTCGGCGAAACCCGCAGCATTGATGGCCATGGGTTTGTCGGCCAGCACGTTCATGCCTTCTTCCAGCGATCTTCTGATGTATTCTGTTTTTTTCTGGTTATTGCCTGAGATCACAACAACGTTGCCCGCTTTTTCTTTCAGCATCTTATCGAAATAGTCGGCACCGGTATAAACTTCCTCGTTCCAGCGTGTAGCGTCCTCGGGGCGTGTATTGAATCCTTCGATGCGTTTCAGGTGCATCTGTACGTCTGTTCCTTCCGGCGCATAAACGTGTACAACGGAGTCTACATTGCTGTACATGGTTTTCTGCACCAGGGCCGCATGGAAATGGCCCGGGTCAAGCGTGACAAGCCGGATGGTATGATTCTCCTTCACTTCTTCTTCTTTTTTGGTGGTCTGACAGGATATTAAAAGACACAATAAAATAACGACGCTATAGCGTGATCTCATAGTATGGATGTGTGTTAAATGAAAAATCAATTGATAGTATAGGGTTTGCGTTGCTCCCGTGACAGCATCGCGGTAGCTTCATCATCGTTCTTGAACCGCTCTTTGGCAGGATCCCAGTAGACCTTGCGCTTCAGCTTCATCACAATGTGGTGGAGCAGGCAGGTGGTGCAGGAGCGGTGCCCGGTTTCGGCAGGTGAGATGGGCTCTTTCCGCGATTTGATGCTGTCGAGCCAGTTGCCGTGCTGGTCATTGCTTTCGTAGAGGTGCACTTCGTTCGGCCCGATCACGGAGGTGAGTATTTTCGGATCGCTGGCCTCCAATGGCTTGGGGCCTTGAGCTGAGACAGGATCACTTGACGTTGCCTGATAATTTCCGCGGGTAACGAAGATCCAGCCTTCGGTACCTTCATACCGGATGCCGTTCGGAAGCTCGTTGCTCACGATCATTCTCACACCATTCTCATAGAGGCCTTCGGTCTGGAATTTTCCGTGCACGTTCCACAAACCGCTGGTGGGAAACTCGGCCCATCCGGATACTTCAATGGGGCCTGAGTGTTCCGTGTTCATGGCCCAGTGCGCACAGTCTATGTGATGCGAGCCCCAGCCGGTGATCATGCCCGCGCCAAACTGTTCACAGCGCAGCCATCCCGGTCTGTCGTAGCCGACCTGTGGGTGCACACGTTTTTCCGTGTAGTATACCTGGGGCGTTGATCCGAGCCACATATCGTAGTTGAGGTTTGCTGGCACCGGCATCTCCGGTTCTTCTTCTCCTGACGGATCGCCCGGCAAGCCGATATAAACTTTCTGAAGCTGACCAATCCTGCCGTTGCGCACCAGCTCGGCAGCATAGCGGAACTGGCGTGAAGAGCGTTGCTGGCTCCCGATCTGTAAAATACGCTTCGTACGTTTTACAGCATCGGCCAGGGCCCTGCCTTCTGAAATGGTAAGCGATGCGGGCTTCTGCAGGTAAACATCCTTGCCTGCTTCCACTGCGTCGATGCCGATGATCGAGTGCCAATGGTCCGGTGTGCTGATGATCACAGCATCGATGTCTTTGTTCTTCAGCAGCTGGCGGTAATCGGTATAAACTTTAACTCCGTCGAAAGGTTTGCCTGTTTTTTTTGTGTAGAACTCATTCACCAGCAGCTTTGCGTCGTTTGCCCGGTTGCTGTCGAGATCACAGACAGCAACGATCTGCGCCTGATCATATTTCCAGACGCCAGGCATGTCGTGGCCGCGTGAGATCCGGCCTGTGCCGATGGCGCCGATGTTGATGCGGTTGCTGGGTGCATTCTTCCCGAACACACTGGCCGGCACAATGGTGGGTATGCCACTCAGCGCAAGCGAAGAAACGATAGCACCTTTGGTAGTTTTCCTGATAAATGCCCTGCGAGACAAACTTGGGTTCTTCTTGTTTTGCATGATGATTACAGGTTAAAGTTTTTATAATATTTTACCGGACAGGTTCATCTTTAATGGTGGCGTAGGCTTTTGCAGGATCAGGTTTCTTTACCTGCCCCGCAACAAAAGCGATGCCGTTCAGAAGATGCTTTACGAACAAGGGATCTTCATAATCTTTTTTGTGATGGCCCAGCGCGGTGATCCAGACATAACCACCATCGAACCTGTGATGCCATACGGCAGGATACAGCTCGGTATAGGGTCCCGCGAGTGTGGTCACCTTCTCTTTGTCATTGCCGTCCAGGGAGGTGAGGTCGTGCGCCATAATGGTGTGAATGGCCGGGTTCATCTCTTTCTGAAAGTAGCACTCGTCCTCTCTTTCCCAGACCTGCGGAATTCCTTCCAGCGAAGCATGACCAGGGTCTACGGTCACGACGCGGTAGCGCTGAAATTTCGGATGCCACACAAACGATCCGCCCGCGAGCGCTTTGAACCATTTCCAGTTTCGCTCGGTGCCCACCACGGAGTGGATACCTACAAATCCGCCGCCCGCTTCGATGTAACGCCTGAAGGCCAGTCGCTGTGCATCCGTATCGAATACATCGTTGTTGGTGCTGGCAAAGATGATCACCGAATATTGTTTCAGGTTTTCTGTTGTGAACACCGTAGCCGTATCGGAAACATCTACTTTGAAGCCGTGCTGGGTGCCGAGCTTTTTAATACATTCCACGGCATAGGGAATATTCTCATGCACATAACCTTTCCCGTTTTTGGTATAGACCAGCACGTTCACTTTTTTCCAGTTTACTTTTTCCTGGATGGCTACGGGCGTAAATGCCGTGATGACGATCAATGTAAAGCCCGCGATCATCAGTGCCATGACCTGGCGTATGGTGCTTTCTGCTTGTTGCATAATTTTTTGTTTCAGATCCGGTATCAGTTCCTGCCTCCGTTCTTCTTAACAGTGACAGACAGGGGTGCTGCAAAATTCTGCCACGCAGCCTCTGACTGTGCTTCGGTGAACGGACCGTTGAAAACGATAAACCTGTATCTAAGGACGTAATTTTTTCCCGGTTCCAGTAACCAGTCTTTGTCTTTTGTAGGGGAAAAGTTAGCAAACATATCGCCGCGTTTGTACTGGTCTTCGGGCCATATGCGGAGCGGTTCAGGATGGTTATAATTGGTAGGGGACGACATCATCAGCACGCCGGCATGATCCTGATCTACGGCGCCCTGCACCAGGCACCAGCGGGCTTTGCTGCCATCGGCATTGCGGCGGTTCTTGCCATCGGAAGTGAGCACCTCGCTATTGTCCCTGTTCCATTGTTCCGTGGTTCGCCATCCCAATCCGCCATAGCGGTATTTGAGCAGCAGCACGGGTGCGGCAGCACAAGTCATGTTGATGGTAATGTCGGCGATATAGTAGTGCTGATCCGAGGGCCTGTACACCCGTACCGTCTGCACCTCGTTGATGATCACTTCATGGCCTGTGCTTCTGAAGGCTACGTGCTCATGCAGGACGCCATACTCCGCGAAGACCTGACCAGCCTGTGTTTCTGTAAAATGGGCAAAACGTACGGTGCCTTTTTTTGCATTGAGATTCCAGAGGTCGAGTGTATCTCCTTTGTAAAGCAGATGGGTCCATGGATTCCAGATGCCATAATGGTGATAGTGATCAGGAGGCTGGATGCGGGTAAGTGACTGTCCTTTTGGCGACCACAGCGGGTGAATAAATCCGCTGCGTTTAAAAACAGTGTCAACTCCCTGTGGCGGGTAAACGGTTTTGAAATTGTATTGCAGCAGGTTTTTGTCCGCGCTTTTGATGACCAGTGCTCCGTCGTTTTTTGTGAGTGACATCTTCGCAGCATCAGATGTTTGTTTCAGCTGCGCCAGCTCATAAGTTCTTTTTTTCAACGTTGCATTCGGCGTCACGATCCAGTGCAGCATGCGGTTGCTGCTCGCGATCTGGAAGGGCAGGGGAATTCTTTTGCTGGCGGACACTTCAAATAGCGCAAGCTCTGTATCGGGCAGGCGGGTGATGTTGTCGAGGGATACGCTGACCGGCACTTCCAGGGTAAGCGATGGGGCATCCACTTGAAAGGAGGCCAGCGGTTTCTGGGCCTGGCAAAAGGTTGTTGCCAGCAGGCAAAGCAGCATGGGTAGTCCTGATCTGATCATCATACTCATTAATATAAGGCGATTCAGCATGTTGTACAAAGGCCCATTTTATAAATCGGTTGCATGACAATTAGTGGCTTGCTACTGCCAAATATCAATTAATTTACAAATATCTTTGCAATCGGTTGCATAATTTCCTTTAAAAAATGATCTTAGTGAACCGGTTCAGAGAGCGCCTGCAAAAAGTGTGAACGGAGCCGGTTTTGCGTCACCAGCCTTTTACCCTATGAGTTGAAGCATCGTGCGATGGGGTGGGGCTTTGCCGCTTTTATGCAAACGTTTCCATTACTCACCCTAAAATTTACACTATGAAAGAAGTACTACTACTCAATTTCCCAGGCCTGTGGAAAGGTTCAGGCGTTCCCAGGATGATGCTTTTGTTTTCCCTGATGCTCCTGGTCATACAGGTTAGCGCACAAGACCTCGTGAAAGGCAAAGTTGCTGATGAAAATGGCTCAGGCATGCCTGGCGTCAACATCATCGTGAAAGGAACCACCAACGGTACAACTACTGACGGCAATGGCAATTACTCGCTGAGCGCGGGCTCCGACGCTACGCTGGTGTTCTCCTTTATCGGTTACGCCACGCAGGAGATCCAGGTCAACGGCCGCACCGCCATCGACGTAGCGCTGGCACCCAGCGTTGAAGCGTTGAACGAAGTGGTGGTTGTCGGTTATGGAACCCAGGCTAAAAGAGACATCACCGGTGCCATCACCAAAGTAGAATCGAATGTGCTGCTGCAGACCGCGTCGCCCAATGCCATTGATCAGCTCAAAGGCCACGCTGCCGGTGTTAACATTGTTACCGCCAGCGCTGTTCCGGGAGGAGCCTCACAGATCAGGATCAGGGGCAATCGTACCATGGTGGCGAGCTCGATGCTGAGCGGAAACAGTGCCTCGACCGACGCTGCTACGGCAGACCAGGCGGATGCCCCGTTGCTGGTAGTGGATGGCATTCCTTATTCAGGCAACCTGAACGACATCAGCTCGAATGATATTGCCAGCATGGAGATCCTGAAAGACGCATCGGCCACAGCCATCTACGGTTCGCGGGGTGCAGGCGGTGTGATCCTCATCACCACGAAGCGTGGTACCGAAGGAAAAGTAGTCTTCACCTACGATGCTTATTACGGTGTATCGAAAGTAATGGATGAGCTGCGGGTGTTCAACGGGCCCGAGTATGCGCAATTCAAAGCTGACGCCGCCGCGGGCAACAGCACAGCCCCGAACACAACAGCCTATGGGTTGTCTCCCGCTGAACAGGCAGCCCTCGCCAGCGGTATCTCCACCAACTGGCAGAAGCTCATCTACCAGAATGCACCCATCACTAACCATAGCCTTGGCGTTGCAGGCGGATCTGACAAGAGCAAATATTCATTGAGCGCCGGTTATTTCAAGCAGGGCGGTATCATTCCCAACCAGGATTTTACACGGTACACCATCCGCAGCAGCATGGACCACCAGCTGAGCAAACGTATCAGGCTGGGACTGACAACGATCAATGCTGTAACCTACCAGAATCTTCCGGGAGGCAGTGGCGTGACCAACGGCCTCATGCGCATGACTCCCCTGGCATCACCCTATAATGACGATGGAACTGTTAACCTGCTTCCCCAGGTAGGACAGATCGATGGCCAGTCGATCAACCCGCTTACACTCGAAACAAAAAGCGATGCCATTCTCTCCAGGAACAGGAGGTTGAGAACCTTCAACAGCTTCTATGGCGAAGTAGACATTATCAAAGGCCTCAAGTACAGGGCGAACATTGGCTTGGACTACTGGCAGGATAAAAGCGACGGTTACTCCGGCCCTGCTACCTATGTGAACACATCGCTGTTGCAATCGCAATCTACCGCGAGTGTCAGGAATACTGAAAACTACCAGTACACGGTGGAGAACCTGCTGTTCTATGACAAAACGTTCAACGACAAACACAAGCTGGGCCTCACTGCCCTCTACAGTTTTCAAAAAACACATTCGCAGGGCAGCGGTCTTTTCGGCATCGGTGTTCCGTTCGATTATGTTCATAACACCAACCTGTACCTGGCGGCTACTGTTTCTGCTGCCAACCCGCAGAATGCCGCAGACAATCCAAACTTTTTCTGGGAGCGTGGCCTGATCTCTTATATGGGACGTGTTACGTACAGCTATGATGGCCGTTACAGCCTCACGGCTACCGTGCGCACTGACGGCGCTTCGGTGTTGTCTCCCGGCAACCAGTACTATACCTATCCCGCATTTGCCGGAGCCTGGAACCTGAGCAATGAAAAGTTCATGGAATCGTTGGCCTTTGTTTCCAACCTTAAGCTGAGAGCAGGATGGGGCGTCACTGCCAGCCAGGGTATTAATCCTTATTCTACCCTGGGTGGCCTCGGCACATCAGCCTACAACTTCGGACAGGGCACCGCAGGCCAGCAAGGTGGATACACAGTTTCGAACCTGCCCAACAACTCCCTGAAATGGCAGAGCACTTCGCAATACAACGTCGGCATCGACTTCGGGATACTGGAGAATCGCATCAGTGGTGCTGTTGAGGTGTATGGCCAGGAAACATCAGACATCCTGCTGCCGGTCAGTCTGCCGCCCAGCAATGGTGCCGGATCAACTTTCCTGAACGTTGGTAAAACTAAAGGACGCGGTGTGGAAATAACGCTCAACACCGTCAACGTCAAAACCAACAGTGGCCTGACGTGGACTACGGATCTCAATTACTTCTTCAACAGAGAAGAGATCGTTCAGCTTGCCGCACCGGGCCAGGCCAACGATATCGGTAATGGTTGGTTTGTAGGGCAACCCATTGCCGTGCTCTACGACTACAAGAAGATCGGCATCTGGCAAACCGATGACCCGGGACTGGCTGCGCAAACATCACCGGTGCAACGTGCCGGGCAGATCAGGGTGCTCGACTGGAATACAGCCAACGCTGTGCCGGGCGCCGCAGATTATGGTGTGCCCGATGGCAGGATCACGCCTGACGACAGGATGATCATCGGAAACTTCCAGCCGAAGTTCGAAGCCGGCATGACGAACAGAGTAGCCTTCAAAAATTTCGACCTCTCTATCAGTGTTTACGCGCGCATGGGCATGAAGATCGTTGTTCCTTACCTCGCCAGTGAGCCCGGTGGAGCGAACTTTACGGGTTACAATTTCTTCATGCAAAGCAGGCAAAATCAGCTGAAGGTAGATTACTGGACTCCTACCAATCCTACGAATGCTTTTCCTCAGCCTGATGCAAGTCTTGGTGCACCGCTCTACAGCTCAACCTTGTCTTACGTGGATGGCTCCTTTATCAAGTGCAGGACTATCAACTTAGGGTACAACGTTCCCTCTACCTTGTTGGAAAAAGCCGGCATTACTTCCCTGAGGGTATATGTGTCTGCCGTGAACCCGTTCGTGATCTGGTCGCCGTTTGTGCAGGATGGTTACGGACCTGATCCGGAAGGCAACGGATACGGTGGTGGTGTGAATGCTTCCGGTACGTCGAACGCCGGCACCGTTGGACGCCAGATCACCGTGAACGCCAATAACCCTGCTACAAGACAGTTCCTTTTTGGCCTGAACCTCAAATTCTAAAAACGTAAAGAAGCATGTGCGATCGATCATCATTGAGTGCAAGAAGAATTTGTGATCGCTACACCTTTCATCAACAATAAAGCAATATGCATATGAAAAGATATAAGATACTGAGTTCTGTGTTGCTGGTAGCCACCATGTTGGTCAGCAACAGTTGCTCTGATTTGCTGACGGAGAAACCTGAATCCAACGTGGTTCCCACGGCCTTTGGCACACCTGCCGGACTCCTCGGCGGTATTGCAGGCGTTTATAACAATATCCGCGGTGCCTGGGGAACAGAAGGCTTTACCATCAACCAGATGGCAGGCACTGATGAGCACCTGGCGGGAGGCAGCGCTGCGGTGGGCAGCATGCAATCCTTCACATACAACGGCATGACTGGCGCTTCTTTTAGCGGTGGCTTCGGTTTCTATGCCGATATCAATGCGCTGAACGGCATTCTCGAGCTCGGTCCCAAAGCTCAGGGATTGGACGCTGCTACTTTAAAATCGTATCTCGGGCAGGCGCAATTCCTGCGTGCGTTCCTGTACTTCTATCTCGTGCAGACCTTTGGCAACATTCCGCTGCATACTACATTTATCACCACACCGTCGCAGGCAGATGCGCCCGCTCCCGTAGCGGATATCTACAACGTGATTGTTCAGGATCTGAATGATGCCATTACCAACCTGCCCAATACGCCAACGGCACCGTTCCTCGGAAAAGCGGCCACTGCCGGCGCTGCCAAGTGGTTGCTGGCCAAGGTTTATCTTACCCGTGGATGGTTGACAAACTCACAGGCAGATTTTACGCTGGCCTACAATACCGCCAATGACCTGATTACCAACAGGGCTACGTATGGCCTGGACCTGTGGCAGGACTACGCCGACGCGTTTAAGCCGGCGAACGATTACGGCAAGGAGACGATCTTCGTCAGCGATCACAGCACCGATACAAAATACGGCGCTTATGTGCAGGGCGGATCCGGTGGTGCCGGCGTGAACGTTACACCCTGGATGGGTCTGTTCAACGGCCCTGGCACAATCGGTGTGAACTCCACCGTAAATTCGAGTGGTGTTCTTACAGGACCGAGTACTACCAATCTCGCTTTGTTAACCAGGGATGTTCAATTCGGAAGGCCTTACACCCGCATTCGCCCGAACATGCCGAGACTCACCGCGGGACCTAACGCCGGAAAAAGTTACCTGTTGGATCAGGCTTTTGCAGACAGGCTCAACGATTCCAGGTTTCACAAAACTTTCCAAACTGTGTGGCTGCTGAACTCAGGGCCCGGTGGTGGCGGAGGCCAGGCTATTAGCGGAGTTTACTCCGGTGCCGGTGTTGCAGGCTCACGGGGTACGCTGATGTGCGGTGTTGACACTGCTGTGTGGTTTCCCGATTATGAAGTTGCCGGTGCGCCCCAGAATTTTGGTTCGCGTCCGTTCAAAGGTATCATTGTGCCTCCCAGCCTGCAGAACAACACCATCTTCCCGTACATGAAGAAGCTCGCTGATCCCAGCAGGGCATCGCAGAATGATCCATCCACCAGGCCTGTGATCATTGCCCGTTTTTCTGATGTTTACCTGATCGCCGCCGAGGCAGCTTTTAAGCTCGGTCAAATGCAAAATGCTGCCGACATGCTCAATGTGGTGAGACGCAGGGCTGCCTACAGATCAGGTGCTGCTTATACAGCCGGAGGAGCGTTTGGAACATCTACCCCTGCTACCATGGTGGGCGATCCTTATCCCGCAGGCGTCACCCTGACAAGTGCCCAAGCTGCGCAGACCATTGCAGCCACGGATGTTACACTGGACTTCATCCTCGATGAGCGCACACGGGAGTTCTATGGTGAATCAATGCGCTGGCTGGACCTGGTGCGCACGAAGTCGCTGCTCTCAAGGGTTAAAGCCTGGAATCCGGTGGAGGCAGGTACCAATATCAAAGATACGCACGTGCTCAGGCCGATCCCTTTGGATCAGATCAACCTTGTCACAGTTGGGCCAAGGTATCCGCAGAATGAAGGATATTGATAAAGTAATGAATTGTTTGGGTTGAATAATTGGGTATTGAGTTAGTGCTGGGGTTGCTCGCTGGTAACGAGTAACCCCTCACTATTATGGGGTGTTAAATGCGAGCTACCGGGGCGGCGGGAGAGTTTCAAGTTTCAAGTTTGAAGTTTAAAGTTTGTGGTGTGCGTCAGGACAATAAATCGGGAAACCGGATAGGGGCAAAGCGCCCGGCATACGTCACTCTGGCGGTAGAGCATAATCCCGAAACAATTTTTAACTTTAAACTTTAAATCTTAAACTTTACTTCTTAAACTTTTACCTCTGAAAATCAAGACTATGTTAATGGAGCAAACCATGCGTTGGTACGGTCCGAAGGACCCGGTTAGTTTGTGGGACATCCGCCAGGCGGGATGTACGGGTGTAGTGAGCGCCCTGCATCATGTGCCGGTAGGTGAAATATGGACCGTGGAAGAGATCAAAAAACGCATCGCAGAGGTGGAGGCGGCAGGCCTTACCTGGACCGTGATCGAAAGCCTGCCCGTGCATGAAGACATCAAAAAGCAAACGGGGTCTTACAAGCAATACATCGAGAACTACAAGCAGAGCCTTCGTAACGTGGCGAAATGTGGCCTGAAAGTAGTTACCTATAACTTTATGCCCATCCTCGACTGGATGCGCACCGACATCAACTACACCATGCCAGACGGCAGCAAGGCGCTCTATTTTGAGAAGCATGCCTTCATCGCCTTCGACCTCTTCATCCTGAAAAGGCCCGGCGCTGAAAAAGATTATACACCTGCGCAGATCGAAAAAGCCAAACAACGGCTCACCACCATGACACCGCTTGAAAAGGAGACTTTGTACCGCAATGCGTTGTTGGGCCTGCCGGGAAGCGAAGAGCGTTTTACGGAAGAGCAGATCCTGGCAGCGCTGAAACAGTATCATGGCATTGACTCCGCCAAGCTGAAGCAACACCTGTTCTATTTTCTGCAACAAGTGGTGCCGGTGGCCGAAGAAGCAGGCCTGAAGATGGCCATTCACCCCGATGATCCGCCATATCCTATTCTCGGTCTGCCTCGCATCGTCAGCACGGAACAAGACGCGAAAGAATTGCTGGCGGCGGCACCTTCGCCTGCCAACGGTCTCTGCTTTTGCACAGGCTCGTATGGTGTGCGTGAAGATAACGACCTGCCTGGCATGATCCGTCGACTGGGTGACCACATTTACTTCCTTCACCTGCGCAACACCAAACGCGATGCGGAAGGTAATTTCTACGAAGCCGATCACCTCGGCGGCGATGCAGATATGTATGCCGTTGTGAAAGAGCTGGTGCTGCTCATGCGCAAGCGTAATGAGTCCATTCCCATGCGCCCCGATCACGGCCACCAGATGCTCGACGACCTGAAGAAGACCACCTATCCCGGTTACTCCGCCATCGGACGTCTCAGGGGTCTCGCTGAGCTTCGCGGCCTGGAGCTGGGTATCTCCCGTTCTGTCTGAGCGTAAACTGGTCGTCAGACCACTGCAGGCGTGAAGGGCCTTGTGCGCAGTGGTCCGACGACTATACCGTTAATGCCATGATCAAGCCACTGTTCTTCGAAGCTTGCCACCATTATTCTGCTGATGAGTTGTTAGTGTCTTCCTTATGGGAGGAGATCGGGAAGAAGTATACGGCAGCGGACCGTCACTATCACAATCTTGTACACCTTGACAATCTTGCGAAGGAGCTTCTTCCTGTCAGGGAGCAATTCAGCAATTGGGATACAGTTGTCTTTTCGATCGCCTATCACGATGTTGTTTACAATGTTCTCAAACAGAACAACGAAGAGAAAAGCGCAGACCATGCCGACAAGAAGCTGACATCGATGGCTGTTCCCGCAGTGGACGTGCAGCAATGCAGAACCATGATACTCGCCACAAAGAGTCATCAAGTAAGCGATGATCCCGCGGTAAATCTTTTTACGGATGCCGATCTCAGCATCCTGGGAGCACCGTACGAAGTCTATGAAACGTATTTTAAGCAGATCAGGAAAGAATACGGCATCTACCCCGGACTTGTGTACTGGCCCGGCCGTAAAAAAGTGCTGCAACACTTTCTGACCATGCCCCGGATCTTTAAAACCGACTACTTCTTCGAAAAGTACGAAACGCAGGCCAGGAAGAACCTTGCATCTGAGCTGCGTTTCATCGAAAAACAATAACCTGCTGAAAAGTCGTCAGACCACTGCAGGCGCTAGGCCTTGTGCGCAGTGGTCCGACGACTGTATTACCGTGGACTGTCGACCGTGGACTATACTACTTCTGCATCGTACCCATCAGCTCCATGGAGAAATTATCTTTCGCCTGGATGTATGCCACTTTCGGTACGATCGCGGCACCTACTTTCTTCTTCTCGAATGATGCAGAGAAACCGAAGTCGATCTTTTTGAAATCGAGCGCTTTTGCCCTCATGATGGTTTGATACAACATCTGGCGGTAGATCTGAAACTCGGCGTACCGGTAATCCATGCCGATAAATGAAGGAACGTAGGTGTGCTCCATGTTCTTGTAACAGAACATCACAGCTACCGGCGTTCTCTGTTCCTGGTTGGTGGCAAATTCTTTCTTCAGGTAAAGCACAATGAATTCCCAGTTCGGGTTCTGTGACATTTCGGTGAACAGTGTCCTGGGGAAACTGAACGTGTTCAGGCCGAAGTTCTTCGCTCTTACATTTTCGAAAAGCTGATAGTAGAAATCGAGCTCTTCTTCCGATGCAGTGGAACGGTATTCAACATCGAAGTATTTTTCGTACGACTGAATATCTTTTTTGAAGTGCTTGCGCGATCTCGGCGAAAGCGTGGCAAGATAACCTTCAGCATCGTTCCATGACAGATCCGTAACGACGCAGGATTCAGGCATGCTGATCTTGATGAATCCCATGCTGTGCAACAATTCGTTGATGGCGGCGTCTTCTTCGAAATCGCGAAGCACGGTCATGGCCGCATCCTTGTTCTCTTCAAGGCCTTCAAGGGCATTGAGCAAAGTCTGGAAGGCTTCTTTCCACTTGGGATTTTGCTTGTCGATATAGTAGTGCTGTCCTTCTGTGAACAGCGAGCCCATGGAGATCACTTTTGAAGTGAGGTAGTAGGGATCGTTCTTCCGTTTTTCTTCCAGCTGCATCGATACGGAAGCGGGCGCGAGGATATCGTCTTTCCAGAGGGATGTTGTCAGGAACGTAGCCAGTACGGGACGAGCTTTCTCATCACGGATGATGTAGTAATGAAAGGCAAAATTATGTTCGGGGCGCTCTGCGTGGGTGAAAACTTTTTCCAGGAATTTCAATCCTTCCCAGTCGAAGGCGCTCTGTTTGCCGAGCAGGCTGTTCCATTCGTTCTTGTCGATGTTCTGAATGGTGCTTTCGTGCTGAACGGAGAGCGATGCTGCCGCAACAGTGGTTTTCTCCTCTTCTTTGATGTACGGCATCTTGAAAGCGGCGCGTACTTTATTTTTAGTGGTGTGGGTTTCTTCCAACGCCTTGGGATAGTGATACACCATGGCGTCAACGAGGGCTTTCATTTCTTCTTTCTCGTTGTGACGTGAAATGGTGATGCGAACACCGGTATTCTTCACGGGCACGGCAGGGTAGAGGCCGAGGTTCACGTAAAAACCTTCTTCCATGAGGCGGTTCACGAAATGATACCCGGTAGCAGGAGCGCCGGTGCCTATATAGAATACTGGGCAGGTATTTTGTTCCACCAGCGGAAGGTCGGTGTTGGCAAGCAGTGAATTGAAATAACGTGTGCGATCATGCAGCTCGGCCTGGAGCTGGTAGATCTCCGGAGAAAGGTGAATGTTGGCGGAGGCAAGCGCTGCGGCAGCAGACGCAGGTTCCAGCTGGGCAGAGAAGGTCAGGGGGCCGCCGAAGTTCTTTACCTGTTTGTGTATTTTTTCATTGGCGGTAACCATTACGGCACCGCTGGCACCGAAGGTTTTGCTCAGGGTACCAAAGAGGATCACGTTCTCGGGCAGTGTGCCCAGCTGCTCCATCACGTAGCCGGTACCATTTTTTCCGGCCCAGCTCATGCCATGAACGTCGTCGAAATAGAGGTGCAGCTGCGGATATTTTTTGCAAAGCTCGAGAAGCTGCGGTATGGGTGCGCAGTCGCCGTACATCGAGTAAACACCATCGGCCATATACCAGATCCTGGAGCAGCGTGTGGCGAGCTCTTTTATTTTGTCTTCGAGCATAGCCAGGTTGTTGTGGCGGATCATTTCCACGGGAACGGAGCGGGTCTTGAGGATCTGTGCGGCGCTTTGTACGCTCCAGTGTACCTGGTGATCGAGAATAACGCCGTCTTCATCACGTACGATGCAGGGGATCACGCCGAGGTGGCCCAACGTGCTGTTCTTTGTAATGATCACCGGATTGCTATACATTTGCTCGAGCTTCTCCTCGAGTGATTTATACAAGGGATGTGAGATGTAGGTTTTTGAAAGTGGGAACTGTGTCCCGTATTTCCAGATGGCTTCAACGGCCGCGGTTTTCAGGCGAATGTCCTGTTCAAGGCCCAGGTAGCCGGTGGTTCCAAAATGAAAGAGATCCTTTCCTTTGATCTTTACTCTTCTGCCGGTCAGCTCCTCGTCCTCCGTGTAAAGATGAACGACGCCCATTTTCTTGGCGTCAGAAATAACTTCATCGACAGTATCCATGAAGTTGTTGTGTTTGACCTTGGCCATAATGATGTGGTTAGTTGTTTGATTTGCAATGCTAACTTCGGCGTAATAGTGCAGACGAAAAAAAAGCAGGCATCAGCGGGGATGCGGCAGCAGGTAATATTGATATGGCTTAGGAATAAATTGGAATGAAATCTCAAAGAAGTTGGTTTTTTCAGAAAAGATGGCGTACTTAATATATCCGCTTGCCCGGAAAACATGAAATCAAACTACTTTCAGAATCAATTTGCAGAGTATTGGCTCGAAGACGGCGTGCTGTTTTTCATCTATAAACCGGGTACCAGCATGAACCTCGAAGCTGCCAAACAGGTGGTAAAAGACCGCCTTGAAGTACAGCGTGGCGAGAGCTATCCTGTCTTCTGCGATATGCGTGGAATCAAGGATTCTGATAAGCCTGCGCGGGATTTTCTCGCAAAAGAAGGGTCATCGCTCGTACGTTCGGTAGCAGTTCTTACAGATTCTCCGGTTACCAAGATCATGCTCAATTTTTATCTTACCATCAGCAAGCCACTGGTGCCTACCAAGATGTTCACGGACAAAGACCAGGCGCTCGAGTATTTAAAACACCTCACCGTGCAGGCTTAAACAGCTGTGCGTACGCTCCAAGGTTTTTACTGATCTTCACTACGTAGTTCTACTGATCTCACCTCCGGTATCGTACCCGTTGACGCGTAAGGGACTTCCGTGGAATCTTAAATCACCAATGCTTTAAACCTGACGTAAGATTTTTGCCTGATTGTAGCCCTTAGGGGAGATACCTCCACATACCTTTGACGTATACATCAAAAACAACACGCGCCAGTGCGCACCAAAGTTATGGAAGTTCATGTTCACAATCGAATCGATCACATTACCAGAATGATCTTTGAGATTGCTAATGGTAATTTTGATTATCAGGTTGAGCGTTCAGGCAATGAAGACGAGCTCGATGCCATCGTCGTAGGCATTAACATGCTTCGCGAAGAGCTGAAGGCTACAACAGTGTCGCGTGACTATATGGACAATCTGTTCCGCGGCATGGTAGACCTGATCTTTATCCTCGACCAGGATTACAACATCCAATCCGTGAACGAAGCCGTGGAAGAGCTCATGGGCATCAGCCAGGAATATCTTGTAGGCAAGAGCTTCCTGGATATCGTTGACGAGCGCTCCAGGCCCGTAGTGGAGAACGTGAAGGCGAACCTTGCCTTCAGGAAGTTCAGGCGCGACATCGAGGTGAACCTGAAGATCGACGAAGTGAAGTCGATCCCTGCCTCGAGCTCGTTTTCTGTGCTCTACGATAAAATGAACCGCAAGAACGGTATCCTCATCGTTGCCAAAGATATCAGCAGGCTGAAGCAGGCCGAAGAGGAGATGCGCAAGGCGAAAGAATACGCTGAGGCGGCCAACGTTGCCAAGAGCCGTTTTCTGGCAAACATGAGCCATGAGATACGCACCCCCCTGAACGGTATCCTGGGATTGACCGAGATCATGTTATCAGATATCAAAGACCCCATGCACCGCGAGTACCTGGAGATCATGCGCATGTCGGGAAGAAATCTCGCTGGATTGATCAACGATATTCTTGACTTAAGCAAAATAGAAAGCGGCAAGCTCACCATCGAGCAGTCGAAATTCGGATTCAGCGAGACCGTTCATCGCAACATCCAGCCCTATAAACACCTTGCCGAGCAGAAGGGACTGAAGTTCAACTGTTCGATCGATGAGAACATACCCGCTCAGGTCATCAGCGATCCCACAAGGATCAACCAGATCATCGTGAACCTCGTGGGCAATGCCATCAAGTTCACAGAGAAAGGCTCTATCTCGGTATCCTTTCACAAAGAGGGCGAGCAGAACGGCGAGATCACCTTACGTGGTGTTGTTAAAGACACCGGTATTGGTATCCCCAAAGAGAAGACGAAAAAGATCTTCGAGAGCTTCGCGCAGGCAGATGATTCTGTAACACGCAAGTATGGCGGAACAGGCCTCGGGCTTACCATCGTGGAGAGCCTGCTGAAACAAATGGGTGGCGGTATCAGTGTTGAAAGCCCCTACACAGCAGAGACCACGGGCTCACAGTTCAGCTTCATATTCAAAGTGGGTGTGGTGGCAGAAGCAGATGAGCAACCCGCGCAAGTAAACGTGCCCGCCAAGAAAATGGTGTTCGACGAGCTTCTGCATGTGCTGGTGGTGGATGATAACGTTCTTAACAGAATGGTGGCAAGGAAGATCCTCGAGAACCTTGGCGCCAAAGTGACGCTGGCAGAAAGTGGTGCCGAAGCGATCGCCCTGGCCAAAGCCAATCCATTCGATATCATCTTTATGGATATCCAGATGCCTGACATGGATGGGTATGCAGTGGCCAGCACGTTGCGCGGCGAGAACTTTATGAACCCGATCATCGCGCTTTCAGCGAATGCTTATGCGGAGCACGTAGCAAAAAGTATTGAAGCCGGTATGAACGGGCACCTGCAAAAACCATTTACGCCACAGGAGATCCATGTGATCACAAACAAGTTCCTGTCGCATAAAATGAGAAAGATCTAAAGTGTTTTCGGAGAGTTTGTGTTTTTTAGGCCGGCATTTGCTGGCCTTTTTTCATTAAAGGAACTGGGTGAAAGTACGAGATACGAGGTACGAAGTACGATCTTCACCCAGCGAACTACCCTTCGATCGGAGCGCCTCGTACCTCGTTCCCGATAGCCATCGGGATCGTACCTCGTACTTATTTAAGTAAGCATTATTTTACAATTTTTACCTCCTGCATTCCATCAATTTCATGATGTTAAAAACGCACACGATGATCACAAACCACACTTCTTCTAACACGGTGTCCACCTCCAATCACCTGTTCAGGGCCATATTGTTTGCCGGGCTGATAGCAGGTACACTCGATATCACGGCTGCGGTACTGGTCTCTGGCGCCAGCCTGCGCACGATACTCCATTATATTGCCAGTGGTGCCTTTGGCAGGGAGACCGCTTTCTCCGGCGGCCTTCCGATGGCATTTGTGGGACTGCTCTTTCACTATCTTATTGCCTATAGCTGGACCACCCTCTATTTTTTGATTTATCCAAAAATGCCCATCCTTTCCAGGAGCAGGATCATGTCAGCACTTGCCTATGGTGTTGTTGTATGGCTTGTGATGAACCTTGTGGTGGTGCCATTGTCGGCAATTCCTGCGCGTCCGTTCAATCCCACCAATGCGCTGATCAATTGCGTGGTGCTCATGCTGGCGATCGGAGTTCCGGTTTCCTTTTTAGCACACAGGTATTATTCGAAGCGGAGGTAGTCAAGGTAGTCGTCTGACCACTGCGCGCTGGGCCTGCGCCTCAGTCAGTGATCTGACGACTAAAAACCCTTCCTGAAGGGGTGGGATGCAATCACCCGTGCTGCAACGCGTTCTGAGGTTTGATCAGGAATTCTTTCGGGCACATGCCGGTCACTTTTTTAAACGCATTGCTGAAGTGAGCCTGGTCTGTAAAGCTCAGGGCATATGCCACGTCGCTGAGTGAACCATAATTTCCCCTGATCAGTTTTTGCGCCAGCTCGATCTTCATTTGCAGCACAAAGCGGTAAGGACTTATGCCTACGGTCTGCCGGAAAAGCCTGGAAAAATGAAACGGACTCAAATGCACGCATGATGCCAGTTGCGCCAGGCTGAGGGTCGAATGAATGGAGGTCCTTGTGTGATCGATCACCCTTCCGAGCTGTGCTGATGAAAGCTTTCCTTTCGGAGCAAACACCTTTCTGCCATCGGCGCTGCAGGTGCTGGCCAGGTGAATGATACAGGTGATCAGCAGGCTTTCGGCGTACATTTTATTCACAAGATACCCTTCGGCGGTTTCTGCATACAACGCGTTGGCAATATGTTTCAGCAGTGGATCTTCCAGGTTGTGCAGTGTTTTGAATTTGAAGTTGCCGGCATGCGTAAGCGCGTTGACAAAGTCGTTTTTAAAAGACAATATCAATGCGTGATGATTCTGTTCCCACAAGATCTCTTCGTCTGCTCCAGGAGAAAGTAATGCCACCACGTGGCCGTTATTGCAGGTGCCTTTTTTCCATTGTCCGCCGGTCTTCCGGGCATACGTCAACGGCATGCCCAGATTGCAGATCAGCATGTGCTCATCGGTTGCAGGGTGACGCAGGTGTGTTGGGGGATAATGGATGAGGTCGATCCGGAAGTTCTTCCAGAGCGCTCCGCTGGAAAAGACGGGTACTGGAGCAGCCGTATATGCCTCGTCCAGCATGCCGTGCAAGAAAGTTGTCATAACGTGGGTTCTTTGCTGTTAATACGTTTGGCTCCGTAATGGGAAGGTATACATTCAATCGCAGAAAAACTGCCGGGTGCGACAAACAACGGCTATCTGATGATGAACACCGATCCGAAGTACGAAGTACGAGGTAAGCGGTACGAAATAGCCGCTAAGATAGATCGTACTTCGTACCTCGTTCCTGATAGCTATTGGGATCGTACTTTTTAATTCGTGGCCCGGACTTCACAAATTTTTTAAATACTCCTGCACATGTTCTTTGTACAGCCTGCCTACCGGTATGGGTACTGCTCCGATGAGCACACGGTTGGCTTCAACGGCCGATATCTTATCAAGGGCAACAATGAACGACCGGTGCACCCGCAGAAATTGCTGTGCCGGAAGAAAACGCTCATAGTAGCCAATGGTCTGCCGTGTGACGATGTCGGTATGATTGGCGGTTCTGAATTTCAGGTAATCACGCTGGCTTTCGATGTAGAGGATCTCATCGAGGTAAACCTTTTGTAATTGTTTGTTGCCCTTCACGAAGATGTGGGCTTTTTCAGTGGTGGCGGGTGCTAACGTTGCTGCATGGCCAGGCATCGCTTCAGTCATCACTTTGCTGATGGCTTTCAGAAAACGTTCGAATGAATAAGGCTTCAGCAGGTAATCCACCACATCGAGATCGTAAGCATCTGTGGCATAATACCGGTAAGCGGACGTGATGATCACGCTCGGTTTGTGGGTGACCGCTTTCAGCAGATCGATGCCACTCATCTGCGGCATTTTGATGTCGAGGAACAACAGGTCTATTGTGTTGTGCTGAAGGAAACTGAAGGCTTCAACGGCATTGCTCAGCTGGCCGGCCACGCTCAGCAGGTCTATCCTGTCGATGTAGGAGCGCAAGATCTCCTGGGCGATAGGCTCGTCCTCAACGATAAGACACTTTACCTTCATATTGCTCACTTTGTTTTCGCTCCATCCGGACCAGTGCGATCTTCAGGATCACGAGGAAGCTCTCGGCATCGTCAACGATCTCCAGCGAATGATCGGGCCCGTAGACCAGTTCCAGCCGTCTTTTTACGTTGGTGAGCCCTATGCCGTGGGCGGAGGTCGAGACCGGCCGTGGCCCTTTACCATTCGCGATCTTGAATACCAGGTCGCTCTTGTATACCGACAGATCGATGTTTACCCAGGCATCCTTAATGGTCTCCGAGGCCCCGTGTTTAAAACTGTTCTCTACGAATGGAAAAATTACGAGTGGGGTAATGGCCAGTTCTTCGATGCCTTCCTGTACGTTGATGGAAACGGAGAGCCGCTCGGTGTACCGGAGCTTTTCCAGCGCAATATAATCGTGGATACATTTCAGCTCGAGCTGCAGCGGTATGGTAGCGCGATTGCTTTCGTGCAGCATGAACTGCAGGATGCCGGAGAGCCGGAGAATGGATTCCTGAGCATGCGCCGGATTTTTGGTTACAAGTCCGTAGAGGTTGTTCAGCGTGTTGAACATGAAGTGGGGATTCACCTGGTCTTTCAGCATTTTAAGTTCCGACTCCAGCTTGCTGTTCTCCATGGCGGCCACGCGCTTTTCGTTGTCATACCACAGCAGGCCGAGCTTCACCAGTATAAAAAGACATGCTTTCAGAAAGCAATACATGGCGCGCAGCATAATAGCCCGGTAATCCCACAGGCCGGCGTTAGTGGAATATGCGGAAAAAGCGATGAAAAGGAAATTACCAAGGATGCCGGAAAGAATGAACGCGATCACGCTAAGGCCGATGGCTTTCAGCGCGTTTTTGTCGCGCATGTACCGGGGCATCACCCAATACATCATGAAGTATGCGAAGAAGAGCTGGCTGGGCATCTCCAGCAGCGCCATTTTGAAGAACGCCTCAAAGTTCTCGTACCCCAGGCCAAAGACCACTACATCCAGCAGGTAAACCAGGATCCAGAAGATCACATGGCGCAAGACTCTGTTGCGGGGGAGAAGTATCGAAAGATCGTTATTGCCTGGGAAACGCATAGACTGTTCTTATCCAAAGATAATGAATTAGGAGTCTAAAGCTAGAAACCAGAAGTCAGGAGAAGCGGTCTATGTTTGGAATTTCAGTGTAACGAGCCTGTGAGCCAATGAATCGAAGCCATCCGGGGTAAGTATTCTCAACCCCTCCTGACTCCTTACTCCTGGCTCCTTACTCCTAGTCCTGACTCCTTCTTTATTTCTGGTCTTTCTTATGCTTCATCACCTTCGCCTCAATATGAAAGACGATCTCTTCGGCAATGTTCTTGGTGAGGTCGCCGGCGCGCTCGAGGTCGCGTGTGAGGGAGAAAAGGGTCAGCAGGATCTTTCCGCTTTCAGGATGTTCTTTGATCAGTTCAGCAGCGGTCTTGTAGGCTTCACGGTTGTATTTGTTGAGCTGCTCATCGTGCTTGGTGGTGTGCCGGGCCAGCTTGGTATCGGCTGTGTGGAGCGCTTCACCCATGTCTTTGAGCATGGACGTAAGCACGTCGAGCATGGCTTCAATGTTGTACTTTTCAATCCAGGTACCTGGAATGTCCCTGAGGTTATCTTTCAGGAATCTCGCCAGGCTTTTGGCGTTGTCACCGATGCGCTCGAGGTCGTTGGTGATCTTCAGCGTTGCCAGTACGAGCCGCAGGTCCGTGGCCACTGGTGTATAGAGCGCCAGGATGCTCTCGCAGTCACGGTCAATGGCCAGCTCCTGCACGTTTACCTTCCGCTCATCGGCGATGACCTCTTCGGCGATCGACAGGTCTTTTTTCTGGATGGCTTTTTTACACTTTGTCAACTGGTTCCTGACCAGCGAAAGCATGTCGAGGAGGTTCTCTTTTAATGCTTGTAATTCCGGTTCTATGGCTGGCATGATGATGCGTGGTTGGAGTGAAAAAAATGAATTTTGTTTTTTGTCTGTTATCCGAATCTGCCCGTGATGTAGTTTTCAGTTTGTTTGTTCCTGGGGTTGGTGAACAGCTCAGAGGTCTTGCCGTATTCAACGAGCTCGCCCAGGTAGAAGAACGCGGTGCGGTCGCTGATGCGTGAGGCCTGCTGCATGTTGTGCGTTACGATAACGATGGTATATTTCTCTTTCAGCTCGAAGATCAGCTCCTCGATCTTGGCGGTGGAGATCGGGTCGAGCGCCGAAGCAGGCTCATCCATCAAAATGATAGAAGGTTTCACCGCCAGGGTTCTGGCGATGCAAAGCCGTTGCTGCTGACCGCCGGAAAGGGAGAGGGCAGGCTTGTCAAGCTTGTCTTTCACTTCGTTCCAGAGGGCGGCCTGCTTGAGAGATTTCTCAACAGTGTCGTTGATCTCGTATTTGCTTTTGATGCCATGGATCTTTAACCCATAGGCTACATTCTCGAAGATGGATTTTGGAAAAGGGTTCGGCTTTTGGAACACCATGCCTACTTTGCGCCGCAGCTCCTCCACCCGCACTTTCTTGTCGTAGATATCTTTTCCGTCGATGTAGATCTTTCCTTTCTTGCGGAAGCTGTCAATGTAGTCGTTCATACGGTTCAGCGTGCGCAGAAAGGTAGACTTGCCACATCCGGAAGGACCGATAAAGGCGGTAACGGTATTCTCCTTGATGGTGATATCAATATCCTTTAATACGTGGTTGTCGCCGTAATAAACATTGATATTTTTAGCCTCTATCGGTTTCATGTGTCTAAGATACTTACCAGCTTACTTTTTTCTGCCACCTGTTCCGCAGGTAGACGGCAATACCATTCATTGCAAAGGTAATGATGAGCAGGATAATAATGGCGGCCGCGCCATTGACCAGGAACTCCTGCTGTGGCCGTGAGACCCAGTTGAAGATCTGGATCGGCAGCACTGTAAATTCATCCATGGGACTGTCTGCTACAAAGGGCACATAGGCAAGGGCTCCGATCACGATCAGCGGTGCGGTTTCTCCTACAGCGCGGGAGAGCGCGAGGATGATGCCGGTGAGAATTCCCCCGGAGGCGGCAGGCAACACCTGGTACCAGATGGTTTGCCATTTGGTGGCGCCCATGCCGTAAGAAGCTTCGCGTAATGAGTTCGGTACAGCCTTGATCGCTTCTCTCGTGGCTACAATGATAATGGGCAGGATGAGCAGCGCGAGTGTCAGGGCGCCGGCCAGCAGACTGCCACCGAGGCGCATCACACGGACGAAGATCTCGAGTCCCAGCAGGCCATAAATGATCGACGGAACACCGGCCAGGTTGGCGATGTTCAGCTCGATGATGTGGGCAAGCCTGTTCTTTTTTCCATATTCCTGCAGGTAGATGCCGGCAGCAACACCCATCGGAATGGCGATGATGGCGGTGAGGCCGAGGATCCACGCGGTGCCGGTCCAAGCCGTGAGGATCCCCGCTTTGGAGGCTCTGCGCGATGGGAGGTTGGTGAGGAAATCCCAGTCGATGCGCGTCAGGCCGTCGACGAGGATATTGCCGATGAAGATCAGCAGCATCACAATACCGAAGAAAGTGCAGCCGATGCCCACGTATTTGAAGGCGGTGTCGATGTTCCGGTTACGCTGGATGTTACTCATATTTTTCCTGATACTTTTTCTTGATCCAGAAGCTGACGTTGTTCAGCAGAAAGGTGAAGAAGAACAACGTGATGCCGGCGGCAAAGATGGTCTTGTATTCCATAGAGCCGTGCTCGACGTCGCCGAGACTCACCTGCACAATATAGGCGGTAATGGTTTCCACGGCCTCGCGCGGATCGAGGGTCAGTGTAGGTTGCTGACCTGCCGCGATGGCCACCACCATGGTCTCGCCGATAGCGCGTGCTATTCCCAGGATGATGGACACGAGGATACCGGAAGAGGCCGCGGGCACCACGACTTTAAAAGAGGTCTGGAATTTGGTGGCACCCATGCCATAAGAAGCTTCGCGCAACGACTTGGGTACTGAATACAGGGCATCTTCGCTCAGCGACGAGATCACGGGAATGATCATGATGCCCATCACAATGCCTGCCGACAGCGCGTTGAAGCTTCCTACCCCAGGAATGAACGACTGAAGGAAGGGCGTGACTACCGTCAGGGCAAAGAAGCCATACACTACGGTAGGCACCGCCGCCAGGATCTCGAGGATTGGCTTCACGGTTTGCCGGAAATTTTTGTGGGCATACTCGCTCAGGTACACGGCGATGATGATACCAACCGGCACAGCGGTGAAGATGGCGATGATGGTGGTGAGGAAAGTACCGGAGAGCAGCGGAAGGATGCCGTAACGTTTTTGTGTGAAGAGGGGAGTCCATTCGGTGTCGAACAGGAAATCTGCCAAAGATACCTCGCGGAAAAATCCCCACGACTCAGAGATCAGCACCCAGATGATACCGATGGTGGTGAGGATGGTGACGAGCCCGCTGAAGGCAAGACCATACTCGATTACTTTTTCACCTGATCTTTTCACAATATTCTGTAAACGCCTGCTATATCTTTTCCCACTGATGCGATCTTATGCAAGGCATTATTGCGCGGTGGAGAAGCCCTTGAACTTTGCCGACTCACGCTGATATTCTTCTGCTGTCAGCGGAATATAACCCACATCGGTCACCAGCGTGGCGGCATTGTTCAGGTAGAAGTTCACAAATGCCGATACTTCTGCGCGTTTTGCTGCGGCGTCTGCTACATAAACAAATACAGGCCTTGCCAGCGGTGCATAGGTGCCATCCTTGACCGTTTCAACAGAAGGTGTCACAGCGCCTTTTCCATTGTCGACAGGCACGAGCTTCAGCCTTTCTTTGTTCTCTTCATAATATGCCAGGCCGAAGAAAGCGATACCGTTCTTGTCGCCCGATACACCCTGCACCAGTACATTATCGTCTTCGCTTGCCGTATAGTCGCCGCGGCTCGAGCCGCTTTTTCCAACGATCGCTTCAGTGAAATAGTCATACGTGCCTGATGCAACGCCAGGGCCATAGAGGTGAAAATCCTCTGCGGGCCACGAAGCCCTGATCTGGTTCCATTTGGTGATCTTTTCCTGCGCTTCGGGCTCCCAGATCTTCTTGAGCTCTGCCACCGTGAAATGATCTACCCATGTGTTCTCTTTGTTGAGAACGATCACGAGGCCATCATAGGCTACTTTCAGGTCCACATACTTGATATTATTTTCATTGCAGGTAGTGGCTTCCTGCTCTTTGATAGGTCTCGAGGCATCGTTGATATCGATCTCACCACGTCCGAATTTTTTAAAACCGCCACCCGTTCCAGAAACGCCCACGGTCACTTTCACCTCGGGTTGTTCTGCCCTGAATTCTTCGGCAACAGCTTCGGTGATGGGATATACTGTACTTGATCCGTCAATTTTTATTTCACCCTGAAGCTTTTCCGTTTCACTTTCGGAGCTGTTTTTAGATCCGCAGGCGGTCAATAGTAAGCTCATCCCGATAGCGATCAGATAGTATCCTGGCCGAAAATTCATAGTGTTTGTTTTTTTAAATTCCTGGCAAAGGTACAGGCTCTCCCAGCATCGTTAAAGTTCCAATGTTAAGTTTGTGTTAAGTCAAAAGCGTAACATTAAGCTTCTGTTAAGTTAAGGCACCGTTAAAGAATAGTTAAGTATTTATTATTTCTTTTGCATTCCATTCAGAAAACAGCCCCAATTCAATGATTCTTTCAAACGGCTGTTCTTTAATGGTAAGCCTGGATTCAGTGTCCTTGCCTTTAACCATGTTGTATTGGTAGTGATTCAGGCTTGCGGTCATGAGATGTTAAGCAGCTGTTTATTGAGCTCATATACTGCCAGCGCGCTTTTCTTTCGAATGAACTGTCTTCGTTTTTGTGCAGATTTAATCGAGACGCTCTGTTCAGATATTAACAATTCCATAACCAAAACAAGGCATGCTGTTCTACACTAACCCGGTATATTTGAAACGTGAAGTTCCTCTTATTTTCAGCAAGTCTTTTAGCTGGTTATAACCCCGGTAACCATGGGAAGAAAGAAGCGTGATGTAGAGCTGGTTATATTGTCAGACATTCACCTGGGTACCTACGGATGTCATGCAGAAGAGCTGCTCCGGTATCTCAAATCCATCCGGCCCAAAAGGCTTGTGCTCAATGGCGATATCATCGATATGTGGCAGTTCAGCAAGCGTTACTGGCCCAAATCGCACATGCAGGTGATCAAGCACATCACCAGCCTGCTCACCAAAAATACCAGGATCACCTACCTCACCGGCAATCACGATGAAATGCTGCGGAAGTTTGCCGGCTTCAGGCTCGGGTCTTTCCGCATAGACAACAAAGCGCTGCTGACACTGAATGGAAAAAAAGCATGGATCTTTCACGGTGATGTATTCGACGTAACCATGCAGCACTCCAAGTGGCTCGCCAAGCTCGGCGCCATCGGATACGACACCCTGATCCTGATCAATACTATCGTGAACTGGATCATGAACAAGATGGGTCGTGAGAAGATCTCGCTTTCCAAACGGGTGAAAGACAGTGTGAAAACAGCGGTGAAGTTCATCAATAACTTTGAAAAGACGGCGGCTGACATCGCCATAGAGAACCAGTACGATTATGTGATCTGCGGGCACATCCACCAACCCGAGATGAGAAGGATCACAACAGAGAAAGGTGAGGTGATGTACCTTAATTCCGGCGACTGGATCGAAAACCTCACCGCCCTGGAATTCGATGGCACAGACTGGCGGATCTACCGCTACCAGGACGATAAACACGCACAATCTGTAAAACTTCCTAAACGCCTGAAAAATAATCTGGACAACGATCTTATATTTAAGGATCTTGTAAACCAGTTTTTAACGGTAAAGAAGTGAAAATACTCTACGCTATTCAGGGCACAGGCAACGGTCACATCGCCAGGGCCGAAGACATTGTACCTATCCTTCAACAGCTTGGCAACCTTGACCTTTTCGTGAGCGGTGCCCAAGCTGACATCAAACTTTCCTACCCCGTAAAATACAAGTCGAAAGGGCTCAGCTTTTATTTCGGTAAAAGTGGTGGCGTAGACCTGGTTAAAACATTCCGGCGCAACAGCTCCAAGGCGGTGTACAAGGAGATCAGGGATTTTCCCGTTGAGAAATATGACCTTGTGATCAACGATTTCGAGCCGATCTCGGCGTGGGCGTGTAACAGGAAGCAGGTACCCTGCGTGGCGCTCAGTCACCAGTCGTCATTGCTGTCGCCACAATCGCCGCGGCCCAAAAGCTTCGATCCGGTGGGAGAGTGGATCCTGAAGAACTATGCGCCCGCCAAAGCGCACGTCGGTTTTCACTTCGCCCGTTTTGATAAGAACATTTATACACCGGTGATCCGTGCCAGGGTGCGCGAGGCCAAGGTTCAGGATAAGGGACATTACACCGTTTATCTTCCGGCGTATGACGACAAGAAGCTGGTTCCGTTGCTCACCAGGTTGTCTAAGGTAAAATGGCACGTTTTCTCCAAACATGCCAAGAAGCCTTATCACGTGGGCAAGCTTTCGGTTTACCCTGTCAACAACGAAGAGTTCACCATCAGCATGGCTACTTCCAGCGGTGTGTTATGCGGCGCTGGTTTTGAGACACCTGCAGAGGCCCTGTACCTGGGCAAAAAGCTGCTGGTGGTGCCGATGAAAAGTCAATACGAACAACACTACAACGCTGCAGCCCTGAAGCAGATGGGGGTGCCTGTGCTGAAGAAGGTCAAGAAAAAGAACATGGACAAGATCGAGGCATGGCTGGCTACCGGCGACAGGGCAACCGTTGAGTACAACAACATTGCGGAAGAAGCCGTGCAGCAGGCGCTCGCGCTCGGAGAAGCGATGCAGCATTAAAAAGTCCATAGTCGATGGTCCATAGTCCATAGTTAGGTGGAGTCGATTTTGACAATCGGGTTAATAGTCGAGCTTTGGAATGACCTTCGTCAATCACACTATGTGCCATGGGCTATCGACCATGGACCATGGACTAAAAAGATTAACGCCACCATAATCCTCCCATAAACGTCGCTTAATCATAACGTTGTACCTTCAGTCAATTGTTATGACAGGTACTACCTATGGCTGACCAGAAGCTGCTGCGGATCCTGGTTGTGGATGATGACGGCGATATTCTTGACCTCCTAAAATACAACCTCGAGAAAGAAGGCTTCAAGATAAAGACCCTGGCCAACAGCAAAAGAACGATTGCCGTTGCGAAAGAATTCTCCCCCGACCTCATCATACTGGACATCATGATGCCACACCCCAACGGCATCGAGCTCTGCCGCGAGCTTCGCAGCATGAAACGTTTTGAGAACACTTATATCTTCTTCCTTACAGCACGGTCTGAACGTTACTATCAGCAGGCAGCCCTGAACACAGGCGGCGACGATTACATTGAAAAAATGATAGGCCTGCGCGCCCTCACCTACAAGGTAAGCGCTGTGCTGAAGAACAATTTCATCATCCGCAAAAGTATACCTGAGCTCAGCATCGGCAGCCTGAAGATCAACCAGCGATCGGGGGCAGTGTGTTATCAGGATAACCAGATCCTCCTGAGCAGGCCCGAGCTGGAGCTGCTGTTCTTCTTTGCCCAGAACTCCAACAAGGTGATCACGCTGGATAACCTCGTTCACATCATCTGGGGCTCTGAAGTTTACCTGCACGATTCATCCGTTGAGCTCTACATCGATAACCTGAGAAGAAAGATCGGCCTCAACATCATTCAATGCCTGAATGATCACCGGTATAAGTTTATCATCCATTAAAAATGCATGTCCCGCAGATTTCGCAGATAACCGCAGATAAAAACGCATGCAATGATCTCGTTGATCAGCGTGATCTGCGGGAAAAAAAATGCTACAACTCTATTTCCCTACTGTACGCCAGCTTCGAGAACACATCGGCGCTTGGCTTCTTAAACCTGTCTTTGGTGACGGGGTCGCATCCATAGAGTCCGAACCGGTAGGTGGGGCCAAGGCTCCATTCGAAGTTATCCCAGGTGCTCCAGTGGTAATATCCACGCACGTCTACACCTTCCTGGATGGCCTCGTGTACCTGTCCCATGTAATCGTGAATAGCCTGCACGCGTTTGGTGTCATCGCCGGTGCAAATGCCGTTTTCTGTGATGATGATGGGTTTCCTGAACTGCTTCCAGTAGCGGAGCATACATTGCTTCAACCCTTGCGGGTAGTATTCCCACATGTCGTCATGGGGTTTGCCCAGCTTTTTCACTTTTTCAGGTGTGAGCAGATAAGTGATGGGGAAGGGATCGTGGCCTATTCTGGCGTAATAGCTCATGCCGAAGAAATCGGTCTGTTTAAAAAGAGACGGCGCATATTCCATATAGCACCAGTCGATGAACTTTGATGGCAGGTAACCTAATATATTCTCTGGTTCAAAAACGGTGCAGTTGTGCGAGATGCCCACCAGGGTGTTGGGATACTTATCTTTGATATAAGTGTACAGGTGCTCGTGTGCTGCCGCAATGTTTGTGATCACCCTTCTTGCTACGAGCATGTTCCTTCTGAAAGGTGGAAATTCTCCGGCCACCCATCCCATGCTCGTGTACAGGTTGGGCTCGTTGAAGGTATTCCAGCTTGAAACATAACCGCCAAACTCATCCACCACCTTCTTTGCGTAATCTACCCAGAGGGCGATGTTCTCTTTTTTTTGCCAGCCGCCTCGTTCGGCAAACCAGGCTGCGTTGGCAAAGTGATGGAGCACCATCATGATCTGCACGCCGCGCGATGTGAGCTTCTGCAGCAGGCTGTGGTACTCGCGTGTGGTCTCCGGATGCAGTTTTCCGAATGGTTCGCGCTGAAGGCGGCTCCACATCAGGCTCATCCTGTAATTGGGCGCCAGCGAGGCGATGATGGCGATGTCTTCATCATATCTTTTCTCATGGTCTGTGGTGCGGTCAAAAATATGTCCATCGCGGGCGCGTACGTTGTTCCAGTCATGGGCATAGGGCGTTTCGATCTGATAGGCCGAGGTGCTGGTGCCAAAGCGAAAGTTATCCGGAAACACAATTTTCATCGGCCGCAAAGATAGAAAAAGTCCACAGTCGATAGTCCACAGTCCACGGCCGGGAGATGTGACGTCGAATATGCGTACTTCGTATCCCGATAGCTATCGGGACATACCTCGTACTTTAAAGAAGTAGGCAGTAGGCAAATAAACAATAGGCAAACGCGAACTTAATACTGTACAGCCGTGTTCTGTGGATCCCAACACACACGCACATACACGCACTTATCTTTGCCATCACTTACCGTCAAAAAAAAGGCGACTATCGGAGAACGTGCAAAATTTGCACGCAATCGATTTAAATTTCTAAAGTAATCCTTATATTCCGGTAGGAAAGACTCTGTTGGTAATCCGTTGGCTAATACTTTCTGTTAGTCCTATTTCTTTTTTTCTCTAGTGTAGTTGATTGAACCGGGCTTGCATGCCTGGAAGTGTTCCGTATTCAGTTTTGTCGAACATGAATTGCACTTATGTTATACTATTAACCATTTTAATCTAGCCCTATGAAAAGAAAATTACGAATGACATGTGCGATCGCGATGTCGATCGGGTTCAGCTTTCTTCCCGGCGTGATGCGCGCAGGCACCGCGACGGGAAATCATCATGGTGACCCACCATCAGAAATGTCGGGTACCATTCCAGGACATGAATTTACCGCCCCTTCTTCCATGAATTACTTCCAGGAATTTACTATCAAAGGCAGGGTCACGGAAGAGGATGGCCAGGGGATACCCGGCGTGAACGTTCTCCTGAAAGGTACCTCCACCGGAACCACATCAGATGCCAATGGCGATTATACGTTGAACGTTTCCGACAGAACGGGTACACTGGTATTCTCCTTTATCGGCTACACCACGCAGGAAGTGAATATTGACAACCGCACCCAGATTAGCGTAACCCTGTTGGCGGATGTGATCTCGCTTTCAGAGGTTGTGGTAACGGGTTACGGATCTCAATCGAAACGTGATATCACCGGCTCCGTAGCCACCATCGACAACAAACAACTGCTGTCCACACCTTCTACCAACCTGGGGCAGGCTATGCAGGGTAAAGTTGCCGGTGTAACGGTAGGCAATGAGAACAGCCCCGGTGGCGGTGTTATGGTGCGGATCCGCGGCTTCGGTACCATCAACGATAACTCTCCGCTCTACGTGATCGATGGCGTACCCACCAAAGGCAACCTGAACACCCTTAACCTGAACGATATTGAATCCATGCAGATCCTGAAGGATGCCTCGTCTGCATCGATCTACGGTTCACGCGCAGGGAACGGCGTGGTGATCGTCACCACCAAAAAAGGAAAGTCAGGCAAGCCTGTGTTCACCTATGATATGTACGTTGGAACACAGCGGCCGGGCAAGCTCCTGAACATGCTCAACACCAATGAATATGCACAGCTTGTGTGGGAATCGCGAAGAAATGCGGGTGTTGTAGGCACCAACGGAAACCCAACGCATGCACAATTCGGTAACGGCGTTGATCCCGTGATCCCGGATTACATTTTCCCTGCCGGTGCTATGGAAGGAGACCCACGCGTAGCCCAGGATGCCAATGGCAATTATATCAACTACAGCGCGAACATAGACGGTGCCGATTTCAACAAGACCAAATGGCTGATCACCAAGGCGAACAAACAGGGTACAAACTGGCTGGACGAGATCTTTAACCCGGCGCCGATCCAGAACCACCAGATCGGTGTTTCCGGTGGCAATGATGGTGGACGTTATGCCCTGTCACTGAACTATTTCGATCAGAAGGGCCTGATGATCTACACCAATTTCAAACGTTACTCGCTGCGCGCCAATACGGAGTTCAATGTGAACAAACGGATCCGCGTCGGAGAAAATTTTCAGATCGCCTATAGCGAGAGGGTTGCCCAGCCCAACGGCAACAACCACGAAAGCAATCCTACCTCATTTGCATACCGCATTCAGCCGATCGTATCGGTGCACGATGTATCAGGTGTGAACTTTGGCGGTACCCGGGGCACTGACCTCGACAACTCGCGCAACCCCGTGGGCGACCTGTGGCGTAATAAAGACAACATCCAGAAAGAGGTACGTCTCTTCGGAAATGCCTATGCAGAGGTCGATATCCTCGAGAACCTGACCGCCAAGACCAGCTTTGGTGTGGACTACAATCTTTACAACTTCCGCAACTACACCATCCGCGACATCGAATCGGCCGAAGCAAGGGGATCCAACACCCTGCAGACCACCAACAACTATGAATGGACGTGGACGTGGTACAACACGCTGACCTATAGCCTGTCACTGGGCGATGCGCACCGCCTCAATTTCCTGATCGGAACGGAAGCCATCAAGGATTACTTTGAAACGTTCGACGCTCAGCGCACCAATTTTATCAATGACGCCCTCGACAACCGTTACCTGAACGGCGGTGCAGGCGGCCTGACCAATACCGGAACATCTTCCAACTGGGCGCTGGCTTCGGAGTTTGCCAAGGTCAACTATGCGTTGAAAGACAAATACCTGCTGGAAGGAACCATCCGCCGCGACCGTTCTTCACGTTTCGCACCGGAGTTTCGCTCGGCCGTATTCCCTGCTGTGAGTGCCGGCTGGGTATTATCAGAAGAGCGCTTTGCTGACAACTGGAGCTCATGGCTCGACAGGGCGAAGCTTCGCGTGGGTTGGGGACAAACCGGTAACCAGGAGATCGGTAACTACAACCCGTTCACCATGTTCGCGCTCAATCCCATCACATCGTACTATGATCTGAACGGATCACGTTCTTCGGCAATCCCCGGTTATGAGCTCGTCCAGTTCGGATACGTGAAAGCGAAGTGGGAGACCACTACTTCCACCAACATCGGCGCCGATGTGAACCTCTTTGGCGGAAAAGTAGATGCCGCCATCGACTGGTATACGCGCGAGACCTCAGACATGCTGTTCCCCGTGCAGGCTCCCCTCACAGCAGGTGTAGCCACTGTGCCGTTCCAGAACATCGGTTCAATGCGGAACCGCGGTCTGGATCTTTCCCTGAATTACAATGGCCAGGCTATGGGCAGCGATCTGACCTATACCATCGGTGGTAACTTCAGCACCTACCGTAACACCGTGACCCGTACCACTGGCGATGCCAACACACAATACTTCGGCATCAACGACGAACGTATCCAGAACTTCGTGGTAACCCAGCAGAACTACCCCATCTCTTCATTCTTCGGTTATACCATAGACGGTATCTTCCAGTCTGACGATGAAGCAGCAGCAGCGCCCGTGAACAACCTGGGCACCAACCAGAACAGGGCAGGAAGGTTCAAGTTCCGCGATGTGAGTGGCCCCGACGGTGTGCCGGATGGCGTGATCAACACGAAAGACCTGTCCATCATCGGCAACCCGCACCCCGATTTCACTTATGGTATCAACATCAATATCAACTATAAGAACTTCGGGCTGGTGCTGTTCGGCCAGGGTGTGCATGGCAACGACATCTTCAACTATGTGAAGTACTGGACCGACTTCCCCACCTTTGCAGGAAACAGAAGCACCCGCATGTTGTATGAATCATGGAGACCAGGCAAGACAGATGCTGTGCTGCCGCAGCTTACTTCCAGCGACCAGGTCAGCATCCTGCCTTCAACATACTACCTGGAAAGCGGTTCTTATTTCAGGATGAAGAACGTGCAGCTGACATATAACCTGCCGAAGACTTTATTGTCGAAAGTAGGTTTGGGCACTGCCCGCATCTATGTTCAGGCACAGAACCTGTTTACCATCACCAATTATTCGGGCATGGATCCTGAGATCAACCTCCGTACCTACACTTCCGGCAACGACCGGCAGATCGGTGTTGACGGTGGTGCCTACCCGACGGCGAAGCAGTATCTCGTAGGATTGAACTTAAGCTTCTGAGACCGTTTATGTGTTTAGATCATTCACAGAAAAAAATTACAGCGATGAAAAGAACAGCAATCATAAGTAGTATAATCATACTGAGTATGCTCGGCTCATGCTCGGATTCATTCCTCGACGTGAAGCCGAAAGCAGCGCTGATAGGCTCCAGCCTCGAGAACAGGGCTGTGGTGAACGCGCTGCTGGTGGGGGCCTATTCCCTGCTGGATGGCTGGGCAACAGCTGAAGGTGCATACCGCTCATACCAGGTGGGCGCAGATAACTGGGTGTATGGCAGCGTGGCGTCTGATGATGCTTACAAAGGTACGATCGCCGGAGATCAGCCGCCCATCTCGCTTATCGAGCAACACAACATTGCTTCCGATAACATTTACTTCCGCGGCAAATGGCGTGGCATGTACGATGGCATTGCCCGCTGCAACGATGTTTTGCAGATCCTGCCCAAAGCGCTCGATGTAACGGATGCAGAACGTGCACAGATCATTGCCGAAGCGCGGTTCCTGCGCGGCCACTATCATTTCGAGCTGAAGAAGATGTACAACATGGTGCCTTACATCGACGAGACCATCTACGATCCGAATAACCTGGAGAGCACCAAGATCCCCAACGATGTGGATATCTGGCCCAAGATCGAGGCTGACCTGAGGGCTGCCTATGAAGTGCTTCCGCCGAAGCAGACCCAGCCAGGCAGGGCAAGCAAGTGGGCTGCTGCCGCCACGCTGGCAAAAGCACACCTGTTTCAAAAAGAGTATCCTGAAGCCAAGGCGTTGCTCGAAGAGATCAAGAACAGCGGCCAATACAAGCTCGCAGACCGCTATCATGACAACTTCAGGGCGGTGACCAACAACAACGTCGAGTCCATTTTTGAAGTGCAATACTCCGTGAACGACGGCGCTTCTGGTGGTGAGAACGGCAACATCGGTTCAACGCTGAATTACCCTTACGGCGGTGGCGGTGTAACTACCTGCTGCGGATTCTTCCAGCCCTCGCAGAACCTGGTCAACTCCTTCAAGACCGGTGCTGACGGCCTGCCTTTGCTGACCACGTTTAACGATGCCGATGTCACCAGCGACCAGGGCATTGAAGCAACGGCACCCTTTACGCCTTACGCCGGCACACTCGATCCACGCCTCGACTGGACTGTTGGCCGCCGTGGCATCCCTTACCTCGACTGGGGTGTTCACCCGGGCAAGACGTATGTGCGTGATCAATCATACGGTGGCCCTTACTCGCCGAAGAAACACGTGATGTATCGTTCTGATGTAGGCGGTTATACATTCTCTGGTAATCCACGCCTCAACGCCAACAACTACCGCATGATCCGCTATTCTCATGTGCTGCTCTGGCTGGCAGAAATTGCCGTGGAGCAGGATCAGCTTGAAGTTGCACGCGGTTATGTGAACGACATCAGAAGAAGGGCAGCAAATCCCGATGGTTTTGTGAAGACAGCGGCAGGAACTCCCGCGGCCAATTATCTGATCAACGAATACACAACGGTGTGGACAGACAAAGACCTGGCCAGGAAAGCCGTGCAGTTCGAGCAACGCCTGGAGTTTGCCATGGAAGGCCACAGACGTTTCGACCTCGTGCGCTGGGGTATTGCGGCTGAAACCCTCAACGCGTACTACCTGGTGGAAGGTACCAAGCGTGCTTACCTGAAAGGTGTACAGTTCGTGAAAGGCAAGCATGAATACTTCCCTATCCCGTTGCAGGAGATCCTCAACAGCCAGGTGAAAGGGCAGGCTACACTTACGCAGAACTTCGGATATTGATTATTCAGTCGTCGAACGACTACTACAACAAAAAAAGCCGTCTCAAATGAGGCGGCTTTTTTTAGTCGTCGGACCACTGCCGGGCGCGTTGCCGTGGGCGCAGTGGTCTGACGACTATTTATCCGACTATTTCACCAGTCTGAACATTCTGCTCCACCTGATCTTGTGGAGAAGATCCGCTTCCTGGTCAACCGAGAACCAGGTGAACAGCGGTTTGCCTACGATGTGGTCTGCGGGTACAAAGCCCCAGTAACGCGAGTCGAGCGAGTTGTTACGATTATCGCCCATCATAAAATAATAATCCTGTTTGAAAGTATATTCTTTCACAGCTTTTCCGTCGATTGTCAGTGTGTTATCGCTGATCACAACATTGTCGTGATGCTCATACTGGCGGATGGTTTCACCGTACAGGCCAAGCGTTGAATCATTGATGGCGATGGTCATTCCCTCGGCGGGGATGGTGAGCGGTCCATAGTTGTCGCCATTCCAGGCATTGTTCATCGCCGCAGGAAAAATATCCCTGTCGGGTCCATCGTGGGTGGTATAATCATCATCGACAGAAGCGATAAAAGGGGCGGCCTTTACAGTGTTAAGCTGATCGGTAGTGAGCCAGATCTTGTAGATCGCCTTATCGTCTCTGGTTTTCCCCAGGTACATGTAATCATCTGAGTCGAGCCCCAGCTTATCGAGGTTGCGTTTTTTGATCTCGTCCTTTGCAGTAACCAGGTAACTGAACTTCATGCCGGGGTAGGTGCTGAGCGTTTTGCCATTCACGGTAAGCAGGCGGTCTTTGATCACCAGCTGATCGCCGGGCACACCTACACAACGTTTTACATAGAACGTTTTCAGGTCGATGGGCCGCTCTTCTCCTTCGTTCATGCTGGCGGCAGGTGTGTTAAACACTACCACATCTTCTCGTTTTACATGGCTGATGGAAGGCAATCGCCATGAAGGCAGCTGGATCCAGTCGAGGTAGGAGGGGATCTCCGTGCCCCAGATCTTCTGGTGCGTAAGCGGGATCTGCAGGGGTGTTCTGGGGGTACGCGGTCCATAGTGCAGTTTGCTCACAAACAGGTAATCGCCCACCAGCATTGAATTTTCCATTGACGGTGTAGGGATCACAAAAGCTTCCACGGTAGACCAGCGGATCAACGTTGCCACTACCACAGCGAATACGATGGCCTCGCGCCACTCCCGAAGCTTCGACTTCGGCTTCTCCTCTTTCTTTTTCTTCGACAGGAATTTCCAGTTCATAGGCTATGAATTTATACTGGGATTAGTAGGCGGGAGAAGGGATAGAATTACGTGTTTAGGAAGAAATTTTAAAATGTGAACGCCCAATAAATTGAACCGTCATTCTGAACGATGCATGTGGGATGGCTTGCGGGAGTGAAGAATCCCCGGATGACGAAGTGCATATGCAAAGGTAGGTGCTCGAATTAGGTACGCAGTAACGATCAGGGGATCCTTCGCTCGCACACCCCATCACAATACCACCTCTCAGGATGACGGTCTTCGAAGAGAAAATTCCGTGGACCGTGGACTTTTATATAAACTCAACACTTCTTTCAATATTGAATTGACCATCCTCACCGGCACATCCTTATCAGGATCGAATAAGAGGATCTTCATGCGGGCGCGTTTTTCCTGGATCAGCTTTGGGTGGTTGATCTTCTTTCCTTCTACGATGCCAATGTACGGCTGCTTGTACTTTTTGTGAACCCACAGGTAGCAGAACATCTTGCCGTTGTAACAATAGAACGGCATTCCATATTTCCAGGCCTCTGTAACATGCGGGTCTGCTTTCAGAATGTAGTCCCTCAGAAAGAGGAGGCAACTTTTTACAGGCTCTTCCTTTTCCTGAAAATAGTGATCGATGGGTTTAAGCATGCGGGTTTATTCGTGCAATTATATACGATAGAAACCCTCGGACGTTGCCGGCCGCAAATCGCCCGGATCGTTCCAGACCGGACTCAGATGTCCGATACCGGATAGTAACAGGCCTGAAATACCCGTTTTTTAAGCCTGATACTCCAAAAGTCACCTCTGGTGAGATATTTGCCGGAGTCCACATGTTTGATATACACCTTATGTTCAGAAACTACTTCAAGGTCATCTATCGCAATCTCATCCGGCAGAAGACGTACTCCGTCATCAATATCCTGGGGTTATCGGCGGGACTCGCTGTGGCCATGATCATCATGCAGTATGTTAGCTACGAAAAGAGCTATGACCGCTTTCATCACAACAGCGCCAATATCTACCGGGTGGCGCTTGCTTACAGAACAGATTTCGATGCTGCGGCCAACGCGCCCACGGGTGATGCACTGATGCACGAATATGCTGAAGTACGGCGTTATGTACGCATCACGCCGGAGTACGGCAGGGTAGTGCTGAACTATGACGGAAACATCTTCGAGGAGCAGAAGGTCTACTATGCCGATCCCACCTTCTTCACCATGCTCGATTTCAAGCTGATTGCCGGCGATACCAGCACCGCGCTGCGCGAGCCCGGCAGCATTGTGCTTTCCCGTTCCAGCGCAGAGAAGTATTTCGGCACCATGGCACAGTGGAAGGAGAGTCCCCTCAACAAACTCGTGCGGATCAACAACGGAGCGCTGATGAAGGTGACGGGCATCATGGAAGACATCTCTGATAATTCTCACTTCAAGGCCAATGCCATGATCGCGTTTGCAGAGTTCGAACGGCAAAATCCGCAGATCAAAGACCACTGGCAATGGAACGACTTCTATACTTATATCGAACTTGCACCCGGCACTGATTACAAAGCTTTGGAGGCCAAGCTACCTGCTTTTGTGAAGAAGTATATGGTGAAAGATCCGCAGGCAAGACTGATGCTTCAGCCATTGGAAGATATCCACCTGCACTCCAATATCGCATATGAGCTGGATGTGAACGGCAGCGCCCAGTCTGTTTATTTTCTTACGGTGATCTCTGTGATGATCCTGCTCATTGCGTGGGTCAATTACATCAACCTGTCAACCGCACGGGGCGAGGGCAGGAGCAAGGAAGTAAGCATCCGGAAGGTGAATGGCGCCAGCAGGCGTGAGGTGATGATGCAGTTTTTGCTGGAAGCGTTCTACATGAACCTGATCGCCGTTGTTCTCGCCATCGGTATTGTGCAGCTAACCATGCCGTTGCTCGGCGCCCTGCTGGAGAAACCGCTGAAATTCTCACTGCTGTCGGATATGCGATTCCTCGGCGGACTAGGATTGTTGTACCTCGCAGGAAGCCTGTTGTCAGGACTTTACCCGGCCATCATCCTTTCGGCCTTTCAACCGTTGCGTGTATTGAAATCTTCGTCTGCCAGCCTCACCAAAGGTAAATCAGTTTTGCGTCAGGCCCTGGTGGTGTTCCAGTTCATCATGTCTGTGGGGTTGATCACCGGCACCATGATCGTGATGAACCAGATGCAGTACATGCGCACTAAAGACCTGGGCTTTTCTTACGACAAAACACTGATCGTCAATGCACCGAGCACGTTGCAAAACGACACTGTTTTTTTGACTCGTTACCGTTACTTTGCGCAGAAAGCCAAGGAAGATCCGGCCATCGGTGAGATCGCTGTGTCATCGGCTATTCCAGGCAAGTCATACAACGATGTGGACACACACGGTGGCATTGCGTTGTGGGGGAATAATGAGAACGACGCGCGTCTTGCGTTCCTTTCTTACCGTGTGGATGAAAATTTTATCGACGTCTATGGCATGAAGCTGATCGCCGGCCGCAACTTTACGGATGTAGCGGTAAACACAGACAGCTTCCTCATTGTGACCCGCAAAGGTGCTGAGCATTTTGGCTTTAATGATCCGGCCGAGATCATTGGCAAAAAGGTGAATTACTGGGGCAAGAAGAAAGAGATCGTTGGCGTGGTGGAGAACTATCACCATAAGTCGCTCAAGAACAATTTCGAGCCCATGATCTTCAGAAACACTGTCAACGGGCCGCTCTACATATCTTTGAAGCTTTCGTCCACGAATGTTCCGATGCAGCAAGTGATCGGCAGGCTCGAGCAGCATTGGCAGGCGATCTACCCTGAGAATCCCTTCATCTATTCTTTCCTCGATACACATGTAGCGAACCAGTACAAGGCCGATTCACAATTCACCAGGATCTTTACAGTATTCGCATTCTTTTCCATTGCCATCTCATGCCTGGGCCTTTTCGGACTGGTGTCTTATACGGTAACCGTGCGCATCAAGGAGATCGGCATTCGCAAAGTGCTTGGCGCATCGATCACCAACATCATGCTGCTGTTCTCGAAAGATTACGTAACGCTGCTGCTGGTAGCCAGCGTCATCGGCATCCCGGCGGCCTATTACCTGCTGACGATGTGGTTAGAGAATTTTGCCTATCGTGCACCGCTGAGCTGGTGGCTGTTTGCATCACCTGCATTGGTAGTGGGCATCTTCGCCATGATCGCCGTCAGCGGACAGATACTTAAAGCAGCGCTCGTGAACCCGGTGAATACACTGCGGCAGGAGTAGTTGCTTCCTCTCAGATCAAATAAAAACGTCCCGGTGAAAGTCGGGACGTTTTTGCTTTATCAGTTTTCAGTATCTGAAGTTTACCTGGTGTGATCTTTTTTAAGCGACTGAACTTCCTTATCCAGATTTTCAATCTTTTTGTTTGCTTCGATCAAATGCAACGTCAGCTCCTCCACTTTTTTCAGCAATAACAAATTCATCTCTTTCAAATTAAGCCCATTGGCTTCCATCTCTTTAGCCGAAGGCACTTCAGGTAGATGTTTGTTCGCGTTGATGTAAGCTTCAACTTCGGAGAGGGGCAGCAGGTTGTAGTCTTTTTCGAAGACGTAGTCTGGCGGCACAAGTGGACCAGTCATATCAACACGCACTTCGCGGGTGTGGATATCGCCTTTCACAGTTAGCTTCGCGTCTGCGTCTGTGGTTCCAATGCCAATGTTTCCGTTCTGTTTGATCAGCATTTTGACATTGGCAGCCCCGCCTGTTGAGGTTGCGAACAAAAAGTCGTTGGTGTTATAGTCGTTATAGAAGCTCCATTTCAAATCGTCGTTTGATGAAAAACGTAAATAAGGGTTTACACCGGGGGCACGACTCGCAATGTTCAGTACAGTATGCGTTTGAGATCTGAACTCCAGAAACCCATTGGCATTCATGATAATATTTGACTGAGCGCCATTTGCGGTACTAATGCGAAAATCATCATTGGTCTCGTTAAAAATGTTCCATTTCACGGTTCCTGACCTGGCTAAACCGATCTTGCCATTAGTGGTTGTAGTGGTTCCGATCCATGTATCCTGGCTCATGGCAAATTGTGAGCTTATCAACATCGTTGTAAACAGTGCTACCTTAATAAGTTTCATGTGGATTAATTGTTTAGCTTTCTTATTTCGTTCTTTATCACTTCGCTTTCTTTTTTGAGCATTTCATTCTCTTTTTTGATCTCGATCACATGGAGTGTAAGCTCTTCTATCTTTTTCAACAGAATGAGATTCATTTCTTTCAGATTCAGTCCATTGGCTTCCATCTCTTTAGCCGAAGGAACTTCCGGTAAATGTTTGTTGGCATTGATGTAAGCTTCAACTTCAGAGAGGGGCAGGAGATTGTAGTCTTTTTCGAAGACGTAGTCCGGGCCAGGGACGTCCATGTCTACTTTTACTTCCTGGGTGTGGATGTCGCCTTTTACGGCGAGCTTAGCATCAGGAGAAGCGGTACCAATGCCTACGTTGCCATTCCCGGTCAGAACTATTTGATCGTTGTGATGCCCGGCTGTTGAAAAGACTCCATTTCCAATATAAAACCTGAGCCTGGTATTGGCCAATGTTGGACTATTGTCCATTGATATCACCGCATCGTAATTTGTGTTATCGGAACCCAGCACCAGTTTCGAATACTCATTTCCAGAATTAACGAATTTAGCAACGGGTTTGGTGGTTTGCTGAGTTCCCGTTTGAGTGTCCACCACTGCGATCTTGTTCGCCGGATTGGTAAGTCCAATGCCTACATTCCCCGCAGCATCAATGATCATTCTTCCTGTGTTGGAAGTGCCGAACGTCAACGGTTTTGCATTCACGTTGATGATGGCAGCAGAACCTAGCCCTCCGCCGTAGCTCATAGCCGGATCAGCCGGGTAATTGTTATTTCCAAAATAATCAATCTCTAGGCCGTGCGTGTAGTCGGGGCCCTGAACCCTGAGCGAGGTGTAACTGCCCGAAGCAGTTGCAGAATTTCTAACCCGGGTGTTTCCATCGACATCAAGTTTAAACGTAGGGCTGATGCCAATTCCTAATTTGCCGTCGTAGGTCAGTATCATTTTATCGCCGCCTGACCAGAACTTCAGGCTGTTGGAACTGTTAAAGATAGACCAACGCTCTCCTGCTGTAGGCGATTCGACGAATGAAGATGCCGCACGGCTGAGTATTGATAACTCGCCGAGACTACCACTGATAGAAAGGCGTCCTTCATTTTGAGTTGAGGACGATAACGGCCCTACGTTAAGATATTGTTGCGCCTTGAGGGTGCTCGGTAAAAGGCATAATAAACTTGCCCATACGGGCAGCGTAAGCAAGGAGATAATGTGTCTGATCATAGTGAGTATATTTTTATTGTAGTTTGATCTTAGCGGGACTAAGCTATATCCGTCCATTGACAATTTGTGGCAATAACAGGCAGGCTATGTGGAGGCGCTATTTGTAAAGGATAGAAATGAATAGGAAATGACGGAGCAATCCTTTGCGGGATTCTTTAAAGATATTTTCAGCATTTGAGAGGTATAATGGGGTGCGCGAATATACGAATTGCCCAGGCAGGAGCAGGCAGGGCTGTTGAACTTTTTCAAAAACGGCTTGAATACGCCCCGGAAATGAAGAAAAGTTTATGCTAAAGGTATAAATACTAATGTGAAGGGTATCACTGGCCTGCTGCCATACCGTTGCCACGGGCTTAACGAAGTTCAGTACAGGTTCAAGAAAAACGCTATTACGGCATTATATGATGGACAAATTGCCCGAATTTCTCAAAATCTCCTGGCTCCTTGATTCTTACTCCTTACTCCTTAGTTCTCCACCCTCATAGTAATCATAAACCCTCCTGGCGATCTTTGCGATCACCTCTTCCAGCTTGCTGTCTTCTTCGCTGGCCTGAGTGACGTACACCGTAATGGCTATGTGTTTTCCGTCAGGCAACACCATGATGCCCGTATTGTTAACGGCGCCGGCAATGCCTTTATCGTTACGGGCCCCTGTACCCGTTCTGTGGGCAACAACAGTTCCCTGTGGCAGCAAACCTTTTATTCTTTTGCCACCCATAGGCACTTCCAGCATCGCCTTCCAGAGAAAATCGTGGCTTTGTTTTGAGAGGATGTTGCCCTCATGAAAGATCTCGAGTAATTGCGTCATGGCTACAGGAGTGCTCCAGTTATCGAACTGTACATTCCATGACTGGTGCAATTCCCTTTCGGTGTTAATGATGGCGATATCTTTTACACCAAGCCCATGAATGTAACGGTCTGCTGCCGCAGGTCCACCCAGCATGCTGAAGAGAATGTCACAACCCGCGTTATCGCTCTGCGCGGCTGTAAAGTACAGGATCTCGCTCAGGGGAACGTCTACGTTAGCATCAGGATATTTTTTCATCAGCGGGCTCCAGGTGGGAAAATAATCATCTTTGCTCATGTGCACTTTCTGTTCCAGCGAAAGCTTTCCCTTATCCACCTGGTCGAGTATAGCCAATGCCAGTGGAAATTTATAAACACTCTGCATCGGAAAGTGACTGCGGCCATTCACACTTACAGTGTCGTTGTTTTCAAGGTGTTTTATGGCTACACCAACGCTACCACTAATGGAGCTCGCGACCTGCCGGAGCTCTTTCCTGAGTTGGTCTTTTTGGGCGTGGCCAGATTTGGCTATTAGGATAATGATAATGCTGATGAGGTATGTGATACGATGCATGGTTATTTATTTTTTTCAAGTTGCCCGATCCGATCTTCCAGCGCGGTCATCTTTTTTTCCTTTTCGATCAAATGCAGTGTCAGCTCTTCTACTTTCTTGAGTAACAGCAAATTCATCTCTTTCAGGTTAAGCCCATTGGCTTCCATCTCTTTGGCCGATGGCACTTCAGGTAAATGTTTGTTCTCATTGATGTAGGCTTCAACTTCAGAGAGGGAAAGCAGATTGTAATTTTTTTCGAAGACGTAGTCGGGACCTGCGCCCTGGATAAGCTCAACCAGAACCTCTTCTGTACGAATGGTGCCTTTGACGGTAAGTTTATGACTCGGATTTGAAATGCTTCCAATGCCCACATTGCCTGCCGGATTCAGAATAATGCTCCCGATATCAGTAGAAATAATTCCCTGGCTGCCATTGTGGGTCAGTTCCAGGTAACGCCCCCAGTTGTCGGTTCTTCCAAAGATCCTCAGCACAGCATCGTTATTCCTGACCTGACTGAACTGACTATAGAAAGTGAATTGCTTCGAACCTGAATCATCACTGTCGAAAACGAGTTGCGTGTTTCCGACGAATCGCAGCAGCGGACGGTCACCTCCGCCGTCTGTGTCGCGGATCAGTACGCCCGGCGCCCCAGCAGCCTTGATCTCCAGGTTCAATGCAGGTGTCGCAGTTCCGATGCCTACGTTCCCACCATTGATCGAAAAGTTATATCCGTTTTCAAGCGTCAGGCCCAGGGCATCAGTTCTCCATCCCATATATCCCAACCTTGTTCCTGCGCTATTGTGCCAGGCTACATAGGGTACGTTGCTAAAACCTGATTTTGCCTTGAGACTCAGGGAATGCTTGCTGAATATCATTTCTGCATAGGGCGTTGTAACGTTCACCGGGGGATCCTCGGTAGAACTGACAATATGCAGTAAATGTGCAGGGTCTGACTTACCGATGCCCACGTTTCCATTCAAATAATAGACGGGAGAGGTACCCTGCCATTGGGCAAACAAGCCATAAGACTGCAACATTGACCACGTCAGTGCGATAATTGTTTTGTAGTGTGCTCTCATTATTGTGATAGTCTTTCTAAAAAATGGTATTCCTAACTAGATTTGATATAGATGCTATTTAATGGCTGGCGCGGACAATTAGTGACAATGATGCCGGCGTCGAAGAGCGCGCTCCTTACTCCTTAATTCTTACTCCTTACTTCTTCTTATTCTCTTCTGACTCCTGGCTCCTGACTCCTGACTCCTGACTTCTTATTCTACTCCTCCATCTTCTTTGCCACCTTCGCCTGCCTGATCCGGTAGGTCATGGTGAAGTTGATTTGTCTTCGGCGTTGTAAAAAATTACTGTCAGTGTAAAAATTCTCTCCACGGGTGATAGTCCTCATGCGGCGTGAATTGAAGATATCGAGCACGCTGAAGTACAATGTGCCCCTTCCTTTCAGTATATCCTTGCTTGTGGAAAAGTCAGTAAAGTATAACGACTTGCGCCTGCCCTGCGCGGTTTTCTGGGGGGCTTCGTAGTTCGCCCGCAGTTGTATATCGAAGTTGCCAGGCAGGGTGAAGCGTGAGGTCTGGCGGGCAAACCAGCTATAGGTAGTGGCCTTGTAGGTCTCGATGATGTTGCTGCCATCGATATCGGCATGGAAAAAATTAATGTTGAGGTCGAGCTTCCACCACCGGGCGGGAGAATAATCGCCGGTGAGCTCGATGCCGTAAGCGTTCTCCGACTTCAGGTTCTCGGTGATGGTAACAGAGTTGCCTTGGTCGTTCACCGTTCTGATACGGTCTATTTTTCCGTCGGTGCTGCGGTAATAGACAGACGACGAGAGCGATCCTTTTTCAAAATATTTAAGATGACCCACCTCGAATACATTGCTGAACTCCGGGTTGAGGTCAGGGTTGCCACTGAAGAAATTGCGGCTGTCAGAGAAGGTCATGAAGGGACTGAGGTCGTTATAGAACGGCCTGCGCACCCTGCGGCTGTAGCTGAGCTGAACGGCGTTTTCGCGGGGCAGGTCAACAGTGAAGTGCCCGCTCGGAAAAAGGTTGGTATACTTTCTCGGGTTCACTTCGTTGGTTTCGCGTAGCGTTGTTTTTACATCGGTCCACTCTGCGCGCAGGCCAGCCTGGTAAGAGATCTTTTTCTGCTTGTTGCCAAGAATACCGTACACGGCGTGGATGTTCTCATTGTAAACAAAAACGTTGTCGAGCCCTGCCATGGGCACGTACTCACCGGAGGCATTCCGTTCGCTCACCACGTAGTCGTTCACCATGTCGCGGAAGCTGCTGCGCACACCCGTTTCGAACTTACCCTCTTTGCCAATGGGTTGTATGTAGTCGAGCTGGAACAACCAGGTTTTTTCGAATTCATCGTTCAGCGAAGTTTGCACGGTGCCCGCTTCGGTTCCGTCGTTCGCAAAGCGATTTTGCGTAAATAGCTGGTCAGAGCTTTCCCAGTTGTCGAGGAACTTCACTTCGGCAATCAGGTCGTGGTCTTTTTCCCCGAATGATTTTTTGTAGATCAGGGAGTATTCAGAGTTGGGCTCGGTCTCGTCTTCGTCCTGGCGGCGCAGGGTGTAGCTTCGGAGATTGCCTGGGTCATTGAGATAATCCTCATACCGGATGTCGGTGATGCGGTTCACATCGCTTCTCCTGAAGAGGTATGAGCCGGTGAGGATGCTTGTTTCGGTGAAATAAAAATCAAGGCCGCCACGGATGTTGTTATTGAAGCCCGTGATGCTGTTCTTGTTACTTTGTTTCAGTATGAAGAGCGAATCTTCACCGTTCACTTCCTGGTAGAGCTTGCCGGTGCCGGGTGTTACGCGGTAGGCAATGCCATAGTTGATGAAGAAGTTCACTTTTTTGTGGCGGTAGTTAAGGTTGGCGGCCCCGCCGAAGTTGGTAGGTGTGCCGGTGATGAGCTCGAACGAGCCATTGAAACCCTGGTTCCTTTCTTTTTTGAGCACAATGTTGATGATGCCGGCCATGCCTTCGGCCTCGTAGCGGGCAGAGGGATTGGTGATCACCTCCACACGTTCTATCATGCTCGCCTGCAGCTGTTGCAGCCCGCTTCCACCCTTGAAGCTGACGAGCCCGGAAGGTTTTCCGTCAATGAGAATACGCACGTTATCGCTTCCTCGCAGCTTGATGTTGCCTTCGGGATCTACCGATACAGAAGGCACGTTCATGAGCACGTCTGTGGCTGATCCCCCGGTATTGGCGAGGTCCTGCCCCACGTTGAAGATCTTCTTGTCCAGCGAAAGCTGCATCATGCTTTTTTGCGCTTCCACCGTCACCTCTTTCAGCGTGCTGGTATTGGCCGAAAGCCGTATGATGCCCAGGTCATGTTCGGGAGTGGCTGCTGACAATATAAACGAGCTGCTTGTGTAAGCCCCGTATCCCATAAATTCAACTTCGCTATAATAATGTCCGAAGGGTAAGGTGATGGAAAAGGCCCCGGCCTCTGACGTGATGTTGCCGTTCACAAGTTTTTTCTCCGCTGCGCTGAATACCCTGATGCTAGCAAAACCCAGTGGTGTGGCAGAAAGCGAATCGAGCACCTGGCCTTTCAGCGTTGCCTTATTGTCGCTTTGCGCTGCCACCTGCTGGAGTGACAACAGCGTAAAAACAAGAATAATAACATTGAAATACGGCAGGGTCTTACAGATACGATGGTTCATGACAGATCAGCAGTGATGAGGGTGATGGTCCTGTTTAACAAGGTCGTATCTATTGACGGGAATAAAAAGCACAATTTTATTAAAAACCCTATTTTTTTGATGAGCAATGTGGCACTACGCGTTTATCAGAGCGGGTTGGCACGCAATTGATCTGCTAGTTTGAAAGTCTTCTCCGGAGTGAAATCATCATCGCCATGGGCGACACCATTGATCTCGATATTTTCACACAGTGTTTCAGGAACCTGTTCAGGGAGGCGCCATTTTCGGCTGCTTTATTCGCGGGCGATGATCTTGTTATCGAGATGGCCAATGAAGCTTCCTTGAAGCTCTGGGGAAAAGACAGCAGCATCATCGGCAAGAAGTTGCTGGAGGGCATGCCTGAAGTGAAGGACCAGTACCTGTACGAGATCCTGCGGGATGTTTATGCTACCGGCGAGACCTATGAGGGAAACGAAAGGAGCGTTTACATAGAAATAGGGGGTGTGCTGAAAAAACATTATGTGAATCTTGTTTACAAGGCCATCCGCGATGAAGATAATAAGATCATGGGTGTTCTTGGCGTGGGTTATGATGTTACGGACCAGGTAACATCGCGGCTGAAGCTACAGGAGTTGGAAGAGCGCACCCGGCTGGCCATTGAATCCACAGGGTTGGGCACTTTTGACCTGAACTATAAGACGGGAGATATTTTCACCTCCGAGCGGTTTGGCGAGATCTTCGGTTACGCCGAACCCCGGCCTCGTTCAGATTACATTGCGAGGGTTCATCCGGAAGACCGGGCCAGGAGAGAAGCCGCCCAGCAGAAAGCGCTCAAGACAGGAAAGCTTTTTTATGAAGTCCGCCTGCTGATGCCCGACGGCTCTATCCGCTGGGTAAGGATCAATGGCGCGGTGATCTTCGATGAAGCAAGGTCTCCCGTCCGCCTCATTGGTACTGTGCTTGACATGACAGACGAAAAGCAGGCGATCAGTAAATTGCAGGAAAGCGAAGAGCGGTTCCGTACGTTGATCACCGAAACTCCCGAAGTAGGTGTGGGCCTTTATCTTGGCCGGGAAATTCGCATACAGTATGTGAACGATGTGATGCTGCACTTTTGGGGTAAAGATCATTCGGTGATCGGAAAAACGATGCTGCAGGCACTTCCTGAACTGGAGGGTCAGCCATTTCTGGAGCAGCTCGATCAGGTATTTACCACCGGTGTTCCGTTTACGGGAAAAGGTGTGGCAGCATGGCTCGAGTCGGGTGGTAAACTGAACAAGCGATATTTTAATTATACCTACAAGGCTTTGCGCGATCACAGTGGCGAGATCTATGCCATCCATCACATGGCCATTGATGTTACCGAGCAGGTCACCAATAAGCTCGAAGTAGAAAAGAACGAAAAGCGTTTACAGGACATGGCCAATTCCATGCCGCAGCTGGTTTGGATCGCCAATGAGGAGGGGGCCGTTACCTATTACAACAACAGGATCAACGAGTTTGCCGGCGCAAAAAAAAGTGAGAACGGCATCTGGAGCTGGCAGGGTATGATCCATCCTGACGACTTCCGGTCAACGATCCATGCCTGGCATAACGCTGTGAAGAACCTTACTATCTACCAGGTAGAGCATCGCATACTGATGAGGGATGGAACTTACCGGTGGCATTTAAGCCGGGCCTATGCTTACCAGGGCGAAGGTGATGGCGGCATCAAGTGGTATGGAACAGCTACCGATGTGCACGACCAGAAAGTGATGGAGATGAACCTGGAAAAATCGGTGCGTGAGCGGACGCTGGAATTGCAACGCTCAAACGACGACCTGCAGCAATTTGCGCATGTTGCCAGCCACGACCTCAAAGAGCCGATCCGCAAGATCAAAACTTTCAGTCACAGGCTGAGAGATGAATATCAAACCTCGCTGGGCGACAAGGGTAACACATTCGTGAGCAAGATCATCCAATCCACCGACCGCATGTATTCGATGATCAATGGCGTGCTTAACTATTCTGCCATGTCATCTACGGCTGGCCCCATGGAGATAGTGGATCTCAATTCGGTGATCAGGAGCATACAGACTGACCTGGAGATCCTGATACACGATAAGAAGGCAACCATCATCTTCCATGGGCTGCCCCTGATCAAGGGTTTGCCAGACCTGATCTATCAGTTGTTTTATAACCTGATCAACAATTCGCTTAAGTTTTCAAAAGAGAATGTTGCCGCAGAGATCGCGATCACCAGCAACCAGGTAGAGGCCAACGGTATCAGGTATGCCGAGATAGTGCTTACCGACAACGGAATAGGATTCGATGAGGACCATGCCGAGCAGATCTTCGTTACCTTCTTCCGTCTTAACTCCAAAGATAAATATGAAGGCACCGGGCTTGGCCTGGCGTTGTGTAAAAAGATCGTGGAGCGCCATGGCGGTACCATCTATGCCAGGGGACAGAAAGACAAGGGCGCCCAGTTTGTGATCTTGCTTCCGGAATAACATGGGCAAAACAGTTCTTTTAGCGGATGATGACGCCGATGATGCAGAGATCTTCCAGGAGACACTGGGGGAGGTAGATCCTTCCGCCAGGCTTCACAGGGTGGAAAGCGGGGCTGCCATACTGCAATATCTGAAAGACAACATCAAGCCCGATATTATTTTTATGGATCTCAACATGCCGCTGATGAACGGATGGCAATGTCTCGCCAAACTGAAGAACACCAAAGGCCTCGAAGACATCCCCGTAGTTATTTATACAACGTCATCCAATCCCCGCGACCGTGAGATCGCCCAGACGCTGAATGCCCATGGACTGATCACTAAACCCACGGATCATAAAGTACTGAAAAAGGTGCTGCAGATCATCCTTCCAAACCTTAATACCGTGCAGCTGAAAGAGGCTATTAGGGAAGCTTATACCCTTTCAAAGGATTAGAGATTCCACGGTCTACCGTTGATGGATCAACCCTTTGAGGGTTTTCCAAGAGCATCATCATTATTATGGTGGGCACGCACTTGCATAACCCTCAGAGGGTTTGGCATCCCATTTGAATTGACTGGCAAAGTTGATACTTTTATCTGGCGAAAATAGCGCCCGGCAAAAGATCCACTCCAACTAACCCCGCTATGAACCTAACCCCAGGTGCGACAAGTATTGTCTGCATGTTGTCAATTGTTATTTTGTCAACTGTCAACTGTTTCACTGCATTGGCCCAGGAACCTGCACCGAAGCGTGTTATGGTGGAGATCCAGAAAAAGGATGCCACAACGCTCAAAGGAAAGTTGCTGGGCATCGCCCGTGATACTGTCAGATTTCTCGATGCCGATAATCGTGAGCGAAGAATTGCCATGAAGGATATCCGTAACATCGAATATGTAGATAGCCTTAGCGTGAGAAGTCAGTGGTTCGATTCTCCAAACACCACCCGTTATCTGCTTACCAATTCGGGTGTTCCGCTGCGAAAAAAAGACATTGTAATTCAGGCTACTTACGTTGTACTGGCCTCTGTTCAGTATGGCCTGAGCGATCGGGTGTCCATCGGTGGCGGCACTGAACTGTTTACGCACAGCACCTATTACCTGAACACAAAAGTAAACCTGGTCAATCATGCGAAGTACAAGTTCTCGGCGGGCGCAAGCTATTATCGCCTGCCGAAGGAATTTCTGACAGATGTTTACAATGATGACATCAGGAACCTCGGGATGTTGACGGCGGCCAGCACCTGGGGAGGAGAGAACCATCACCTCACGCTGGGCGCAGGTTACATTGTTACAGAAGGAACACTCACACCACCCATTGTAACGCTGAGCGGCACCACGCGGATCGGGAAACATTTCGGACTGGTGACCGAGAACTGGTTTCTCTTTGTAGGCGAAAAGCAGGTGGAGCTCCCCGTGCTCTTGTCGTTGGGCCTGCGATATATCAGCAAACGCAGCTCGCTCGATTTCGCATTATTCACCGATCACAAGTTCAATGACCTCAACATGTTTCCCTATGTTGGTTATGCACTTCGACTGAGGAAATAGTAGGCAGTAGGCAATCCCGGTAGCTATCGGGACGATTGCAGGCGATCGGGCAGTAGGCAAGTACGTCGGCACTTTCAACCAGCGGTATTCACTCCATGCATTTTGCAATGTTAATCGTAGCACTGGTCTCCAATTTCAACGCCAACACGTTGCTTACTGCCCTTTGCCTACTGCCTATTTTTTTTGGGGAGTGTGGAACGATGACACCGCAAAATTTCGCGGCCGCTGCCACAGATCGGTATAAAAGACAAAGCCCCAACCTAAAGACTGGGGCTTTGGTTAATCTCTTTCCTTTCGCTGGCATTGCCCAGAGCAAGTTTTAAGGATATGTTCTCAGGTCTTACGACCACTCCTAAAGAGGCTAACACACCTATTGCTAAAATTATTATGCCATCGAATGGAGATGTTGCACAGCGCCGCTTTGCAGAAGATAAAATTTGTCTTTGCAATTTATACTGTTGCCTACTGCTGCCGACAACTATCGGCGTCGCCAACTGCTTACTGTTTGTGGCCGTGCGACGGAATAATTATTTAGCGGGAGCAGTGAAAAAAGAATCCCTATGGAAACTATCGCTATGGACAAGAGAGCGCAGACATTGGATGATTTCTTCGCCCGCTATGAAGCCAGGTTCAACGATGCGATAACCGGACAAGAAACCAATGTTGACGAAACTGCCGATGCCTTTGCAGAACAGTTTATCGAGGCCAGCCCGAGAGGCGTTATTGCCGGTGCCAATGACGCCCGGTTCAGGGATGTGATCCCGCAGGGTTGGGAATTCTACCAGAAGATCGGCGTTCAGTCCATGAACATCCGGTCAAAGGATATCATCATGCTCGATGAGATGCATGCCATGGTAAGGGTGCAGTGGAATTGTGCCTTCACCAGGAGAGACAATAGCAAAGGTGATATCTCATTTGAAGTGATCTACATGGTGCAGCTCCGCAAGGAAGGTCCTAAGATCTTTGCTTACGTCACAGGCGATGAACACAAGGCTCTGAGCGAAGAAGGACTGATCTGATCGTGCCTTCGCCTTCTCATAAATTACAACGGTAACCGAAAGCCGAAAACAGGCAGCTCGCCCTGCATGAAGTCCAGGTCTTGTGACCGTTTAAAACCCATGCGCTCATACATCTTCCACGCAGTTTGCATCGCCATGGTGGTATGAATGATCAGTTGACGAAGCTTTTGCGCGCTGGCTTTTTTTATGCACGCATTGGTAAGCAGCTTGCCAACGCCCTGGCCCCTGGCAGCCTGATCAACGGCCAGCAGTCTGAAGCCCGCCGAGTTTTGCTCTTGCGTGGCAGTTCCGCCGGATCCGTAGAATTGCATATCGCCAAAATAAACAACCGCACCGGCGATCCTGTTCTCCACGGAAACGGCTACAAGGATCTCGGTATACGGCTTAGCAGTGAGCTCGCCCACGTTGGCAAGCATCCGGTAATAATTCGGTTGCTCCGATTCCTTGGGAAACCCTTCGAGCTGCGAATAGGTCTGAACCATAAGCTTGCCGATCTCCATAAATTCAGAAGGTTGCGCGTTTCTCACGCTGTACGGTTTGTTCATAAGGTTCAAAGATAGGTTTTCCTGTCTTCTTTTCCTTCACGTTAACCGCGTGAGCCTGCATTTTGAAACTTTCCTAACCTTCGCCACGGGTGGGCTGAAGCATTATTTCACGCGTGTTTCCGTCCTGGTTTTTTCAGCACCATTCCGGTTCCAGCATGACTGCAGTGGATGTCCAATGATATACAGGATCAGCAGCACGATAAGAATATAGTCGGGTGTTCTTTCACTGATATGTTTCATGCCTGTTTCAGCTGCGCCCGCTGCGGATCAGCTACCTCCTCCTTTACCAAAGTGTTGTTTACAAACTGCATTTCTTTTACCAGGTTGTGATGTTCATCATACACGTAAAAATAACCTTCGCGCATATCGCTGGCGTAGTGCCCTTCACTCATCAGGCTGCCATTGATGTGGTACGACCTGTAGTCGCCATGGAGCTTGCCGTGCAGATAATGCTCTTCGATGGCCAGCTCGCCCGTATCATAGAAGTATTTCCATCGGCCATGCTTGAGGTTGTTGAGGTAAAAACCTTCGCTCACCAGCACGGCATTCTTGTTGAATTGTTTCCATTTGCCGTTTCTCGCCTTCTTTCGGCTGAGTCTTTCAAAAAATTTCTTCATCATATCTGTCAATGTTTTGTTATTCATATTCATCGCAGTGCCACACTCCCGACGGCTCTTTCTGCAACACACAATGATTTGCCCTGGAACAGTTGGCGCAGAGTCCTTTCACATTGACGGGTTGTTGCATCACAACGCGATCGGCAGATGTTGTGCTGCTCACGAGGCCGGCATCATAGAGCTCGCATTGTACGATGGTCTTTTTTGTACGCTTCCGGTATTTGCAGTAGCTGGCATGTACGCAGTTAGAACAAATGCTGTTCATCGCCTTTGAAAAGAGTCGATGAAGCATATCTTCGGGTAATGTTGCAAGGGTAACCATGACGCTTGTTATTTTCACAAGCGTTTGCGAAAAGCATACCAGTCTGGAATCGCTGTTTTGAACGCGTAGTCGATGAATGACAGCGCGCAGGGTGGAGCGCTTTAGAACAGGTGGGGTGAAATGCACCAGTGGGGTTGCCAGTTACCGGTTGCCGGTTTAGGACCGTGTACTTTGATAGTTTCGGACCTCAATCACTAGATAGTTGGACATGACGTCGATTAACACTGCACCAACTGGCAACTGGCAACCGGTAACTGGCAACTATTTCTTCATCTTCTCTCTCAGCGTTTTCCGGTCAATCCCCAGAACCCGGGCGGCCTGTGATAGGTTGTTCGCGCTGGCGGCAAGCACATTGGTAATGTATTCTCGTTCCACTTCTTCGAGTGTTCGGTCAAGCCCTTTTGACCGCAGCGCAGAGTAACGGAACGACTCGGGGAGGTCTGGCGCATCGATGGAATTATCGTCTGCGAGGATCACCAGGCGATGAATGAGGTTTTGCAGCTCCCGCACATTGCCGGGCCAGCTGTAGGCTTTCATGGCCTGCGTGGCCTTTGACGTAACGTGGATCATATCTTTGCCCAGCTCGCGTGTGTAGCGGGTAAGAAAAAAGCTGATCAGCAACAGGATGTCGTTGCCGCGCTCGCGGAGGGGAGGCAACTCGATGGAAATGATGTTGAGCCGGTAGTAGAGGTCTTCGCGGAAAAGTCCTTTTTTCACAAGCTGCATCAGGTCTACGTTGGTGGCTGCTATCACACGCACATTCACCTTGTGCGGTTTTTTGGAGCCGATCATGTAGAACTCCTTCTCCTGGAGCACGCGCAGCAGCTTGGCCTGCATGGCGAGGCTGGTGTTGCTGATCTCATCGAGGAAGATGGTGCCTCCATCGGCGGTCTGAAAAAAACCGGCACGTGTTTCCGTTGCTCCTGTAAAGGCGCCCTTCATGTAGCCGAACAGCTCACTCTCGAGCAGCGAGTCAGGAATGCCGGCACAGTTCACGGGAACGAAGGGTGCGTTTGAGGCGTGGCCGCCATAATGCAGGGCGCGTGCCACCAGCTCTTTTCCCGTTCCGCTTTCGCCGGTGATCAGTACGGTGGCCGTTGTAGATTTCACTTTGGCAATGGTCTTGAACACCTTCAGCATTTCTTCTGATTCACCGATGATGCCGAAGTTCTGCGGTACAAGCCTGCCCGGCTCCGCTCTTTTGAATTGCCTGGTCTTTGACAGAACACGTTCAACGGCGCTGAACAGCTCCTGGTCGGTGAAGGGTTTTACCACGTATTCTTCAGCGCCCACCTTGATAGACTGCACGGCGCCTTCAATGGAGGGAAATGCCGTGATCACCAGGATGCCAACCCCCTTGAAATTTTCCGATACGTGCTGAACAAGCTGCACCCCATTGCCATCGGGCATCTTGAGGTCCGTGATCACAAGGTCAACACGGATGGATTCAAGCATAGCGATGGCGCTCTGCACCGCGTGTGCCGTATACACCTGGTAGCCCGCCGAGACCAGGTTGCGCCTGATCAGCTCCACCGTCTCAATCGAATCATCTACTACGAGTACGCTGGCATTGACTGGTGTTTTCTTTTTCATGTTGTTATTTTTTTAGCCATAGGCACAAGCTTTTTCAAGTACGAAGTACGATTTACGAGGTACGAAGTTAGAGCTGTGATCAAGACTACTCGTTTCTTTGATTCCCTACGTATCCCTATTTTCTCATCTCAATGCAAAACACTATCACTTGACCCTTGCCTGCGCTCTTCTGACTCCTGGCTCCTGGCTCCTTACTTCTTACTACTTGCTACTTACTCCTTACTCCTTACTCCTTGCTACTTACTCCTTACTCCTTTTCTCCTCCCCGCCGGCAGTGTAATATCGAACCTCGTTCCTTTCCCCGGCGTACTCCTGACAGTGATGCTGCCGTGGTGTGCCACAACAATGCCGTGAACCACAGAAAGCCCAAGCCCTGTACCCTGGCCGGGAGGTTTGGTGGTGAAAAAAGGCTCGAAGATCTTTTTTCTGACCTCGGGCGTCATACCGTGCCCGGTATCTTTTACGGTCAGGGTAACCTGGTTCCCTTTTTTTCCGGTCTCGATCAGCAGCGCTCCGCCTCCGGACATGGCGTGAATGGCGTTGGTGACCAGGTTCACCAGCACCTGGCTTAGCTGTACGGCGTCTGCCTCGATGTTCGGCAGGTGGCGGTCAAGCTTCCGCTGGATCTTGATCTTCCGGCTCTGGTACCGCACATCCATGAAGTAAAGAATGTTCTCCACGATGTCGTTCAGGTTTACAGCGGTGATCTGGCTGGGCAATTGCCGCGAAAAGATCATAAGCTTTTTAATGACCTCGCGTGCATACAGCGATGCCTTGAGGATCCGTTCGATGTCTTCGTGCTGCTGTTCATTGAGCGAGCCTTCCTTTTTGATGAGCTGGGCAAACCCCAGGATCCGCCCGAGCGGTTCGTTAAGCTCGTGGGCGATGCCGGCGGAAAGCTCGCCAACGAAGGCCAATCTTTCCGAATGCCGGAGCTGCTGTTGAAGATTGTGCTTCTCTTCTTCTACCGCGGTCCGTTTGATGATGAGTGAAAGCTCCCGGGCTACCGCTTTGATCAGCCTTTTTTCTTCTGTAAGAAATGTATGGGAGGTCTGTGGCTTCTTTACTGCCCGGTAGCCTATCTCCAGCGTGCCTCTTTTCTTCTGATCGATGATCAACGGAGAGGAGATGCGTCGCCTGGTAAGTTGAAAGCCCGCAGTGGCAAAAACCTGGTCATCTGCAACGATGCGCGCTTCCGCGAGGGTGGGGTGCTGCATGGCCGAGGGAAGTATGCCCAGGGTCTTCTGTAATATATCGGCAATGTTGTTGCCGGCTTCCCAGGCGATGCTGGAAAGCTCATACAGACACTTCAATTCTTTCAGGCGCTCCTGAAGCTTGAACTCGACGCTGTTTAGGGGTGCTTTGATCATAACAATACAAAAGTAAGAACAGGAACGTCACCCTGCCCGAATTCTTTGTCAGGTTCCGGGGTATTTCCCCCTGGTGGGTAGTTTCTCCCCAGTGATCGTTGGCCGAATATGCTCATAACAGCGCTGATTCCGGGCTTTGAATCTGGCACGGATCCTGCAAAGAACAGTTTTGATTTTGTAAGGAATGGAGAATGCAATTTGTGTTACGAGGACTGATTACCAGCGCATCCTGAACGTGATAGGAACAACTTCAGGTAAGCCGGCCGGTGGTATTGCGGGTGTTTTGATTCGGGAGCTCGAGCGCGCCAGGATGGTGGCGCCAGCCCATGTTCCCGGAAACGTGGTAACGATGAACTCGCGTGTGCTGGTGAGAGAAGTTATCAGCGGCCGTGTTACGGAGATCACCGTCACTTACCCGGATGAGGCTGCAGGCGTCAACGGCAAGGTATCGGTGCTCTCGCCTATAGGTATTGCGTTATTCGGAGGCCGCGAAGGGGATATTGCGCGGTGGAGAACGCCATCAGGTATCGGAGAATTCAGGATCGAAAAAGTGGTATATCAGCCCGAAGCCTCAGGACATTATCACCTGTGACGTATATATGCTTTGCGCGTGGGGGCGCGCAAGTATAGTGATTTGTGAAGGAGAATGGTGATAAAAAAAGCTGACCAGTGATGGTCAGCTTTTTGTGCTTTTAAAGTTGAATCTATTCTAAATTCTAACTTCTACTCTTAGCGCTTCTTTTTAGCGGGTTTAGCTTGTCCTTTCTTCGCGATAACCTTCTTCACAGCTTTCACCACTTTAGCTACTACTTTTTTCACCAGTCCTTTTTTCGCCGGTTTCTTAGCAACCACTTTCTTGGCTACTTTTTTTGTAGCGGCTTTCTTGGCGGCTTTTACAGGCTTCTTCGCTGCTGCTTTGGCCGGCGCTTTTTTAGCGGGCTTCGACGCCTTGGCGCTGGGCTTCTTCGCGCTGGTCTTGGGAGACTGCTTGAACGTTGTAGCTGCTGCGATCTGCTTCGCCATCAGATTCAGTGCAGAACCTGCTTTGAACCATTCGATCTGGCCAGCATTATAAGTATGGTTAACTTTAATGGTGTCTTTGGATCCGTCCTTGTGGTTCAGCACCAGTGTGAGCTGCTTTTCGGGCGCAAAGCTGGTCAGGTCGGTGATGTCGATGATATCATCTTCCTGGATCTTGTCGTAATCAGCTTCGTTCGAGAAAGTGATGGCAAGCATGCCCTGTTTCTTCAGGTTGGTTTCGTGGATCCGGGCGAACGACTTCACCAGGATCACCTTGATGCCAAGGTGGCGGGGTTGCATAGCAGCGTGCTCGCGTGAAGAACCTTCGCCGTAGTTATGGTCGCCCACCACGATCGAAGAGATTCCGGCGGCTTTGTAGGCGCGCTGGGTTGCCGGCACTGGGCCGTATTCACCGGTGAGCTGATTTTTAACGCTATCGGGCTTGTCGTTGAAGTTGTTGATAGCACCGGTCAGCGTATTGTTCGAGATGTTATCCAGGTGTCCGCGGAAACGCAGCCAGGGACCTGCCATGGAAATATGGTCGGTGGTACACTTTCCTTTAGCCTTGATCAGCAGGCGCAGGCCAGTGTAGTTCTTGCCGTTCCAGGGTTCGAAAGGGCTCAATGCCTGAAGCCTGTTAGACTTCGGATCGATCTTCACCCGCACGCCGCTGCCATCTTTGGCCGGAGCGAGGTATCCGGGATCCTTCACGTCAAAACCTTTTGGCGGGAACTCAACGCCCAGCGGTTCGTCGAGCTTCACAGCCTTGCCTTCATCGTTGAGGAGGGTATCCTTCATCGGGTTGAAGGTGAGGTCGCCGGCAATAGCGAACGCCGTGGTGATCTCCGGTGAGGCCACGAAGGCGTGGGTATTGGGGTTACCATCGTTGCGTTTCGCGAAATTGCGGTTGAATGAGGTGATGATGGAGTTCTTGCGGTTGGGATCGTTGGTATGGCGTGACCACTGCCCGATGCAGGGACCACAGGCGTTGGCCAGTACTACACCACCCATTTTTTCGAAGATCCCCAGGTATCCATCGCGGTCTACCGTATACCTTACCTGCTCGGAGCCGGGGGTAATGGTAAATTCTGCCCTGGCCTTGATCTTCTTGTCAACAGCCTGCTTGGCCAGTGATGCCGAGCGTGAGATATCTTCGTAGGATGAGTTGGTACAGGAGCCGATAAGACCTACTTCCAGCTTTTCAGGCCATCCGTTCTTCTTCACTTCAGCGGCGAACTCAGACAGCGGTATGGCGCGGTCAGGTGTGAAAGGTCCGTTGACGTGGGGCTCGAGTGTGGACAGGTCGATCTCGATCACCTGGTCGAAATATTTTTCAGGATCGGCGTACACTTCAGGGTCGCCGGTGAGGTGCTCCTTCACTTTGTCAGCGAGGTCGGCAACTTCTTTACGGCCTGTGCCACGCAGGTACTGGGCCATTTTTTCGTCGTAACCGAAGGTCGATGTGGTTGCACCGATCTCTGCACCCATGTTACAGATCGTGCCTTTGCCGGTACAGGAAAGGGTAAGTGCACCAGGACCGAAATATTCTACAATGGCTCCGGTTCCGCCTTTTACGGTCAGGATGCCGGCCACTTTCAGGATCACGTCTTTGGCTGACGACCATCCGCTGAGTTTGCCGGTGAGCTTCACACCGATCAGCTTGGGCCATTTCAGCTCCCAGGGCATACCTGCCATCACGTCTACAGCGTCAGCGCCACCTACACCGATTGCAATCATGCCGAGGCCGCCCGCGTTCACGGTGTGGGAGTCGGTACCGATCATCATGCCGCCGGGGAACCCGTAGTTCTCGAGCACCACCTGGTGGATGATACCAGCACCCGGCTTCCAGAAGCCGATGCCATATTTGTTTGAAACAGATTCAAGGAAGTTGAACACCTCGCCGCTGGCCGTCAGTGATTCAGCAAGGTCTTTTTTAGCGCCATCCTTGGCCAGGATGAGGTGGTCGCAATGTACGGTGGAAGGCACACGCACTTTGGGAATGCCCGCAGACATGAACTGGAGCAGCGCCATCTGTGCTGTGGCATCCTGCATGGCCACACGGTCAGGTGCGAAGTTTACGTAGGTTTTGCCACGGCCAAAATTCCCCACGGTCTGCTCTTCGTGAAGGTGAGCATACAGTATTTTTTCTGAGAGTGTGAGGGGCTTATTAACGGCTTTCCTGGCCTTGGCAATACGTTCCGGTAGCTGCCTGTAAACGGCCTTGATCATATCTAAATCGAATACCATACATTAGTGTTTATAAAAGCGGTGCTAAAGTACTAAATTTTTTCTGGTTGATTCACGTGTTCCAGAGCAGGGGAGAGATTTTCGTCCTCGGGTAAAGGCACGGCCCTGAGCTTGTCCAGGAGGGCATTGAGCTGGCGGGCCTCCTCCATCGTCAGGTTGCTGATCATGTTCTCCAGCGATTGGACCGGCTCTTTCATCTTCTGGAGAAGCTCCAGCCCTTCATCGGTGATGCTGATGTCGACAGACCGTTTGTCCGTTTTGCCTGACACGCGGCGGATCATACCCTTGATGCGGAGCCGTTCTACGATGCGGGAAGAATCAGACATTTTTTCGAGCATCCTTTCCTTGATCAGGTTCACGGAGGCAGGCTGTGGATACCGCCCCTTGAGGATGCGGAGAACGTTGTATTGCTGACGGGTGATGTCGAATTGTTTAAAAACCTCGGCCATGCCGGCCACCAGGTGATTCTGCGTGTGAAGTATGTTCAGGATCACTTTATGGTACTCGCTGCCGAATGACTTCTGCTGAATATCCTCCTCCAGAGACATAACAAAATGGGCTTAGTGAATGGGCTTAATTTTTAGACAGCCCTAAAGTAACCATTTATTGAGAAAATTGCAGGAATTTATACACTTCCGGGCCTGGAAGGAAGCATCCGGTCAACAATTCACTGAAAACAGGGATGGTAGGATAATTGACAGTTGACAACGGACAGTAGACAAGGGGTGAGGGCACTGGGTGCCGGTTGGGTAACCGTTTACGTATCAAGCATGTTGTCAATTGCAACATTGTCAATTGTCAACTACTCTTTGGTTGTTAATGTCAGGTTCTCGAAGTTCAGCTTTTCGTTCTCACGGGTATAGACGTAGCTGTTATACTCCTTGCTGAAAGTAACCGAGAGCTTCATATTTTCCTTGAGGATCCTGACGATGCGGTATACGGTACTTTCCGAGACGTTCAGCTTCTCGGCGAGTGCCTTGGGTGAGCCGGTGGCCTTGCGCCTGATCAACTGGTCTGTCTTGATAATACGGGTAATGTACTTCTCCATGGGTTAATTTGCAGGTCTAATCCGTATCCGGGAGGATGCCGGTGTTTTGTAAAAAAGATGCCCGGGGTTTAGAATTTAACTTTGGCATTGGCCATCGCGGCCTGAAGCGACGTAAATTTTTCGGCCTGGAGCCGGATGATGTGCTGAAGGATGTCAACGGTATAGCCACCGCTGCCGCTGTTTCTATGATGTTCATCACTGTGGGCGTAGGCCTGTTCTGCCATTCTCTTATGAGGCATGCGAAAGCTTTTTAAAACGGTAAATAACTCCAGGGCTGCCTGTGCTGCCCGGTAATTTTGAAAGGTAGGAGAATTCCTTAAATTTTTTTCTATCCTTGAAATAAGCGAAGGCTTGTCTTTGAAACGCCAGTAGATCTCCCGTATGAACGGAAGGTTGTAGGGAAGATATCCCTCCTTGAAATTGGTATAAAGCACGTCTTCACAATCACAGTTCCAGAGCAGGTGGTCGAAAACAAACATGGGCATCTCAACAGCACCTGGGCCCATATAGCTCTTGTTGTAGTCTACCTTGATGGGATCGTAATAGAACCTGAGCTCGTTGGCGAACACCGAAGGCGATACGTGCCGCTTGGCATGCACCACGCCCCGTACCATGCTCTCCATCTTTTCACGAAGCCGCAGGCAATGCAGCTCGAAATCCTCGCGCTCCAGGTCCATGGTGTGCATCGCTTCCAGTTGTATGATCGACTCCATCAGGTCTGGCAGGGCGATCTTTACACTTTCGATCAGCGCTTTTTCGTCGTCGAGACCGGTGTAGGTCCTGATCCTGCTGCCACCGGGATTCCAGATAGAATAATGCAGCAGGGTATCGCGCGGGGGCAGGTCAGTTTTTACCATGAGCACCAGCAGCACGTACTCCAGCTCGGGCACAACCTCCACCGGTTCGATGCCGTGCTTTTTCAGGATGCCGATAAAGATGCCGAGGTCGCGCATGGCTGCAATGGCCTGATCATAGGTGTACAGATCGAGCGCGTCGGGCATGGGCAGCAGCCGGTATAAAAGCTGTATGATCGCATGCGTATCACCGCTCCTGTTCAGCTGATGGAGCTGCGCCAGCTTATCGTCGAACAGGAGCGGGTCTAAGGCATGGATGGTTTCGTTGTTACGAAACCAGTGCTGCATTACAAAGTAAGAACTTCCGGTCTTCATCACACTAATTCAGGAGCCACTTCAGGCATTCAGGTTCGGAGTTGAACATATTGATCTGCAGGTTTCCCACGCTGGCCTCCTTGTTCACTTTGTTCACCGTTGCAGCGGCAAAGACATCGTCGGCCACCACGGCACCAACTTTTTTAAGGCCCAGCTTCTCGACTTCCGGGAACCACTCGCGTGTGAGATAATCCTGCACTTCTTTGGAAAGGACCTTGAGCTGGCGGTGATCGCTCAGGTGATTTTTCAACAGGTTGTCTTTGATGTAACGCGTCATGAAAGAACATCCTTTGCGCACATCTTCCGGTTTCAGGAAACCGATCCACTGGGCAACGATGACGTTATTGTTTTTGTCAAGGTAGATGTCAACGAAGGGTTCCTTCATCAGGTTTAATTTACTCATGTTTTTGCGGGTTAGGGTACTTTAACAAATGTGCATTTCCAGACTTTCATTTTTTGACAGTGGACTGAAGCAACGGTAACGGTGGCTGCGTCGCGCACAACGATTTCGCTATCTGGCGTGTGAAATATTGTCTATTCTGCAAATTCTTTACATCTTTTTTTGCAGGCAGGTATACCGTTGGTCACGTAGTAACTGGCAATAGCCATAAAGTTGTACCGATCTGTGGTACAGAATGTTAAATGGGTATAAATGAAAAGGATATAACGGTAAGATTACTGCTTTCTTAAATTTAAGAAGGGCAAATGCTGGTCAAAGTATAAAAAACTTACAGGTGTACCCAATAGGTAAAAATGCAAAAAGATCGTCTCGGCGAAGGGCGCGAAAGACTACCTGACCGGTTGTTTTTAGGGGGGCCTGACAACGGGCAAGGGGCGGAAAAGATCTGCCACCAAACAGAATATTACAGGTGAAGGCGTACTGCTTTCGGCCTACTTGCTGTTGATGCTGTTGATATAATTCAGGAACTCGCGCTTGATGTTCTCATCGGTGAATTTACCCGAGAAATAAGCAGTTCCCGTTTTGCTGTTGGTGTCGCCAACGCCGCGGGAAGCCACACACATGTGGTTCGCGTCAAGCACCACACCTACGTCTTCGGTATGCAGCACGCGCTGGATCTCTTTGCCGATCTGCACCGTGAGACGCTCCTGCACCTGCGGACGTTTTGCAAAATACTGTACGATGCGGTTGATCTTCGACAGACCGATCACCTTACCCGATGAAAAATAGGCTACGTGCGCTTTGCCGTAGATGGGTACAAAATGATGCTCGCAGTGTGAGTAGAACGTGATGTCTTTCTCCACCAGCATCTGGTCATAGTTGTATTTATTTTCGAAGAGGCGTGCATGGGGCCGGTTCAACGGATTGAGCCCGCTGAAAACTTCCTTCACATACATCTTGGCTACTCTGCGCGGTGTGCCGTTGAGGCTGTCGTCGGTGAGGTCGAGCCCGAGAATGTGCATGATCTCCCGGAAATGTTTTTCGATGCGCACGATCTTCTCTTCGTCATCGAGCTCGAAGGCGTCGGCGCGAAGGGGCGTATCGGCAGAAGAACCAACGTGGTCATCACCTATGTCTTCCTGGTCGTTGGGCTTAAGAGGCCGGATATTCAACGAAATTTCTTTCTGTCTCATACAAGGTGATTTTCAGTTCTAAGTTGGAATCTATCTTCTGCCTTAAGATCCTCCAGATGACAACGGCAATGTTCTCAGCAGTAGGATTGAGGTTCTTAAAATACTCTGTGTCCAGGTTCAGGTTCCGGTGATCGAATTTACGCAAAACGTTTTCTTTGATCAGGTCGCTCAGCACTTTCATATCATACACATAACCTGTTTCCGCATCGGGCTCGCCAATGACGCTCACGATCACTTCATAGTTATGCCCGTGATAGTTCGGGTTGCTGCATTTGCCGAACACCTTTGCGTTTTTCTCGTCAGACCATGCAGGGTTAAAAAGCCGGTGTGCCGCGTTGAAGTGCTCTTTACGTGAAACCTTTACCTTCATTCAGTAAAAGTAACAGGATTACGGTTAAAAGGTTCCGGAAGAGGGTGAAACCTGGCCGATTTTGTAGAAATAACTGGTTATCAGCATCGTTGCCGGTTGGCAGTTGCCTGTTACCGGTTCAATCGTTGTTGAATCACTTTACCGGGCTACGTTCACAGGAATAGAAATCATCACGGAAAGCAATATACGCCCCTGAACTGGCTATCCGGCATCTGGCAACCTGGTAACCATTTCAGAAATTCGTTACTGCCAGCGAATCGTGCGACCTCAGCAACGCCAGGTTGATACCGAAGGTCAGCTCGTGGCTGGTGAACCTGGCACCCACTGAATTGTTGGTGGGTACTTCGAACACATACCCGAAGCGATACTGGTCTCCGAGCTTCATCTGCACCAGCAGGCCATAGGTGTTGAAGTTGCGCGTGAAGACGCCCGCAGTATATTTTTCATTGAGGTTTGCCGCGAAGTTCAGGTCGGCAGAGAGCCGGGAGCCCTTTACACCTTTGAGCAGCACCGATGGCTTTAAACGGATGTGTTCGTTGAGGAAGATCACGTATGCGCCCATGGCATAGAAGTGCCTGTTGTACAACGTTGCTTCGGTGGTGTCGGTATAAGACGCCGTGGCTTTCAGCAGGCGCGGTACAGATACGCCGAGGAAATAACGATCGCTGTGAAAGATGGCACCAGCGCCGAAGCTCGGCTTGGTGGTGTTAAAAGTTCCTGTAAACAGCGGGTCACCGGGGTCATAGGGATTGAGATCGCCGTTGTTGCTTCTGAAATTGACAACGCCCGCCTGCAACCCGAAAGAGAGATACTTGTTCTTCAGGTCGAGCTTGTAGGCATACGTGGCATGCACCTCGGTGTTGCTATTGGCACCAACCTGGTCTTTCACCACCATGAGGCCAGCACCCATTTTGTTATCGAGCAGCGAAGTATGACCATTCACATTGAAGGTGGTGGGGCTTCCGTCGAAGCCCGCCCATTGCTTCCGGTACGAGGCAGCTGCCGTAAAATGATTGTTGAGACCGGAATACGCGGGGTTGATCAGCAGCGGATTGTTGAGGTACTGCGCATACAGCGGATCGGTCTGAGCCCATGAGCATATGGAGATCACGGAAAAGAATACGAGCAGGAGTAAAGATCGTCTCATGATGCTTTATTGTTTTAAGTTAAGGAAGCCTGTCAGTGTTTGCCGTTTCTGCGCCTGGTCTGTAAATTCTACTTTGTAAAAATAGGTGCCGGACTCAAGTGATTTTCCGTTGTCGTTGTTGCCTTCGAAACGTTTGCCAGGCACTTCACTATCGTAATTGTTCATGACAAAAACGGGGTCGCCCCATCGATTGAAGATACTGACTTTGTTGGTGCCCGGCAAATTAGCGATGTGCATATAACGATTCTTTTCGTTGCCGTGGGGTGCGATGGCGTTGAACACTTCCACCGTTGCTGTCACATCCACTTCAACGGAGAGAATGCTTTCTGTACACACGCCGGCATAATCGCAGGCCTTTACGATCAGCTGATCCGTTCCGCTGAAGGAGATGCCATCGTAGTTCAGCCTGAGCGTTACTTGCGTATCGGAGACCTTTTCAATGGTAGCTGTGGCGCCGCTCGAAGGTGATTGCACGATCTGGATGGTAGAGGCATCGAGGTTGCCATCGGCATCGGAAGTGATCTCCAGCATGTTGATGGTCTTGATGGTTCCCTCCGGCGCGTCAATAGGTTCGGGCTGAATGACAGGTGCTATGTTGGTTACGTTCACTGTGATAGTGGACTGGTCACAGGCTGCGGTAGCATCACATACTTGCAGCACCAGCGTTTCCGTTCCGGTGAAGTTCGATTTGTAGTCGATCGTGAGGGAGGTTCCATTGAGAATGGTTGTACCGATCTCGGGTTGCTGAAGAATGGCCAGCGTGGCCACGTCTATATCACCATCTGCGTCTGACATCAGCGTGGCAAGGTCGATCGTCACAGCATGCCGGGTCACAACGCTCACGGTATGGTTGTTGAATACGGGAGCTTCACCGGGCGTTATCGTGATGGTCCTGGATACCGGTGCCGAAAGGGTACCATCCGCATCGGAGACACGGATGGTGATCGTTCTGGAGATGGCTTGCGTGCGTCCTGAGATCACACCCGTGTATTGCAACGCTACCGTTCTGAGCAATGACTGGTATTGCGGCACCGGCGCTTTTCCGCGGAAGCTGAGCACACCGGTAGTGGCGTTGAAGGTACCTGTGATTCCCGTTTGAGTGGTAAAGGCCAATGTTTCGATGCCGGGCTGAAAACCGCCGATCGAGACCGTGGCCTGAACGATCGAGTCATTATCTGCATCGGTCAATAGCAGCTCCGGATCGATCACTACAGGACCAGCTCCGGGCAACGCCTTGCGGGGTGTAGTGTTGATGGTTGTAACTGCCGCGGGATTCATATTCCTGAAGTACATCATATATCCCGATAGGCCTCCCTGGAAGATATCGAGATCGCCATCGTTATCCTGGTCAACGAAGGAAGGTGCGGGTTCGTAATGATTGTCGCCCTGCTGGATCAAATCGCCTCTGTACCTGAACACGGGCGCCGATGCTGATCCGGTATTTTCATAATAAGAGAACTCGTTTCCGTCAGAAAGCTCCACAACACCTCCGCCTTCACCGATGATCGCATCCAGATCTCCGTCGTGGTCGATGTCATTGAAACGTGGTGCAAGCACAAAGTTCTCGGAAACCTGCGCCAACGGGTTGGCGGTTCCGGTAACTTCCGTGAACACCGGTGATTGCGCGGTTCCCGTATTTTTAAAGTAGCGGATGAAGTACACGTCATCAGAGGTTCCGGAGATCACATCGGAAACAAACAGATCGAAGTCACCATCGCCGTCCATGTCCGCAAAGTCGCTTTTGCCTTCTTCGATCACCAGCGCGGCAAAGGGGCCACTGCTGAAAAGCTGATGTACAAAAACACCGTTCTCATTCTTATAATATTCGATCTTCGTAGTTGTTCCTGCAGACACACTTCCCACCAGGTCTTTGTCGCCATCGCCATCGAGGTCGATGAGCGAGGGTACAAATGTGCCGGGTATTGCAAGGCCAGCGAAAGGATTGTTGCTACCGACCTGCTCCACGTACGATCCATTAACATTGGCGTAGTAACGAAGCCCGTTGTTGTTAGAGCCGATGAGCAGGTCCTGGTCACCATCGGTGTCAACATCCGTAAAATAAGGTGCAGAGTCCGATCCGGTGGCCACACCATCGAAGGGACTGTCAAAGCCGTTCTTTTGTTCGAAAGCGCCATTGCCCTTGTTCTCAAAATAGAAGATGCCCGTGGTGGTGTTGTTTTCCGTGCCGACGATCACATCGGCATCTCCGTCATTGTCGAAGTCCGCCGATGAAGGTGAGCTGTTGGTGCCGATGCTGATGCCATTGAAAGGATTTGCTGTGCCGGTCTGTTCCTCGAAAGTAGTTGGACCTGTGCGTTTGTAATAATAGATCTTTCCGTCAGCCGCACCCAATAGGAGGTCGAGGTCACTGTCCTTGTCGAGGTCGATGAACGAAGGTGTGACTTCTGCCAGCGCGGGGTTGATGCTTGTGAGCGTGCCGGGTGTAAAATTACCAGCGCCGTCATTGATATAATAATGGATCGATTTATTGTTGGGAAGGTATGAGGTGCCGATCACCACGTCGTCATCGCCATCTCCGTCCATGTCTGCAAAGGCTGGACTGCTGTAGTTACCAAGGTACACGCCATTGAATGGATTTCCGGTTTTAGTGGCGGCGTTCCAGGCTCCGGTCTCCTGTTTAAAAGGAGGAGTTGCTTCACCTTGATTCCGGTAATAGCGGAACCCACCATCTTTGGAGCCGATGAGCATGTCATGGTCACCATCTTTATCGAGATCGCTGAACGCCGGTGTTGAGCCAATGCTGAACACGATGTACTCGAAGGGATTTGCCTGGTAGCGCATGCGGTCAAATACAGGCTTTGCTGCAGTGCCCACATTTTTCAGGTAATGAAACCCGTCGGAATAGGCGCCATCGCCTGCGGGAAGGTGGGCCACTACCACATCTTTGTCGCCATCCTTGTCAACGTCAAGCACCACCGGTGTAGGGTGGCTGCCTCCGTTGATGGGCTCGCGGAGGGGATTGAGTGACCTCGGCTGTGCTTCGAAGGGACCAAGCCTGACAGCAGGCCCGTTTTGCGCTTTCGCCACGTTCATCCACAGCAACATGGCGATGAGGGCTGTTGCGGGTTTGAGCAGAAGGCGGAAAGTTTGAAAAATGAGTCCCGGGAATTGTGTTGTAAAGGTGTTGCGGAGTGCCTGACCTGCGAAATTCAGGGCGCCAGCGGTTTTTTTCATTGAGCCAACGAACAGGTTATGTTGAAAAACTTCAGGCGTTAACGGCTTGTCTGCGATTATGTTACCGTAACACACCAAATTTTCACGAAGATAGGGGGATGCGATCGTTGCAGGGATCGCATGTTTGTGCGATTTCAGGGGGGTGTTCAAGGGATGACATCCTTTGAAAGGATGTCATCCCTTCAAAAACTTACATGGTAAACCACCAACACAATCGATTGAAACTGCAAATGTCAGTGCAATTTTAAAATCTACTGAATTGGTGGAACTTAATTATCCGGAAAGGTCTTACCTTGTATGCCGGATTGAGATTAAGCTCTGGAGCTGGCTAACCAAAAATGGCCTGGGTGCTAAAAACCAGGACTGTCAGCAGTAAAGCTAAAAGTAAACGATATTTTAAGCTCACGGGTAACGGGGTTTAGTTTTTTTAAGGAGTTCGAAGATAGAAGATGAAGTGTTTATTCACAACTTTAGACTAAGCTGCTGATCTTCAATTTTTAACAGAATATTACAAGGGAATGAATTTTGATGAAATCAAGGGCCGGATAGAGGCCTACAAAGGGGAGGGGAAGAAACTTTTCACGACTTCTTCATTTCAGTCGCACAGTCTGGTCCTGCTCCACATGTTAAGCCGGATCGATAAGACCATTCCGGTATACTTCATCAATACAGGCTTTCATTTCCCTGAAACGGTTCAGTTCCGCGATCTGGTGACGGAGCGGTTCGGCATCAATACCATCGATCTTAAATCAGACGTTCCCAAATTCATGCAGCGAGACCCTGACGGCAAGCTCCTGTTCACATCAGATCCTGACCATTGCTGTTATCTCAATAAGACCCAGCCCATGGATGCGATCCTGCTGGCCCACAACATCTGGATCAACGGTGTGCGTGCCGACCAGAGTGCTACGCGCGCAGCCATGAAAATAGAACAACCCGCCAAGCATGGTTGTGTCCGCTTTCATCCCATGCTTGACTGGAACAGTAAAATGATCTGGCAATACCAGAAAGAATATAACCTTCCCAAACATCCCCTGGAAGAAAAAGGCTTCGTCAGCATTGGCTGTGAGCCCTGCACCCGTAAATTAGACCCCGAAATGCAGGAACGTGAAGCACGCTGGTTTGGCCTTAACAAAGTTGAATGCGGCTTGCACACAGACTTAATCAATAAGTAAAAGGAAATGAAAGTACTTGTTACGGGTGGCGCCGGCTACATCGGCACTGAGCTGGTGAGTCTTCTGATCGCCAACCCCGAGGTTGACAAAGTAATTGTCTACGATAATTTAAGCCGTCCCAACTATAACCTTTTCCTGGGGCTCAGGTTGCAGAAACATCAGAAGATAACCTTTATCAAGGGAGAGTTGCTGGATTCACGCGCCCTGCGAAAAGTGCTGAAGGATGTTGATGTTGTGTATCACCTGGCAGCAAAGGTAACAACACCTTTCGCCAATGCAGACTCCCATGCCTATGAGCAGGTGAACCACTGGGGCACCGCCGAGCTGGTCTACGCGGTGGAAGAGAGCAACTCGGTGAAACGGTTCATCTATACCAGCAGCACCGGCGTGTACGGCTCGTCGAAGATCCCGGCCCACGAAGATACGCCGCCCGATCCGCAGACATTCTACGCAGCCTCGAAGCTTCGCGGCGAACAACATGTGCGGCGACTGATCAACGGCGGAAAGATCGACACCTTCCTCATGCGGTGTGGCAATGTGTACGGCTACAGCAAGAGCATGCGCTTCGATGCTGTGATCAACAAGTTCATCTTTGAAGCCAACTTCAACAAGCTGGTGACCATCCAGGGAGACGGAAAACAATCACGCACGTTCATCCATATCGACATGGTAGCCAAGGCGCTGAACAACCTCCTGACGGCAGACCTGCCCAGCGATGTGTACAACATCGTTGACCGCAACCTCAAGGTGATCGATATCCTCGATGTTCTCAAGGAGCTTATTCCCGACCTGGAGTTCATATTTATCAATCAGCACCTGCGGCTGCACGAGCTCAATGTAAAGGTGAATCCACTGATCAGTGACACCTTGCATATCAGAAATGACCGGAGCCTGAAGGAAGAACTTTCCGAATTTCTCACTAAGTTTAGTTTTTAACCTGTTTTACTAACCCTGTAGTTTTACCGCATGCAGAATATTGCTACGGTCATTATTTTATTGGCTGTTGTCACAGCCCTGTCACAGCTCACTGACCTGGTCAAGATCCCGTACCCGATCCTACTGGTGCTCACGGGCATGGGCATTGGCTTTTTCCCCGGCCTTCCGGTGATCCATCTTTCGCCTGAGACGGTGTTTCTCATCTTTTTGCCGCCTATTCTTTACCAGGCGGCGTGGACAACCTCGTGGCCCGACTTCAAAGCAGCCAAGAGACCGATCACGCTGCTGGCGATAGGCTGCGTGATCTTCACAACCTGCGCCGTTGCGTGGGTAGCCCATACCTTTATCCCGGAGCTCGGCTGGGCAGAAGCTTTTGTGCTGGGCGCCATCATTTCACCACCGGATGCAGTTGCCGCGGCGGCTGCCACCAAAGGCTTGAGTGTGCCCAAACGTGTGACCACCATCCTGGAAGGGGAGAGCCTTGTGAACGACGCCACTGGCCTGATCGCGTACCGTTTCGCGCTGGCGGCCGTGATCACGGGAACGTTCAGTGTATGGGAGGCAAGTTACAAGTTTGTGATCGTGGCGGCGGGTGGTATCTTTCTCGGTCTGGCCATGGGATATCTTTTCAAATGGATCCATAAGATCACACCCAATAATCCCACAGCAGACACGGTACTGACGTTTATAACGCCTTATATCATTTACCTCTTTGCAGAGAACATCCACATCTCCGGCGTGCTGGCGCTGGTTTCCTGCGGACTTTTTCTAAGCTGGAACTCTTCCGAGATCTTTTCACAGCAAACCCGGTTGCAGGCTTACAACACATGGGATACGGTGATCTTTATGCTCAATGGTATCATCTTCATCCTGATAGGCCTGCAGCTGCCGGAGATTTGGGGGCAGATCAACAATGAAATTGCGCCGGCCACACTCATCAAATATGGCGCTATTGTCAGCGTTGCCGTTATCATCGGCAGGATCATCTGGGTATATCCGGGCACGTTTGTTCCGCGGTGGCTCAGCAAAAAGATCAGGGAGCGTGAGCCCGGCGTGAATGTCAGGCTTGCCACCATTGTTGCCTGGGCCGGGATGCGTGGTGTTGTATCGCTCGCCGCCGCGCTGGCCATACCGCTCACCCTGGATGGCGTGAATCCCTTTCCGAACAGGGACCTCATAATCTTTCTAACGTTTTGTGTGATCTTTTCAACCCTGGTGGTTCAGGGGCTCTCCCTGCGACCGCTCATCAAGCTGTTGCGCATCAAGGCAGATGACCATGAGCAAGCCAAGGAACAGGCGATCCGCATGCGCATTGCATCGGCAGTGATCGAGCATATCGAAGAGAATTATTCATTGAGCCTGACGGACGAAGTGCTCAACCAGATCAAGACCAAATACGAGATCAGGATCCAACGGCTACGCAAAGACAACACCCAGCAGAAGCTGACCGAAGCAGAGATAGACCAGCTCCACAGCATTCAGCAGGAGCTGCTGGCCGCGGAACGGAGTCAGGTGATCGCGCTTCGCAGACAAAGCACCATAAGCGACGAGATCCTGAGGAAGCTGGAATACGAGCTCGACCTGGAAGAGACAAGGCTGATGCTGGAACGGGGAGTGTGAGAACACCGGTCCATAGTCGATGGACCATGGTCCGTGGCCAGGGATTGAACCGTCATTCTGAACGAGGCATGTGAGGTAGGCTTCAGGGAGTGAAGAATCCCCTTAAAGCGAAGTGCACGTTTTAAGACATGCCTTCGAATTAAGTACACAGCAAGTTTCAGGGGATCCTTCGCTCGCACAAACCCACCGCAGCTGTCACCGCTCTGGATGACGGACCTTCAATGGGACATGCCGTGGACCGTCGGCTGTAGTCCGTGGACTATTTCTGCATCACAAATCTGTAATAATGACGTGTGCCGTTCTTCAGCGTGAGGTGAAACGGTGAGCCTACCACACCTGCGAATTTACAGAAGAGCTTTTGCCATCTGGGCGGCACCAGGGTCTTAATGCGCGCTTGTTTTATGTCATCTTCGGCTTCGATTGACCTGATCACATTGCTGCTGATGTCTTTCTCTTCGATCATCTTCATGCCTGTATCAAAAAGATAACTTCTCAGCACGTTCATTTTATTGTCTCCTCTGAAATCCACCATCAGCAGGTGTCCGCCGGGCTTCAGCACGCGTTTTACTTCACTGAGGAATTTTGATACCGAGCCGTAAGCGTGGCAGGATTCGACATTGATCACCACGTCTATGCTGTTGTCGGCAAAAGGAATTTCTTCGGCACTGCCCTGAATGAACTTCAGGTTGTTTGTTGCGTGGAGGCTGTTGGCAAGGTCCACGGCATTTTGAGCGAGGTCAAGTCCGGTATAAAAGGCTGGCTTGAAGAACCTGGCGATATGGCTTGCACCACCACCACGGCCACTGCCTACCTCTAGCACCTGCTTTCCGGTGATTGTCACCCTTGACGCGAGGTAGTGGTACATCTGCATGGGATACTGCTGCACCGTTTTTTCGTTGTCCAGCTCCGGAAGTCTTTCATTGTCGTCGGGAATGAACCCATAGTTCATGAATTGCCATTCAGCTGCGGGAATCCGTTTGGCGAGAAGTTCATAGGTTACTTTTGCATTGAGCCGTTTGAACCAGGCAAACCGCTTCAGCGGGTACATAATAATTTTAACCATTGCGGTCGGGGTTTAGGTTAAGGGTGACTCAAGATAAGATTTTAACTCCAATATCCGTCAAATCGGGATACTTTAACGTGAGCATTGGGCTTGGAAGGTACATGGGTGTGAAAAGGGAAAGAGTCCACGGTCGATGGTCCACAGTCCACAGCCGTGCAGCATGACACCGCTTATCGTGCCGCGTATCTCGATCGCTATTGGGACGTACCTGTCCAAGACAACGCTGCTCTGCCGTGGACTGGGGTCTGTGGATCGTGGACTCTTCCAACCAGGCGGGCGAACTTATTTTTAACAATCGCAGTTTTTCCAACATCTGAAACTATAAACCACCAAATGGAAACAACAACGAGTTCTGAAACAGCCCTTTTTATAAAAATGGCTGTCACCGCATGGAAAACACAAAACGAACGTGTAGACAAGCTGCTCGACAAGCTTTCTGACGATCAGCTCCGCAGCGATATCGCCCCGGGCAAGAACAGTGGCGCTTACCTTCTGGGCCACCTCACTGCCGTGAATGATAACCTGCTTCCGTTATTCGGCTTTTCTGATAAGCTTTATCCTGAACTTCAGAATATTTTTCTAACCAATCCAGACAAGTCAGGCCTTGCGCAGCCTTCCGTGGCAGAGCTGAGAAAATACTGGCACGAGGTCAATAAAAAACTCGTCAGCCATATCGATGCGATGAAGTCCGCAGAATGGTTCACCAGGCATAACTCCGTATCGGAAGAAGACTTCGCCAAAGAACCTCACCGGAACAAGCTCAATGTGTTATTGAACAGAACCAGTCACCAGGCTTACCATGTGGGACAACTGGTGTTGCTGCAGAAGAAGAGTTAAAAAGTTGCCAGTTGCCAGTTACCGGTTGCCAGTTTAGGGAGGCAAGGTATCACTACGCCGTTTTCTTTTCAGATGATAATGCTGCGGAGTTCAGTTAGTGAAAGGTTAACCGCTCGGAACCGGCAACTTGTAACCGGCAACTGGCAACCATCCTACCGAAGATTTTCATTGATCGCATCCAAAAGATATTCCTTCGGGTCGCTGGCGTATTGCCAGAACATAACCCCGGCCATGTTATGGTCCTTCACATACTGGCATTTATACCTGATGGATTCTTCGTCGTCGTACGTGACGAGTTGTTTGGTTGAGTCATTGAACAGGTAAGGTGCTTTGGCTTTTTCATCCCAGTGCCTGACAAAACCAGGCTTTATTGAAAGGCTGTCTTTAATATAAGTATAACCTCCGCCTTTGGTCACAGAATCTACCGGCCGGTTGATACCACGGTTGTCGAGGCTTTTCATAAACCAGCTTCTTCCGTAAAAAGGCAGCCCCAGCACTAACTTTTCAGCGGGCACGCCGGCTTTGGTGTAGTCCCTGTATGCCTTGTCGCCGGAGAGCTCGGTGGCATCATTTTCAGATGCAAAAAGATTGGAGTGATGTCCAGCGGTATCGCCAGCCACATAGAAGTCGTAGGCCATCAGGTTTACATAATCCAGGTAGGCTTGCGCTTTTCCCATTTCTGTGATCCTGATGAACTCATAGAAGCAGGGGATGGCGGTGGTCAGCTGATAGGCCTTTCCTGTTCTCTCTGAAACGGAATTGAGCGCTTCGCGGATAGCCTTGAACATGAGTGTAAAATTTTCGCGGTCTTCCGGCCTGAATACGTTGTCTTCACCTCGTAATCCGGGGTACTCCCAGTCGATGTCAACACCATCAAGACCGTATTGCTCCACGATGGAAGCGCTGCTTGCCGCGAATTTTTTGCGTGAGCTTTCTGTGAGCACGGCGTCTGAGAAATTTTCGCTCCACGACCATCCACCGATGGAGATGAGGATCTTCAGATCAGGATTGTCTTTCTTCAGGTAGCCAAGCTTCCTGAAATTGACAGTGTCCGTGGCAATATTGGTGAGCCATGCCAGGCTGTCTTTTACATCCACAAAAGCATAGTTGATATGCGTGAGCTTGGTGGCATCGATGGTGGTCTCATCCAGCAGCCCGCGAAACCCCGGCACATACCCGATCACAACCCGTTTGTTTTTCCCCTGGTCCGTGAGCTCTTTCTCACTCTTGCAGGATGCCACCAAAAGGATGAGTGCGGCGAAGAATAGTAGTGTTCTGATCATAACGTTTATGGATGAATGCCAATTATAAGCATGTTGTTTCGATAACACGTTGCCGCTCGTAAAAATCGTTGCCAGTTACCAGTTGCCGGTTTACCTGCCGAAGCTTTAGCGTAGGCATGGATAGCCGGTTGAGAGCAGTCCTCTCATGATGTTGTTCCTTGAAAATATAACGCCATGGAGTGGATTAGCACCGAAACGAAACGGGCAACTGGTAACCGGCAACCTGAAACATTTCTTACTAAATCGTAGAACATATCATATCTTTTTCCTTATTTGGTATACAATTTAGAAACAAATGAAAGAAACAGGTTTGGGTGAGTTCGAAGAGGTCATCCTGTTGCTGGTAGGCATTTTGGGCGAGGAGGCGTATTCATTCAGGATTGCCGAAGAATTTGAGACGCAGACCACGAGGCCTGTATCCATCGGGGCGGTACATTCTACACTGAGCCGTTTGGAGGATAAAGGGTTTTTGAATTCGAAGATGGGAAAGGCTACCGCAGAACGGGGTGGAAGGAGAAAGCGGATCTACACCATTACTGCCTATGGCCGGCAGGCATTGATTGCTGCACGCGACTTCAGGGTGTCGTTATGGAGCCAGTATCCTCCCTTTGCAAACAATTTCAAATTTGAGATCTGAAACTACTGAACCAAAGGCAGGTATCCAGATAAATCGTAAATCTCTAAATCATAGATCTGAAATCGATCAAACCCATACCGCCAAGACTTGCGCAGCGAATACTGCTTGGTTTTCTCAGAGACGACCTTGCCGAAGAAGTGCTCGGCGACCTGCAGGAGAAGTTTGATTCGACGGTGGCAAAAGGATCACCGCTGAAAGCAAAGCTGAATTACTGGTACCAGGTTTTTCATTACCTGCGGCCTTTTGCGTTGAGGAAAGCACGACTGTCATTTAATCATTATGCTATGTTCGAGAACCATTACAAGATCGCCTGGCGAAACCTGTTCAGGCAAAAAATGTATTCCGCTGTAAAGGTCGGCGGATTCGCTATCGGCATCGCGGCCTGCCTCCTGATCGCGCTGTTCATTCGCCAGGAGCTGAGCTATGACCGTCACTATACAACAGCAGATCGCATGTACAGGGTCATCAGGGAAAGCACCCGTAATGGTGAAAGGAGCAAGGGGTTGTACTTCCCGGCTCCTTTTGTCAAGGCTTTGGAAGAAGACTATCCTGAGATAGAGAAAGCGGGCCATTATATCGGCAACGTGAATTTCGGCGGAGGAAGTAATGAGATCAGGCGTGTGGATGAGATCGAAAGTACGCACGAAGAAGGATTTCTGTTTATGGACCAGCACATGTTCGAGATCCTTGAGTTGCCATTGATCTACGGCAGTCCGAAAAATGCGCTTACGGAGCCGAAGACCATGCTGATCACCCGGCGTAAAGCGGATAAATATTTTCCTGGCGAAGACCCCGTTGGCAAGCTGTTCATTCTGAATAATGATGAGAACAGGCAGTACAAGGTGTCCGGTGTTGTTGAAAATTTTTCAGTGACGTCGCATTTACAATGTGATTTCATCATGACCATGGCGGGCCAGGAGTTCTTTCCCGGCGAGCAATCAAACTGGGGTGCCAGCAACTATATCGATTACGTTGTAGTGAGGCCGGGCACTGACGTGAAAGCACTCGAGCAAAAGCTATCGGCCATTGTGGAGAATCATTATCTGCCTGCGGAGATCCAGAACGGCAGAGATGCAGGCGCCCTTGCCTGGGTGAAGAGCCTGCAATTCAAGCTGCAGCCAGTACGTGATATTTACCTGAATGAGGAGGGCATCGGAGATGGTCTGGACCATGGGGACATCCGCTACATCTGGTTGTTCGGTTCGATCGCGGCGTTCATCCTGCTCATTGCCTGTATCAATTTTATCAACCTGTCAACGGCACGTTCGGCCAACCGGGCAAAGGAAGTCGGCCTTCGAAAGGTGGTGGGCTCCCATCGCGGTAGCCTCATCAGTCAGTTCCTTACGGAGTCAGTGATGCTCAGCCTGTTTTCATTTGCCCTGGGGCTGTTGCTGGCGTGGGCCATCTTGCCATATTTCAATCAGATGCTGGCCAGGTCGCTCACTTTTCCCTGGAGGGAGTGGTGGTTACTGCCCATGCT